>CP070630.1:2162444-2175061 GCA_020356025.1 Dehalococcoidia bacterium | reverse complement strand
TCTTCGCCTCCCTCAGCGCCGCCGCCAAAGCCGTTACTGGCCATCCCACAAACGGTTGGCTCTTCTGGCGCGCCGGTGAGACCAGCGAGCACGGCTGCTCAGCTAGCTCATCGCAGGGCCGATACAGTAGACTCTGGAATAGAGGTGAACGTGAAGCTCATCGTTGTCGACTACGGAGCGGGCAATCTGCGCAGCGTGGCCATAGCCTTGGCCCGGCTCGGCTTCGACCCCTTGATAACCTCCGAGCCTGAGGCCGTAGACAATGCTGACATCGTGATCCTGCCCGGCGTGGGAGCCGCCGCGGACACCATGAGCAACCTGGCTCAGCGCCGCCTGGTGGAGCCCATCCGTCAGTACATCGCCAGCGGTCGGCCCTTCCTGGGCATCTGTATGGGGCTTCAGGTCCTGCTCTCGGTGAGCGAGGAGGGCGGTGAGCATCCCTGCCTGGGCATTCTGCCGGGGCGCGTACGGCGGCTCCCTGCCGGCCTGAAGGTACCCCAAATGGGCTGGAATCGTGTGCACCAGCGCTCCTCGCACCCCATCTTCGACGGCATCCCTGACGGCGCCTTCTTCTATTTCGTCCACAGCTACTACGCCGACCCTGAGGACCCATCTGTCGTGATAGGCGAGACCGATTACGGCGTCACCTTTCCCGCTATCGTGGCCAAGGACAACATCGTGGCCACCCAGTTCCACCCCGAGAAGAGCGCCGAGTCTGGCGTCCGCCTCTATGAGAACTTCCTCCGCATGACGAGGTGAGTGGCCTAGAGTAGGGCAAGGGCCTCTAGCCCGCCGCCGCCAACGCCGTCACCGACCACTGCACCAACGGCTGGCTCTTCTGGCGGCCTGCTGAGGACGGCCGGCAGCAGTAGCCGCCTCTGCCCTCGCTCAGACGAGCCACCGGGCCTGGACGGACCCGGTGGCTGGACCCTTTTTGGCGACTGCGGCCCTGATTGTCCTGCGAGCCCGCCAATACGTCGATTCCTTCCCAGATACCTGCCAGATTCGGCCGCTGTAGACTTGACTTCTCGCGCCGATCGAGCGTCCATGATATGTACGCAACGTACGTTGTACCAGGTGACTAAACCATGACCACAGTAGCGGCAGTCGAGCAACGGCAAGACCTGACGAGCCTCATCGATCTCTACCTCACCTCCTGCCGCATCGAGGGTAAGTCCCCCAACACCATCCGCTCCTACAGAGAGAGCTTAGGCATCTTGCTCCGGGCCGTGCAGCACGAAGGGCTTCCTCAGAACCCAGGCTCCTTCACCGCTGCCCATGTCTACCAGTTCCTCGGTCATGTCGCCGATACCGGCGTCTCACCCGTCACCCAGTGGCGCAGACAACGGGAAACCCGCACCTTCTTCTCCTGGCTCCTTCGCCACGACTTCATATCCTCCAATCCCTTCGCCAAGGTCAAGAACATCAAGGTTCCCAACACCCTCCTCGACACTGGCCTCCGCGCGGGCGAGTTGGCCGCGTTGCAGCTCGAGGACATTGACCTCCAGAACGAGCGCATCCAAGTTCGCCACGGTAAGGGGAACAGGCAGAGAGTGGTCAGAATCGGGGATGAAGCTGGCCGGGCCCTATAATACTACCTGGAGAGGTTCCGAGGCTTCCACCCTGGTCCCCTCTTCCTCACCTGCCGCCGCCAGCCCCTCTGTCGCACCGCCATGCGCACCATCTTTCAGCGCCTGGGCAAACAGGCCTCCATTCCCAAGGTGCACCCTCACCGCTTCCGCCACACTTTCGCTACCTGGGCCATCGAACAGCAGGCCCGCGAGATCGATGTCCAGTCCGTCCTCGGCCATTCCACCCCAGCCATGCTACGTCGCTACACCGCCACTTACGATGCCGAGAAGGCGGCTCAGGCCCACGCCTCCTTCAGCCCGGCGGACCGTCTCAATGGGCGACTCAAGAGTCAGCGATCGGGCCTCGCGGGCCGTTCCAGCAAGACCCGATTTCGCCCCTGTTTCACCCCAGATTTTGAATCTAACGCCTCAGCAATTAGCCCCTCACTCGCTGCCTTTTAATCCAAGAGTCGTGGGTTCGAATCCCACCCGGCCCTCCAGGTCGTTGACCGGACCACCTCTCCATCGGCGCGGCAGCCGCCCTGTTGATGGCCGATGGCATGGCGTCGTTGTGTAGCAGCCCTCGCGTCTCCCCTTGCCAGCTCCCGCGCCTGCGCGTAGGATGAGGGCGCCACTGGGCACGTAGTCCATGGAAGGGACCTGCTCGGGGTAGTTCGCCGCTCTTCTGCTGCCCAGCTCTAGCGTGTGGGCGATGTGCGGTGGCCGGTGGGAACGAAGGGTTCGTATTTCAGGAGGTGATCTCCGATGCCTTTCACGCTTCCTTCGTACAGTCCTCCAGACTTCAAAAAGCCACCATTGCGTGATGCATCGACAGTCGTCTTTGAAAGAGTGAGGCAGGCGAAGGTGCCGCCTGAGAACTATCACGCCACGTCAGTCTATCCGGAATATTTCCACATTCGAAAGGGTGAGTGGCAGCTTCTCGAACAGTCGCGGATGGATTGTGTTGTAGTGCTGAACCAAGACGGGTCTCTTGCCGTCAGAGAGTTCCGCCAGCTCCAGGTGGGAGATCTTGTGGCCTGTGGCAGAACTGAGAATGGCGAGGATGGCATTCTTGTTCACACCGAGGCCTTCGATTTTCCAGAGGACGTTTCGCAGAAATTCGTCTTTCGGTCTCGCATCACGAGGGAGACGTCTTTTTCTATCGACTATGATGAACTCTATGATCTGCTGGAGTTCGAGCGCGAAAACGGCTTCACCGTTTGGGTGCTGGGACCGGCGGTGGTGTTTGACCGGGATGCCCGGGACGCCTTTGTGCAGCTAATCGAACGTGGCTACGTCCATGCCTTGCTGGCAGGAAATGCCTTGGCGGTGCACGATGTGGAGGCCGCGCTCTTTGGAACTGGGTTGGGACAGGAAATCTACTCTAAGAGAACGGTGCACCTTGGCCACTACAACCATCTGGATGCTATCAGCAGGATGAGAGCCCTGGGCTCTGTCGAAAAAGCCATCGATGAAGGGGTCATAAGGGATGGAGTGATGCGGGCGATCATCCGAAAAGGTCTTCCCTACGTGCTGGCTGGCTCCATCCGCGATGACGGGCCTCTTCCGGAGGTGATCGGCGATGTCTATCAGGCGCAGGACAAGATGCGCGATGTGGCGCGCCAGGCAACGACGGTGATCGCCTTGGCCACGCAACTACACGCTATTGCAGCGGCAAACATGCTGCCTTCCTACAAAGTGGTGGGCGAAAACCAGGTGCGGCCCGTCTACTTCTATACCGTGGACATGTCTGAGTTTGCCATTAACAAGTTGGTCAACCGTGGGTCCCTCACCGCCCGCTCTATTCTCACGAATGTCCAGGATTTTGTGGTGACTGTGGAGAGAGGCCTCCGAAAACGGTTCGGCTGACCCTTCAGTCAGTCAGGATCTCCCGCAACAAGTTCAGTTCCTGCTTCACCTGCAACAGCCTCCTCGATCGTCTCCAGGGAAGTGATCACGGCTCGCTTACCTCCGCTTCGTAGGAATCCTATGACGGCTTCGATCTTAGGCTGCATGGAACCGAGGGCAAAGTGCCCTTCTTCCAAGTACCGAGTGGCTTCTTTCACGGTAATTGTGCGCAGGTACTCTTGGTCTGGTTGCCCGTAGTGGAGGGCAGCTCCCTCAACATCGGTGGCAATGAGAAAGATGTGGGCCCCTACTTCCTGAGCCAATTTGGCACTCGCCAAGTCCTTGTCAATGACGGCGTCCACACCACAGAAGGTTCGTCCCTCCCGGATCACCGGTATGCCTCCCCCGCCGCAGCAGATGACAATGAAGTCCATATCAATGAGCTTTCTTATTTCGCGTTTCTCTACAATCGTGATGGGCTCTGGCGAAGCTACCACGCGCCGATATCCCTTTTCGGTCTCTTGCAGCAGGTAAGGAAGTGTGGCTGCTTTCTCTTTCGTGTAGACAGGGCCGATGGGTTTCGACGGGTTCTGGAAGGCTGGACTGTTCTCATCCACGACTACGTAGCTGATGAGGCTCACTAGCGGTTTCTCGGCGCTAATCCCCAGTGCCATGAGCTCGCTGTCCAGGGTTGACTCGATCATGTAACCGATCTGACCTTGGGTTTGCGCTACCAAGATCTCCAGTGGCAATTTGGGCACGGCATTCTGACATTCCTGCTGCAGAAGCAGATTGCCTACTTGGGGTGCGTTCCCGTGGGTAATAATGATTCGGTAGTGGCTGGAAAGCCTGGCAATTTGCCTGATTGGGACTTTGAGATTTTCAAATTGCTCCTCTACAGTACCCACTTGCCCTTTGCGAATGAGAGCATTGCCACCAAGGGCTACCAGCAGGATTTCCCTCTTGCCTTCCTCGCCCATGCTTCAGCTCACACTGAGTGCGGTTGGATGCATCACGACGAGATGTGTGCCGCCAATCGATCTAGAAGAACCTCTTCTAGGCACGGATGGTCATGATCCCGATATTCGTAGCGCACACGAACGGTTGGCCTGTCGACGGAAACGATTCGGGTAAGCTGAATCGGCGTAGCGAAGAGAACAAGGTCGCACTTGACACTCCTAATGGTACGTTCCAGATCCTGAATCTGATCCTCGCTATACCCCATCGCCGGGAGTACGGGCCCGGTACGAGGGTATCGGAGATAGGTCTCCTGGATTGTTCCCACTGCACATGGTCGTGGATCGACGATATCGGCTGCCCCGTACGTCTTCGCGGCGATGAATCCTGCGCCATAGGGCATTTCTCCGTGGGTGAGCGTAGGCCCATCTTCCACCACTAGAACGCGTGTCCCTCGTATCCGCTCGGGATTACTGACAAGGACGGGTGACTCCGCCAGCACGATCGCCGCCTTGGGGGCATGTTGCTGGATGTTCTTCCGGACCAGTTCCACCTGTGCTAGCGATGCTGTATCCACCTTGTTGATAATTGCGATGTCTGCCATAACCATGTTGGTCTCGCCTGGATAATAAAGCAATTCATGGCCTGGCCGGTGCGGATCAAAAAGAACGATGTGGATGTCCGGCCGATAGAAGGGAGTGTCGTTGTTGCCGCCATCCCAGACGATGACGTCGGCCTCCTCTTCCGCCTCCCTGAGGATCTGGCCGTAGTCGACGCCTGCATAGACTACGATCCCTTGATCCAGCAGCGGTTCGTATTCCTCACGTTCTTCAATGGTACACCGATTTTGTTCCAGATCCTCGTACGAGGAAAAGCGCTGGACTACCTGGGCCCGGAGATCTCCGTATGGCATTGGATGACGCACGACGACAACCTTCCTCTTCAGTTGCCCCAGTATGGTGCACACTTTGCGGGTAGTCTGCGATTTCCCGCAGCCGGTTCTCACAGCGCAGACCGCTACAATCGGCTTCCGAGACTTCAGCATCGTGTAGGTGGCGCCAATAAGAATGAAATCTGCACCTTCTGCCATGGCTGTGGAAGCCTTGTGCATGACCTCAATGTGGGGTACGTCGCTATACGAAAAGACGACTAGGTCCGCCTGGTGTTTCTTGATGAGACTGGCCAATTCGGCTTCAGGATAGATAGGAATGCCTCCGGGATAGAGCTCTCCTGCAAGCTCGGGTGGATAGAGCCGTCCCTCGATTGTCGGGATCTGGGCGGCTGTAAAGGCCATGACTTCATAGCGCCGGTTGTCCTTGAAATAGATGTTGAAGTTGTGAAAATCCCTGCCAGCGGCCCCCATGATAATGACCTTTTCGACCATGGTCGCCCCCCATCGATGCTCTGAGATGGCTATTGTCTTTCCCACAAGGTGGAAGAGCAGTTCCCCCTCGAAGAGGATACTTCATATTGACAAAGGTATCAGATTGTTGCGTAGGATGCCTGATAGGGAAGGGTGTAAGCCGCCAACAATTCCTGCAATCTGTATGGGCAGCTCCTAATCGACCCTTGAAGGCTTGCTCTCGCTTCTCGGTGCGTGGCCCGTAATCCATAGGGTGTTCTTCTCACCCCAGCCTGCCCTGATTGACAATCTGGACGCCTAGCGGCGCTGATCGTCAGCTGGTGGAGCTCCTGCCTTCCAAGCAGGTTGTCGCGGGTTCGATCCCCGTCTCCCGCTCCAGGCCTCACCAAACGTTGCAGCACGTGCAACGAGAGGGCCGCCGACAGGCGGCTTCCTGCTTCTGAGGCAGGCTCTCTACCTATCTGCCTCCGGTGCTGTGGTCGTCTAACTTTCGTTAGACGGTATGCTTGAGGGTACACCAAGCACGCGAGGGCGTTAGCCATCAGCAGGACGAGGCCAGCGTCCAAGGCGATGTACTAGGGAGTCACGGTCTCGCCGGACCGGTCGCTCCGCAGGTTCACTGTGCCGCCGACCGCCGTAGGGGGCCGATGGAGGAGCAGCGAGACGTCGTCGGAGTGGCCGTTTGCGGTGACCAGGTCGGGGGCAGCGTCGGTGTTCAGGTCGGCCACTGCCACCGAGCAGGGCCCGTCGCCGGTGCCGGAAGCGATGCTGCCATGGCCATCAGCCTCCTCTGCGCCTCTCCAAGAGGCGATGGCAGGACTAACATAGTGGGTGGTACCCTTCATGGGGCCAGTCATGATGACCTCTGAGATGGGATTGTATCGATGATTTCTCACCCTAGCACCAACCTCTTGGGCCAGGCTTCTGAAGAGAGGGCACCCCACATTCCATCAAGAAAGTCCAGCGAATAGCCCTGTTCGACCAGGTGAAAGAGGAAGCCGCCATTGTCAGTCAGTCGGTACTCAGTGCCCTCCTCCTTTAGAATCCCTAAGTACCTGAGCGCCTTCAGATAAAGCCCAAACTCGCTATCTAGCTCGCGATTGAACAGACGCCTAAACTCCTGCCTGCTAATCGACATCCTGTAAGCAGCCCAAAACAGCCACCAGGCTATCTCGTCCTTTTCATCGAGGGAGATGGAAAGAGCGATTGGCAGCTTTCTAGTGTCAACCGCCTTCACATACTCACTCACCGAACAGGTGTTGGAATAGAAGACGTTGCTGCAGCGGCTAGCCGCTCCAGCTCCGAAGCCCACGAAGTCCTGCCTGGTAACTGACGTATACTGTGCTTTCTCTTTCTTCGTCCATGTCCAGATGGAGGTTCTTTCATAGCCGTAAGCTTTCGAAAGCTCCTGGATGATCTGGAGCATCTTCTTCTCTTGCCGCCAGCTTGCCTTCGGAAAGGTACTTCTGGCCAGAATCTCTGGCATCTTGGTAAATGAGAATAGAATCAAAGGATATGCCGATAACTGTCCAATCCCCGATCTTAAGGCGTACTCCACATCATACCCAAGCTGATCTTCGGTCTCGCCGGGTAGGCCAAACATAAGGTCCACATCGACCGAGTCGAAGTCAGCATTCATACTATTGGCCAAGGCCTCTTTGGCCTTCTCGCCGTCATATGGTCGGGAGATTCTCTGCAGGAGATCGTCTTGGAAGCTTTGCACGCCAAGGCTCAAGAGATTAACGCCACTCCTCCTAAGAGCTGAAAGGTTTTCGACACTGGCATCACTTGGGTGAGCCTCCACCCCAATTTCTGGGCCAATTCGGAAAGAGTGCGTCAAGAAGGCTATTAGGTCGAGGAGATGTCTTGGGGAAGCCAATGGAGTGCCTCCCCCAATATACAGGGAAGGGACGGTGGAGGCCTGCAGCCGCTCCCGGTACATTTCGGCTTCTTTCTTGACTGCTTCTGCGTATGCGTCCACATCCTGACCGTAAAGCAAGACCTTATTATAAGGACAGAATGGGCAGATTTGTTTGCAGAAAGGGATATGAAGGTAGAGTCCGATGTCACCGAGGCTATTTGGAAGGTCGGGAATAGTTCCCTCGAAAACATACGGTTGATATTTACCGGTAAGGAGAAGACGGTAGAGCCTTCTCGTGCGCCAGAAGGAGGGTTTCATAGGCAAGAATCCCACTACGGATTGACGAAGTCGATGAGAGTGCGGTCGGTCCAAGAGCAGGTGCCAACGAGAACTGTGCTCATAGGAGGCCGTGCCTAGGGCCATCCCATCGCCACGACGAACCAGGTGATGGCATTGGCTAGTGGCAATACGGCCAGCGATTCGATTAGGATCCAACCTCGCATGGTTGCGTCGTCCTATCCTATCCACCGCCTTCTGGCGTACCACGCGCCTGCGGTGAGGGCCACTAGCACGGCGGCCGCCAAGCCAGCCGGGGCCATATGGTTGCGGCCCGAATGCTCTTGGATTACTCCTCTCCCCAAAAAGTGAATACCGGGCCAAAGTACTCCCACTCGCCCTTGCCATCGTGCAAGACCACCTTCAGCATCCTGCCCTTTCCGATGGCCGTGTGGTCATCGGGGCCGAAGGTGATGTTGATACCGTCCAGGAGCAGGTCGCTGTGATAGTCCGTAAGGGATTCGGTGGCGTCCATCAGTCCCTCTCGGGTCAGGTTATCGCAGGTACTGCTGAGGATTTCCACGGCCACTTCTCCCAGCGACTGGGCATAGACGGTGAAGTTCGTGGGTGAGGGGCCGCCGTACTCGTCCATGATCCGGTGGTGTTCGGCTATGGCCGGTTCGTCTGTCCAAGTCGCTAGCTTGTAGCTTTGACTGGTGATGGCGCCCTCCAGGAGTTCGGCCGAGACGAACTGAAATAGCATTTCGTCGGAGTTGACATAGCTCATGAGCCACTGGGGATACCAGCCGAGTTTGTCAGCCTCTTTGACAGCCTGGGCGGCGTAGCCGGGGGTGGTGTACAAGACGACCACTTCGGCGCCGTCGTTCTTCATATTGGCGATCTGGGAGCGGACGGAGACGGCCGTGCTCTCATAGGGCTGTTCGGAGACGATTTCATTCTTGTTGGGGTCCAGGCTCATCTTCACGCCTGCGAGGCCGTCGTAGCCAAAGACCTGGTTCTCGTACAGAACGCCCACTTTCTTGCCTGGCAGGTTTTCGGAGATGTAGTCGCCGAAGAAGGTTGCTTCGTTCCTGTAGTCGGGGATCATCTGGACCGTCCAGGGGTGCCCGTCGGGGTCGGCGACGAACATGTGAGCCCCGGCGGAAAGCAGAAAGTCGGGCACTTCCTTCTCATTGAGGTAGTCCCAGACGCCGCCGTGGGGAACATCGCCCAAGGAGCCAACAATGGCGAACACCTTGTCGCGCTCCACCAGCTTACGCACTGCTTCGGCGGCCTTGGCGGGGTCCATCTGGTTGTCTTCCAGCTTGTAGACGATCTGGCGACCGCAGACACCTCCCTGGGTGTCGTTGATGTAATCGAAGTAGGCTTTTGTGGCCTGGGGGATCGTGGCGTAGACTGCTCCCATGGCTCCGGCGAGGGGAACATCGGCTCCCAGGATTATCTCTGTGTCGGTGATGCCCGGCACTTCCGCTGTGGCAGTAAGAGTCCCGGTGACCGCAGCGGTAGGTGTACCGGTGGGAGGTGTCTCCCCCTCCTCTTCTTCCTCGCAGGCCACTGGTAGTACCAACAACAGCGCTGCTAGGGCGAGAAAGATCAGCAAGAACTTGCCTAGCTTCCACACGGCTCCTTCGGCTCCTTTCTCGAATACTTCGTGTTTGTTTCCCAGGGCTGGCAGGTTGATGGTCCTATTGCACTAGGTATGCTGGACAATGGGGGCGATCCCCATCCTACTCGCAGGTAGAGACGTTGGCAAGGGAAGGAGCTGCGGGCGCACGACGGCAGGTGGGAGCACTTCGGCGAGCTAATCTCGTCCGCAGACTAGAGGGCGAGAAGCGGTCCGTCGGGGGCAACCAGTCGAAACGCCGCGTCTGGCGGCGAGTGTCGCAAGTGGGTCAAGGCCAGACGCGCGCGCCTATCTAGAGAATGCTCGGCACCTCGTACTCGCCAAAGACGTCCCGCAGAACATCGCAGATCTCGCCCACGGTCGCATAGGCCTTGACAGCGTCCATGAAGTAGGGGACGAGGTTCTCGTCCTCCTTCTTGGCCGCCTTGTGGACGGCCTTGAGAGCACCGTCCACACGGCCTTGGTCCCGCTCCTTCTTGATCCTAGCTAGCCTGGCCAGCTGACGCTCGGCGGCCGACTCCAGCTTCTTGGGGTCGTAGGGGTGAGGCACCAGCCGCGGCGGCACGACCTCGAGTTCCTCCTCGCCGGTGAACTTGTTGACCCCCACGATGACCCGCTCGCCCGTCTCTATCTCCCGGTGGAACTTGTACGCGCTGCGGGCGATCTCCTGCTGGATGTGGCCCGACTTGACAGCCTCAACAGCGCCGCCGACATCTTCTAGCTTACGGATGACGTCCCAGATCTCCTCCTCCACCTCGTCGGTGAGGGCCTCCACGAAATAGGAGCCGCCCAGGGGGTCCACCACCTGTTTCAGCTTAGCCTCGTAGCGAAGGATGCGGCCGGCGTCCAGGGAGAGCTGGCGTGCCTCGTAGCTGTGGCCCAGGCCGTATACCTCGTCCCAGGGGAAGCCGCCGAAGGTGAAGCCTGCGCCAAGATAGCCCATGACGCCACCTATGACGCCGCGAACGAGGTTGTTCAGAGGCCTTTGCAGAGTGTAGGCGCTGGGCCCCACGAATATGGTATCGCCGCCGCTCATGATCCAGGAACGTGGGTTCTTGGCGCCGAAACGCTCCTTCATAATGCGGGCCCAGATGCGCCGATTGGCGCGAGCGCGGGCGATCTCCCGCCAGAAGTCCATGCCGCCGCCGAAGTCCAGAAACGTGAAGCGACGGATGAACTGGTCGATGTCTAGGCCAGCGTTCAAGCCCAGCTGGACGTAGGCGATGGCGTGGGAAAAGGTGAAGCCAGCGGACTGCACCTCGCTGGCGCCGGCCTCTCGCATGTGGTAGCCACAGATGCTGATGACATTGATCTCGGGCGCGTACTTGCTGCAATAGGTGATGGTGTCACGGATCATCCGCATGGAGGGCTCGGGCGGGAAGATGTAGGTACCGCGAGCGGCGAACTCCTTGAGGATGTCGTTCTGAGGGGTGCCGTGCAGCTTGGCCATCGGTACGCCCTTCTTCTCAGCTAAGGCAAAGTACATGGCCAGGATGATGTTGCAGGGGGCGTTGATAGTGAAGTTGGAGACCATGCCATCGAGGGTAGTCAACCCCTCGAAGGCTTCGTACAGGGTCTCAAGGTCATCGAGGGTGTCCACGGCGATGCCCGCCCGCCCCACCTCGCCCTCGGCCAGCGGGTTGTCTGAGTCGTATCCGCACTGGGTGGGCAGGTCAAACGCGATGTTCGCGCCACGTCGCTTCTCCGCCCGCCAGAGGTCGCGGGTCTCCTCCACTGTGCCGTAGCCGGCGTACTGGCCGGCCCGGGGAGCGACAACGCCGCCCTCAAGGACCTCACCGAAGGGGGTGGCGTATACGGGAACGGCATAACTGCCTCGGGTGTGTGGATACTCGCCAGGGAAGCCATCCTTCTGTAGGTAATCCCGGTCCCTGACATCAAGCGGCGTGCAGAACTGGCAGGGCGACTCGCTCATCCCCAGCCGTCGCAAGCTCGCCTGAAGGGCAGTCTCTTCCCACTCCTTCTTCCTCTTTTCGATCTATTCCAACCTCTCCGGATCGAACACGCTCACCACCCCTTTCTAGTGCCTCACGCTTGCCTACCGGCGGGCAAGTTCTCGCGGATGTAGTCGGCGATGTGATTGATGAGGGTACCCGACGAAAAGACGGCCTGTACTCCGCTTTTCTTGAGGAAGGGGACATCTTCCTCAGGGATGACGCCTCCACCAATGACGAGCACATCCTCTCGCCCGCCCCGGCGCAGAAGTTCCACCACCCTGGGGAAGAGTATCCTGTGCGCTCCCGATAGGCAGCTCAGCCCCACCACGTGGACATCTTCCTGCAGAGCGGCCCGGACGACCATATCGGGAGTCTGTCTGATGCCGGTGTAGATGACCTCGAAGCCGGCGTCGCGTAGACCCAGGGCGACTACCTTGGCCCCGCGGTCGTGGCCGTCCAGCCCCGGCTTGGCGATAAGAACGCGAATAGTCTTTTCCTCCGGCATGGCTCGTCCCCCTGTCATCCGATCACTTCTTCCCTGCGGAGGGCCTCGATCTGCCCCTGCGAGTAGGAGATAAGGCCTATGAGCGCCGATTCCATTGTCATCCCTTCCGACTGCTGCGATCCTACCTGCCGGTGAAGCGAGGCTTCCGTTTTTCCTTGAAGGCGGCGCTGGCCTCCTTCCGGTCTTCGCTCATGAAGGCTCGCGCCATCCAGCGGCGACACTCCTGCTCATCCTCCGCGCTCAGAGTCCCCTGGGCCAGCTTGTTGATGATGAACTTGCTGCCCTTCAGCGAAAGGGGAGCATTCTCCTCGGCCAGCTCTTCGGCCAGTTGACGGACCGTCGACTCCAGCTCGTCCTCCGGCACCACCTGATGCACCAATCCCATCTCCTTGGCCCGCTGGGCGGGAAACTGTCTGGCCGTGAGGAACAGCTCCTTGGCATAGGAGACGCCGAAGCGGTTCACGAATAGCTGGTAGCCCTCCAAGAAATAGACCAGCCCCAGCTTGGTCGGCGGCATGCCGAAGAGGGCAGTATCGGCGGCAATGCACAGGTCACAGATGGCCGCCAGGTGACAGCCGGCCCCCAGGGCGTAGCCGAAGACCATGGCGATGATCGGGTAAGGGTACTCAGTGATGG
>CP070630.1:2146229-2162344 GCA_020356025.1 Dehalococcoidia bacterium | reverse complement strand
GGCTTGGCAACCACGATGGCCTTCACGTTCTCGCCCCACTGCTCATCGTGGACGCCGATAACCGCCACCTCCAGGATCTTGGGGTGCTTGTAGAGGACCTCCTCGATCTCCGCCGGATAGATATTCTCGCCGCCGCTGACGATCATGTCCTTCTTGCGGTCCACAACGTAGATGAAGCCTTCCTCGTCTCGGCGAATGAGGTCGCCTGAGTGGAACCAACCATTCCTGAAGGCCTGGGCCGTCGCCTTTGGGTCATTGTAGTATTCCTTCATGATGTTGGGGCCGCGATAGATAGCTTCACCCACCTCACCCAGTGGCACATCCCGGTCCTGGTCGTCCACCACCCGGATCTCGACAAGGCCCAGACCTTTACCCACCGACGCCAGCTTTCGCTCCGCATCGGACGCTCTCAGGATGGAGACGATCCCACTCGTCTCCGTCTGGCCGAAGCAGTCGAAGATCCTCACCTGGGGGAAGGCTTTCATGATCCGTTCTCGCAGGTCGGTGGGCAGGATGGACGCTCCTGAGAACCAAGCCTTCAGGGAACTAGTATCGTACTGGTCCAGGTTAGGCATCTGCAGCATGAAGTTGGCCATGGCAGGAATCAGAAGAGCCGCGTCGCACTTCTCCCGCTCCAGCAGTTGCATGACCTCCACCGGATTGAAGACCTCCTTGGGCAAGACGACGGTGGCCCCATAAAGGAGGTAGGCCAGGCAGATGCCAAAGGACGCTATATGAAACATGGGAGGGACAGCGCAGGCCCGCCAGCGCGACATGTCACCGATGTCGGCTTCGCGGCTGACCTCAAGGGTGGCCAGCGTCCACATCATGACCTGGTTCTTGTGCGTAAGGACGGATCCCTTGGGCCTGCCGGTGGTTCCGGCGGTGTACATGATGAAAGCGGGGTCGTCCTCCTCCACCAGGATCAGCGGTTCATCGTCGGGATACTTCTGGAGAAGGGTCTCAAAGTGAAGCATCCCTTCCACCGGCTTCTCGGTCAGCGAGATGTACTGCTTGACCTTGGGGAGTTCCTCCCGAATTCGCTTGAACGTGTCGACAAAGGCCTCCCCCAGGATGAAGGCCACGGCGTCGGCATTGTCGACGATATAGGTGAGCTCTTCAGTATGGAGACGAAAGTTCAGGGGAACGGCTATTGCGCCGATCTTGCCCAGGGCGAGGTAGGCCTCCAGGTACTGGTTGCAGTTGAAGAGAAGGATGGCCACCTTCTCTCCCTTCTTGACGCCCATGTCCATGAGGGCGTGAGCCAGGCGATTGATCCGGGCGTTGAACTCACGATAGGTCAGACGGGTATCGCCGTAGATAACGGCCTCCCTGTCGGGGAACTTGCGAGCGTTGCGGGCAATCAGCTCTCCCAGAAGGAGCTTCCTTCCCAGTGCTTCTTCGATGGCTTCCTTGGACTGCATATACCTACCTCTCCCGAGACCCCTAGCGAAAAGAAGCCCCGACCGCTCAGCCTGCCAGTAGCCTCTCTTCGAGAAGAATGGGCCGCTGGTGCCCCTGGCAGGACTCGAACCTGCAGCCAGCTGCTTAGAAGGCAGCCGCTCTGTCCGCTTGAGCTACAGGGGCACTGGCCTAACGCCAGGCGGGCCCCTCCCCTCAATGTAGCAAGCGGCCCTTGTCAGCGTCAACCTGGATCACGCTGACCAGGCCTGCCGCCTAGGCTCCCCGATAGGATGTCTTCACTTTGTGTAGAGGGATCAGGCCCTTTCCCGCAGGAGTCACGCCCACGATCTCCAGCCCATCGAGATCGGCAGACGTAGTGACGTGCTTCTGAACCAGACGGCCCAGGGGCTGAGCACCCACCACCGCCACCACAGCCGCCGCGAGCACGTTGGGCAAGCGCTCGAATCGCCGACGATTACCCACAACCATCAGGGAGGCCAGCCCGGCCATGATGCCAGCCACCGCCAGGTTCGTGCCGCAAAGAGGCGATACCGCCAGATGCGACTCGCCTTGCTTGAGGCGAGCCAAGCCCTCGGCGGCGCACTCGCCGATCTTCTCGGCCGGGACGTCGCCGTAGATGTAGAAACCATCCAGGGAAGCCCGCCCCACCAGCCTTGTGTGCTGTCCCACCTCTCCCAGCAGAATCGATACGGTGGCGTGTTCCAGGGCATGATTGCGGCGGACAGCAGCGATCATTCTGCGTGGCATCTGAACCCTCCGTGCCTCAGTATATCATCATGGCGCCGTAGGGTATCCCCTAGCTCTTGATGACACCTGGCACGAAGGATTGGGCGCGGGCGTTGACAGTCACCGTGATGGTCTTGGGGTTGCCGCTGCCGTAGGGGGCCTCCAGGGTTATGGTACCCACGTACCTGCCCTTGGGCAGGCCTGCCAGGCTGGCCTGAATGATCAGGGCAGACGTGTCGCCTCCCAGTTGCTTGCTCAGAGCCAACCCCTGGTTCGCCGATAGCTGGAGCCACGAAGCCGAAGGAGTGGCCCTCCAGACCAGAACCCCAGTGCCATCGTTGGCGATCGTCACTTCCTGAGGTTGGCTCATGCCCTGAGGGTGAGCAGCCATCTCGACGTTGAGGGTGTTCACCTCCAGCACAGGCGACCCCACAATCGCCGAGCGGTCGCCGTCCACTTCCGTCGGATCCATATGGTAGTCAGCGGGCCGCGGCATGTCCATGTCGTCGTAGCAGTAATTGGGGGAATCGCAGGCAAAGTTGCTCAGCTTCAGAGCCTCGGCGAAGTCCACCTGCGACAGGTCCGGCGGGGTGACCTCCTGAGCCCGCCAGAGGTAGCGGCCCTCTGGCTGGGGAGGGTGAGCCATGCAGCCCAGGACAAGCTCCTGATAGGGGTACTGGGAGCGGTCGTGGCCGAAGCCATCGTCGAAGGGGCCACAGCTATAAGGGGTGCGTGGCCAGGCCGGAAAGCGAGGGTTGAGAGGATGGTTCACAAAGACGAAGCCGTTGTAGCCCCAGATAGCGTAGTACCAGTCCTCGATGACCTCGGGGTTGCGGTCGGCCACGATGGGGCGGAATTCGGTGGCAAGGTTCCACTTGTCGACCAGGATGCGTGTGCCGCGGGCGATGTTGTAGGCGAAGTGGGCGGTTACCATAAGCTGCTCCCGCGTCGGTTCGCCGGTGGTGTTCTGCATGCCGCTGGTGACCTGCATGATGCCATAGCCGCAGTCACGCGAGATGAGAGCCGGGCCGATGCCCCCGTAGGGAACTGAGAAGGCCGCCTGCGACCACGAGCTCTCGACCCAGCCGATGGCCTTGAGGATGGTTGGCGGAACGTACGGCTCGGTGAGGCCGGGGCCCACGCTAGGGAAGGGCGTCGGCGAGCTTTCGGACGTGCCGGTGGCCGTCTCCGTCGACGAGCCTTCAGGCGTGGTCGTGGCCGTCTCCGTCGGCGTGCCTTCGGGCGTGGTCGTAGCCGTCTCCATCGGCGAGCCTTCGAGCGTGGTTGTGCCCGTCTCCGTCGGCGAGCCTTCGAGCGTGGTCGTGCCCGTCTCCGTCGGCGTGCCTTCGGGCGTAGCGGTCGGCGTCTCCGTTGGTGTCGGCGAGCCCTCGGGCGTCTCTGTCGGCGTCTCCGTTGGCGTCGGCGAGCCCTCGGGCGTCTCTGTTGGCGTCTCTGTCGCCGTCGGCGTCGGCGTGGCGGTCGGCGTCCCCGTCGGCGTCTCCGGCACCGGAGTGCGGGGCACACGCGGCCCTATCTCTAGAGGAGGCAGACCGAAGTAGAGGTCGCCGGGGAAGAGCCCATCGACAGCCGCCAGTTCGAAGGTCTGATTGTAGACGATGCGATAGTCCTCCGGGTCGTAGGAGATGACGTTGAACGGCCCCATGGGGCTGCCCGTCGCAGCGCACAGATCGAAGTCGCCAGCCCGCGCCGGCGACGACAGGTCATCGGCCTGCAGCAGAGACACCAGGCTCAAGCACAAGAGGACAGGTATGAGACGCAGCTTACTGGGAATCATTGATCAGCCAACCGATGAATTCCAGATTGCCTCTATCGGCCACCGTCTGCCGTCCCTTGCCCAGCTCGATGAGCACCAGATACTCCCGGCCGGGTTGGGCGGCCGAGCTCCCCTCGAAGGAGCGCACAGCCAGATAGTCGCCCTCGGGCGACCAGCTCGCCGGTACGTCAAAACCCTGTTCGGGCCCCGGCGTGACCTCGTTCAACTCCCCTTCCGCCAGCGAGACCAGCGCCGCCGCCTTGAAGCCATCGTCGGGCGTTCGTCCCACCGCGATGCGCTCGCCATCGGGGTGCCACACCGGATTGAAATGGTCGCCGACGTCCAGGCCCTCTGAGAGATCGGACAGGGGCTGCGGCTCCCCACCCTCAACAAGCTCGACTACGAAGGCCCGGATACCTATCCGATCGTCCGTGCGCTGGCGGGCCAGATAGGTGACCCGTGTCCCGTCTGGGGAGAGATGCCAGTCGCGGGCCGGCTCGTCGCTGGCCTGAACCAGCAGTTGAGAGCTGTCCCCTGCCGCGGCCGCAGCGCCGAAGTGAGTGCCGCTAAGGACGATCTGAGCGAAGTAGAGGGAGGCGCCATCGGGGGAATACCCTATGGGGAACAGCTCCAGCACATCATCGGCTTGCATCAGGAGCGTCTCGCTACCGTCGCTCACATCCACTTCCAGCAGGGAGGCAGCCCGACCGATCTGGGCCTGCGGCCCGTTTCGGCGCACGACGATGGCGCTCCCGTCCGGCGACCAAACGGGCTTGCTGGCCCCGTCCAGATCGCTGGCCAATAGCTCTGTCTTGCCGCTGTCCAGTTCCACCAGCCAGGCCTGGGCATCCAGCGCCGGGTCTCCGTCAGCCGGACCCAGCGCCAGATAGACGATACGCTCGCCGTCTGGGGATAGGCTGGCCGATATGCCCATGTCCGGAGAGTGCTCCACCTCCGCCACCTTCTCCCGCCGTTGGGGCTCGGCGGCCGACGCCAGCCAGATGACGTCGGCCTCGCTGCCGAACTCCTTGTACAGCAGCCGCAGCCCTTCCTCGGGCACACCGGTCGGCGACGCCGTGGCGACGCCGGTGGGCGTCGGGCTGGCATCCCCTCCACCGTTGCAGCCGCCCGCGACAAGAGCCACCAGGATAACCAACGCCAGGAACGCTATCAGGGTTCGCATGGTCGACCGCTACTCCTCACTCCCCGTTACCTGGGGCTCAGCCTCCCGCAGAACAGTGCGCACCCGCCGATATATGTACCAGGCCACCAGCGCCGCCAGGACTATCAGGATCGGTATGTCCGCCGGACGCATCCAGTCCCTGATCCGCTCCCAGTTCTCGCCAAGGATGAAGCCCGCCCAGGCCAGCCCCAGCGACCAGGGGAACGACCCGATGAAGGTCAGGATGCTGAACCGCCACAGGTTCATGCGGGCGATCCCCGCCGGCAGGCTGATGAAGGTGCGTATCACCGGCAGCACCCGCGAGATGAACACCGCCCGATCGCCGTAGCGGGCGAACCAGCGCTCGGCCTGCTCCACTTCGTGGCGGGTGATGAGCAGATAGCGCCCGTAGCGCAAAAGGAGCGGCCTACCGCCCCAGGCCCCCACGGCATAAGCTACCCAAGAGCCGATCAGGTTGCCCAGAGCGCCACAGAAGGCGGCCAGCAGCAACCACTCCGCCCCCAAACCGCGGTCGTCCACCAGGAACCACCCAGCCAGGGGCATGATGATCTCGCTGGGGAGGGGGATGCAGGCACTCTCGATGGCCATCAGGGCGACGACCCCTGGCCACTCGATGAGGTCGTAGACGTACTCGACGAAGTCTAGTAGTAGCTCCTCGATCTTCCTCCACCACCTTGCCGGGCTTCCACCACCAGCAAGAACAGACTACATACAGACCGGGGCTTCGTCCATTGGCTGAGTTTAGCAGCAGGTTCAGAAGGTGTCAACGTTTGGCACGCCATGCCCGCTCCATCGCGACCAGGAACCTCCCGATGGCGTTGGCCAGCATCCTTTGGGCTGGCAAATAGAGAGGGGCGACGCTGCGACAGCGCCGCTTTCAGTCACACTGATCGCCCACGCGCTGCGTGCCGCCGACGTCGCCAGACAAATAGATGCTGAACATGCCCAACTGTTACGGCGGATTAGCCGGGCCGCCCTGTATCAAAATAGCCACTCCTCGCGTCTACCTAAAGGATAAACGGTAAAGTAGGAGCTGGTGGCCCCTGGACGCACGGTGAGGTGAAGTGAAGGTGCGCAGCAACAATGACCACCGCGATGAGCACAGGACCACGGATCACACAGAGGATATCCTGGAATGGGCTAAGGGAAGAATATGCGCCGTCTCCGAGAGCAGACCTTTCAGGATGGCTCCGATGGATCATTCCATGGTTGATCCGGAACCCGAGCCGCCCGCCCCGAAAACCGAACCCAAGAGGGTAGAGCCTTCCTCGGAAACCGCGCCCAAGACGGTAGAGCCCCCCGAGGTATCCACGCTCAAGATGGCAAGCAGACTTCTCGTCGTGGAGCTTGACGAGGCCAACGCCAATCAGGGCAAGGTCCACTTTCTGCCCGATGACCGAGAGGCGGGTCGCTTCATCGAATCCCTCCTGGACAAGGGCCTTGCTCCTGACCGCCTCGCGGCTCTACGGGGCACACGCATGAGCATGAACGTGCGCTACCGGGTTTCAGTAAGCATCGAACATCCGTCCCACGAATAGCCGCAAACCAGCTGGCAGCCTCGGCAAGAAGTGAGCGAGGTCACCAGCGCCACCACGAATCAAGCGAGGGCCTTAGCCACCAGCAGCATGACCGGGCTCTAGATGAGGAGCCAGGCTACCAAGCCCTACCCCATCCACCGCCGCCTCGCGTGCCACGCGCCTGCGCAGGGGGGTGCCTGCTACCGCAGCCGCGAGTGTGGGCAAGGGAAGATGCTGCGGACCTAAGCCCCCCACAGCCAGTTGTGCTATGATTATGTCTGGGTGGTGTGGGACGTGTGGGAGTACCGACACCTCATTACTGTAGTTGCCATCATCGTTGCTGCCGTCGTCTTGGTCGTGAACTTCCTCGAGACGGGGCCAGGATTCGTCCTCAATGCTGGAGCCGTAATCGGTGCGGCAGCGTACATGGCCGTGGCGATGGCCTTCTTGGTTGCCACACGCAGAGGGTAAGCTCGACTGAGCCGTGTGAAGGTTATCTAGTTAAGCCACCGCCGCCTCGCGTGCCACGCGCCTACGGTGAGGGTGGCAAAGGTCTACGGGGCGATGGGCATGCTGCAGCTTACAGGAGCCGTGACCAAGATGAGAAACGCGTCGTACTCGTCCAGCGGCCCCATGTTGGAGATCTCGGGTCTGTCAGGGAAGTGTCGCTCCCAGCCGCCACCTACTAGGCGATAGGCTGCCGCGTAGCTGCCATCCGCGCAGTCGAACACGTCCTCAGGTGGCATGCCGTCCGGCCCTGTCCACCCCTCGTTTTGCCAGCCCACGCCCCAGTCCAGGGCGCGTTCAGTGCCCGCCGGGTCGGCCACCTCCATCTCACAGGTGACATCTCCGGTGACCAGGATGAGAAAGGCGTCGTACTGCGCCAAGTCGGTCATGTTGGAGAGGTCAGGCCGGTCAGGGAAGTAGCGCTCCCACCCTCCGGCCACCAGGCGATAGGCGGCCGCGTACTTCCCTGCCGCGCAGGCGAAGGCTTCTTCGGGAGTGGAGGCCCCGCTCCAGGTGACGTTGTGCCAGCCGGGGCTCCAGAACAGGCTGCGGGTCGCGCCAGGGATCGGCGTGACTGTCGGCGCGGGCGACGGGGTTGGCGATGGAGTCGGCGACGGGCTGGGCGTAGGCGTCGGCTCGGGCACTGCCATAGGCGCCGAGAACTCGGAGGTATTGCCGTCGCCGTCGGTAGCGGTGGCAGTCACATTGGGGCCTCCGGGCGAGCCGGGGAAGCTCCAGAGGCCACCGCTGTCGGCCGTGGTGGAACCCTCATAGACCCGCCCTTCGTCCTCGTCGTCGGAGTAGATGTCGACGATACAGTTGGGGCAGGCGATGCCAAAGACCGAGCCCACGGTGGACAGCGTGGGCGATGACAGTTCAGTGTTGCCGCCGTCGGTGTTCTCGATGCCCTTGCCGCCGTTGGAGTGGATGGAGTTCCCGCGGATGGTGTTCCGCTCGGTGGTGTAAGGGAATGTATCGAAGAATCCATCGACAGCAACGCCATAGTCAGTATTGAACGCTATGGTGTTGCCCTCGCCAGAGTTGACGCCGCCCACCGTGTTCCTCTGAGCCTCGAAGTAGATTGTCACGCCGTAGTCGTTGGGTAGGGCGCCGTCGCCGGCTGCGTTGGTGCCAATGTAGTTGCCCTGCACAACGGTGTCTTCGGCGCCCTCAATGCTTATGGCCCGGCCGTTGCCCGAGATAACGTTCCGCTCGGCGCTGCTAGTGCCGCCGATAGTATTGGCGTCGCCCGAGATGCCGACGGCAATCGCGCAGTTGTAGATCTCCAGCCCCTTGATGCTGTTGCCGTTGCCATCGAGGTAGAAGCAGTAAAAGGATCTGGTCACGCCATCCACGACCACCCCGGCCGAGGAGCCATCTACTGTGTCACCGTCCGTGTTTAGGACTGGGAGATGGTCACCAAGGGAGATGGTGGCAGGACTCCCCAGCGGGAAGTCGTCGGGGTCGAACACGATGGTGTGGGCAATCACCGGGAAGGTGCTCCCGCATGGCCCCGACGGCAGAGCCCACATTGCGCCCGAAACCTGGCCGCACTCCCATGACGTCAGCTCACTGAGCCACAGCTCCCCCGTAGCTAGCATCATGGCCTCCCGGAGGGTGAGGGAATCGTTGCGGTCGTTGGTGTCGGCGGTGCTGTTGACGGTGATGGTGACGCCGGGACTGGCCTCGGCACCCGGCCAGTTGAGGACCGCGAACACGGTGGCTGCGACCACCATCACGGCCAAGATAGCCAGGACGAGTCGCTTCATGGTGACCCTCCCAAGGACTACCACTTGGCCCCCATCCTACCCGCAGCCGCGAGTGTGGGCAAGGGAAGAAGGCCACCACGAATCACGCGACCGCGTTGGCCACCGGCAGAACGGGCGGGGACTAGCCCCCGTCCATGGTGCAGGTGGCCGGCTCGTCGCTGGCGTTGAGGGCCAGCAGGACATCGAATGGGGCGACGTCACCCATGTTGGACAGGCCATCATCACCAGCGAACCACCGCTCGAACATCTGCGTCTCAGCGTCCAGGCGGTACATGGCGGCGATGTTTGTGTCGTTGTAGCAGTGGGCCACCTCCTCGGGGGAGGCAGTCTCGCCCGTCCAGGCGAAGTTGCCCCAACTCCTGGCGGGGATAGTCAGCATCCGCTGGGGCGGCGCCGGGTCGGGCATCATGCAGGTGGCCAACTGGTCGCTGGCGTTGAGCGCCAGCAGGACATCGAATGGGGCGACGTCACCCATGTTGGACAGGCCATCATCACCAGCGAACCACCGCTCGAACATCTGCGTCTCAGCGTCCAGGCGGTACATGGCGGCGATGGCTGAGTCGTTGTAGCAGTGGGCCACCTCCTCGGGGGAGACAGTCTCGCCCGTCCAGGCGAAGTTGCCCCAACTCCTGGCGGGCATGGTCACTGCCCTGAGCGTAGGCGTCGCCGTAGGTGTGGGTGTCGGTGTCGGCGTAGGCGTAGGCGTCGGCGTGGGTGTCGGCGTGGGCGTAGGTGTCGGCGTAGGGCACTGCACCACCTCGACTATCGTCTCGCCCACACTGTGGTCGTGGGTAAGCGTACCGTACATGTACAGTAAATACAAATTGTGATTCATAGCCAGAACCTGAATTTGCTGGCACTCCTCCGTGGGCCCGCCCTCGTTGATGACGACCCAGTCGTCTTGGTCACAGCCGGCCGGGTCGTCCACCCTGATGCTGTTGTCCCCGGCGCTCGCCGGGTCGGTCGACACGATCGTGTTGCACGTCCCGTCGATCGCAGAGACTGCGCCCATTCGCAGAGGACCTGAGCCGAGAAAGACCGCGATGGCCCCGATCGCGATGATCCCCCCAGCGACCGCAAGTCCTATAGCTGCTGTTATCGCTTGCCGCTTCATGCTAGCCTCCAAACGTACACGGATGCCAAAGGAAGGTTCGGAATGTCCATCGCATCATGCCAGGGCGTCTCGGAGGTGTCAACCCGTCCACCACCTCCTGGCATACTACGCCCCTGCGGTGAGGGCGAGCAGGGCGGCTGCCGCCCCCGCGACTGGTTGCTGCGCGCAAGCAAGGGCTAGAGCATTCGCTCCCGCTCCTCCAGCGGCGCCCGAACCAGCGGCCCGTGGGCGGTCACGAACACATTCGTGCCAGAGACTCACCGCGAGATTGGCTCCGAGCGGCCTGTGACATGGCGCCCTGGGGCTAAAACCAGCAGTCCAAATCTACCTCATGCAGACCCGAATCCCATTCAGACACGGGGTCGCAAGGGACGTCATCGGCATAGAACTCTATCCAGCCGCCCTCAAAACAGGGGGGCTCCTCCGGGAAGTAGTCGGGCACTTCGCAAACATACTGGCCACCATCGGTATAGCACCCACTCCACAGGACTTCGTCAATCCAGACGCTGATGATCGTGTCATCCGGAGCGGGCTCGCCCCAGAGCCACACATCACCGGTGTATGTGCCAGGTACGACAGGCCCACAGGCGAAGTTGGCAATGCAGGTCTTATCGCCGTCCATGTCGACAAACGTGTCGGGATCTTCCCCTGAACAGTCAGCGCTCCAATAGTCCAGCGTCCAGCCAAAGTAGGCTATGGCGCTAACCGGGACAGTGATCCCATAGGCATACCAGTGGGTGCCGGGAGGGGGGCTAGTGGTTCCTCCCTCACTAGGACTTGCTACCATCGTCAGCGCCTGGGGCGTGGGCGTCGGAGTCGGCGTCGGTGTGCCCGTGGGCGTAGGCGCAGGCGTGGCCGTGAACGTCCATTGAATCCCGCCCTCTCGGGTGACAAGGACAAATACGGAGTCCAGCTCTGTGAGCGTGGAAATGTTGCTTACATCCGGCCTGTTGGGAACGTACCTCACCCAGGCCTGAGTATCGAGTAGGCGGTACAGAATGCCAATGGCGTCCGCGATTCCGGCAGTGGCATTTTCGACTGGCTTCGTCTGGCCGGCGTAGCAAACGCTATTCCACCCCCGCATGAGGTCCACGCTTGGCTGCGTCTGGGTGGACTGCTCCTGCTGCCAGCTCCCGGCCTCGGACATCAGCACAAAGAGCTGATCGTACGGATTGAGAGTGTCTATGGTGCTGACGTCGGCCCTGCCAGGGAACCAGCGGTCGAAGGCCTGTGCCTTGTTCAGGATGTAGACGGCAAGGACTTTGTCGCTGATATCGGCGAGCGCATCCTCGACGCTCATCTGATCGCCGACGTAACACTTGTCGTTCCAGCCTGGCGCCATAGGCATCAGGATAGGGCTAGGCGTGACGGTAGGGGTAGGGGTAGCAGTAGGGGTCTCTGCCTGATTGATGACGACTCGCCACAGGGGATTCGAAGGAGCCGTGTCGCCGGCGTTC
The DNA here is from genome assembly GCA_020356025.1 of Dehalococcoidia bacterium. Lineage (GTDB taxonomy): Bacteria > Chloroflexota > Dehalococcoidia > SM23-28-2 > SM23-28-2 > SM23-28-2. The sequence goes on along the minus strand of CP070630.1, from coordinate 2,150,872 downwards.
ATTATGATGAGCACCACTTCGTCATACGCGTCATACGGGAGGTCGACCCAGCCGTCTTTCTGCGCATCAAGTGTTAGCTCATACTCATCTATGTCGACGCCTTTCTTGGCGACGAGCTTCACCTCATAGGCTACCGTGCTATCGAGCCCGTCAAAGAAGACCCGATATTGAGAGAAGCTGGGATCCAGGCTGAGAGTGACGTAGTCGGTGGCCCAGGCGTCGATCTTGGTGTCTCTGTTCACATTGCCTGCGTCGATGGTGAATGGCAGGCCGTGGCTGGCGGCATCGTATTCGAATTCCAGCCAGACCCCATCGTACGTTGTATTGCCCGTAACCGCCGACCTGTAGTCCGCGCCGTCAACGTACGAGTCCTCCAAGAAGAAGTTCGCCGTCGCGAACTCCTTGAACTCTTCCACCAGGGTGGAGCCATGGGTCTGGAGCACGTTGTCAATCGCGGCGAGACCGTCCGCCGTCTGATCCTCCACCCAGATTTCTCGGATGACATCGTCGCCGAAATCCTCCGTCAGCCGTTTAGCCCAGATGAAGTTACCGTTCTCGTGCGCTTCATCGGAAGTTTCGGGACTTTCCGTCTCCAATCCCTGTGAGTCCGTGGCATCAAACCAGGGCCACAGATAGCCGTAATTGTCGTTTACGGCAGGATAGACCTCGTCCTCCATATAGGTGGCGGTGGTCTCCGTCCACCACCATTCCTCGTTAACATCGTAAGTATTCTGGATCGCGTGGTGCAGTTCGTGGGCAGCAGTGACTTTCATGGCGCCCTTAATTTTCCCCTCGACATCCTCGTTTGGCTCAACCCAAGCGTAATCATTGTTGACCCCTATGAAACCGCGGGAAGGAGTATTGGGCCAGTCTTCAGAGTCGGCATAACCGTAGAGTTCGTCGAGATTGTAGACGAAGACATCATACCGGCCGTCAGGGTTCCGATTATTGCCGTCGTTAGGCGGCTGACCGGCGTCATCCGGCGGTGGGCTGAAACCCCTCGTACCCACCTGGAACGTATAGGAAGCCTCAAAGTAGGAGGCGAAATCCTCAACGTAGTCAGGAACGCCGTTGGTGTTGCCGTCCGCAAGATTCGGGGCATCGGCGGCCGCTCCTCCATCGCTGCCCGTGGTGTAGTGAATGACGAAGTGTTCGGTGTCATACAACGTCGGCAATAGGTGCTGGAGCCCGTAGTAGCCGCCACCGGGGTCGGTTGGTCTTAACGAGACCGACAGTTGCGCAGCCTTGGCCTCCAGGCTTAGTTTCTCCCGCTTCGCGAGCCTCTCAAGAATGGCAGGCGTGCCGCATTTCGCCCATCCCTCGCCGGCGTTCGTCGATGCACGCCGGGAACCCTCGGCCTCTCCCTGGGGGCCCAGGAAGCTTGCCAGCGCGATGGCAAGGCCCGTCGCTACCGCCGCCAGGGCTATCAGCCTCAGAATCGAGCAACGCATGTCCTAACTCCCTGTAGATCCCTGAGGAACCGATAGAAAGACACCTCCGTGCCTACCTCGACCCGGCAGGTTGCTCAGCTCCGGCTTGCCCGCGAACCAGCGCGACCACACCTGCGTCTGCGGGTCGAGGCAGTACGCGGCGGCCACCGATCTGCAGCAGACTCAGCGCGAGATTGGCTCCGAGGGGCCTGCGACATGGCGCCCTGGGGCTAGAACCAGCAATCCATATTTACCTCATGCCAACCCGACTCCCACCAGAAGGGCCCGCCTATGGGTGTGCAAAGGACGCCATCGGCGTAGACCTGTAGCCAGCCGTCCTCAAAACAGGCGGGCTCCTGCGGCAAGTAGTCGGGCACCTCGCATTCATAGTACCCACCATCGGTATAGCACTCACTCCACAGGACTCCGTCAATCCAGACGGCGATGAGCGTACCATCCGGAGCGAGGGTGTCTCCCCAGAACCACACTTCACCGTAGTATGTGCCAGGTACGAGATACTCATCACACCCGAAATTCGCCCAGCAAGTCTTGTCCCCGTCCATGTAGACGGAGGTGCTGTACACCGTTCCCCCACAATCACCGCTCCAGTAATCCAGCATCCAGCCGAAGTTGGCCATGGCGCTAACCGGGACAGTGGTCCCATAGGGATACGAGTGGGCGCCGGGAGCGGGGCTAGTGGTTCCTCCCTCACTAGGATCTGCTATCATCCACAGCCCCTGCTCGGGCTTGGGGGTCGGCGTGGGGGTGGCGGTGGGAGTTCCGGTTGGCGTAGGCGTGGGTGTGGGCGTCGGCGTAGGCGTCGGCGTAGGCGTCGGTGTCGCCGCCGGCCCCGTCGCCGACCCCAGAGCCAGCACGCCCTGCTTATCGTTCAGCGGCCCCAGGTTGCTCACCTCTGGCCTGCCCGCGAACCAGCGCGACCACACCTGCGTCTGCGGGTTGAGGGAGTACGCGGCGGCCACCGAGTCCGCCCCGCAGGTGGCCAGGGCATCGACCGCTGCTGTACCGCTCTGGCCCGCCCACACGGCTATCGACCACTTCTTCGCCGGCGGGCAGTTGTGCATCGAGCCCGTCAGCGCCTCCGACGAGGCCGCGACCAGGGCCCATGCTGCGAGGCCCACGCCAAGCAGTAGAGCGCAGGCTGCGCCAGAAAGAACAAAGCGCTGTGGAAATCGTCTCATAGCGGCACCTCCATGAAGAGCAAAGAACACATTAACCCCGCCATTCAACAACAAGTGATGGTGTCGGTCAAGAGCGTCGCGTCAGGGGCTGGCCCCAGCCAACGCACGAGACCGCCGGAGCGACCGTCTACCAGCGCCTACGGCGGCAGATACGGGTTATCGATGGTCTCCTCGCTGACCAGGACCAGGTCGCTGCCGTCCCACTCGTAGTACTCGTTCTTGAGCTGGCTGGGAAAGGACATGAGGTCATCCGGGCCGTACGCCGGCCGCGCCACTACCAGGCGGCCGTCCTCCACCTGTGGCACGCCGATGTAAGCAGGAGCGGCCGTCCCCTCTGGGGCCGGTCGATCCATCAAGGCCTGTAATTCGCCGTCCACATAGCCGTACACCCAGAGAGAGATGAAGCCGGCCGTACCCCCTGAATGCCCGGGCAGAATCGCCTCTTCCAGACCGTCCCCCGTCAGATCGCCGTACACAGTGAACCCTTCCGGGATCCCGTAGCATCCCTGCGGTCCGTACGTGCAGTACGGCACCCCGACGATCTCCGAGAAGTCCACCTCGCGGATGTCAACGGAAGGCGCGGAAGGCTCGTATTCCTCTGCGCCCACGTATTCCTCTGCGACCAGAACGTAGCTGATGCCGTCCCAGGCGTAGGTGAAGTTGGTGTCGAAGGCCGCGACGTACAGCTCTTCGATGCCGTCGCCCTCGAAGTCCACAAAGTAAATGTCCCGAGGCGGCGGCGGCACGGGGACGTACGCCTCAGTGACGTTGTGGTATTCCTGTCCATCCCAGGCCAGGATGAACACCGGCATCCAGCAGCAGTGGTAGGCGTCTCCGCTAAAGACAGTGAAGCTGGCCTCCGCCTTGCCATCGCCGTTGAAGTCGCGGACTCCCAGGATGACTGGCTGCGTCCAATACCCCTCAGTCTCCAGCCGGGCCCGCTCGGAGGCCACTTCGTAGCCAGTGACGCCGCGGTCGATGATGAGCACCTCAGATTTGTGCATTCCATCGGTCGCGACGGGGTCGGTCAGGCGCACCAGATATTCGTCTTCACCATCGCCATCCAGGTCGCCGGCGGCGCAATCGACAGCGCCGTACTCCTCCAGGGCTGTGGGCATGTCCCAGACGGTTGTGGGCATGTCCCAGACGGCAAGCAGCTCGTCCAGGCAGGATGGAGAGCCGCCGGTGGCAGTAAGATAGTCGGCGATGGCGGCAGGATAGTCGGCGAAGCCGCCGGGCTGGGGCGGCACAGCGACCACCGTTGGCGTCGCCGCGGCTGTCGGGCTGGGCACCCGAGTTTCCGTAGCCGTGGGCGCCGCTGTTCGGGTTGGCGTGGCGGTGGCCGTCGGGCTGGGCGTAGCTACGGCCGCTTCCTCCTCTTCTTCCTCACAAGCCACAACCAGCGCCAGAAGGGCCAGCGGTAGTGCGAGAACTGCGAGCCATTTCATCGGTACACCTCCTACGAATCAGGCTATGAGTGGCTACGGCGACCAGGCTGGCTCATGGTCCCAAGCCGGGTTGTAGGTGAGGCGAGTGACGCCGGAGCCGTCAGCGTTCATCACGTAGATCTCACTATTGCCATCGCGGTAGGATTGGAAGGCAATGCGAGCGCCGTCGGGCGACCAGACGGGGGACACGTCGACGTCCGGGTTATTGGTGAGGTTGGTCTGGCCGGAGCCGTCGGCGTTCATCACGTAGACCTCCTCGTCGCCGTCGAAGTCCGAACCAAAGGCGATCTTGGAGCCGTCCGGCGACCAGACGGGCGGCCAGTCCCAGCCCGGGTTGTTGGTGAGGTTGGTCTGGCCGGTGCCATCGGCGTTCATGACGTAGACCTCCCTGTTGCCGTCGCGGTCGGATACGAAGGCAATGCGAGTGCCGTCCGGCGACCAGACGGGCCCCCAGTCGCTGGCCGGGTTATTGGTGAGGGTGGTCTGGCCCCAGCCGTCGGCGGTCATCAAGTAGACCTAACCCGTGCCAGCGCGCTGCGAACCGAATGCGTTCTTGGGGCCGTCCG
>CP070630.1:2126636-2146129 GCA_020356025.1 Dehalococcoidia bacterium | reverse complement strand
GTTGCCATAGGCGATGATGAGGAGGGCCAAGATAAGGGCGACCGCCGCGTCTCGCCTGATGATGGGGGTAGCCCTGGCCAGCAGCGGGGTCCGAACCCCCGTGCTCGCTTCTTGGTCACCGATGGGCGGTTGCAGAGTCACGACCTCTGTATACTATAGACGCAACTTGCCCCCGCGCCAATACCGTCTGCTCGCTATCGTCTGCTCGCTGTCTCTCCGTGTTCACGTTGGTGTCAACACACAACCGCGCTCTTGCGCATCGTGTCGCCCTTCCCAGTTCCTTGCCCACCCTCGCGTCCTCCTTCGCTCCTGGGCTAATGCCATCCCGCCAAAGCTTTAGCCACGATCCTTCCAGCGACAGCAGGACAACTATTGACAGAACTGTAAGCGCGGTGTACATACAAAGTGTTTGCATAACGGCAACACACATAGCCTGACGCTCAGCCGGCTGGCGGCAGGTGCGGTATGTGGTCTTGGAAAGCGGGCCGCCGCCCGACGGCAGTTGCCATTCCGAAGGGGAGGTGCCACATGGTTGGCAATCGTCTTGCTGCATTCACAGTCTTTGCTCTCCTAGCATTAGCCCTCGTGTTACTCGCCACGAGTGGCGCCAACGCCCAGAGCTATACGCCAGGTCTTACGTACACGCTAAGCGATACCACAGCGGGCGTCGCCTCGGACAGTGACATCTCTTTCAGCATTCCCGCGCCCGACTACAACTACGGGGACGCCTCGATGGTCAACTTCTCCCCACCGGACACGTGGGTGGCGAGCGCCGGCGAGACCCCCATCGGGGCAGGGATGGGCGATCTGAGCTCCAGTGCTACCGTCGGCTTGGTCGGCGGGCCCTGTAACACTGCCCTGCCGCCGATCTTCCCGCTGTACAACGCCAGCGCGGACACGAGTGACGAACTCGGCCCAGACGACATGAGTTGGATCATGAAGGACAAGTACGACTTCCCCATTCCGTACGGCAACTATGACCCCGAGCTGCCGGACTACTTGGAGGGCTACCCCTACTTCCTGAACGAGATGCTCGACCCGGATGGGGACGGCCCAGAGCCCCCATTGCTGCCGCGCGCGCGCTACGCCGGCCATGAATTCGTGGCCAGCATGAACGTCCTCGTCCAGATTGTCGTGTTCAGCCCTGGCCAGCTCTCGGAGCTCGGCGGCGTGTTCGCCCAGATGGGCCCCGAGTACGGTTACCCCACGTATGTTGTCCTGAACAACCCGGTCAGTCTGGATGCAGCGCCCGGGAGCATCAGCGATTTCTGCACGCCGCTTTGGACCAGCGCCACCCTCTATGGGACGACGACGGACAACCCCGAGACAACCGGGGTGGACGAGAGCGGCTACACCCGCCACCTCAACCCGGCCGCTAACACGGGGGTCCTGGCTTCGGGGACGCACATGACGCGCAACTACAGCCAGAGCGAGCGCGACGCCGACGGCGATGGCGATGAGAACGACCTCGACCCCTGTCACTTCAGTGCCGACCCGCTCTGGGACGTCCGGGCAAATTGCACGGGCATACCTCTGAGCAAGCCGGGCGACAACGACTGCGACGGCCTGCCCGACAGTTGCGACCCGGATGACAGCACCATGAACTCGGACCAGGACCTGGACGCCTACACCAACGCCCAGGACAACTGCCCGCTGGTGGCCAACGGCTGTCAGGACAGCACCTGTCACCCGACGATCTACAACCCGGCGTGGGACAACCAGGCCGACGGCGACGCAAATCTGGCGAACGCCGACCTGGGGCCTGGCCCGGACGCCATTGGCAACCAGTGCGACGACAGCGACGGCGACGGCAGCGAGGACGGCGCGGGGCCTGACACCTGCACCGACGGCGTCGACAACACTGGCGACACCGTGGCCGACGTGCTCGATCCGGATTGCACAGCCTCGTTCGACGCGAACGACCCTGACCCGTGGGGCTCAAACCCGGGCACGGGCCTGTTCTACCATGCCATGCCCTGGTCCGCGGTGTGCGTCGACGGGACGGATAGTGATGCCGACGGCTACTGCGACGCTCTGGAGATCGCCCTTGGCGGCGATGGCTCCGGGACGCCCGAGAGCCTGGTGATCGACCACCCGATCACGGCGGGCATGACCGCCCTGCCAAGTGCTGACGTCGCCCAGAGCTGCAGCGATGGCCTGGACAACGACGGCGACACCAAGACCGACGCCGCCGACGACGACGCGCTGGGCTGCGACCCCAGCACCTACGGTGGGGATACCGACTACGACGGCGTGCCTGACGGCAGCGACAACTGCCCGCTTAACTGGAACCCCGAGCAGACGAACACCGACGTGGCCCTGGCAGCCGGCGGCGCCTCGATGGAAGGCGTGCCGCTGACAGGTGACAGCGACGGAGACGTCTGCGACACCGACGACGACGACGATGGTTACAGTGACGTCCTTGAGTGGTACATGGGCACCGACCCGCTGTCCAACTGCCCCGGCGTAATCGGCGGGCACGACGCCTGGCCGCTGGACATCGACATGAGCACATTTATTACCATGATGGGCGACATCTACGCTTACGTCGGCAATTTTGGGATGGTGGTAAGCGGCAACCCGCCGACCAGCTGGGCACTGGCCCGACTGGACCTCGACGGCAATGGCACGCTCACTGTTATTGGCGATCTGTTCCAGTACGCCGGGAGGATCGGTGCGACTTGCAACGGGGGTACCTTTCACACGCCTATATGGCCAGGCTCGCCTGTCACTATGGGCATCGATCCGGAGATCACCGGTAACAGCGCCGACACGCTGGGAGATCTGGAAGGGTGTGTGCGGGTCGATGTGGACCCCGGGGACTTCGATGACGGTGTCGCTGACCACACGATCGACGTTTACGTGACGGACGCCGAGGATCTTTACCCCACCGGCTACGACGCCTGGATGGTCTACTACCCTGACCGGGTAGACCCGGTAAACTGGGACGATCTCATCAAGCTTCCCGGTGCCGCGAGCTATACCGTGAAGAGCACGCCCCAGCTTAACGCTGCTGCCACTTACCTGTCAGGCGGGCCCGGCATTTCCGGGGATGGCACCCTCGTCAGGATCGACCTGGATGCGATTTCCGCCGGTTATGCCTGCTTCGAATTCGGGTTTGCGAAGGCTTACTCGTCTGTCAACATAATCCACCCTGCCGATACCATGGCGGCTTCTTTAGCCATCAACATGGACTGCGCAGCCGATGACTCGGATGGAGACGGGATCATCGACATGTGCGACAACTGCCGTAACCTTTCCAACCCGGGCCAGGAGGACTTCGACGGGGATCGCTGGGGCGACGACTGCGACTACTGCTTGACAACGCCGACGAAGTGGTACACGCCTCCCGGAGATGAGGACTGTGACGGATCAAGCACCACGGTCGAAGGGTACCTTGGCACCGACCCCCTGGACGCGTGCCCCGATTGGCCTGGCACACAGCTCCCCGACCCCCTCTGCCCCGGCCCAACCTGCGATGGGGATGACGTCTGGCCGCTGGACAACAACGTCGATACGTATGTCACAACGGTCGGGGATGTCCTCAACTATGCCGACAACATAGGCAAGGATGTGGCCACGTATCCCGAACTGCTACGCCTAGACCTGAACGCAGACGGCTTCATCACCGTCGTCGGGGATGTTCTGCCGTACAGCGGCATTATGGGGGAGCAGTGCACGTAGGGCGCTGAGCCGCGCGTCTTGATCGAGGTGTACCACGGCCGCCCTAGCGACTGACACTAAGTGTCGGAAGTGCTGCGGATGGCGGTGGGGGAGCCGTAGCTGCTGAGGGGCACGCTACAGCGCACGAGAGCCGATAAAGGCAGAAAAGAAAGCTCCCAAGGAACCTTTTTGCTTCTTTCGCCCTCTGGTTTGCCGCCGAAGCATCCACTTGCGCTTCGGCTTCGCCAGTTCCCCTTTGGGCGCTTCCGCTTACTCAGCCCCTTGGAAGCAAAAGACATTATCTCCTAAAAGTGGGTAAGTTGTCAAGAGGAAAAATAGCGGTTAGGGGGTCATGAGGCCAAATTTCTCGGTGATTGGCCCTTGCCTGCTTCCGTGACGTGGCATAAGGCCGAGATTCCGCCCCACTAACTTACGACAGGGCCTCCTGTTTGAGTACCCCGATGAAGGGAAGATTACGGTAGCGCTGCTGATAATCCAGGCCGTATCCCACCACAAACTCGTCCGGAACCTCAAAACCGACGTAGTCCAGAGGAACGTCCACCAGACGGCGTGCTCGCTTGTCTAGGAGGGCACAGACTTTGAGCGAGGCCGGTCGGTGCGAGCGCAGGCGCTCCAGAACACGATTCAGGGTCATCCCCGTGTCGACGATGTCCTCGACCAGGAGGACGTGCTGATCGGTGATACTCAGGTCGAGGTCTTTCAGGATTTTCACTGCTCCACCACTATCCCCTTCGTACGAGGAGATGGCCATGAAGTCTACCGATACGGGTAGGGAGGTGTGACGGAGCAGGTCGGCCATGAAGAAGAAGACGCCCTTGAGAATGCCCACCGCTACTGGCGCCTGGCCGCTGTAATCGCGGGAGATCTGAGCGCCTAGCTCGGCCACGCGCCGCTGGATCTGCCTGGCGCTGGCCAGGACGCGGTCGATCTCGGGCACTTTCTTCGCGTCGGGTGGGCCGTAGCCGTACTTGGCCAGTAGGCGCAGGTAGTCCCGCCTATTCAGGAGCTTGATGTTGACCTGCGGGTAGAGCTCGCGCAACAGGCGCACCTTGCGGTTCTTCTCGGTGGTCAGCTTCTGTCTGAGGGTGGTGAGCTCTACATAAAGGTTGAGGTCAGGCAGGAAGAAATCGGGGGTGAACGCTTCCAGGATGCGTTCGCCTTTCCGGCGCAAGGGGAAGGAACTGGGCTCGTACAGCCAGGAGATGCCATAGAAATCGAGAATGCGAGCGAACTCGGCCTCGCTCTCGTGGGCGAACTCCACCCGCGCGGCCCTGACAGACGCTGGCGGCGGCACGGGCTTGGCCGCTGCCGCTGAGCGCCTCGCTGGCGAACGTTTGGCCATTCCAACTTCATTTTAACTCGTTTAGAAGCTATGTTCCACTGGAGACCCTTGTTTGTCCTTCCAAATACTTGATAGGGCTCGTCTAGTCGTATATTATGATCAGGTAATAGCCCGAGGTTTCCCCCGGACGGTATGGACATATGCTACGAGTTGCACGGCGAAGAGGGCCGATGGTGGTCCAGGACGGCGCTGGATAGCTTGGGTTGTTAGGAATGTATTCGGCAGGCGAATCGGGGGGAGGCATCACGATGCAGGAGAAATTCCGCACTATCCATTATGGCATCGGTGCCGTCGGCGGCGAGGTCCTCAAGGTAGCGTTGCAGCGACAGGATATCCAGGTGGTGGGGGCGATCGATACCCATCCGGCTAAGGCTGGCCGCGATCTGGGCGAAGTCCTGGGCCTCGGCCGTCATCTGGGTCTCACCATCAGCTATGATGCCGAGTTCTTGCTACGGGGCACGTCGGCAGACGTGGTGGTGCAAGCAACTACCTCCCATCTGATAACGGTCTATCCCCAGTTGGTCCAGGCGGTAGCTAGCGAGAAGAACGTCATCTCGAGTTGTGAGGAGTTGTCCTATCCCTGGACCGGCCAGGGTGAGCTGGCCCGCAAGCTGGACAGGCGGGCCAAGGAAGCTGGCGTCACCGTCTTGGGGGCGGGCGTCAACCCCGGCTTCGTGATGGATGTTTTGCCTCTGGTGCTCACCAGCCCCTGCCAGGAGGTACGGTCTATCGCTATCACTCGGGTGGTGGACACATCGACGCGACGGCTGCAACTCCAGGTAAAGATGGGTACGGGGCTATCTCCCAGTGAGTTTCGCTTTCGGGTCTCCGATGGGTCGATAGGTCACGTAGGGCTCAAAGAGTCGCTCTTCATGATTGCTGAGACGATGGGTTGGCCGCTCGACGAGGTGAAGGAGTCGATAGAGCCGATCGTAGCGACGCGCCGTTGGGAGACAGGCGCCTTTATCGTGGAGAAGGGGCGCGTGGCTGGAGTGCGCCAGACGGCGGTCGCTATGGCAGGCGACCGCGAGGCCATCCGCCTCGATCTCCAGATGTCGCTGGGGGCCGAGCAGCCGCGCGATTCGATAGTCATCGACGGCAAGCCTCCCATGAACCTAACCATAGCCGGCGGTATCCAGGGCGACCAGGCCGCGGCGGCCATAATCGTGAACCTGATTCCGGCGGTGGTGAAGGCCCGACCCGGCCTGCTGACCATGCGCGACCTTCCGTTCATCCCCTGGTGGAGCGCGCGCGGCTGGTGGAAGGAAGTGCCCGATGACGAACATCTTAGGGTCCTATAGCAGCCTGCACCCCCGGTCGGTCCAGCTCTACCAGCAGGCTCTCCAGATGTTCCCCAGCGGCGTCACTCACGATGTTCGCTTCCTGCCACCCTTCCCCCTATACATCGAGCGAGCCCAGGGATGCCGCAAGTGGGACGTGGACGGCAACGAGATCGTCGACTACGTGATGGGCCATGGAGCGCTGATGCTGGGGCACAGCCATCCGCTGCTAGTGCAGGCGGTGAATAGCCAGATAGCGAAGGGCACTCACTACGGCGCCTGTCACGAGCTGGAGCTGACATGGGCGAACTGGGTGCAGCGGCTGATGCCCTCGGCGGAGAAGGTGCGCTTCACCAATTCGGGCACCGAAGCCACCCTGATGGCCATCCGCCTGGCCCGGGCGTACACGGGCCGTGACAAGATCCTCAAGTTCGACTACCACTTCCACGGCTGGCATGACAATGTGATGGGCGCCCGCTACGCTGAGTCCGATGTGCCGCGAGTGTCGGGCGTGCCGATGGGTACCCTTGAGAACCAGGTGACGATCCCCCAGAACGACGTGGCGCTGGTGGAGCGCACTCTGGCCGAGAACCGTGATATCGCCGCCGTTATCATCGAACCTAGCGGTGGCTCCTGGGGTACCCTGCCGCTGGTCGAGGGCTTCCTGGCCCAACTGGGGGAGGCGACTGAGCGTCACGGGGTGCTGCTTATCTTCGATGAGGTCGTGACCGGCTTCCGCCTCTCGCCGGGGGGCGCGCAGGAGCTGTACGGCGTCCAGCCCGACCTGACCTGCCTGGCCAAGATCCTGGCGGGGGGCCTGCCCGGTGGCGCCGTGGCCACAAAGCGTGACATTTTCGCTCTCATGGAGTTCACCCTCGATATGGAATGGAACCTCTGCCGGCGGGTCTTCCATCCGGGGACGTTCAACGCCAACCCCCTGTCGGCGGCCGCTGGCACAGCCATGCTCTCCCACATTGCCGACGGCCGGCCGCAGGCCCACGCCGACGCCATGACGCAGCGCCTGGTGCCGGCGATGAACAAGGCGCTCGAGGGGAGGGGGATCCCCGGCTGCGTCTATGGCCTCTCCTCGATGTTCCACATCGTGCTGGGCGAGGATTGTCCTCGCCCCAGGGATGGCGTCGAGTGGCCCTGGGACGCTGCCAACGGCGCTTCTCCTCCGCGCACGAAACTGGACATAGCTCTGGCTCTCAAGCGGGGCTGCCTGAACAACGGCGTCGACCTGATGGGCTTCAGCGGCGGGTTGGTCTCGGCTGTTCATCAGCCGGCGGACATCGACTTCACTGTGGAGGCCTTCGACAGAACCCTCGGCCAGATGCAGGAAGAGGGCATCCTCTAGGGAAGACGTCTGCCATGCCGGAAGGGACGGGCTCCCGAATTCGCCGCTTCGTGGAGTAATGCGTTTCCATCGCCGGTAGTTCAGCGCTACCAGTCGCTCCCGTTTGCGCCGCCCGCACGCGATACTCCTGCCAGTCACAGATAGACGTGCTATAATGCGTAATGTGACTCCTGCCGAACGCCGTATCATCGCTTACACCTCCGCTGCCCACAGCCTCATCCACATCCTGGAATGGACCTATGCTGCCCTGCTGATAAAGATCAGCCTCGAGTTTGACATAGGCTTCCTCCTTCTCGGTGCTTTGGGAAACGTCTTCGCGTACACTTTCGGGTTCGGTGCGTTGCCCTCTGGCCTCCTGACCGATCGTCTCGGTTCGCCACGAGTCCTCTACGTCTGCATGCTAGGGAGCGGCCTCAGCGCTGTGCTGGTAGGCATCTCCCAAACGTCGGTGATGCTGGGTATCGCCCTGGGGCTGATGGGCCTGACGATGGGGCTCTACCATCCGGCGGGCATAGCCCTGATCGCTCAGAAGGTTCGCCAGCGGGGGATGGCCCTCGGCCTGCATGGCGTCTCGGGGAACCTGGGCATCGCTTTCACGCCACTGCTGGCGGGCGGCTTGGCTTTCGCCTTTGACTGGCGGGCGGCCTACTTCTTCCTGGCGGCAATGATGGTAGCTCTGGGCGTCTTGTTGCGGTATGTGAGTCTGGGCGGCGAGACACAGCGGACAGAGGCGGAGCCAATGCCTGCGCAGCCCTCCCAGCGGCGTGGCAATCCCCTTGTGCCTCTGATCCTGATCTACAGCGTCTTCATCCTGAACGGCTTCGTCTACAGTGCCAGCCGAACCTTCCTGCCCGCTCACATAAGCTCGGACGGGAGCGAGGCCATGGGCGATCTGCTGGCTACGCTGGCCCTGCTTATGGGAGCGGTGGGACAGTACATAGGCGGCTCGCTATCCCAGCGGTTTCCCCTGGAGTGGCTGGCGCCGCTGACTGCTATAATGGTAGTGCCTTGTCTTATCGGCATGGGGACGACCAGTGGGGTACTCCTGGCAGTGGCTGCGGGTGGTTTTGTGCTGTTTAGCTTTGGGGGTCAGCCTATCTATACTGGGCTTATCGCTGACTATACGCCCGGGCGCCTCCTGGGACGTAGCTACGGCCTCACCTTTTTCGCCGCGTTCGGGCTGGCGTCGGTGGGCTCCACCTACGCCGGCTTCTTTGCCAGTAGATGGGATACGACATCGGCGGTGTTCATGGCGCTGATTCCCTTCGCCGGCCTGGCATTCCTCATGGGTGCTGGCCTGTGGCTCATGTGGCGGCGACGGCCTGGGCTGCAGGAAGCGGGGCAGAGGCAGCCGTCGCCATCGATGTGAGGTGGGCATTCATATCGGCTACGGGCAAAACGGTGTTACATTATTGTCCCCTCGATCGTCTAATAGTCGATGGCGCGAGCGACTTACATGACAAACGATAGGGAAGCCCAGCAGGCTGGCCTGGAACGGGCTGACACCCGCCAGAAGGTGTTGCAGGCCGTCAGCCGCTTGCCCGGACGCCAGAGGCGCCTTCTCCTCCTGCGCGAGCTAGAGGGCTCGAGCTATGCTGAAATCGGGGAAATGATGGGCATCTCCCCGACCAGAGTGGGGAAAATGCTGTATCGGGCTCGCCTGGGGTTCAGGCAAGCCTACGCCAGCCAGATTGGGGACAAGGAGAAGAAGGAGAAGTGCCGGCGACTGGGGCACCTTGTTTCCGTCTTCAATGATGGCGAGCTGCTGGGGCCGGCGCGACGAAAAGCGCTTGAGCACTTGGCTGAATGCGCTGATTGCCGCCGGATGAAGGACAAGCTCGCTTCGACCTCCGAACTCCTGGCCACTCTGGTGCCGACGCCAGCCCCGCCTGGAATGGCCGACAGGATTCTGGCTCGAACGGCCATGAGTGGAATGCTGCTGAGCGGTGGCGGCGGCACGATGTGGAAACTTCCTGTCATGTTGGCTGCCGGTGGGGGCTTCATCGCGGCTGTGGTGGCGGTGGTCCTCTTCCTGTGGCAGGACTCGGAGCCCTCCGCTTCTCTGGTGCTACCGCTGAAGGCCAGCCCTACGGCCACTCCTGCGCTCACCGCTGTTGCCGGTATGGCGGAGGCACCTTCAGAGCCTCCGGTTCTCACTCCGGCAGTCACGCCCCTCCCGCCGGAAACGGCGACGCCCGAGCCCTCGGCAACGCCTTCACCCACACCTGTGGCAACCGCAACCCCCAGCCCTATGCCAAGCCCATCACCCACGCCCAGTCCTACTCCCACACCCATGCCTACTCCCACTCCACCGCCCACACCCGTTCCTACGCCGGGCGGCATACAGGGCTCGGTGACCTGCCAAGAGCAGGGGGTGGCCGGAGCCCAGGTGACCGTCTCCAGTTCGTTTCCTGAGGGCGGGGTGGCCTGGTCGGGCGTGACAGGGGGAGATGGAACGTTCAGTACGGGACTCATCCTTGACGCCGGGTCTTATATCATAGCCATCATCTCGCCTGGCACTGGCTATGACACCCTGCCTGTGACCGTATCGCCTGGTAGCTACGCCAATGTGTTAGCCCCGTGCACGATAGTGTACGGCCCCGGCTACTAGCGGTAGCGGACTACGTCGCTCGGCTGCAGACACGCTTTCGCCTGATCGCTCACTATCCCGCCACGCCGCTCAATCCTGTCGCCGATCTGGCGACCGCTCCCGACGGCTCAGAGGAAAGCGGGAAGCGACGCTATCGCCTCGTGTGCGTCTTGCCAAGCGTCATCCTATGTAACGTTGGTCGTGCCTCTACGTCTCTTCTATCGGGACGCCGACGTTAGCAGCGTGGGGGCCAAGAGCGGGTTTGTCTTGTTCGATGCCGGAAGGCAGGAGGCGACAAGGGTGGAGCTGTATAACGACGGGAACCAAGACGAGAAGTTTCCCCCGATTGGCGAAGACAATGTGGAGTCCCCTCCCTCGCCCTGGGCGGCGGATGAGCTTGGTGATCAAGGGGTTTCGCAGATCGCGACGGTAGAGGAGGAAGAGACGACGGGGATCTTTCCTCCCCAGCCGCAGACGCTGGCGGAGACCGGCTTATCGCTGGCATTCCTTACAGACCTGGCCCTGAAGACCATCCACTACGCAGGCCTGCCCTCGGCCACTCATGTGACAGAGAGAATGGCACTGCCGTCTGGCATCGTCCAGCAGCTTCTGGCCCTTCTGGCCGACGATCACCTTTGTGAGGTAGCGAGCTCCAGCAACATGATGGTCGGCAATTACCGCTACCGTCTCACAGCCAACGGAATCAACAGGGTCAGGGATGCTCTGGAGAGGTCTCGATACGCTGGACCGGCACCTGTGACTATAGATCAGTACATCAAGGTGATGGAACGGCAGCGAGGACAGAGGCCACAGCCATCGAGGCAGAGCATCGAGGAAGCCCTATCAGAGCTGGTGCTGGCTCCGGAGGCGGCCGACGCTCTGGCGCGGACTCTCCACTCCGGGCGCTGCGCCCTACTCTACGGACCTTCCGGCAACGGCAAGACGTCTGTGCTGGAGGCATTTGCTCGCCATCTAGAGGGGGAGATGCTTGTTCCCTTCGCCATCTACGCTTACGGCCACATCATCCGTGTCTTTGACTCCTCCGTACACATCCCTGTCAAAGAGAAGGGGAAGGCAGAACTGTCCGCCGTGGACACTCGCGAGTCCGGGGAGAAGTCCAAGCGTGACGAGCGCTGGCAGACTGTTCGCAGGCCGGCGGTGATAGTGGGCGGCGAGTTGGGTGAGGAGTCGCTGGAACTGGCCTATGATCCTGTGTCCCGTTTCTATCAGGCGCCATCCCATCTCAAGGCCCAGGGCGGCATGCTGGCAGTGGACGACTTCGGCCGTCAGAGGATCCGGCCCGAGGATCTGCTCAGCCGATGGCTAACTCCCCTGGAACGAGGCTGCTACTCTCTCACCTTCCACACCGGGGAAAAGATTTCGGTGCCTTTCGACGTTCATCTGCTTTTCGCCACCAATCTCAAGGTGGAGCTTCTTCTCGATCAGCCCTTCCTGCGGCGAATTCTCTACAAGGTGGAGGTTCCCAACCCCGGTCCGGACGAGTTTCGCGAGATCTTGCGACGGGCATGCCAGAAGCGTTCTATGACAGCCACTGAGGAAACCTTCGATTACGTCGTTGGACGGCTGTACGAGGAGAACTCCCACAAAACTCGGGCCTCCTACGCTTGCGATCTGCTGGATATCGTTGCGCAGAGCGCCAAGTACGACGATACCGAGCCTGTCCTGACTCCTGAGACGTTCGATAAGGCCCACCGCCTGTTCATTCCCGAACAAGCGTAGAGCGCGCCCGCCGCGGCCCGGCAGCGTACGCAGCCGCTCGTTTAGATGATGCGGCTCTGGTCGGCAGCCTCGTACCTTTTCAGCTTGTCCTCATCCAGCTCGATGCCGAGGCCCGGTCCTTGAGGGACTTTCACATAACCTTCCTCATCTGCACGGAAGGGCTCAGCGAGCATGAAGTCGCGCGCCTCGGGCGTCCAGTTAGGCGGGTCATAGGGGAACTCTAGATAGGGGCAGAGACCGAGGGAGGCGGCGAAGTGGAGGTTGGCGGCGAGGCCGATGCCGTTGGTCCACGTGTGGGGAGTGATCGTCTTGCCGTGAGCCTGGACCATGGCGGCGATCTGACGGCACTGAGCGAAGCCGCCGGCGAAGGTGATATCGGGCTGGTAGACGTCGAAGCAGCCCTTCTCCAGGAGGATCTTGAACTCGTGCAAGCCTTGGTTAAGCTCGGCGCCAGCGATGCGCAGGTTCACCTGGCGGCGCAGTTCGGCCAGGCCATCGTAGTCGTAGCAGTAGAGGGGCTCCTCCAGCCAGTAGACGCCTAGCTCCTCCATGGCTCTGGCCATCGATATGGCCGTGCGCAGGTCCCAGCGCTGGGGCGCGCGGTCGGGCGCAATAACCCAACCGTAGTTGGCATCTACCATGATATCCATGCTATCGCCCACCGCCTTCCGCACCGCCTCCAGCACCCGCAGATCGTCCCTGGGGTTGGGACGGTGGAAGCGCAGCTTCAGGGCGCGGAACCCCTCGTCGCGGAGACGCTGGGCATCCTCGACACGCTGCTCGGGCGAGCGGAGTTCGCCGGTGCTGGCGTAGGCCCTGAGGCGCTCCTGGCCGCCGCCCAGAAGCTTGTAGATGGGCTGGCCAGTAGCCTTGCCGATGATATCCCACAAGGCCACCTCCAGCGGCCAGGGGCGACCGATGAAGAAGGCGAAGCTGCGCATGTTCTGAACGTGCTGCTCGATGGCAAAGGGGTCCTGGCCCAGAAGAAACAGGCGGGCAATGTCCCAGTGCGCGGCCACACCGCCGGAGCCGATGCCGGTTATCCCTTCGTCTGTGTGGATGAAGACGATGTGCACACGGTGGTTCACGGTGGGCATGGGCTGCCAGGTGGAGACGAAAGGCTTCTCCAAAGGGTACTCCAGAACCCGGATCTCGATGCCGGTGATGTTCATCGTTGCCTCCTTCAGGAGCGCCGGCCAATGATCACGCCCGCCTCGGCCAGCTCGTCCAGTTGCTCCGCCGAAAGCCCCAGCAGGGAGGAAAGCACCTCATAGGTGTCCTGCCCCAATGCCGGCGGTGGCCCTTTGATCCCGCCCGGCGTGCGGGAGAGCTTGACAGGCGTGTCCGGTAGCTTCAGGCGGCCCATGTGGGGGTGCTCGACCTCGACCAGCATGCGGCGGGCCACCACCTGGGGGTATTCGGCGGCCTGGGCGATGTTGTTCAGGGGCCCGCAGGGCAGGCCGATGGCATCGAACTCGCGCAACCATTCGCTGGTGGTCTTCTGACGCATGGCCTCGTTGAGGATGGGCTCCAGCTCGGCGTGGTGCTCGGTGCGCAGGTAGGGCGTGTCGAAGCGGGAGTCGTCGATCAGGTCTACGCGGTCGATGGTGGCGCAGAGGAGCTCCCACTGATTCTCCACCCCCCAGCTCAGTGCCAGGACGATCCAGCCGTCCTTGGTGGGGAAGGCCTGGAAGGGGGTGGCGATAGGATGGCGGGTGCCGATGGGTTTGGGCAGCTCGCCGGTGGCGAAGTAGCGGACGAAGGCGTTCTCCAGGATGGCGATCTGGCAGTCAAGCATGGCGATGTCGATCAACTGACCGCGGCCGCTCCTCTCCCGCTCCCGGAGGGCAGCCAGCACACCGATGGCAGTGTACAGGCCGGCGGCAATGTCGCCGAGGGAGAGCCCAGGGCGCACGGGTGGGCCGTCAGGCTCGCCGGTGATGCTCATGACGCCGCCCATCCCCTGCGCGATGATGTCCAGGGCTGGCCGGAGCCGATCGGGGCCGGTCTGGCCGAAGCCGGAGGTGGCGGCGTAGATGAGACCAGGGTTACGTCTCTGGAGAACGTCATAGCCCAGGCCGAGCTTCTCCATGGTGCCCGGCGTGAAGTTCTCCATCACCACGTCGGATACGTCTACCAGCCGCAGGAAGAGTTCCTTGCCCCGTTCCGTTTTCAGGTCAAGGCAGATGCTCTTCTTGCCGCGGTTGATGCTGAAGAAGTAGCAGCTTTGGCCGTCGACGAACGGGCCGGTAAGGCGGGCGACATCGCCGTAGGGGGGGCGCTCCACTTTGATGACGTCCGCCCCCAGATCGCAGAGGATCATGCTGGCGAAGGGCCCAGCCAGCACCCAGGTGAGGTCGAGGACTCTGATTCCTTCCAGGGGCCCCGGCATTTTCCCCTCCTCGCACACTGTGGATTAGCCGGGCATATGATAGCAGGGGAAAGAGGTCAAAGCCCAGACCTCTCGGTCAGGGTAGAGGTACGAGGGGTTGGAGCGAGGAAGCTCTACTTGATGACGAGCGCAGCGTGGCTAGGCCGGAGGCTCGCTCTCGGTAGCGAGGGTGAAGCGCGGGCCAGCCGGAGTCTCCTGGCAATCGATGATGGCCTCACCCAGAAGCTCAGTTACGTCGGTGCCTACAAGGAGAACGTCGGTGTCGCCGCTCTGGACGATCTCGTCGCCCTCGCGCTGCTCATCGAAGGCGAATTGGAAACCCTCGTCTCGCTTTACCAGCCGCAGTACCTTGTCGGCGCTCTCTTCGTGACCTTCCTGCAGCTCCTTCAGAAGCTGGACAGCGCGCTCGGTCACTGTGACCATGAGCAACCTCCTCTCTGGGGGCCGTTCTATCCGACGGTCGTTACCAACGGGGACGGTTGGCTCTCTGCTTAGCGAAGCACTCGTCGCAGTAGACTGGCCTGTCCAGCCTCGGTTGGAAGGGAACTTGCGTCTGCGCGCCGCAACTGCTGCAGACAACGTCGTACATGATGCGCTCGCCGCCGCGGCCGTAGCCGCCGCCGCGCTCAGCCCGTCTGGCCTGACGGCAGGGCGGGCAGCGTCTGGGGTCCTGATACCCTCTGCTGGCGTGGAACTCCTGATCCGCCGCCGAGAAGGTGAACTCAGCGCCGCAATCGGCGCAAACTAGAGTCTTGTCCTCAAAGGCCACTCGATGACCTCCTTCGCTAGTCTCGGTTAAGCCTCGGTCATCGAGCGACTCTCGTTATGGGGCTTTCCCCTCGCGGGGTGCCGACGCCGGAACGTTAACCTGATCCTATGCTAGCATGGGCATCGTGCGGCTGGCAAGCTGCTGTGCTGACAAGTGGCAAAGGATGGCGGTAGGAAACTAGAGAACTAGGCTTCCCGCCACCGCACCTCGTACAGCCGTACTGGATCCTCGAACCCCCGCAGCACCACGTCGCCTCGGTCCGCCAGCAGGAACCCCTTGCCCGCCGCCAGTTCTCGCACGACGATGGGCGTCAGGATCTCACCCGGCTCTGCGTGGGCGCAGATGCGGGCTGCCAGTTGGACGGCGGTGCCGAACAGGTCCTCCTCCTCGGCCACCGGCTCGCCAGCGTTCAGCCCGATGCGTACGCGGATTGGCATGTCTGGGTTCGACTCGTTGTGCTGGGCGAGGGTACGCTGGATGTCGATAGCACATTCCAGGGCGCGGCTGGCCGAGGTGAAGGAGGCCATGATGCCGTCGCCGGTGTGCTTGATCTCGGAGCCGCTGTGGGCCTTGAGGGCGTCGCGGACGATGCGGTTGTGCGTCCGCAGCACCTCCTGGGCCCTGGCGTCTCCCAAGCGCTGGGTCAGGGTGGTAGAGCCTTCCATGTCGGTGAAGAGGATGGTGACAAGACCAGAGGGGGCAGCGCCCGCTGCGGTCTCCTCGCCCTCGCCCAGGCAGTCGTCGACGGCCTTCGCCAGGACCTCTGCTGCCGACTCGTCCGGCAGTATGGCGTGATTCCTGCTGTCCAGGGGGAGGAAGCGGGCGCCCGGAATGGCGGCTGCCAGTTCCCGGCCCGACTCAAACGGCACGACAGCGTCGTCCCGACAGTGAATCACGAGGGTGGGCGTTCTCACCCGCGATAGGAGCTCGCTCACGTCAGTGTCTCGCATGGCTGAGAATAGGGCAGCGGCATTCTCAGGCGAAGCGGAGATCCGCTGCATCTCGTTGAACTGTCGTACCGCCTCCGTGTCCGCGTCCGGCATGAACAGGCTGGTGAAGACCTGCCGGTACGCTGGCAGATCCGTGCCCCAGCCTTGGCGTATCAGGCTCAGGCCAGTGTGGAAGAGTTGCTGCCCCTCCTGTCCATCAACAAGCCAGCCCATACGGGCGAACGAACCCTGGAGTATCAGGTGGCTGACGCCTTCCGGGTGGCGCACAGCGTAGGTGATGGTCGTTGCCCCGCCCTGAGAGACGCCCCACAGGGCGAAGCGTTCAAGGCTGAGGGCGTCAACCACCGCTTCTAGGTCGCGCACTTGGGCTTCGGGAGAATAGTCCATCACTTGGTGGTCTGATAGGCCCATGCCGCGCCCGTCGTGGCGAATCAAGAGATGACGGGCGGACAGGCGATCGATGAGAGACCGCCACATGGGGCTCTCCCACTCGAACTCCAGGTGGGTGAACCACGGGCGGATGCGGATCACCGGCGACCCTTGGCCCACAGTGGCGTAGGCGATACGGACGCCGTCTGAGCTGGTACAGAAGCGGATCTGCTGTTCCATGGCTAACCTTCTTCCCGCCACCGCACCTCATACAGCCGCACGGGGTCCTCGAACCCGCGCAGGGCCACATCCCCCCGGTCTGAGAGCAGGAAGCCCTTGCCCGCCGCGAGTTCCCGCACGACGATGGGGGCCAGAATCTCACCGGGCTCGGCGTGGGCGCATATGCGGGCGGCGAGCTGGACCGCCGTCCCGAACAGGTCTTTCTCCTCAGCCACCGGCTCCCCGGCGTTGAGGCCGATGCGGACGCGGATGGGCATGTCCGGGTTCGATTCGTTGTGCTGGGCGAGCGCACGCTGGATGTCGATAGCACATTCCAGGGCGCGGCTGGCTGAAGCGAAGGAGGCCATGATGCCGTCGCCGGTGTGCTTGATCTCGGAGCCGCTGTGCGCCTTGAGGGCGTCGCGGACGATGCGGTTGTGCGCGCGCAGCACCTCCTGCGCCTTGGCGTCGCCCAGGCGCTGGGTGAGAGTGGTGGAGCCCTCCATGTCGGTGAAGAGGATGGTGACAAGGCCGGATGGGGCAACCCCTGCTGCAGCCTCGTCGCCCTCGCTCAGGAAGTCGTCGATGGCGGCCAGAACTAGCTCCAGGCTCTCAGAGAAGTTGCCTTCAATAGCGACCATTTGCGCATTTGGCATGCCGCTGGCGAGTTTCCTCGCGGAATCGATGCTCAGGTAGGACACACCTGTAAGCTGTACCAGCAGGGTAGGAGTGGTCACTTGCGGTAGGTACTCCGTCACATCGTCCCCCTGCATGGTATGGAAGTACCGCCGCCCCGTATCTGCGGAGACGCAGGCACGGAAGTGGTCAGCGAACCTCCGCGCTTCTTCACGACCCCATCCGAAAGACACTGCTGCGACGTTCTCTGTGTATAGCTCCCAGTCACTGTCCAAGAGAGTCCGCAGAGTCTGTTGGCGTGGCACCCGCATGGCATCCATTGCGCTCGCCATCGCGCTCACCAGTATTAGGTGAGATACCCGCTCGGAGTGTCTTGCCGCGTAGGCGATTGCCAGAGGTGTTGCCCACGTCACCGCGCACAAGGCGAATGTCTGGTAGCGCAGGCTATCGACGACGGCTTCAAGGTCTAGAATCCTGGAATCAAGCGAGAGATCGTCCACGTCGCGATCCGATAGCCCTAGCCCTCTGGCGTCGAACCGGACCACTGACCTCTTGGTGGCAAGAAGGTCGAACGACTTTCGGAATACCGGCTCTCGCCATTCGAGCTGAATGTGACTCCAAGGAGGCTCCGGCACCCAGACAAACGGAGGCCCTCGTCCAACGACCCAGAAGGCGATGCTCACCCCGTCGGCGGTCTGCGCGTACTGGATGCGCGGCTCCATCAGCCTTCCTCCCGCCACCTCACCTCGTACAGCCGCACCGGGTCCTCGAACCCACGCAGGGCCACATCCCCTCGGTCAGAGAACAGGAAGCCCTTGCCCGCCACAAGATGACGAACGCCTTCCGGGAGGAGTATCTCACCGGGCTCAGCACTTGCGCATATGCGGGCCGCGAGCTGCACGGCCGTCCCGAACAGGTCTTTCTCCTCTGCCACTGGCTCCCCGGCGTTGAGGCCGATGCGGACGCGGATGGGGATGTCCGGGTTCGACTCGTTGTGCTGGGCGAGGGTACGCTGGATGGCGATAGCGCACTCCAGGGCGCGGCTGGCCGAAGCGAAGGAGGCCATGATGCCGTCGCCGGTGTGCTTGATCTCGGAGCCGCTGTGGGCCTTCAAGGCACCGCGGACGATGCGGTTGTGGGTGCGCAGCACCTCCTGGGCCTTGGCGTCGCCCAGGCGCTGAGTGAGGGTAGTGGAGCCCTCCACATCTGTGAAGAGAATGGTGACGAGGCCGGACGGGGCGGGTCCTGCTGCGGCCTCCTCACCCTCGCCCAGGAACTCGTCGATGGCCTGCAGCACTGCCTCCACGTCGCCGAGGAACGGCGCTCCCGATGCCCCCTCGAGGAGAGCCAGGCGGGCGTCGGGTATTCGCGCGGCAAGACCCCTGGCGACGGCCACGTCGAGGACGGGTAGCTGGCGACGGTGAAGGACCAGCGTCGGGGCCTTCACCTGTGGCAGAAGGGCCGTAGCGTCAAATTCCTCATTCGCGGCCTGGGCGGCCCGCGCAGTCTCCTGCGTGACGCTTTCCCGCATGAGGGCAGCCATCCCGCGCGCTGCCTCGGCTTCCGACCATCCAAGATACGCATGGGCAATCGTCTCCGTGTATAGCTCCCAATCCTTATCTCTAAGCGCGCGAAATCCCTGAAACTGCGGCGATCCCCAGACGTCACCGCCCCGCGCCCACGAGCACCATAGGATGAGGTGCGACACCCGCTCCGGCTGGCGGGCGGCGTAGGCGATGGCTGCAGGACCTGAGTTAACGGGGCCCAGCAGACCGAACCTCTGCAGCCCAAGGCGGTCTACCACCGCCTCTAGGTCCAGCGCCAACGAATCCAGCGAGAAGTCCGTCACATCCCGGTCCGATAGGCCCGTCCCCCTACTGTCGTACCGGACGACCATTCTCTTGTCCGCCAACCCCTCATACCACCTGCGGTACCCAGGCCACTGCCACTCAAGCTGGATATGGCTGAATGGGAAGTTTGGCATCCCTACGAGCGCCGTCCCTTCCCCCAGCGTCCAGAAGGCGATGCTCACCCCGTCAGCGGTCTGGGCGTACTGGATGCGCGGCTCCATCACCCTTCCTCCCGCCACCGCACCTCGTACAGCCGCACCGGGTCCTCGAAGCCGCGTAGCGCCACGTCGCCCCGGTCCGCCAAGAGGAAGCCCT
>CP070630.1:2111884-2126536 GCA_020356025.1 Dehalococcoidia bacterium | reverse complement strand
CCGACGGTATGTCGGCCAGGAAGCGAGACGGCGGGTTGTGACCACCGAACGTGCGCCGAAAGGCCCGCACCAGATATAGCCGCTCCTGAGCGCGGGTCATGCCCACATAGCACAGGCGGCGCTCCTCCTCCATCTGAGCGGGGTCGTCGTAGGAGCGCATGTGGGGTAGCAGGCCCTCCTCCATCCCCACGATGAACACCACCGGGAACTCCAACCCCTTGGCGGCATGCAACGTGATAAGGGTGACGGCGTCCGCCTTCTCGTCGTACTCGTCGATGTCGGTGATGAGGGCCGCATCCTCCAGAAAGCGGGCCAGCGCCTCGGTCGGAGCCAGTTCGTCGTACTGGCTGGCCACCGTCCGGAGCTCCCGCACGTTCTCCCAGCGCTCCTCGCCGTCGGGGAAATCCTCCAGCAGGTAGCGGCGGTAGTCAGCCCTGGCGATGATGGCGTCCAGCAGGTCCGATAGCCTCTGCCTGGGCGCTTCTTTGATGAGTTCGTTCAGCAGGTCCAGGAAGCGCAGAAGGGCAGCAGCGATGCGCTTCTGGAATGGGTGAGTCGCCTGGTCATCGCTCATGTTGTCGCCACCGCTCATCCTGAGCTTGTCGAAGGATGGTTCGAGAGGCTCACCACCAGCGGAGCCCTGGGCGGACTCCTGCTCGGCCACGAGCTGGAGGGCAGCGTAGGGCGGTATCTCCAGCTCCCTCGACCAGCGGTTCAGCTCCTGCACGCTGCGCTGGCCGATGCCTCGCGGCGGCACGTTGATCACTCGCAGCAGGCAGACGGCATCGAACGGGTTGTGCACCAGGCGCATATAGGCCAGGAGGTCCTTGATCTCCCGCCGCTCGTAGAAGCGGGTGCCCCCCACCAGCCGATAGGGGATGCCGCGGCGGACGAACGCCTCCTCGAAGGGACGGGACTGGGCGTTGGTTCGGTACATGACGGCGAGGGCTCGCGGCTGGTGGGAGTTGTCCTTGGTCAGCGCCTCCACCTCGTCCGCCACGAAGGTCGCCTCCTCCTCTTCGTCGTAGGCCTCGTGCACCACCACCCGCGAGCCGCGCTGGTTCTCCGTCCACAGCTTCTTCTCCTTGCGCTGGCGGTTGACGCTGATGACGTTGTGGGCTGAGTCGAGGATGGTCTGGGTGGAGCGATAGTTCTGCTCCAGGTAGACCACCCTGGCCTTGGGGAAATCCCGCTCGAAGTTGAGGATGTTGCGCAGATCGGCCGCCCGCCAGGTGTAGATAGACTGGTCGGGGTCGCCCACCACGCAGATGTTGCCGTGGCCGCCGGCAAGCTGCCGGGCCAGCACGTACTGAGCGACGTTCGTGTCCTGGAACTCATCGATGTGGATGTGCAGGTAGCGTTGGGCGTACTTGTCGAGGATGTCGGCGTGGTCGCGAAAGAGCTGGACGGTCTTCATCAGCAGGTCATCGAAATCGACGGCGTTGTTCGCCTCCAGTGCCTCCTGATAGCGCTCGTACACCCGCGAGACGACCTCCTGGAAGTAGTCGCCCACGAGCTGGGCATAGGCCTCGGCGGTGGAGAGCTCGCTCTTGGCGCGCGAGATCGTGGACAGGACGGCCCGCGGCGATGTGCGGCGGGGGTCTAGGCCCAGATCTTGCATCACCTGACGAGCCACGGCCAGCTGGTCGGCCTCGTCGTAGATGGCGAAGGCCCGCGACAGGCCTATCCGCTCGCCGTCGACGCGCAGGATGCGGGAGCAGACGGCATGGAACGTGCCGAGCGTTATATCGCGACCGATGTCGCCGCCCACCAGCTCGAAGATGCGATCGCGCATCTCGCGCGCCGCCTTGTTGGTGAAGGTGACGGCCAGGATGCGGCGAGGGTGGACTCGTTTCTGCGCGATGAGGTAGGCGATGCGGTGGGCGATGACGCGCGTCTTGCCGCTGCCGGGCCCGGCCAGGATGAGCAGAGGCCCCTCGGCGGTCTCTACCGCCTCTCGTTGAGCCGGATTCAGCCCACTGAGTATGTCCATCCGCCCTCCCGACGGCATTCTAGCACCCGAACGGCGCAGGACTCAACGACGGCGGCGGTGATCCGCAGCGAGGCAGCGCGTATACTTTCGGGAGATGGTGGAGATACTGATCGGCGTGGCCGCTGGGCTGGTGGCTCTTCTGGTTGTGTTGACCGTCTTGCTGTGGTTTTCGGCGCGCCGTCAGCCCGAGACTGCGAAGCAGGTGGTCAAACGGCTGCTCAAGCTGTCGCTACGGGCGAAGCTGAAGCTTGCCTGGCGACTTCTTGGCGATGCCCGTGTGCCACTGTGGGTGAAGACGATCGTCCCCTTGCTCATCTTGTACCTGGCTATGCCCCTCGACATCGTCCCTGACTTCCTGCCCGTCGTTGGCCATCTGGATGACCTGATGGTGTTGGTCGTGGGCGTTTCCCTATTCGTGCGCTTCACCCCTCTAGCCATATTGGAGGAGCATCTGATGACGCTGGAGCGCGCTCACGACAAGGGAGCACCGCCATGACCGGACGAAACCTCAGTCAACGACGATCGGACACGCCGCGCACTCCGTCGGCAGCTCTTCAAAGCTATGAGACGTTATGTCGAGCCCTGCCCGCCTCAGAAGAGTAAGCAGCGCCTTGAGAGGCAGGCCCACCACATTGCAGTAGCAGCCCTCGTACGAGACCACCGGCTGGAACTGCTCGTCCTGGATAGCGTAGGCGCCGGCCTTGTCCAGCGGGTCGCCGCGCGCGACGTAGGCGGCGATCTCGGCGTGGCTGTAGTCGCGCATACGGACCGCCGTCACCACGTGCGACGCCACTCGCTGGCCGCTGCTAGCGTCGACCACGGCCAGACCGGTGATCACGCGATGTTCTCTTCCTCTCAGGCGGCAGAGTGTCTCCGCAGCCTCTGCCCCATCCGCGGGCTTGCCGAGGATCGTGTCCCCGTCCACGACGATGGTGTCGGCGGCGATGACGATGCCTTCCCGTTCGTCCCTCGCCACAGCCTCAGCCTTGACCAGGGCCAGGGTCTCAGCTACCTCCTCGGGCTGCCCCGAAGACGCTGGCGCACCGTTCTCCTCCACCTCGGGAACGACTACCCGAAAAGGAACACCCAGGTGGGCCAGGAGGTCGCGGCGCCTGGGCGAACGGGAGGCGAGGATAAGTTGGGGCGTCATCTACTCCCGCACCAGCGTCGCCACGCACTCGATGTGGAAGGTCTGGGGGAACATGTCCACCGGCTGCACCTCCTGGAAGCAATAGCCGCCCTGGCAGAGAGCGCGCAGGTCGCGGGCCAGGGTGGCCGGGTCGCAGGAGACGTACACCAGCCTGGCCGGCGGCCGCTTGAGAACGGCGGCAATCGTATCGGGGTGGCAGCCCACGCGGGGCGGGTCGAGGATGGCGGCCTGCGGACGGTGGCGCAGCTCCGGCAGGATCTGCTCCACCTTCCCCTGATAGAAGACGATGTTCTTGATCCCCGCCTGGTTGATCACCGCATCGGCCACCGCTGCCGGCGACTCTTCGATGGCTATCACCCTCTTCACGTACGGCGCAAGCAGCACTGCAAACGTCCCCACGCCGGCGTAGGCGTCCAGCAGCAACTGGTTCGAGGCCAGCGCCAGCTTCTCGCGCACCACCTCTATCAGAACCTCTGCCTGGCGGCTGTTCACCTGGAAGAAAGATGCGCCCGAAACACGGAAGCGCTTGCCCAGAAGCTCCTCCTCGTAGGAGGTCTGGCCCGACGGAATCGAATCGTCGATCTCCTTCAGCGACGGGTGGATGAGAACCTGCTCCGTCCTCACGCCGTAGCGGATGGCCACCTGATGTAGCCCGGCGCACTTGCCCTGGAGTCGCTCCAGCACACCGTTGATCCAGGGGTGCATGATCCGGCAGTGGTCGATGCGAACGAAGCGACGCCTCACGAGGCTAACGAAGCCCAGTTGGCCCTGGCGGTCGGTGCTGAAGCGAGCGTGATTGCGGTAGTGCCAGCGCTCTTCCGCCGCCAGGGTGGCTGCCACCGGCGGCTGCTCGAACTTGCCGATGCGGCGCAGTTGCTCCCCGACGATGCGGGCCTTCAGCTCGGCCTGAAAGGGGTAGTCGATATGCTGCCACTGACAGCCGCCGCAATTGCCGAAGTAGGGGCAGGGAGCCTCCACCCGATGGGGCGAGGAGGAGAGCACCTCCACCACCCGACCCATCAAGTAGTCTTTGCTGCGCCGCTCGATCTCCACCACGGCCTCCTCGCCGGGGATGCCGTAGGCAGCGAAAACCACCTGACCGTCGTGGCGGGCGATTGCCCCTCCCTCGAAGGCCATGTCGGTCAGGCTCAGGCGCAGCTTTTCGGCCTCTCTGGTGTCAGCGGCTCTCTTCGTCTCTTTCATGGAACTCGCAACCGGGCAAGACCACTTCAGTTTATCCTCAAAGCGGCTGCATCGCCAGGGTAGTCTCAAGATGACAGTGCTAGAGAAGGCATGGTATAATCGGCCAGCTTAAGAAGCGAAGGCAGGAACATGGACAACTGGGAAAACGCAGCAACTCTGGCGGCCACTGTTGCCGGGGCCTATGTGCTGGTCCTCTGGATTGGCATCATCGCCTGGACCTATCGCGACATCCGCGACAGGACCCGCGACACCGCGTTCCAGATAGTGGCTGTCCTCCTCGTCCTGGTGTTCAATATACCGGGCTGGATCATCTACATGATCCTTCGGCCCAACGAGACACTGACTGAGGCCTATGCTCGCTCCTTGGAAGAGGAAGCTCTACTCCAGGAGCTTGAGGAGCAGGGAATCTGCCCCTCCTGCAGACGCTACGTGAGCGGCGATTTCGTCATCTGCCCTCACTGCCGCACCCAGCTCAAGGAGCCCTGCACGAACTGCTCCCGCGCCCTGAACTTCAACTGGGTGGCTTGTCCCTACTGCGCGACCCAGAAGCCAGTGGCCACCTCCACCCGGAAAAAGGTGAGCGAGGTCTCGCAGGTGGAAGATGCTGTGGAGAGCCCCGAGAGGCGGCGCGCTGCCTCGCCCCAGACCTCCGTGGAGCCCTGAGGCCGACTCTCCTAGCGCCCGCTCTGCCCTTTCTGACGCAGCCCCAGCGCTTGCAGGAGGCTATCGTAGTCCAGGTGCGCGGCCGCAAGCTGGCCGATGCGCTTTGCCTTTTGGTGGCCGAAGCGGCTCTTGAGGTAGAGAGCCTCTAGCGCCTGAACAGCAGTGACAGTGTCTTCGCCAGTGATGAGCAGAGGTACACCCTCCTCTTCCGCTCGGTCGCTGACGTAGGCCAGGGGCATCTGGCCACCGCTGAGGATGAGGCAGCGGCTGTCGGCATTCAGGGCGGCTAGCTGAAGGTCAGGCTTGTCGTAGCGCACGACGACCGCCTGGCGGTCGAAGCGAGCGAAGTAGTCCTGGCCGGGGTCGGCGCTGATGGAGGCGATGGTCACACGCTCGATCACCTCTTCCGTACGGCCGTCGGCGAAGAGCGTCTCGGCCTCCAGAGCCTGCGCCATCTCACCGATGCTGGGAGCCGAGAGTAATCTGTCCTCGGGTAGCAGGGCCAGGATGGGGATCCCCTTCTGAGCGAGCGTGCCGGCAATGGCCGTCGCCCGCGCTGAAGGGACAGCAGTGAGAGCAAGGCCGACGAAGTCCTGCCCGATCTCCTTCTGAAGAGCGCCGACCTTGCTGGCGTTCAGTTCGGCGGACCGTTCGACCAGAACCGCGACGCCACCCACAGCTCGAATCGCCTCACTTGGTGGAAAACCCGCCGGCAGCTCTACAATGAGCACACCATCGGACGAGCTAGTCTCCTTCGCTAGCTCGGCGACCTCCTCCAGGGAGAGGGGTTGACCCTTCTTTTCAGCCGAGAGCGCGAGGGAATCAAAGCAGCGGGCGTCGGCTCCGGCTGCCTCGTCTCGCTCAGCCGTTGCCAGTCGAGCGAGCCCCAGCCGATGGACGTGAGGGCCAAGGCGCTGGGCCATGCCCACAGAGATGGCCGTCTTGCCCACGAGAGGTCTCAGAGAAGAGACGAGCAGTACCGGCATTCTCATTCCTCCCCTAGGAACGAATCAGCGCTCGTGGAGCCTAGAGAATGGCTTGGACGCTAGCCTATTCCTATGCGGCAACAGTGGCCGCTGCACTGCTGAGAACCACCTCACCCCGCTGCGTCTTGGCCTGGACGATGATCTCGGTGTCGCTCTCCTTCCACATCTCAGTGATGATCTTGTCGCCGGGGAAGACCACACCCGAGAAGCGCACCTCCAGTGCCTTGAACCGGTCGGGGTCGCCGCCGCAGTACTTCTGGATGACGGCACGAGCAACATGGCCGAACGTGCACAGGCCATGAAGGATGGGCTGGTCGTAGCCGGCCATCTTGGCGAAGCTAGGGTCGATGTGTAGCGGGTTGCGGTCGCCCGAGAGGCGGTAGATGGCCGCCTGCTGAGGCAGGGTCTCCATCTCCACTACCTCGTCCGGTGCCCGCTCTGGCGGCACGTTCCTGGGGCCGCTGGGGCCGCGGTCGCCGCCGAATCCGCCCTCGCCCCGGACGAACGCCCCGAAGGTATTGACGCAGATGACCTCTCCCGCCTCATCCTTCGTCTCAGCGTCGGCCACTACCAGTGCGCCGCGCCCCTTGTCGTATATGGCCCTGACGGTGCTCTCAGTGGTGACCTTGGCTGCGGGGGGGAAAGGCTTCTTCACCTCGATGCGCTGCTCGCCGTGGAGCAGCATCACCGGGTTGATCTTGCCCACGGTCACCAGACTCATAAGGGCTGGAAAAGCGGGGACAACGCCGAAGGTGGGGATAACCTTGAGGCCCCTCTCGAAGACGTACTGGAGCTCGTCGGTTCCAGCTCCCACACCGAGGGCGTAGAGCATCACGTCTCTATCGTCGTACTCGAAGGTCGAGGGCGGTAGTTTCTGACCGACCAAGCTGAGATCAATCGCCATAATTTATTCCTCCTTCCCCCTATCGGGGGCATGTAATGCCTCTTGCTATTGAGCCTGGGGGTTCTCCTCCCAGATTGCGAAAACGTTTCCCTCCGTGTCAAGGGCCTGAGCGAAATAGCCCATCGTGGGCACGGCCATCTTGGGCACGACAATAGTGCCGCCGGCCTGCTGTATCTTCTTCGAGTACTCATCCACGGACTCGACCAGAGCATACAGCACCGGCCGTTGCTCAGGCACCACCCGCTTCATCATGCCTCCGCCAAGCTCGCCCTCACCGGTCTGGATAAGATGATATCCTTGCTGGCCGGTGTCAGTGATCTGCCAGCCGAAGATATCCTGATAGAATTTCTTGGCCCGCGCCAGCTCATCGACGGGAATCTCGAAGTGGCAGATCGGGTGAGTCATGATTCACCTCCTGAGCCGTGTGCACTACTCGATACCCTCGGGCGGTAGACAGCCCAACTCTCTATCATACGCTCAAGGCCCGCCTTGGGGTAGACGGATCGCCTGGCTTGTTGGCAGTTTTCGACTGCCGAACCGTTCGGCCATAGGGAATCCTCACCTTTGCTCCACACGCTATTTCACCCCTCTTTAACCAGCGCTGTTTTACATGGCCCTGGATGACGTCGCTATGCTCGGAGAAGAGAAGTCGCTGCCATGAGCCATACAGAGCCTTGGACCGAGCGCCTGCTACTGCTGTTGGCCGCTATTGGGCGTCAGTCCGAACAGACCCTGGACGAGTAAACATTGATGCTCGCTGTAGTCGTCATGGCGAGCGTGCGAGGAGTCACCGCCATAACTCTTGCCACCAACAACTACTTCACCGAGTTCCTCAGCGATTTCTAGAGAAAAGGAGGGGACTGGGACACCGAACCAACCCGCCCCTACTGTCCTCCTGGTGCGTCTGAGAGGGATTGTCGCGTTCACTCTCGGCTGAGGCGAGACTGCGGGTGGCATCGAGGCGGTCGGTTCCGGCCTGGTTTCCAACACAAAAGAGGTGGGGAGAGCCGACCTGGACAAAACCATCTCCCCACCTCAAGCACGTCGGGATCGGTGGCTACATACCCAACGCCCAAAGCGATTCTCAGTCAATTCCCTGCCTTCAGCAAGACGGAGAATACCCATATGCTTGGCTGATCGCCACTAGCCGTGCGTCCAAAGAAAGAGAGAGCCTTCGGGGGTGTGGCCACAAAAGCTCTCTCAGTGCTCGGGGCGGGAATTTCCCGACCTCAACCGTACGGTAGATTAGTGCAAGGGGCTTTGTCAAGCGTTTACAGTCAAGTAGACCGGGGAATTTCCGTGACAGCTTCATCGCGGCTGCTCTTGTAGAGGCGCTGTGCGGGCAACGCAGCACCCGCCGCTCATGTCGCCTCGCAGCCTAGCGAAGCGCACTCGTTTCTAACTTGGACGAAAGATGGGTAGTTCCCGACGTAGGCGGTATGTCCCGCGCCGACGGAGAATGGAAGGAGAAGAGGAGCAGCACCGCCCCAGCGGTGCAATGCAGGAGGAGAGTGAAATGACAGTTCCAGCTGAGAGGCACGTGGAGGTCCAAGAGAAGACGAGGGGCATGGCCGAGTGGTTTACCCTCTATCACACCCAGAACGCCATGTTCAAGCTGACTGAACTGGCCCTCTTGCCTTACAATTTGTCGTTTCCGCAACTACACGTGTTGCATGTTCTGAAGCAGGCCGGGGGCATCCTCACTACCGGCGAGATTGGTCGGGCAATGGTCAAGGCCAGCCAGACCATCACCGGCCTGGTCGACCGCCTGGAGATTCAGGACTTCGTGGAGAGGCAGTTCGACCGGCGTGACCGCCGCAAGACGTGGGTACGCTTGACCGCCAAGGGTGAGCGCAAGTGGGAGGAGTCCATCCCGGTCGCCAGTCGGGTGGCCGAAGAGCTCTTCTCTGCCCTCACGGACGAGGAACTGCGGGAGCTGCAGGCGAGAACCGGGAAACTACGGACCGTGGCGCTGAGAAGGCTTGACGAAGCCCTCGGGCGATCGCCTTCTGGCATGCCACCGGCGCTATCCTAGACCAGCGTAGCCTTCGGTTGCGCAAGTCCGGCTGCGACCGCTACGGCGGCCGCAGCCGCTCTATTCTCCACATCGAACTTGTCGAGGATCGCCGCTACATGCCTCTCCACTGTGCGTCGACTTACAACCAGTGTCCTCGCAATCTCGTCGTTCGTCCGTCCCTTGGCAACGTACCCGAGCACTTCCTTCTGCCTGGGCGTCAACGAAACTCCATGTCCCGGGAGTGGTTTAACCAAGGCGACGACGCAGTGTGGCTCTCCTTGCTCGTCGCGGATCAGATGCATACGCATCTCGATGCGCACGAGTGTGCCGTCCCTACGCACACGGCTATACGTCCCTACGGCCTGTCCCTCAGCCAAGGTGCGAGCAACAACCTTCTTCCTCTCCTCCCGCGCACCCAGAGGAACCACACGATCTGCCGTGTCGCCCACCATTTCCTCCCTGGTCCAGCCGCTCAGCTCCTCGGATGCTCGGTTCCAGACCATAAGCCGCCCCTGGAGGTCCATACAGGAAACCGCAACATCCACAACGTCCAGGATGCCCCGTAGACATCCCACAGGCACTGGTGGCAGATCGTTCATCGTTTCCTCTTGCTGTCGCTTAGCCCAACAACGCCTCGTCTGCTGACCCAGGTAGAATACGAGGACGATATAATCATCGCACTCGACGAATACGTTGTCAACGGTCAGGCTGTCGAAGCCAACGGCGTGGCACACACTCGGCCCATCTGTGTTAATCTATGGCCGTTGAAGCCATGCCCAAGGTCCTGACCGAGCGCCATCAGCAGACCCTTCTGGTCACCATCAACCGGCCCGAGGTGCGCAACTGCGTCGACGCCGAGACGGCACAGCTGTTGTTCGAGGCCGTAGACCAGTTCCGTCGAGACGACTCTCTGGACACCTTCATTCTCACCGGTGCCGGCCACGTCGCCTTTTGCTCCGGCGCTGACCTCCGGGACGTCGGCCGCCTGGCCTCGCGCCCCGGCTCCCACGAGTCCGGCCCGATGGGCTTCACCCGCATCACCGACGTCTCCAAACCCACCATCGCCGCCGTCAACGGCTACTGTATCGCCGGCGGCCTGGAGCTCGCCTGCTGGTGCGACTTTCGCATCGCCGCCCGCAACGCCCAGTTCGGCGTCCTCAACCGCCGCTGGGGCGTCCCCCTGGTGGACGGCGGCACCCAGTACCTGCCCCGCATCGTCGGCTTGGGCAACGCCCTCTACCTCATCGAAACCGGCGTCCTCATCGATGCCGAGCAAGCCCAGCGCATGGGCCTGGCCCAAGAGGTTGTGCCCCAGGGGAAGGCCGTGGCGCGGGCATTGGAGGTCGCCGACGTCATCTCGTCCTACCCACAGACCGCCCTCCGCGACGACCGCCGGGCTGCTCTGGAAGGGCTCACCCTGCCCCTAGCCGAAGGGATCGACCTGGAGCGACGCCTCCACGCGGCGAGCCTCCGCGATCCCGAGATGGTCGACCGACTCCGTCGCTACATCGCTGGCGACCGCCCTCGGCCTCTCCGACCGCCCTCTTGAGAGGCGAGCCACCCTCCTGCCTGCATCCCCACGTCAACGCGTTGCCCACGCTCCTGTCGAGACGGGCTACGGAAGTCACGCAGTCCCCGTAGCCAGACACGCTCAGGGTTGACATTCTGGAAATGGAGTGTATCATTTTTATGTTCCCCTAAAAGGGTAAACTAACGACGCTCATTCCTGGGGCGCTATTGCACCGCCGGCCTGCGAGAGCACGTCCTCCCCAGAAAGGAGGTCGCCGCAAGTAGAGAGCAGCGCGGCGTACTGCTCGGAGCGGTAGGTCTTGCAGTGGCGGCCCCTTCCTCACTTTCGCCCTGCTGCACAGCCTGCTACGGGCTGATCGCCTCAAGACCGATTCCGCCTTCGGACACGCCGAGCAGAAGAAGACGGCCCCGAACGGTGTGGGGCACCGCCGGGGCCAGCGCACAAGGTGGAGTCACCCCATGCGTTTCTATTCTAAACCAGACGGATTGCAGCCCGCTAGCGTTCAGTTCGGGTGCGGGCTGAGCTAAGCCAGACGACACGGCTTCTTGATGTCGAGAATCGTGTGCTAGTGAACGGTTAGCGTTCTCAGGGAGAGGAGGTACTCCTGATGAGGATTCATATGAGCAGACGGCTATTCCTACCGGCCGCGGTGCTCGGGGGGGTTGCGGTGTTCGCCGCGGTCTTCTTCGTGGCCCTGGCGGTGCGGTCGGTGATTGCCGACCCGGCAGGGGACGTGCCCGACCCGGGCCACGCCTGGACCTCGGTCGAGGGCCACGGCGACGACGCCGACGCCTGCTACGTCGACACCGAGGCCGGCCAGGCCTTCGAGATCCGGGTGGACAGCAGCCGCGCCCTGCGCCTGGAGCCCCACGCCACCAGCCCCAACGTCATCGGCGGCCACGTCGAGAACGCCGTCACCGTGGGCGCGTACGGCGCCGCCATCTGCGGCGGAGGCGAAAGTGGACTTCCCAACCAGGTGACCGACGACTGGGGCACCATCGGCGGCGGAACAAACAACCAGGCCGGTGACAACGCCGGGACCACCGATGATGCCCCCGGTGCCACCGTCGGCGGGGGCGGCTACAACACCGCCAGCGCCGGAGCCTCCACCGTCGGCGGGGGCTTGGACAACGAAGCCAGCGGCGGAGTCGCCACCATCGGCGGGGGCTGGCTGAACGTCGCCAGCGGCGACCTCGCCACCGTCGGCGGGGGCTTGGACAACGAGGCCACCGCCAACTACGCCACGATCGCCGGCGGCGGCAGGTCCGATCCCACCAACGCGGCTACCCTCAACCGCGTCACCGACGAGTACGGCACCATCGGCGGGGGCGGCAACAACCAGGCGGGCGACAACCTGGGCGAAACCTACGACGCCCCCTACAACACCGTGTGCGGCGGCGAGGGCAACGTCGCCTCGGCCAGTGAGTCCGGCATGCATTACTACGGCCACGCGACCGTCTGCGGCGGTCAGGACAACACCGCCAGTGAGCCTTGGTCCACCGTCGGCGGGGGCACCGGCAACACCGCGAGCGGCTACCGCGCCACCGTGGGCGGGGGCTCGATCAACGACGCCATTGCCAGCGACGCGACCGTCGGCGGGGGCCGCGGTAACGAGGCCGGCTACGCGGCCACCGTAGGCGGGGGCGAGTACAACACCGCCAGCAGCAACCACGCCACCGTCGGCGGGGGCCAGTGGAACGAAGCCAGCGGCATGGACTCCACCGTCGGCGGGGGCCTCGGCAACGAGGCGGCGGCCCAGTACGCCACGATCGCCGGGGGCGGCAGGTCAGACTATGGCGACACGAACACCCGCAACCGCGTCAGCGACGAGTACGGCACCATCGGCGGCGGCGGCAACAACCAGGCCGGTGACAACCTGGGCGAAACCTACGACGCCCCCTACAACACGGTCGGCGGCGGCGAGGGCAACGTTGCCTCGGGCAGTGAGCTCATCATCTCGGACTACTACGGACACGCGACCGTCGGTGGCGGTCAGGACAACACCGCGAGCGCGCGCCACGCCACCGTCGGCGGGGGCTCCAGCAACACCGCCAGCGCCGGACTCAGCACCGTGGGCGGGGGCGCCAGCAACTTGGCCAACTCCTCCTTCACCACCGTGGCCGGGGGCTACAGCAACACCGCCAGCGGCTCTAATTCCACCGTCGGCGGGGGCCAGTGGAACGAAGCCAGCGGCGACATCGCCACCATCGGCGGGGGCTACGGCAACACCGCCAGCGGCCACCGCTCCGCGGTCGGCGGGGGCTCGGGCAACGACGCCGCCGCCGACTACGCCACGATCGCCGGGGGCGGCAGGTTAACGCCTGGCGACCCTGCTACTCGTAACCTCGTCACCGACGAGTACGGGAGCATCGGCGGCGGCGGAGGGAACCAGGCCGGTGACCCTGCGACTGCCGTAGGCAATGAGGAGCCCTATGCCACCGTCGCGGGGGGCAAGAACAACACCGCGAGCGGCGACAGCGCCACCGTAGGCGGCGGCGACACTAACATCGTGTACGACGACTACGGCGCCATCTGCGGCGGTGGCAGCAACGTGGCGGGCGTGAACGACGCCAACACGACCAATCAGACCTACGCCACCGTGGGCGGCGGGCTCCAAAACACCGCCAGCGACATCTACGCCACGGTCGGCGGGGGGCTCCACAACACCGCCAGCGCCGGCGCCGCCACCGTCGCCGGGGGCTCGTACAACACCGCCACCGTGACCTATGCGACCGTCGGCGGGGGCCAGGAGAACGAGGCCACCGCCAACAGCGCCACCGTGGCCGGAGGAGACAGCAACACCGCCACTGCCAACTACTCCGCGGTCGGCGGCGGCATCAGCAACGACGCCAGCGGCATGTACGCCACCGTCGGCGGGGGCCACAACAACACCGCCAGCGGCAGCCGCGCCACCGTCCCCGGGGGCTACGGCAACACCGCCGGTGGCGACTACAGCTTCGCGGCTGGGGCCCAGGCCAACGCCGCCCAAGACGGCTGCTTCGTCTGGGGCGACACCTCCATCACCGCCGTCAGCTGCGACAACCCCAACGAGTTCGTCGTCCAAGCCGACGGCGGGCTGGAGTTCTACAGTAGCGGCGATCTCTCCACCTGGTGCAAGCTGCCGGCCGGTACCGGTGCCTGGAGTTGCTCCGCCAGCGACCGCGACCTCAAGGAGAACTTCACGCCGGTGGACGGGCAGGAGGTTGTGGCGGCCCTGGCCAACATTCCCGTCACCACCTGGAACTACACGGCCGAGGACCCCTCCATTCGTCACATGGGCCCGATGAGCCAGGACTTCTACGCCGCCTTCGGCCTCGGTGAGGGTGAACGGAGCATGACGACCATCGACCCCGACGGCGTGGCCCTGGCCGCCATCCAGGGCCTGTACGAGCTCTCGCTGGAGCAGGCGGAGCGCATCGACGCGCTGGAGGCGGACAACGCCGGCCTCCAGCAGCAGCTCGACGACCTGGACGCGCGGGTGACCGCCCTTGAGGGCGGAGCGCCGCTGGAGCGCGGCTCTGAGTCGCTCCTGGCCTCGATCATGCCCTACGGGCCGCTCTTCCTCGCCGGGCTGTTCGTGGTCGGCGGGCTGGTCGTGGTGCAGCGCCGGCGCGCAGGAGGCCAGTCATGAGACGGGCAACGGCATTCGCGGCCCTGGCCCTCGTGCCGATCGTTCTGGCCGGTCTGCCGCTCCTCGCCTGGCTCGCCTACACAGTGCTGGCACCCGGCGGTAGCTCCGCCGCGCCCGTGGCCCAGGACGGCCTGGCCTGCACGGTCAGGGCCGGCGCCTGCGTGGGGGACGAGGTGGAGGTCTTCCGCATGTCGAACACCACCAACGCCCACGCCGGGACGCCCCTCGGGTCAACCTACACCTACCGGGTGTGCTGCGAGGCGGACGGTCTGGGCACCGACTGCAGCGGCAACTACGACACCGTCCTCGCCCTGTCGGGCACCACCAACGCCCACGTCGCCACGACTGCGGGCGGCGCCTACACCACGCAGGTCTGCCTGTCCGTGGCCGACGGGACGGCCGACTGCACCCACGGGCCCGACTGCGGCGGCAACGAGTGCGTGGCAACGGTGTCGGGGGCCAGCAACGCCCACGTGGCGGACTGCGACGGCGTGGCTCCCTATACCACCAAGGTATGCTGCCAGGTCGAGAGCGGGGCCGACTGCAGCCCGGGCGTCGACACCGACCTCGATGG
>CP070630.1:2106029-2111784 GCA_020356025.1 Dehalococcoidia bacterium | reverse complement strand
GCGTCTCCTCGAAGCGGAGACCGATGCCATGGCCCATCCCCTTGATATAGTGTTCGCCGAAGCTCGCGTCTTTCACCACAACCTCGGCTGCCCTATCAAGCTCGGAGACCGGCACGCCCGGTCTGACGACCTCGATGGCGGCCTGCTGGGCAGCGAGGTAGGTGTCGAATAGGCGTCGCTGGTCGTCTGTAGGCTCGCCAGCGATCGCTACTCTGGTCAGGTCGACGCAGTAGCCCCTGAAGACGGGAACGAGGGTTATCACGACCAGATCGCCCGTCTCGATGGCCTTCTCGGTGGCTGTGCCGTGGAGCCAGAGCGAGCGAACGCCGGAGTTGACGAAGATCGGCACGGCGGTGCTGGACGCGCCTGCCTTGCGCATGGCGTAGATGGCCTCGGCTGCAACTTCGTTCTCAGTGACGCCGGGCTTGATGACTTGGACCGCTGCCTCCATCCCCCGCTCAGCGATGCGGGCCGCTTCCTGCATGAGTGCCAGCTCCTGCGGCGACTTGACCATTCGCAGCGTGTCCATGACCGGCGCGGAGTCGACCACCTTCGCCTGGGGATTGGCCTGCTGGAAGAGCTGCAACAGGACGGCAGGCGTCTCGAACCAGAACTGGACGCCTATGGTTGGTGGCCTGCCGAGGCTGAACTGGAGCCTCTGCATGATGCCCACCACCTCGTGCATCTGCTGGCCCACGGTAGCGAAGACTCGCACCTCCTGCGCGCCCAGACCTTCCCTTATCTCCTTTTCCTCGCCTCGGGAGCAGATTATGATGGGCGGTCCCTTCTGGGGGATGATGGCCCGCGGCTGGAAGCGGTCCTCGTCGAAAAAGTAGATGTAGTCGTCGTGCGTCAGGATCAGCAGCGCGTCGATGCTGTTGGCCTGCATCAGTTCCTGTGCCGCGACGATCCGCTCCTGCTGCATTCGTGAGCCTCTCTCCGGCGTGAGTGTGGCGCTTGCCTACCCCGCCGCCTCCACTGCCTTCTGGGCGGCCTCGCCCAGGCCAATCGCTCGGATCAGGGGGAGGTTGGCCTCGCTCAGGATGCGCTCGCCGTCCTCCACGTTGGTGCCTGCCAGGCGCACGACCACCGGTACCTTGATCTCCATCTCCTTGTGGGCGTCGACCACGCCCTGAGCGATGACGTCCACTCGGGCCATGCCGCCGAAGATGTTGATCAGGATGGCCTTCACGTCGGGGTCGGCGATGAGGATCTTGAAGGAGTTGACCACTCGGGCCACATCGTTGACCGTGCCGATGTCGAGGAAGTTGGCGGGGTCGCCGCCGGCCAGTTTGATGGCATCCATGGTGGACATGGCGAGCCCAGCTCCGTTCACCACGCAGCCGATGTTACCGGTGAGCTTAACGTAGTTGTTTATGCCCAGCTCCTGGGCCTGCACCTCCAGGGGGTCCTCCTCGTCGATGTCGCGCAGCTCGGCGATATCCGAGTGACGAAAGAGGGCGTTGTCGTCGAAGTTCATCTTGGCGTCGAGGGCCAACAGGCGGCCGTCGCTGGTCACCACCAGGGGGTTGATCTCGGCCAGGGAGGAGTCCTTGCCCACGAAGGCCTTGTACAGGCCGCTCATGAGCCCAACGGCCGGTCGCAGGAGGTCGCCGCTGAGGTTGGTGGCGAACGCTAGTTGGCGGCCCTCGTAGGGCTGGAAGCCCACTGCGGGGTCGACGAAGGCCTTGTGGATCTTCTCCGGCGACTTGGCGGCTACCTGCTCGATGTCCACGCCGCCGGCCTCGCTGGCCATGACCACCGGTCGACCGCTGCCGCTATCGACGACGATGCCGAGATACAGCTCGCGCTCGGTCTGCACCTGCTCCTCCACCAGCACCTTCTTGACGATGCGTCCTTCAGGGCCGGTCTGGTGAGTGACCAGGCGCATGCCGATGATTTGCGTGGCTGCCTCCTCGGCCTGGGCGGGCGTGTCGGCCAGCTTGATGCCGCCGCCCTTGCCGCGGCCGCCGGCGTGGATCTGGGCCTTGACCACCACCGGCACGCCCAGCTCCTGGGCGACCTGGCGGGCCTCCGCAGGCGTAGAAACGACGCGTCCTTTGGGGATGGGCACGCCGTAGTCAGACATGATCTGCTTGGCTTGATACTCGTGGATCTTCATAAAAGCTCTCCAAGAATGTGATCTACAGACGTTGGCGCTGGCGGAGGGGGAGGGATTCGAACCCCCGAACCCGACAAGTCGAGTTAGCGGTTTTCAAGACCGCCGCCTTCAGCCGCTCGGCCACCCCTCCTGTCTGCGCACGGGCAGACAGCGATGCCAGTATAGCGAAACGCATTCTGTGTGGCAATCGGAGTCTAGGCCGCGGCCGTTGTGCTGCTGGCCGACGCCATCGTGTGGGTAGTCACCCTATGGTGCTGGTGACCTTGTCCACTTCTTGCCGAGGCTGCCAGCGGGTTTGCGACTACTCGTGGGTCAGATGTTCGATGGTTGCCGCAACCCGGTAGCTCACGTTCACGCTCATACGCGTGCCCCGTAGCACGGAGACGCGGCCAGGAGCAAGGCCCTTGTCCAAGAGAGATTCGATGAAGCGACTCGCCTCTCGGTCATCGGGCAGAAAGTGGATCTTGCCCTGATTGGCATTGGCCTCGTCAAGCTCCACGACGAGAAGTCTGCTTCCCATCTTGAGTGTGGATACCTTCGGGGGCTCTACCGTCTTGGGCTCGGTTTCCGGAGCGGGCGGCTCGGGTTCCGGCTCAAGAATGGAGTGATCTAGTGGCGCCATCCTGAAAGGTCTGCTCTCGGAGACGGCGGATGTTTTCCCCTTAGCCCATCGCAGAATCTCCTCTGTGTGATCCGTGATCCTAGGCTCGTTGCGGTGGTCATTGTTGCTGCGCACTTTCACCTCACCTCACCGTCAATCCAGGGGCCACCAGCTCCTACTTTACCGTTTATCCTTTAAGTAGACGCGAGGAGTGGCTATTTTGATACAGGGCGGCCTGAGTAATCCCCGTAACAGTTGGGCATGGTCAGCATCTATTTGTCTGGCGACGTCGGCGGCACGCAGCGCGTGGGCGATCAGTGTGACTGAAAGCGGCGCTGTCGCAGCGTCGCCCTTCTTTGTTGGCCAGCGCCATCGTGTGGCTTGCGGGGGTCGCCCGTGAGAGCCACTGGCAGCTAGATACGGGGCGGGGAACTTCGGTCGATTTTGGCCGAAAATTTGTTGGAAAAGGCCGAACCTTTTGGCGGTCTCGAGCGTAATAGTAAGTGGGAAGAGAAGGGCCGCACCCCCTTTGAACCCCGCCGATGCCGAGAGAGGCCCGCCCGCTAAGGGGCGGGCTCTGGCTATTACTGGGGTGCCGTTTCCTGCCGCTCGCGGCGGATGAGGTAAGTGGCTCGCCCCACGGCGATCAGTGTGCCCTTGCTGTCGCGGATCTCTGACGTACCGAAAGCGGCCATGCGGGCCTTGCGGATGATGCGCCCCTCGGCGAACAACTCGTCACCCTGCATGGAGCTCAGGAAGCTGATGTTGAGGTCGGAGGTAGCGTGAGCAACGACGTCTTCGTCTTCGGGGCCGTAGGTGGTATACAGAGCCAGGCCGATGGAGCTGTCCACCATGCTGCTGAGCAGGCCGCCGTGAGGCCAGCGGCCGTGCTTGGCAGGCTGCAAGCGCACCCGCAGCTTGCTGTAGCCAGGGCCGATCTGAACCGGCTCCATGCCCAGGAGCTTCCAGAAGGGGCGAGGCTTCCAGGTGGCCTTCAGCAGGGCGAGGCGCTCCTCCCAGGTGTCTGCCTCAGGTAGCCTGGGCATCTCTTCTGCTAGCCAGCGACCCACTTTCGACATGACTCTCCCTTTTGAATGCAGAGGGGACAGTGATGTCAGTATAGCGAAGCCTACTCAAGGGGGCAATCGGGGTTTGGTCGCTGGCGGCGGGAGCCGCTGTCTCCTTAGATATGGTTCGACAGGCTCACCGTGAGCTGAGATGCGCGGGCACCTCAAACCGCTCGCTCTGAGGGGAGGAGGCGAGCCAGGATCTCCACTCGGTGCTGGGGGTGCTTCTCGGCGAAGGCCCAGACGAGGCCGAAACAGCCGCTGAGCATCATGTCGCCGTGGGGGACGGCGAAGTACGGCTTCAGGGCGCTCGCCCTCAGCTTGGCTCGCTGAGGGCCGGTGACGGCAACTGAGGGATGGCGGTTCGCAGGCTGCTCTCCAGCGACGTAGAAGACGCCGTGGCCGTGGCTGCCGAACACGTCCTCGTGGCGGAGCGTTCCAGCCATCAGCCGTTCGCTCAGGGACTCGATCTGCTCGCTGCTGAGAAGGCCGGTGTGGTGCTCGAACAGCGAGTAGATGTGGGTGCCTCGCAGGTGGAAGGCCAGGGCGTGCATGTTGCCCAGGTTGACGACGAACTGCTCGTCCTGCTGGGCGACGATGGGGTCCTGGAGGGCACCGAGGGCGGCGGCCGGTCCCGTGTCCAGAAAGACGATGGGCACGTCCGTATCCACACAGCCCAGCATGGCGCGAGCGCGGGTCAGGTAGTCGGGCAGTTCCTCCGGCAGGTAGGCGAAGGCGCGCAGGTCGTTGCGCTCTTCGACTACTCGCCGCAGGTGGTCGAAGCGGAAGAGGCGGTCGGAGTAGCCGGGGGGCGCCGCTCCGTGGTCGAGGCAGGCCAGGGCCAGGCCGTCGAAGTCGCTGTCCACCTCGAAGGCAGCGAGGGCGCGGCGGATGGCCTCTAGGTCGAGGTCGGCCATCTCGATGCGGCGGGCGTCGTCGAGGCGCTTGGCCTCGTCCTCAGAGACGATGGTGACGCCCATGCTCTGCACTGCGTCGAGATCGTCGTCGAAGGTGCGGGCCGCCTCGGGGGTGGCATAGGCCTTGAGACCGGCCTTCATGTGCTCGTCGAGGGCCCAGTGGCAGGGGCCGCCGCCCATGGTGACGCCGGTGAGGACGACGGCGTGGCCTTCGCGGGTGGCGCGGCGGATGCGGCTGGCGGCGATCTGGGTGGCAGAGGGCATGATGAGCTTGAGGCTGCTCTCAGGCGGGCCGGAGGAGTCGAAGAGGAGGATGTCCTGGGTGCCGGTGCCGGCATCAACGGCTAGGATGCGCACTAGCGAACTACCTCTACCCCTCCCATATACCGCCGCAGCACCTCCGGCACGACCACCGAGCCGTCGCGCTGCTGGCAGTTCTCCAGGACGGCGATAAGCGTTCGGGGCAGGGCCAGGCCCGACCCGTTCAGGGTGTGCACGAACTCCGGCCGGGCGCCCTTCTCGCGGCGGAAGCGGATGTTGGCCCGCCGTGCCTGGAAGTCGCCGCAGTTGGAGCAGGAGCTGACCTCCAGCCACTCGTCGCAGCCGGGGGCCCACATCTCGATGTCGTAGGACATCAGCGAGGCGAAGCCCAGGTCGCCGGTGCAGAGCTGGAGCACGCGATAGGCGATGCCGAGAGCGCGGCAGACCTCCTCGGCGTCATTCACCAGGGCCTGCAGCTCCTC
Organism: Dehalococcoidia bacterium; assembly: GCA_020356025.1. Taxonomy (GTDB): domain Bacteria; phylum Chloroflexota; class Dehalococcoidia; order SM23-28-2; family SM23-28-2; genus SM23-28-2. Next base: position 2,106,334 of record CP070630.1, on the reverse strand, counting down.
CTCCGAGCTCTCGGGCTGGCAGAACTTGTACAGCTCCACCTTGTCGAACTGATGGCCCCGCTTGAGCCCCCGCACGTCGCGGCCGGCCTTCATCTTCTCGCGGCGGAAGCAGGGGGTGAAGGCCACGTAGCGCAGGGGCAGGGCGTCTGGCTCCAGGATCTCGTCGCGGTGCATGTTGGTCAGGGGCACCTCGGCTGTGGGCACGAACCAGAAGTCCTCCTCGGCGTCACGGTACATGTTGTCGCGCAGCTTGGGGAGCTGGCCGGCACCCCACATGCAAGCCTCGCGTACCATGAAGGGCGGAT
>CP070630.1:2034818-2105929 GCA_020356025.1 Dehalococcoidia bacterium | reverse complement strand
CGGCCCGAGCTCTCCACCATGGGGCCGCTGAACAAGTACGACGCCTTCCTGATTCTGGTGACGGCACCCGTGAGCTGCACAATGGCCATCGCATCGTAGGCGGCGGGGCGCACTCTGGAAAGGGGGCGAAGCGATGAAGCGAGTCGTGTTGGCCATCTTGGTCGTGACGGTGGTCGCAGCCACCGTGTTCGCGATACTCAACCGACCGGGGGCTGACGCCAGCCCCGACGTCACCATAACCGTCAACAGCACTGACGACACCAACATCCGCGATGCCAAATTGACCCTGCGTGAGGCTATGATGCTGGCTACAGGGACACTCGCCCTCGGATCCCTCGAGGAAGGAGAATGCTACCAGGTCTCTGGCGCGATCTGGCAAAATGGTATGTTCTTCGTGTGCGAAAGCACCGACCCCCCGGGTGCTGCCTCCGCCGACACCATCGTTTTTGATGTATCGGTATTCGGCTACATCACTCTGTCCTCGCCATTGCCTGCCCTCAGTACGGGCAATGACACCATTGACAGCGGCGAACAGTGGGTGGTAGTGAATGGCGCTGATACGTTCGACTGCTTCGAGATCACCTCCGACGGCAACACCATCAACAAAATGTCCATTGAACACTGCATATCTGGCGTGTGGATCCACGGCGGCGGCGGCAACACTATCGGCGGCAGCTCGGAAGGCGATGGCAACTACATCAGCGTCTCGCTGAATGGCGTGAGTATCACCGGCAGCGGCACCAGCGGGAACTCTGTGATTGGGAACGGTATCTACACACTTAACGCAAGGGGCATAAGAATCTCCGGGGGAGCGCAGAGCAACATCATTCAGGACAACTGGCTAGGCAGCAGCACCGAATTGGACGGTGTGTCGATTTGGGGCATCGGAACTAACTGGAACGAGGTCAAGGGCAACTATATCTACGAAAACAAGGTCCGGGGCGTCGGCATCGGCGACCGTGCCCAGGGCAACGTCGTTGGTGGCACTGGCCCTGACGAAGCGAACCTCATCTGGGGCAATACCGAAGCCGGCGTATTCGTGCAGGAAGACGCCCGCTACAACACTATTCGCGGGAACAACATTAATTCAAACGGCGGCAAGGGCATCCAGCTAGCCAGTGGCGGCAACGCCGAGCTTGCGCCGCCTATCCTGGCCAGCGTCGGCTCCGTCTTCGGCACCGCCTGCCCCAACTGCGAGGTCGACATCTACTCCGACGAGGAGGACGAGGGCAGGGTGTACGAGGGCTCCACTACGGCGGACGGCGACGGTAACTGGAGCTTCTCCGGCCTGCCCGAGGGGCCCAACATCACCGCCACTGCCACTGACTCCGACGGGAACACCTCCGAGTTCTCGCAGCCGCTGACGCCTCCCTGGCCTGCGCCGTCGCCCCCGCTCCCGCCATCGCCCACCCCATCGCCAACCCCGTCGCCCACGCCGACAGTCACGCCGACCCCTGGAGCGGCCCGCACCCTCCAGTGGAGCCCCGGCTGGCACAACGAGACCTGGAGCGGCGCCTCCACCCCTGAGGAGGCGTTCGCTTGCGCCGACGGCAGCTACGCCGCCGCCTATCGCTTGGTGGGCGGAGGCTGGGAGCGCCACTTCCCGGACCGGCCAGACCTCTCCAACATGGCAGACCTGGAACAGTATGAAGCCTTCCTCATCCTTAACACCGAGGAGGTCACCTGCCAGATGGAGGTGGCCGATGCGGCGGGCACCGAACGCACGCTGGACTGGAGCGTGGGCTGGCAGAACGAGGGGTGGACAGGTGCCGACGGCATGCCGCCTGAGGACGTGTTCGACTGCGCGGAGGGCAGCTACGCTGCTGCCTATCGGCTGGTAGGTGGGGGCTGGGAGCGCTACTTCCCCGACCGGCCAGAGATCTCCAACATGGGGCCGCTGGACGGGTACGACGCCTTCCTCATCCTGGTCACGGCGCCCGTGAGCTGCAGCATGGCCATCGTCCCCTAGCGGCAGCCCTGGTCGCCCTCACCGCAGGCGCGTGGTATGCCAGGAGGCGGTGAGTGGGGTAGGGACCGTTGACGCTAGCCTCCTCTTTGCCAGCCCTCGCGGCTGCGAGTAACATCGCGCCGGCAATTTCGTCTAACTCGAGGGGTGAATCATGCGCAGCATGATAGCCAAGCTCGTTCTGTTACTGCTGGCAGTGGTGCTTGTTCCAGGACTGCTAGCCCTTACCCGAGCGATAGAGCAAGGTCTTCCCGAGGCCCAAGAGCGCACTATGCACAACTACGCCCAGGTGGACAAGTGGGCAACATCCGTTTGAGAGAGAGGACAACGCCACCGGGACCCGCAAGATCTAACCCTAGGGCGATCAAGGCGCTACGGCTGATGTTTCGTGCGCTCTCCCTCTCCCTTCCTGCGTTAATCGCTCTTGCTTCGTTATCCATCCTGCCGGCGGGCGCCCAAGGGCCGCCGCACAACGCCGTCGTTCTCGTGATCGACAATTCAGGGAGCATGGCCCAGACCGACCCCGCCAGCCTGCGCTTTGCGGCGGCCAGCCAGCTGGTGGACCTACTGGAGGACGGGGACGAGATGAGCGTGGTTCTGTTCGCCGACGACAGTATCGTGCTGGTGCCGCTGACGAGGGTGACGGACGTGACGACTAAGGAGTCCATAAAGGTGCGGCTGAGGCCACTGGCCCCAGCGGGCAACACAAACATGCGGACCGGTCTGGAGACGGGGCTGGAGGAGCTAGAGAAGGGCTCCAACTCCATCCGCTTCGCCATATTCCTGACGGATGGGGAGCTCCACCCGCCTGACTGGCCCAACTTTTCGGCCCAGAAGCAGGAAGCAGAGCGGAACGCGGTGCTTGCCCTGGCGGCCAGCTTCGGAGAGAGGAAGTGGGGCCTCTTTCCGGTTTCCCTGGCCAGCGCCGTGGAGTCGGAGTTTCTGCAGAAGCTGGCAGAGAACGGTGGCGGGCTGTACCGCGAGGCGCCAGAGGCCAGCGAACTGACGCTGGTGTTCCAGGAGATTTTCGCCGCTAAGAAGCTGGACGTGTTCGAAGTCCTGTTCAGCGATTGCCTGGCTCCCGGCGAGGAGAGATCTGTGACCTTTCCCGTCCACTCGTTCGTTTCCACGCTCTCACTGTTCGTGACCTACCCCAGTGACCTACGGCCGGCGGTGATGGTGGCTGACCCCGGTGGTGAGCCGGTTGCCCCCGCGGGAACCGACGCTCGCTACGACGCCTTCAGCATTGAGGAGCCACCGAGGGGAACTTGGACGGTGACGATAGCGGGACCGACTGAAGGCGAGTCCTGCCTGACTATCTCGTCGACGCCGCGGACGCTGCTGGAGGTGGTCTGGCTGCGCCCGCCGCCCTTGCTGAATCTAGGGTCTGGTGCACCGCTGGAAGTTGCCGTCCGGCTCACCGCTCGCGACCCCCAGACGGAGGAGGAGAGGCCGGTGGAGGATGCTACGGTGGCTGTTACAGTCACCGAGCCGGATGGGCGGTCCAATGAAGGGGCCCTTCAACCGGTGGGATCGGGGGAGTACGTCGGGACGGTTGCGGTGAGCGGAGTAGAGGGGAGGTACAGCATCGCCTTGGTGGCAGAGACGGAGGAAGGAGTGGTAGCCCGTCGCAGCTTTGAGACGTCGTTATCGGCGGCGCAGGTCGACGCACCTTCGCCCTCTGCGGGGCCACCGCCCACTCCGGTGCCCGTCGCGGTCCCGACGGCCGGCGGGAACGGCGGTGGGGGCCCCACGCTGGTTTTGATCCTGGGTCCCGCGCTCCTGGCCGCGTTGACCGTGTCCTGGGCAGGTTATGCCCACTTCGGACGCCCCACTCTGCGCGGTTACTTGACGTCGGTGCCAGAGGGACGAGCCTACGATCTCGAAGGGCGGCACTGTCGCACTTGGTGGCGGCGGCCACTAACCTTGGGGGGCCCGCATGACGACATGGATCTGGGCCTTGCCGGGCGATCGGCCCGCATCATTCCGCGCAGGAACGGGGAGTGCCTCCTGGAGGCGGTTTCGGCGACTGATATCGTAGTGGACGACTACACCCTACGGAAGGGACAGCGTCGCCCCCTTTACGACGGCAGCGAGGTCCACTTGGGCGGAGTTGGAGTGATATACCGATCGCAGTGACAGCCCCTGGCTGGGGTTGCTAACTAGATACCGTCGGCTGCAGCTCGGGTTCGCCGGTGGTGACCACGAGGCCGCAGGTCACGTTGAAGTACATCGGCGTGGCCCAGATGGCGATGATGCGGTCCGGATTGAGGCCGGTCTTCACGAGGGTTTCGATGAACTGACTCGCCCCTTGGGTGTCATCGAACAAGTAGGCCTGGGCCCGGTCTGTAGCGCTCTCGTCAAGAGTTACTACCAAGATCTTAGGCTGCTGTTGGGGCTTGATCGGCGCAGCGGTCTCAACCCCGCTGGGCACGCTCTCCCAGCCGGACGGATGGAGTTCCGGCTCAGACTTCGTCCCTTGGGAAGGTTCCATCGTGTCTGGCATGGTCTCGGGGACAACCACTCCTCTGGCCCTAGCCCATTCCAGCAGCTCATCCGTGAGGTCCTCATCCTCGGGCTGATCGCTCGGCTCGTTCTTCTTGCGTAGCCGCACTCTCGCCTCCTTTGGGGACATTATCGCCGGAAGAAGCCTAGGGATCAGTGAAAACCAGGAGCACGAAGGTTAGAAGGGGGTGAATATTGGTCGCGGCCAGGCGACAACGGGCAACAGCTACCGCTCACCCCGTTGCCAGTCGGCCCCCGTGAGCTGCAGCATGACCATCGCGCCGTAGAGCCCGCTGGTCAAGGCCATCGCGCGGTTCGTCATCCTCTGGCCTCGGTGACGTGACCGCTGCCTGGCGAGCAAAAGGGGGGTAGCACAGAACAGCACCATCACCCCTACGGATGCATATGGGGGTTTTACACGCTCCCGTTGGCGGCCTGCAATGAGCAATCAAGGGCTTAGGGCATAGGCGGTAATATCGTCTGGTTGTCAGACAATGCGTGTAGGGAACGGGGTGATAAAGGGTGTAGTGGCTATTGGGCTGGGGGCCTTAGATGCAGTCTGCAGCCTCACGCGTATGCGTTTGAGGGCCTAGGCCGTGCCTGATAAAGCGTTGACTAGACCTATGAGGAACATGACAACTCCCGCCGTAGTGGCGGCAGCACCGAGTGCCCGCACGTAAACCCACCCGCTCCCGCGATACGCAACGATGCCGCCCGCAATCAACGCCGGGCCGAGAATTATGAAGATGACGTTTTCCATATCGAATCTCGACTCCTAGAGATGTCTACTGATTAGGGTCTAGATGTTGGTGACTAAGCCCCTTTTCCCCACCGTGTCATTCTCACATCCCGGCTGTGTCCAGATCAATGGTGTCAATAGCAGACTAGGTACGATGACCTATCACTCATTTGGACCTAGCGTATCTACAGGGTGCTTAGCGCGTGCTCATTCATCACGCCCTCACCAGCGCTGCTCCGGCGGCAATCACCTCTGCTATCGCTGTTACGTGTGGACTCTGAATCCCCTCGGGGTCGCCAGAGCTTATGTTCTTATCCCCTTATCCCCTCGCCGAGGACTGACGTCCAGAGCATTCGCCTTAGACCGCTAGCAGTCATGCCTTTTGGCACATCCCCAGCTTGTTCCCTCCAACCCTTGTGGGTGCTCGTAGGAGGGAGCTACCGGTGCGCCTTGACGCCTGCTAGACTTCCTGGCATGATTCGACCCGATCTGAAGAAAGGCGAAGTCCCACGAAGCGTGTCTCCCTTATCCAAGTCGCCGGCCATTGGCACGTCGGGGAGAACAGCGGTGGAGGTTCAGCTATGAAAGTGTGGAGACTCGGTTCCCGTCACGCTCTTGCCATCTTGGCAATGACAGGCATGGCCCTTGTCTTGGCTCTCGCCTTGACCTCCATCCCTCAACGCCTGGCCGACCCACCAGCTCAAGCTCTAGGAGAGGTGCAATGCGGCGCCTACGGCTTCCTGCAACCGTTGCCGGAAGCCGTCGTCACCCTCATCCCGGAGGTAGGCCCTCCCGGCTCATCGCTTCAAGTCGAGCTGTCCAGTATCGAGCCGAACGACTACGATGACCAGCCAGCGGAGGCACTCTGGGACTGGGACCCCGCCTCGGGAGGCACGCTCATCGGCAGTGGTGCCGTGCCCGAGTACGAGAGCGCGGGACGCATAGACGCCATGGTGCCGGAGCATGCCGAGCCCGGTGACCATACGGTGACCGTCTGCTGGTGGTACTCCCTGGACGAGACCTGGTACTACAAGACAGCCGCTTTCGGCGTCCCAGAGCCGACGCTTACCCCTACCCCTACCCCCACCCCCGTGCCGGCGCCAACGCCAACGCCCACGCCCAAGATAGCCATTGTCGGGCCCGGCTTCCCCAAAGCAGCGAACCCTATGTTCGCTCCGCCTCCGACCGAGTCCATCGCGCCAACCCCTGACTACACCATTGCTGCCATAGAGGTCACTCAAGCCCAGCAGTGCCTGGACAACACAACCGGCGACACCGCCTGCGCCGACAACCAACTCCCGCTGGTGGCGGGCAGGTTCACCTGGGTGCGCGTCTATGTGGCCTCCGGCACGTCGGCCGCCATCCAGAACGTGCCCGTCCGCCTCAAGGTTTCCCGCAATGGCACTTCGTGGCTGACCATGAACGGCACGACCACGGCCACGCAAGCCCTCATAAGGGACAACATCAACAGCAGCGCCAACTTCGTGCTTCTCTGCAAGGAATGCGCGGCCGACGATGTGCTCAGCTTCCAGGCCGAGGTGAACCCCGATGACACCCTTGTTGAGCAAGATGACACCAATAACGTCGCCCCGGCCAGCGGCACCCTTGACCTTAAGGTGTACGAGCGCGAGTCACCCCATATCTATGCCGCGAGAATGAACTACGATCCCCCCGGCGGCGGTGGCGGCTCAGTCTCCACCGCCGACGTGAAGAACCAAGTATTCTGGCTGGTGAGGACTTTTCCTGTGTCCCACTGGGACCCCGTTGTCTATGAAATAGGATCATTGTTTGACTGGAAAAAGAGCTTCAGCTGGCCGGATGTCATAGCGGAAGCCAATCTCCTCTACACTTTCGGGTATGTTAGCCCCCCTGACCAGGTTGTGGTGTTCGTGCCTGGCGCCACCGGCTTCAACAACGGCGTCTCCAACCCGATCTGGAACGGAGGGAAGGGAATAGCGAGTATCGTGGACGTGGGCTGGACCGTTGCCGGCAACCGGTCGATGGTCATGACCCACGAGATCGGCCACAACCTAGGCCGTCGCCACCCCTGCACCGGAGGCTTCGCGGACGACCCGGACTGGCCTTACACCGGCGCTGGTGCGGTCGGCCTTGACTATGATATCCAGGAGACGGGCATAGAGACAGACCTTACCATACTGGTGGCGGGGATTTTCCCGATTCCTCTCCCATCGGCTGTCGCTCATCCTTCAACTCAGACGGAGATGATGCAGGGTGGCCACTGCGGCTTCACCGTGCAGACCAACGCCAACGACGTGCGTTGGGTCAGTCCCTATACCTACCAGCAGCTGTTCTGCGCTCTTTCGCCCAACAGCGCTACTGCCAAGTCCTGCTGGCAGGGCAATGCTGTCGCTATCGGCTCCATCGCCGGGGGTTCGGCTGAGAGCATCACTGTCGCTGTGAATGGCGTAGAGTCGGTCTTCGTAGCCGGGGTAGTCAATCCCGACGCTACGGGAAACATCTCCACCTTGTACCGCGTAATGGACGGTACTCCTGATCCGATTGGCGAAGGGGAGTACTGCGTCGAACTGGAGGACGAAGGAACTGTTGTCGGCAGCCACTGCTTCGACGTGAACTTCGAATTGCTCGAGGTGCCGACTATGCCCGAGCCATCCCCCTTCAGCGTCGTTCTGGCCTGGGTGGAGGGAACCGACCGCATCGTCCTGCGTCACGGCACGGAGGTCTTGGACTCGGTGGACGTTAGCGCCAACGCGCCCACCGTCGAGGTCACCGCGCCTGCCGATGGCGGCCTCCTCAGCGGCAACCAGACCGTGCAGTGGCAGGCCGAGGACCCCGACGGCGATCCTCTTCTCTTCACCCTTCTCTACAGCTGGGATGGCGGCGCCAATTTCTTCCCCATCGTGGCCAACATCTCCGAGACCACCTATCAGGCCAACGTAGATGACCTGCCCGGCGGCAACGATGCCTTCTACCGGGTCATCGCCACCGACAACACCGGCAACTCAAGCACGGGCGACAGCGGCCACTTCCAAGTCGCCACCAAGCCACCCGTGCCCACCATCTTCTCGCCTGAAGATAACTCTGAGTATCAGATAGGGGACGCGGTGACGCTGATGGGGTCAGCGGCAGACAAGGAGGACGGAGGCCTGCCGTCGGAAGCCTACATTTGGTCTTCGGATCGGGACGGCCAAATCGCTGACGGCCCGGCGGGACTGGTAGCCGATCTATCGCCTGGGTGGCACACCATCACCCTGAAGGTCACTGACTCCGACGGGCAGCAGGGCTCGGCCAGCGTTCGCATCTTCGTAGGCATTACCACACTTGTAGATGTGAAGCCCGATGCGCTCAACCTGGCCAGTCCCGAGCCGCCGTCAACGGTCACCGCCTATACCGAGCTGCCCTTCGGGCACGATGTCAATGAGGTAGATACCGATAGCCTCGACCTTCTGGTGGGAGAGGCAACCCTATCGCCGACCCAGGCCACCGTTGGCGACTTCGACGAAGACGGACTTGCCGACCTAGAGCTGACCTTCGACGGGCCGAGCTTCATCTCCGCCCTGCCCACCTCTCCCAACCTGGTGACGGCGACAATCGTCGGGAGCCTTCAGGACGGCACGCCCTTCCGTGGTCACGATATCGTCGATGTCGTAGGTGCCCTGAGTCTGGCGGCTGGCTGGAACCATGCCTGCTACGCCGGATCACAGCAGGGTATCGACGCGGCTTTGGAGCCCATCGTGAGCCAAGTGCTGGCCGTCTACCGCCTCCGGGACGACGGCGGCTACGACCGCTGGTTCGCCGACAGGCCCGAAGTCAGCACGATCACCACGGTCAACCCATTCGAGTCTTTTTTCGTTCTCATGGCCGGCGACGCCTCCTGGGTTCAGGATGTATCCGCCATGTCCCCCACCAGCGCCGATCTAGTGATGGGCTGGAATAGCGTGTGCTACGTGGGCTTGACCGAGCCAGTAGACGAGGCCTCCGCTACCATAAGCACCGAACTCAACATCCTTTACGCTCTGGGCAGCGACCAGTTGTGGCACCGCTACGCCCTTGGCCGCCCTGACATCACCACCATTAGCGATCTGGCTCACCTAACGTCTGTACTTGCGCTAGTGACCAAGGAGGAAGGAGCCACCTGGACGTTTAATCTTATCCGCTGACGCGCGAGCTCTGTTGCCACAAAGCCAGGTCCGTCCACTTCATCCGCTCGAGTGAAGCCGCCAAGCATCAGGCCACCGCCGCTTCCCTATCCCCCTGCTCGTCACCACCGTCGTGCCGCTCGCCCTGGCGATGCAGTTACAGGTACCAGCTTCTGCACTGCCCACAGCGGTTCGCCTGCCATCCCCACCTCCCACACAAATGCCCATCGCGTATGGCCCCCTCGAATCCCACCCGGCCCTCTGGAGCTGCTCGCAGACAGCGACCCCGCCCTGCGACCTTCGGCCTAGCACCCCCCGTAGCCACTGAGTGGCCCCCGGCATTCACGCCTTTTTCATGCCGCCCGCTCCCCTGTTCACGCGCTCTTCACAACCGCCATCTAACATGAACCTCAACCCTAGAGGGCTCGAGCGCAGTACAGTCCCTTCTCTCCGGCTCGCCGAGAGAGAAGAGCGATGGCGATGGGAAATCCCATCTGGATAAGGGAAGCACGAGTGGAGATGACTGATGGAGTGGGGAGGTGCCTATGGATACGGCCTATTGCTGACGGCGCAGAGCATTGAAGAACTGAAGGAAGGAGACGACCAATGAAGAAGAGCGCTCTACTAGTCGCAGCAGCCGTGGCTGTGCTGTTCACGGTGCTGTTCATCGGGTCAACGGCGGGCGCATCTGTTCAGGTTCCGCAGGTTCCTCTTCCCGGGGGGGCCATCCCGAAATACGTGGATCCGCTGCCCACGTTTGCTGGCAACAGGGTCGATGGGACCGTGCCACTAACTGTGACAATGGAGGAGTTCCAGCAGCAAGTCCTTCCCGCGGCATCTTACGCTGGTTTGCCTGCTCCATATAACGCGGGCACATATGTCTGGGGCTACCAGATAACCGAGGCCGGGAACCCGACTCCCTTCGGCCCTCTATATCCCGCCTACACGATTGAGGCGCAGCGCGGCGTGCCCACGACGATCACCTACTTCAACAACTTGGTGAACCCCGTGCTCCAGCAATACCTCACGGTGGACCAGACCCTTCACTGGGCCGATCCTATCGGCCCAGTGGGCGATCCCCTTGTAGACCCCTACGCTGGCCCCGTGCCCGCGGTCACCCATTTGCACGGCGGGGAGGTCCCTTCGGCCTTCGATGGTCACCCGGATTCGTGGTTCACCCCCGGATTCGCGCAGACAGGCCCCGGGTTTGTGACGAACACATACACCTATCCCAACACCCAGGAAGCCGCCACGCTCTGGTACCACGACCACGCTCTGGGCGTCACGCGACTAAACGTCTACGGTGGCCTGGCGGGCTTCTACTTGCTGAGGGATCCACTGAATGAGCCTGCCAACCTGCCCAGCGGACAGCAAGAGGCGGAGATCGTCATCCAGGACCGCATGTTCGATACCAACGGTCAGTGGCTCTTCCCGGACGCGCCGGCTCTCAACCCGGAGCACCCCTTCTGGCAGCCGGAGTTCCTGGGCGACACCATCGTGGTCAACGGCAAGACCTGGCCGTACCTGGATGTGGAGCCGCGCCGCTACCGCTTCCGCCTCTTGAACGGCTCGAACGCCCGCTTCTATGAACTGAATCTGCCGAGAGGGCTGACCTTCTGGCAGATCGGGACCGACGGCGGATTGCTCGACACGCCGGTGGAGGTCAACAAGCTCCTCCTCGCGCCGGGTGAGCGCGCTGACGTTATCGTCGACTTCGCGAAAGTGAAGCCGGGAACCAAGCTCATCATGACTAACAACGCGCGGGCGCCCTTCCCGCAAGGGGCAACGCCAGATCCACAGACGGTCGGACAGATAATGCAGTTCCGGGTGGGCTTCCCTACAGGCGGCCCGGACACCAGCTACAACCCCGCGATCGCTCTCCCGGGCAGCCTGCGGCCCGCTAACCCCATCGTCGGCCTAGATCCGGCCGTGACCACCATCCTGCCAGATCAAGTCAGACAATTGACCCTCAACGAGGTCATGGGTGCCGGTGGTCCCTTGGAGGCGCTGCTCAACAACACCAAGTGGGACGGCACCATGTCGGGCCTTCCTGCGCCGGGGATAACGGAGATGCCGCGGGTCGGCTCGACCGAGGTGTGGGAGGTCATCAACCTGACGGGCGACGCCCACCCCATCCACCTGCACCTGGTGCAGTTCCAGGTCCTCAGCCGCCAGGGATTCCAGGCGAGCAAGTATCTGAAGGCCTACGATGCGGCGTTCGCCGGAGGTGTCTACAACCCTGCTGCTGGACCCCCGCTGCCGTATGACACCCCCAACGCCGATGGCGCCGTTGGCGGCAACCCGGCCATAGGTGCTTTCCTGCAGGGGAAGGCCGCGCCGCCGGCAGCCAACGAAACGGGCTGGAAGGACACCGTCATCATGTACCCCGGCGAGGTCACCCGCATCGTCGTGCGGTGGGCGCCGCAAGATGTCCCGGTCAACAACGTGAGTGCCGGAGTCAACACGTTCCCCTTTGACCCGACGGCCGGCCCGGGCTACGTCTGGCACTGCCACATCCTCGACCACGAGGACAACGAGATGATGCGGCCGTACACGGTTGCGCCATAGGCAAACCCTGATACGGGCCAAACGCAACGGGGAGAGAGCCGCAGCCGGCCGCGGCTCTCTTCCTTTTGCGGCTCAGCTCCCAGGTCTCTCCGCTCCTGGCCTGCACCTCGACTCGTGCCGCTGAACGCTCTTGGGGCGCTCACCGGTCCTTTCGCGCGGGTGATACCCGACCTTCGTCTGGGCAGCGAGAGCAAGCCTTGAAATGGCCACTAAGGGCTGCTCGTACAGATCGCGAAAGCTGCTGACGACGGGCGGTATCTAGCGTTACCTCGCTAGTGGTATACTCGACAATAAGAACCATGGTTATCCCGAGTTGCAGTCAGCGGGACGTGATGGTGAAGAACAAGAAGCGAAAGAAGGCTCCGAACACAGTGGCCCAGCGCCACGGGGAGAGTCACGACGCGCGCCTCGCTAGGCGGCGTCGAGAGCAGAGCCACACGGAGCAGCTTGCCGCAAGCGTCCAGCGTGAGAGAGACATGCTGGATGTCATCATGGAGACCACAAGTGCACAGATCGCCTACCTAGACACTGATTTCAACTTCATCAAGGTCAGCTCTGCTTACGCCAAAGGTTCAGGCCACACGGCCGAAGAGCTCATCGGGACGAATCACTTCGCCTTGTTCCCCGATCCCGAGAACCGGGCCATATTCGAGAAGGTGAGGGACACGGGGGAAGCGGTCCAGTACACCGCCAAGCCCTTCGTATACGCGGACCAGCCAGAACGCGGCGTAACTTACTGGGACTGGACGCTTTCGCCCGTCACGGATGCCTCCGGGGCCATGCAAGGGCTTGTGCTCTCCCTCGTCGACGTGACAGAGAAGACGCGGACAGAGCAAGCGCTGAGCGAACGGACCCACCATCTTAGCGAGCGCGTCAAGGAACTGAACTGCCTCTACGGTATCTCCCGTCTCGTTGAGCGGGCCGATTTTTCGCTGGAACAGTTCCTCCAGGGGACAGTCGAACTGATTCCCCCAGCCTGGCAGTACCCCGAAGTGACGTGCGCCCGCATCATGCTGGAGGATCAAGAGTTCAGGACAGGAAACTTCAGAGAAAGCAACTGGAGGCAGACAGCCGACATCATCGTGCTTGGGCAGCGGCTTGGCATTGTGGAGGTCTGCTATCTCGAGGAGAGGCCCAAGAGCGATGAGGGGCCCTTCCTAAAGGAAGAGCGAAACCTGATCAACGCCATTGCCGAGAGACTGGGCCGTGTCACCGAGCGCGGGCGGGCGCAGGAGAGAATCCGGGAGCATAGCGCCTTCCTTCAGGCCGTCCTGGACGCCCTTCGCCACCCGTTCTATGTGATAGAGGCCGAAGACTATACCATCAAGATGGCCAATGCAGCCGCTTGTCGGGGCGGATTGCGGGAAGCCGCAACCTGTTACGCGCTCACCCATGGACTGACCGAGCCGTGTAAAGGCGACGAACACGTCTGCCCCCTCGAAGTGGTCAAGCAGACTAAGGCGCCCGTCACGGTCGAGCATATCCACCGCGATACCGATGGCAATGACCGCGCTGTGGAAGTCCACTGCCACCCGGTTCTCGATCACGAAGGAAATGTCAGGCAGGTGATCGAATACACCCTGGACATCACCGAGCGAAAGCGGGCCCAGGAGGAGTTGGAGAAGCTCCGTAGCGAATTCCTGGGCATGGTCACCCACGAGCTGAAGACACCGCTCACAGCAATCAAGGGGTCTGCAGCGACGGCGTTGGGCAGCCAGAGGCCCTTCAGTCCCGAGGAGAATAGAGAACTCTTTCAGATCATTGACGAGCAAGCAGACCGCCTTAGGGACCTGGTGGACAACCTCCTGGACATGACGCGCATCGAGGCTGGCTCCCTGTCGATCGGCGCTGAACCTACCGATCTGCGGGACGTTCTCAAGGAAGCCCGGGCAACTTTTGCGCGAAGCGGCGGCCGTCACCAGGTCGAGTTGGAGGTACCCGACGACCTCCCCGCTGTCAACGCAGACCGGCACAGGGTCGTTCAGGTGCTGACGAACCTCCTCAACAACGCGGCCAGATTCTCTCCGGCAACAGCGCCCATCACCATAGCAGCGGAGCACGACCCCTTGCAGGTCACAATCCATGTCCGAGACCGGGGCCGCGGAATCCCCAGGGAGAAGCTGCCTCTTCTGTTCAGGAAATTCTCGCAGGTTCACGACGATGGCGGGCAAAAGCTTTCTGGCACCGGCCTCGGATTGGCCATCTGCAAGGGTATTGTGGAGGCCCAGGGCGGGCGCATCCGGGCCGATAGTCCTGGGGAGGGACAAGGCTCCACCTTCAGTTTCACCTTGCCGGTAGCCGCCGAAACCGGTGTCAAGTCATTATCGGACGAAACTCGGAGGACCGTGCACCTGGGGAGGGTCCGGCGGGCAGGTGAGAGGACGCGCGTGCTCGCCGTCGATGACGAGCCGCAGGTGCTGCGCTATGTCCAGCGTTCCCTGGACGAGGCGGGGTACCAGCCCATCGTGACCAGCAACCCGTCAGAGGTCGCGAAACTGATGGAGTTGGAGGAGCCAGACCTAGTTCTGCTGGACCTTAGGCTTCCCCGGACCAGCGGCTTCGACCTGCTCCGGCGCATCCGGGAGTTCTCAGGGGTGCCGGTTATCTTTCTCACTGCTAGCGATCGGGAGGAGGACACCGTCCGCGCCCTGAGGATGGGGGCCGACGACTACATTACCAAGCCCTTCTCCCCCTCGGAGTTGCTTGCTCGTATTGGGGCAGCCCTGCGACGGCGGCTCTTGCCCGACCTGATGGAGGCGAGGCCGCCGTTTGTGCTGGGTGATCTGAGAGTCAACTTTGCAGAGCGGCGGGTCACCGTGGCAAGCGAGCAGGTCGCTCTCTCCGCCACCGAGTACAAGATCCTGTACGAGCTGGCAACCCATGCCGGGCGGGTCTTGACCTATGACCAGATTCTCCAGCAAGTGTGGGGAGAAGAGTACCGCGGCGAGACCGAACTCGTGCGCTCCTTCATCCGCAATCTTCGCCGTAAGTTGGGTGATGACGCCCACCACCCCCGATTTATCTTCACCGAGCGGCAGGCCGGATACCGTATGCCCAAGCCCTAGCTCTCCCTGAACGGCTGGGGTTCTCCTTTCCCTTCTCGCCACCCCCTGCGTCGCCCCGCTGACTCCCTAAGCGCCCTGCATAGGGCATGGCTGGCGCGACAGCTTGGGGCCTCTGGTTCGCCGTGGCGCTTGTCTCTAGCCGCCGACATTCACGTCTTTTTCACGCCGCCCGCTCGGACATTCACACGTTCTACACAGCTGGCATCTACTATGGCAAACGTGGCTAGCGATATCCGTAGAAGGGTCCTTGTGATCGAGGACGACGAAAGTGTGACGAGGATGCTGCGCTTTTCCTTGAGTAACGCAGGCTTTGACACCGCCGGTGTGGCGACAGGCGGCGAGGCCCTGCACATTTTGAAACAGCAACCCCCAGATGCCGCGGTTCTCGATCTCCAGCTTCCCGACAGCAAGGGGGGCGCAGTCCTGGAGTGGCTTCGTCAGCTCGACGAGGCAGCAAGCAGCTCCCCCGTCTGGGTCGTGATATCTGCCCTGGACCGAGCCGAGGCGACCAGGCGTTATGGCCCTCTGGGGAATCACTTCCTAACCAAGCCCTTCGATCCCTGGGAGCTCGTCGCGATGCTGAAGCACCTCTTGTTGGCAAAGGGTGAGCCCCAACAACCGTAGTCGAGGAAGACGATGAGTGAGGTAGCAGTCAAACGGGCCAGAGGGGCGACGGCTCAAACTCAGTGCCGCCATCACTGGCTGATCGAAAGCCCCAACGGCCCAACCAGCATGGGCATTTGCAGGCTGTGCGGGGCTCAGAAAGACTTTCGCAACTGGGCCCACAGCTGGTTGTGGGAGGATGACCCCCTCTCCGAGCTGTCCCGCGGGCGGTGGGGACGACCCGAGGAGTCCCCCACCCGGGTAACGGAGGAATGACGGAAGAAGGAGAAGCTCGCGGTTTCGTTAGCAGCGTCACGCGACTCGGCGCCGAATGAGGACAGCGATGCTGCTTGATATGAGGAATCCCGCTTGAATGTTGTCAAGGACGTGGTGCTCATGAGTGCTGTCAACTGGGAGATCGGTTCTGAGAAGGCCTCAGGTTAGTCGATCGGAGCTCAGATCTGATGCGCGATCACAAGCCTATAATGGGCCTGATTTGCACAGAGAACGGCTGGTTCCAACTTGCCGATTACCAAGACCCGGAGGTTGCCTATGAAATGACTTGCGCAGGTCCTAGGTGTGAGAAACGACTAGGGCCTCCCGACGATCGGAATGGTCACTCTCCCTGCAATGGGGGAAGGAGGAGTTCAGAGATGAACAAGCTACTAGTAGGTTTCCTTGCAGGGTTCGTGGGAGTCCTGACAACTCTGTCGACGGCCGCGGCGGAGGAGGACGGGGCCCGCATCAGGGTTCTGCACGCCTCTCCCGATGCCCCGGCGGTAGACATCTTTCTAGACGGCTCGGAGGCCATCAGTGACCTCGCCTTCGACGACATCACCGACTACGTGTCCGTCCCGGCCGGCGATCACACGGTTGATGTCTTCGCGGCCTCCGCCGACGGCACGGGCGACCCGCTCATAAGCGCCGACGTGACGCTGTCCGCTGACACCGACTACACTGTGGCAGCTGTTGGCCTTCTGGCGGAGATCGAGCCACTGGTTCTGGTGGACGACAACAGTGCTCCGGCGGACGGCGAGTCCAAGCTTCGCTTCGTTCACGCTTCCCCAGACGCTCCGGCCGTGGACATCTATGCCGAGGGCGCAGGTGTCGTAGTGCCCAACGCAGCGTTCAAGGACGCCAGCGGCTATCTCAACCTACCGGCTGGCACGTACGATCTTGAGGTGCGGGCGGCCGGAACAGAGACCGTGGCGCTGAACCTTCCCGGCATCATGCTGGAGGAGGGCACAGTGTATACCGCCTTCGCGGTCGGGCTGCTCGAGGGGCAGCCGGCCCTCAACGCGAAGCTGACGGCGGACGCGAGCTTCGTGCCGACCCCCTCGCCCATTGCGACCCCGACCGTCGTTCCGACGGCCGGCGGCGGTCCCGTGGGCGACTCTTCGGATTCCACCGCGTGGCTGGTAGCCATCGGCGCCGGCCTTGCCGCTCTGGTGTTGGCTGGCGGTATCGGCGCCTTCGCAGCCGGTCGAATACAGCGGCGCTAGTGCCTAAGGGGGAGAGCGAATCGGGCAAGTGGCCAGATGTCATACGGCTCACCCCGAAGACTCAGCGCATTGTGTACCCTGGAGCGGGCAGCGAGCTATTCCACGGTAAGAGATAGCTTGCACCCGGAGCGCCGGAGGTCATTGGCGGTGCCGCTCACCGGTGTAAGCTCCGGTGAAGCTGCGTTGGGCCAGGTGGGTGGTAGTCGCCGCTCCCGCTTGAGCGCCCCCGGTGTGCGCCTGCGAGTAGGATACCGCACACATCGAGTGAAGGCGGACACCTAGTAGGGAGGCATCAAAATGAAGGGGTCGTCCTTGAGGATGGTTTTTAGCTTTGGGATCTGCCTGGTGGTGCTCGTGCCAGCCTGCGAAGGCGGCGAGGAGGAGGCATCGCCCAAGCCGACGCCCACACCGTCGCCCGTGGTCGCTGAGTTCTCGCCGACGCCAGAGCCGACGGCCACGCCCTCCCACCCGGTCGAGGAGGCCTACGAACTCGCCCCCGCTCTAGACTGGGCTACGTTTGACCGCATGTTGGGCTTCTCTACGATACCTGGCAGCGAGGGGGAGGCGGTACTCGTCACTCAAGGTGGGATGATTTGGCGGGGTTCGGTGGAAGGTGACTCCAGTCCCACCATCTTTGGCGACATGTCGGACCGGCTGATCAAGAGCCCGGGTAACGAGGAAGGCCTCCTTGGGTTGGCGTTTTCGCCGGACTTCTCGGTGGACGGGCGGGTGTACCTCTACTATGCGGCCGGCGACCCCAGGCGCAGCGTCCTGTCACGGTTCCAGGTTGTTGACGGAGCGATAGACCCGGAGAGCGAACACGTTCTTCTGGAGGTCCCCCAGCCCTTCGGTAATCACAACGGCGGGCAGCTGGCATTCGGGCCGGATGGCTACCTGTACGTCGCGGTTGGCGATGGCGGCTCCGCTGGTGACCCACAGGGCAACGCTCAGAACCTCTCGACTCTCCTCGGCTCCATACTCCGGCTGGATGTCTCCGGCGAGGGCTATGTGGCTCCAGCGGACAACCCATTCGTGGCGATGGCTGATGCCCGCCCGGAGATCTATGCCTACGGCCTGCGCAACCCTTGGCGCTTTAGCTTCGACAGGGCTAGCGGCGAGCTTTGGGCTGCGGACGTGGGACAGGACAGGTGGGAGGAAGTAAATCACATCGTTCCCGGTGGGAACTATGGCTGGAACGTCATGGAGGGCTTGGAGTGCTTCCTCTCGCCGGACTGCGACAAGAGCGGGCTGCAAATGCCGCGAGCTGTCTACGGCCACGATACCGGGTGCTCGGTGACCGGTGGGTACGTCTACCGGGGTGCCTCAATGCCTGAGCTGAATGGATGGTACGTCTACGGCGACTTCTGTAGCGGCCGCATTTGGGCCACGAACACGGCTGATGACAGCCTGCCAGTTCTTCTCGCCGAGACAGGGCAGCCTATTGCCTCATTCGGCGAGTTGGCAGACGGTAAAGTGGTGACTTTGACGTTTGCGAATGCCGTCTATCGCCTGCAGCGCAAGCAGTAAACGCGGCCTGTCAGTCAGCCTGTCCGCACACGCTGCGGGTGTTCAACGACTTCCGCAATGTGTGTGAGCAGTTCTTGGTGGACACCTAGCATGGCTCTCACCTTCATCAAGACAGGGATGCGGCGCTACCGCTGCGGCCGCGCCGCCGCGATTGCCAATCCGGGACGCCTGCTGGCACGGATCGCCCCCCGATAGAGCTTCTGCCTTCCAAGCAGGTTGTCGCGGGTTCGATTCCCGTCTCCCGCTCCAGGCCGGGTTAGACGTTACAGCGCATATAACATACCAGCTATGGGTTTGCTAACGAGAGATGCCAGCTCTTGCCAGCCACGGAGGTGTCAAGATGGTGATCCATATAGGCCACTAGGCTTGACAAATGTGGTAAAATCATTAATGCGTGTTAGCGTGTTAGTAGACTAGGGGAGGGGAATGGTCGACACGCCGTTCGATAACTACCTGGATCTAGTGGAAGCAGCGCGAATCCTGGGCATTCACCCCCAGAGTCTGCGGCGACTGATCAAGCAGAAGAAGGTTCCTGCCCTTCTCTTCGCTGGCAAGTACCTCATCGAGCGCGATAAGCTAGAGATGTTCAAGGCCAACTACGACCCCCGCCCCGGCCGCAAGCCAATTCGTCGCCTCCTCTAGGCTCTCCCAGCGGCTACCGCTAGCTGAGGGGCTTGATCTCGATATCCTCGTTGACGTCGGTGACGTCCATGTCCAGTTTGGCCTTGAACTCCTGGCCGGTCTCATCCGTGCCTTCCATGCTAACGCGCAGACGCACGGGCCAGCCTCCGTCTTCCGCCAGCCACATCTCGAGATTCAGCTCATCTATGTCGCCCATCTCCTCCTCCGTGCCGCCGAACAGAGCGGAGAGCTGCTCATAGGTAGCCGTGTCGATGCCGCAGTAGTTGGCGGGAACGTCGTTCACCGTCTCTTTCTTCTCGCTGGCGCAGGTCAGCCCGCCAGCCTCTTCCTCGAACGCCTCCCACATCAGGAGAGCAAAGTCCAGTTCCGATACGTCACCCATGGTTTCCATGGGGCCGATGGCCAGGTCGCCCAGTTGCACCCATTGCTGGTTGCCAATGACAACCAGGACCAGTTCGTCGTCGACGCCACTGATGCTCATATGGCTCTCGGCCTGGTCCGGCGCGACGAACGCCCCGCTGATCTCCATCTCCAGACTCTCGGCCATAGCGGCAGGGTCTTGACCCGGTATGGCGGCCAGTTGGTCGGCGAGGGCGCTCTGCAACCCCTCCAGTTCCATCTTCATGGTGTAGCGATAGCTGTTCAGGCCGGTGAGGGAGCCGGTCTCCACGCCTGCCTCGGAGGGCGAAGGCGCAGCGGCGGGTGTGTCTTCTTCAGTGACGGGTGTGTCCTCCTCAGTGACAGTAGGAGTTTCGGCAGCGGCGGGTTCGCCCTCCTCAGTGGCGGTAGGCGTTACGGCAGCCGCTGGTGCACCTTCTTCGTCTCCATCTCCGTCGCAGGCTGTCAAGCCAACAACTATCAAGATAGTGGCCATGGCAAGGGTTAAGATTCGCATATCTTCAACTCCTTCCCTCCTGCCGGCAGGCAGGCCTACATCTCGCGAAGTCTAGCACCTCAGGTAGGCTAGGTCAAAGCCAGATCCAGCCCTCGAATTCCGCGATCCCTCGGAAGACGAATGCGCCCCCTGGTGCTGCAACGATTCGATGGCTGTCAATCAGACGGGGCGGCGGGACAGGATGTAGTCGACGCTCTTGCGGTACCAGTCTTCCTCGATCTTGCCGCTGGCCATCAGGTAGTTGAGCATCGGCTCCAGGCCGAGGATGGATATCAGGTTGTAGCCGTGGGCCTTCAGGCGGTCCTTGGCTCCCTCGTGGCGATCCAGCAGCACCACTATGTCCTTCACCTTCAGGCCAGCCATCCCCAGGAAGGCGGCCGTCTCGATGATGTTGCCACCGCCGGTAACGAGGTCGTCGATGAGGAGAACCGTCTCACCCCGTTCGTACGCGCCCTCCAGGAAAGGAGTGGTGGTATCGCGATCCTTGGAGGGGTGGACGTAGACCATGGGGACGTTGGCGATGAGGGAGAAGACGGTGGCCAGGTGCAACCCACCGAAGGGGATACCGGCCACCCGATCGAAGGGGGCGCCGCGGGGGTGGAGCATCCTCTGGAGAGTGCGCACCTCTTCATACATCAAGCGAGCCGCCCGCCTGAGGGCTCTGGGCTTGCTGATCAGCAGGCGCACGTTGACGTAGATGGGGGAGTGGAGCGTTGTCCTTCCCAGAGTGAAGTCGCCGAACCGGATAGCCC
This sequence comes from Dehalococcoidia bacterium, assembly GCA_020356025.1. Classification (GTDB taxonomy): domain Bacteria; phylum Chloroflexota; class Dehalococcoidia; order SM23-28-2; family SM23-28-2; genus SM23-28-2. Next base: position 2,085,047 of record CP070630.1, on the reverse strand, counting down.
CCAGATCCCACAGGGTTCTGGCCAGCCACAAATTACCGGCAGCGCGAGCAGAACGGCCCATATCGCCTCGCCTCTGCTCCAACTAAAGACGGCCTCGCCGCAGAAGAGGCAGCCCCTGCGAGCAGAGGCCTTGGGAGTGGCAAAACGATACCATTACCCCTGGGCGCTGTCAAGCTACAACGCTCATGCTTTATCTGGGCAGAGCTCGGCGCCAGCGGGGGATGGCCTCTCGGTTGACGCACTGGGGTGGCACCTGGCCTCGCAGGGCCGTGAGCAGATTGTCCACCGCCATCCTGGCCATGCCCAGACGGGTGGCGACGCTGGCGCTGGCAATGTGGGGCGTGATGATGATGTTGTCCAACCCCAGGAGGGGGTCGTCGGGGGCGATGGGTTCTTGCTCGCTGACGTCGATGGCGGCGGCGGCGATACGCCCATCCTTGAGGAAGCGCCACAGATCCCGCTGATCCACTATCGCCCCTCGGGCGGTGTTGACGAGAACGGCTGTGGGCTTCATAAGCGCCAGCTCCCGCTCGCCGATAAGGTGGTGAGTCTCAGGAGTAAGGGGCGTGTGCAGACTAACGAAGTCGGACTCGGCCAGAAGCTGGTCCAGCTTCACACAGGCCAACCCGTAGCGGCGCTCCTCTTTGGGCCTGCGGGTGCTATCGCAGTAAAGGACGCGCATGCCGAAACCGCGTCCCCTCTTGGCCACCTCCAGTCCGACGCCACCCAGGCCCACCACCCCCAGGGTGGCTTCGTACACGTCCTGCCCCAGGAGGATCTGCGGTCCCCAGGTCTTCCAGCGGCCCTGGCGAGTGTAGCGGTCGGCCTCTACCACGCGGCGGGCGGCGGCAAGAAGGAGGGCAAAGGCGAAGTCGGCCGTGGTCTTGGTCAAGATGCCGGGCGTGTTGGTCACAAGGATCCCCCGCCGGCTGGCCTCCTGGACGTCGATATTGTCGTAGCCCACGGCCATGTTGCTGATGACCCGCAGTCGCGGTGCCGCCGCCATGATCGCGGCATCGATGCGGTCGGTCAGGAGGGTGAGGAGGGCATCAGCATCTGCCGCCTCCGCCAAGAGAACCTCCGGCGGCGGGGGCAACTCTTCGGGCCAGACCCTTACGGTGGCCGCTTCTGCCAGAGGGTCGAGGGCAGCGCTGGGAAGCTCGCGCGTGACGTAGACCTTGGCCGCTTTTGTCTCTGCCACAGTCACCTCTTGCCACGCATGATACTCTAGTGGCGGGCCGTTCTGTCAATCGGGGGGCCTTGCAGGGCTAGCGGGGTGGGGCTGGCAGTTGGTAGAATGCAGGCAAAAGGAGGGAGCGAGAAGCATGGATCCCTTTGCCATCGTCTGCGACAGTACCCATGACCTGCCGCCGGACATCACCAAGAAGCTGCGCCTTACGGTGGTGCCTTTCACCATCAACTTCGGCACGGACAGCAGCCTCGACGACGGTGTGATGACCCTAGAGGATTTCGCCAAGCTATTGGACCAGTACGAGAAGGGTAAGGGGTATCCCACCACGGCGGCACCCGCTCCTTCTCGCTTCGCGGAGGCATTCATGTCTAATGTGAAGCAAGGCCTGTCGCGGATCCTCACCATTACCCTCTCCCGCAAGCTGAGCAAGACTTACGATGCTGCCGTCGAAGGGGCGGAGATGGTGGAGCAGGAGCATCCCGACTCGGAGATCGAGGTGGTGGACTCCCTCAGCGGCTCGATGGGGGAGGGTATGCTTGTCCTGGAGGCGGCCCGTATGCGCGACCTCGGCCGTCCTTTGGGGGAGGCCAAGCGCCTGGTGGAGGAGATGAGGGGACGGCTGCGCCTCCTGGCAGCCTTGGAAACGACCAAGTACCTGCTGAAGAGTGGCCGGGTTCGACCCTTCCAACACATGCTCGGCAGCGCCCTGCAGATCAAACCGATCATCAGCACCAGGGATGGGGCTATGGCTCTCTACACCAGGGTGCGGGGGCGCATGGAGAGGGCCGTGGATCGCATGGTTGACGAGGTGCAGCGGACCTACAAGTCCGGCGTAGTCTCGGTGGTGGAGGGAATATGCCCGGAACTCAGAGAGATGCTTGTAGGCAAGCTGTGTGAAAGGCTGGGCCTAAACAGGGAGCAAGTCCTGGAAACCAGGATAGGGCCCGCCTTGCTGGTTCACATGGGCAGACGAGTGGTAGGCGTCATTTGGGAGCAGGAGCCCCAGCCTTCCTAGCGAGCTGCGGGCGCTGCAACATTGGCCAAGCTTTTCCTCTTCGACGTTGACAAGACCCTGGTAGATAGTCGTGGTGCTGGCGGTCGGGCGATGACTGCGGCCTTCGCCCAGCTCTTCGGCATCGCCGACGGCTTCGCCGGTATCGGATTCACCGGCCGCACCGATACGGCCATCTTCCGCGATGCGGTGAACGCCCACAGCCTCGATGGTGAGTTCCCCACTCTTCTCGCTCGCTTTCAGGAGACGTACTTCAGCATGCTGCCGAGGACACTCACCGAGGTTCAAGCGCAAGTGCTCTCCGGCGTACACGAGCTGCTGGCGGGCATCCAGGCGGCTCCCGGGGCGTCTCTGGGGCTGGCGACGGGCAACTTCCGCGAGTCCGCCCGTCTGAAGCTGGAGCCTTTCGGACTGTACGACTTCTTCCTGGCAGGCGGCTTCGCTGACGACTCCGAGGATCGGGCGGAAGTTGTGGCAATAGCCATCGAGCGGCTGGCCGAGGCGAGCGGCGGGCCCGATCCCCGCGAGGTCTACGTTATCGGCGATACGCCCCTGGACATCGCCGCCGCTGAGGCCAACGGGGCGCGCTCTATAGCCGTAGCCACCGGTTTCTTCAGCGTGGACGAGTTGACGACCGCCGGCGCCGATGTCGTCTTCCCCGACTTCTCCTCCTGGCAGGCGGTTCTGGACGCCCTACTAGGCTGAGGCCGCAGCTTCGCACTTGCCGACCCCTCGCGTCTGCGGGTAGGATAGGGGCCAACGTCATCTAGTTCATGGGAGGTGAGCCGTGAAGCGGCTGATGATTCTTGTTTTGGCACTGGCAGGGCTAATCGCTCTGTTTGCCGCCTGCGACGTCGACATCGACGTCGACATCGACGACGGCGACGGGGAGACGCTGCAGGGCTCCGGAAACGTGGTCAGCGAACAGATGGCGTTGGCCGACTTCACCACCGTCGAGGCGCAGAACGCGTTTGAGCTGCAGATCACCCAGTCGGACTCCTTCGCCGTCACGGTACGGGCGGACGACAACATCATGGATTTGGCCGACGTATCCAAGGTGGACGACACGCTCAAACTACGCCTCGAGCGAGGCGTGAGCCTCAGGAATGCGACCCTGGAGGCAGAGATTACGATGCCCGATCTGGAGGGCCTGGATCTGAGCGGCGCTTCCAGGGCAAGCGTCTCCGGCTTCCGATCGTCCGGTCAGCTCGACATCGGACTATCGGGCGCAAGCTCTCTGGACGGTGACCTGGAGGCAGGCGACGTCGACATCAACGCATCGGGCGCAAGCAGGGTGGTGCTGGACGGATCCGCCACAGGGCTGACCATCGAGGGGTCCGGCGCGAGCAGCCTGGACCTGGCCGACTTCACCGTCGAGACAGCTGAGGTCAGACTCAGCGGCGCCAGCGATGCGACGGTGCGGGCGCAGGAGCGCATCGACCCCGTGGACGTGAGCGGTGCCTCAAAGCTGCGCTACCTGGGCGACCCCAGCCTGGGCGACGTGACGACATCCGGTGCGTCGACGGTGGACAAGATAGAAGACTAGCGCTCCCGTTCTCGGCAGCGCCGGCGGTATTGCTTCTGTATCTGCTTCCACTTGCGCTTCTCGGCGAGCTGCGAGGACCGGTCAGTGCGGCGCTTCGCGTAGTCCAGCTCTCGCTGCAGCTTCCGGTAGCCGCGAAGGCGTGCGCCGTCTAACGTTCCGTCCTCTACAGCAGCCTTCACCGCGCAGCCGGGCTCCGAGACGTGCATGCAGTCCCGGAAAGCGCAGTTGGCCGCAAGCTTGTCGACGTCGGGGAAGGTCTGGCCGAGCGTTGACGGATCGGCGAGCACCTGGAGCTCACGCAGACCGGGCGTATCGATGATCACGCCGCCGGCCGGTAGGAGGAACATCTCGCGAGCTGCCGTCGTGTGCCGGCCCCGATCGTCGCCCGCGCGGACAGCGCGAACGGCCTGGACGGTGTCGCCGAGCAGACGGTTGATGATCGACGACTTGCCGACTCCGGACGAGCCAACGAAGACGGCCGTCTCGCCGGCTCCCAGGCGGCCGCGCAGTCGCTCGATGCCGGAGCCGGTCGTAGCGCTAGTGAGCAGCACGTCGATGAGCGGGGTCTCCTCCGCTTGCCTGAGGAATTCGTCCGGCGACTCCACGAGGTCCTCCTTGTTGAGGACGATCACCGGGCGCGCTCCGCTCTCCCAGATCTGTACCAGGTAGCGCTCGATGCGGCGTGGTTTGAACTCGCGCGTGAGGGAGGTGACGAGAAAGACGACGTCGACGTTGGTGGCCAGAATCTGCTCCTCAGTACGCTCGCCGGGAGCGATGCGCGAAAGCTTCGTGCGGCGTTCGAGGACGTTCTCGATCACAGCCTGCCCCGGCGAAGCGAGGCGGCCGAGGATCCAGTCGCCGACGACGGGCAGGGCGGCGCTCTGGGCGGCCTCGTGCGCCAGCCTGCCCGCGACGGAGGCGGTTAGGTCGCCACTCGCACTGAGGAGCCGGTAGATGCCGCGGGAGTGGCCCGCGACGCGAGCGGGGAAGAGGCCGGCCGACGGATCAGTTATGTGGTTCTCGAAGAATGGGCCCCAGCCGAGGTCCTGGAGTGAGTACACTGATTCTCTCCCTGTCGATGTGAAATGGAGACGGGCGATGTGGGACAGGTCTGTGCGCCAACACTACACGAGGAGTGGCGAGTTCGTCAACGCAGCGAGAGCGTCCTACGCTCGGGCCCTGACGGCTATCCTGACGCGAGCCAGGGCGCCATCCTCGTGGCCTAACAGGGCAGTGACCGCGCCGCCGTCGTAGTACAGAGGGACGAAAACGCTTCCCGGCAGGACGCTGTCGCTGATCTTGACGCGGATGGTGAGCTCGCCGCGCTCGTTGGCCAGGATGACCTCCTGGCCATCTTCGACTCCCAGGCCAGCGGCATCGGCGGCGTTCATCTCGACGAACTCCTCCCGATGCAGCTTGTCGGCCTCGGGCGAGTGGATGGCGGCGCCCTCCCAGCTGGTGTAGAGGGTGCGGCTGGCGGTTAGTACTAGGCCCTCGCCGGCTGCCGTCGGCTCCAGAGCGGGGGGCTGGAGGACGGCGGCCTGGGGCTGGGTGCCTGCGAAGTCCTGCTGGGCTCCCGATTCGAGCTCGCTATAGCGAGCCTGGCGATAGAGAGGCACCAGGCTGGCTATATCGTCCATGATCTGGTCAGGGCTGGCGTACTCCCAGGTGCTGGCGTCCACGCCCAGGCCTTGGGCCAGGGCAGAGCCGAGCTCAGCCAGGATTCGCCAGGCAGGCCGCGCCTGGCCGATAGGGGCGACTGCGCCCCGCAGACGGAGGATGCGACGGTCGGCGATGGTGTAGGTGCCGTCCTTGCCAAAGACGCTCACGTCGGGCAGTACCACCTGCGCCATGCGAGCCGTGTCCGAGAGGACGCTATCGATGACCAGCAGGAAGTCCAGGGAGGAGAGGCAGGCCCTCAACGAGGCCTTGTCGGGTGCAACGAACAGGGGGTTGTCAGCCAGCACGACCATCGCCTTGATGCGCCCCTCCTGGATGGCGTCCAGGGCTCCTCGGAAGCCCAGCCCCGCCGCTGATGGAGGGCTGGCGCCCCAGGCCTTCTCCACCTCCTGGCGCGCGCCCTCATCGTCCACGGGACGATAGCCAGGCAGCAGGCCGGGCGTCACGCCCATGTCCTGCAGGCCCCAGCCGTTGACCTCGGGCGGCAGGACGAACAGCGATCGCGCTGCCTCCTGTGGCCCACAGCAGAGAATAGCCAGGTTGGCCACAGCGGCCGTCACCCTCCCTGCCGCCTGCGCGCCCAGATGGGGGACAGCGTACACGATAGCGGTGCGCCTATCGTCGGGCGGCTGCTTGGCGGAGTCGGCCAGCGCGAGGGCCGCCCGGCCCACGAGATCGGCCAGGTCGTCGCTCAGGTCAGGCAGAGAGGCCCTGGCCAGATCCTCGAGTCCCGCCGGTGGGGACGCCTTAAGCGAGGTTACGAGCTCCTCGTCCTGCAACAGAGCGTGGGCCAGGGCTGCCAGAACGTGGGCTTCCTGGCCAGGATTGGGCCGCAGCCAGACCTCGGCGAAGTCGCACAGCTCGCCCGAGCGGGGCGTGACGACTATGAGGCGAGCGCCGTTGCGCACGACGGCGTCCTTCACTCGCAGGCAGGCCACGTTGTGGGTGGACTCCAGGTCGTCGGCCACCACCACGATCGTCCTGGCCTTGGCCAGATCGGTCATGTCGGCGGGAAGGATATCGGTGGCGAAGGCGCGGCGCAGCGATTGGGCCACCGCGTCTATCACCGCGCCGCCGCTAGAGCCGACGTTGTTGCTTCCAACGACTGCCCGGGCCAGCTTCTGGAGCAGGTAGTTCTCCTCGTTGGTGGCGAAGGGCGAGCCCAGGAAGGCGATGGCTTCCGGTCCGTGCTCCTCCCTGATGGCCGCCAGCCGCGATGCGGCTGACTCCAGGGCCTGATCCCAGGAAGCGGCGGCTAGCTCGCCGTCCCGGCGCAGCAGGGGTTGGGCCAGGCGGTCGTCGTCCCTGATGGCGTCGTAGTGGAAGCAGCCGCGGATGCAGAGCTGGTCATCGCTGACCGGATTGGATGGCTCCGGCCGCACGATGACAGCCCGCCCCTTTTTCACCCCCAAGCTGATAGTGCAGCCAACGCTGCAGTAGGCGCAGGCGGTGGACACCCAGCCCTCGGTCTGGCTGGCTGCCCACTTGTTGGGTTTCTCCATAAGGGTAGCCGTAGGACATACGTTGATGCAGGCGCCGCAGAAGTCACAATTGGATTCATGGACGGCACCACCGGCGCCGAAGGCAATGTGCGTCTCCCAGCCGCGCTCGGCCAGTGTTATGGCCCCGGTGTGGCGAATCTCGTCGCAGGCCCTGACGCAACGGGTGCAGAGGATGCACATCTGGGGGTCGAACTCCAGGAAGGGGTTAGCCCTATCACCCGGCGGCGGCTCGGTCCGGTAATAGGTGCGGGCTTCGTCCAGCCAGGGCTCGTAGCCTTTCATGCCCACCATGTAGCAGGCGAGCTGGAGATCGCAGCGGTAGTCCTTGCAGCAGGTAAGGCAGCGGTGGGTGACGAGGTTGTCGCGCAGGCAGGTGTCGCCAGGCCTGCAATGAACCACCCGATGACAGGTGAGGCAGCGATCGGAGTGATTGGCCACGATGAGGGAGAGAACAGCTCGCCGGGCCGCCACCACCTCGGGCGTGCCGGTGCGCACGATCATGCCGTCGCTGACCCGGCTGGTGCACGCTAGCTGGAGACCAGGCGCCCCATCGATCTCCACCAGGCACATGCGGCAGCCGCCGTAGGGAGGCAGGCCCTCCAGGTAGCAGAGGCTGGGGACGTAGATGCCTGCCTTGCGCAGGACTTCCAGCAGAGGCGCCCCCTCAGGTGCCTCTATTGGCTTGTCGTCGACGGTGATGGTAGCCACTTACCGTCCTCACTTCAGCGATATCAGTTCGCCCGGCCTGGGGGCATTCTTGCCATTGGGATAGGTGTAGTCGTGGCTGTCCAGGTAGACCTGGGCCATGCGGGTCAGCGCGTCTTTGTCCCTGTACATGTCGTCGAAGACGTAGACCGCGTCATCAAAGGGCCCGCCTGACTGGATGGCTTCGTAGGGGCAGGCTTCCACGCACAAGCCGCAGAACATGCAGAGGCGGAAGTCGATCTCATAGCGGTCTTTGTTCAGACTGCCGTCCTCCCGGGGGCTGGTGACCACCAGAATGCAGCCGTCGGGGCAGGCCTGGGCACAGGTGCTACAGCCGGTGCAGCGCTCGTCGAACCAGAGGAGGTTGGTACGGGCGCGCGGCGGCACTTGACGCGCCTCCTCGGGATACTGAACGGTGAAAGGCCGCCGGAACAATTGTCTCAGGGTAGCGAACAGACCCTTGGCAATGCCGAGACCGTACATTATCCCGCTAACCTCTCTGGCTCGGGCGAGCGTTCGTCTCGCGGGTAGGGCGGGAAGAGGGACTCCAGCTCCTTGCGCACGGGGTCGTCCGGCGGCAGATACTGGGAGAAATCGCCGCTGGGCTCCTCCCGCTCGCGCTCGCCGCTGATGCTCAGGCGGTCGATCTTCTGCTGAAGAAGCATTAGCCCCTGGAGCAATGACTCCGGGCGGGGTGGACAGCCAGGCACGTACACGTCGACGGGGATGATCAACCTGACGCCGGGCAGCACGCTGTAGCCGTAGGCGAAAGGCCCGCCGATGTTGGCGCAGCTTCCCATGGAGATCACCCACTTCGGCTCAGCCATTTGCAGATAGAGCCGCCGCACCACCGGCGCCATCTTCCAGGTGACGGTGCCCGACACCATCATGAAGTCGGCCTGGCGGGGCGAAGGGCGCATCACCTCGGCCCCGAAGCGAGAGATATCATAGCGGGGAGCGAATGTGGCGATCATCTCAATGGCGCAGCAGGCCAGACCGAAGGTGACTGGCCAGAGAGAAGACCGACGAGCCCAGTTCAGGACGTGGTCAACAGAGGTGATCAGGAGATTCTGTTGAAGAGATTCTTCTAGGTCGTCCAAGCTGTCCTCCAGGAATGGCGGTGCTGGGTTATCGTATCACAACGCCCTTAATTGCCACCAGGGGGACTGCTCGGGCCCGAACCCGCTTCATCAGCCTGCCGCCACAGGGGCGATAAGTCCCGCAGCTTGGCGACGATGGGCGGCAGCACCTCCAGCAGGCGGTCGATCTCTTCCATCGTGTTGTCCTTGCCCACGGTAAGACGCAGGCTGCCTCGCGCCAACTCCTCCGATAGGCCCATGGCCACCAGAACGTGGGAGGGCTCCAGCGAGCCGGAGGTGCAGGCCGAGCCGCTGGAGGCAGCGATGCCCTGGAGGTCCAGGGCCATGAGCACCGCCTCTCCCTGCACGAACTGAAAGCAGCAACTGAAGCTGTTGGACAGACGCCGGCCGGGGTCCAACGGCCCGGTGATGTGGGTATGGGGTATGCGGGCCGGCAGTTCGCTCATCAGGCGGTCGCGCAGGGAGCGATAGTGGGCGTTGCGGCTGTCGAACTCGCTGCAGGCCAGCTCCATAGCCTTGGCCAGGCCCACAGCGCCAGCCACGTTCTCGGTGCCTGCCCGGCGGTTACGTTCCTGGGAGCCTCCCAGTATCTGAGGCTGGAAGGGCGTGCGACTGCGCACGTAGAGGGCGCCCACCCCTTTAGGCCCGTAGATCTTGTGGCCAGCGATGGTCAGCATGTCTACCCCCAGGCGATCGACGTTGATGTCAAGGGTGCCCACCGCCTGCACGGCGTCGGTGTGGAAGACGGTATGGCGGTTCTTCTCCTTGATGATCCCCGCCGCCCGGGCGATGGGCTCCACGCTACCCACCTCGTTGTTGGCGTACATGATGCTCACCAGGATCGTCTCGGCGGTCACCGCCGCCTCCAGAGCGGGCAGGTCGATGAAGCCATGACGATCCACGGGCAAGTAGGTGACCCGAAAGCCTTCCTTCTCCAGTTGCTGCACTGTGTGGAGGACGGCGTGGTGCTCGATGGCGGAGGTGACAATGTGGCGGCTCCGCCTACCGGCCGGCAGGGCGCGACGGCTGGCGTAGGCAGCACCACGGATGACCAGGCTGTTGCTCTCGCTGCCGCCGCTGGTGAAGATGACCTCCTGGGGCTTGCAGCCCAGCAGCTCGGCTACCGACCGGCGGGCAGCATCCAGGCCCTTGCGGGCCTCCTGTGCCTCGGTGTACAGGCTGGAAGGATTACCCCAGTAGCGAGTAAGATAGGGGAGCATCGCCTCCAGGACGGGCGAGTCTAGAGGGGTGGTGGCAGCGTGATCGAGGTAAATGCGCTCGGCCATGGTGCCGCACAAATGCCTTAGGATCGGACGCCGCCCCGACCTGCCTAGCGGGAGACAAGCATATCGGGGCGGTCCAGCATCGTCAAAGTAGCACGGGCCTAGCTGGCTGTCAAGGAACAAGGACCATGCCCGCATTTTGGCCAAAGGCCACGCAAAACGGTTGAAAGAAGAAGGTGGCTATGATAGAATACGCCCTGGCAGCTTTACACAGTAAAATGTTCTGATATTCCCTTGGAGAGATGCCTAAACCACTGTTCGTCATCGAAGACCTCCACGTAAGCGTAGAGGGCAAGGAGATCCTCAAAGGGGTGAACCTGACCGTTGAGCGGGGGGAGGTGCATGCCCTCATGGGGCCCAACGGCTCCGGCAAGAGCACCCTGGCTCACACCCTCATGGGCCACCCCCGGTTTCAGATAACTCAGGGGCGGGTGCTGCTGAAGGGCAAGGATGTCCTTTCGCTTCCGCCCGACGAGCGGGCCCGTCAGGGGATGTTCCTGGCCTTCCAGTACCCTGTGGAGATCCCAGGGGTGAAGGTGCGCCACTTCCTGCGCATGGCCCTGAAGGCCAGCAAGGGTGAGGAGCCCTCCGTCACCGAGTTCCGCAAGCAGCTCTTCGAGAAGATGGCCCTGCTGGAGATGAACCGCTCCTTCTCCGAGCGCTACGTCAATGAGGGCTTCTCGGGCGGCGAGAAGAAGCGAAACGAAATCCTTCAGCTGGCCATGCTGGAGCCCGAGATGGCCGTCCTGGACGAGGCCGACTCAGGCCTGGACATCGACGCCCTGCGGTCGGTGGCCAACGGCATCAATAAGCTGGCCGGGCCTCACATGGGGATGCTGCTGATCACCCACTACCAGCGTATACTGAACTACGTCGACCCTCATTTCGTGCACGTCCTCTTCGACGGCCGCATCGTCCGCTCGGGCGGCATGGAACTGGCTCAGGAGCTGGAGGCCAAGGGCTACGAGTGGATTGCCGGCGAGGCAGTAGCCTAGGTTAGAGGCAGAATGGCTAAGAAGGCTGTAGAAGCCCCCCAGGCTGACTACGCTCAGAAGTACGGTTTCCGCGACAGCGAGAAGCCTCTCTTTCAGGCGCGGCCGGGCCTGTCGCCGGAGGTTGTGAAGGAGATCTCCGGAATGAAGGAGGAGCCCGCCTGGATGCGCGACCTCCGCCTGCGGGCTCTGGAGGTCTTCCGGAAGAAGCCCCTGCCTACGTGGGGCGGTGACCTGTCGGGCATCAACTTCGACGAGATCTACTATTACGTCAAGCCCACCGACCGCCAAGTGCGTGACTGGGACAACGTCCCTCAATACATCAAGCGAACGTTCGACAAGCTGGGCGTCCCCCAGGCCGAGCGGGAGTTCCTGGCTGGCGTGGGCGCTCAATACGACTCGGAGGTCGTCTATCACAACCTGCGTGAGGAGCTGGCGAAGCAAGGAGTGCTGTTCCTGGACACGGACACCGCCCTGCGCGAGCATCCCGAGCTGTTCCGGGAGTACTTCGGCACGGTGGTGCCGCTGGCCGACAACAAGTTCGCTGCCCTCAACTCGGCGGTGTGGAGCGGCGGCAGCTTCATCTACGTGCCCGAGGGCGTTCAGGTGGACGTCCCCCTCCAGGCCTACTTCCGCATCAACGCCGAGAAGCTAGGCCAATTCGAGCGCACGCTGATCATCGCCGAGCCGGGCAGCTATCTACACTATGTGGAGGGCTGCACCGCCCCCATCTATAGCGCCGACTCCCTCCATGCAGCGGTGGTGGAGGTCATCATCAAGCCGGGAGCCCGCGTGCGCTACACCACCATCCAGAACTGGTCCACCAACGTTTACAACCTGGTGACGAAGCGGGCGGTGGCCTACCAGGACTCGATCATGGAGTGGGTGGACGGCAACCTGGGCAGCAAGCTCAATATGAAGTATCCTGCCGTCTTCCTTATGGAACCGGGGGCGCACGGTGAGATGCTTTCCCTGGCCTTCGCCGGCAAGGGTCAGCATCAGGACGCCGGCGCCAAGATGGTGCACGCCGCTCCCCACACGTCATCGGTGGTAGTCTCCAAGTCGATCAGCAAGGACGGCGGTCGCAGCAGCTACCGCGGCCTGGTAAAGGCCTATCCGGGCAGCGTGGGAGCGAAGGCGAGCGTTCGCTGCGATGCCCTGGTCCTAGACGACGACTCCCGCTCCGATACCTACCCCTACATGGAGATCGAGGAGGAGCAGGTAAGCATCGGCCACGAGGCGACGGTCAGCAAGATCGCCGCCGAGCAACTCTTCTATCTGATGAGCCGCGGGCTCAGCGAGACGGAGGCGGCAACTCTGGTCGTGAGTGGCTTCATCGAGCCCGTCGTCAAGGAACTGCCCATGGAGTATGCGGTGGAGTTGAACCGTCTCATCCAGCTCCAGATGGAGGGGGCTGTCGGCTAGGCCGGGGATGGCTTTCCCCCGGCAAGCCTGGCGCTAGACAGGGGAGAGCGGGCATCTCTTTCGTCCCAGGGAACCGGTAGCGACGCTCGCGCTTGAGCAAAAGGAATTGTGCCGTTGACGCCGATCATGAAACAGGCGGCGAAGGGGTTCTCCCGTCAGGTAGTGGAGGAGCTATCCTCCCTTCATAGCGAGCCGCCCTGGCTGCGGCAGCGTCGCCTGGAGGCCTGGCGGGTCTACGAGGCCACGCCCATGCCCACGCTTCAGGACGAGGACTGGCGGCGCACCGATATCAGCGCCCTCGCCCTCGACGAGCTCCTGCCATTCGCCGAAGCGCCCTCCCCTCACGCAGACAGCATAGCCGAGCTGCCCCAGGGGTTATGCGCCTTGCTGGACAAGAGCCGGCCGGAGAGCGGCCTCCTGATCCAGCACGACTCGCAGGTGGTTCACGCCTCGCCAGCGGAAGAAGCAGCGAAGCAAGGGGTCATCTTCGCCAGCCTGGAGGAGGCCGTCGGCGAGCAGCCGGAGCTGGTGAAGCGATACTTCATGACCCGCTGCCTGCCTCCAGAGCACAGTAAGTTCGTCGCTCTCCACGGAGCCATGTGGAGCGGCGGCACCTTCGTCTACGTACCCAAGGGAGTGGAGGTAGAGTTGCCCTTGCGAGCCTGCCAGTGGTTGGCCAGACCGGGGCTGGCCGTCTTCCCCCACACCCTCATCGTGCTGGAGGCAGGGAGCAAACTCACCTTCATCGCCGAGCAGTGCTCGCCGGAGATGGACGGCCAAGCCCTCTCCTGCGGTGCCACCGAGGTCTATCTGGGAGAGGGGGCGCAACTCCGCCACATCTCGGTGCAGCAACTGGGACGGCAGGTGTACAACCTGGGAGCGCAACGTCATCTGCTGGAGGGAGACAGCAGCCTGGACTCCCTGATCATCGGCCTTGGGGGAGAGCTCACCAAGTTCTTCGTGGAGAGCGTGCTGGAAGGCCCCGGAGCCAACGCCCAGATGCGAGGCGTGGTCTTCGGCGGCGACGACCAGCACTTCGACCACCAGACGTTGCAGGAGCACATCGCCGCTGACTGCTCCAGCGATCTGTTGTTCAAGGTGGTGGTCAAGGACCAGGCTATGTCGGTGCATCTGGGTAACGTGCGGGTGCACGGCGATGCGCGCGGCACCGACGCCGGCCAAACGGTGCGCAACCTCATCCTCAGCGAGGGGGCCAAGGCTCATCCCATCCTGCCGCTGGAGATCGAGGCCAGCGACATCAGGCGCTGCAGCCACGCAGCTACCGTCGGCCAGGTCGACGAGGCCCAGCTTTTCTACCTGATGAGCCGTGGCCTCAGCCGCCGAGACGCCCAGAAGCTCATCGTGGACGGCTTCTTCGAGCCCGTTCTGGAGGCGATCCCCCTGCCAGCCATCCAGCATAGACTGCGACGGGCGGTCGATGAGAAACTGGGATTGGCGATGCCATGAGCGACTTCATCAAGGTAGCGGAGACAAACGAGATCCCGGCGGGAAGGGTGAAGGTGGTGGTTGTGGGCGATAGGCGTATCGCTCTATGCAACGTGGAGGGGGAGTTCTTCGCCATCGACGACATCTGCACGCACGACGGCGGCCCCCTGGATCAAGGCGAACTGCAGAGCGACGTCATCGAGTGCCCGCGGCACGGCGCGCGCTTTAACGTGAAGACGGGCAAGGTGCTGGCCCTGCCCGCCGTCAAGCCCCTCAACACCTATCCCCTCAGGGTGGAGGGCAGCGAGATCCAGGTGGCGATGCCATGAAGCCGTCAAAGGCGAAGACGGTGTTCGACGTGCAGGCCATCCGGCGGGATTTCCCCATCCTTGGTCGCCAGGTGCACGGCAAGCCGCTGGTCTACCTGGACAACGCCGCCACAACTCAGAAGCCGCGGGCCGTCATCGACGCGCTGGTCCACTACTACGAACACCAGAACGCCAACATCCACAGGGCCATTCATACGCTGGGCGAGGAGGCCACCGCCGCCTATGAGGAGACACGGGCCAAGGTCTCTCAGTTCATCAATGCGTCTCGGCCGGAGAGCATCGTCTTCACGCGCAGCGCCACCGAGGCCCTGAACCTGATCGCCTATGCTTGGGGTCGGGCCAACGTGAAAAAGGGGGACGAGATCGTCCTCACTCAGATGGAGCACCACAGCAACATGGTTCCCTGGCAGCGCCTGGCCCAGGAGGTGGGGGCCACCATCAAGTACATAGGCGTCAGCGATGAGGGGACCCTCGACCTGGACGGACTGGACGACATTATCACTGAGAAGACGAAGCTGGTGAGCGTAACCCAGGTATCCAATGCCTTCGGCACCATCAACGTCCTAGACAAGATCATCGCGGCAGCCCATCGGCGAGGCGCCCTGGCGGTGGTGGACGGGGCTCAGAGCGTCCCTCACATGCCGGTGGACGTTCAGGCGATAGACTGCGACTTCCTGGCATTCTCCGCTCACAAAATGCTGGGCCCCACGGGGGTTGGCGTCCTCTACGCCCGCTACGAGCTGCTGGAGGAGATGGAGCCCTTCCAGAGCGGCGGGGAGATGATCAGCCGCGTGCGCCTGGAGGGTGCCAGCTGGAACGATGTGCCCTGGAAGTTCGAGGCGGGCACCCCCAACATCGCCGATGTCATCGCTTTCGGTGCCGCGCTGGACTACCTGTCGGCCCTGGGCATGGACAACGTCCGTGCCCATGAGCAGGAGCTGACCGCATACGCCCTGCGCCGCCTTCGCCAACTGGAGGACATCATTATCTACGGCCCCCAGGACACCTCCCGCCGAGGCGGTGTAGCATCCTTCAACTACCCTGACATCCATGCTCACGATGTGGGGACGATCCTGGATCGGGAAGGTGTGGCCATAAGGGCCGGCCACCACTGCGCTCAGCCGTTGATGCGGCGCTTCGATATGGCGGGCACCGCCCGCGCCAGCTTCTACATCTACAACACCCTGGAAGAGGTGGATGCACTCATTGAGGGTGTTGAGAAAGCGAGAGCCTTCTTCAGCCATGCCTCTGGATAGAGACGTGGAGCTGGATGAGCTCTATCGGGAGATCATCCTCGACCACTATCGCAACCCCCGCAACCGCGGTTCGCTCGATCAGCCCAATGCGATCGGCGAGGGCGACAACCCCCTCTGCGGCGACGAGGTGAGGGTCGATCTGGACATTCGCGACGGCCGGGTATCCGACGTGCGCTTCGAGGCCAAGGGCTGCTCCATAAGCCAGGCCTCGGCCTCCATGATGACCGAGGCCGTGAAGGGTCTCAGTCTGGAGGAAGTGGATTCCCTGTTCGAGACGTTTAAGGGCATGATGTACGGCTCCGACGAGGTGGATGTGGAGGCCCTGGGCGACCTGGAGGCCCTCCAGGGGGTGCGCAAGTTCCCGGTGCGGGTCAAGTGCGCCACCCTGGCCTGGAACACACTGCAGGAGGCGCTGGAGGAATTCGGCAAAGGCCGGGGCTAGCCCACGGCCGGTGGCGGCCCAAGAGGAAGGCGATGGCAGGGGAAGTACCCCTGCCTTTCTTGCTTTGCGGGGTCGCTATTAGGGAAAGCGGAAGGTTTCGAAGTCGCGAGCGACGAGCACGCCTTCCAGGCCACTGACGTCAGGCTCCGCCTCCAGGTGGGTGAGGATGATAGTGGTGGAGGGTGGCAGTCGCTTCCTGATCACCGGCACATCGGCGAAGCTCACGTGATAGAGGCCTCTGCTTTCGCTATAGTTGCAGTCCAGCACCAGCACGTCTGCCCCTTCCGCCAGATCGAAGAGTTCGTCACAGAGCTCCGTATCGCCCGAGTAGGCGACCACCTTATCTGCCAAGCTCAGCCTGTAGCCGAACGCGGCTAGCTCTGCGTTAGCATGCTTCATGGAGAAGGCCTGAAAAGAGAGGTCGTTCACCGTTTGCTGTCGGCCTGCCTCAGCCTCCAAATAGCAGCGCTGATAGCCAGCATCGGAGTTGCTGAGGTTGGGGAAGGCCAGCTCGGCCGCCGCTTCAATCACCTTCTCAACGCCGGGCGGGCCCACGATGTAGAGATTCTCTTGCCGCGGCGTCATGTGAAGGTACTCAAGAAGGAGAAAGGGCAGCCCCAGGAAGTGGTCGCCGTGGAAGTGGCTGATGAAGATGGTGCAGATATCGGTTGGGGAAACACCCAGACGCTTCAGGTGAGGGAGAAGAGTGGGGGGCGCGTCGAGCAGGTAGCGGCCGTTGAGCAGCAACGAGCTCCAGTAGCGCCCATCGGGGGCGAAAGCATTGCCTGAACCCAAGAACGAAAGCTCTAGCATGAGATGTGTTCTTCTCCCTTCTAGCCCTGTGCATCCAGGAAAGGGCTGAGCCCCAACTCTGCAGGACTCAGCTCTCCCGCGAAGTATTCGCGCTGTCTGCGGTGCCTATTCGTTGAGGGTGCCGATTGTGCAGCCCTCGTCGCGTTCCTTTCTCGATGGGCCTAATCCCTGCGACCGAAAATGGCGACGGAGCAGGTAAACGACCCTGGTCGGCCACCCAGGTTGTGGGTCAGGCCGATGTCCGCCTTCTTCAGCTGGCGCTCGGGCGGGCCGGGGGCCTTGCCCTGTATCTGCTTGTAGATCTCATAGATCATGCGCAGCCCGCTGGCGCCAATAGGGTGACCGAAGCACTTGAGGCCACCGTCCGGATTGACCGGCAGGTCACCCTCCAGGGTGAAGACGCCCGACTCCACGTCTTCCTTAGCCTTGCCCCTGGAGCTGAAGCCCATGTCCTCGTAGATGATCAGCTCAGTGATGGTAAAACAGTCGTGAACCACGGCCAGGTCTATCTCCTGGCGAGGGTTCGTGATACCCGCCTCGTCATAGGCCTGCCGGGCAGCAGCGAGGTTCTCAGGGAAGTGGACGAAGTCGTAGTCGTCCCTGAGCATTCCCTGCCTACCGCCCACGGCGACGCCCAGGCCCTTCACCAGCACATAGTCGTCCCGCATCTTGCGGGCGTTCTCCGGCGTGGTGATGATGGCCGCAGAGGCACCGTCGCTGACCCCGCAGCAATCGAAGAGGCCCAGGGGCCAAGCGATCATAGGAGCCTTCAACACCTGCTCCAGCGTTATCTCTCGGCGCAGGTGAGCCTTGGGGTGGAGAGCGCCATTGTGATGATTCTTCACCGCTATCTGCCCCAGGACACGCTTGCCCTCATCGTAGGACAGGCCATACTTGTGGAAGTAGCTCGTGGCCGCCAGGGCGAACTGAACCGGCGGCGGACTGGGTGGCTCCACGCCTGAGCCCGACTGTACGCCAGTGGCAAGGCCAGCGAATCCTGAGTCCTTTAGCTTCTCCACCCCCACCGCCAGGACAATGTCGTAGATGCCGGCGGCTACGGCGTAGCAGGCGTTCCTGAAAGCGTCGGTGGCGGTGGCGCAGGCGTTCTCGACGCGCGTAATGGGAATGTAGTCCAACTTCAGGGCCTCGGCCGCTGGTTGGCCGGTGTTGAAGCTGGCGACGGTGCCAAGCCAGGCCGCCTGGATATCCTTGGGCTCCAGACCGGCGTCCTCATAGGCCTCGTAGCAGGCCTCAACCATCATGTCGAGACCGCTGACATCCCAGCGCTCCCCGAACTTGGTGCAACCCATTCCAACTATGGCAACCCTGTCCTTAATACCTTCTGTCATTGTCGTTCCCTTAGAGCTTATGCCCTCACCGGTGTGGACTTCCAGTAGTAGTTGTGAATCCCGCCTGCGGAGCGTATCTTGCGGAAGCTCATCTCCACCGGCATACCCACGCTTAGCTCACCAGTTTCCCGATCGGTCATCATGGAGAGCATGCGACCGCCACCCTTAAAGTTTATCACCGCTATCACCAAAGGGACATCGGTAGTTCCCGACAGATAATCCATGGCGTAGGTGGCCACGGTCGCTGGCTTGTCGGAGAGGCGAACGTTGTCCATCTCGTCCTTGGCGTGGCACTCCACGCAGACGCGCTGGGGCGGGAACTGCACGTAGCCGCATTTCCTGCACTTGGAGCCGTACATCTGGATAACCCGATCGGTCTCGCGCCAAAGGGCGGAAGCGGACGGGCCGCTGGCTGTCGGCCGGCGCACTCCAGCCACAGTCATCAGGCCCCGCCAGCGGAGGTACTCGTCGTAGGTCTCTAGGACTCGCTTCGCCTCCACATGCTTCTTAACGCCGCGATGCCCCTGCCGGAGCTTGTCGATGCCCTCTCCGGCCTTGATCGAGTAGACATCGCAGCCATCACCGTAGCCCGCCACCATGATCCTGTCGCCGGTCTTAGCCTCCTCCAAGGCTGCCACCAGCAGCATCAGGGGGAAGGCAGCGCCGGTATTCCCCATCTGGTCGTAGAGGGGGTCCTGAACCTGAGCGGCTTCGAACCCCATCATCTTTGCCAACGCGGCGTGCCTGCGGGCGTCACTGGAGTGGTAAGCGGCCTTCTGGAAGTCCTTTGGGGCCAGGTTGTTCTTGGCCATGAATGCCGATACCGCCTCTGGAATGACCCGCAGGATCCCTTCCTCGATGACGAAGCGGTCTTCCCAGCTCCTGACGGTGCTTTCGTCGCTGGAGCGCCACACGTCCAGCATGTGGTCGGTGATGTGGTAGTCCGCCTCTACCTCAGCGGCCACGCCGTCCTTGGCGATGAGCAGGGCAACAGCTCCGTCACCCATCGCTCGGTCCAAGCCGCCCTTGGGGGTCGCCATGCGACAGTCAGAGGCAATCACCAGTATATTGCTGGCCGTGCCCGCCTGGACAGCGTCCATGGCCATCTTGAGGGCGGTGGTCCCCGCCCGAAGCACATCGGTGACGTCGGCGCTGGTGATGTCCCGTCGCAGGTCGAGGGCGGCGGCGATCAGGGCTGCCCCCTGCTTCTCGACGTAGGGCGAGGTGGTAGTGGCATATAAGATGCCATCCACCTGGGATCTATCTATCCCCCTGAGACAGTCCATTCCGGCAGCAACCGCCATCGTTATGCTGTCCTCGTCGAAGTTGGCCACTGCCTTCTCGGCGGGAAATCCCCAGCCCGCCGTTTCCTTGCCCAGACGATATTTGGGGACATAGGCTCCGTAAGATTTGATGCCTGTCATCACACCTCCTGGCGAAGCCCATTCAACGGAAAGAGCCGATATCAAACCCGCCTGGCCTCATCGCAACCTGCACCACCGTCGGTTCAGTGCAAGGTCGCTGTCTTTGCGGGTGCCATGCTGGTTTTAGCGCGACCGCAAGCGCTGCGTCAAGTCTATGGCCGTTCAAGTTTACCATAATGGAACGCGAGGGACGATCGGGCTGGCCATGATACACTAGGCGCTGGAGAGAGGTCGATGATCCGCTACCTGTCGGCGCCTCGTTTGAAGGAGGGCACCTGCCAGGGCTGCGGCAAGAGCTCGCTGCTGATCGCCGCCAATCTGGGGACGTGCCTGGACTGCATCCGCCAGCAGCCGGATAGAGTGATGCCTCACCTGAAGGGCGTGCACGCCGAGGCCCGAAGACAGTTCGGCCTGCCTGTCGAGCCGCCCCAGGTGGCCGACGGTGTGCCCTGCACCTTCTGCGCCAACGAGTGCCAGATCCCCGAAGACGAACTGGGCTACTGCGGCTTGCGCAGCAATCGTGGCGGGAAGCTCACGCACCTGGGCGGGACGGCCGCCAGCGGCATCCTGGAGTGGTACTACGATCCCCTGCCCACGAACTGTGTGGCCGAATGGGTCTGCGCCGAGAAGGAGAGCCGCGGCTTCAAGAACCTGGCGGTGTTCTACGGAGCCTGCAGCTTCGACTGCCTGTTCTGTCAGAACTGGCACTACCGCACCCTGGCTCACCGCCTGGCACCTACAATGAGCGCGCAGGAGTTGGCCGACTGCGTAGACGAGAGCACAGCCTGTATCTGCTACTTCGGGGGAGACCCATCACCTCAGATGCCCCACGCTATCGCCACCGCCCGCCGGGCCCTGCGCGAGCGGCGGGCTCGCCCTCTGCGCATCTGCTGGGAGACCAACGGCAGCATGTCGCCTTCCCTCCTGCGCCAGGCGAGCGCGCTGGCCATGGACTCGGGCGGCACCATCAAGTTCGACCTGAAGGCCTGGGACGAGAACCTTTACCTCGCTCTGTGCGGAGTGAGCAACAAGCGAACGCTGGAGAACTTCGCTTGGCTAGGTGGGCTCTTCGGCCAGCGGCAGGAGCCGCCCTTCCTCACCGCGAGCACCCTCCTGGTACCCGGCTACGTCGACGCGCACGAGGTGGGTCAGATCGCCCGCTTCATCGCCTCCCTCGACCCGACCATCCCCTACAGCCTTCTGGCCTTCTACCCTCACTTCTTCATGGGCAACCTGCCAACGACCTCTCGTCGTCACGCCGACGAATGCCTCAAGGCAGCGAAGGCGGCGAGGCTGGCCAACGTCAAGATCGGCAACCTGCACTTGCTGTCGGGCCTGTACTAGGGCTCGTTTCCCTCCAGGCCCCATAGTGATTGGCAGAGAGCCCACCTTGCCGGTGGGCTCTCTGCACCCCGGGTGCTACGCGCCGGGGTTGTCCTTACGGAACAGCCGGCGCCAGCATGACCGTGCTACTTGCAGGGGCTGGGGTCGGCTGCGATGCACTCCGGGAAGCTGTTGATGTCCTGGAAGTAGCTGTTGAAGATAACCAAGACGCGGTGGTCCTCAGACGCCCAGTTGGGGATGTTGATGGTCTGCGGCTTCGTCGTGTCCCCTCTCGGCTCGTTCATAAAGGTGATCGTCCCATCCGGTGGTTCAGTTGTGGGCATCCAGATGTCTACACCCGTCTGGAAGGGCATATAGGCGAACAACCTTATCAGCCCGAGAGTCGAAACCTTGTCGGGGGGGTCGGGGTAGGGGAAGGGGGTGGGGTAGGGGCCTATGTCGTGTGCATGTATACCGAGCCTGCTACCGGCTCTGGGAGCCACCGCCGGGTTGCTCAATATGTTGAGCGTCGGCGGGGTCGGATTGACCGGGTCATCGTCCCAGGCGGGACTCGTGGTGGTGACCCACAGGGTGTCGTTGCCGGTCGCCTGATCGTTCCACCATTCAAAGTACCTGAGGATGACCAAAGCGGCGTGGTCCGGGCCCGTCGGCGTGTACATGAGGATAGGGGAGTCAGGCGGTGTCACGAGCAGCCGGATCAGGAGGTCGTCCCGTATGAACGGCTGGAAGTAGTAGTGGACGGTGAGGCCGGACTCGGGGCGGTACAGGGAGAACTCGTAGTGCTTCATCCCATTGACGTTGATGGGACCAAAGTTGCCATCCTCCCCGATCTCGATGACGGCCATCGGGGCAGTGTCCTTCCTGACGCCCGAATTGCCGTGGACCTCCCAGATCTCCAGCGTGGCCTCCTCCGGAACGGTGTTCGCCGGGAACAAGATCACCCTTCCGCCGATGTCAACCTGCCCCGGGGGTTCCGGAAGGACGAGCGTTGTCTCGGGCTCTTCGCCGGTGAGGTACTCATACTGGATGGCGAACGACTCGGCGGAGGTCACACATTGGGTGTGACCGTGCAGCGGGAGGCGATACGTGATCGGGCCCATGTAGTTCGGATTTTCCTCACGATATATGCCGATGCAGTCCACTGGACCAGGGTTCCCCGGGCATTCGGGATTCTCCCCAGCCGACGATGAGTCGATGGAGATAAACTTGGCGACCTTGGCGCTCCGCTCCGGCGAGCTGTTCAGCCAGTTCTTCATGAGTAGTGAACCGTACGAATGTGAAAGCACGAAAATCTGATCGTCGCCAGTCTCGGCCATGACCGCGTCGAAGAAGTCATCCATTTGCTCGTCGACTGGCTGTATGTCGTCGGAGAAGCGGTCGAGCGCTCTTACTACGTTGGGATAGTTGTTGCTTGCCCATCGCTGGGCCTGGACCTCGTACTGGGCCGCCGAACCCGATCCGCCGTGCACGAAGACTATGGGTAGCAGGGTCGGATCGCCGTCGGCGGCGGCAGGCGTGGGTGCCGATGATCCGGCGACGAGTACGCCGGTCAGCACAACCACGAATGCAGCAATCGTGCCAAACAGTTTAATCTTCATCTTCCTAGCTCCACTGAACTAATGGATTCACGCTCTACAGAGATTCTCTCGCGGATCAAGGCATAACGCCTCACCGCCCTTCCTGGAGTTGATTAGCAGAGCAGCTATGATTTCAGCCTAAGAAATCGGGCTAGGTAGAACCCGTTTCGTTGATACGCCTCGTTCTAAGGTTTTACATATTGGGCGGTGAGTCTATCACCACGGTTTGATTTTGTCAAGTAGTCGAACTTCCTCACTGAGAATTTTACCGAATCGGTTAATGTTGCCTCAGAAGTAGTGTTACCGAAAGCAAAGGAGACAACCTGCACCTGCTGTCGGACCAGTACTAGGACTCGCTTCCCTCCAGGCCCCACAGCTTCGGCTGGCCGACGCCCTTGGCCTGAACGAGCACCTTGATCCGGCCCAGGCCGGCGGGATCGATCAGCTCCGTCACCGCCCGTCGCCGCGCATAGTACTCCTCGAGGGAGAGCCCGCTGTCGGCCTGGCGCTCGAGGCCGGCAGCGATGCCCAAGGCGGTCAGGAAGCGGCCCTGGCTGGTGAGGCCCAGCGGCTCCAGGCCATGCTCCCGGCCTGCCTGAACGAGGCTGGTGAAGTCGACGTGGCTGGTCATGTCCTGACGGCCCAGGCGAGCGTAGGGGTCCGGGCTGGGGTTGTGGCGATAGAAGCAGAGGAGAGTGCCGTCCTTGCGCCAAGGGGCATACAACTCCGCGGCGGGGTAGCCGTAGTCAAAGGTGAGGACGAAGCCGCGGCGGAGGGCGCCGGCCACCGTTTTCATCCACACCAGGGCCTCCAGATTCACCTCGGCCGAGCAGCCTTCGCCGGGCAGAAGGCCGAGGCGGTGGAAGTAGTCCTCGAGCAAGGGCGTGGAAGGAGGGCCAAGGCTCTCCACAAAGCGCTCCTCCTGCCACTCGACGTACAGCTCATGCAGGCGGCCATCGCGAACCACCACTCGGTGGACGGGAAAGCTGTCGATCAGCTCGTTGCTGAGGAAGCAGCCGCTGACGCTCTCAGCGGCGATGGACTCCAGCGAGGGCAGCCAGGAGACCTTAGCCAAGGAGGCATCGACCTGGCGCAGGAGGCGCCGCTGACCGTCAACCAGCCAATCATTCACCTCGATAAGCCGATACTCCAGCGCCTGGAAGAACTCGGGCGCTCGCCTGCCTGCCCAGCCCAGGATGTCGCGAGCCAGCAGGCCGCTGCCCGCCCCCATCTCCACGACGGTGAAGGGCTGAGGCTCGCCCATCGCCTGCCACATGTGGCAGAGCTGCTTGGCCATCAGGGAGCCGAAGATGGGGTGCACTTCGGGGCTAGTGAGGTAGTCGCCGTGGCGTCCCATCCGCTGGCGTGGCGAGGAGTAGTAGCCGTGCTGGGGATGGTAGAGTGCCACAGCCATGAACTGGCGAAAGGGAATGCGGCCCTCCGCCGCGATGCCCTCTCTGATGGCGGCCTTCAGCTCCTCGCTCTCGGTGGCCGACGCGAACTCGTCCTCGTTGGGGCGCAAGCTCTTCCTCCCGAGTAGAGCGATCATATCGCAGGGCGATGGCTGCTGCCAGGCGAGCGGTTGAGGCTGCCATCGGCGGCTGATACGATGAACGTGCTGCCCTCTCGATGGCGGCGGATGCGGTGGAGGCCGGAGCAATCGCCCCAGGAGAATGGTGAGCCAAGGCATGACCCAAGTGCAGAGCATCTCCCAGATGAGCACCCGCACCAAGGTGCTGGTGATGGCCGGCACGCTGCTGGGCCTGTTCACTGCGGCCATGGACCAGACGATAGTGGGCACAGCCATGCCCAGAGTGGTGGCCCATCTGGGCGGCTACGAACACTACAGCTGGGTGTTCACAAGCTTCATGGTCGTGTCCACCACGGCCGTGCCCATCGTGGGCAAGCTCACCGACATGTATGGCCGCAAATTCTTCTTCCTGGCGGGAATCGCGGTCATGATGCTGGGCTCGGCTCTCTGTGGCACGTCCCAAAGCATGATCCAGCTCATCGTCTTCCGGGCCATTCAGGGCCTGGGAGCGGGCACGATTATGGCCACCGCCTTTGCGATCATCGGCGACGTGTTCCCGCCGGCCCAGCGGGCCCGCTGGGCCGGTCTCATGACCAGCGTGTTTGCCGCTGCTAGCGTGGCGGGGCCCCTTATCGGCGGCTACATCACCGACAACCTCAACTGGCGCTGGGTGTTCTATGTGAACCTACCGATGGGCGCTCTGGCATTGGCCGTCTTCTTCGCGGTGATGCCTTCCGTGCGCGCCGGAGTGAGGCACCAGCTGGACTACTGGGGCGCGGCGATGCTCATCCTGGCCGTCGTGCCTCTGCTGCTGGCCTTCTCTTGGGCCAACGAGCAGTACCCCTGGCTCTCGGCCCAGATCATAGGCCTGCTGGCCTTCGCAACCCTGGCTGGCCTGGCCTTCGCTGTTGTGGAGATGCGGACCGTGGAACCCATTCTGCCCCCTGCTCTCTTCCGCCATCCCATCTTCCTGGTGTCCGCCGGCGTCACCTTCCTGACCGCTATGGGCATGTTCGGCGGCATCGTCTACCTTCCCCTGTTCGTCCAGGGAGTCATTGGCTCCTCGGCCACCAACTCCGGCCTGGTGATCATGCCCATGATGCTGAGCCTTGCCATCACGGCTGCCATCATGGGGCAAATCCTGGGTCGCTGGGGGCGCTATCGCATCATCGCCTTGGTGGGGCTGGCGGTGATGGCCGTCGGCATGTTCCTGATGTCAGGCATGGACGTTACCTCCACCAACGCAATCGCTACCCGCAACATGATCGTGGTGGGCATAGGCCTGGGAGCGACGATGCCCATCTTTGTCTTGGTGGTCCAGAATGCTCTGCCCTATCGAATGCTGGGCGTCTCTACCGCCGCCATCCAGTTCTTCCGCTCGGTGGGTGGCACCATGGGAGTGGCCGTCATGGGGTCGCTGGTTAACAGCAGCTTTTCGTCCGAGCTAACGGCTGAGACGTCGCCTGAAGTTCGGGAAGCAACGCCTCCTGCCCTCCTAGAGCGCCTTCAGAATCCCCAGTCCCTCCTCAACGCCGACCTGCTGGCAGAGTTGCGGGACGCCTTCGCAGGCCTGGGCGAGAATGGGCCAGTCATGTTCAATGAGATCATGCTGGGCACCCGCACGGCTCTCGGCACGGCGATAGCAGAGGCTTTTCTCGTGGGCATGGGGATAACGCTGGCCGCGCTCGTAGTGGCCGTCTTCCTGAAGGAAGTGCCGTTGGCCAAGACGTGGGCCGTTCCCGAGGCAACGGCCGGCGCCATGCCGCTGGACCGCTTGGGCCAATCACCTGTCGCCGGCAGTTCAGCAGCGACGGTCGACCCACCGCCGACAGGCGAAGACGAGCCGCTTGGCGCTGACGACCGTCCGCCCGATCCAAGCCCTCCTGCGGATAAGTAGACGCCTGGCCTGGTTACCCACACGGCGAGTGCTGATTCTTGACGTCAAGCTGTGCGTATCGGATGATGTCTACACCTCCGCTCGGCGACGTACGTAGTTCCTCAACGGAGGCTTTGGCGTGCAACCCAGAGTCAAGCTGTGGGTGGAGAAAGATGGCCTGCTAGTCTTCAGTGACTATCGGGCGGAACTTCTCGACCATATTGCCAAGACGGGCTCGATCAGCGGAGGTGCAGAGCGGATGGGGCTTTCCTACCGGCGGGCCTGGGGCAAGATCAAGGAGATCGAGCACAACCTGGGGGTGCGAATAGTGAGGAGCGAAGTGGGGGGGCTCGGCGGCGGGCGGACCACGCTCACCACGGAGGGCGAGGAGCTGCTGGCACGCTATCGATCCTTCCGGGCGGCGGCGCAATCGCACGTGGGACGAGATTTCGCCGAAGCGTTCGTTAGAGACGGCTAGTTTTTTGTGATGTCGTTATGCTGAGCTGAGCATAGCGTCGCCCCAAAGGAGCTCAGAGACATGAGGCGCCCGATGTGCATGGCCCTGCTAGGGGCTCTGGCCATCCTGATGGCGGTTGGATGCGGCGGAGGAGGAGAGGAAGTCATCCTGGCCACGACGACCAGTACCTACGACAGCGGCCTGCTGGACGCCCTGGTACCCGACTTCGAGGGCCAAACCGACTACGAGGTGAAGATCATCGCTGTGGGCACCGGCCAGGCCCTGGCGATGGGCGAACGCGGCGACGCCGACGTACTGCTTGTGCACGCGCCCAGCTCCGAGCTGGAGCTCGTCGAGAGCGGGGCGGCGATCAACCGCCAGTTGGTGATGCACAACGACTTCATCATCGTTGGGCCTGAGGACGACCCGGCAGGCATCGAGGGCATGACCTCGGCCGCTGATGCCTTCGCAACCATCCACGAGAGCGAGGCAGTTTTCATCAGCCGTGGCGACGACTCGGGCACGCACAAGAAGGAGAAGGCCATCTGGGAGAGCGCGGGCCTGGATCCGGAAGGTCAGTCCTGGTACAAGCAGAGCGGCCAGGGCATGGGTGCGACCCTCCAGATCGCCAACCAGAAAGACTCCTACACCCTCTCCGACCGAGGCACCTACCTAGCGTTGAACGAGAACATCGAACTGGTCGTGCTCGTTGAAGGCGATCCGGTCTTCTTCAACATGTATCATGTCATGCAGGTGAACCCGCAGGAGTTCGACAAGGTGAACGGCCCGGGCGGCGCCGCCTTTGTGGACTTCATAGTCTCGGATAGCGCCCAGGATATCATCAGGGGCTTCGGTGTTGACGAGTTCGGCCAGCCCCTCTTTATTCCCGATGCCGGCAAAGACGAATCGGAGCTGGCCCCGAGCTAGCTGGCGGGAGGTGACGCTGTGGATCTGATATGGGATGGGATACGAGAAGCCTTTCGCATTATCGCCAGCGGCGATTACTCCGTCTGGGAGATCACGATTCGCTCGATCTTGGTGTCCGGTACGGCCACGGCGCTTGCCCTGCTGTTCGGGATCGCGGTGGGCGCGACGCTGGCCTTCAATGAGTTCCCCGGCCGCAACCTAGCCTTCAGCCTAGTGAACACGGGCATGGGCCTGCCGCCGGTCGTCGTAGGCCTCATCGTAGCGATCGCACTCTGGCGAAGCGGGCCCCTGGGTGACCTGCGACTCATCTATACGCCGGCGGCGATGGTCATCGCTCAGACGATCATCGCCGCGCCCATCGTCACCGGCTTCACGGCGGCGGCACTGCGCAGCCTGCATCCGCGGCTGCGAGCTCAGATCTATGGCTTGGGCGCCTCACGACTCCAGATGCTATGGCTGGTGCTGTGGGAGGCCAAGCTGCCACTGCTTGCGGCGGTGATGGCGGGCTTCGGAGGGGCCATCTCCGAGATCGGGGCGTCGATCATGGTGGGCGGCAACCTGGCCGGCGATACGCGGGTACTGACTACGGCCGTGGTATTGGAGGTCAGCAAGGGCGAATTCGCTCCAGCCATCGCCCTCTCGTTGATCCTTCTGGCCCTAATCTTCCTGGTGAACCTGATCCTGACGACCGTCCAGCAGCAGGAACAGCGGTCGTGAGTCAGCCCAAGCTTTCCCTGCGGGACATCCGAGTACGGCGCGGCAAGGCCGAGCTGGTTAGAGTGCCCCATCTGGACGTCCTGGCAGGGGAGGTGTTAGTGATTGTCGGCCCCAACGGGGCGGGCAAGAGCATCCTCCTGGAGACGCTCGCCTTGCTGCAAAGGCCTACCCAAGGGCAGACGCTCTTCGAAGGGCAAGCGGTTGAAGGGCGCGAGCTGGCCCTGCGGCGCCGCATGGCAGTGGTGTTTCAGGATCCGTTGCTCTTGCGTCGCTCGGTGGCGGACAACATCGCCATGGGCCTGCGGCTGCGCGGTGTCTCCCGATCAGCGCGCCGAGAGAAGGCCGCGCACTGGATGCACCGGTTCGGCATTGCCCATCTGGCCAAGCGCTCCGCCCCGACCCTCTCGGGCGGTGAGGCGCAGCGGACGAACCTGGCGCGCGCCTTCACTCTCGATCCGGAGGTGCTATTGCTGGATGAGCCCTTCAGCGCTCTCGACCAGCCGACACGTGAGGAACTGCTCGATGACCTGGCGCAAGCCCTGCGGGACACGGGTGTGACGACCGTTTTCGTAACTCACGATCGTGCGGAGGCTCTTCGACTGGGCGAACGGGTAGCGGTGATGATGGGCGGCAGCATACGCCAGGTGGGGACGGCGGCGGAGGTGTTCGCTGCGCCGGTGGACGAGGAGGTGGCGGCCTTTGTGGGCGTGGAGACGATCGTTGGCGGGCGGGTGCAGTCTCTAGCCGACGGCCTGGCGACGATCGACGTGGACGGTGCAGCCGTTCAGGCCATGGTGCCCAGCCTCGCCTCTGGGAGTGAGGTGCTGGTCTGCCTGCGGCCGGAGGATGTGATTCTGGAGCCCGCAGGGCTCGACAGCCATCCCACCAGTGCTCGCAACCACCTGCGGGGGACCGTCCGCCGCATAACGACGATCGGCGGTCAGGTGCGAGTGGTGCTGGACTGCGGCTTCACCCTGGTGGCTCTCATTACCAAGCAGTCGCTGGAGGAGATGGGTCTGGGCGTGGGCGCCGAGGTGGTGGCCTCGTTCAAGGCCACCGCTGTGCACGTCATACCGCGCGGAACCTAAGTCTGGCGCTGCCGGTGGGGGCTCGCGCCCAGAAGCCCCAACGTCTCCAGGCTATTGCTGATGATACCGTCTATGCCGAGCTCCAGCAGTTCGTGGGCGCGCCAGAGGTCGTCCACCGTCCAGGTGTAGATGGTTATCCCCAGAGCCTTCAAGTGTTCGATCAGCGACTCTTCTATCAGTGCCTGGTTCAAGCAGATGCCGCGTATGGGGTCGTGCTCGAGCATCGCCAGGAAGGCCTCGAGTTGGTCGGTGCGGTCAATGGAGTAGTGGACTCTGAGATGAGGAGCGGCTGCGCGCAGGTGCCCCAGGAGAGACCAATTCTGGCCACAGATAGTCACCTGCTCCCCCATGCCCATGCGCTCGAGCATTTCTGCCAGAGTCTGGGCCAAGGCCTCTTCTCGATCTCCGTATTCGCCCTTCAAGTCGAGAAGCAGGCCTCGCTTGTCCTTGGCCTGTGCCAGAACCTCTTGCAGAGCTAGGAGGTTGCCCTCCAGCGCTATGTACCATCTCCACAGGCGGAGCCGACACCTGTGCTCGCTCTTGATGTGCAAGCTGGCCTTCTCATCGAAGAGGAGGGGCAGCGGGCCCAGTTTTCGCTCGTGGCGAGCAACCATCTTGCCGTCCTGGAACCGGACGTCGGTCTCGATAAGATCCACCGGCCCTATGAGGGCGCGAAGCAGCCGTCGACGGCCGTTGCCAAAGCCGTGGGCTATCCGCACTGGCCCATTGCCTGTCGATGTCATGCTCTAGTTGATTGGTTCACTCCGGTGGCGGCGCAGGAAGTCGAGGACGATGGCGTTGGACTCCTCGGCGCACTCCACCAGGTAGCCGTGACCGGCCTTCGGCAGGACCACGAGCTCGGCGTCCGGGATTCGTTCAGCCAGGATGCGCGAGTTCTCGGCCGGCACGATCTTGTCCTCGCTGCCGCTGATGACGAGGGTGGGACAGCGGATCTGGGGTAGCCTATCGTAAGCCTCGTGGCGCACGGCGGCCTGCACCTGCCGCGCGAAGGCATCGAGCGGCGGGCGAAGCTCGGCTTCGGCCAATGCCCGGGCGATGAGCTTCTGCCGCTTGCGCACGATGAACTCTTCGCTGTACATGAGTGGCAGGCCTTTCTCTGCCGCTTCTTCGACGCTGAGGGTGTTGAGAAAAGCCATGAGGGTGATGTGTTCGGGAAGAGCAGGGATGGCCTGCTGGCCGCCGCAACTGGTGGAGCCCAGAACCAGCGTCCGCACCCGCTGGGGGTAGCTCAAAGCCAGCTCCTGGGCGATGAGTCCACCCATCGACTGGCCGTAGACGTGGGCGGAGGCGATGCCCAGGGCATCCATGAGGCCGGCGGTGTCGTCGGCGAACAGGCGTATGCTGTAGGGCGTGGCCGGCTTGTCGCTGCGGCCGGAGCCGCGGTTGTCGAAGGCGATGACCTGGAACTCGCGGCTCAAGGTGGGGATCTGCATGTCCCAGCCGCTGGTGTTGCCTCCTAGGCCCATGATCAGCACCAAGGGCTCCCCTTGGCCGTGAACCTCATGGTATAGCTGGACATCGTTGACCTTGACCTTCGGCACGCTATTCGTCCTGTATCTGAGTTGCGGATGCGGGCGAAAGGCCCATGACAAGAGCCCGCCGAAGGCTTATTGTAATCGATTCCGAGGCGGGAAAGCGAGGCCCAACGTGCTTCGCAGGGCTCAGTGAGGGCAGAGGCGTTCAGGGACGAGCTCCGGGTTGGCGTAGCCGTAGTACCAGATGTCGTCGAAGTCCAGGCGATTGCTCTCCACATAGGCTAGGAAGGCAGCGCAGCCCGTCGCCAGAGCCTGGGGCGAGACCTGGCCGTCGGGATAGACCGCCGCGAACTGGGCGGCAGCCTGGGCGTTGAGGCTGCCTGGGAACTGGCCAGCCAGTGCGGCGATGGAGTCGACCAGATCCTGCACCGCAGCCTCGCCGTCGGGCGGCAGGCTGACTAACTGGGCCAGGCGGAGGCGGAACTGAGCGTAGGGGATCAGCTCGTCGCGGCCGCTCACGCCGCTGAAGTCCTCCTTCCAGTCCCAGAGGGCGTCGTCGTTGATGGCCTTGTTGTAGAGTTGCATAGCCGTCTCAAGGTCGCCGGCGGCATAGGCTTCGTCGCCGTCCACGACGGCGAAGTAGAGGGACTCGGAAGGTTCGATTTCGGTCTCGACCAGGACATAGTAGATGCCATCCCAAGCGTAGGTCAGCTTGCTGTCTCTCTGCGGCCCTGCTCCAATGGAGCCGATCTGTCCCGCCGCGACGTAGAGCTCTTCGATGCCGTCGCCTTCCACGTCCACGAAGCGGATGCCCTGCGCCCAGGGCACTCCAACCTCTCCATCGATGATGTCCACGTATTGCTGCCCATCCCAAGCCAGGATGTAGACAGACGTCCAGCAGGTGTGGGCGCCGCAGGAGTCGGCGGTGAAGCTGGCTTCCAGCTTGCCGTCGCCGTTGAAGTCACGGACTCCCAGGATGACGGGCTGCCAGGGCGGAACGGTCCCCAACGTTTCGCTGGACTGGAAGGCCACCTCGTAGCCAGCGGCACCGCGGTCGAAGATGAGCACGTCGGCATCGGGCCAGACATCGGTCACGACGGGGTTGGTGATCCGGAGAAGATACTCGTCTTCACCATCGCCATCCAGGTCACCGGCGGCGCAATCGACAGAGCCAGACTCCTCAGCCCACCCAGGCACGGCTGTGGGCATGTCCCAGGCGGCAAAGAGTTCGGCCAGGCAGGAGGAAGAACCACCCGCGACGGTGAGGTGGCCAGCGATGGCGGCGGGATAGTCGGCGAAGTCGCCGGGCTGGCTCGGCGCAGCAACGACTGTAGGCGTGGCAACAACTGTCGGGCTGGGCACAAGGGTTGCGGTAGGTGTGGGCTCAGTAGTTGGGGTTGGTGTGGCCGTGACGGTCGGAGTAGCCACGCGGGTTGGCGTGGCCGTGGGCGTCGCGGTCGCCGCCTCCTCTTCCTCTCCCTCGCAGGCGGTGGCCAAAGCCGCGGCCAAGCCAGCCACAACGAGGCAGATCAAGGCAAGCCGGAGACGACTGACAGCATACACGGCGGCAGTATACCAGGGAAGTCAAGGCCACTGCTAGGGGAAGAGGGCTTTTCGGTACTGACGCGCTCGCGTGGCCAGCGGTCGTATCTCCCTGGGAGCGAACACGCCCTCCTCGGTGATGAGGGCCGTCACCAGACGGGGCGGCGTCAGGTCGAAGTAGACGGCGGGGATGGCCAGCCCCGTCTGCTTTTCCTCCGACGCTCGTTGAGCGGTCTCCGGTCGGCCCGGCGCAACCTTAAGGGTCTCCGTCGCCACATAGAAAGGAATGTGAGCGTTTCGGGCGAGAAGGGCGAGGGCGCAGGTACCAACCTTGTTGACCACAGCGCCGTTAGCGAAGAAGGTATCGGCGCCGACCAGGACGGCCTCGGCCTCTGGCATGAACGCTGCCGCCTGGGCATCGGCGATCAGGGTCACCGGTACGTCCAGGCGAGCTAGAAGTCGGGCGACAGTTCTCCCCTCGTTCAGCGGAGCCGATTCGGTGACGATGATCGGCGACCCCCTGGATGCCAGGCGCTCTAATGTGGCGAAGGTGGTCGCGGAGTAGCTGTGGGTCATGATCGTGCCTGAGGGCAGGGTTCTCTCGGCTTGACGGACGATTCGGCGGGAGGCCTTGCCCCAGCTATCGAATATCTGGCGGCCTTGGGCCGATGCCGCCCGGCGCATCGCGGACAGGCCGCTCGGCGCTTTCTTGCTGGCGGCCAGGACGACGGCGCCGACAGCGTTGGTCACGGCGGCCATGCTCGGTTGGGCCTGGGCCAGAGCAGTGGCCACCTCTCTGAGGTAGGAGAGCAACTCTGCGGGGGTCTGGGCCGGGCAATCCTCGAGCGAATGAGTGAGGACATTGGCGGCGTCGCGGGCCAGCCAGCCGGCGCCGTGAGTGCGATCCTGACCGATGGTCTCGATGGCCTGGAATATGCGAGGGCTGATGGTAGTCATGGCTGTCGCAGCGAGTAGACCCGCATGAGCGTCTCGGCCAACTGAGGGACGGTCTCGTACTGGAAGATCTCCTCCGGCCGGATCCAGCGGCTTTCGATGTGCTCCCAGTCCGACCGTATCCTGGCGGGCTCTCTGACCTCGAACAGGAAGGGGTGCACTATCCACGTCCGGTCGGCTTCAGCGTCCACCACCTCCAGGGGCTCGCCCGTGCGCAAGAGCTGCACGTCCTCCCTGGCCAGGCCGGTTTCCTCTTCCACCTCGGTGTAAGCCTGCAGCAGGGGGTCAGCCTCCTCTATGTAGCCGCTGACGCCCGCCCAGCGGCCTCGGTAGGTGCCCACCTGCTGGCTGCGCCGCAGCAGGAGGATCTCGTCGTCGTCGCCGCTACGACGAAGGAGGAAGCAGGTGACGACGTTCTCTTGCCTCATGGCGCCCTCAGGAGCAGTATACGCCGCCTGCCCAGATGGGTGCTATACTTCGGAGGGCAGAGAGAAGCAGTGTCTACAGGAGAGCTGCCGGAGCTGATTCGAGGGCTGCTGGAGCCGGCCGCCTATCCCTATGCGGTGGGGAAGGTTGAGCTGGTGCAGACCCACATTTCCTACGTACTGCTGGCGGGCGATTTCGTCTACAAGATCAAGAAGCCGGTGGACTTCGGTTTCCTGAACTTCACCTCGTTGGCCAAGCGGCGCTACTACTGCCGCCAGGAGGTCATCCTCAACCGCCGTCTGTGCCCTGGAGCCTACCAGGGGGTCGTGCGAGTGGCTTGGCAGGACGGACGTTTTCGTCTGGAGGGGCGAGGCAAGGCGGTGGAGTATGCCGTCAAGATGCGCCGCCTGCCGGGCGACCGCATGATAGACAGCCTGCTGGCAGCGGGCAAAGTATCGCCGAGCATGGTCGAGGCCGTGGCCGAGCGGCTGGCCGACTTCCACGCCCGAGCGGCTACCAGTCCGGCGATTGCCCGCTACGGAGCGCGGGCCATCCGCGTGGCTTGGGAGGAGAACTTCGAGCAGTGGGCGCCCTTCATCGGCGATACGATAACGGCAGAGCAGGACCGCTACCTCCAGGCATACGTCCGCTCCTTCTTCGTCCGCCAGCGGCCCCTGCTGGAGCGGCGCATTGAGCAGGAGCGCATCCGCGACTGCCACGGCGATGTCCGCTCTGAAAGCGTCTGCTTCGTCGATGGCATATGCATCTTCGATTGCATCGAGTTCAACCGCCGATTCCGCTACACGGACGTGGCGGGGGATATCGGCTTTCTGGGCATGGACCTGGACTTTCGCAGTCGGCCCGAGCTGGCGGACGTCCTGGTACAACGCTACGCCCAGGCAGCGGGCGATCCCGAGATCGTGGACCTCATCGGCTTCTACAAATGCTATCGGGCCTGCGTGCGGGGCAAGGTGGAGAGCTTCAGGCTGGGCCAGGCGGAGGTCAGCGCAGAGGAGAAGGAGCAGGCCCGCTGGGCGGCTCGCCGCTACTTCCGGTTGGCCTGCCAGTACGCGGCCGAGCAGCCGCCGCCTCTCCTTCTCATCACCTGCGGGCTGGTGGCCAGCGGCAAGACGATGCTGGCCCAGGCCCTGGGCGAGGCCACGGACATGCCTGTCATCTCTTCCGACGTGGTGCGCAAGGAACTGGCCGGGCTTGCGCCGCGGGAGCGTCGCTTCGAACCCTTCGGCAGGGGCATCTACTCCTCGCGCTTCACCCAGCGCGCCTACAAAGCGCTGCTGGAGCGAGCGCGCGCGTTTCTGGCCGAAGGGCGGTCGGTGATTGTCGACGCCACGTTTGCCCAGCGGGACTATCGCCAGAAGGCGAGAGATCTCGCCCAGGCGATGGGCGCTCGCTTCTTGTGCCTGGAGTGCCGGGCCGAGGAGAAGGTCATTCGCCAACGGCTGGGGGAGCGCTTGCGGGCCGGGCAGGATGCCTCCGACGCCCGCTGGGAGATCTACGAGGCTCAGAAACAGGTCTTCCAGGCGGTGACGGAACTGCCACCCGACGAGCACATGGTAGCGGACTGCGACGAGCCGTGGGCCGAGTGCGTGGAAGAAGCCCGGCGAGAGCTGGAGCGGCGGCTGGCGCCTCCGTCGTAGGCCGCGCTCAGAGGCCGGTCGAGCCGTGGCCCCCCGGGCCGCGCTCCGTCTCCGTTAGGTTCTCCACCTCCACAACCGGCAGGTCGACCCAGCGGCTGATCACAAGCTGAGCGATGCGATCGCCGTGGCGGATGGTGTGTGAATCGAGGGCGCCGAAGAGGTGCATCGTGACCAGCACCTCTCCCCGGTAGTCGCTGTCGATTGTGCCGAATGTGACGCCTACCCCCTTGGCCGAGAGGCCGGAGCGGGGCCGCACCTGAGCATCGTAGCCCGGCGGAACCTCGATGGCGATGCCCGTAGGTACCAGGACAGGGTCTCGCCCGAGCTCGATGGAGCCTGTCCCTTCGATGCAGGCAAACAGGTCGAGGCCGGTGGAGCCGGGAGTGGCCCGCTGAGGGAGCTTGGCTCCGGGCCGCAGTCGCCTTACCTTGAGGGTGAGCGGGGACGTCTTCAACAGCCTCCTCTGGTATACTGCAAGTCGATTGTAGGCTGGGTTGGCCGTGCGGTAAAGGCAGGAGGAGTCGATGAAGGCGGTACGCATGCACGAGTCGGGGGGAGTGGAGAAGTTTGTCTACGAGGACGCCCCCGACCCGGAGGTCGCTGCCAACGAGGTGCTGGTGCGGGTGAAAGGCTGCGCCCTGAATCACCTGGAGGTGTGGGCCACGGTGATGCCACCCGGCACCACTTTCTCCAAGCCCCGCATTCTGGGCAGCGATGTGGCGGGCGTGGTGGAGACGGTGGGAGACGTTGTCTCGGGCATCGAAGTGGGCTCGAAGGTGATGCTTCAGCCGGGAGTGAGCTGCGGCATCTGTCAGGCCTGCCTGGCGGGCGTGGACAACCTGTGCCCCTCGTACAGCATTCTGGGCCAGGGCCCCTACGACGGCGGCTTCGCCGAGCTGATCAAGATACCGGCGACCAACATCATCCCCATGCCCGAGAACCTCTCCTTCGAGGAGGCAGCCTCCATCCCCTTGGTATTCGTCACCGCCTGGCACATGCTGGTGACTCGGGCCGACCTACAGCGGAACGAAACGGTTCTGGTGAACGCGGCGGGCAGCGGCGTGGGCATCGCGGCCATCCAGATCGCCAAGCTGCTGGGGGCCAGAGTGATCGCCAGCGCCGGCTCCGACCCTAAGCTGGAGAAGGCAAGGGCTCTGGGCGCCGACGAGGGCATCAACTACAACGCCAGCGATCTGGGCCAGGAGACGCTTCGCCTCACTGACGGCTGCGGCGTGGATGTGGTCTTCGAGCACATCGGCGGGGAGATCTTCGAGAAGAGCTTGCAGGCCCTGGCCAGGAACGGCCGCCTGGTCACCTGTGGCGTCACGGCGGGGCGGACGGCCGACTTCAACATTTGGTCCTTCTTCCTGCGTCAGCAAACCTTCCTGGGGTCGTTCATGGGAACCAAGAGCGAGCTGCTGGGGATGATGCCCTATTTCCGCAGTGGCCAACTACGACCGGTGGTGGATCGCGTCTACCCCTTGAGCGAGGTGCAGGCCGCCGTACGCCAACTCGCCAGCCGCGACCATTTTGGCAAGATAGTGGTGGTGCCGACCTAATCTGCTCACCTTCCGTTATCTGGACGGGAAGCCTGTCCTTGAATCGAGGGAGGCCGTGCCGCACGAGTACCGCTCTCGATTCAACCCGCCGTCGCAGCCGCGGGCTGGGCTCTGGCCGCCCACAGGTGGCCACACAATGCTATAATCGTGCCACGGCAGCCTTGGTACGATGGCAACGGATGGGGCAGAGTCCGTCCCCAGGACAGGGATCACTCAGTAGGGGCTTCTAGAAGAAGATGAGTCGAGTTGTCTTCGATCATGTGACTAAAAGCTTCGGGGATGTAGTGGCGGTGGCCGACCTCTCCCTGGAGGTGCACGACAAAGAGTTTCTCGTCCTGCTGGGGCCTTCCGGCTGCGGCAAGTCCACTGCCCTGCGACTGGTGGCCGGGCTAGAGGATCCAGCGGAGGGCAACATCATCATCGGCGATCGCATCGTCAACAACGTGGAGGCGAAGAACCGAAACGTGGCGATGGTATTCCAGAACTATGCTCTGTTCCCCCACATGTCCGTGTACGACAACATGGCCTTTGGTTTGCGAATGCGGCGTATCCCCAGGCGAGAGCGTGATCAGAAGGTACTGGACGCCGCCCGTATGCTCGGCCTGCAGGATCTGCTTCGACGAAGGCCAGGAGAACTCTCGGGTGGCCAGCGGCAGCGGGTCGCCCTGGGCCGAGCCATCGTTCGCAACCCTTCGGTCTTTCTCATGGATGAGCCCCTATCCAACCTTGACGCCAAGCTACGCGTCCAGACGCGCCGTGAGCTCGTCAAGCTCCACCGTCAGCTGGAGACGACGGTCATCTTCGTGACCCACGATCAGGTGGAGGCCATGACCATGGGGGCCCGCATAGCCATCATCCATGAAGGCGCCCTTCAGCAGGTCGGCGACCCCCAGGAGGTCTATCAGCACCCCGCTAACCTGTTTGTGGCCTCCTTCATCGGCAGCCCGGCCATGAACTTCTTCCACAGCGAGCTCCGACTGCATGATGACCAGCTAATGGCTCACAGCAGCGGTGGCCGCTTCCCTCTGAGTGAGGAGCAGGCTCGAGCGTTGGCTGTTCTGAAAGAGGGCAAGGTGATCGTTGGCGTGCGCCCTGAGCACATCCTGCCGGACTGGGAGGCAGAGGAGGGTCCCGAGGCCGGCCTAGACGTAGTCGTCGATACTGTCGAGTCCATGGGGCACGAGCAGCACGTCACCTTTTCCGCTGGCGATACCACTGTCGTAGCTCGTCTCGATGCCGCACGGAGCCTGCAAGAGGGCGAGAGGCTGCGACTGAGGATTGACCGAGCGCATATGCACTTCTTCGACCCAGACAGCGGCCAGCGCATAGAGCGAGAATAGCTTAGGCCGGAGCAAAGAATCTGCCCGTGGACGCAACGGATGCCGCCGCGAACCAACGCTTGCCACTGATAGCCGTGGCAAGACGCCTGCCACAGCGGCTGAGAGGCATCAACCGCTTAGGATTCGCCCTCATCTTCCTCATACCCTCGCTGGTCATCTTCGGCGCCTTCGTCTTCTACCCTCTGCTGAAGGCGGTCTACCTCGGCTTCTACGAGACCGATCCCTTCGGCAATCAGGGCGACTTCGTTGCGCTCGACCAGTACCGTACTGTCCTGACGTCCGAGTCCTTCCGCCACAGCCTGTGGATCACCTTTCTCTTCGCCCTGTACACGGTGCCGCCGGGCATTCTGCTGGGTCTGGCGCTGGCTCTGCTGGCCAACCAGAAGCTGCCAGGGATATCGATCTTTCGCATCATGTTCTCCTCGACAGTAGCCACGTCGGTGGCGGTGGCATCGTTGATGTGGCTCACCCTACTCAACCCCAGCGTTGGCCTGCTGAACTACTTCCTGGTCGAGGCCGGCCAGCCCAGGATCGACTGGCTCAATGACCTGGACTGGGCTCTGCCCGCCGTGTCGGCGACCACCGTTTGGCTGAATCTGGGTCTGGCCTTCATCGTGATCCTCGCCGGCCTGCAGGCAATCCCAGAGGAACTCTATGAGAGCGCGCGCGTCGAAGGGGCCAGCGACTTATCTGTTTTCTGGCACGTGACGCTGCCATTGCTTTCGCCAACGCTTTTCTTCGTGTCGGTGGTGGGCACTATCCTCGCCTTCCAGTCCTTCGGCCAGATCCATATCCTGACCCGAGGTGGCCCCCTGGACGCCACTACCGTTATCGTCTACTCCATCTGGCAGGACGCCTTCCAGCGCTTCGACTACGGAGTAGCCTCGGTGCAGGCCGTAGCGCTCTTTCTGCTGGTGCTGGGCCTGACCGTGATCCAGATTCGCTTCCTGGAGCGCCGAGTGTTCTATCAGTAGGCCATGAGCGTGGACTTGCCAACGGCTAGACAAGGGGTCGAGCGCTATCGGCGCTGGGCGGGCTACGCTTTGCGCTATGCCGTCCTGCTAGTGGTGGCAGGCATAGTCGTCTTCCCCATCTACATGACGGTGGTCAACAGCCTGCTATCGTCAACGTCCATCATTGCCTGGCCACCCGAGCTGTTCCCCTTCGATCCGCAGTGGGACAACTTCAGAAAGGCGCTGGATGAAGTGCCCCTGATGAGGTACATGTTGAACAGCCTTATCATGGCCGGCGTCATCGTTATCGGCCAACTGGTCACTTCCGCCCTCGCCGCCTACGCCTTTGCCTTCCTTCGCTTCCCCGGGCGAACCTTCCTGTTCATCCTCTTCCTCTCTACCCTCATGGTGCCCTGGGAGGTCTCCATCGTTCCCAATTTCCAGACCATTCAGAGGCTGGACTGGCTGGATTCCTACCAGGCGCTGACCGTTCCCTTCCTGGCCACCGGCCTGGGGACGTTCCTGCTGCGGCAGCACTTCCTCACCATCCCTCAGGAACTCCGGGACGCCGCTGCCATCGACGGCTACGGCCACATCCGCTTCCTCATCTTCGTGGTGCTGCCCCTTTCGCGGGCAGTGCTGGCCGCGCTGGCGGTGTTCGGCTTCCTTCAGGCCTGGAACCAGTACCTGTGGCCGCTGCTGGTGACCAACGAGGAGAACATGCGCACAGTGCAGATCGGTCTGGCCGCTCTGCGGGGCCGCGAGGTCGACACGTTCAACATAACCATGGCAGCGACGGTAATCTCGGCGCTGCCAATACTGATTATGCTCGTCCTGTTCCAGCGCCAGCTGGTGAGGGGCCTCACTGCTGGCGCTCTCAAAGGCTAGCGGGGAGAGATAGCTATGAAGAAGGTCCTGATCTCCTTAGTGCTGCTCATTGTTGCAGCAAGCGTGGCCGCCTGTGGTGGCGAAGACGAAGGAGAGCCAGCAGACGGAGACGGTTCGACACCAACGGCGAGGGTGGTGGAGATCACCTTCTGGCACTCCGAGGTCGCCAGCAACCTGGATGCCATCCAGTCACTGGCGCGCCGCTTCAACTCCGAGCAGGACGGGGTTAAGGTCAAGACGGCCTTTCAGGGAAACGACGAGGAAGCGATGCTCAAGCTCACGGCCTTTCTGGGTTCGGGAGACGTGCCAGCCCTCGTCTATCTGGCTGAGGTCGACACCCAGAGACTCGTCGACAGCGGGGTCGCAAGGCCGGTGCAAGAGTTCATCGACCGAGAGGACTATGACCTCTCCGACTTCGATGAGAAGGCCATACAGTACTACACCGTGGACGGCGAGCTCTATGGGATGCCATTCGGCGTTGGGGTCCCCTTGCTGTACTACAACAAGCTGGATTTCAGCGAGGTAGGGCTCGATCCCGAGCAGCCACCGAAGGATCTGGAGGTGATGCGAGTGTTCTCCCAGAAGCTGGTAAAGCGGGACAGCCTCGGCAACATCCTCCGCGCCGGCATCGCCCTTGTCCTCATGCCCTGGTTCCTTGAAGTGATCCTGGCCGAGCACGGAGACTTCTATGTGAACAACGGCAACGGACGCGAAGGACGAGCCACCGAGGTCGTCTTCGATGGTTCAGCAGGGCAGGCCTTCTTCCGTTCGTGGCACGAAATGATCGAGGAAGGGTTAGCCATCAGCGTTGGTCGTAACCCCAGTTATGCCGACGCCCTCCTGGCGATGGGAACCGGTCGGGCCACCATGAGTTTGAGTAGCTCAGGAGCCCTCCGTTCGGTGGTGGACGTTCTGGAGCGCGGGGAGATGGATGTCGAGCCAGGGGTGGGTGCTGTGCCCGGCGTCCCCGGCGGGACAGGCTTGCCGGGAATGGCCGGCCGGAGCCTCTGGATCCTGACGGGACGGCCCGAGGAGGAGCAGGAGGCGGCCTGGAAGTTCATCAAGTGGCTTCTGGAACCCGAACAGCAGGCGGAATGGTTCGCTGGCAGCGGATACCTGCCAGTGCGAATCTCCGCTTACGACCTGCCGGCGGCCCAGAGCGCCATAGCCGAGTATCCGCTCTTTCGCCTCCCCATCGATCTCTTCCTGGAGGCGCCGTCGACGCCAGAGTCTCTCGGTCCGCTCCTCGGCCCGTTCAGGGACGTGCGCGAGGTCGTCGCCACCGCTATGGAGGAGACGGTGGTGGGCTCCAGAGACCCCACCGAGGCTCTCGATGACGCGGCGGCCGAAGCTAATGAGATCATAGAGAACTACAACCGCCGCCTGGGCGAGTAGCGAGCCACCAGCCCGTGAACGCCGTCGCACGCACCCGCCGTGAGCGCGCCCTCGCCCGCAGCTTCGCGCGTCGTTTCGCCAGAGAGCCCCATGGTCTGGCTCGAGCACCGGGGCGGGTGAACCTCATCGGCGAACACACCGACTACAATGAGGGCTTCGTACTGCCTGTGGCCATCGACCGCGCGGTGATCGCCGCCTTCGCCGCTCGCTCCGACCGGCAGGTGCGCGTGTACTCCCTGGGGTTCGACCAGGAGGATAGCTTCCCTCTGGACAATATCGAGCGGCTGGAGGGGGACGTGTGGAGCAACTACGTGCGGGGCGTGGCCGCTGTGCTCCAGGAGGCGGGGTACCGGCTGACAGGCGTGGACATGGTCATCCAGGGGGATGTGCCCATCGGCGCCGGCCTGGCCTCTTCGGCGAGCCTGGAGGTGGCTGTCTTGGGCACTTTCCAGCACGCCGCCGCACTGGCCATAGACCCCCGAGATCAGGCCCTGCTGGCTCAGCGAGCGGAGAACGAATTCGTGGGGGTCGGTTGCGGCGTCATGGATCAGATGGCAGCGGTCATGAGCCATCGCGATCACGCCCTCCTCATCGACTGCCGCAGCCTGGAAACGAAAGCCGTGCCGCTGAACATGACCGCCCACGGCCTGAAGATCGTGGTGGCTCACACGGGCGTAAGGCGAGCGCTGAGCGATTCCGCCTATAGCCAGCGCCAGCAGGAGTGCTCCCGGGCTGCTCAGGTGCTGGCACAGGTCATTGGCGCCAGGCCGGTGGTGGCGCTGCGTGATGTAACCTCCAAGGATTTGGCTGCTCACGAAGGTAACCTACCGGACCAGTTGGCTCGACGGGCCAGGCACGTGGTAGGCGAGAACGAGCGGGTGCTGAAGAGCGTGGAGGCCCTGCGGCAGGACGACCTGCCCACTCTTGGCCGGCTCCTCTACGCCTCTCACCAGAGCCTGGCCGGCGACTACGAGGTCAGCTCTCCCGAACTGGATCTGATGGTAGAGTTGGCCTGTCACCTGGAGGGAGTCGTGGGGGCCCGGATGACCGGCGCTGGCTTTGGCGGCTGCACCGTCAATCTGGTGCGCAAGGAGGCCATCGACAGCTTCCGAGAGCAGGTGATCGAGACCTATCGCAGCCGCACGAGCCTCCCCGCTGAGATGTATGTGTGCGAGGCCGTCGACGGCCTGCGAATCATTGCAGGAGCGAATGCCCCAGCAAGTCACAGTCCGCAAGACTAGATCCGGCCTGCTAATAGCGAATCGCTGGCTGGAGGTGTGCTGTCGCCTCGACCAGGGCAGCCTGGCCTTCAGAGATCGTTCCGCTAGCCGCACAGTCATCCGTCGAGCCCATGCCGCTGTGGAGCTGATGGGCGGCGATGTCGTCAGCAGCCTGGATGGTGGCTTCCAAGAAGACTACGATGTCCAGCGGCTCAGCGACATCCACGGCGGGGGAGCCACCGTCTGCCTGTCTACTCTTCCCAATCAGCATCGCCACGGACTTCACCTGTCTCTGACGCTGTACGACGCCCAACCCTTCGCCGTCAT
Organism: Dehalococcoidia bacterium; assembly: GCA_020356025.1. Lineage (GTDB taxonomy): Bacteria > Chloroflexota > Dehalococcoidia > SM23-28-2 > SM23-28-2 > SM23-28-2. The sequence goes on along the minus strand of CP070630.1, from coordinate 2,042,276 downwards.
GCAACTGGAGGTGGTCAACGGCTCTCCACAACCCGTAAGCGTGGAGAGCTTTCGGGTGCTGGTCACGCCGACCGCTGGTCGCGGCCGCCTCGGCCTGGGCCGCTCCAGCCGCCGCTGGCGGTTCTATAAGCACGGCTGGCAGTCCTGGAGCCCCACGCTCAGCCTGAGCTGCGCCCAGGATGAGCCGCTGGTTCTGCCCCCGATTGTAGCGCCGTCCTCGGTTGCCCCCCAGAAGGGATGCTTCACCGGCGAGCTCGTGGGCCTGGTGGCCGACCCGACGACCGGCGCCTCACTCCTGGTTGGCTTCGTCACCGCCGCCGATCAGTTGTCCAGGATCCGCCTAGAGCTGCCTGGCGGCAGGCAGGCGTCCAGCAGCCTGTCGGCCATGTCCTACGCCGATGGCATCACCGTCGCGCCGGGGCAGGGCCTGGTGTCGGAGAAGCTGCTGGTGGACGTGACGGGGCCGCCCCTGGACGCCCTGGCTCGCTACGCCGATGCTCTGGGTCGCCAGATGGGCGGCCTGAGCTGGGAGCACGTGCCCAGCGGCTGGTGCTCCTGGTACTACTACTTCGGCGGCGTGAGCGAACAGGCGATCCTGGAGAATCTGGAGTTCCTACACGCTCATCGTCATGAATTGGCGCTGGAGTACATCCAGGTTGACGATGGCTACCAGGCCGACATAGGCGACTGGACCACCATCAAGGACAAGTTTCCCCACGGCCTAGCTTGGCTGGCCGAGCGCATTCACCAGAAGGGGTTCAAGGCTGGCCTCTGGCTGGCTCCCTTCCTGGCCGCTTCCACCTCCGCTCTCTACCGTGAGCACCCGGAGTGGATGGTGCACGACGGCGACGGCCGGCCGGTGGTGGCCATCCATAACTGGGGCAAGGAGTGCTATGCCCTCGACTGCACCCATCCCGGCGCTCAGGCCTGGCTGAGTCATGTAGCCGGGACGATGGTGGACCAATGCGGTTTCGACTATCTGAAGCTGGACTTCATCTACGCTGGCGCTGTGGAGGGCAGGCGCTACGACCGCCAGGCCACCCGCGCCCAGGCCTACCGGCGAGGCCTGGAAGCCATCCGCCGGGGCACCAGCGACGCCTTCATCCTGGGCTGTGGTGCTCCCCTCGGCCCGTCCGTTGGCCTGGTCAACGCCCAGCGCATCGGGCCCGACGTGGCCGCCTACTGGCGTGTCCCCAGCGAACTGGTCCCCCCGGACTGGCCCAGCACGTCCGTGCCTGCCTGCGAAAACGCCATCCGCAGCACCCTCACCCGTCTCTGGACGCACGACCGTCTATGGCTCAACGACCCCGACTGTTTGCTCGTTCGGGACAGCGAGGCAGCCCTATCCCTCGATGAGGTGCGCTCGCTGGCGACCGCCATCGCCCTCAGCGGAGGAATGGTCTTCCTCAGCGACGCGATGGCGAAGCTACCGCCCGAGCGGCTGAACATCGCCAGCCTCCTCCTGCCGCCCTACGGCCAGTCGGCGGTTGCCCTGGACGTTTTCGAGCGCTCGCTTCCCCGCTTCGTCCAACTCGCCATTGAGCGCTCCTTCCAGCGGTGGTGGCTCCTGGGCGTGTTCCAGTGGGATGACGAGCCCAGCGAGGTAACGGCCCCCCTGCCCGCCGAGCCCGTCCACGTGTTCGATCTGTGGCAGGATCGCTACTTCGGCGTGCACCAGGAGGAGATCCGCTTTCCGGCTATGCCGCCCCACTCGGCCAAGCTCCTCTCCCTGCGACCGGTTACTAACCACCCACAGGTAATATCGACGAAATTCCACTTCAGCCAGGGAGCCGCCGAGATCGAGGACGCCCGCTTCGATGCCGCTGAGCGGGCTCTGACAGTGCGACTGACGCCGCGTGCCAAGAGGGAGGGCGAGGTTATCATCCACGTGCCGCCGCCCTACCAGGAGCGAAGGCTGGAGAGTGATGCGCCCGGAGCGACCATGGCACGCCGTCCTGACGGTCTGCTATCGGTACGACTGACGCTTCCTCAGCGGACGCTGTTCACCGTCTTCTTCAAGGGCTAGGGCATGCCTCATGCCCTGGGGGTGGCTTCCTGAGGGTGGGAGATGGTCTCCAGTTGGAGGATTATGCGCTGGGCTTCGAGCCGTTGTTCGCCTGCTCCAAGACTCGGGTCCACCAGGTCATTGTCTTGCGGTCCCAGTGCACCCAGCCGTCCTCTATTGTCTTCAAGACCGATTGCACCGTCATGTAGCCGGTGCCTCTGCCTGGCTGAAGTTCGGCGACGTAGATGGGAGTGCCGGGGTCGATCTCGCCGCGCATGACGCGCAGCTTGATCGCTACCCAGTTCGATGCCAGAGAATCCTGCAGCTCCGGCTGGGGCCTAGTCAATGGGGCCCTAATGAAGTCTCTTATTCCTTTGAGCAGAGCGGATATCGCGCGAATCACGGCTGTCTACCTCCCGGTATGTCCTCTTCGAATACTGGTTGACCATCGCCAAGAGAGTGAGTGAAGGCCGCACCCCCTAGCGACAGGCTAGCACTTCGACCGTGATGGGTTACATGACAGCAGGGTGAAAAGCGGTAGAAAGCCGGTTAAAGAGGGCTGCTCCATTCGGGTTGCAGCCGTCGTGGTGCCCTAGGCCCGGCCCCAGCCGCCGCCACCGGGCGTCTCCAGGGTGAGACGATCGCCCTCTTCCACGGCGAGCTGGCATTTGGACGGCAGATCGATGTCCTGGCCGTCGCGCCGCTCAAGGGCGTTGCGCCCCGGCTGGCCGGGCGAGCCGCCGGCCAGTCCCCAGGGCGGGAGGCGGCGACGCTCGGAGACGATGGTCAGCGTCCCCGTCGCCAGGAACTGCCAACGGCGGACGATGCCGTCGCCGCCGCGCTGGCGACCGTGGCCGCCGCTCCCAGACCGCAGGCCGTACTCCAGGATGCGGAAGGGATAGGCCATCTCCAGGGCCTCGATGGGGGTGTTCATGGTGTTGGTCATGTGGGTGTGGACTGACGACAGACCGGCGCTCTGCGGGCCGGCTCCCGCTCCCCCGCCGACGGTCTCGTAGTAGGTGAAGGGCCGCTGGCGGAGGGGATCGTAGCCGCCGATGGCCAGGTTGTTCATGGTGCCGGCGCTGGCGGCGGGGATCAGGTCCGGCAATGCTTGAGCGAGGGCGCCCAGCACCACGTCCACGATGCGCTGGGACGTCTCGACGTTGCCCGCCGATACGGCAGCCGGCGGGCGAGCGTTCACCACGCTGCCTTCGGGCAGGGTGAAAGCGACGGGCCGGAAGCAGCCCTCGTTGGCGGGAACCTGCTCGTCCAGCAGGCAGCGCACGAGGTAGTACACAGCCGACTTGGTCACCGAGGCCACCGCGTTCACCGAGCCCGGTCGCTGGGGAGCGCTGTCGCTGAAGTCGCAGTGAAGGCCATCGCCCTGCACAGTCAGCCTCAGGCGGATGGGCACCGGCTCATCGCTGATCCCGTCGTCGTCCAGGAAGTCCTCGAACTTGTACTGGCCGTCGGGTATGGCAGCGATAGCGGCGCGAGTCATGCGCTCGGCGTAGTCCTGGAGGGCGGCCATCTGGCGCCAGGTCGGCCGCAGGCCGTAACGCTCCACCATCTCGGCCAGGCGTGCCTCGCCCAGGCGATGGGCGGCGACCTGGGCCTCGAGGTCGCCCCGTCGCTCGTCGGGCGTGCGGACGTTGCGCAGGAGAAGGTCGAGGGCCGCCTGGTTGAGACGGCCGCGGTCGTAGAGCTTGATCGGCGGGATAATGACGCCCTCCTGATAGATATCCGTCGCCAGGGGCATCGAGCCGGGCGCGACGCCGCCGACATCGGCGTGATGGGCACGACTGGCCACAAAGCCCGCCAGCCGCCGTCGCCGGCCCGCCGATACGAAGACGGGCGAGATCATGGTGATATCGGGCAGGTGGGTTCCCCCCAGGTAGGGGTCGTTGAGCATGACCACGTCGCCGGGGGTGAAGGGTGCCAGGGCCAGGGCCGCCTCCACCGCCGAGGGCATGGCGCCCAGGTGGACGGGGATGTGGGCGGCCTGGGCCACCAGGCGGCCGTGGGGGTCGAAGACGGCGCAGGAGTAGTCGCGGCGCTCCTTGATGTTGGGCGAATGAGCGGTGCGACCGAGGGTGAGGCCCATCTCCTCGGCCACGGCGGCGAAGAGGGCGTTGAAGATGGCCAGTTCGGCGGGGTCAGAGGGCTGACAACGTGTACTCACTTGGGCGGCTTGAGGCTCACTTCGTTGAACCGAGAGAACTTGAAGGGGAGCGCGGCGGATTCCTCGTTTGGCAGAACGCTACGAAACCCGAGACGGCGCATCAGTTTGTCGTCACGCCCGAGCCAGACTTCCACGAATGGTGGGTTCTCATCCTGTTCGCGCAGGGAGTCTTCATACCTGGCAGCGTATTCGTCCAAAGTAGGCTCGTGGCAGTCTTCTCGCATCTCACCGCTTGAGTCGCTTATCTCCACACACGATTCGCCCCAGTATATGGGCCCCCGTTCCTCCTCGACGCGCCGCCAGGACTGGATCATGGCTCGAACCATGTTCGCCCTGCCCTGGATCCGGGTGCAGGCGACACCTTCGACATCCTCTTCCCCGATGATCTGAGCGTCGGACACGAGGCCGAGCAGCTCGATCGTCCACATGGGTTCGAGCTCCGGCGCCCACATTGGGATGTAGATCGACTCCCTGGGACCCTCCTGCCAAGAGTCACACTCCTCACCTTCCGCCGGACACTGGCGCACGTAAATCTTGTCTCCAATGACCATCCCCTCAAAGAGGCCCCTGTCGGTGACCGTTTTTTCATGATCCTCCGTCTGGCTCTGAAGATCGGGGGACAAGACGTGGAAGCTGTCGGGACGTTGCCAGGCAACGGTATAGATAGTCTCTCTTCCCTCCCATGTACTGGTCATCTCGAGCTGAAAGGAGTCGAGGTCCCGCATGGCTGCCTGCGCCTCCTCAAGCAGGGTGTAGGCGTCATTTGCCTGCGGGGTGGCAGGGCTGGCGCCATCGCCATCATCGTCGCCGCACGCTGGTAGGCTGCTCAGCATGAGCAAGGAGGCGAGACCCAGCAGTATCGGCGCAGCGGTTCTTCTCATGATCGTGATTCTACCACCAGATTTCCCACCGCATCCACCGCCGCCTGCCAGCCCGGCGGGATGGCCGTCGTGGAGTCCATTTGCACCACGATTGCCGGCCCCTCGATGCGATTGCCTGCCCGCAGCTTGTCGCGCTCGTAGATGGCGGCGGTCGTTTCCTCCCCGAACCAGACCGTCCGCCTGCCCACGAGGGCCTCGCTGGCGTCGGGGCCGCCGTCGGGCAGGCGGGCCAGCACGGGCTTCTGGGCAGGCGCGACGAGCTTCAGGCGCAGGTTCACCACCTCCGTGGCCCGCGCGGGGTTGCAGGGGCTGTAGCGCTCCTGGTGGAGGGTGTGGAAGGCCGGCAGGAAGCGCTCGGGCGAGAGGCTGTCAACGGGCAGGGTGAGCTCGTACGACTGGCCCAGGTAGCGCATATCCAGGAAGCGACGGTCGCTCAGCTCCTGCGCGTCGAAGCCGTCGGCGGCCATCTCGTCGCGGCCGTGGGCGGCCAGCTCTCGGAAGGCCTGCTCCAGCTCGTCTTCCACCAGGCGCCACTCGTCGCCCGTCTCCGACGGGATGGAGCGCATCACCGCCCGCGAGAAGTCGCGGGTGGGCTCGGCGGCCACCATGCCGAAGGCGGAGAGGATGCCGGGGAAGGGCGGCACCAGCACCCGCGGGATGCGCAGGGCCTCCGCCAGGTCGCAGGCGTGCAGGGGGCCGGCGCCGCCGAAGGCCACCAGGGTGAACAGGCGGGGGTCGTGGCCCCGCTCGACGGAGACGAGGCGTATGGCGCGCTCCATGTTGGCGTTGGCGACTCGGATGACGCTGGCCGCCGCTCGCAGGACATCCCCATCGAAGGGGGCGGCGATAGTCGAAAGGGCCTCTCGCGCTCGCTCGACGTGCAGGGGGAGGCGGCCGCCCAGGAAGTACTCGGGTAGCACCCGCCCCAGGACGACGTGGGCGTCGGTGACAGTAGGCGTGAGGGCCTTGCCATAGCAGGCCGGGCCGGGGTCGGCGCCGGCGCTCTCGGGCCCGACGTGCAGGGCTCCGCCCTCGTCGAGGCGGGCGATCGAGCCGCCGCCAGCGCCGACGCTGACAACGTCCACAGCGGGCGTGGCGATGGGCAGGTCGCCCACCGCCGTGTCGGTGCGCTCCGGGATGCGGTCGGGGCAGAGGGAGACGTCGGTCGAGGTTCCGCCCATGTCCAGGGTGATGATCTGAGGGCAGGCGGCCTGACTGGCCAGGTAGAAGGCACCGACGACGCCGCCCGCCGGGCCGGACAGGATGGTGCGCGCCGCCTGCTGGCCGGCTGCCCGCGGGCTCATGCTGCCGCCGCTCGACTGCATGATCGCCAGGCGAGCGACTCCCTGCGAGCGCAGCCCTTCCTCGAGGCGCTCCAGATAACGGGCTACCACCGGCGCGACGTAGGCGTTGATGACGGTGGTGCTGGTGCGCTCGTATTCGCGGTACTCGGGCAGTATCTGGCAGGAGGCCGAGACGTAGAAGCCCCTGTCCTGCGCTCTCTCCGCTATCGCCCGCTCGTGGTCTGGGTTGAGGAAGGAGAAGAGGAGGCAGACCGCCAGGGACTCCACGCCCGCCTCGGCCAGCCAGTCGAGCAGGGCTTCCACCTCGCCCGCGTCAAGGGGAGTGAGAACCTGCCCGCTGTGGTCCAGACGCTCGTTCACATCCACGCGCAGGTCGTCTGGCACCAGGGGCGGAGGACGCCGGGGCGCCAGGTCGTACAGCCTGGGGCGCGTCTGGCGGCCGATGGCCAGCAGATCGCGGAAGCCGCGGGTGGTGATGAGGGCGGTGCGGGCTCCTTTGCGCTCCAGGAGAGCGTTGGTGGCGATGGTGGAGCCATGCACCACCGCCTGCGGCCGCCAGGCCACCTCCGTCAGGCCCTGGAGGACGCCCTGAGCTGGGTCGGCGGGCGTGCTGGGCCGCTTGTGCAAGGCCAGGCGGCCGTCTTCCCAGAGGAGGAAGTCGGTGAACGTGCCGCCTACGTCCACGCCCAGGATGGCCGCCATAGTAAGGCGATTATACGTCCCGCTAGCCGCCGTCGGCCAGGCGCCTTTCCCTTGGCCCTATCTGTATGCTACGCTGGCATAGCTACCGATGATAAACGAACCCAAGAGGCCGAAGGGTATGGTGGTGGACATGCATGTCCACACCTCTATCGGCTCTCCCGACAGCAATCTTTCCCCGCTGCGACTACTGGAGGCCGCACGCGAGGTGGGCCTCGACGGCCTGGTCATCGCCGAGCACGACGCCCCCTGGACCGAGAAGCGGCTGGAGCGCTTCCGCCAGGAGAGCGGCCTCTTCGTGTGCAGCAGCCGCGAGTGGGAAACCGACTTCGGCCACATCATCGTGCTGAGTCTGCGCGGTGATGTCCAAGGGAGCGAGCGAGCGGA
>CP070630.1:2025660-2034718 GCA_020356025.1 Dehalococcoidia bacterium | reverse complement strand
CGACCGCATCGACCGCAACCGCAGGAACACATTCCTGCTGCTGTTCGTCTTCGTAGCGCTACTGACAGGCGCATCCATCGCCATGGGAATCGTCTTGGGGCTACCGTACCCCTTCGCTCCTCTGCTCATCATCCCCTTCCTGATCATCGCCTTGATGATGTACTACCGCTCACCGCAGGTAGCGCTGGCCATCTCCCAGGCACGCGAGGTGACGAAGGACGAGGAGCCCGAGCTGTACCGCACGGTAGAGAACCTGTGCATCGGCGCTGGTCTGCCGATGCCCAAGGTGTACGTGATCGAGGACGGCTCCCCCAACGCCTTCGCCACCGGCCGCGACCCCGACCATGCGGCCATCGCCGTCACCCGTGGCCTCCTCCAGAAGCTTGACAAGCTCGAACTGGAGGGGGTCATTGCCCATGAGCTCTCCCACATCGGCAACTACGACATCCGGGTGATGACCATCGTCGTGGTTCTGGTGGGCCTCACAGCGCTGATGGCCGACTTTGCCCTGCGCCTCACATTGTTCGGTGCCGGACGCCGATCCGGCAATCGAGGGCGCAGTGGCGGCGCCGGGGTGGCGATCATCTACGCCATCGCCCTAGTGGCCATCATCCTCACGCCTATTGCTGCTCAGCTCATTCGCTTCGCCATCTCACGCCAGCGGGAGTTCCTGGCCGACGGCTCCGCGGCGCTGCTCACCCGCTATCCGGAGGGCCTGGCACGTGCTTTGGAGAAGATATCCGCCGACCCGGACCCGCTGGAGGTAGCCAACAAGGCGACCGCTCACCTCTACATCAACAATCCCCTCCGCGAGCACAGGAGCTTCCTGAACAATCTGTTCTCCACGCACCCGCCAGTGGAGGAGCGGATCCGGGTATTGCGGACGATGGTCTAGGCCAGCGACGACTCGGCGTCCAGCTACTTTCGCCGGTCAGAGCTTGGAGCTGGTCGAATCGTCTAGCTGGAAGAGCCAGGTGGTAAGATAGCGCTCGCCGGTATCGGGGACAACCACCACGATCAGCTTTCCTTTGTTTTCGGGTCTTTCGGCCACTTTGAGGGCTGCCCAGACCGCCGCTCCCGAGGATATGCCGGCCAGTATCCCTTCTTGCCTGGCCAACTGCCTGGCGACCTCTCCGGCGTCATCATTGCTGACCTGAATGATCTCATCGATCAGATCTGGGTTTAGCACCTCCGGTACGAAGCCAGCCCCGATGCCCTGGATCTTGTGGGGGCCTGGCTTGCCGCCGGAGAGGACTGGCGAGTCAACGGGCTCAACAGCGATGGCCTTGAACTCTGGCTTCCTTTTCTTGATGACCCCTGCTACGCCGGTGATCGTTCCTCCTGTCCCTACTCCAGATACTAGGATGTCTACCTGACCATCGGTATCGCGCCATATCTCCTCGGCGGTGGTCTCACGGTGGATCATGGGATTAGCGGGATTCTTGAACTGCTGTGGTATGAAGGCCCGGGGATGGCTGGCGGCGATCTCCTCGGCTTTCCTTACGGCGCCTGGCATTCCTTCCGACCCGGGGGTGAGGACAAGCTCTGCTCCGAAAACGGCGAGAAGCTGCCTTCGCTCGACGGACATGGTGTCGGGCATGGTGAGGATGAGGCGGTAGCCCTTGGCGGCGCAGACGAAGGCCAGGGCTATGCCGGTGTTGCCGCTTGTCGGCTCGACGATCAGCGTATCCCTCGTGACGAGGCCATCCTTCTCGGCCGCCTTGATCATGGAGACGCCGATCCTGTCCTTAACGCTGCCGCAGGGGTTGAATGACTCCAGCTTTGCCACCACCGTAGCCTCCAGTCCCTCGGCAATCTTGTTCAGTCGGACGAGCGGCGTGTTCCCTATGAGCTCCGTGACATCATTGGCGATCTTTCCCATAGCTGAGCCTCTCCCTTCTCGGCTAATGGGCTGATACCGAGCTGCTCTGAGTCTTATCTGCTGTCAGCCTTGGCGGCTCCGTACCGGCGATCTTCTCCAGGGCACCCAGTAGGAAATCGATCTCGTCCAGGGTGTTGAAGCAGCTCACGCTCGCGCGCACGCAGCCGTGCGGATACGTGCCTAGAACCTTATGGGCCGCAGGGGCACAATGAAGCCCGGCTCTGACTTTGATATCGAAGGCCTGGTCAAGGACGGCTCCAACCTCGTCCGGGCTCCACCTTTCGATGTTGAAGGGGGCAACCGAAAGACGCCTCGCTCTGTCTCTGGGGCCGTAGACGGTGATGCCGGGAATGGCCGCCAGTCCGTCCAGCAGGCGGTCGAGCAGTGTCTTCTTGTGCGTCTGGATATCCGCCAATGTCCTCGACATAAGGTATCGGAGCCCTTCGCCAAGTGCAGCAATGCCTACCGTGTTGGGTGTTCCGCTCTCATACATGTACGGCCGGCCGGAAGGCTGCTCCTCTGACTCCGACACGGTCCCGGTTCCGCCTTCCTTCAGCGGCTCCGGCTCCACCCGTTTGCTCATGTATAGCCCGCCGGTTCCCGTTGGGCCCAGCAGGCCCTTGTGGCCCGCGAAGGCCAGCAGATCGACGTTTGTGGCTTGGACATCGATTGGCAGCGTGCCGACTGTCTGAGCCGCGTCGACCAGCAGGGCGATGTCGTGCCTCTTTGCCACCTCGCCAAACTCCTCGATGGGCTGTATGACCCCGCTCACGTTGGAAGCATGGGTCACGGCGATCAGCCGCGTGTTGGGGCCGATGGCCTGCTCGATGTCCTGCGGCGAGACGAAACCCTCCTCGGAGCAAGGAAGTAGCCTGGTAACTTTCACTCCCTCGTGCTCCAGCCTTCGCAGCGGGCGCGTCAGGGAGTTATGGCTTATGGAGCTGGTTATCACGTGATCTCCTGGCTTGAGGAGGCCCTTCAGGCTTAGATTCAGCGAATCGGTGCAGTTCAGGGTGAAGATGATGTCCTTCTCGTCGGGGGCGTTGAGGAGGCGGGCCAGGAGCACCCTCGTCTCCTCCACAACCTTCTCTGCCGCGACCGCCATATCATGGCCGGAGCGGCCAGGGTTGGCCCCCTTCTCGCGGAGGAAGGTGTCCATCGTCCGATAGACGGCCTCCGGCTTGGGCCATGACGTTGCTGCGTTATCCAAGTAGATCATTTCGGTCCTCTGCTCACATGCCCACGTACTTGGCATATAGTCCCTTCGCCACGGATTCATCGTTGGTGCCCTTCACGATCGCTCGGCCATCGGGGAACAGCACCGTCTCGTAGCCGTCAACCGCAAAGCGTAGCATGAACTCGTTGTAGCTGACCTGACCGATCTCCTGAAAGCGCCTCGCAAGCTCCTCAAAGGAGAGCTCTGCGTCGCCCGGAACCACCACCTGCACTGCGTTTTGGCCGCAGAGGGAGGTGGTACGGGCCCCGAAGCGGGCCGCGAGGAACTCGTACTTCCCCTGGCAGGCAGGGCAGTCGGGGGAGGGCGCATCGCTGATTTGAAGGTGCTGGAAGGCGCCAGTCCAAACATCGATGGTGATGAGGTCTCTGCTAACGTCCTCCGCTCCGACGAGCATCTTCATGGCCTCGACGCTCTGGAGAGCACCGATGACGAACGGCGCCGAGCTGACCACGCCCGCCGTGTCGCAGGTGGGAATGCGCCCGGAGGCGGGCATGTGGGGGAACAGGCAGCGTATGCAGGGGGTCTTGCCGGGGATGATGTTCATGGTCATTCCGTCTGATGATACCGCTGCCCCATAGATCCAGGGGATCCCATGCTTCAGGGAGGCATCGTTTATGAGGTAGCGTGTTTCAAGGTTGTCAACCCCGTCCAGGATCACATCTGCTCCCGCGATGAGTCTCTCGATGCTCCTGTAGTTGACGTCAGCCACGATCCCCTCGATCTCTATCGAGGAGTTCGCCTTTCGCAGGTGTCGCTCGGCCGCGACCGCCTTGGGGATCTGGTTCCGCACGTCATCCTCATCGAACAGTATTTGCCTCTGCAGGTTGTGGTATTCGATGAAGTCGCGGTCTACGATCCTGAGCCTGCCGATGCCGGCACGGGCCAGACAGGCGGCAGCAACGGTTCCCAGCGCGCCGCAGCCGATGATCACAACGGTGCTCTTCCCCAGCTTGGCCTGCCCGGCCTTGCCGATGCCGGGGAAGATGATCTGTCTTGAATATCTGTCCGTGTTGGCCTGCACCCTATTCCTCCGTCAGCCACCAGCGGCGAGGGGCAAGATGGTGATCAAATCGCCTTCCTTGACGGTGGTCTCCAGTCCCTCCAGCAGGCGAACGTCCTGGCCCTGGACGAAGATGCTAACGAAGCGATTAAGCTCCTCGTCGCCCATGAACAGCCGCTCCCTGATGTCGGGATAGCTTGCCACCAGGTCGTCTATGACCTCGCGTATGTTGCTTCCTCTTGCCTCCACCTCGCTCAGGCCGCCGGTGGGGCCTCTCAACGGAAGGGGAATTTGCACCTTGACGCTCATGTTCGTCTGCTGTCTCCTCTCATGAATTGTCCGACCTCGCCCTGCTAGATGTAGTACATGGCGAGTGCCTCTTCTTCCTTTTCCCGCTGCTGCCGACAAAGGTCCTCCAGAGTGATCGATTCCAGGAAGTCGTTCAAGAGCTGCCCCATCTCCATCCAGATGTCCCGTGTGGCGCAGCTACTGGAGCGCGAACACCAATCGGCATTATCGACGCACCCGACAAGATCAATGGGGCCTTCCAGGGCCTGTAGGATTTCGCTCAGCTTAATCTCAGAGGCTGGCCTAGCCAGAGTCATGCCGCCGCTGGCCCCACGAATGCTTGTCAGCAGGCCCGCCGTCTCTAGTCTGCTGATGAGATGCTCTAGATACTTCTTCGATACCTCTTGCCTCTGGGCGATGTCTTTGAGGCGTACGGGCCCTTGCGAGCAGTGAAGGGCCACATCAAGCATCGCTCTGGTGCCGTAGCGTCCTCTGGTGGAAAGCTTCATCTCCCGATCCTCGTGGGGTGTGGAACTAAACGACTCGTCTTAGTAGACATTCTACCCTGGCAAGTGGTGGGTGTCAAGATGACATGAGGAAGTAGTCTCCACATGCTTGGTGTGGGTGTCGGTAGTGGTTCCCTATTCTTCGCAGTCGCCGTCGGAGACGCTGTGGCAGCGTGGCAGTGGCTGGTGCGTCGTCTTGCCACGCGGCCCGATGACCTCAGGCTGGATGGTCACGTGTCGGATGCCGTGGCGCTCGTGGAGCATCCGACAGAGATCCTCCAGCACCTCCTGGATATCGCAGCCGTCGTTGAGCTCGGCGTGGCAGGTCAGGGCGACGAAGCCAGAGGTCACCGTCCAGACGTGCAAGTCGTGCACACCCACCACTCCGCCCACTCCCTTCAGGGCGGCCTCGATCTCTTTGGCGTCCATGTGCGGCGGAACCGCCTCCAGCAGTATCCCCAGTGACTCCCTGAGCAGCCGCCATGAGCTGATCAGGACGAGGGCGCCGATGAAGGCGCCAGCGATGGCATCGGCCCGGTACCAGCCCGTGGTCAGCATGATGGCCCCGGCGCAGATGGCGCCTGCCGACCCCAGGGCGTCGGCCAGCACGTGCAAGAAGGCGCCCCTGACGTTGAGGCTCTCCTTGCTGTGGCGGTACAGAAGGGAGCCGCTGGCGACGTTGGCGCCCAGGCCGGCCATCGCCACCAGCAACATCGGCAGGCTCCTCACCTCCGGTGGTTCTTGGAGGCGGTGGCCGGCCTGCCAGAAGATGTAGATGGCTATGGCCACAAGCATGACCCCGTTGGCCAGGGCGGCCAGTATCTCCACCCGGTGGAAGCCATACGTTCGAGTAGCGGTGGCCGGTCGCATGGCTATCCAGATGGCGAAGATGCTCAGTCCCAGCGCGGCCACATCGGAAAGCATGTGGCCAGCGTCGGCCAGAAGGGCCAGGCTGTTGGTTAGCACAGCACCCACGACCTCGGCCACCAGGAAGGAGACGGTTATGGCAAAGGCGATGAGGAGAGCCCGCTGGCTGGCCGGACGTGAAGCCTGATGCTGCCAGGTCATCGTTGCTCCGTCACGTGTCTGAGAGAGTCCTCGAACAGCTGGCGGATGTGTTCATCGTCTAGAGAGTAGTAGACGATGCGACCCTCCCTGCGAAACCTTACGATCCTCAGCAGGCGCAGCAGGCCCAGTTGATGGGACACGGCCGACTCGCTCATGCCCAGAATCGAGGCCAGATCGTGGGTGCACAGCTCTTCGAGCGAGAGAGCGTGGACGATCCTGACCCTGCTTGGGTCGCCCAGGACCTTGAAGGTCTCGGCCAGGCGGGAAGCGATGGCCGGGTTGATCAGGGCTGCTTTGACCTGCGCCGCGGCCTGCGCATCCAGATAGCTGGCTCCTGAGGGATCAGTTGAGGTTCCAGTCTGAGGCATGATTAATGCACTATTGCACAACTGCTCAATCCATCATATCATGCGAGCTCGGCGGTGTCAAACATGACGCAGGGGAGGAGAAAGGAGGATGAGGGCGATGACGCCTCCGAACGAAGGACGGGGAGGCCAGCGAGCCGGCTACCACCCCGGCGGGGCGTCCGGCATCCAGACCATGGCCAGCAGGGCGTCGCCTCGATCGCGGTTGACCTGCCTGAACACCTCCCACTCTATCGGCTCCACCTGGAATTCGATGTTCGGGTAGCCGATGGGCTCGCCCGAACCGATGCAGACGAACGTCTCCGGGTCGAACGCGTGGCTGCCGAAGGCATCGGCAATGGCCTGGCCTACCTCCTGCTGCCAGGGTGTCGGACGCACCCCGGGCTTGGGGACCACCGTAGGGTGACGGACAAAAGGTCGCACGCCGACGGGATGAGCCATGCGCCCGCAGGTCAACCGGCGTGAATGCGGTGGCACCTCGGCGGCCGCCAAGCTGCGGCGCGCTAGCTCGGCGAAGAGACCTCGGCGGCGGAATTGGGGTGCGATGCAGGAGATGCCAGCGAGGTTGACCACCTCCGCGGGAAGCCGTGGCAAATCCATGACGCGGCATTCGCCGAGAGCGAAGCCGACCGCTGTGCCCTCGTGCTCGGCCAGGGCGAGGTATCGCAGGGTTGCGAGCGACTTCTCCAGATAGGCGTGGTTAGCCTGGCGATAGTTCATCTCGAAGAGGGAGAAGACGCTTTCGAGGTCTTTCGCCGATGCTTTGTCCGCCTCGACGACCTTGAAGTCGAATGAGGAGAGGTCGCGCTGGAGCTTCTCGGCCTCCTCATCCCATGCCATCGTTTGGTCTTCCGTCTATGGACAGCAACGTTTGCTTCACGAAGGGCGCGCGAGAAGTACCGCTGCGCCCGATGGGTGTGGTCAGTATTATACCAGCCCAAACAGTTGCGGATCAGGGCTGTTGGGGTGCCCTTAGGCTCTTTCCCTTGCCAACCCTGGCGTCCGCGAGCAGGATGGGGCAGCTAGGTCTCCATACCACATGGGACTCGAGGCCTCACGCACGGTATCGCTCGTCCTCTGCGTACCGCTCCTCCAGTCCAACGAGGGTATTGAACTCGTCGAAGGACATGAGCTTGTCCCCGAGGCCCGCCGTCGTTCCTTTCTCTCGAATCTCGGCGTAGGTCTGCTGCAGGGCACGGGCGGCGGCGTACAGCCCGGAGAGCACGAATCCGACGCTGAAGAAGCCCATATCGCACAGCTCCTCAAGCGAACAGAAGGGCGTGCGGCCGCCTTCGATCAGATTGACGGCCAGCGGCCCGGGCAGCTCCCGGCCAATACGGCGCAGCTCCTCGCGCGTGCGCGGCCCCTCGACAAACAGGACATCGGCGCCCGATCCCTTGTACAGACGGGCGCGGCGGATCGCTTCGTCCAGCCCATGTGTCCCCAGCGCGTCCGTCCGGGCGGTGATCAGGAAGGGCGCGTCGCCGCGAGCCTCCTGCGCGGCCCGTATCTTGGCGGCGTGCTCCTCCGCGTCGATTACCTCCTTGTCGCGCATGTGGCCGCACCGCTTGGGCCAGCGCTGGTCTTCCAGGATGATTCCTCTGGCTCCCGAGCGAACCAGGTCGCGGACCATGCGCTGGACGTTCAGCGGGCCTCCGTATCCCGTGTCGGCATCGACAACGACCGCGATCCTGACTGCGGCGGTCACTCGACGGGCCACATCGAGAGTCTCGGTCTGGGTCAGCAGCCCGAAGTCAGGTTCCCCCAGATAGCCCGCCGCGACACCATAGCCAGTAAGGACGACCGAAGAGAAACGGGCGCGCTCGGCGATCTTGGCCGACAGGACATCGTAGACGCCCGGCACAACCATTATGCGCCTGTCCCGGATGAGTGGGTGGGTGCTGTGCTGATTCATGGCTTTGCCTCCCGGCTGCGATCGTAGTCGGCTCTCAGAGGATACTGTCTACGGCGCTGCTGGGGCAAGAAGCGAGCAGGGCGCGGGCTAAGCCTGCCCTCGTGGCATGCACAGTTTGACAGCGATAAGGTGCTGGTATATATTTAGGAATGATTATGATTCGCATTAACTATTCCACGGAACCACGGCTGTCGTCGAGCCCGAAGTTCAGGATGACCCGCCAGCGTCAAGTCATCCTCGAAGAACTTAAAAAGGTCAGTTGTCACCCCACTGCCGACGAAGTCTACGACATGGTGCGGCCGCGGCTACCACGGGTGAGCCTGGGTACCGTCTACCGTAACCTCGAGATGCTGTCTGAGCGCGGCATCATACAGAAGGTGGACGTAGCAGGTACTCGAAGGCGGTTCGATGGCAACGCGAAAGACCACTATCACGTGCGCTGCATACGTTGCGAGCGTGTAGAAGATGTGCCCATTGAACCATTCGCTGCGATTGAAAACGCTCTCCGTGGGGTTAGTGAGTACGAGATTATCGGGCATCAATTGGAGTTCATTGGGTTGTGTCCTCAGTGCAAGAGGAAAGCCCAAGGCTCTCATAAACAGGCCCCAGAGATAGGGAGAAAGGAGAGCTGAGGATGGAACTGAAAGGAACGAGGACTGAGAAGAACCTCTTGACGGCGTTTGCCGGGGAATCGCAGGCGAGGAACCGCTACACGTACTTCGCCGAGAAAGCCGCGGAAGAGGGGTACATTCAAATCGCGCAGATCTTCGAAGAGACGGCCAGCCAGGAGAAGGAGC
>CP070630.1:2016566-2025560 GCA_020356025.1 Dehalococcoidia bacterium | reverse complement strand
CTGGATGATGAGATTCATGATCTCGCTGGTGCCCGTCCAGATCATGGACAATCGCGCGTCGCGGAGCAGTCGCTCAATGGGATAGACATTGGTGTAGCCGATGCCGCCCATGATCTGCATGGCGTGGTTGATGATCTCCCAGCCTGCCTCGGTGGCGAACTTCTTGGCCTCGGACACCAGGCGGCGGGCACGGCCCGATTCGTCGCCGGCGTCGATGCAGCGGGCGGCGAGGTCGACCAGCGCCCGGCTGGCGTCGAGGAGAGTAATGCTGTCGGCCACCTTGAAGCTAACCCCCTCGAAGGCGCGGATCTTCTGACCGAAGGCCTTGCGTTGGTTGCTGTAGCGGGCGGCGATCTCCAGAGCAGCCCGCGCCCCACCCAGCGAGCCAGCCGCGCTGGTCATCCGCTCGGGGATCATCATCTGATAGAAGATCTCGGCCCCGCCGTTCTCCCGGCCGATGAGGTTCTCCCTGGGCACGCAGACGTCTCGGAAGTACACCCGCCCAGCGCCACCGCCGCGCGTGCCCAGCAACCCGTAGACGTGCTGAACCTCGACCTCAGGCCCCTTCTCGACGATGAAGGCGCTGAGGGCCTCGCGCGAGGACCCGTCGGGGTTTGTGCGGGCATACACCAGGAAGTAGTCAGCCCCCTCGGCGCCCACGATGAATCGCTTCTGGCCGTTGAGCACATAGACATCGCCATCGCGTCGCGCTGTGGTCGTCGCCCCGAAGAAGTCGGAGCCACCCCGCGGTTCTGTAAGGGCCTCGGCCACGGTGAGCTTGGCCTCGAGGGCTGGGCGCAACCACCTCTCCTTCTGCTCCGGAGTACCGAAGACGTGCAACGCCTCACCGACGATGCTGACCAGAGAATAGAGGCAGGGCAGCGAGCCTCCCAGCACGCCCACTTCCGACAGGGCCACCGCCTCTTCTGCCCAGCCCAGCCCGCGGCCGCCGTATTCCTCGGGGAAGCGCAGGCCCAGCAGCCGCCGACGGGCGGCCGCTTCCAGGAACTGACGGGGATAGGTGACCCGCTCAGCATCCAAGTCCAGGATGAGTTGGCGCGGCACATCGTCGCGCACGAAAACGCGCATCTCATCCCGCAGCTTCTTCTGCTCCTCAGTCAGCACAGCGTCCAGCATGATTTCCCCTCCTTTGACGATTACGGCCGTCTCTTCGGTTCACCGGCCCGCCAAGGCACACCCGTCAACGACCTAGACCCCATGCGCCTCACGGGCAATGATCTCGTCCTGGATTTCCCTCCCCAGCATTACGAAGTAGGCGTTGTAGCCGGTCACCCGCACCAGCAGATTGCGGTAAGTCTCCGGATCGGCCTGAGCCTCTCGCAGGGTGGCAGGGTCTACCATATTGATCTGGAGGCAGGTGCCACCGACTCGGCCATAAGCCCGCAGCAGGGCAGCCAGCTTGGCCCGATGCTCGGCATCTCGAACCATGGAGGGGTTCAGACTGAGGGTGTGTGAGACGCCGTTGGGGGCTGTCTCCAACCCCAAGTGGCCCACAGACTTGATGGCCGCTGTAGGACCCTGGCGGTCGGCGCCGTTGACCGGGCAAACGCCGTTGGATAGGAAGGTGCCCCGCTTGCGCCCGTCCGGAGTGGCGGCCGTGGAGGGAGCATAGGCAACCCAGTAGTTCCACGACAGGTAGCCACCCCGATAGCGCCGTCCGCTGGCCGGCGAGATGTGCTTGAAAGCTTCCTTCGTCCAGAACTGGGACACCTCCCGAGCGATCTCATCCACATAGGAGTCGTCGTTGCCAAACTTGGGCGCCTTGTTGACCAGCGTCTGGCGCAGCGCCTCGTGCCCCTCGAAATTGGCCCGGATGGCCATCAGCAACTCGTCCATGCTAACCGTCTTGTCCTCATAGATCAGCTTCTTGACGGCCGCCAGCGAGTCCACGGCTGTGGCCAGGGCGATGCCCTCTACCGTGATGTAGTTATGTACCGCCCCGCCGGCGGTGATATCGCGGCCGCTGTCGGCGCAGCCGTCCACCAGCACGCTCAGGTAGGGCGTGGGCTCCAGGGCCACGCGGATGGCATCGGCTCCATTGTTGCAGTCGATCAAGCGCTCCAAGAGCGCCTTGAGCTGGTCCTTAAAGGCAGCGAAAAAGGCGGGGAAGTCGGCAAAGCCCCTGGGATTGCCCGTGGCTGGCCCAACGCGTTTGCCTGTCTGCATCTCCCTGCCATCGTTCAGCGCCAGTTCCACCGCCTTGGCGATGTTCAGGTTGACATCCACCGTGCCCGACCGATCTTTGCCCTGCAAGGTGTTCTCCAGGCAACCGACCGGCGCGTAATCCCAGAGCTCGTCCCTGGGCAGCCCCTGCCATTCGAGCCCCCGTATGGCGGCCTCGTCAAAGTTGAGAAGGAAGGGGGATCCCTGCGCCCCAGCGACAAGCTCCACCACCCGCTCGAGCAGGTCGTCTGGCGTGTTATGGTGAAGGCGAACGTTGGGCTTTGGCTCAAGAAGGTTCATGTCCTCGATCACGTCCAGCATAAGCCAAGTGAGGGGATTGCTGGCGTCGTCGCCCTCGGAAACCAGACCGCCCAGGGTGATCAGCTGGCCAAAGCCGGAACTGATCCCCTGGTTGGTCCCAACCCGTCCCTGGTAGTCATAGGCGTAATTGTGCTTGATCCAGTAGCACTGAAGCAGTTCCCGCGCCTCATCGCGCGTTATCTGCCCCGAATCGATGTCGTGCTGATAGTAGGGGTAGAGATACTGGTCGATGCGGCCGGGAGAAACGCCGGCCCCAGGATACGATTCCGCTGCCATCACCAGCATGTGAGTGAACCACAGGGCTTGCAGCGCCTCGCGGAAGGACTGGGCTGGCTCCCAGGGCACCTTGCGGCAGATGGCAGCGATCCGCCGTAGCTCCTCGCTGCGGCGCTCGTCAGGCTCATCCGCTGCCAGTCGCTCGGCCTCGTCCGCGTAGCGCGAGGCAAAGACCGCTGCCGCCTGGCAGGAAATGATCAGGGCCCGCAGGAAGTCCTTCCTCTTCCTGCCTCGCGCTTGCTTAAGCTTCTCCTCCAGTTCCGCCACGATCCCTCGAAAGCCAAGCCGCAGCACCTTCGGGTAGTTTGGGATGATGTGGCCGGGCACGGCGCCGCAGTTGCCCACACCCAAGCCATTGAGTTCTCTCGCCTTCCCAAGCCAGCGCTCGACCATCTTTTTCCAGCGCCGCCCCTCTCGCCTGGTGTGCGTCTTGGACAGGGCTGTATTGAAGTGAGAGCCAACGATCAACTCCCCATCCAGGATCTTGACCGGTAGGTGGCTCTCCAGAACCGTTTGGAAGAAGAGAGCCCGTCGCACGATGAGCGGTTCCCTCCAGAAGCCCGCGGGCAGCTCCACCCTCTCCGCGGCGGCCAGCAGGCTATCCTGGTAGGCGTCCAGAAAAGGATACAGCTCGGGGACGACGGTCCAGCTATGGGGCGACCAAACCGTATCCCAGGGCAGGCCGCTCGTATAGGGACGCACTTCGTTGCGGAAGTAGTCCCGCGAGTCAAACGAGAAGAACTCCTCCCGCAGGCGGCGAACCCGCGCCGAGAGAGACGGAGAGGGAGAGCGAACGGTGGAGCTGGCTATCACTAGTCCTCCTCTACCGCGACTACGTTCATCGGCCGCGGCTATGTAGACCCATTATAGCAGCTTCGGGTGGTTACTCGCCTATGACCTTGACCACTACCCGCTTTCGACGCTGGCCGTCGAACTCGGCGTAGAAGACCTGCTCCCACGGCCCCAAGTCCAACTTGCCCGCGGTGACGGGGAGCACGACCTGATGATGGATCAGCGACCGCTTCAGGTGGGCGTCGCCGTTGTCCTCGCCAGTGCGATGGTGCTTGTAGTCCTTCCGATACGGGGCGAGTCCCTCCAGCCACTCCCAGAAGTCCTGCCACAGGCCCTCTTCGTGGTCGTTGACCCAGATGCCAGCAGTGATGTGCATCGCGCTCACCAGGCAAAAGCCCTCCTGAACGCCGGACCTGTTGAGTATGCAGTCGATATCGCTGGTGACGTTCGCCAGATGGCGTCGCGCCTCCGTATCGAACCACAGGTATTCGGTGTAGCTCTTCATGGGTCCCCCTCGCTGTCTGAATGTGCCCTGACCGGCGCTCTCTACGACCCTGGCGTGGAGCTGGCCACACCCCAGTCTCCGAGGAACGCCTCGGTCGATGTTCACCGCTACCCCTAGCCGCTGTCAAGCCCGCCAGAGCGTTGGATTCGAAGGCCGGCCCGACCCTTACCCAACGTCGCTCCAATGGTACACCGGAGTAGAGCTTCTTCGTTTTGCCTGTCCGTACCATCCCTGGTAGCGACTTCGCCTGGTATAATGCTACAGGCACGCCAGAAAGCCTACACAAGTCGGGCCTTCATCCGCAAAGGGGGCAGCCGATGGACTTCCGGTTTAGCGAAGAGGAAGAAGCCTTCCGCAAGGAGGTAAGAGACTTCCTCCGGAAGGAGTGGACTCTCGCCGACTATGATCTGGACACTCCCGAGCACTGGAATGCAGCCAAGGAGTTGGAGAAGAAGCTTGGTGCCAAGGGATGGCTGTGCATGGCCTGGCCTAAGGAATACGGCGGCCTGGGCGCGAGCCACATGCACCAACTCGTGTTCCAGGAGGAAATGGCCTCTGCCCACGCGCCCATTCTGGACGGCCAGGGTGTGTACATGGTGGGGCCGTGCTTGATGTTCCAGGGCACTGAAGAACAGAGACAACGCTTCCTGCCGCCCATAGCCCACAGTGAGGTTGTCTGGGTGCAAGGGTTCAGCGAGCCCAATGCTGGCTCCGACCTGGCCAGTCTCCAGACTCGCGCAGTGGTCGACGGCGATGACTACGTAGTTAACGGACAGAAGACCTGGACCACCAGAGCCCACCGCGGCGACTGGATACACCTCATGGTCAGAACAGACCCCAAGGCACCAAAGCATCGCGGCATTTCCTATCTCCTGGTAGACATGCGATCGCCTGGCATCAGCATCAATCCTATCGTCAATATGACGGGGCGGGCTGACTACTACGAGGTCTACTTCGACAGCGTGCGCGTGCCCAAGAGCAACCGAGTGGGCCAGGAGAACCAGGGCTGGTACGTAGCCCTTACCACCCTGGCCTTTGAACGCTCCGCCATTGGGGCCTATGTTGCCCAAACCCGCCAGGTTCTCCAGGATCTTGTACAGTTCGCCAGAGAGACCAAGCGGAATGGCCAATCCCTTATTGAAGACCCGCTGATCGGCGGCAAGCTGGCCGAACTGACCATCGAGATAGAAGTTGCCCAACTCCTCAGCCACCGTATCGTCTGGATGGCAAGTCGTGGTCTCATGCCCAACTACGAGGCCTCGGTAGCCAAGACCTTCACCACCGAACTCCAGCAGCGAATAGCCAACTTCGGCATGCATCTCCTGGGCCTGTATGGCCAACTGGCAGAGGGGTCGAAGTGGGCTGCCTTGGAGGGTCTCATTCAATTCCAGTACCTGTGGACGGTGGGCGTGACCATCTACGCTGGCAGCAATGAGATCCAGCGGAACATCATCGCCACACGCGGTCTAGACCTGCCCCGCGGCTAACCCCTAGCAGCAAGGCAGCGGGCGACACGAGGGCTCACCCCCTCAGCTTCCGTACCGATCCAATCGACAACGGGATCATCCTGCCGGCGTTAGGTAACGAAGCGCCGCCTCCCCGCGTCTTAGCTAATCGAAGGGGACTGAAGAACTCCAGACATCCCAGGAGGTGGAAGGATTACGTCAAGCATTGGAGAGACGCGGATGATGGGAAGCGAGATCTGCTCCAGAGAGACGCGGCGCATCACCACAAAGATCGAAACGCGGCGCGATTCTGCCAGCCCCCGCCTGCGCTGGCTATGGGTCATCGGCGCTCTGACGATAAGCGCCACCATAGCGGCCTTCCTGATGTGGCAGAAACCGAACCCGGCGAACTATGCCGCCAGTACAGTTCTCTTGGCGCTCTTGGGTATCTTAGCCTTTACCGCAGCTGGCCAAGCGCTAATCCTCACCTCTCGCTTCCGCCAGAGCACTCTCTACATACAAGAGGTGGAGGAGAACTACGAGTCCCTCTGGCAGGTCATGTTCTCGGCCCTCGATCTGAGGGACGGGATTACCGGTGGCCACTCTTCGCGGGTCGCCGACCTCGCTGTGCAGCTAGGGCAGCGGCTGGATATGTCTGATGACGAGATGGAACACCTGAGGTGGGCTGCTTTTCTACACGACGTGGGTAAACTTGGCGTGGCCGATGACATCCTTATGAAGCCAGGGCCCTTATCTGTCACCGAGTGGGAACAGATGAGGCGTCATCCAGCCTATGGATACTCGATAGTGGGCCGGGATGGCTTCCTCAGCCAAGTCGCCGAGATTGTCTACTGCCATCACGAACGCTTCGACGGCAGGGGCTACCCACGCGGCCTTGCTGGCGACGAGATACCCCTTGGTGCACGCGTGTTCGCGGTGGCCGATGCCTACGATGCGATGACCTCCGACCGCCCCTACCGCCCAGCCCTCTCTCATAGCCAAGCGATAGAGGAAATCCAGCGCAACGCTGGTTCGCAGTTCGACCCCAGAGTAGTGGCAGCGGCCCTGCAGTGGGCCCGGGAAACCTCCCGCTCAGGGGACCGCCACTACATTGCCCTCCCGCCACCACTACCAGTCACTGCAAGCTAAGAAGTGAAAAGGCGCGGCCGAACACACACGGCCGCCGGACGCTTCGCCTCGCGCCCTGCTTCAACCTGACCGCCTACTCCCCCTCGAACACAAATAGCGGGCCGAAGTACTCCCACTTACCCTTTCCGTCTTCCAAGACAGCCCGCAGCATCCTGGTGGTTTGAAACGCCGTGTGGTCAGTTTCGGAGAAGGAGACATTCACTTCGTCTATGAACAAGTCGCTGTGATAGTCCTGGATGGACTCGATTGCATCCATGAGTCCCTCTCGCGTCAGGTTATCGCAGGTTCTGCTGAGCGCCTCCACGGCCACCTCTCCCAGCGCCTGGGCATAGATGGTGAAGTTGGTGGGACTGGGCCCGCCGTACTGGTCCATGATCTCATAGTGTTGAGCTACCGCCGGGTCGTCGGTCCAGGCCGCCAGCTTAAGGGCCTGCAGGCTAATGGTACCCTCCATGAGTTCGGGCGAAGCGAACCGAAACGTCATCTCGTCGGAATTGATGTAGCTCAAGAACCACTGAGGATCCCAGTCCAGGCGTTCGGCCTGTTTCATGGCCTGAGCGTTGTAGCCGGGAGTGGCAACGGAGGTGACCACATCGGCGCCGTCGTTCTTCATGTTAATCACCTGGGAACTGACGGAGACCGCCCCGACGTCGTAGCTCTGCTCGGAGACGACCTCGTTCTTGTCGGGGTCCAGCCCGTCCTTCACTCCTTGCAGGTGGTCGGCGCCCTGTTGGTTATTCGGGTAGAGGACGCCCACCTTCTTGCCAGGCAGGTTTTCGGAGATGTACTCGCCGAAGAACGTACCCTCGATCCTGTAGCTGGGGATCATCTGGACAGTCCAGGGGTGCCCCTCAGGGTCGGCGCCGAACATGTGAGACCCCGCGGAGCACAAGATGTCGGGTACCTCATTCTCGTTCAGATACTCCCAGACGGCGGGATGGGGAGTATCGCCCAGGGAGCCGACGATGGCGAACACTTTGTCCTGCTCCACCAGCTTGCGCACCGCCTCCATGGCCTTGGCCGGGTCGTCGCCGTTGTCCGCCAGCTTGTAGACGATCTGGCGACCGCAGACACCTCCCTGGGTGTCGTTGATGTAGTTGAAGTAGGCTTCCGTGGCCTCGGGGATCGTGGCGTAGACCGCCGCCATGGCCCCGGCGAGTATGACATCCGCCCCCAGGATTATCTCCGTGTCCGTGATGCCCGGCACCTCCTCCGCAGTGGTAGGAGTGCCGGTCGCCGCGGCTGTGGGTGTGTCGCCAGCGGTGGGGGTTGCCTCCCCCTCTTCTTCCTCGCCACAGGCCACTGCCAGGGCGACGACAGCAACGCAGGCCAGAAGCAGAACGGCTAGCAGCACGGTGGTCTTGCTTGATAACGACACAACATGCCCGACTCTCATGTTCGGCCTCCCCTCATGGCGTCCCCCACCTGCGGAGGACATTGGCTACGTCTTTAAGGCACGATTCGTCCAGGGAGCAGGCCGCCCCTGTTTCCTCAGGAAATGGGCGTAGCCGGAGCCGGCTGCTTCCCTCCTACTCGAACACATATAGCGGGCCGAAGTACTCCCACTTGCCCTTTCCATCCTCCACGCTAGCCCGTAGCATCCTGG
This sequence comes from Dehalococcoidia bacterium, assembly GCA_020356025.1. Taxonomy (GTDB): domain Bacteria; phylum Chloroflexota; class Dehalococcoidia; order SM23-28-2; family SM23-28-2; genus SM23-28-2. The sequence continues at coordinate 2,017,282 of CP070630.1, read as the reverse complement.
CAGTTTGAAACGCCGTGTGGTCGGTTTCGGAGAAGGTGATGTTCACCTCGTCTATGAGCAGGTCGCCGTGCCACTCCTTGATCGACTCCACTGCGTCCATGAGCCCCTCCCGCGTCAGGTTATCGCAGGACCTGCTGAGCGCCTCCACTGCCACCTCTGCCAGCGCCTGGGCGTAGATGGTGAAGTTGGTGGGGCTGGGCCCGCCGTACTCGTCCATGAGCCGGTAGTGTTCCGCTACGGCCGGGTCGTCGATCCAGGCCGCCAGCTTGAGGGCCTGGAGACTAATGGCGCCGTCCAGAAGCTCGGGCGAGACGAACTTGAACATCATGTCGTCGGAATTGATGTAGCTTATGATCCACTGGGGATGCCAGCCCAGGCGGTCGGCCTGCTTAATGGCCTGAGCGGTGAAGCCGGGACTGGCAACGGTAGTGACCACCTCTGCACCTGAGCTCTTCATGTTGCTCACCTGAGAGCTGATGGAGACATCCGAGACCTCGTAGCTCTGCTCGGAGACGATCTCGTTCTTATCGGGGTCCAAGCCCTCCTTGACCCCTTCCAGGTGGTCGGTGCCCTGGGTGATATTCGGGTAGAGAACGGCCACCTTCTTGCCAGGCAGGTTCTCCGAGATGTACTCGCCGAAGAACACCCCCTCGATCTTGTTGCTGGGGATCATCTGGACCGTCCAGGGGTGCCCCTCGGGGTCATCGCCGAACATG
>CP070630.1:1998643-2016466 GCA_020356025.1 Dehalococcoidia bacterium | reverse complement strand
AGAGCCTCCCATCCCCAGTTGCTGCCTGCCAAACGACATCTCTGGGCTAGAATATACCAAGGGGCCGGTTCGCAACCAGGGAGACGGTTACCCGATAGCCCACAACGAACTTCATGACACAGCGGTCGCCGCGCATATGAGCCCTTCTGTCACCTTAGAGAGCTTCGATAGTCTTGCCTCCTCCTGGCCAGACCTGCGCCAGCGCCTGAGGTGGGATTCCGTATTTGTTCTGCCTCCCTGGCTGGGAGCCTGGTGGCAGCAGTTCGGCTCCGGCGCCGAGCTCTATCTCGCTGCTGTCAGGCAGGACGACACCATCATCGGCGTTGCCCCCCTTCTCGTGAAGGGAAAGGAGGCTTCGTTTGTCGGCAGCGCTGACGTTTGCGACTACCTGGACTTCGTGGTGGCGCCCGGAAGCGAGCGTGATTTCTTTGACACCCTCCTCGACAACCTGCGGCAGAAAGGGATTAGTCGTTTAGATTTGCATTCTCTGAGGTCTGACTCCACAGCCGCCCTCGATCTTGTGAGCATGGCAGAAGCTCGAGGGTATGAGGTCTCCCGCGAGCAAGAGGACGTTTCTTTCGATCTCGATCTGCCCTCTACCTGGGACGAATACCTGGGGATGCTGAGCACGAAGCAGCGGCACGAGGTCAGACGCAAACTGAGGAAGCTGTACCAGGCAGGGGACGTGAACTACCGCCTGGTCGATGATCGCGAGGCTGTTCCCCGCATTCTGGACACCTTCCTCAAGCTGTTCCGCGAGAGCCGGGACGACAAGGCGGCGTTCATGACCCCTAAGATGGAGTCATTCTTCACCTCGCTGACAGAGACCATGGGTAAAGCCGGACTCTTGAGCTTCGGCGTCCTGGAGTTCAACGCATCGCCTGTGGCCGCCCTCATGTACCTGGATTACAGAGACACCGTTTATCTCTACAATAGCGGCTATGATCCCCAGTACAGCTCGTTGAGCGTGGGGTTGCTTTCCAAAGTGCTATGCATCAAAGATAGCATCGAGAGGGGGAAGAAGAGATTCGACTTCCTGAAAGGATCCGAAACGTACAAGTATCGTTTAGGCGGCCGGGAAATCCCCATATACAACTGCCAGATAGTGCTTAGCTGACCTCGACCTGCCTATTGGCACCATCGACTCAGACCAAGGAGGGAAGGAAGGCCCAGTGCCGGCAGAACAGTTGAAGATAGCTATGTTCAGCGTCCACAGCTGTCCTACCCAGAGATTGGGAGGCAAGGACGCCGGTGGTATGAGCGTCTACATCCGAGAGCTTGCCCGTGAGCTGGGAAGGCGAGGTCATTCGGTCGATATTTACGCCCGCGCTCATGACCCGACCGACGATCAGATTGTGGAGCTAGGTGAGAATGCCCGACTCATTCACCTGGAGGCGGGCGAGGTCGAGGATATCCACAAGCTGGTGGTCTACTCCTATCTTGCCGACTTCCTCTGCGAACTGGACTGGTTCACAAAGCGTAACGGCCTCCAATATGACCTGATACACAGCCATTACTGGCTATCGGGCTGGCTTGGGAGATGCCTCCAGCCTTTCTGGGATGTCCCCCACGTTACGATGTTCCATACCCTGGGCGCAGTCAAGAACGCGGTTGGCATGGGTGAGGATGAACCCGAGCTTCGCATACGGGCCGAAAAAACGTTGGCCAGGGATTGTCACCGCATCATCGCTGCCACGGAGAAAGAAAAGGACGACTTGATCCGCTACTACGATGCTCCCCCGGAGACAGTCAAAGTCATCCCTTGCGGCGTGAACCTGGACCTGTTCCACCCTGTGGACAAAGAATCGGCCCGCCAGCGGCTAGGCTTCGATGACGATGGCATCATCTTGTTTGTCGGGAGGATCGACCCATTGAAGGGCATCGACAGACTGCTAGCCGCTATGACATATCTTAAGAGGAGGCAAGGGCTCAGACTGGTGATAATTGGCGGCGATGATGATAGCGAAGCCGAAGTGGAAAGACTGCGGAGGCTGTCCGAGGAGCTACGTGTCCAGGATTCCGTCACCTTTGCCGGCCCTGTGGGCCACGAAGTCCTGCCCTCCTACTACAGCGCTGCCCATGTCTGCGTCATCCCCTCCTACCACGAGAGCTTTGGCCTCGTAGCCCTGGAATCCCTGGCTTGCGGAACGCCGGTGGTAGCGGCCGGAGTGGGAGGCATTGAGAGCGTTGTTCGTCAAGGCGAGACCGGCTATGTGGTGAAGGACAACGCTCCCGTTCGCCTTGCGGATAGGATAGCCGCCCTTCTCTCAAGGCCAGATGGCAGTGCCCAGTCCGCAAATTCAGTGCGGGCGTCCGTGCTCAGATTCGGCTGGCCGAACATCGCTGAGACGATAATCGAAGAGTACAAGCTGGTGCTTGCGGGCTACGCTGCCCGCGTGTGCTAATCGAGCGCCTTCTCGTACCAGGCGCTGGTCGACGAGATCTTGAACCCACCAGCCTCGTAAAGAGCGCAGGCCGCCTCATTCTGGCTGTCCACCGTTATTTCATCAACTTCGATGCCTTTGCTCTTGAGATGGGCTAGCCCTGCCAGGAGCGCTTGCTTCCCTATGCCACTGCCTCGGTAATCAGGATCCACCCCCAGCATGTAGATGCGCCCCACGTTTGTGCCGGCGGCGGCGCTCGCTTCCGGATCCACTAGCGTCCAGCAATAGCCAACGGGCCTATCTGCCGCGAAGATCAGGAGTACATCCTCCGGCGAGCTGCCACTCATGTTGAGCCGGTAGACAACGTCTTCTACGGTCGTGGGATTGTATCCCCAGGTGCCTGCAAAGGAACGATTCTGGATTTGGGCCAGTTTGTCCTCCTCGCCGGGCTGCAGATGGCGACTGAGGAGAGTGCCCTGCTCCACATCCGCCAGATGGAGCCCGGAAAGCTCCCGCCTCAGCTCGAGGAAACGGCGAACGAACCCGAAGCCCAGCTTGGTCAGCAGACCCTTACCGGCGACATTCTCCTCCATTACGTTGACATGGAGCACTCTCGCCCCCACCTCTCCGGCACGGCGGCTGGCGCGCTGAAACAGGTTTGTCCCCAGGCCCTTCCTTCGCTGTTCGGGATGAACCAGGCAATCGAGCACAGCACGCCCGATGCCCAGTTCTGATCTCACGTCGATGTAGCCAACGACCTTCCCGGCTGCCTCGGCCACAAACAGGTCCTCTTCGGGGACGTGACTTGGCCGACCCAGCGCCTCAGATAGGACCTCCGCCGAGGTACAACGTCCAGTCGGATCCAGTTCCTCGGCTTCCACGTTGAGCCGGACGTAGCCAGCGAAGTCCTCGGGACGAAAGCTCCTGATGGTGTAAAGGTGATCGCTCATCTTGGTTAAGGATACCGCCAGCGCCAATTGTAGCAGCTTAGCGGATGTCATAGAATTGATGGATCAGGTCGAGGGGAGTTGTCCATGGCGACGAAGCCAGCCTATGTAATGGTGGTCACACCTCACCCAGACGATGCGGAGTACGGCGTTGCCGGAACGGTGGCTCGCTGGACTGCGGAAGGTAAGGAGATCATCTACGTGGTCTGCACCAGTGGCGATAAGGGCACCAGCGATCCCAACATGAAGCCGGAGGAGATCGCCAAGATCAGAGAGCAGGAGCAACTGGCCGCAGCCAAGTTGCTGGGGGTTAGGGAGGTCATATTCCTGCGCCATCCAGATCAGACCCTGGAGGATACGCCCGAGTTCAGGAAGGAGCTCGTCCGCCTGATAAGGATGTACCGTCCTGAGATAGTGGTGACCGCCGACCCCTACCGGCGCTATATCTGGCACCGCGATCACCGAATCACCGGCCGGGTCACCTTGGATGCCGTCTTCCCTTTCGCTCGGGATCATCTTTCCTACCCCGATTTGCTGGACGAAGGGCTTCAGCCTCACAAAGTCAGGGAGGTATTGCTCTGGGCCTCAGAGGACCCGAACTACCGCTCCGACGTCACAGACACCTTCGATATCAAGATTGCCGCCCTCCGCTGTCACAAGAGCCAGATAGGCCGAGTCCCCGCATCAGCGCTGGAGAAATGGATGAGAGACCGGCAGGAGGAGATGGCCGAGGGGGAGGACTTCGAGCTAGCAGAGGCTTTCCATCGGGAGGAGATACTGTGGTAGGCTACTCCTCCCGCACCACCCTCAGCTACGACGAAAGCCAGAGCACATCGCCGCACAAGCCGGGGTCGTGAGACCGGGAGGAGAAGACGGCGAACTCCTCCTTCTCCTTCTTTAGCACCGTAGACTCACCGTGGCCGGGATGCACCTGAGTGTCGTCCGGCAGCACAAAGACCTTCTCGGTTATGGATTCGATCACTTGCCGCAGGGCCGCTGGCGTCCCCGTCTTGCCCGGACCGTGCGGGAAGATGGTATCTCCCGATATCAAGTATTGACCTGTCAGAAAGCATAAGCTGCCGGGCGTATGCCCCGGCGTATGCAGCACTTTGAGCTCTATGTTCCCGAACGACACCGTGTCGCCATCGTTCAGCAGGATGTCCGGCGGCGACGGCAGCCTCTCGGCGTCCAAAGGGTGGATGGCTACGGGCACTCCCAGCGCAGACCTTAGCTCGGAAAACGCCCCCAGATGGTCCGTATGGTTGTGGGTGATCAGTGTGTACTTCGGATTAGTCCCTTTCAGTCGCTCCAAGATCTTGTTTGCTTCTGCGGGCGTGTCCACCAGTACGCTGTCCCCTGTTGCCCTGCACACCAGCACATAGGCGTTCGTACCGAAAGGCCCCAGCTCAAGCTTCTCGATCTGGATATTGTCATCCTTTGCTACAAGCACCATTGTCGCTGTCCCCCGCAACCGTCCCTGGCGATCAGAAGCGCCTTGCCGACAGGGTGCCCCCTCCGGCCGTCAATCGAACACCACAGTCTTGTTGCCGTAGACCAGAATCCTATGGCTCAGGTGCAGCGATACCGCCCGGGCCAGCACAACCTTCTCCAGATCCTTGCCCTTCCTGATCAGGTCCTGCACAGAGTCGCGATGGCTGACCCGCACCACGTCTTGTTCGATTATTGGGCCCTGGTCCAGTTCCTCAGTCGCGTAGTGGCTGGTGGCCCCGATTATCTTCACGCCCCGTTCGTGCGCCTGATGATAGGGACGACCGCCGGGGAAGGCAGGGAGGAAAGAGTGGTGGATGTTGATGATCCGGTTCTGGAAGTGCCTCACGAACTGCCCGGTCAGTATCTGCATATACCTGGCCAGCACCACCAGGTCTATCTTCTGCGCCTCGAGCAATTCGATCTGTTTCTTCTCCTGCTCAGCCTTCGTCTCCTTCGTGATCGGATACAAGTGGTACTCAGGCCCGAGAGCCTCGACGAATTGCTGGAGGTCCGGATGGTTGCTGATCACGAGAGGAACCTCGGCTCCGAACTCCCCCATCCGCTGTCTCACCAGAAGGTCGGATAGGCAGTGTTCCAGCTTGGACACGAAGATGGCTACTCGGGGAACGTAGTCCGAGAAGTGCAGCTCCCACTGCATACCGAACTTCTCGGCGATAGGCCTGAACGCGTCCGCAAGCCCATCGCGCTCGATACGAAAGCCGCCCAGTTCCCACTCTATCCGTTGCAGAAACAGGCCGGCCTCAGCGTCGACATGCTGGTCCGCGTGCACTATGTTGCCATCGTTCCGATAGATGAAGTCCGAAGTTGCTGCCACCAGACCTTTCTGGTCTTGGCAGGACAGAAGTAGAACGGCAGTAGTCGTGTCCGTCGCCATCATTCACCCAGAGCAACGATTGCGGGGCATAGCGAACTTTCTCCAGGGACTCATTATATTCACCCTGGCATTGGCTGTCATCACACGTGGGGGATAGTGCGCGATAACCGGGATCTTCTGGAGGAGTCTTGCCCTGTCCGATTACACCGGATGAAGGGCCTCAAGGATGGAATCTCGCTCTAGGTGCTCACTCGCCAGGCGCGGCAAACTGACTACTGGTCGGCCTTGACTGCCTTCAGTCCCTCATCTCTGGCCACTGCCAGTCAGCCCAGAGCGCAAGCTCCACCATTGCGAATACCCCCAGGCCAAACCCTGTCCAGCCAATGACCCCACCGAATCTGAGGGCCATCATCGCCGCTAGGCTCGCCAAGGCGAACCCAAGCGCCTTGACCAGTGCCTTTACATACCAGGGAGCATAATATTTGCCGGCCATCGCGAGACGTCTCCAAGGTAGGCCGGCATCTTGAGCGTAGCAGTATTATGTCACGTTGTCAATTAAATTCTGGTGTTCATAAGGTGTACGCGGCAGGCTAGGGCGTTAGCGGCCAGCGAGAGAGCGGGCAGGCGTTACTTTTACCCTAGGGCGCACGCTGCAGCACTCTACGTGCAGCCCGTTCCAACCCTCACCCGGAACTCATAGAGATCGCCGACCACGGTGATATAGTTGTCCGCGTTGATGTCCAGACGCTGCATCCAGTTCGGGTCGGCCGGCGGTCCACCGGTCGCCCCCATGTGGCCAGCGTAGTTCAGCATGTCGCCCACGACGGTCGCAAACGTGTCGACGTTGTTGTCCAACGGCCAGGCGTCATCGCCATCGCAGGTTGGGCCAGGGCAGAGCCCGGGACTGCCCGCGACGTCAGGGCAGGCATCCAGTGGGTCAGTGCCAGCGTGCTCCTCGGCCGTAGTGGTGAACCCATCGCAGTCGTCGTCTCCGACAGGGACGTACCACGCCGTGGACGTCGTCGGGCAGTTGTCGCAGGCATCACCCCAGGCATCCCCATCGCCGTTCTCCTGGTCGGGGTTGTAGTCTTCAGGACAGTTGTCCGGGTCGAATACCCCATCTCCATCTGCGTCCGGGTACATCCAGACGTTAACCGGCACGTTCTCCGTGTTGGTATCGTTGAACTGGTTGATGTCGGCGTAGCCGTCCGTCAGGAGTTCGATCTCGTTGTCCACCACGAAGACGTGAGTGCTGGCCTCCGAGCACTGGACGGTGAAGTCCGTCGCCAGCAGGTGGCTTTCGCCCTCCGCCAGCTCACCCATCCAGGAGTCGCTGGCCGAGGCGCCGCCGTTCACCGTGCAGTCCGCAGGGGCTGTCACCATGTGGCTGATGGTCGCTTCCACCGTGTCGGGCAGCGGCAAGCCGGTGTGCGTGCCGGTGCTGCTCATGCTCAGCGTCCCATCTTCGCTCACGACCAGGTCGGTGGGCGCGCTGGTGACCTCCAAGTCAACGGCCAGGTCCACCTCGGCGGGAGGACAAGGAACGTTGACTGCCAGAAAGGCGCCATCAACCGTGACCGGGTGAGCACCAGCGGCCGACCCGTACGCGGTGAGAGGAGAACCGTTCATAGTGAAGACCAGCACGCCCGCCCAGCCGATGTCCAGGCCGACCCTCACTATGGTACCGTCGCCGGGAATACCCGGGTCACCCATGAGGTTCATCCAGCCGGGGGAGTACGTGCCGTCACACTCGGCCTGCGGCGGCATACCTATGCAAGGTCCCGCCATCTTGACGCATCCATCGGTGCCGACAGCCCCGATGCAGACCTTGGTGTTGTTGTAGTTCATCGACGCGTCGTAGCTGATGGGCCCTTGGGTATCGCCCCACACCACGATATCGATGGTGTAGTCGCTGACGCCGTCAAACGCCCCGCCCGGGGTTCCGTCCCAGGTGCACTCCGCGCTGGGGCAGGTAAGTTCGTAGCAGTCCTCTACCGTTCCCAGGGTGTCGGCGGAGTTGCCCGCTATATCGGGGTCGATGTCGAAGTTGACGGTGCCTTGAGCGTGGACAATATCATGCCCAGCCGAGAACTGGGTCAGCAGCAACGCCAGCGCGACTATCAGTGCTGGCCCCAGCGCACCTGCCAAGGGCTTTCTCATCCCCGCACCCCTTAGTGGTTGTCCCAGGCCAGACGGCACGCTTATGGTAACCGCGCTCCCTGGAAATGTCAAGGTGAGACAAGTGCCACAGTCTAGCGTTCTGCTTCATCATTCGAAGCGATGCCATTCACGAAGCGCGCCCCTGGTTCTCCCAAGGAAGCAGTAACCTTGGGTTGCAGGTAGCAGAAGATCGACAGGGGATGCAGCCGCGCGCAGCGCGGAGGGTCTAGCTAAGCCAGCGCTTCCTGGCGTACCAGGCGCCCGCAGTAAGAGCGACCAGTGTCACCGCCGCGCGGCCGCCATTAACGCATCGACCACGCCACCCGCCGTTGCCAGCACGGTAGCGCTCCTCCAGCTCCTCCTCGAAGAAGAATCGCTTGTCGCCAGAGGCCGGCCGCAGGTCGCTCAACCAGGTGGCCTTCTCGTCGTACTTTGCGAAGAACGGGCGCATCGCCCAGTCCGGGTTGCGACCCTGGAGCATCCGCAAGGCAATGACCTTCTCCCCGGCCACCTTTGTCACTCCCAGTATCTCCACTTTGCCAGGATCGGCGGACATGCTCGGCCCCCGCACAGTACGGGCGAGGCCACTCACGCGCTGATACGCATCCCGGAAGATCTCCCACGAGCGCACAAGCGGCACACTGAAGTAATGCTGCGCCCCAGTGTCACGCGCCACGAACATGTAGTATGGAATGCATCCTAGCTCCACCTGACGCTGCCACATCTCGCTCCAAACCTCGGGCCGGTCATTGATGTTGCGCAAGAGTGGCGACTGCGTCCTGACCTCTGCGCCGGTCTCTCTAATGCGCGCGATGGCTTCTTCAACGGCACCGGTGCTCAGCTCCCGAGGGTGGTTGAAGTGCGCCATGAAAGCTAGGTGGATGCCAGAACGAGTGATTCGCCTGAACAGGTCGAGCACGTCATCGGCGTCCTCGTCGGTCAGGAAGCGATACGGCCAGTAGCTGAGAGCTTTCGTGCCAATCCGAATCGTGCGCAGATTGGGAGGCCGCGCCTCCAAGATAGGCTCGAGATAGCCCACCAGTTTCCGCGCGCACATGGTCATCGGATCGCCGCCCGTAAACAGCACGTCGGTCACCTCGGGATGCGCACGTACGTACTCCAGCAGCAGCTCCGTCTCCCGCATCGCGAACTTCAGTTCCTCCATGCCAACGAACTGCGGCCAGCGGAAGCAGAACGTGCAGTAAGCGTGACACGTCTGGCCCTCGCTCGGGAAGAAGAGAACGGTCTCCTCGTACTTGTGTTGCATCCCCGTCAGCCTGGTATCGCCGAGCGCGGGGACGTTGTGGTGCAGTTGGCCGGCGGGATGCGGATTAAGCTCCAGGCGGATCCGCTTCGCCACCTGCCCGATCTCCTCCTTGCCTGCCCCTCCGCGCAGCAGGTCTGCCACCTCATCGAAATGACGTGGTAGGAGCATCTCACGCTGCGGGAAGTTCAGCAAGAATATCGGATCCTGCGGGACATCATCCCAGTTGATGAGTTCCTCCACGACGTAGCTGTTCGTCTTGAAAGACAGAACCTGGGCAACGACCTCGATGGCAAATTGCTCCTCAGAAGAGAGCAGCTGAATCTGTGGCAGATCGCGGAAATTGTAGCGTCTGTAGGCACGATACTTCGGGCCGCTTCCAACCGCCTCGCGGCCTGATCCCGTCAGTCCGGGATTCCTCATCTCGATCCGCCTCAGATCCATGTCCTCTCCGAAGCCACCGACGCCTCTTGCGGCGTCTTGCTCATCTTGCTGCCACTGCCTCGCTATCCTCATGTCTCCTTTGGCACCAGCGGTGGCAGCCTCCCTGTTTCCAGAGACACAAAAAGCCCGAGGCATAGCCCCGGGCGCTTCTTGCGCAAGACTATCCTCTCCCTGGTGCCTACGGGGTTAGCTGACGGGTTCGGCGAAGGGAGATTGCCTACCCCGAATTATTTCGGAGATTCACCCCACCGGTTTGGTTCCCCCGTCTCCGGCGCCTTGCACCGGAGTTCGGCCGTATTCTTTTTCAAGTATTATACATCAATGCAGGACCGCTAGCAAGTCTGGCTGCTCGCTCATTATGTCCTGCACGCTCCCCTTTTTCTGACGAAGTGAACCGTCAAACTGTTACAGGAAACGTGTGGGAGCAGCGTGAGAGTTCAGGGTTGAGGCAGCGGAAGGGCGCTGAATTGCACCTTCCAGTGCGGCACCGAAGGCGTCGACGGCAAAGTCGATCTCCGTCTCCGTGTGGACAAGCGAGATGTAGAATCTGGTCTGCAACTGGACAAGCACACCCTGAAGGATCAGATCGCGGTTGACGGCCTCTCTGAGGACCAAACCGGATCTTGCCCCGTCCGGGTCTGAGAATTCGACGGCTGCGATCGGCCCACTCCCTATTACAGACCCTCCGACGTCGTGGGCATTCAACTGTCCCGCCAGGCCGCTGCGAAGCCGCTCCCCCAGCCTGTGGAGGCGTTCGTAGACGCCTGGTTCCTCCAGTTCGGCAAGAGTCGCGAGGCCCGCCACCGCTGAAACCGGGTTCCCGCTCAGCGTCCCGCTCACGTGAACGAAGTTGGGCGCGGACGCCTGGGTGGGATCGGCCAGACGCATGATCTCGCGACGGCCTCCAATCGCCGACAGGGGAAAGCCCCCGCCCACGATCTTGCCGTAGCACACCACATCCGGCTCCACGCCGTAGTATTCCTGGGCTCCGCCGAATGCTAGCCGGAACCCCGTCAGCACCTCATCGAATATCAGTACGACACCGGCGGACCGGCACAACCGAGCCAGGCGCGGCAGGAACTCGGGTAACGGATCGAGGGAACGTTGCTGGGGCTCAACGAGCACCGCCGCCAGGGAGCTGCCGTGGACAGCGAAGCTCGCCTCGATGCTGCTGACGTCGTTGAACCTGGCAACGACTGTGTCCTCTATGGCACTGCGTGGCACCCCACCGCTTTCCGCTCTTGCCGCGCCGCGGTGGCCGATGATCGACAGGTCATGGCTGCCGTGGTATGAGCCAGCGAAGACGAGCACCTTGTCGCGGCCGGTGTAAGCCCGCGCCAGTCGCACTGAGTGCAGAGTCGCCTCTGTCCCCGTAGAGGCAAACCGGACCATCTCCACGCAGCCGGGGATCTCCACGAGCCGCCCTGCAAGCTCCACGGCTGGACGGTTCAGCGTGTGGAAGACCGAACCTTTGGAGAGCTGGCGTGCAATAGCCTCGCACACTCGTGGGTGAGCATGCCCCAGGATCATAGGGCCGGACCCCAGCAGGAAGTCGACGTACTCGCGCTCGCTTTCGTCCCAAACTCGGCTTCCGGAGCCCCGTTCCAGGCAGATCTTCACCGGAAGGGCGAAGGCAGAGTTGGAGCCGCCGACCAATACGTCATCGGCGCACTCTTCAGGTGAGTGAGCCGTCAGCGTAGACTTCGGTCTTGGGTCTATCTGACAGTCGATCTCTGAAGCAACCTGCAGCATGCGCCACCTCCGCGTCCTGGGGGAGAGGCATCAAAAAAACCTCACTCCCCCTGGAATATGAGGCCTTTCTACGCCTGCGGGCTTAGCTATCGGTTCGGGCTGAAAGGCTTGCCCTACTCGTTTAGCCGAGACTCACCGACTGGTTTGGTCCGCCCGCTCCCCCGAACAGGGATTTGGCGACTACATCTCTATCCCATTCTAACCATACAAACGCGCCGAGGGCAATAAGGTTAGCCGTCTACACGAAAATTATTTGACCGCTTATCACCCCACTGCCCCGACGGCTTGGATTAGATTTGAGCAGCCCCCTTTAACCAGCTTTCTACCGCTTTTTACCCTGCTGTCATGTAACACATCGGCGTCCGAGTGCTAGCCTCGCCTTAGGGGGTGCGGCCCTTGCTCACTCTCTTGGCGATGGCTGACCGTCATCGCCAGCGGACATGATGAAAGTTGCGTAGTCGTGATGCGCCTGCTCAGAAGAATAGGACACCTCATTACATCGCCGTTGGGCAGAGCCCAGTTCGAACTGCAGGAGTCGCTGGCATCGAATTGGGTGGCGGTCAAGCTGCGCGTCGAGTGTGGCGACATCGACCCCGGCGCCTCCATCTACGTCCCCGAACTTCAACCGGGCAGGGGCTCTGGCTACATGACGGTGCAATCGGTCCTGAAGACCGTACAGGATGACTGGACACACTGGGACCGCAAGACAATGGCCTGGTGGTGCGAAGTCCTCGATCGGGCGGGCAAACGCTTCGGCCCACGACCCATAACGCCAACCCGCAAGCGTACGCAACCAGACAAACGCCCGTTTGCCCTTTGAGTGATGCAGTAGCTCCAACCCAATCTAAACGTTATGTCACCTGGTGTTTACTGAAAACCGTGGCGTAGCCGTGCTATCGTGTAAGCGAAGTGCGAGGGGGGAACGCAGGGTGAACGAAGAAGAGCGCGCCAAAAGACTCAGTGACGCCATAGACGTCATGCTAAAGGGCGGCCAGCCGGAGGCGGATCTGGACGATGATGACCTCATCGAGCTCCTGCGGATAGCGCGGCTCCGCCACCAGGCCGGCCGAGAGCGCGCCGCCAACGCTCGCGCCTCTGAAGAGCTGGTGTGGCGCGTCCTCAAGGCCCGCATGCTGGCCCGCCAGATGAAGCAGGACACGGAGGCGGAGGAAGACCCGCTCCTCTAGAAGCGCACGATCCCTCACAACCCAATCGGCGGCCTAGCCGCGCCAGGACATTAGCCACCACCAGAAGGCCTCGGCGAAGGCCTACAGCACGCCGCGGCTAGCTAGCCGCTTCCCCGCTGCCGATACTGGAGCGCCTCCGCCACGTGCGGCGTAGTGATGGACTGAGAGCGCACAACTTCGGGTATAAAGATACCCCCTCTTGATTGGCTGAGCCCTCCGAGGCCCCCTGTCCACTGGGATGGACGCGCACCATGTCTGCGTCGTGTGGCTGTTGATGAGGATGGTCTCCCCCCTTGCCAACCCACGCGGCTGCGAGTACGATGACGCCGCGCCTAAGCGTTATTACCTAGTTTCACATCAGCATTATGACCGTTGACGGACGTGTCGGGGTCAACATAAATTGTGTGAGCATAAATGCGTCCGTAGCTTTCTTGCGCGCCGTGCTGGCTTGGGGAGCGGAAGTAGAGACTGCGGGGCCTTGCAGCACGAGCATCATGACAGAATCGAATGCATTCGTCGGTCGCCGACAGCTACAAGGCGAGGGAGGATCGGCAGCGGTCTGCTGCCGATTTGTATTTCCAGGCCAGCCCTTCGCCTCACGCGGCTACGCCTACCCCATAGCCCACGCTCCAGGTGCCCGCGCTCTCGTCCGGAGGGAGCCAAGCCGGGACCGACCCCAACTCCGACGAAGCGTCCCACCTCATAATTGCTCAAGAAATAGCGTCCAAAAGACTTGACAAAACGATGGTAACGCGTATAATTGCTGTGCTCTATCACTGACGGGTCAATCCTTACCGGCCTGGACAGGGTTCGAGCCAATGGTGCGGGTGGCCAGGGGTAATAATCAGATCGCCAGGGCACGGCAGTTCACCGGAGCCAGAAGCGGCGGGTGGAGGAGTAGCGGAGATCGGCGACAGCCTGTCGCCGATTTGTTTTGTGAACGGGCTTGGCCCAAGAGGTAGACTATAGCGGAGAAGTAGAACAGAGGCCCCGGACGGCCAAGACCCCCGGGGCCAGGCAACGAGGCGCGCGTGACCACACCCATTGCCACATTCTATTTTAGGGCAGAGTGGCGCGAGTCGGCAAACGGAAGGCTGGCGCGGCTGGCGGAGTGTGTTCTCCTCCTCCGCGAGGTTCCCCCAAGGCTTTGCCCGCTGCGGACCGACCGCAGCATTCTCCAGCGATGGCTGCTGGAATTATCGCGGGTGCGTGCAACGGCCTTGCGCTGTACGCACCCGAGCTAGACCAGCGGTCTGGATAAAACCGAAACGGGGAGGAGCAAATGAAACGTATCGCGATTCTGTTATTTGTTGGCGTGCTGGCGTGCGCGGCAGCGGGGATTTGGCTTGCCGGTACGCCCGCCGGCACTGCCACTGCCAGTCCAGGGATTACGGTGTACGATACTGATCGGCCTGGATGGGAGAGTGCTGTCGGTGTTTATGAGGAAGAATTCTTTACAGATGCCACTCTAAACCCGGGAGTTAGCGTTGTTACCGGCTCAGGCTACATAGATACTGTAAAAGGGGTATGGTGGGACCAACTTGTCTGCCCAGCTTACGGGCTAACCACAACTACATGGCAATTCGATACTCCTATCTTCGGCTATGGCGGGAACTGGAATCCTGGGGTGCCCGGTGGACCAGGTGCGAATATCGCAGTGGCCATTAATGGATCATGGGTTACTGTCGGTGAAATTCCATCGACCTATACGGGTCAATTCTGGGGGTTTGTTTCAACTGAACCGTTTAGCGCCGTGCGTCTTAGCCCTGGATCGAATTGCGATGGAGCGTGGTGCGAAACGTACGAGCTAGATAACATGGTCTACTTCGCACCCGAGCCGGCCGATGTCAAGATCGTCGACCAATACATCGTTGAGCCGCCGGAGGACATCCAGGTGAGCCAGCAGGTGTGGGTCACACTGCGCAAGGTCCTGCACAACAACGGCCCCTACGATCTCGGCAGATTTGTAGACGACGCCGGGCTGCCCTGGGTGGACAAGGACGGAGCGAACGTCCTGCCGGCCGACAGCACCTGGGACCCGCAGCGGCCCGGCCTGGTCGTTGAACGAGGCGATGGCTTCGTGACGGTCACTCTCCCCAGAGGCGTCGTTCTTTCCGGCACCCACGCGATGGTGACATTCACCGACGCCACAATCACCGGCGTTCTCGACTCGGGCGCGGACGGCGTCGGGTTCGTTCCTCTTAACAGTCCCCAGGTGAACGGCCAGTACGGGCTGGAGAACCAGGGCGACGACGGCCTAGCCGAAATCATCCAGCCCATCTACACCGATGAAGTGGACTTCATCGGCGATTCGGCTCGGGTCGCGCCGGCGCAAGCACAGGGCGTCACCACCGCCAATGAGCTTGAGTTCTGGCTGGCAACGAACACCGCCAGGAACGGCTTCAAGATCGAACTCCAGTACACCGGGGACTGCCCCACTATGCACATCGACCACGTTGGCGTGGGACAGCAGAGCTACTCCCAGGATCCCGAGTTCAGCCTGACCCAGTACTACATCGAAAAGGGCCAGGTTGACCCGGTGCCCCACACCAATTACGAGCTGGCCAACTACAGTGACGAGGTGCCTCTGGCCGGGTGCGTCGAAATCCAGAAGACGGCCACCCCACCGTCGGACAGTGAGGTCTCCTACCACTGCGAGGGCGGCGAGGTCGTCACCATAAACGGCGGCGTCGTCGACCCGAACTGCCCAGAGAGCACGGTCTGGAAGTCGGGCATGGGCAACTTCTTGGACGTCCATGAGCAGGTGCTGCTCCCGGCAAGTGTGGATGTCGTCATCGAGGAGCACTGGGACATCCACGCCTACAAGCCCAGCATGCACACCTTCGTGTTCGAGAATGAGATCGTCCGCATCAAGGATCCCAACGTGGTGGATCCCGACCCGACCAACAACTCGGCCTCCACGCCCCTGACGGTGAACGCCTGGTCGAAGGCCGAGCTCGAGCTGCAGGAGTGGATCGAGTGGAACGACCTCAACGGTGACACCGTGCCCGACCCTGAGGAGTCGACTGTCGATCTGCTCGCCGGCCCGGCTGTCGAGGACATTAGCGTCAGCGAGACGATCTGGCGGGTGCAGCGCGAGAAGATCCACAACAAAGGCCCTAACCCCGCCGACTTCGAGGTAGTGAAGTACTTCGGCGTGCCCGCCGACTGCGATGGCTCGGTGCACGAGCTGATGTACCCCGCGGATGTGTACGTGGACGATGGTGATAACGTCTACGAGCCGGGCACGGACGACGTCTTCATGGCTAAGATCTACCCGAGCGAAGACCTTCTTCTGCCGCCCGGTGGCTACTGGATCAGGATCCAGGAGGTCTTCCAGCTCCATCCGAGCGAGGTGGTCGTCATCCTGGAGAAGTTCGACAAGCACTGCTCCGAGCCCAGTCAGCACACCTTCACCTTCAAGAAGCTGATCGTGCCGGCAGAGCACACCATCCTCCTCGAGCAGTTGGACGACTTCGAGGACGGGACGCTTGGGAACTTCGCACCGAGCGAACGCATGGCCGTGGACGTTCTCACGGCCGGCGATGTCGCCTCCTCAGGTGGACCCGGCTTCGTACCCTGCGACGGAGACTTCTCGGCGGTCCTCTCAACGGGCGGACCTCTTCCGATGACGGCCCATGGCGACAAGGATGGCAACGGGGCGGAAGACTTTGACGAGTCGGACATCACCAAGACATTCAACATGCCGGCGGCCGGAACCGCTACCATCGCTTTCAAGTACCTGTTCGCCACCAACGAGATCTCCGGCACCCTCGCCGTCGGCGCAAACACCCAGGACGACTTCGTCAACGTCGCGGTGGACGGGACGGACATCTTCGCCGGGAGCAGCCTGGCTACCACCAACGGCTACGGTCCCGCTGGCGGCGCCTCACCCACCAAGCCGGACTTCACGTTCCCGGGGCTGACTCCACCAGTGGGACTGCCCGCGCCTCACAACCTCACCAACGGTGCGCCCCCCGGCTGGACGATCACCGGAGGCGCGACCGGAGCCCCCAACACCATCGGCACTATCGTGTCAGACGGCACGGGCTACAAGGGTGCCTGCAACTGGGTTCTTAGGTCCGTGCCGCTTGCCGCCGGGCCTCACACGCTGACCTTCGACGTGACGGACAACGACGACGCGGCGTACGACTCGATCCTGGTGGTCGACGAAGTGGCCATCAGCGTTCCTACTCTGCCGGTGGAGACCGCGGAGATAACGACCGTGTGGGCTGAGGCCGACGTCAAGCCGACCGGGATATCGGTGACGGGTCCGCCGGAGATCGACGTCAGCGAGACCGAGACCGTTACGGTGCACCTCACCCTGCACAACAACGGACCCTACGGCCCGGTGACCGTCACAGTCCCCGACTTCGGCGCCATCGCGCCTGCTGACTGCACTGCTGAGCCGCTGCTCTGCGCACAGCAGGTGGAGCTGCCGGTGAGCAGCTCGGTCACCGTGGACTGCGACGTGGACATCCACTGCTCGACGCCGAGTACCCACACCTTCGAGTTCGATGGCTCGGCGGGGGAGCCCAAGGAGCCGCACGTTGTTGACCCCGACCCGACCAACAACGGGCCGATCTTCACAAGCTGGTCCGTGGACGCCATCGCCTACGCCGACATGAAGGTGGTTGCCCAGTACGTGGAGAACCCGCCGGCCGAGATCGCGCCGAGCGAGGACGTACTGATCGTCCTGGACAAGGTGATCCACAACAACGGGCCCTGGGAGCCTGTGGAAGTCTCCACGGAGACGATCGTCACTCCGCCGGCGGGCTGCAGCGTGGAGCCTGAAGTCCATGCCCAGCAGTTCCACAACGTGCCAGTGAGCGTGGACATCCTCCATCACGAGCCCTTCACCATCCACTGCGACGACGTGAGCGAGCACACCTTCGTCTTTGACGATGAGGTCGGGCTGAAGGAAGTCCACGTCCGTGACCCAGTGCCCGACAACGACTCGGCTACCACAGAGCTGACCGTGGCTACGGTTAGTCAAGCCGACGTCAAGATCGTCAGCGCAAGCTTCATCGACCCGCCCACCAAGGTAGACCTAGGTGTGGACGTCGACATCACCCTGGAGAAAGTGCTCCACAACAACGGCCCCTGGGAGCCAGTCGACATCGACATCGACGCTACTGCCACAGCGCCTACCGGGTGCACGGTCGTCCCCAAGAGCGTGCCCGATTCGGTCAGCGACGTGTCCGTCAGCGTCGACCGGCTGGTGAACGAAGTGTGGACCGTCAACTGCACGGAGCCGGGCCTGAAGACCTTCGTCTTCGACAACGCCATCGACGTGGCCACCCCGTATGTGTCCGACCCCGACCCGGGCAACAACAGCAGCCACAAGCTGCTGTCGGTG
>CP070630.1:1991612-1998543 GCA_020356025.1 Dehalococcoidia bacterium | reverse complement strand
TGCTCAGCACCCTGACCGGTGTTGGGATGTAGGGGTTCCCGTTAGCTTGCACTGGCCACCATCCTGTTTATCATGTCCACCCAGTCGATGCGGGTGGGGCAGTAGCTGATGCAGCGGCCACAGCCGGTGCAAAGGGTCACGTTGTAGCGCTCCCGGAAGTACTCCAACTGATGATAGATGCGATGGCGGAAGCGGTCGCTGCGGGATTCCCGAAAGCACTGATCCCCGGCGACTCGGCTGAACTCCTTGAGCTGACAGCTCGACCAGCACCGATTCCTGGAGCCACGATGGACATCAGCCAGCTCCACCTCGTCGTGGATCTCATAGCAGTAACATGTTGGGCAGAGAACGGTGCATGCCCCACAGCTCAGGCAGTCCCGCGCTCTCTCCCCCCATCCTTCTTCGTCATAGAGCGCTGCGATGTCCGTTGTCGCCAGGCCATCGGCGCCAGGCGTCCGCCGGTCCTCCTCCCGCAGCGCCTCCTCTGTCTCCCTGAAGTAGCGAGGGAAATCGTGGATGAGCCGCTTGCCACGCTCCGACCCCTCCTCAACCAGAAAGTAGCCCTCACGCGGCACGAACATCAGATCCTGGCAGTCCTGCAGGTTCATGCTGCTGCAGAAGCAGTGAGGGCTGGGCGGCTCGAGGCAGTGATACCCGATGAGCACGGAAGCTTCGCGGCGCTGAGCGTAGTGTGGGTCCCCAGGCTCCTGCATGAAGACGAGATCCTGATGAGCGAGCGCGTTCAGGTCACACCGGCGCACTCCGAAGAATACCCGCGGCTCGACCAGGTCTATGGGCAGTGTGAGGTTGGCGCCATGGAAGGCGAAGAGAACGTGCTGCTTGGCGAAAAAGAACTCCTTGATGGGTAGGTAGGAGTTCTCGCTGAGGTCGATGGCCTCACCATCGCTCACCTCTTGGAAGCGTACCGCGTCCGTCCGCACCGGCGCGAACAGGTGGTAGCGCTTCGCCACAGCGCTGATAAACGGGTCCAGCTGTGATTCCTCAAACCTGTACGCAGCCATCTATCCAACTCCACTGTCGCGTGCACCCGCGTTCCTTGCTGGCTCAAGGAGATCTCTACGAAAAGGCATCGGTTAGGCGCCTACCCTCACCCCACCAGCACCCCATGACCTTTACGGTTGGCATGCGAATTGGTCAGCGGCACGGACAGAACGGGACAGACCCTCGAGCGGATCACCTCGTTGCATACGCTGCCCTGGGCCAGTTGCCCGAGCCAGCCACGACAATGGCTGGATATGACGATGAGGTCAACGTCATTGTTCTGGGCGATGGTGATGATCTCTTCGGCTGGATTCTCGCTCCGGCCGACGATGCATCGTGTCCGGTCCGCTGGCAGCTCATAGCGGGGTACCAGTTCGTCTAGGTAGGCCCGTGTCTTCTTCATCATGGCCACCACCTCGGCTGCGATACCCCCTGGCCACTCGGGCTCGTGATGCACATGGCCCGTTGTGCTCGCGAAGCCATCGATGACCTGCAGCAGGTAGACGTCCGCATCCAGGCCACCAACCCATCTCGCAAGAACCGGTAGCGACGCCTCGCATTCAGCCGAACCGTCAACAGGAATCAAGATTCGCATCGGTAGCTCCTTTCGTCGCTGCAGGTCGGGGTATCCCTCCCGCCGACCTGAACTCAAAGCCTAGGGCCGCGTCGCCGTCATTGCGTGTTGTCGGTGGCCGGCCTGCGTGCGCGGCAGCGGCACACAGAGAACGGGACAGACCCTCGAACGCATCACCTCGCTGCATACGCTGCCCTGGGCCAGTCGCCCCAGCCAGCCCCGACAATGGCTGGCCATGATGATGAGGTCCATGCCCTCGATCTCGGCGAAGGTGATGATCTCACTGGCGACATTGAGGCCTTCCCTGACAACGCGCCGGGTGCGATCCTCGGGCAACTCGACGCGGGACGCTAGCTCGCTCAGGTATCTCACCGCATCGTCCATCATCCGCGTGATGTCGTGGCCGGATCTGAATGGACTAAGGCCACCCGGTACCTCGATCACCCGCAGCAAGTAGATCTCAGCGTCGGCCGCACTAGCCAACTGCTGCGCGAGGGATATCGGTTCCTCGCATTCGGGTGTGCCCTCAACAGGGACAAGGATCCGCATGGTTCGCTCCTTCTGCACGTCAGGCATGATGTCGAGGTCCTTGAATCAGCCGACGTGACTTCCTTGCTTCAACACCTCCAGGATCAGCATAGCGTCCGCTACTTCACAGGCCATCTGCGATAGCACCGATCTTGGCCATCCGGAAGAACCTAGGCGGAGGCCGTCGATCTAGGTGATTTCCAGTAGCCGGGGAGAGATGCAGAGTAGGCGTATCTGCCTAGGCAACCCCTTTGTTTAACCGTCAGATGACGTAGTAGACTAGTAGTTGGAGATAAGGGAGGACTCGATGGAGAAGATTCGCGTTCTGCTAGCCGAGGACCATGTAGTGGTGCGTGAGGGCACGCGCGAACTGATACAACGAGAACAGGACATGGAAGTGGTGGGTGAGGCTGGAGACGGGGAACAGGCCATAGAACTGGCCGCCACGCTTCGCCCCGACGTGGTGATAATGGACATCGCCATGCCCAAGGTCAACGGCATCGAGGCAACCAAGCGGATCAAGGAACTCTATCCGACGACCGCTGTGCTGATACTGACCGCCTACGATAATGAGCAGTACATCTTTGCCCTTCTTGAGGCGGGGGCAGCAGGGTACTTGTTGAAGAATGTGCGCCGCAGCGAGTTGATTGATGCCGTGCGCGCGGTGCGCGCGGGCGAGTCAGTCCTTCATCCCGTGGTTACCCGCAAGGTCCTAGAGCAACTCCGGGGCCGTGAAGGCAGACCAGGTGAAAGGGCGGGCAGAGACATCCTCAGTGAGCGGGAGATGGAGGTCCTCCGCCTAGCGAGCAAAGGCATCAGCAATAAGGACATTGCCAGAGAACTCGTCGTTAGCGTGCGGACGGTCCAGGCCCACCTCGGCAATATCTTCAACAAGCTGGGGGTAGGTTCGCGCACGGAGGCCGTGCTCCACGCGCTCAGAAGAGGCTGGTTCAGCCTGGACGAGGAGATCTAGGAGGCTCCCGCGGTCATGGCCGGCCTGCCCAGACTTGCTTGCACAGTTCCCCTTCGCTCAAGCTGACACCTCGACGGTCACCGTTGTGCCTTTGCCCGGTTCCGACTCCAGTGTCAGCCTGCCGTCGACAAGGCGAGCCCTCTCTTCCATCCCGGCCAGGCCAAGCTTGCCAACGTTGGCCAGGTCTGCTGCGCTTCTAGGGACCTCAAAGCCATTGCCATTGTCTCTGACGCTAAGGGTAGTCTTATCATCGCCGAATTCCACCGTCACCCACGCCCGCGAGGCCCCGGAGTGTTTCCACACGTTCCTTAGCGCTTCCTGAGCGACGCGAAACAGAACCAACTCCACCTCGGCGGAGAATCGGCGCTCCGAACCCAGCACCGCTATGCCGATAGTTATGCCAAACTGCTTTTCCAGCTCAGAGATAAGCCATTCCAGAGCAGGCAAGAGGCCTAGATCATCTATTACGGACGGGCGCAGGTCCTGGCTGAAGCGACGCACACCCTCCAGTATCTTGTCAACTTGCGTCTGTATTTCATCCAGAAGCTTGATCTGTTGTTTTGACGGCTTCCCTGATTCGGAAATCAGGCTGTCCAGTTGACGGGACAGCGCCACCAACTCCTGAGCGGTCTCGTCATGAAGCTCACGGGCAATACGCTTACGTTCTTCCTCTTGCGCTTTGGTGACCTGCTGAAGGTAGAACCTCAGGTTCTCGTGCATCCGCTTCTCCTCAGTGATATCCCGAGCGATGAGCTGAAAGGTCTTGGGCCCGCCATCGCCGGCAATCAGGCTTGCGCTCAGACTGAGACTGGCCTGTGACCCGTCCTTTCTTCTGATTTCGCCTTCATAACGCCTGTTCACCATCCCGCCTATGAGCAGCCTGCGTCGAACCTCCTTCGCCCGCTGAAGGGCCTCTCCGGAGAGAAA
Source organism: Dehalococcoidia bacterium (assembly GCA_020356025.1). GTDB lineage: Bacteria > Chloroflexota > Dehalococcoidia > SM23-28-2 > SM23-28-2 > SM23-28-2. The sequence continues at coordinate 1,994,539 of CP070630.1, read as the reverse complement.
CTCCTCGACATTCATGCCAGTGAGCTCTTCTCGGGAATAGCCGGTCAGTTTGACGCAGGCCTCATTGGCCATGATGATCTCACCATCTAAATCCTGAACCCAGATCGCATCCTCGGCGCTTTCAAATAGGTCGCGATAGTTCTTCTCCGATATTCGCAGCTGCTCAGCCATTAGGCGCTCTTCCTGGTAGAGGCGGGCATTCTCGACGGCGATGGCGATAACGTTGCCGCCAGCACAAAGCAGATCCATTTCCTCGGTGGCAAAGCGCCTAGGATGACGTGCCGCCACGCAAAGGGTGCCCAACACCTTCCCTTTGGATTTGAGGGGGACGATAAGTTGGGCTTGAATCCCCTCCTGCCTCACCACCGCCCTTGTCAGTCTGGGGTCGCGGGAGGCATCTTCCACCACCAGTGGCTCCCCCGTCTGAGCCACTTGCCCGTTGAAACCCTCACCCACCTTCATTCTCCTCACGCCGGCAGCGGATTCCTCAGATATGCCTCGATAGGTTTCGAGGACAAGCTCATCGGTCGCTTCATCGACCAGGAATACCAAGATGGTCTCCAGGTTCGCCACCTCCATTACCTTATCGGCAGCCAGGTTCAGAACATCTCGCAGTTCCAGAGACTGGCTGACGATATTGGATATGGCATTGACAGCGGCGAGCTGCCTTTCGCTCATCTGGATGACCCCGAGCTGTGACCGAAGCTGCTGTTGGGCGGCTTGAAGTCTTGAAAGCACCTCCTCACGCCGCAGTCTTTCCCTCCGGACCCGCTCGAAGCCCACGTTGATCACGGCACCCGCAGCGATAACGCCGCCCACCTCCACCAGGGCATCGGAGCGATAGTCGGAGACAACGAGGGCCCTTGGCAGCATGATGGCGAGGGCCATTGCCGAGGCAGCTAGCCCCGCTCGCATCCCGAACAGGAAGCCCACGTAGGTGATGGGTAGCAGCATAAAGACGCGCTCGATAGCGTGCCGCTCCAGGCCCAGCACAGAGCCCGGGTCCTCTACGTTCAGGAAAGGCAGCAGTTCCTCCGGATAGTGGGCGGGGATAGCCACTACGAACATGGCTATCGCAAGCCAGAGTTCGAAGCTCCGGAAAGCTTCTGACACCGAACCTGTGGTCTGCCGCTTCATCTCTGACGCCTCTGTGGATGGACCCTAGCCGGCGGGTTCTTCAAACTCGTCCTGCAGGCTGAACCAGCCTCTCCTCAGCGCGTACAGCACGGCCTCCGTGCGCGAACCAACCGCCAATTTGCTGAAGATGTTTCCCAGGTGGCACTGAATCGTTCGCACGCTGAGGCAGAGCCTCTTGGCGATCTCACTGTTGGTCATTCCTTGACTCGCCAGGCGCAGCACTTCCAACTCACGTTCCGTAAGGGGGTGAACTGCTTGATCCTCACCAAGCTTGCCCTGGATCCCCTTGAATCGACTTATGACCTTGCGGGTGACCGCCGGATGAAGCACAGACTCGCCAGCGTGCACGGCCCGGATGGCCTGGATCAGTTCGCTACCACGCACGTTCTTCAACAAGTAGCCCACCGCCCCTGCCTCAAGGAGAGCGAAGATGTACTGGTCGCTGTCATACGCAGTCAGTATGAGGACAGCAGTAGCTGGGCAGAGGGCTTTGATCTGTTTTGTGGCCTCGATCCCGTTGAGTTTGGGCATGGCGATGTCCATCAGGACTACGTCCGGTCGCAGCTCCGCGGCCAGCTTGGTGGCCTCCTCGCCATTGCCAGCCTCGCCAATCACCTCCATGTCCCGTTCGCGTTGAATAAGCTCACGGGTGCCTTCCCGCACTACAACGTGGTCCTCAGCAAGCAGGACACTGATCTTGTCCATGGCGTCCTCCTTCAGCGCCTCAGCCACTAACAATGATAACCCTCGCCAAGAGCCGCTTCAATTGGCGAGACGGCGTAGGCAGAATGGCCTACATCCCTGCCAAAGGAACGTAGACGGCCCTGCTTCTCATAGGCATTTGCTCAGAACAGCCCCAGGTGCTTTCTCCGAGGGGAGATTAGGCCTTCGCTCGGATGGCAGGTGGTTGGCAGAGGTATAGGCTGAAGTTGGGTCGAGGAGATTGGCCCGAAGCAAGGTTGAGCAGATAGGAGGTTAGGGAGATGGCAACGACGGCTTACCTGCTGATTAGAGCGTCGGAGGCTGTCCGGCACAACGGGTATCTCAAGGCGCTCGAGGACCTATGGGCACTCCCTGAGGTTGAGTACGTTGAGCCGGTCTCGGGCCTGTACGACTGTGTGGCTAGAGTGGAGGCGCCGATAAGGCTCATCTTTCTGGTCCACAAGATCATGGCGAAGAGCTGGATCGAGCGTGTGCATGTTCTCAGGATTGACGAGCCAGTTGCCACGGCCCTGGAGTCGGAGGAGGCTCGAACGGCCAGGCTGATGCGCCAGCGTGAGATCATCAAGGCCTACCGTGCCGGCCTTCCGCGCCCGCCCGGGCCAGAGCCAAAGCTCCATCCCGGTCCTGCTGCCGCCGAGGAAGCTCGAACGGCCAGGCTGATGCGCCAGCGCGAGATCATCAGGGCTCACTACCAGAAGCGCCGCACCCCTGCCACGACGGCTCTGGTTCGCTAGAGGTGGCGATTGTGAGGAGGTGAGAACCGATGAAAGACAAGTGCTTCATCTACTACGGCGACCCGTGCACCGCTCGCCTGACGGACCCAGAGGTCAAGAGCTTCGAAGATGCCCAGAGGCGGGGACCCAAGCCGTGCCCGTTCCTTGACGAAAAGGAAAAGTGCTCGCCGCCTCGCTTCGGCTGCGTGGCGGTGGCCGGCGCCAGGATGGCCCGTTGCGTTCTTCAGTTCTACACGCAGGCTAGCGAGGAGACTCTGGCCCTGGACAGGGACTTCTTCCGACGGCGGGGACCGCTGCCACCGAAGGACGTGGAGGCGTACATCGACACAGCAG
>CP070630.1:1980625-1991512 GCA_020356025.1 Dehalococcoidia bacterium | reverse complement strand
GAATTCGGCGTTGTTCTGAGTCTTGCTCAGCCGATCGAGGAGCAGCTGCGTGGCGTCGGTGCCGCTACCGGCATCGGCGTTCACCAGAGCCAGCATCCGCCGCAGCAGGATCACCTGCCTGTAGGTATCGGCGTCGAAGAGAAGGTCGTCCCGCCGAGTGCTGCTTCGCTGGACCGCGATCGCCGGAAAGACATGCTTCTCGGCCAGACGCCGATCGAGATGTATCTCCAGGTTGCCGGTGCCCTTGAACTCCTCGTAGATCACCTCGTCCATCCGGCTACCGGTGTCGACCAGACAGGTGGCGATGATCGTGAGGCTGCCGCCCTCCTCGGTGTTCCGGGCTGCCCCAAAGAAACGCTTCGAAGGATGAAGCGATGCCGGGTCGATTCCGCCCGACAGGGTGCGACCACTGGGAGGTACAGCCAGGTTGTAGGCGCGGGTCAGGCGAGTGATTCCGTCCAGCAGGACGACCACGTCCTTGCCGCACTCCACCAGCCGCTTGGCCCGCTCCAGCCCCATCTCTGCCACCCGCGTCTGATCCTCCACCGCATCGTCGAACGTAGCCGCGACGACCTCCGCCTCTACCACCGTGCGCCGCCAGTCAGTCACCTCCTCCGGCCGCTCGCCGATGAGAAGGATCATCATATGGATATCTTCGTAGTTGGTGATGGCGGCCTTGGCTATAGTCTTGAGAAGCATCGTCTTGCCCGCCTTGGGCGGCGAGACGATCATTCCCCGCTGGCCATGACCGATGGGTGCCACAAGGTTCACCAGGCGAGCCGATAGCGCCTTCGGATTCGTCTCCAGATTGATCAGCTCATTTGGGAAGATCGGCGTAAGGGACCCGAAGTGCGGCCGAGTTTTGGCTACCTCGGGGTCAACGCTGTTGACCGCCTCCACCCGCAGCAGGCCATAGTACTTCTCGCTGTCCTTGGGCGGCCGCACCTGCCCCGTAACGTAGTCGCCCGTCCTCAGACCGAAGCGGCGAACCTGGGACTGCGAGACGTAGACGTCGCCGGCGCCGGGACGCAGGCCATCCCCCCGCAGAAAGCCGTACCCCTCGTCCACAATCTCCAGAACGCCGCCGGCCAGCAGATTACCCTGCTGCTCGGCGCGCGCCTGAAGGATGCGGAAGACGAGGTCCTGCTTCTTGAGCGAGGTGTGGCCGCTGATGCCCATATCCTTGGCCACATCCATCAGCTCTTCGCGGGTCTTAGCCTCCAGTTCTGCCAGGTTCATCGTGGTCTCCTGCGCAGCTTGGTCTCGCGAACGCTGCTTAGAAAATGGGGAAATGTCATACCGTACAAAAGAGGCACTGTCAGGATACTACAACTACCGCTGCAACGCAAGTGCCTGTATTCACTCACCCGCTATCCTCTCATCCCTCCTGCTGCTGTATGCGCAGTTTCTCAGCCAGACCAGCCATCGGCCAGCACCGAATCATCCACCCAAGCCGATAAGCTTGTCCAGCCCCACTACCAGCTCCTGGCGGTTCATCACCTCTTTGATCGCCAGAAGCACGCCCGGCATGAAGGACTCGCGGCTGGTCGTGTCGTGCCGAATGGTGAGCGTCTGCCCCAGTGTCCCCAGAATGACCTCCTGGTGGGCCACCAGCCCCGGCAGCCGCACACTGTGGATGCCAACGCCGTCCACAACGCCCCCGCGCGTGCCCGCCAGCGTCTCTTTTGCCGTCGGAGGATGCTCGAAAGGTCGCCCGCGAGCCGAGAGCATCTCCCGCGCGGTAGCCAGAGCCGTGCCCGAGGGCGCATCGGCCTTCTTCTCATGATGCAGCTCGATGATCTCAGCGTAGTCGAAATGGCAGCCGGCCAGCTTCGCCAGGTGCATCATAAGCACGGCGCCGATGGCGAAATTGGCCGCCATCACCGCTCCCAGCTTCCTCTGGCGGCACTCACGCTCCAGCTCTGCCATGAACTCATCGGAAAGACCAGTAGTACCGCTGATAAACCGCGCGCCCGCGTCCAGAGCAGCGCGCGCTGCGATTGGCGCCCACTCAGCATTCGTGAAGTCCACAACCACCTCGGGACGGGCCCGCGCCAGCAGAGCAGCAGCGTCCGCCCCCAAGGGCACCAGACCGGAGCTGTCGGGAAGGGAGAGGAAATCCTCGGAGGAAAACTTCTCCAGCACGCCCACCGGCTCCAAGTCGGGGTCTCGGCACACGGCCAGCAGAACCTCCCGTCCCATATTGCCGGTGCCGCTGACCACTACCCTGATCGCCACCTGGATTACCCCTCTGATCCGGGACCGAGGTCTCCCCTACTAGCGCCTGCCCTGGGTCGGACGGGGCGGAGGAGGAGGACCCGGCGGCCCGCTCGGCCTGCTCGGCCCGCTCGGCCCACGCCGGTCGTCCCAGGAGCGCCTCTCACGCGGCCGCCTGTCCCTGTCCCTGAAACCGCCGCCACCCTGGCGCCGTTGCTGTGGTGGCCCATTGCCCCGAGGTCTCCTGCCGGAACCGCCGCCGGACGGGCCGAGGCCGCCTCGCGCAGGGGCTCGGTCTCGCTCGCGCTCCCGCCCTTCGCGCACGGCGGCAGGCCGCGGCTCCGAAGTGCCCTCCAGTACCGCCCGCCGCGATAGGTTGATACGACCCATCTGGTCCACCTCGATCACCATAACCATGACCTCATCGCCGACCTTCACCACATCATCAGGCCGGGCAACGCGATATTCGGCCAGATCGCCCAATCGCACCAGTCCATCCTTGCCAGGCAGGATCTCCACGAAGGCCCCAAAGGACGTCAGGCGAGTGACCTTGCCGGTGTAGATCTCGCCTACCGTCACCTCCTTCGTGAGCCCCTCAATTATCTGGATCGCCCGCTGGGCCATCTCCTCCCGGTTCGAGCCAATGAGAACCGTCCCGTCGTCCTGAACGTCAACGCTACACTTGGTCTCCTCAACGATCGACCGAATCACCCGCCCGCCAGGGCCAATGACCTGCCCGATCTTCTCCTGCGGGATCTGAATGCGATACATCCGCGGGGCATACTGGGAGAGCTCCGGCCGACTGGCAGGGATCGTCTCCCTCATCCGGTCGAGAATCTTCAGGCGAGCGTCATGGGCCTGCGCCAGCGCCTTCTCCAGTATCTCCACCGTGATCCCCTTCACCTTGATGTCCATTTGAAGAGCCGTTATGCCCTCGGCGGTGCCCGCCACCTTGAAGTCCATATCCCCTAGCGCGTCCTCCAGACCGGCGATGTCGGTGAGGATGGTGTAGCCGTCGTCCTCGCCCATCACCAGACCCATCGCTATACCTGCCACCGGCGCCTTAATTGGCACGCCAGCGTCCATAAGGGCAAGAGAGCAGCCACAGACGCTGGCCATGGACGTGCTGCCGTTGCTGGACATCACCTCGGACACAAGACGAATGGTGTAGGGGAACTCCTCCTCATTGGGGACCACCGGCTCCAGAGCCCGCTCGGCCAGAAGGCCGTGGCCCACCTCGCGCCGGCCGGGGCTTCCCACACGTCGCGTCTCGCCTACCGAGAAGGGAGGAAAGTTGTAGTGGTGGAGGAACCGCTTGCTCTCCTCCGGATCCAGGCCATCCAGCCGCTGCTCCTCGCGCTGCGACCCCAGGGTGGCGATCGTCAACACCTGAGTCTCGCCGCGACTGAAAAGACCCGAACCATGGGTTCGCGGCAGTAGACCCACCTCGCAGCTAATGTGTCGAATCTCCCCGGTCGGGCGATCGTCCAGGCGAATGCCATCCTGGAGGATCTTCCCACGTACCTGGCTCTTCAGCGCATCAGCGAAAGCGGCCAGCACCTGCGCGGAAGGATAGGTCTCGCCCAGGCGTTCCAGCAATTCCTGCCGCCTTTCCGCCAGAGCTGGCTCCCGCTCATCTTTCGGACGCGCCAGCAGCTCCCACCCCTTCTCGCGGACGAACTCGTCCACCGCCTCACACACGCCCGCCTCCATCTCGGCAGGGACGAAGACCGCCTTGGGCTTCCCTTCGGCGGCCACCACCTCCTCTTCCAGAGCAATGATCTGCTGATTCACCTCGTGGCCGAAGGTCAGCGCTCCCAGTACGAGCTCTTCGGGAACCTCACGCGCACCCCCTTCCACCATCACCAGGGCATCCTTCGTGGACGCTACCACCAGGTCGAGAAGGCTCTCCTTAAGCTGGGAAAATGTGGGGTTGGCCACGTACTGGCCATCCACATGCCCCACTCGCACAGAGCTCACCGGCGTGTCGAAGGGAATGTCCGACATGCAGAGCGACGTGGCTGCACCGATCATGGCTAGGACGTCAGGATCGTTCTCTTGGTCAGCCGACAGCACGGTGATGATGATCTGGATGTCGTTGCGAAAGCCCTTGGGGAAGAGGGGACGAAGGGGGCGGTCAGTGAGCCTGTCCGCCAGCACCGCCTCGGCACTGGGCCGCCCCTCCCGGCGGAACCAGCCGCCAGGGATCTTGCCCGCCGCGTACAACCGCTCCTCATAGTCGATCGTCAGGGGCAAGAAGTCTACCCCCTCGCGCGGCTGCGAGCTGACGCAGGCCGTGACCAGCACCACCGTATCGCCGTAGCGCACGGTTGCCGCCCCGTTGGCCTGCCCGGCCAGCTTCCCCACCTCGATCGTCAGCGGGCGACCACCTATCTCTCGTTCATATGCCTTTGGCATAACAGCATCCATCCTCCCGAGCGTTCAGGGACTCCTCACGATCCCTCCGATAGCAACCCTAAAGCTCGGGTACTGCCTCAAAAGGGCGTTGCAGGGGAACCCTCTTCTGTCAGTTACTCTTTTGCCTACTTGCGAAGGCCTAGACTCGCGATGAGCTTGCGGTAGCGTCCGACGTCCGTCCTGCTCAGATAGCGCAGCAGTCGCCGCCGCTGGCCAACCAGCTTCAGAAGGCCACGCCTGGAATGATGATCCTTCCGATGGACCTTTAGGTGCTCAGTCAACTGCTTTATGCGCTCGGTGAGGATAGCTATCTGCACATCCGAGGAGCCCGAGTCGCTCGCGTTGAGGCGGTGAGCGGCGATGATTTCCTGACGTCTTTCCTTGCTGAGCATCGCCCTCCGATTCGGTAGTTGGAGGTGTCCCTTCCTTCCTTTACTTCGAGCCGAGTATAGCACAGCACTGTAGCCCGTGCAAGACAATGTGCGCTATACTTGTCCCAGAATAGCGGCTTGTCGCAATCTTCCCATTATCTATCATGGCTAGTCTGGCCATAGTAACGGATAGCGCATGCAGTGTCCCCCAGGAGATGCAGGAAGAGTACCACATCACCGTTGTTCCCTTGGCCTTCCTGCTTGGGGAAACCTCCTACGTGGACAACGTCTCCCTGACCTGGGAGGAGTTCTACTCCTTGCTGAAATCGGCCCGGCGGCTGCCCTCTACTACTTCCGCACCGCCAGGGGCCTTCCTCGATGCCTTTCGAGAGGCCTACCAGCGGGGCTCTAGGGAGATTCTCTGTATTGTCACCAGCAGCCAGTTCACCGCCACCTACAACGCCGCCTCCGATGGCGCGGCCCTGGCCAGAGAGCAGATGCCCGACCTCACGGTAAAAGTGATCGACTCCCGCTCCGCCGCCGCAGCCCTAGGTTTCGTCGTGCTCGCGGCGGCCAGGTTAGCAGCCAACGGTGCCACCCTGGAGCAGGCAGCCAGCAAGGCCGAGGCCCTGATCCCACGGCTGTATCTGCTGGGCGTTCTGGATACCCTGGATTACCTGGCCAAGGGCGGGCGAGTACCTCAGGTGGCCGCCTGGCTTTCCGCCCTCCTCCAGGTGAAACCCCTTTTCCAGCTCCACGGCGGCCAGATCAGCCGATTGGGCGCTGTGCGCACCAAGCCCAGAGCAGTGGCTCGCCTCCTGAAGCTGGCCGGGGAGCGCCTGCAGCTGCAGAAGCCCTCTCACGTTGCCGTCTTCCACACCCGAGCAGCGCAGGAAGCCGAGGAGTTGGCTGAGAAGGTGCGCGAGGAGTTCCACCCCGCCGAACTCTTCGTCACCGAGTTCAGCCAGGTGATGAGCCTCCACACCGGCCCCGGCCTGATTGGCCTGGCCTTCTACAATGAGCAATAGGCCCATGGAAGAACAAAGACAGCAGCTCCTGGACGACGCCCGCAAGATCGAGCAGTGCATCCAGCCGCTGCCTCCTCCCCGAACCAGCCCCGCCCTGGTGGTCCTGAGCGGCCTCCCGGGCAGCGGCAAATCGCACTTCTGCCGCCGCCTCGTCTCCCACTATGCAATGGCCAGCCTCAAGAGCGACGCCCTACGCAAGGCGCTGTTCGGTCAGCCCACCTACTCCGCCGAGGAGAGCCGTCGCCTCTTCGACGCCTGCCACCTGGTCTTGGACCGCCTTCTCGCAAGGAGCATCCCCGCCATCTTCGACGCCACCAACCTGCGCGAGCTGCACCGCCGCCAGGTCTATGACATCGCCGACAAGCACAACGCCAAGCTCATCCTCGTGCACCTCCAGGCGCCCCCACCCGTGGTGCACGAACGCTTGCAGGCCCGAGTGAAAGGCCTTCATTCCCACGACCTCTCCGACGCCGGGCCGGAGGTCTATGAACGCATGCGGCACGATGTGGAGCCCATCGGCCGGCCCCACATCAGCGTCGACACCTCCGTCGACATCGAGCCCGCCATCGCGACCATCCTGCAGCAGTTGGAGCAGCCATGAGGCCTCCTGGTGGGTAACAAGCCTATCTTAGTAGTCCAGGCCAACATCAACCCGGAGGTCCTGCCGGAGTTCGAGCGCTGGTATCTACAGGTGCACCTCCGCCACATGTTCAAGATCCCCGGCATCACCGCCGGCTTTCGCGTTCGCTCCTCCCGCCCCGGCCCCAACTGGATGACTGTCTTCACGTTCTCCGATGAGGCCGTCATCCAGAAGGCCCTCACCAGCAAGGAGGCCAACCAGGCCCGCCAGGACTGGGAGCCCTGGCTCTCCCACGCCAGCGAGGTCTCGGTCGAGGTCTACGCAGCGCTCAGGCCCCTGCCCACCTATCGCCACTGGGACTAAGAAGACCGAGCTTAAGGCTGGCTTTCGCAGCAAAGCGCGCTCAAACGCGCGCCTTCTCTGGCCCCGACTCTGCGGCTTCCTCCCGGCGTTTGAGTGCCAAGAGCTTAGCCACAAACGGCCAGGGCAGACGGGCCAGAGCTCGCCCCAAGAAGGGATAGCCCCAGCGCTGGAGACCCCAGGCCACCGGTATCGCTGCCAGGCAAACAGCGCCGCCAGCGATGGCGTCCAGGAAGAAGTGGTTGGCGGTGACGGTGATGGAGAACACCTGCATGGTCGGCAGCGCCACGCCGATAGGCACGGCCAGCCAGCGTAGAGGGCTCCGCCAGAAGGCCCAGATGATACCGCCACCCAGCAACATGTCCCAGCCGAAGTGGAGGCTGGGCATAGCGGCGTAGGGGTTCACGAAGGCCGCAGTGGACTGCGATTGATAGGCATAGCCCAGGTGCACCTTCATGGTGTCGATGAACGCGGTGACGTAGGATGGCGCGTCGGGGTCGAAGCGGAGCGCCAGGTTCGGCAGCTCGCGCGGCGGCGCCACCGGGTAGAGCCAGTAAACGATTAGGGCCAGCCCGCCCGAGGCCAGCATCAGGTCGCGCATCACGGTGTACTTGCGCCTGTCGCGGAAGTAGAGCCAGATGCCAAAGGCGATGATCAGGGGGAAGTGGAGCCAAAAGTAGACGTAGTTGGCGGACTGGACCAAGAACAGCCGATCCTTGATCCATTCCTGCATGTCCAGCTCCCAAAAAAAGCCCAGGCCACGCTGGACGTCGATGATATCCAGGGCGTTGGCGTAAGCTGTCTCGGGCCGATCAACGACGGCACCGCGCACGGCGAAATACAGAAGGAAGCCCGCACCCACCAGGGCAGCCTCCAAGAGGTCGCGCCGGCTGAAGGGGCGGGCAAGCCACCGCCAGAGGGCAGTCAAGCCCTCGGTTAAGGACTGTCCCTTAAACACAATGGAATGCTATCGCATCCGCCCGGCCAGAGCTAGGTCGAGTGCGCCAGGCGCTTAAAGATACGATCGGGGAGAATCAGCCGCCACAGTCGGGGGCCATAGCGCTGGACAAGAAAAGCAAGGCCCAGCCCTATCAGCGCCACCAGCGTGCCGGCCAGGACATCTAGCATGAAATGATTGCCGGTAGCCACCACCGCCACGAACATCGCCGCCGGCATTGTCACCCCGAAGGCTATTCCGAAGAAGTTTCGCACCGTCCAGATAATGCCGATGCCCAGCAGGAGATTCCAGCCGAAGTGCAGACTGGGCATCGCCGCGTAGTGGTTCACGAAGGCCGCCGGCTGCATATCGTAGTTCACCCGGGAGAACGCGAACATCGTGTCCACCACCTGGTCGCTCAGGGGCCAGGGCAGAAGCCGGGGCGGCGCCGTAGGCAGGAGGTTGAAGATGATCAGCCCGATGCCTCCCGATATGAGGAACGCATTGCGCAGGAGCACGTACCGTTCGCGGTGGAAGAAGAAGAGCCAGAGGCCGATGATAATGATGAGCGGGAAGTGCGCGTAGACATAGATGTTGTTGAACACGTGCACCAAAATGTCGCTGGACATCACCCAGGCCTGCATCTTCGATTCCCAGACCCACAGACCCAGGCGCTGCTCCAGTTCGACGATACGGATCGCTCGTGACGTGGCCTCGAAGGTTCGCTCTACCACGAAGCCCCGCACCAGGTAGTAGAACACAAAGGCCACGCCCACTATGAGGAGTTCAACGACGCCAACCTTACTGGCGAACCGATAGGTTCGACTGATCGCCGGAACTACCCGAGCAACCACGATTCAGGCCCCCCTCTCTTGACCTAACTTTATTTAATCACGCCCCTGAAGATTTGGCAATGCCTCCTCATCTTCTCGTCCCGTTGCTGCCCACATGCGTTTTCGCTATGATTCCCCTGCGGCCCGACGCCTTTTTCGGGCTGCCCAAGGAGCGCCCATCATGCAGATCAAGGTCGACGTGGGAGATATCAGCCAGCACCCCGCCAGAGCCATCGTGGTCAACCTGTTCGAGGGGGTCAAGAGGCCCGGCGGCGCCACCAGCGCTGTCGACAAGGCCCTGGGCGGCGCCATCAGCCAGCTCATTAAGGAAGGCGAGATCAAGGGCAAGTTCAACGAGCTCACCCTCATCCACACCCTCGGCCGCCTGCCCTCCCCCCGCGTGCTGGTGGTGGGCCTGGGCAAGCAAGACGCCTTCAAGCTGGACAAGGTGCGCGGCATCACCGCCACCGCCCTGCGCCACCTGCGACGCGTCGGTGCCAGCACAGTCGCCACCGTCGTGCACGGCGCCGGCGTCGGCGGCCTCGACCCCCAGCAGTGCGCCCAGGCCATCGCCGAGGGCGCCGTGATGGGCCTCTACCGCTTCACCAGACACAAGAAGAAGAACGAGGATGAGCGGGAGATCGATACCTTGTCCCTGGTGGAGTTCGACCGCAAGAAGGCTCCCACCCTCCGCCGCGGCGTGGCCACCGGCTGCACCCTGGCCGAGGCCGCCAATCGCGCCCGCGACATGGCCAACGAGCCCGCCAACTGCCTCACCCCCGCCATCATGGCCGAGCACGCCCAGGCCGCTGCCCAGGACGCCGGCCTCGAGTGCGAGGTTCTGGAGCGTAAGCAGATGGAGAAGCTGGGCATGGGCGCCCTGCTCGGCGTGGCCGCTGGTAGCACTCAGCCCCCCAAACTCATCGTCCTGCGCTACCGCGGCGCCCCTCGCCGCAAGGCCACGCTCGGCCTGCTGGGCAAGGGCATCACCTTCGACTCCGGTGGCATCTCCATCAAGCCCTCCGCCGGCATGCAGGCCATGAAGCGCGACATGTCCGGCGGGGCAACCGTCATCTCGGCCATGTGGGCCATCGGCACGCTCAAGCCCAGGATCAACGTCACCGCCCTCGTGCCCGCCACCGAGAACATGCCCTCCGGCTCGGCCACCAAGCCCGGCGATGTCGTGCGGGCGATGGACGGCAAGACCATCGAAGTCGTCAACACCGACGCCGAGGGCCGCCTCATCCTCGCCGACGCCATCGCCTACGCCCGCCAGCAGGGCCTCTCGCCCATCGTCGACGTCGCCACCCTCACCGGCGCGATGGTCGTCGCCATCGGCAAGGCCGCCACCGGCTGCATGAGCAATGACCAGGAGCTATGCCAGAAGATCATCGCCGCCGGCGAGACGGCCGGCGAGAAGTTCTGGCAGTTCCCTCTCTACGACGAGTACAAGGAGCACATCAAGAGCGACGTCGCCGACATCAAGAACGTGGGCAGGCGCGGCGAAGGCGGCGCCATCACCGCCGCCCTCTTCCTGGCCGACTTCGTCGGCGACACCCCCTGGGTTCACCTCGACATGGCCGGCACCGACAGCGTCGATAGGGATAAGGGCGCCTTCGTCAAGGTGGCCACCGGCACCCCCACGCGGACGTTGGTCAACCTCGTGCTCGCTCTAGCGAAAGAGAGGGCGCCCAGAGCCCCCGCCCGGCGCCCGCGGCGCCACTAGCCGTCCGCTACAGCTCCCGCATCATCGCCAGGCCGCGCGCCACCTCGCGGAAGCCCAGGCCCTCCAGGATGCGGTGTGTTGCGCTACCCTCAGGCTCGTCGCCGGCCAGCAAGTACGTGCCGCCGCTGTCGGCTGCTGCAGCCCGCAGCAGCGCTGCCACGTCGGTGGGCTGCCCGTCCGCCGCCAGGCCGATCCGCACCAGCCAGGTCCGCCCGAAGGCATCAGCCGGACGGCAGATCACCAAGGCGCGCTCGCCGCTGTCACGCAGGCTCACCAGGATGCGGGTATCGGACGCGACCACAAGGCTCCAGAGCTGGCGCTCCCAGGTGGGCACCTCTCGGGCGTCCTCCTGCCCAAACCAGTCGGGCAGCACGCTCGAGTCAGCCGGCCGGACTCTGATCTCCCCATCCTCGTCGC
>CP070630.1:1969511-1980525 GCA_020356025.1 Dehalococcoidia bacterium | reverse complement strand
TGGTGCTCAACTGGCTCATCGGGCCGGTGATCATGTTCCTGCTGGCCTGGATCTTCCTGCCGGACATGGACGAGTACCGGGTAGGGCTGATCATCGTCGGGCTGGCCCGCTGCATCGCCATGGTGCTCATCTGGAACCTGCTGGCCCGCGGCGACAACGAGTACTGCGCGGTGCTGGTGGCCCTGAACTCTGTGTTCCAGATACTCCTGTACTCGGTCTACGCCTACTTCTTTGTGAGCGTAGCCTCCACCTGGATACCCTGGGGCGGGGGAGAGGCCCAAGAGGTGCACATCTCCATGTGGGACGTGGCCCGCAGCGTGCTAATCTTCCTGGGCGTGCCCCTGGTGGCCGGGATCATCACCCGCTTCTCCCTCATTCGGACCAAGGGGCGCGACTGGTTCGAGACCAAGTTCATGCCTAAGCTCAGCCCTACCGCCATCGTCGGGCTGCTGTTCACCATCGTCATCATGTTCTCGCTCAAGGGCGAGTACATCGTCGACTTGCCCCTCGACGTGCTGCGGATCGCCGTGCCGCTTCTCTTCTACTTCCTGATCATGTTCGGCGTCTCCTATGTCCTCTCCTGGCGACTGGGCTTTCGCTACGCCGATACGGCCACCCTTTCCTTCACGGCCGCCAGCAACAACTTCGAGCTGGCTATCGCCGTCAGCATCGGCGTGTTCGGCCTGGAGTCCGGCCAGGCCTTCGCGGCGGTGGTTGGGCCGCTGGTCGAGGTACCCGTGCTGGTCAGCCTGGTGTACGTGTCTCTGTGGGCCAGCCGATACTTCTTCGCCCCGGACGGCCGGGTGAAGCGGCTACTCGCCCCCCGACCTGCCGGCGGTTGAGGTCGCGATCAGAATGGCGTCGCCGAGTCCATGACGGCGCGTAGTTGCTCCAGCGTGATGTTGCCACCGCTGAGGATGAGGACAACCTTCTTGCCCGCCAGCCGTTCGCTCAGCTTGAAGGCGGCGGCTGTGGGTGCTGCGCCGGCGGGCTCCGCCAGCAGGTGCGTCGTCTCCAGCAGGTAGAGGATGGCGCGACCCATGTCTTCCTCGCTCACCAGCAGCATGTCGTCCAGCCGTTCCCACAGGATGCGCAGGGGCAACTCGTAGCCGGAGCGGGTGGCCAGCCCCTCGGCGAAGGTGTCGGTGGAATCGAGTTCGACGATCCTCTTCTCTCGCCAGGAGCGGTAGACCGCGGGTGCTCGCTCGGCCTGGACGCCGATCACCTGGATGGCAGGGTTGAGCTCTTTGGCCACGATGCAGTGGCCGACAGCGCCGCTCCCGCCCCCGATCGGAACCACGATGACCTCCACATCCGCCAGTTCTTCCATGATCTCCAGGCTGACAGTGCCCACGCCGGCGATCAGGAGAGGTTCGTTGGAGCCGTGCACGTAGCGCAGGCCCTCGCTTGTAGCCCGGCGCTCCGCCTCCAGACGTGCCTCGTCGTAGTCGCGGCCGTGCTCCGTCACCTTGGCGCCCAGGCGCTGCATCGATGCGACCTTCAGGGGGTTTGGGTTGTGGGGCACCAGGATGGTGGCTGGCACCCCGAAGCATTTCGCGGCATAGGCCACCGACTGGCCGTGGTTGCCGGTGGAGGCGGTGATCACCCCTCGTCGTCGCTCGTCCTCGCTGAGGGTGGCCATGAGGTTGATGCCGCCGCGCACCTTGAAGACGCCCACGGCCTGAAGGTTCTCGCACTTGAGGTACGCCTGGCAGTCAAGGTCGCGGCTGAGGGCGCTGAAGGCTAGCAGCGGAGTCGGCCGCAAATAGGGAGCGATGACCTCGCGCGCGCGTCGGACGTCCTCGAGCGTCGGGATGTGCATCGTCTGGTCCGCCGTGCTAGCTGCCCGGCGGTTGGAGTCCGGCGAAGATGTCCTCGCCGCTCACGTAATGCCAGCAGTACTGATCGATGATCATTCCCTTGACCCGTTTGAGTGTGACCAGCGGCGCCTCGGCGATGCTGTTGGCGACGACCATCGCCTCGTCCGGCAGGCGGTCGAGGGGCACCACGCTACTCACCAGGCCAATGCGGTGGGCCTCCTGGGCATCGATGCGGCGGCCGCTGAGGCAGAGGTCGCGGGCCAGGCCGCCGCCGATGATCTCCGCCAGAGGCCCGAACAGTGTGGGCGCGCCGAACTTGATCTCCGGATGGCTGAAGACGGCGTTCTCACTGGCAATGCGCACGTCGCACAGAACGGCCAGGTCGAGGCCGCCGCCCATGGCGGGCCCGCTGATGGCCGCCACCATGGGCTTGGGGAAGTTCATCAGCCGCAGATGGAATCGATCGGTCGACTCCATCAACGCCTTCAGGTGGGCGGGCTCCTGGCTGAAGAACTCGTTCCTGTCGAAGCCGGCGCTGAACGAAGGGCCCGCGCCGGCAATCACCACGACGCTGATGGAGTCGTCCTCATCTATCCCCCCCAGGCACTGGTCGATCTCGTTGCGCAGGGCGATGGACAGGGCGTTGCGCTTGTCGGGCCGGTTGAGGGTGAGCAGCGCCACCTTGTCCTTCTTCTCGTGGAGTAGGAATTGGTAAGCCATGGCAACCTCCGCGGGCAGTTCCCCCGGCTAGCCAGCCTTCACGCGCAAGTAGGCTTGGGCCATCTGCGCCAGCACCTCGTCCGCCTCCTCGATGAAGGCGCGCACCACATCCTCGGCCTTGTCGAGCTTGTGGATCAGGCCTGAGATCTGGCCGGCTGGCATGAGGCCGATCTCGGTATCGCCGCGGCCGATCGCCGCGTCCAGCTTGTGGGCGTCCACCATCAGTTGGAAGGGGAAAGGCTTTATCTCATCCTCTCGTCCCAGCCAGTCATCCGCGTACTTGTTGCGGATAACCCGACAGGGCTTGCCGGTGAAGGCCTTGGTGACCACTGTCCCTTCCTCGTTGCCCTCGACGATCTTGTTCTTGTAGTTGAGATGGCCGAAGGCCTCCTCGGTGGCCACAAAGCGAGTGCCCACCCAGATGCCGCAGGCCCCCAAAGCGAGAGCGGCCACCAGGCCGCGGCCATCGGCGATGCCGCCCGCTGCCACCACCGGCAGCGGCTTCACGGCGTCCACCACCTGCGGCACAAGCGCTAGGGTGGCTATTCGGCCGGTGTGGCCGCCGCCTTCGTGTCCCTGGGCCACGATGATATCGGTGCCACCTTCGGCGCAGCGGCGGGCGTTGCGAACGTTGCCCACCACCGCTATCACCTTCATACCGCGGCGATGCATCTCGGCCACGTAGGGGGCGGGGTTCCCCAGACCCGAGGCGAACACGGGCACGCCCTCCTCGTACACCGCCTCTATCTGCTGATCCAGGCCGGGCGCTCCCTCCGCCAAGAGGAGGTCCACGGCGAAGGGCTTGTCGGTCATATCCTTCACCTTGCGGATCTCAGTGCGCAGTCCATCGCCCATGAGCATGGCTCCGCCTATCACGCCCAGGCCGCCGGCGTTGGACACCGCCGCCGTCAACTCGGCGCCGGCTACGCCCCCCATACCGGCCTGGATGATGGGATATTCGATCCCCAGGGTCTCCGTCAGCACTGTTCGGAACATCGCTACCTCCTTGTGCTTGCCTCTCTCTACGGCGCTATCGCAGTCAGCCTCCCTTCCTCCACCTGTATCTCTACCTTTTCGCCTGCGGCGAGGGGGAGGTACTCCCCATCCAGGTAGAAGGGCAGGGCGTCAGGGCTGGCCAGGGTCACCTTCTGGACGCGATGGCGATGGGCTTTGGCCAGGCTGTCCCCCTTGCCGCGGATGATCTGTAGCACGTACCAGGGTCGCTGCCACCTTGGCACGTTGCCCAGGATCAGCATGTGTAGGAAACCATCGTCCGGCCTGGCGCCAGGCATCAGCCAGAACCCGCCCTCCGTCTGGCAATTGCTCACGCTCGCCTGCAGGCTCTTGCCCTGGTAGATGAACTCCTCCGTGGTTATCTCCAGCTCGACCGGCTGGAAGCGAAGCAGGGCCTTGCCCAGGTTTGGGATGTAGGTAACGGGCGAGCCGGCGGCTTTGTCGGTTTCACTCTGGGCCAGGCTGGCGACGACGGCACTCAGGCCCGCGCCGGCGGTGGTGGCGAAGTAGCGCCGCTCGTTGCCCCGCACCAGCACCCCTAGGTCCACCCGGCGAGTGTGCCCCGCTCTGGCGATGGCTAGGGCTCGGTTCAGATCCTTGGGGATACCCAGGCTGGCAGCGAAGTCGTTGCCCGTGCCCACCGGTAAGACGCCCAGCGAAGTCTGGAAGCCTGAAGCGGCGATTCCGTTTATCACCTCGCCCACAGTGCCATCGCCGCTCACCACGGTAATCGCGGGGTGGCCGGCCGCTGCCGCTTCCCTCGCCAGTCGCTCGCAGTCGCCGGGACCCTGGCTGATGGCCAGTATGTCCCCCGGTCCGAGTACAGACTTGACCCGCTTGAGGGCCTTTCTGCCTCTACCTCTGCCTGCTCCCGGATTAACGAGAAAATACATCACGCGTTTGCCGCTGCTCAGGCCAACCCGAGGCTTTGGGCCACCTCGCCCAGGGAGATGTCCAGCGCGTCTAAGACCTCGTCCACCTCCTCCGCCTTGATGATCAAAGGCGGCATGATCTGGAGGGTGGAGGGTCGCAGATGAGCGTAGATGGAGATCACGCCGTGCTGGCCCATGGCCCGCACGACAAGGGGTCCGCACATGTCGTTGGCCATGTCCAGCCCGATCATCAGCCCCCGCCGGCGCACCTCGGAGACGATCCCGGGGTGCTTCTTTTTGAGGGCGGCCAGGCCCTTGGCGAAGCGCTGCCCCATCTGTTGCACGTGATCCAGGAAGCCCGGCTCGGTGATCTGGTCCAGCATTGCCAGGCAGGTCACG
This sequence comes from Dehalococcoidia bacterium, assembly GCA_020356025.1. Lineage (GTDB taxonomy): Bacteria > Chloroflexota > Dehalococcoidia > SM23-28-2 > SM23-28-2 > SM23-28-2. The sequence goes on along the minus strand of CP070630.1, from coordinate 1,975,700 downwards.
CAGCCCAAGTCGGCGCCGCCGTAGGTGGAGATATGGATGAAGGGGTCGGCGTCGAAGAAGGGCTGGAGCTCGGGCCGGTAGCAGGTGGCCGAGATAGGGTAGATGGCCGCGCTCATTCCCTTGCCCAGGAACATGATGTCGGGAACCACTTCATACTCATCGATAGCCCACAGGCGGCCGGTGCGGCCCAGTCCCGCCTGCACCTCGTCGATGATCAGCAGAGCGCCCGTCTCGTCGCACAGTTCGCGCACTCGCGGGAAGTAGTCTGGCGGCGGGATGAGCATTCCGCCCGTAGCCGGGATCGTTTCCGCGATCACGGCGGCGGTGTTGTCATCGATGGCCTCCGCCAGGGCCTCGATGTTGCCGAAAGGAACGCGTTTGAAGCCGGGGGCCAGCGGGCCGAATTTGTTGGAAAAGCCGTCGGTGGCGGCCAGGGCCAGGCCGGTGTGGCCGTGATAGGCACCCACAACGCAGATGATGCCGACCTTGCCGCTGTAGCCGCGCGCCAGTTTGATGGCTACGTCCGCTGCCTCGCCGCCGCCCACGCCGAATACGGTGTAGGTAATGTCGCCAGGGGTCAGCTCGGCCAGGCGTTTGGCAAGGGCCGCTCGATGCTGGCTGATCAGGATGTGATCGCCGATGTCTAAGTGGTCGAGCGCTTGGTGCAGGGCGGCTATGATGCGCGGCGGTCGGTGCCCCAGGTTGAACACGCCACCCGCCGAGCGACAGTCGATCCAGGAGCGCTCGCCGGCCAGGTCCCACACCCGCACGCCCTCGCGGCGGCCGGGGACGACGTCGATGCCCATCTGCCGATAGGCCGCCACCTTGGAAGGCGAGACATAGCTCGCGAAGTCGTTGATCACAGATTCATCAGTGGGACGGCTGTCGGCCATGAACACCCCCTTCCTGGCTGGCAGGCCCTATGCAGCGCGAACGTCGCCAGTATACACCGATGGCAGATAGGCGGCCAGCCTCCATATGGGAGCCGGCTGGCGGTCAGCGGCTTTGCTGGAGGATCATGTTCGCCACCGTTCGCCCGCCCAGCATGCAGCCGGCGTAGCCGTGGCCGAATAGCGTGTTCGCTCCCGCCATCCAGAGGCCGGGCACCTCCGTCTGGTAGGGGACGCGGGCCGACATGGACTGGTCGAGGGTGTGTTCCAGGCCGTAGCTGGTGCCGCCGGTGGACAGTGTGAAGCGCTCTTGAGTAAGGGGACTGGCGGACTCCTGCCACACCACGTTGCGGATGAAGCCGGGCATCATCTCCTCAACGACCCCCAGCATCCTCTCCTCCATCTCCCGCCTGGCGGCCAGGTAGGACGGCGTGTGGCGGTAACGGCCGCCGCTCGCTGGGCTCTCGGAGACACCCCAGGCCTGGGGCTGGGCAGGGGCCACACTCAGGAGCTGGAGGTTGGTGTAGCCTTTGGGGGCAATGTTCTCGCTCAGCGGGTCCTTCAGGGACGCTATGAGCATGAACACGCTCGGCTTGTCGGGGAAGCGGCCCTCGTAGCAGGCGGCGAACTGCTCCTCTATGTCGTAGGCCGGCATCAGGCCGATGTTCGTTTTTGGCAGCCCCAGCTCCGATGGGTCTACCTCCATGGCCATGTAGATGATGAACAGGGGGAGGGCCATGCGATAGTCCTTGACTCGCTGCGCGAAGTCGGGGCTGAGGTGCTCCTCGCCCACCATCTCCAGGAAGGTGCGTTTGGCATCGGCGTTGGACAGGACGATGGGCGCCCGCAGTTCCTCGCCGCTCGCCAACTCTACGCCCACCGCCTTTTCTCCCTCAATGATGATCCGCTCGACCTTCGAGCGCAGACGCACCTCGCCGCCGCCACCCTCGATCACCGACAGGAGGGCCTCCACTATCGATCGGCCGCCGCCGCGTGCGAAGTAGGCACCCTCTGTGTAGTGATTGACGACCGCGGCGTGGGTGACTGCCGGCGCCTTGCTCGGGGGGGCGGCGTAGATACCGGACGGTGCGGCCAGCACGTGCCGCAGGCGATGGCTTGCCTCCACCGCATCGAAGACCTCGGCTAGGGTGCATCGGCTCGCTGGCTTGCCCAGCAGCTCTCGCAGCGGCTGACGTCTGGTGGCAGGTGCCCGGCCGGCGGTCGTGATCAGAAAGTCAATGTAGCGGTCAATGGCCTGGGCCTCCTGGGGGAAGGTCTCCTGCAGGCGCTGGCGGTAGCGCTCCCAGCCTGCTGGCGTGCGGAAGACCAGGTCGGGCAGGTGCAGGGTATCGAAGCCGTCCTGGTCCATCGGCAGGAACTCCACCCGATCGGCGACGCCGAGCTGCTCCAGAAGGGTGGGGAAGAACTCTCCTGGGCCGCAGTGGCCGATGTAGTGGAAGCCGACGTCGAAGTCGAACATCTTCTTGCGGCGGAAGGTCGAGGCATTGCCGCCAGGTAGGAAGTGCTGCTCCAGAACGAGGGGGCGCAGGCCTCCCTTGGCCAGGAAGGCGGCGGCGGTCAGCCCGCCGATACCCGACCCGATAACGATGGCCTCGTGTTGCTCAGCCATGACTGTCTCCCCTTTCCCTCATCGAAGCCGTGCCACGTGAACGGCGGCGGAGGACCATCACTTTCCGCGTGTCGGAGCGGGAAGCTCCCCCAGCGCCATGCGGACGAGTTCGATAATGTGGTAGTTGCCAAGGCCTCGCGCCTGCACATCCTGAGCCATGGTGGTTCGGCACATGGGGCACAGATAACACATCGCCTCCGCCCCTGCCTCCTGGGCATCGTCCAGATTGCGAGCGCGAAGGGCGGGCGCCGCTTCCGGCTGCAGGACTGCCAACGCTCCGGAGCAGCACAGTGCGTCCTCCCGATCATACTGCCGCTTGACCCGCTCCACGCCGATCCGCTCGAGGATGGCATCCACTGCGTCCTCTTTGGCCGGGTATAGCCGCGAGGCGCAGGGCCGCTGATACGCGACCCGAAGGTGGATGGGCGTGATATCTTCGCCGTGGGCGTCAAGATAATCGCGTAGGTATTCCAGGATGTGCACCGGCTGGAAGGGCACCGTGATGCCCATCTGAGGCACTCTATCGACCAGCATGCCGTAGCAGTCATCGTGGATGAAGATGACCTCCTCGGCGCCGCTGGCGGCCAGGTTATCAACGAACTTCTGGGCATGGCGCTCGGTAACCGAGGGTGCGCCCAGGTGATCGAAGAGGATGTAGCAGAAGAAGTGCCGCCCCTTCACCACTGGAAGCCCCTCGAACAGCCGTCCCTCGAACAGGTCGGGGTCGCTCTTGCTGAAGACGCAGGCAGACAGAAGCTGCCCTTTGGCCTCCGGCACCTTGGCCTCCGTGGTGGCGGCGAACGTTGCTTCCTGGCTGGCGATCATCTGCGGCGGCACCTTTAGGGAGCCAAACTGCTCCTGGCGCTCCATGATGAGGTCGAGCGGCCGGGCATCGGTCGGGCAGTACTCGTTGCAGGCGAAGCAGGTGATGCAGGCCGACAGGATGGGCGCCTCCCGCCCGGCGACAAGCTCCTCGATCTCGAAGGCGGCACGCTCCTTGTCGTAGTCCACATAGAGGCAGCGCACGAAGCAGTCGCCGCAGCGGTCGCAGCGCGCTTCATCAAACATCTTTGGACCCCCTTTGAAGCATTCAGGGCCGGATGGCAGTGAGGCTCCTCTATACTATCCTGCCGACGCGGAGTCCGTCCAGAGTGGAGAGATGAGCCGCCCGAAGGGCTCGCTGTGTTGGCTCTACCTCAGGAGAATGCATCGCCAAGGTCGTCCGCTGGTTATAATAGTGGCCGTAGGTGGTAGAAGGAGGGTGACTCGATGGCGGAGATGAGCGGCAGGCAGGCCCTAATGGAGCAGTTGGCGGCCGAGGGCGTGGAGTACGTCTTCGGCAACCCCGGCACCACCGAGCAGCCTTTCATGGACATCCTTCAGGACTACCCCCAGATTCAGTATATCCTCGCTCTTCAGGAAGCGACTGCACTCGGCATGGCCGATGCCTATGCCTGGGCCTGCGGTCGGCCCGCCTTCGTCCAACTGCACGCCGCCCCCGGTCTGGGCAATGCTATGGGCATGCTCTACAACGCTCACTACACGGGCACACCGCTGGTGGTCTACGCTGGCCAGCACGAGGCCAGGGGAGTGATTCAGGAGATCCTCCTGGCCGCCGACCTGGTGAGCATGGCGCGGCCTCTCACCAAGTGGTCCGTGGAGGTACAGAACGCCGCCGACATCCCCACCGTGCTCCGTCGCGCCTTCAAGGTGGCCGCCGAACCGCCCCGCGGACCGGTCTTCATCTCCATCCCCCTGAACGTGATGGATCAGACCGCCGAGATGGCCATCGCCCCGGCAACCTATCCCCGCTGGCGGGTTCACCCCGACCCGCAGGCGGTGGCAGAAGCTGCAGACCTCTTGGCCGCCGCCCAGTCGCCGCTGATCGTCGTCGGCGACGGCGTGGCCCTGTCCGGTGCCATGGAGGAGGCCGTTCAGCTAGCCGAGCTTATTGGCGCTCAGGTGTACGACTCCTTCTCCGCCGAGCTTACCTTTCCCACCGATCACCCTCTCTATCAGGGACTGGTGAACATCCTCCGCGAGGCGGGTCTGCGCACGCAGCTGGCAGCAGCCGATGTGCTGCTCATCATAGGAGCACCCGCCTTCCGCGTTGTCTACCCCATGCCCGAATCCATCTTCGCTGCCCAGACTAAGGTCATCCAGATAGACGCCAGCCCCTGGGAGCTGGCCAAGAACTGGCCGGCGACTCTGGCCATGGTCGCCGACTCCCAGATGGCCCTGCGCGATCTGCTTCAGGTGCTGCCCTCGAAGCTCTCTAAGGCGACCCGTCAGGCGGCCGCGGCTCGCCTTCAGGCTGCCCGCCACCAAAAAGAACAGGCCCAAGAGTCCTTCGAGGCGGCTGCTCGCTCCACTTGGGATGCTGCACCTATATCGGTGCCTCGCCTCATGAAGGGGCTGGCCGAATGCCTGGAGCCGGGCACAGTCGTCTACGACGAAGCGATCACCGCTGCTGTCCACCTGAGTCACTACGTGAAGTTCAACCAGCCCGGGACCTACTTCCAGGCAGCGGGCGGCGCGCTGGGCAGCGGCTTGCCCGGTGCCCTGGGCGTCAAGCTGGCTCGGCCCGATAGCCCCGTGCTGGCCGTGGTCGGCGACGGCGCTGCCCTCTACACCGTGCAGGCCCTGTGGACCGCAGCTCATCATGGCATTCCTGTGACCTATGTCATCTGCAACAATCAGAGCTATCGCATCCTCAAGATCAACATGCTCCAGTACCTCGGCGAAGCGATGGCCGGGCGCAAGTTCGTCGGCATGGACCTCGTGGATCCCGTCCTCGACTTCGCCCAGATAGCCCAGGCTTTTGGCATCCGTGGCCAGCGGGTAGAGAAGCCGGCGGAACTCGAGCCCGCCCTGCGTTCGGCTTTGCGCTCGGGCGAGCCCTCCTTGGTGGACGTAGTGATCGAAGGCGGCCTGAGACGGGGCCCGCGTGGCCCCCAGGCTGCCAGTGTGTGACGGCGCGCTCGTCTGCCGCCTGCCTTTGCTAAGCCCAAGGAGGCAGCCCAGTGGTTGCCCACAACCACTGCATCGGCTAGACTACCTCTGGCCGGTCAGGTTCTGTGTCTCACCGCCTGGCTTTGGCCATTACCACCTTAGGGAGGGAGAGAAATGAGTACAGAGGTTCTCGAAAGGGCAAAGGGGCACTTCGCGAAGCTGATCGAAGCGCAGCTCCAGCGGATAGAGCGGATGAAGAAAGATGAGGGGTGGGTTGACTACGAGAAAGTCAAACCCATCATCATCGGCGTATGCTGGGGAGACGGCATTGGCCCCTACATCTGCCAGCAAACACAAAGGGTTCTCGAGTTCCTGCTCAAGCCGGAGCTGGAAAGCGGAAAGGTGGTCTTCAAGAGCATTGAGGGTCTGACCATCGAGAATCGGGCCGAGCAGAACAAGGCCATTCCCGACGATGTGCTGGAGGAGCTCAAGCAGTGCCACGTCATCCTCAAAGCGCCTACCACAACGCCGCGCAAGGGCGACCCCTGGCCCAACATCGAGAGCGCCAACGTGGCCATGCGGAAGGAGCTGGACCTGTTTGCAAACGTCAGGCCGGTGAAGGTTCCGGAGCAGGGCATCGACTGGATGTTCTTCCGCGAAAACACTGAGGGCGCTTACGCTCTGGGCAGCAACGGCATCAACGTCACGGACGACCTG
>CP070630.1:1963020-1969411 GCA_020356025.1 Dehalococcoidia bacterium | reverse complement strand
CGGGGACGTCAGCCACGCTCGCTGCTCCGAAGCCCAGCTCCGTGACCAGCAGGCCTGTTCTACCCAGTTGCCTTGTGCGCAATCGGGTCATCTGCGTCTCCGCCGGCGATGATAGCCGAAACGTTCCCATAGCTCCGGGATGGCTGAGGGGAGGGCGATAAGGACAACGCGATCGCCAGGCTCCAGAGCGACGTCACCGCGGGGGATGATAGGGGAACTGTCGCGGACGATGGAGACGATGATGCTGTCTGTTGGCAGTTCTATGTCTCGAATGCGCTTGCCTGCCAGCGGGGAACGGCTGCTCACCTTGAACTCCATTTCTTCGGTGCCGTAGAGCTCGACGAGGGCGGGAGCAGGGGCAGGCTGAGCAGGACGGGGGCGAGCGGCTAGCGCGCGGCTCGAGGCGTTGATAACGTCGCTGTGGCGCAAGAGGCCCAGCAATACGGAGGGGTCGTGGCGGCTGACCACCGGTAGCTGGCGCAGGCCTTGGCTACCCAGCCGCCTGACGGCTTCCTCGAGGGTTTGGTCGGGGAAAATAGTGACGGGGTTCTTGGCAGCGATGTCCTGAACCGTCAAAGCCGAGAGGTCCTTGTCCAGGACGCGCTCAATATCGGAGGGGGTGAGGATGCCCACGAGCTTCCTGTCGTGGTCGAGCACGGGAAATGCTCTCGGCTGGCCATCGGCAGGAATGCCCTCCAGCAATTCTGCTACGCCGGTGTCGGCCGACACCACGTCGAAGTTGCGGGCCATAGCCTGCCCCACCGTGATCGTCTGTAGCAGCGGCGCTTCCCGCCCTTCCTCAATTTCCACGCCGCGCCGTCGCAGTTTCAGGCTGTAGATAGTGTCGCGTCTTATGAGCTGGGCTACCACTGTACTGACGGCCACGGCCATCATGAGAGGAAGCATGATGCTATAATCGCGGGTCATCTCGAAGAGAATGAGGATGGACGTAATGGGTGCGCGGGCAGCGGCGGCGAAGACTGCTGCCATCCCTACCAGGGCGTATGCTCCGGATGACGCAGTGACATCGGGGAATAGATCATTGGCGACATGGCCGAAGGCAGCGCCCAGCATGGCCCCGATGAACAGAGAAGGAGCGAAGACGCCGCCACTGCCGCCGCTGCCAATGGTAAGGGAGGTGGCCAGGATCTTTAGCCCCGCCAGAGCGATGAGAACCTCCAAGCCCCTGTCGCCCGTCAGAGCGCTGGGCATGGCGTTGGCGCTTGGGCCGCTGCCGTAGCCGACGCCGAACAGATCGACGAACCAGAGGCCGAGAAGACCTACCCCTATGCCGCCAATGGCCGGCTTGGCCATCTCTGGCAGACGCAGGGCGTCGAAAACATCCTCAGTTCTATAGAGGATGGTGATGAAGGCAAGCCCGGCCAGGGCGGCGAAAAGGCCCAAGAGAGCGTAGAGTGGGAATTCAAAGTTGCTCTCGAGCGCGTGGGGAGGGATAGCGAAGGCGGGGTCATCTCCCAGAAAGGCGTGGCCGAGGGCATCCGCCACCACCGAGCTCAGCACGACAACGCTGAAGTTCCGCAGGTTGAAGCGACGAAGGATGACCTCCAGGGCGAAAAACACGCCGGCAATAGGGGCGTTGAAGGTGGCGGAAATGCCGCCGGCGGCGCCGCTGGCCACCAGCAGGCGGATGTTCTCTTCGGAGAGCCGGAGGATCTGGCCAATGGTGGAGCCTACGGCTGAGCCGATCTGGACGATCGGCCCCTCGCGTCCCACCGAGCCGCCGCTCCCGATGCAAAGGGCAGAGGCGATCGATTTGACCACGGCCACGCGGGGCCGGATGCGGCCGCCCTGCGTCTCCACAGCCAGCATGACTTCGGGCACGCCGTGGCCCTTAGCCTCACGGGCCAGGAAATAGACGATGGGTCCTACCAGCAGGCCGCCCAGGACAGGGAGGAGAATAACTCTCTGGTCGCCTAGGGGGCTGAAGGCGTCGCTCAGGCGGTTGAAGAAGACCCAGTCGAAGGCTGAAATGAGATGGCGGAATATTATGGCCCCGCCGCCAGCAGCTAGGCCGACCAGCAGAGCCAGTCCATAGGGCAGGAGCGTTTCGTATTGGAGTGTGAGGCCTTGCAGTCGCCTCAGAATTGTGGCACGAAGATGATCCCAGGCAGCCATCGTCTCGTAGCTTCAGTGTAAGGCGGTCGAATGGTCTGTGTCCATGCGCGCTTTCGGCGGCCCGGGCGAGCGCGTTCAAGCTTGTGGGTGGGAGAGGCGCACAACATCGAGCAGGAGATCGGGCCTGTCGGACATGAGACCGTCCACTCCGAGGTTGAGCAGGCGGCGCATCTCCTCGCTTTCGTCCACTGTCCATACGTGCACCTGGATGCCGAGCCGATGGGCAGCCTGGACGAAGCGACGGTCCACCACTGGAAGGCGACCCTGGCAGGGCGGGACCTGGAGCGCATCGTAGGGAAGGCGAAGGAAGCGCGTCAGGCCCAGACGGCTGGCCAGCCAGAACAAACGCGCCTCCCAACTGGCGGCGGAGGTGGCCACGCGGCCGCCTGTCCGTCGCCGAAACTCCTTCAGCATTCGATCGTGGAAGGATCCCACGAGGGTGCGATCGTGGGCGTTCTCCTCCTCGATGAAGGTGACCAGGGCCTCAACCAGGGAAGTCTCCTTTTGCTTGATCTCAAGGTTGAGGCAGATGTCGGGGAAGGCCTGCGTCACTTCAGCTAAGGTAGGAACTGTAACCCCCTTTCCGCGGAAGGGGAAACTCTGGCCTCCGTCTGGGGAGAAGCGGTAGCCGGCGTCGAACCGTTTCAGTTCGGCCAGCGTGAGGGCGTGGACAGGGCCGGAGCCGTCGCTGACGCGGTCCAGTGTCTCGTCGTGGATAGTAACAAGGACTCCGTCCCTGGTGGTGTGGAGGTCCGTTTCTAGATAGCGGCATCCTAGCTGGACGGCCCCCTGAAAGGCGACCATCGTGTTCTCTGGCCAGATCTTGCTGCCACCCCGATGGGCAAAAGCCAGGGGGCGGGCTCCCTCCAGAAAGGGGCGCTTTGGTCTTCCATTGGGCTCAGTCATATCCATGCCATCACCGCTAGGTAGGCCAATCTTAGGCTCGAAAGGGTAGGTGGTTCAAGCGTGTTTGTCTTGGCTGGCGAACACGGGCGCAAAGGCAGCAGGGGTATTGCGTCCCTGCCCGCTGTGGGGCTACTCTGTCCTTAGGGGGCGAGCCCACCTGTAACGAGGCCAGCATTGATGCCAAGGCGTGACTTAGATGAGCTATCTTGAAATGGCAGAAGTGCCTTCCCTGCGAAGTCCAGTTCTGGTGATGGCCTTCGGTGGCTGGAATGATGCTGGCCAGGCAGCGACCACGGCGGTGCGCTTTCTGATCGAAGGGTGGTCGGCGCAACGATTCGCTAGCATCGACCCCGAGGAGTTCTTCGACTTCACCAGCACGCGACCCAAGATCCGCCTCGCCACGGACTTGCAGCGAGAGCTGGAGTGGCCCAGCAACGCCTTTTTCTACAAGGCAGACGCCGCCTTGAGTCGAGATTTCGTCCTTCTCCTTGGCATCGAGCCCCACCTGAAGTGGCGGGCATTCACGGGGGCCGTTCTTGAGGTCGCCCAGCAGTGCGGCATAACTCAGGCGATGGGTCTTGGCGCATTCCTTGGCGAGACACCGCACTCTCGTTCGGTGCCGTTGACAGGCTTCGCCACCGACCCAAAGTTCGCCGCGAGGCTGGAGCGACTACATGCCACTCCCACGCGCTACGAGGGGCCCACCGGCATTGTCGGCACAATGCACGATGCCTGTCGACGGGAGGGACTGCCGGCGGCTAGCCTGTGGGCGGCCGTGCCGCACTACTTGGGGGCGACGGAGAACCCCAAGGGGGCCGCGGCGCTCCTGCACACCCTGGACGCTCTCTTCGATCTCGGCCTGGACTTTCGCCGGATTGAGAGGGCCGTGGCCGATTTCGAGAAGGAGGTGGCTCGAGCGGTCGCCAGCAATCCGGAGATCGCTGCCTACGTTCAGCAGATGGAGCGCCGGTCGGACGCCCTGTCGGAGGCTGAGGCGGCGGCAGGGCCGGGAGGTGCCGAGCTTCCCAGCGGCGACGTTCTAATCGAGGAACTGGAGGATTTTCTCAAAGACAAGCGAGAAGACGAGCAGGAAGACTAGCCTCGCCAGCCAAGGCGCGGCTGGACGTGTCTCCAGCGCCGGGCATCGCTGATCCTTAGTCCTCGAACACGTATAGCGGGCCGAAGTACTCGAACCCGGCCTTTCCATCCTCCACGACAACCTCCAGCATCCTGCCGGTCTGGAGGCCGATGTGGTCGGTGTCGCTGAAGGTGATGTTGACTTCATCGAGGAGCAGGTCGGTGTGCCAGCCCTCAATAGACTCAACGGCGTCCATTAGGCCCTCTCGGGTCAGGTTGTCGCAGGTTCTGCTCAGGGCTTCCACCGCCAGTTCACCCACCAACTGGGCATAGATGGTGAAGTTAGAGGGCGCGGGCCCGCCGTAGTTCTTCATGAGCTCGTAGTGTCTGGCCACTGCCGAGTCGTCTCTCATCGTTGCCAGCTTGAAGGCCTGGAAGGTGATGGCTCCCTCCAGAAGGTCGGGCGAGACGAACTGGAACATGATATCGTCTGCGGAGGTGTAGCTCATGAAGACTTGAGGATGCCAGCCCAGGCGGTCGGCCTCCTTGATGCCCTGGCCAACCTGGCCGGGGCCGGTGAGAAAGACGGCCACGCTGGCGCCAGAGTTCTCCATGTTGGCCACCTGGGACCTGATGGAGATCGCTGTGAGCTCGAAGCTCTGCTCAGTGACCAGTTCATTCTTATCGGGGTCGAGTCCCAGCTTGAGGCCTGCTAGCTCGTCCCAGCCCTGAGGGCCGTTCTCGTAGAGCACGGCCACTTTCTCGCCAGGCAGGTTCTCGGAGATGTACTCACCCAAGAAGATCCCTTCGACGGTGTAGCTGGGGATCAGCGTGATGGTCCAGGGATGACCTTCGGGGTCGATGCCGAATTGGTGGACTCCCGACGAGAGGAAGATGTCAGGCACGCCCTTCTCGTTGATATAGTCCCAGGCGGCGGCCTCAGAGTCGTCGCCCAGAGAGCCGACCAGGGCGAAGACTTGGTCTCGCTCTATCAGCTTGCGTACGGCCTCGAGGCCCTGCGCGGCGTCGTTGTTGTTGTCCTCCATCTTGTAGACGATCTCGCGACCGCAGACGCCCCCTTGGGTGTCGTTGATGTACTTGAAGTAGGCTTCTGTAGCGTCGGGGATCATGCGGAAGGCGGCGCCGAAAACCCCGCCGAGGATGAGGTGAGCTCCCAGGACTATCTCTGTGTCCGTGATGCCCGGGACATCCCCAGCCGGGGCAGCAGTGCCCGCCGGCGTGGCCGCGGGCGTTTCGGCTGCCGTGGCCGCGGGCGTGTCGCTAGGGGTGGGGGTTGCCTCCCCCTCTTCGTCCTCTCCGCAGCCGCTTAGTAGGGGAACTACCACCAGGCATGCCAGGAACAGAACGGTCAACAGAGCGCTGAGCTTGCCTCTCATCTTAGCCTCTCCTACTACAAATAAGGCCATCCTTCCAGCATCGGCAGAGAGCGAACCCTGGAGGGCCACACTCTACCGAGTCGGACTGCACGCTGTGGTTGGGCCTTAATGCCCTTGGATTACTCCTCTCCCCAGTAGGTAAATACCGGGCCAAAGTACTCCCACTCGCCCTTGCCATCATGCAAGACCACCTTCAGCATCCTGGCCTTTCCGATGGCCGTGTGGTCATCGGGGCCGAAGGTGATGTTGATTCCGTCCAGGAGCAGGTCGCTGTGATAGTCCGTAAGGGATTCGGTGGCGTTCATCAGTCCCTCGCGGGTCAGGTTGTCGCAGGTACTGCTGAGGATTTCCACGGCCACTTCTCCCAGCGACTGTGCATAGACGGTGAAGTTCGTGGGTGAGGGCCCATCGTAGTCCTGCATGATCCGGTGGTGTTCGGCTATGGCCGGATCGTCAGTCCAGTTCGCCATCTTGTAGGCCTGAGTGGTGATGGCGCCCTCCAGGAGTTCGGCCGAGACGAACTGAAATAGCATTTCGTCGGAGTTGACATAGCTCATGAGCCACTGGGGATACCAGCCGAGTTTGTCAGCCTCTTTGACGGCCTGGGCGGCGTAGCCGGGGGTGGTGTACAAGACGACCACTTCGGCGCCGTCGTTCTTCATATTGGCGATTTGGGAGCGAACGGAGACCGCTGTGCTCTCATAGGGCTGTTCGGAGACGATTTCATTCTTGTCGGGGTCCAGGCTCATCTTCACACCTGCGAGGCCGTCGTAGCCAAAGACCTGGTTCTCGTACAGAACGCCCACTTTCTTGCCTGGCAGGTTTTCGGAGATGTAGTCGCCGAAGAAGGTTGCTTCGTTCCTGTAGTCGGGGAT
>CP070630.1:1953927-1962920 GCA_020356025.1 Dehalococcoidia bacterium | reverse complement strand
TTTGCCTCCCTCATCAAACGCTGTCAATCAGCGTCGGCTTCCTCACGAAGGCGACGCTCCTCGCCGCACTCCAGCGCCTCCCCACGAACACCAAACCCGAAGCACTTGTTGCAGCTAATGCACTTGGCAGGTGTGGTGTCGCCACGCTGCCAGCGCGCGATGAGACCTGGCTCGCGTATCAGAGGCCTACACATCGAGATCATGTCCGCATCGCCGCGGCGGAGGATGTCTTCGGCCATCGCTAGGCTTCGAATGCCTCCTACGAGCATGACCGGAATGTCGACGGCGCGCTTGGCCTCGGCGCTATCCTCACGGAAGTATGGACGCTCGTCATCTTCCGGTGTGTGTATACGCGCGGCTCTGCCCCCGAGTCCAACGCTGATCTCCACGGCTGATAGACCCTCAGCACTCAGTATCGCCAGGGCCGCCAGGCCCTCACTGAGCTGCAGTCCGTTGTCGGCATCGTCCTGGAGACCCATCTTTATCCATACGGGATAGTCTTCGCCAACCGCCCGCCGCACGGAGCGCATCACCTCGACGTGAAACTGCCGCCGGCGCTCTGGCGATCCGCCCCACTTGTCTGTCCTTCGGTTGGTGAGCGGCGAGAGAAACTGGCTCATGAGATAGCCGTGCGCTCCGTGGAGCTGGACAGCATCGAATCCGGCCTCGGCCGCCCGCTCCGCAGCAGCGCCGAAATCACGAATAACCTCGTCAATCTCCGCGGAAGTCATGGCCCGATGCAATGATCGGTGAGCCTCCGTCTTGGAGGGCGCAAGGCCGATGCGGTCTGTCTGTCCGAGGAGGACCAGGTTGATCCCCGCGTGAACGATCTGCACAGCTATCTTGGCGCCGTAGTCGTGGGCAACCTTCACCAGGCGTCGCATTCCCTCGATGTGGCGGTCGTGGGAGATGCCAAGCTGGCGGATGGCGGCCTTTCCGTGGTCGGAAACATACGCGTAGCCAGTGACGATGAGACCTACGCCGCCACGCGCGACGTTTTCAATGATCTTCACGGAGGCGTCCGTGACGTCCCCGGCGTCCGTCGCGGCACTATCCCAAGTAGCAGAGCGCACGAAGCGATTGCGGATGTTGATTCCTTCTATGGTAATCGGGTCGAAAGGTGTGGGGCGCCAATGACTCATCCGTCCTTTTCCCTTTGCTCTGCCGCCCACTCGTATTGGCGGGGCGGGATCTCCTGGACGCCATCATAGCTGAAGGCTGGCCTGGACGGCTAGCCACGTTTGACAAAGCCGCTGCTTTAACGCACTATTGCCTTGCTTTCATACGTGCAGCCTTGGGAGTGACAACGGCGCCGGTGATCGCCGCCATAGAACTGGGGTGCGAGGCGCTGGCGCCTTAATGGAGTTCAACTCGACAGCAGCCATGGAGGGGAGGCCCAGCAATGATTCTACTGAACCCGAGGAAGCTCAGCCGAGATAACCCAGATGGGCGCGCGTTGGAGATCATGGCAGGCACGATCGACTTTTTCGAGAAGAAGGGGAAGAAACGGCTCAAGGAGGACGCTCACCAGCGGGTCTGGTACGATGACTTTCTCAAGTTTGTGAAAGACGAGAAGATCTTCGCCACCTTGCTCACTCCTCCCAAGTACGGAAGCACGGACTCGCGCTGGGATACATTCCGCAACGTCGATTTCAACGAGATTCTGGGGTTCTACGGGCTGCACTACTGGTACACCTGGCAGGTCACCACACTCGGCCTGGGCCCTATCTGGATGAGCCGGAACGAGGAAGCGAAGCGCCGCGCGGCGCAACTCCTGAAAGACGGGGCAGTATTCGCCTTCGGTCTGTCTGAGCGCGAGCACGGCGCGGATGTCTACTCAACGGAGATGACTGTCACGCCCCAGCCCGACGGGAGTTACACAGCAAACGGGGAGAAGTACTACATCGGCAATGGCAATGTCGCTCCCATGGTCTCTACCTTCGGGAAGATGGCGGACACCGGGGACTACGTATTCTTCGTGGCCAATTTTGCGAAGCCAAACTACGAATTGCTGAAGAACGTTACCGCCTCCCAATCCTATGTGGCGGCCTTTGCCCTGCGCGACTACCCAATAAGCGAGTCAGACATACTCTCAAAGGGACGGGAGGCCTGGGATACCGCTCTCAACACCGTCAATATCTGCAAGTTCAACCTGGGCGCGGCGTCCATCGGCATCTCGACGCACGCCTTCTACGAGGCGATCACTCATGCCGCCAACCGCCGCCTCTACGGCATGTATGTTACTGATTTCCCGCACGTCAAGCAGATGTTCACCGACGCCTATGCCCGCCTGGTGGCGATGAAGCTCTTCACGCTCCGGGCCGCCGACTATATGCGAGTCGCTTCGCCGAAGGACAGGCGCTATCTCCTCTACAACTCGGTGGTGAAAATGAAGGTGACAACGCAGGGGGAAGAAGTCATAGACCTGCTCTGGAATGTGATTGCGGCAAAGGGTTTCGAGAGAGACATGTACTTCGAGGGCGCCGCCATGGATATCCGCGCCCTGCCGAAGCTTGAGGGTACGGTCCACGTGAACATCGCCCTCATCCTGAAGTTCATAGCCAACTATTTCTTCAACTCCACTGAGTACGCCAACGTCAGTCAGCGCTCTGAACCAAAGAACGACGACTATCTGTTCCAGCAGGGACCCGCGAAGGGCATGGGCGATATCCAATTCCACGACTACAACATCGCCTACAGCGATTGGGATCTGCCGAACGTCAACGTTTTCCGCGAGCAGACCGCCGTTTTCTCAGAGATGCTCGCCGCGGCGCCTCCTGATGAGAGCCAGAGACGTGACACCGACTTTCTTCTGACCGTTGGTGAAATATTCACGTTAGTCGCCTATGGGCAACTCATCCTCGAGAACGCCCGCATCTGCGATGTCCCCGCCGACGTCGTCGACCAGATCTTCGATTGCTTTGTGCGTGACCTCTCAAAGTTCGCGCTACAGCTGTACAGCAAGCCTGGGTGTAATACGGAACAGGCGGCCTATTGCCTGAAGATGATAAGAAAGCCGGCGGTGGATGACGACCGCTATGAGCGCGTCTGGCGCGATTACGTGTACGCACTAAAGGGTGCTTACGAGATGACTCCCTAGACTAGCCATTCTGAAGGCTGGCCGGCTGGGGGCTGCACAGCCTCAGATCCAGTCTGTTTTTGCCCCGGCTTCACCCTGATTCTTGAATCCAAGGGGTTAACAATTGGCCCCTCACTCGCTGCCTTTTAATCCGGGAGTCGTGGGTTCGAATCCCACCCGGCCCTCCAGAGGTCCTGCGCAGATACGGATTCCGCCCTTCGAGGCGGATTCCTCATTGCCACGCAAATCGAAACGTCCGCACCTGAATGCGCTTCGGATGAGCCGGAGACTCCGAGTTGTCCGGCCATGTCTCGCCTGGAGCACGTCACTTGCCCGTGCCAATAAGGAGAGCCGCCGGGAAATGGCGAAAGGCGTCACGAAGGTGTATCGCCCCGTTCTCCGATGAGCCGAAGGTCCTTAGGCTCTCTCCCGTTAGCACATTGACCCACCGCCTTGGCGCTTTTGCGGGCAGAGCGATAGCGGTGTCTCTCCATGTTCTTCGGCCCGCAGGCGTCTGATTTGGAGCGCAAAGACTCGTAGCCAATCGCGGTACTGCCACCAGCGCCCAGTTGCCCCCTTCGCGTCGAGCGAAGGCCACCACGTGTTCCATCCTTCCACCTGATACAGGAAGAGGGGTGTAGGCTCCTTCCTGAAAGAGCTTCGCGTGGGTGCTGCGGAAGCCTAGCGCCTTCAAGATGACGTACATCTTGATCCGGCCGTCTCGCCAAGCAGCAAGAAGCTCTCGCACAAGCTGAGCCGGGTCACCAGCTTCGAGGCGCTTCAGCTCGCTGAGCATCTGAGCTCGTCTGGAGAAATCTACGGGGCGGCGATTGTCCGGGTCGACTAGACTGAAGTCCCAGAGTTCCGCACCTTGGTAGAAGTCCGGGATGCCCGGCGAGGTGACCTTCAGCAGAACCTGGGACAGGGAGTTCACAGCGCCGTAGTAAGCCACGCGTTGTTGAAACGGGAGGAAATCGTCGAGGAAGTCGTTGGGACTCGAAGTATCCAGGCAAGTATCCAGGAAGCCGGCCAGCGCGTTCTCGTAGGCCTCGTCAGGATGGAGCCAGCTTGTGTGCACCTTCGCCTCGCGGGCTGCCTTGACCATGTAGGCCTTGAGCCGCTCTTGGAAAGCCAGCACCTCCGCTGCCTCCAGAGGCCATGCACCCAACAGGCTCTGATAGAAGAGAACCTCCTCGTTGGGATCTGGCACAGACTGCCCATTCACCAGGCCTTTCTTGTCTTGGTTCATCCGGCCCCACCGACCCAGGCTCCTCGCCCAAGTTCTGGGCAGTTCAGAGAGGACGTTGAGCCTGGCCCGGACGTCCTCGCTTCGCTTGGTGTCGTGCGTTGACGTCGCGTTCATCGCCCAGGGCCACCGCTGTAGTGTCCTCTGGTTATGCCGATGGAACCGCTCGATGCCAGCCGATGGATCAGTTCCTTCGGCACCACAACCCACCTCGTTGAGAGAGACGAGCTGGTTGTGGCGGTAGAGGGCAGTGTCCTCCAGTCCCTTGGCCATCACCGAGCCAGTGAACTGCTGCCATCGCATCACGAACCGGCGCCAGTGCTCTCGTTGCTGCGCGGACGAGGAGGCCAGGAGATCGAGGGTCAAGACGCGCCGCAGGAAATCAAGGGCAGCGCCGCGCACTTTGGCGCTCCGCCGACGTGCCTCGTTGATGGCGCCTTCGATGTACGAGCGGTCGCGCGGAGGCACCTCGAACCCTCGGACGTAGGTCCGGTAGACTGACAGGCAGGCGGTTACCTCCACGAGGGCCTGCGTGAGTTCCTCTAGGCTGAGGCCGCGGCTGTGATGCTCCTGGGATAACCGGCCCAGGTGATGTCCCAGGACACGCAGCTCAGCCACGAAAAGGTCCTGCATCACTCGCTTCTTGCTCTCGTACACGACATCGCCAGAACTCAACTGGGCTCTGGTGAAGCGCTTGTAGGTTGTGTCCAGCAACTTGACTCCTTGCGCGTCAACGAACACGGTGTTCAAGGCGATCAGGAAGTCGTAGCCGGTGGTGCCGCAGACCGGCCAGTCTTCAGGCAGCTCTTCATCGCCGCTCAGGATCTTCTCGACGACCACGTAGAACCTTGGAGTCGCTCCCACCGGCTTTTTCGCTCTAAGGCGGTCTTGGAGTTGGCGCAGGTAGTCCAGCGGGTCGTGCAGACCATCGATGTGGTCGATGCGCAGGCCTGTAACCTTCCCCTCGTCGGCTAGCCGAAAGGCCAGGGCGTGCACCGCTTCGAATACCTCCGGATCCTCCACGCGAATGCCGATCAGGTCACTGATGTCGAAGAAGCGCCTGTAGTTGATCCTTTCGATGCCCTCGCGCCAAAAGGCCAGGCGGTACGCCTGATCGGCCAGAAGTTGATCCAAGAGGTGGAGACCTTTTTGATCTTTCGCTTGTCCGTTGAAGATACTCACGTTTTCATCGATGAACTTCCTGATTTGGGGAGAGGTGTTGTACAGGCGCCACAGTCGTTCCTTGATGACCTCCTTGTCCTTGCGCCTCGCTTCCACCTCCTGGGCATCGGCGGCTGTGCGGCCTGGCAAGCGCTCGATGGTGGCGACAAGATCCACCAGCTCTTGAAAAGCCTGATGACCTTGCCCCAGGGCCTGCTTCAGGTCCTCGAGGCGGTACGTGAGGAGAATGCGGTACGATTTGGGGTCTAGCGGCAGCCTAACGGCATGGTACCGGACGAAAAGGCCCTCCTCGTCCAGGTCCAGGATGAGCTCGCGATTCTCCAGCACGCTTCGATAGGGGCCGCCCAGGATGGGCAGGAGCAGGGTATTGTCCAGAACCTCGCTGGCCGGCTCGGGTTGCCAGTCGATGTCGAAGTAGGAGGCGTAGCGCGAGCTGGGGCCGTTCTCCAGTACGTCCAGCCACCACTCGTTCTGACTGCTGGCGGCCATGTGGTTGGGCACGATGTCGAGCAGAAGGCCCATGCGGTAGCGCTTCAACTCTTGAACCAGGCCCTTGAACTCCTCGTTGCTGCCCAGTTCCGGATTGAGGCGAGTGGGGTCGGTGACGTCGTAGCCGTGGGTGCTGCCACGGCGGGCTTTGAAGATGGGAGAGGCGTAGATGTCAGTGATGCCCATCTGATGCAGGTAGGGCACCAAGGCCTGGGCATCAGCGAAACGGAATCGTCGGTTGAACTGGAGCCGATAAGTGGCGACGGGAACCCTGAGGCCGACCATCTACTCCACGTGGACCAGCAGCCCATCGCCCAGCGAGATGAAATGATTGATCCATTCCTGGGCGGCTTCGTCGCCCTGCTCAGCCCTCTCCTGGAACTCGCGATAGACGGTCTGGAGCATGTCGTAGTACACGTTCTGGGCTTTCCAGAGGCTTACCTCGAAGGGCAGGAAGCGCGCCAGGCTAACCACCGTCTCTAGTCTCTCGAGAAGAGAGAATTCGGTGGGCCGGACACGCAAATCCTCGGCCACTCGCTCGATCGTCTGCTGGAGGGCATACCCCAAGCCCGCCGCATCGACCTCAATCTGCCACGCTCCGGCCGCCTCCAGGATGCCTCCGATTTGGTCGAGGTCGGGCTCTTCTTCCTCGAGAGCGCGACAGAGGTCCAGGTTCAGGATGAACTCAGCGGCTGTGTGGAAAGCCCTGGGTAGAGGAACGCCCGCGTCAACAAGGAAGCGCATCAAAAGGGCATGGTGATCGTAGAGCTCGCGATAGGCGGCCTCTGCCTCGGTGAGGGTGGACTCCAGAATCAGATGTGTGATCTTGCGCTGCTCGTCCCGGAAGAGGGACTTCAAGGAGTAGGTGAGCTCGAGGAAGTGCTTGTCAAGGAGCCGGATGACGTCAGGCAGGTCGCCTCTTGAGAAGGCCTCCGTTACCTGCTCAACCATCGTACGGTAAGCTTTCTGGCCGCGGAAGGCTCGCACACCGCCGCTTAGGTTGTGGTCGCCGAAATGAACGACTCCAAAGCTCAGCAGTGCCGATTCCCCCGTGATCTCCGATGCCACCCGCGCCCGTCCTACAGCCAACTTCGTTGCGCCCGTCTCCACCATCTGATAGTCGTCGCGCTCGACATCGTAGCAGTAGACCTTTGCCCTCTCATCATAGGGTTCAAACAGAGATGCTACGGCGTAGTGCGCCACAACCTTGTGGAGGTCCACCACAGCCGGCTTGACGAACTTCTCGTAGATGCGGCGGCCGTCTTGGTGTTCCCGCACGTTGCTCTTGGCCTGCCCAAGCAGCTCTAGGAATCGAGGTTCGAGCCGCTCGTGCAAGAGCTCCTGTGCCAGCTGAATGGCACGTCCGGCGTACTGGAGCACTTGGATCGTCTCTATGCCCGACAGTTCATCGAAGAACCAGCCGCAGCTCGTGTACATGAGCATAGCGTGGCGCTGAACCCCCAAAAGCTTGAGGGCCGTAACCTTCTCATCGTCACTTAGCGCACGCGTAGCGTGCCGCTTGAAGAACTGCTCGACGTTCTCTCGCGATCGGTCCAAGATGACATCGATGTAGTCGTTCCTCGTCTCCCAGGGATCCCTCAACAGCTGCCGCGCATGCTCCTCATACCGGGGAGCCAGCGCATCGCGCAGCCAGTCCAGGGTCTCTCGCAGCGGCGCGCGCCACGCCTGGCTCCATCCCGGCTGTCCGCCGGTGTTGCAGCCGCAGTCACTGCGCCACCGCTCTACCCCGTGAGGACAGCTCCAGGACGTGTTCTCCAAAACCTCCACCTCGTGAGTTGGAGGGTGTCTCTCGAGATACTCGCCGTAGTTGGTGAGTTGGGCCAGGCCGTTGGACTGGACATGGTGGATGGCGTAGGCGAGCGCCATGTCGCCGTGGCGGTGGTGGTGGCCGTAGGTTTCTCCATCGGTGGCTATGTGGACGAGTTGGGGCCAGGGCCGCTCCTCCGAGAAGCTGCTCATGAGCCTCCCCGAGAACTGCTCTCCGCTGGAAAGAAGGCCCTCGAAGGCGACGGCTCTGGAGATGAGGCCGTCGTAGAAGAACAGGTTGATCCGTCGGCCCGACGGAAGGCGCAACAGATACGCCCTCGTAGGGTCGATGCGCCCGCCGCTGACATCACGCCAGGAGCGCCCGCCGATCTCGCGAACCCGACTGGCCTGATGGGGAGCAAGGATGGTGAACTGAATGTCCATCTCGGCCATGATATCCAGGGTCTCTAGGTCCACAGCGGTTTCAGGCAGCCACATCCCCTCCGGTTTACGACCAAAGCGGTGCTCGAAATCCCTTATCCCCCACAGGACCTGCGTGTATTTGTCGCGCCTGTTGGCCAGCGGCAGGATCATGTGGTTGTACGCCTGGGCCAGGGCCGAGCCGTGACCAGAAAAAGTCTGCTGGCTCTCTTGGTCGGCCATCAGGACCAGCTCATACACATCAGGCGCGTTCTCCTCAAGCCACGCCAGGAGCGTGGGGCCAAAGTCGAAACTGATCCTTGCGTAGTTGTTTACGATCTGGACGATCCGGTCTTCGCCATCGAGGATGCGAGAGGCGGAGTTGGGGGCGTAGCACTCCGCCGTGATCCGCTCGTCCCAATCGTGGTATGGATAGGCCGAGTCCTGCGACTCTACAGCCTCCAGCCAGGGGTTCTCGCGCGGCGGCTGGTAGAAGTGACCGTGGATGCAGATGTAGCGTTCCACTTAGGGTTCTACCTCCTTGACGAAGATGGCAAGCGACATGGGACTCGGCGTCAGGGCAACTTCTCCGTTGGAGGGTAGTAGGTCAGGAAGCGACGTTCCCCCGCCTTGCCACCGTTCGTCCGCCGAGTCTAGGACCTTGCGCCAGCGCCCTTCGGTCACTCCTAGCGCAATGGCAGACTCCGCGTCCCCGAAGCTGAAGACGGCGAAGGCCTCACTGTTGCCGCTCCACCGTCGCAGGAACAGCACCTGATCATTGTCGTAGCTTAGCACCTCCATCTGCTCCTT
>CP070630.1:1939502-1953827 GCA_020356025.1 Dehalococcoidia bacterium | reverse complement strand
TCGCCTCTGAGTTGTTGTAGTATTCCTTCATGATCGTGCGACCGCGATAGACGGCTTCGCCCACCTCGCCCACGGGCACATCCTGGTCCTGGTCGTCCACCACCCGAATCTCGACGAAGGGGATGGCCCTGCCCACGGAGGCCACCTTTCGCTCCGCGTCGGAGGGTCTCAGCATGGAGACGAGCGCATTCGTCTCCGTCTGGCCGAAGCAGTCGAAGATCTTCACGTTGGGGAAGGCTTTCATGATCCGTCTTCGCAGGTCGGTGGTCAGGATGGCCGCGCCTGTGAACCAACCCTTCAAGGAACTGGTATCGTACTTGTCGAGGTCGGGTATCTGCAGCAGGAAGTTGGCCATGGCGGGAATCATGAGAACCGAGTCGCACTTCTCCCGCTCCAGCAGTTGCATGATCTCCACCGGATTGAAGACCTCGGTGGGCAGGATGACGGTGGCCCCAAAAAGGAGATTGGCCAGGCAGGTCCCAAAGGAAGCTAGATGAAAGATGGGAGGGGCAGAGCAGGCTCGC
This sequence comes from Dehalococcoidia bacterium, assembly GCA_020356025.1. Lineage (GTDB taxonomy): Bacteria > Chloroflexota > Dehalococcoidia > SM23-28-2 > SM23-28-2 > SM23-28-2. The sequence goes on along the minus strand of CP070630.1, from coordinate 1,953,303 downwards.
CAGCGCGACATGTCACCGATGTCGGGTTCACGGCTGACCTCAAGAATAGCCAGCGTCCAGATGAGAACCTCACCCCTATGGGTAAGGACGGCTCCCTTGGGCCTGCCGGTGGTTCCGGCGGTGTACATGATGAAGGCGGGGTCGTCCTCTTCCACCAGGACGAGCGGTTCATCGTCGGGATACTTCTGGAGAAGGGTCTCGAAGTGAAGCATCCCCTCCACCGGCTTCTCGGTCAGCGAAATGTACTGTCTAATCTTGGGGAGGTCCTTCTGGATCCCCCTGATGGCGTCGACAAAGGCCTCTCCCACGATGAAGGCCACGGCATCGGCATTGTCGACGATGTAAGCGATCTCTTCCGGGTGGAGGCGAAAGTTCACGGGAACGGCTATCCCGCCGATCTTGGCCAGGGCGAAGTAGGCCTCCAGATACTGGTTGCAGTTGAAGAGAAGGATGGCCACCTTCTCTCCCTTCTTGATCCCCATGTCCAAGAGGGCGTGCGCCAGGCGATTGATGCGCGCGTTAAACTCACGATAGGTCAGGCGGGTATCGCCGTAGATAACGGCCTCTCTGTCGGGGAACTTGCGGGTGTTGCTGGCGATTATCTCCCCGAGAAGGAGCCTCTTTGCCAACGCCTCTTCGATGGCCTGCTTCGATTGCATGGCCCACCTCCGCCAGGACCGGCGCCATCGAGCTTGCCTCTTCCCCCAGGTCTATCCCTTCTTGTGCCTTTGGCGCCGGTAGTGGTGTCCTTATCCTACCTGCAGTCGTAGGGTTAAGCAAGCAGCGGGACAACGGGGCAGGGTCGACCCACCGCCGCCGCAAGCCGCAGGGGGCTTTGGCTACCGCCAGGACGGCCAGGCCTATTATAATGGCGGGGCCGGGCTGGCTTCGGTTGCAGAGGGGTGAGCCGTATGTCTGAGGAAGAGAAGCTACGAGAGATCGAGAAGGCACAGGAGGAGTACGAGAGGCTGGCTGTGCAGTTCTTTAGCCGCTATCCCCAGGTGCGTGAGAGACGAACGACGTTCGGTCTGCCCCTCAAGTCTCTCTATACACCTCTGGATGTCGCCGGCGGTGACTATCTGCGCGATCTGGGCTTTCCGGGTGGCTACCCCCTTACCCGCGGAGTGAGCCCCTTGGGCTATCGCGCCAAGGAATGGACGCGGCGGCAGGTGGTGGGGCTGGGCACTGCCGAGGAGACTAATGAGAGGCTACGCTATCTGCTCGAGCAGGGCCAGACGGGCTTCAGCGTGTGCGGCATGGGCTATGCAGCCTACGAATCGAGCGATGAGCGCTCGCTGGGGATTTTGGGTCGTGGCGGCGTCTGGATCGACACTCTTTACGACATCGAGACGCTGTTCCAGGGAATCGACATGGAACAGATCACGATCAACCAGATCGGTGAGTCGGTGGCGATCTTCGCCATGATTCTCTCGGAAGCCCGGCGGCGGGGCATCCCCTTCGCCAACCTGCGAGGCACCATTCAGAACGTGGTCTTGCCCGGGGGTGAGGGGCCGGGACTGCGGGGCAACCACGGCGTGGATGTGGTCGAGTACTGCTGCCACAACCTGCCTCGTTGGAATCACACCAGCGTATCCGCTCGCGACGTCCGCGAGCAGGGCATCTCCTCGGTGCAGGAGATCGCTATGTCTATGTACGGGGGATTGTGCACGATCAATGCGGCTCTGGCCCGAGGAATCGACATTGACGTCGTAGCCCCTCGCGTGACGTTCTTCCTGAGCGCGGAAGATGAGTTCCTGGAGGAGGTGGCCAAGTATCGGGCGGCGCGGCGCATGTGGGCCCGGCTGATGCGCGAGCGGTTCGGCGCCAAGGACCCGCGCTCCTGGCTGATGCGCTTTCACGTCCAGACCTCGGCCATCAGTCTCACAGCCCAGCAGCCGCTGCAGAATGTCATTCGCTCGACGATCCACGCGCTGGCCGCCGTGCTTGGTGGCGCGCAGTCCATGTCGGTCAACTCTTTTGATGAGGTCCTCGCCATCCCTACCGAGGCGGCGGCCATCCTCTCGCTGCGCACCCAGCAGATCATCCTCCACGAGACGGACGCGGCGGTCGTGATCGATCCGCTGGGAGGCTCTTACTGCATCGAGGCTCTGACCAGCCAACTGGAAGATGAGGGGGGAAAGCTCCTGGCCCACTTGGAGGAGATGGGTGCGGAAAAGGCCTGGGCTTACATATGGGAGGAGGCGCACCAGGCGGGCTACCGGCGCCAGCAGGCCGTCGATACAGGCGAAAGGGCGGTGGTAGGGGTCAACTGCTACATGATGGAGGAAGAAGAGGAGAAGGCGCTGGGGCTGGACGTCGGCCAGGTCTTCGAGTACGACCCCACTTGGCGGGACAAGCAGATCGCCCGCCTGGAGAAGGTGAAGCGGGAACGCGACGCTCAGAAGGTCGAGGCCGCCAAGAAGCGGCTGGTGGAGGCCTACAGGGCCAGGGAGAATATCGTCGAGCCGATGATGGAGGCGGTGCAGACCTATCTGAGCATCGGCGAGATCGTCGAGCTGCTCGCGGGAGTGCACGGCCTGGATGAGTTGGAGAAGCGGCACGGCTTCTATTTGAGCTTCCTCTACTAGGGGGAACGATGACAGAGAAAAAGAAGACCCGCTTTCTGCTGGTGGCCGACACGCCGGGTCACACCACTGGCTACTATGTGGTGGCCAGAGCCCTGCGGGAGGCGGGCATCGAGGTGATCCTGGGCGGCTTTCAGCAGCCGTCAGGTATGGTGGAGGCGGCGGCCCAGGAAGACGTGGACTACATCGGGTACCGTATTATGGACCGCGAGCCGCGCCTTGTTGTCTCCCTGCTGATGGAGCGGCTGAAGGAGAGGGGACTGGAGCATGTCCAGGTGGTGGTGGGAGGCATCATCCCCAAGCAGGACATTCCGAAGCTCAAGGCGATGGGCGTGGGGGAGGTCTTTCGGCCGGGCGCGAAGCTGACGGACATCGTGGCCTACGTTAAGGGCCACGCTCCCAAAAGCGCTGGATCAGCTTAACGTTCTCCACCAGGCCAGGCCATCCATTCGCGCGGCCGCTCTGACCACGCAGACGGGAGGCTCTAGGTCATACCAAAGGCGGGAGGATACACAACACGGCCACGGTGCCGCTCGCTGTATTGTGACAGCCGCTGGACCATGAACGCATCGTCCGGGAAGTCTGCGGACGGTGGCTCGATTCCGTAGCGACCAGCGGGCTCGAAGCCGAAGCGTGGGTAGTACGTTGGATGGCCGACCAGGTTCACGAGCGGTTCGCGTCGGTCGTCAGCTCGCTCCAGACCTGCCTCGACGAGTGCGGCGCCGATCCCGCTCTTTTGGCGGTCGGGCGTCACGGCCATAGGGGCCAGAGATAGCACTCGAAATTCCTCGTCGTTCTTCAAGGTGATGTAGCTGAACATGATATGTCCGACGACCTGGCCATTCTCCTCAGCCACAAGGGTAAGGTCAGGCACATAGTTGTCAGACGCACGTATCAGCCGGACGAGCTGGGACTCGTCCGCTTGGCCGAAAGCTGACGTGAGGAGTTCGTCGATAGCTTCGAAGTCGCTGGGGGTCTCGGGTCGTACGATCATGCGTCCAGTCTACCAGCTTCGTGCAGCCTGGTCATTTGCTCTCCCCGAGTGGAGTTGCTATCTTGTAGCTACGCGGACTATGTTAAATTCTTGGTCTTTGCACTTGGGGCAGACACGTCTGTGGGGAGAAGCTAGATGACGGAAGCGCGGGTGTTCGCCATCGACGCCGGTGGAACCATGACCGACGCCTTTGTGGTGCTGGAAGACGGGAGGTTTGCGGTTGGGAAAGCGCAGACCACCCCGGACGATGAGTCTAAGGGCGTCTTGAGATCGTTTGAAGATGCCATCACCGGCCTGGATGGGGATGCCGGGGCGGCGGCCGCGGGCCTGGCCGCCACCATCTACTCGGGCACGCTTATGCTGAACCGTCTGCTTCAGCGAGAGGGAGAAGGGGGCATAGGCGTCGTCACGACCGCCGGCTTCGAGGACGTTCTGCGCTTCGGTCGGGCGTTCCAATCATACGCCGGTTACCCATATGCTGAGCGGCTCCACGCCAGGTCCCATGGCTATCCGGAGCCTATCGTTCCCCGCAGCCTCGTGCGGGGAGTGCGTGAGCGCATCCACCTCATTGGAATGGAAATGATCCCTTTGTACGAGGAGGAAGCACGGGAGGCCGTCGGCTACCTGCTGGATCGGGGAGTGAGGGCCATCTGCATCTGCTTCCTCTACTCGTACCAGAACCCCAGCCACGAGCGGCGGATGGCCGAGATCGCGCGAGAGGTCATGAGCGAGCGGGGGGTGGACATCCCCCTGTACCTATCAAGTGAGCAGAACCCCGTTCGGGGCGAACTGCCACGGCTGAACAGCTTGATCCTGGAGGTCTACGCCGCCCGACCGTCGCGGCTCCAGCTCGTCCGGATGCGAGAGCGCCTCAAGGAGTTGGGGTCGCCTGCTCCCTTCCGCATCCTTACCTCCTACGGCGGAACTGTCTCCCCAGAGCACGAGTGGCTGGTCTCCACTCTCGTCTCCGGTCCCATCGGGGGGATTATCGGGGCAAACCGCCTGGGGGATCACCTGGGGATGGACAACCTGGTTTGCGCCGACATCGGCGGAACGAGCTTTGATGTCGGCCTCATCACCGAGGGCCACCATGCCATCCGCACTGAATGGGCGTTGGCTCAGTTCGTGCTTAACACGCCGATGATCGCCATGGACTCCATCGGGGCGGGCACGGGCACCTACGTGAGGCTCGACCCGGTGATCCGGCGCATCAACCTGGGGCCCGATTCCGCTGGCCATCGGGTGGGAGTCTGCTACGAGGCCGGTGGGGTGGATACCCCGACAGTCACGGACTGCCACGTGGTTCTGGGCTACGTGAACCCCGACTACTTCCTCGGTGGGGAGATTCGGCTAGATGCGGAGCGAGCGCGGCAGGCGCTCAAGGAGAAGATCGCCCAGCCGCTAGGGATAGAACCCGAGGAGGTGGCCTGGGGAATTATCCAGTTGCTGGAGACGCAGATGCGGGATCACCTCGCAGCGATGATCCTCGGCCTCGGGTACTCGCCGGAGAACTACCACCTGCTCACGTATGGAGGCGGCGGGCCTCTGCATGTTGCAGCGCTGAGCCATGGATTGCAGTTTGAGAGCGTTCTGGTGCCTTCGTGGGCAGCGGCTTTCTCGGCCTACGGCTGCGCCTGTGCGGACTGCGCCTATCGCTACGACCGTACGGTCGACAAGGTTCTCCCGCCCGATGGCTCAGGTCACCAGGCGGTTGCGGGGCTGCTGAGATCTGCCTGGAGTGAGATCCGCGAGCGCCTCGCTGGGGAGCTGCGCCGCGATGGACTCGACCCGGAGCGTATGGTCTTCCGGCCCTACGTGCGAATGCAGTACCGGGGCATGCTGGATGACCTGGAGATCCCTTCGCCTTCAGCGGAGCCCTCTGTCGAAGACCTGGATGCCATCATCGCTGAGTACGAGCGTCTCTTCGAGCGGATCTTCGCGCGAGCGGCGAAGAGCCCCGAGGCCGGCTACGTAGTGACCAAGGCCATCGGGGTTGGCATCGTGCCCACGGAGAAGCCGCGCATTCCCGAGCTGCCCCTCCAGGGTCAAGACCCGGCGAAAGGCTCCATGAAGGGGCGGCGTCAGATCTTCTGGGACGGGTCCTGGACGACGGCGGACCTCTTCGAGATGGACAGGCTCCAATCAGGGAACGTTGTGGTAGGCCCGGCGGTTGTGGAGGCTCCAGCGACTACGCTTCTGGTGCCCCCGGGATGGCGGGCCGCTTTGGACAAGAACCTAATCTTCAGGGTGGAGGAGGTATAGGGTCATGACTGTGGCAAAAGGCGGCGTTGGTGGCGCTCCCATCGGCTGGGACGGGAAGACTTTGCTGGAGATGCTGGAGGAGAGCGAGCGCCTGTTCCAGGAAAAGGGGCGCTATCTGGGGATTGACCAGCTTGAACTTAAGGAGGAGGATCACTTTCGCTATGAGCGGGCTTTTGCCAAGCTGCGAGGTGCTCTGGTGGCTGCCCGCGAGACCGCCCTGCACATATCGGCCTCCCCCATCGTGCGCAACATCGGCGAGCTGTGCTTCGCCCTTTACACGCCCGAGGGCGACTCCATCGTCGTGTCCACGGGCATCATCGTCCACGTTCACACGATGAGCGAGGCCATCAAGTGGATGGTTCGCAATAACTACGAACGGGACCCCGGCATCCGGCCGGGCGACATATTCACCAACAACGATCCCGCAGTGGGGAACGTCCACACTACCGACGTGCACACCATGGTTCCCATCTTCTGGGAGGACGAGCTTGTCGGCTGGGCGAGCGGGGTAACCCACCAGGTGGACATCGGGGCCCACATCCCGGGCCACGACCCCGTCACGCCCACCAGTCGGTTCGAGGACGGCTTCCACCTGACCTGCGAACGGATCGGCGAGGACGAGCACATCCGCCAGGACCACCGCCTCCGCTCGCAGCGGGCGGTGCGTTCCCCCTTGTACTGGGACCTGGACGAGAAGTGCCGGGCGGCTGGCGCCTACCTGATCCGCGATGCCGCTCTCCGCTTCATTGCTGAAGAAGGCATTGACTACTACAAGCGCTTCACGCGGGAGGTGGTGGAGGAGGGCCGGCGCATCTTCATGGCGCGGGTCCGAGAGCGGCTGCTGCCCGGGCGCTACCGGGCTGCATCCTTTGCTGGCATTCCATGGAAGGAAGAGGCGTGGCAGCCGAAGGCCCGCAGAGACTTCATCTGTCACGCTCCGATGGAGATCGTCATTGGCCGGGACGGTGACTTCTTCCTCACCATGGAGGGAGCGAGCGCGCCGGGTTACCATGCCTTCAACTGCGCCGAGGGGCCCATGCAAGGAGCGATCTGGGTACTCCTCTCTCAGATGCTGGTCTACGACGGCAAGGTAAACGACGGGTCATACCTGGCGCTCCGCCATTACTTCCCGCCGGGAAGCTGGTGCAACGCCCAGGATCCCCAGTTGTCGTACTCCACACCGTGGGCCTTTCTCATCCCCGCTTTCACCGGCCTCACCCGCTGTCTGTCCAGAGCGTTGTTTGCCCGCGGCTATTGGGAGGAGGTGGTCTCTGGCTACGGCTTCACCGGAGACGCCATCCAGGGGGGCGGCTATCTTGCTTTCAACGGCGAGTACTGGCCTGCTGCCAATTTCGAGATAAGCGCGGTTGGTCTGGGCGCCAGCGCCGTACGCGACGGACTGGACTGGGGCTACGCCATGTGGAACCCGGAGTCGGACCAGGGCGACGCCGAACTGTGGGAACTTCTGGAGATAGGCATTCCCTATTTAGCTCGACGGGTCAAGGCGGACACGGCTGGCTACGGCAAGTACCGCGGCGGTTCGGGCTGGGAAGCCGTGCGGCTGCTCGTGGGGAACCGCGATGCCGAACTCTACATCGGCCGCGCGGACGGGCCCACTTTTATGGGCCCCGGGGTCTTCGGCGGCTATCCGCAGGCGACCAGCTACCGCCTCTGGAGCAGAGGCAGTGAGATTATGGATCGGGCTGCCAAAGGGCAGCCTTATCCCCTGGGCGATGACCCGGACACTGACGAGTTCGAGGAGCTAGCGGGCGGCGAGGTAATGCGAAGACCTGCCGCGATGATGATGCCGGAGATGTTCCAGGATAGAGATGTGCTCCACTACGTTCTTTCCGGTGGGCCCGGCTGCGGTGACCCTCTGGAGCGACCGGCGCAGCGGGTAGTGGACGATATGAATGGGGGCATCTTCAGCGAGCGCATTGCGGAAGACGTATTCGGCGTAGTGGCCAGCCGCGACGAGGGGCAGGAGAGGTGGACGTTGGACGAGGAAGCGGCGGACGCGCGGCGGCAGGAGATCCGACGGCTGCGGGCCGAACGCTCGCTGCCCTACGAGGAGTTCTGGCAGCGCGAGCGACAACTCATCGAAGAGGGGCAGCTGGGCGAGCCCGTTCGCGGCATGTTTCGCGAAAGCATGGGCCTTTCAGAAGCCTGGGCGCAGGAGTTTCGGGCCTTCTGGAAGCTGCCCGAGGGCTTCGAGCCGTAGGAGGGGTGAGATGGACAGACGAGTGGCCGAAGACCTGATCGACGGGCAACTATCCTGGCCTCAGCTTAAAGAGATCCTCTTCCACCCCAAGGACCCTGAGCGCTTCCAGGTAGTCATGGACATCTTGCGCGAGCGCCTCGGCTGGAAAGAACCGGTTCTTCTCCCCCTGGCCGAGCACCTCTACGTGGTGCAGAAGGGAAGCGAGCGGGTTGTGCGCTGCGACTGCGGGTTCGAATTCGGGGACTGCCGGGAGAACTGGAAGACGAAGGCGCGGGTGTTTGTGCGCAACGACGAATCGCTGCTGCTGGAGATCTACCCGCAGATGATGCACAGTGACCCTGAGTGGATGGAATTGCGGGAGTTCTACTGCCCGGGGTGCTTCGCGTTGCTGGAGGTTGAGGCGGTGCCTCCCGGGTATCCAGTCCTGTTCGATTTCGAGCCCGACATCGATGGGTTCTATGAATGGCTGGGGTTGCCGCTGCCGTCAAGCGCCGGCGATTAGTGCTTGGGGCTGTGGGGTGCTGGCCTAGGCGGCGAAGGCGGAGGCCCAGCGAACCGACTCCGACAGATGCGAGCGGAGTACGTCGAAGCTGAAGTATCGCTTGCCTACGTCAATGTTGTGATGTGTGACGTTCTCGCGCTCCTTCTGGTCCGTCAGAAGCGTCACCATTTTCTGCGCCGCGCGGGATAGCACTTCGGCGGGTACACGGACGAGTCCTGCCGGGTCGCTGTCCTCAAGGACGGCGTCTCCCAGCGAGATGACCCGGACACCCTTTGGTGCGATGTCTTCCCTGAAGACGGGGTATTCGAATACCGCCACGGGGAGGCCAGCGGCAAAGGCCTCCAGCAGTTGATTGCCGAATCCCTCCCAGCCCGACGGGTAGAGCACAAAGTCGGCCATGGTATACATGTCGGGATAGAGGGCGTAGAATCCCTCCTCCGCCACACGTAGAGGGAGAACCTCGTCTCCCACATATAGCCAGTCGACCTTTAGCGCATCGAGCAGCGCGGAGAGGCTTTCTCGGTAATCGGCGAAGGCGCGTTCGGGTCTGCCCACCAGAACGAGCACGATCCGGCTTTCCTGGGTGAACACCTCGCCGTGATACAGGGCTTTGCCGACCATGTCTCGGCGAAGATCCTGCAATACGGCTGCTAGGTGAGCCGCCAACTCTATCTGCTTATTCGGCACGATACGAGCTCCGACGAAGAGCACGACATCGGACTTGCCGATACCATGCTTGGCCCGAAGTTCTCCTCGGATCCTCGCGTGATCTGGGGCATCGAGCTGGTGGTGAAAGTCCATGGTATCGTGGATGATTGCGGCTCGGACGCCCCTTGCGCTGAGAGCCCTCTGGTTGCGCGTGTTGATCGTCCAGTGGGAGAGGGTCGGCATCTTGGGAGGGAAATACCCATCAAGCAGGGACTGCGCGAAGCTGCACGTCGCGGTGAACTTGTAGGCCCCTTCGCTGAGGACATCGTGGTGGATTGCCACACAGGGCAGGCGGAGGTCTGCGAGGAGCTCGGTGAGACTGACCGTGGCGACGGGATGAACGGGCAGCGATAGCATGTTGTGCACAAAGAGCATGTCCGGCGCCAAAGCGCTGATCCCATCACCGAGTTCCCGCTTCAGCTCTGCGACGGCTCGTCCGAAAGCGCGCTCGAGCTCGGCCTCGTCGGCGAAGTCAGTGATACCGCGGCCGAAAAGGTTGCCCATCATCACCATCACATCTTGACGGTCGAACTCCAGTGCCGGTACGGGGAGGTCTGCCCAATCGTAGGCCGAGCATATGGCGACCTGATGGCCCATCGTTTCAAGAAGGGCCTGGCGCTTCATGATCTCGAGGGATACGCCGTCGGTGCCGGCCGAGTCGGTCACATCCGCCGTGGCTCGGCGGTCGCCATCAGCGCGCGTCCGGGGGGAGCGGAAGTGGAGAATAAGCACCTTCATGCAGTCGGCTCCGTTCCTTGACAGGTTGCCTCGTTTCCATGCTTCCGGTCAATAGCGATTACCTATGGGGTGCCAATATGCCATCCGGCTCTTCGCAGGTCAAGCGGTCACGGAGTCGTGGTCGTGGTGCGGAGGGCTGCCCGGCGCCTCACCCTTAGTGGGTGGGGAGCTCGACCGTGAAGGTGGTACCCGTGCCTGGGGAGCTGTCAACTCGTATCGAGCCCCCGTGGCCCTCGACGATCCACTTGGCGATCGCCAGCCCCAGGCCGGCTCCGCCCTCAGCTCGGGAGCGCGCCTTATCCGCTCGGTAGAAGCGGTCAAAGACGTGGGGGAGAGCCTCCGGCGGGATGCCGCTGCCCGAGTCCCTGACGCGCAGCACGGCCTTGCAGCCATCTGCCTCCAGCGTCAGCGCCACTGTCCCCGCTGCGTCTGTGAACTCGATGGCGTTGTTCAGCAGGATGAGCAGAAGTTCCCTCAGGCGCAGCTCATCTCCGTGGACTCGGGCCGGCCCGTCGACGCGGACGTCTAGCTGAAGCTCCTTCTTGTCCGTCAGGACTCTCACCTGCTTCCCCACGTCTTCCACCAAGTCGTGGAGGGCAACTTCCGTGAAGGCAAAGGGCGTTCGCGCAGCGTCGGCCTTTGCCAGGGTCAGCATCTGGCTGACCAAAGTGCTCAGCCCGTCGATCTCCCGAATGATGTCGTTCAGGGCGGGCATGTTGGCCTGAACAGTCTTCCTCGGGTGGCGCTGGAGTAGCTCGGCGTTGGCCCGGATCAGCGACAGGGGCGTGCGCAGCTCGTGGGAGGCATCGGCCACGAAGGCTCGCTGGCGGTCCATGGCAGCGCCGATGGGGCGAAGGGCCCGACCAGCGAGGAAGAATCCGGCGACCAGGGCGAGGGCGAGCCCGGCAGCGCCGCCACCGCTGAGAATGAATATCAGGTTACGCAGGGTCTCCCTCTCCGGCTCTATGCTTCTCCCCACCTCCAGAACCAGCCCAGACGTCTGGGGTGCCTCTATGGGCACCACGTACACGCGCAGGCTCTCGCCGGTGGAGGAGTCGGTGTTGTCGAAAGCCGGGCCGCCGTCCAGTGCCCTCTCGATGGCCTCCTGACTTGCCAGCCCGTTGGGGTCGACGTTGGATGTGCCTGCCAGCATCTCGCCGTCGCGGCCGACCAAGGCATAGAAGTAGCCACCGGCGGTGAAGGTGGGCCCCACGACGATCTCCCGTAAAGGCTGCAACGATCGGCCCTGCGGACCGAGCCTCGGGACCAGCAGGCGCACCTCGGTTGTGGCGCGGTCGCGCAGGCTGTCGTCGACGGCGTCGAAGATGACGGCGCGGGTGATGAAGAAAACGGTGACGCCAAGCACGGTCAGGATCAGGGCCAGGACAGCCACGAACCAGAGGGTGAGGCGCCAGCGCGTAGAGGCAAACATGACTATCGACCAAGGACGTAGCCGACGCCGCGGATGGTGCCGATGAGCTTGTTGGGGTGGCCCTTGTCAACCTTGCGCCGGACGTAGGAAACGTAGACATCCACCAGATTGGAATCGGGCGTGTGGTCGTAGCCCCAGAGGTGATCGAGGATCTGGGTGCGGGTGAGCACGCGCCCCTCGTTGCGCATGAGGTATTCCAGGAGGGCGAACTCTTTGGGGCTCAGCTCGATGACTCGGCCAGCCCGTTCGGCGCGTCGTCGGTTCAGGTCCAGCACCAGGTCAGCGGTCTGGAGGCGTTCGGGCTCGCGGGCCTGGACGCGGCGGCGACCCAGGGCGCGCAGACGGGCGAGGAGCTCCTGGAAGGCGAAGGGCTTGGTGAGGTAATCATCGGCGCCGGCGTCCAGGCCCCGCACGCGGTCGGGCACGTCGTCGAGGGCGGTGAGCAGAAGGACAGGCGTGTCCACGCGGTTCTTGCGCAGCGCCTGACAGACTTCGATGCCGTCGAGCTCCGGCAGCAGGATGTCGAGGACGATGACGTCGTGGGAGCCCTCCAGGGCCATGGCCAGCCCCTCCTCGCCGTCGTAGGCCAGGTCGGTCGTGTGGCCCTCCTCCTCCAGGACGCGTCGTATCACTCGGGCCAGCCGTCGTTCGTCCTCTACCACCAATACGTACATGTTGACCTACTCCTGGTGCACTATTGTAGACGAAAAACATTAAGAAAACATTAAAGACGTTGTGGCTCAATGTTGAGGGATTCTAATGCTGTTCCAATGTGACCTTAAGGTTGCTGGGCTAGTCTGTGTGTAGTGATTGTTGTGGGGATGGAGGAGTCCTAGGGTGTCCTTCAGGTTGGTGGTGGATGTAGCGGTGGCTAGGGACGAAGGAGCCCTAGGGTCTCCTCCAGGTAGGCAAAGGAGGGAAGCATGAGAAGGATTCTGATAGCGGCGCTGGCCATCGCGCTTGTCAGCACGGCGGTCATCGGCGGCGGCATCGGTCTGGCGGTGGCGCAAGACGAGGAAACCCCCGTCCAGAGCTTCCTAGGCCGGGTCGCCGAGAAGCTGGGCATCGGTGAGGACGAGCTACGCTCAGCGGTGACCGAGGCCGAGCAGGATATCATCGATGAGCGGGTGGCCGAGGGCAAGCTCAGCGAGGAGGAAGGCGAGGCCTTGAAAGAGCGCATCGAGAGCGGGGACTTGCTCGCGCCGCTCCGTCGTACGCTTGCCGGCCCGCGCCACCGTCTCTGCGAGCACGTGTTCGACTGCATCCGCGAGCGCGTCTGCAATGGCGCCTCCGACTGCGTCGACGGGCGCGTACGTGACCACACGGTGGAGGCGGCAGCGACGGTGCTGGGCTTGGAACTAGAGGAGCTCGTGGACGAACTGAAGGACGGCAAGACGTTGGCCGAGGTCGCTGAGGAGCAGGGCATGGCGGCGGACGAGTTCACGGCCGCTATGTTGCCTGAGGTGCGGCAAGAACTGGATGCACTGGTGGCTGAGGGCAAGCTCACCCAGGAGCAGGCCGACGCCATCTACGACCGGGTGGAGGAGAACATCGACGACATCGTGAATGCCCTCCCCAAGCGGCACGGCCCCTGCCCGCGAGGCGCTTTCTTCGGGGGTGGCGCTCCGGACTCTAGCTTCGAACCCACGGAGAGCAGCATCCAAGCCTAACAAGTGTCCCCGGGAGCGCTCCCTCCCGCCACTGCGATGGGAGGTGCGCAGGCGTAGAGGTTGCGAGGGCTGTCGGACTAGGAGAGCAGACGTCCGGCAGCCCTCGGCATTCTGCTGCTCACCTGCGGCAGGCTGACGTTGGCCGCCGCAATGCTGTTTGTGGCGGCATTGCCCACCATTCAGTTCAGTGTATCGGCAACGTTCATTTGACAGTAAAATGTCCACAAGCCATCATTAAGTATAGCTGAATCTGTGATCTGCCGATGTGCGGCAGACTTGTATTAACTCGACCGGCAAGGAGCTGGGGACTCATGGAGATGATCGACAGAAGAAGGCCTCGCTGGCTTGTGCTCCTGGCTGCGCTGATTGCCGTTGTGGTGGGTGGCTTCCTGGTGTACTACTTCTGGTTGGCTGACGACGGCTCCGATGAGGAAGGCTTCACCACATACACGGTGACCACGACCACCATGCGCTTCACCGTTAGTACCTCAGGCGAGGCGCAAGCGGTGAGGGAGACGGTGACCAGCTTCGGCATACCGGGGAGGGTGAGCTCTGTCGAAGTGGAGCTGGGCGATGAGGTCAAGACAGACGAGCAGCTGGCCAGTCTGGAAACCGATACTCTGGAGAACCAGCTGGCTACGGCCGAGGCAAATCTTCTGTCGGCGCGCATCCGGCTGCAGCAGATCGAA
>CP070630.1:1936422-1939402 GCA_020356025.1 Dehalococcoidia bacterium | reverse complement strand
GATCAACAAGATCGACCTGCCCAACGCCGAGCCCGAGCGCGTGGCCCAGGAGATCGAGGCGGTCATGGGCTACGGCCAGAAGGAGATGATCCTCGCCTCGGCCAAAGAGGGCGTCGGCACGCAGGAGGTGCTGGAGGCGGTGGTGCAGCGCATTCCGCCGCCGACCGGGCGAGTGCAGGCGCGCCTGCGAGCGCTCATCTTCGACTCCAAGTACGACCCCTACAAGGGGGTCATCGCCTACCTGCGGGTGATGGACGGCGCGCTCTCCACCAAGCGTCCCCTGCGCCTCATGTCCAACCGGCGCGAGCTCGACCCGCTGGAGGTGGGCGTCTTTCGGCCCGCCTTCGCCCCGACGCAACAGCTCACCACCGGCGAGGTCGGCTACGTGGCCACCGGCCTCAAGACGGTGCGCGACTGTCGGGTGGGCGATACGATCACCTACGACGACCACCCCGCCTCGGAGCCGCTGCCCGGCTATCGCCCGGCCAAGCCGATGGTCTTCGCCGGCCTCTATCCCGCGAACGCCGACGAGTTCCCCCTCCTGCGCGACGCCGTCGACAAGCTTCACCTCAACGACGCCGCCCTCAGCTACGAGCCGGAGTCCAGCATCGCCCTCGGCCCGGGCTTCCGCTGCGGCTTCCTCGGCCTACTCCACATGGACATCGTCCAGGAGCGCCTGGAGCGCGAGTACGACCTCGACATCCTGGTGACCGCCCCCAGCGTGGAGTATCGCGTGCTGAAGGTCGACGGCGAGGAGATGGCGGTGGACAACCCGGCCAAGCTGCCCCGCATGGAGGAGGTGCTGGAGATATCGGAGCCCTGGATGAACGTCAGCGTGATCGCCCCCGAGCGCTACATCGGGGCGCTGATGGAGCTGGTGACCGGCCGCCGGGGCGAGTTCAAGCGCATGGACTACCTGGAGCACGGCCCCCTGGAGGACGCCGCCGGCCGGCGGGTGCTGCTGGAGTACCAGATGCCCCTGTCGGAGATGCTGCTCGACTTCTACGACCAGCTCAAGGCACGCAGCCAGGGCTACGCCAGCATGGACTACAGCTTCGCTCACCACGCGCCGGCGAACATGGTGAAGCTGGACATCCTGGTGAACCAGCAGCCGGTGGACGCGCTCTCGGCCATCGTCCACGCCGATAGGGCGCAGCGCCAGGGGCGACAGCTCGTGGAGAAGCTGCGCAGCCTGATCCCCCGCCAGCTATTCGAGGTGCCGATCCAGGCGGCGATCGGCGGACGGGTCGTCGCGCGCGAGACGATCAGGCCCCTCCGCAAGAACGTGCTGGCCAAGTGCTACGGCGGCGACGTGACCCGCAAGATGAAGCTGCTGGAGAAGCAGAAGGCGGGCAAGAAGCGGATGAAGCGGGTGGGCAACGTGGACATCCCCCAGGAAGCGTTTATGGCGCTGCTCAGGCTGGGGAAGTAGGAGTCTTATTGGGACGAGTCAGCCCGCGGGGCTGAGGTTGCCTTCTAGTCCTCCTCCGCGAACGAGATGACGTGGCCGAAGTACTCCCACTTGCCCTTGCCGTCCACTACCATAGCCCTCATCATCCTCATGGCTTCGAAGGTCAAATGGTCGGTCGGGCTGAGACTGATGGTGATGCCGGGCAGCATGAGGTCGCTCTGGTAGTCCTGAAAGGAGTGGACGGCGTCCATCAGGCCCTCCCGCGTCAGGTTGTCACAGGTCGCGCGTAGAGCCTCGACGGTCAAGGACGCCGCCAGTTGGCCAATGATGCCGAGGTTACTGGGGGGCGAGTCACCATACTCCTTCATGATCCGATGGTGCTCGGCTACCGCCGGGTCGTCAGTCCAGCTCGATAGCTTCTTGACCTGGGTGGTGATGACCCCTTCCATGAGCCGGATGTCCAACTCAGGATACATGAACGACACGTAGTCAGCAATACCGTAGCTGATGAAGAACAGGGGATGCCAGTCCAGGCGGTCGGCTTCCTTGATGGCCTGATGGCAGTGACCTGGGAAGCAGGCGCCAACCACCACTTCTACGCCGTCATCCTTCAGGCTAGTGACCTGAGGACGGATGTCGAGGGCGGTGGACTCATAGCTCTGCTCGGAGACTATCTCGTTCTTGGTGGGGTCGAGGCCGTTCTTCAGGCCCGCCAGCTCGTCCCTGCCGAAGTCGTCATCCTGGTAGAGGACGCCCACCTTCTTGCCCGGCAGATTCTCCGAGATGTACTTGCCGAAGATCGTCCCCTCGACGTAGTAGTCCGGCAGGAGGGGAACCGACCAGGGATACTTCTCGGGCTCAGAACCGAACTTATGCGCCCCGGACATAATCCACAGATCGGGCACCCCTATTGCGTTTAGATCCTCCCAGACGGCCGAGTGGGCGTCCGTCCCCAGACCAGCGACGATGGCGTACACCTGGTCCTCCTCCACAAGCTTGCGAACGACCTCGACCGCCCTGGCCGGGTCGTATCCATCATCCTCCACCTTTAGGAAGATCCGGCGGCCGCAGACGCCCCCTTCCTCCGCATTGACGTAGTTGAAGTAGGCTTTGAGGCCGGCGAGGACGGGAGCGAACGCCGCCCCGTAGGTACCACTCTGGGCAAAGTGGGTGCCCAGGATCATCTGTATGTCGGGGTCGCCGATTACCACCGGTGTAGGGGTGACAGCCGGGGTGCCGGTGGTGATTCCTTCCTCCTCCTCCTCGCAGGCCACTGCCAGCACCAGTAAGAGAGCTGCCAGAGCAAGGAAGGTCAGCCAGAACCTGCCTAGGTTCCGCATAGCTACATCAGCCTCCTTCCTTCGCTTACCGCTCTTGGCCTCCCTATCCGAGAGAGAGGATATTGTAGCGCACAAGAACAGACTTGCGCTAGGGGCTGCCGATGCCCGTTGGTGGCCCGACTCATCGAGAGCCTTTCGACGGCAAGGCAGTCGCTTCGCTGAAAAGAGGCTCGCCTTAGCCGAGGCAGGGTTAGCGCGCGATAATATCTTCCGCGCCGTCCACGCCGAT
>CP070630.1:1932380-1936322 GCA_020356025.1 Dehalococcoidia bacterium | reverse complement strand
TACGAGGTCCTCTCCGACCCTGAGCGCCGCCTCTCCTACGACCGCTTCGGCCACGACGGCCTCCGCGGCTTCGATCCCGGCCGCCCCTTCGACGGCTTCGACCTCGGCGGCTTCGGCGATATCTTCGACGCCTTCTTCGGCGGCACAGGCACCCGCCTCCGCCGACAGGCCCGCCGCGGCAACGACCTCCGCTCTCGCCTCACCATCACCTTCGAAGAGGCCGCCTTCGGCTGCGAGAAGCAGATCGAGGTCACCCGCACCGAGCTCTGCCCGCGCTGCGGCGGTCAGGGCAACGAGCCCGGCAGCCAGCTCGCCCCCTGCCCCGCCTGCGACGGCACCGGCGAGGTCAGGCGTATCCAGCGCAGCGTCTTTGGTCAGTTTGTCAACGTCGCCGTCTGCCAGCAGTGCGGCGGCGAAGGTCGCATCATCACCGACCCCTGCAAGGACTGTCGCGGCAGCGGCCGCGAGCGCCATCATCGCCGCCTTGAGGTCAAGATTCCCGCCGGCGTCGACGACGGCTCCCAGATGCGCCTCAGAGGTGAGGGCAACGCTGGCCTGAACGGCGGCCCGTCCGGCAATCTGTACGTCGACATCCATGTGGAGCCGCACGAGCTGTTCAAGCGGGACAACAGCGATATCATCCTAGACCTGCCCATCAACATCGCTCAGGCCGCCCTCGGTATGCAGCTAGAGGTTCCCACCCTCGATGGCGCCCACAGCCTGAAGATCCCGCCCGGCACTCAGAACGGCCGCGTCTTCGTGCTCAAGGGCAAGGGCGTGCCCCGCCTCCGCGGTCAAGGCCGCGGCGATGAGCTGGTGCGGGTGCGGGTGGTTGTCCCCACCAAGCTCACCCCTGAGCAGAAACGTCTGCTGAAGGATTTGGACGGTACCCTGGGGACGCCCTCAGAGGACGACAAGGGCCTCCTGGGCAAGATCAAGGACGCCTTGGGCTAGGCCCCCGCTCTTCCCCGTTACGCCATGCCGCCGCGAAAGCAATCGCCCGCCCGCTGGCTTGAGCTCAGCGTCGAAGTGGCCCCCGACGCCGAGGAGGCCGTGTCCGACGTGCTCCGTCGCCACGCCCACCGCGGCGTGAGCGTCGAGCCGGCCGCCGCCTCTGTGGTGGTCAAGGCATATCTCCCCGCCGATGGCGACCTCGCCCGTCGCCGGCGCGCCCTGCGCCGCCAGTTGGCCGCCCTCGCCTTGCCGTCGGCGCTCCGTACCCGCTGGCTCAGCGAAGAGGATTGGACCCACGCCTGGAAGGAGTTCTTCCCCGTTCTGCGCGTGAGCCCGCGCCTGGTCGTCTGCCCCACCTGGCGCTCGTACCGCCCGCGCCACGGCGAGTCGGTCATCCGCCTCGACCCCGGCATGGCCTTCGGCACCGGCCAGCACCCCACCACCCTCATGTGCCTCAGGGCCCTGGAGGAGCTTCTGCGCCCGCGGATGACCGTCCTCGACCTGGGCACCGGCTCTGCCATCCTCGCCCTCGCTGCCGCCAGGCTGGGTGCGGCCTCTGTCCTTGCCCTCGACATCGACCCCCAGGCGATAGCTGTGGCTCAAGAGAACGTGCGCCTCAATGACCTCGACGCGCTGGTGCAGGTCGAGCAGGGCGGCCTCGACCAGGCGCCGACCGCCGCCTTCGACCTCGCGATGGCCAAAATCAGCGCGGCCGTCATCGCGGAATTGGCTTCCGCCTTGGGCCAGGCGTTACGCCCGGGCGGTGTGCTCATCGTCGCTGGCTTCAGCGCTGAATCAGAGGAACGAGTATCCAGCGCCCTCGCTCGCACCGGCCTCCTGATGGAGCGGTCGCTGGCGGACGGCGACTGGCGTGCCCATGTCGCCCGCAGACCCTAGACCAATGCGTCGATTCTTCGTTCCCCCCCAGGCAATAGTCGGCCAGGAGGCCCACCTGGGGCCTGACCTCGCTCGCAGGATGGAGCGAGTGTTGCGCCTGCGCGTCGGCGACCACGTGCTCCTCCTCGACAACAGCGGCCGCGAGTACGAGGTGGAGCTCACAGCCTTGTCCGCTAGAGAGGCGCAGGGCCTGGTCATCGCCTCGAGCGAGCCACCCGGCGAGCCCAGCGTTCGCCTCGTGCTCTATCAGGCGCTCATCAAGGGCCAGCGCTTCGACTGGGTGCTGGAGAAGGGCACCGAGCTGGGCGTGGCTGCCTTCGTGCCCATCGTCAGCAGCCGCTCGCAGGTTCGACCCTCACGGCCTTCGTCCGCTCGCCTGGAGCGTTGGCGGCGGGTCATCGTCGAGGCGGCCGAGCAGAGCGGCCGCTGCCGCCTGCCCGAGCTATCACTGCCCCTGACGTTCGAGGAGGGCTGCGCGACGGCTGCTGGGCTCCGCATCCTCCCCTGGGAGGGTGAGAGGGACACTAGCCTCGGCGATCTTCTGGCGGTGCAGCAACTGGCGCTCCCTGTCGTCAGTTTGTTCATCGGCCCCGAGGGTGGCTTCCCCCTCGACGAGGTCCGGCTCGCCCGCCGACTGGGAGTGCACACCATCTCCCTCGGCCGGCGCATCCTCCGCGCCGAGACCGCCGCCATCGTCGCTGCTGCCCTCGTCCTCCACGAGCTCGGCGACCTGAAGCGATAGGCCTGGCCCTATCTCCGCTTCCGTCCAGGGCAGCGGGTCCACCCGCACCCCGTGCACTATTACCTCCCAGTGCAGGTGAGCCGCCGTCACCAGGCCGGTCCCTCCCGACGCGCCGATGACGTCGCCTTGAGCCACTCGCTCGCCCTCTGTGACCAGCACCTGCGACAGGTGGTGATAGCCGCTGAAGACGCCCGCCCCGTGGTCGATGATCACGCTGCCGCCCCGCAGGTGCAGGTCGGCGGCGAGGGCCACTCGCCCGCTGTTGGCTGCCATCACTGGTGCGCCTTCTCCGGTCAGGATGTCGAGGCCTGTGTGGTGGCTGTATGGCCCGCCATCGAAGCTCCGACGCATGCCGAAGGTGTCCCCTAGCGGGCCGGCAGCCGGCAGGATGAATGGCCCCGACCATAGACGCGCCCGCGTGACGACGGCGTAGGTGGAGGTCAGAAGCTGCCGTTCCTCCTCGACGGCGACGGGATCGGTCAGGAGCTGCGCCTGCTCCGGCTCCAGCTGAATGAGCTCCTCGGGGAAGACAGCCTCCACCACCGTCAGCACCACGATGGGCAGGTTCATCAACCCGTCCTCGATCACCTGGACCTGGTGTTGGCCGGCCATGAAGTCGGCGGCCACACCTATCACCGCCCACCAGATGTCGCCGGTCCAGAGCATCGGGTAGTGAAGGCCGGCGAAGCTCGTGTTGGCGTTGCTGGCAGGTTCGCCGTTCTGCAGGCTGACCGTGAATACCTCTCCCTGCCTTACAGTGTTGGGTGAGACCTCCACCCTGCTCGAGTCGGCCGCCGCTGGCGGCTCGGGCGTGGGCGACGGAGACGGTTGCGCTGAGGGGGTGGGCGAAGGCCTGGGGGTTGCCGTCGCCGTAGGTCTGGCCGCAGGCGACGGAGCAGCAGCGGTGGCGGTAGGGGCGGTCGTGGCTGTGAGCGAGGACTCGGCTCCCATACCTGCTGGCTCGCTATCGTCTCCCTGGCAGGCCAGGAGAGCGACGGCGGCTGCCAGGACGGCAAGGGCTACCGTCCCCCTTAAAGTAACCATGGCGAGGCGATTCTACTGCACACTATCGTTAGGTGCACCCCGCGCCATCGCTCGCCTTGGTGGCCCAGAACCGGCCTGATATAATCGGGAAGCAACATTCTGGGTCGGGCCTGGCATATCTTCCTGAGGATTGGGGGATGGAATGAAATTTTGCATCATCGAGACCGCCTTGGGCTGGCTGGGACTTGTGCTATCTCCCGCCGGCCTGCGAGCCGCCACCTTGCCTCGCCGCGATAGAGACGCCGCCCTCAAGGAAGTTCTCGCCCTCGGCGCCCGCGAGGAGGCCCGCGACGGCGAGCTGGGCG
>CP070630.1:1899867-1932280 GCA_020356025.1 Dehalococcoidia bacterium | reverse complement strand
CTGGCGTGGGCGACGCCGCTGTGCTCGTCCACCAGATCGCGATAGGCCTCGGCAACCTGGGGGGCGATGCCGACTCGCCCTTTGGCCACCAGCAACTTGGCCAGGTTCATAACCAGCGGGTCGATCCCTTCCAGAATCGCCTCCAACAGGCGATACCTGTCGGCCAGGGCCTGCTTGGTGCTGCTGAGGATGGCCACAGCCTGAGGGTCGGCCATTACCTGGGCCACCAGAGCCAGGTCGGTGGCCCACTCCTCCAGGTTATCGCGCCCGCGAGCGATCTCGAAGGCCGCCTGGGCGTATCGCTTGGCTACGCTATCTCGAATCATGGACTGGGTTCTGACCCGGAAGCCTGCTGGTCGCCATTACCGCCCAGGGTCGACTCGGCCAGCACCTCCTCGATGAGGCGCCGGTGGGCCTGAGGGTCGAGCGACTGGCCGATGACCTTCTCAGCGGCCTCTATGGTAAGGCCGCCGAATTCCCGCCGCAGCTCAGCTATGGCACTGTCACGCTCGAGCTGGATCTCGCTGCGGGCGCGCTCCAGCAACGCCTCAGCGTCTTCGCGCGCCTGCTGGCGGGCCTCCTCCTGAATGCGAGCCGCTATCTGCTGGGCCTGGCCGATGACGGCCTGTCCCTCCTGGCGCGCTCGCTCCAGCTGAGCCTGTACCTCCTGCTCGGCCTGGGCCGCCTGCTGCTTGGCTTGCTCCGCGGCCTCCAGCCCCTCCTGGATGCGCCGCCGTCGCTCGTCCAGCAAGCGGATCACCGGCTTGTAGGCAAAGACGCTCAGCAAGATCAGAAGGAGAGTGAAGTTGATAAGCTGGGCCAACAGGCTGGGAAGATTAATCCCCAAGGTCTTCAGTCCGTCAACCAACCCTGCGAGGAAGACTAGCTCCATCGCCTTACTCCCAACCTAGTTCCCATGCTGGCCTAAAAGACAAAGCCGATCATGACCGCCACCACCAGCGCGTAGATGCCGATGGCTTCGGCAAAGGCGAGACCCAGGATCATGTTCACCTGGATCGCCGGCAGGGCCTCTGGATTGCGGCCCAGGGCGTCCATGGCCCGGCCCACCAAGTTGCCGATGGCCAAAGCCGGCCCGATGGCCCCAAACGCCATGGCCAAACCAGCCGCTAAGTATTTCATGCCGTCATCGCTTATGTTGAAGTCCGTGCCCTGGGCCACGTACTGAGCAGCGGCTTCTACAGGTGGGATAATCGCTAGCAGCAGCTCCATCTATTTACCTCCTTTTTCTGCTACTGTTCAGAATTCACTACCAGTTGGCCTTCTGCCGTCTCCGTTTCGTGAATCTCGGCCTGTGCCTCCTCAGCATCAGGAGGCCCGCCGTGAGCCACGGCGATCATGCCGAACACCAACGTCAGCGCGGCAAAGATGAACGCCTGGATGAGACCCACGAAGATCTCAAGGCCGTAGAAGGGCAGGGTGAAAACCAAAGGAACGAGGAAGGTGAACATCAGGATCACCACTTCTCCGGCGAACATGTTGCCGAAAAGTCGGAAAGTGAAGCTGATTAGGCGCACCATCTCCGAGACAAGTTCCAGAAATCCCACGAAGGCATCTATGACACCCCGAAACACATCGTCAAGGGAGAGTCTTCGGATGCCCCGCAGCAAGCCTCCGAAGTTGAAGAACTTGCGGCCGTAGGTGAAAAAGCCCAGCGTGCTTATGCCCCAGAACTCCACGAAAATGGCCGACATGATGGCCAGAGCCAAAGGCGTATTAAGGTCTGTGTTGACCCCGCGCAGGAAGGGGCGGATCTCGCCCACGAAGTTTCCTTTGTCCTTTTCCTGTTCCACCTTATGGGCCGCCTCGGGGTCCTCCTCATCTATTGTTCGCCCTTGCAGCTGGTCCAGGCTGGACAGGCCAACGTAGGTTGCGGGCAGCGGCCCGAGGTCAACTTTCTCCATGACGAAGCCGTGCTCTTCCTCCTGCCCCAGGCCGATGGCGTTGAAGATGGGGAAGAGGGAGAACCAGTTGGCGAACAGGACGAAGAAGAATATGGTAGCCACCACGGGGAAGAAGCGACGACCGTTCTTCTCGCCAGCAATGCTCACCACCAGATTGTAGAAGCCTTCGACGATGGCCTCCAGCAGGTTCTGGACGCCGCGGGGAACGAGCTCCCGACGTCGGCTGGCCAGGTACACCAGACCGACCATCAGAGCCACGACCAGCCAGGAGGTGACCATAGTGTTGGTGATGTTGATGATCCCGATGGAGTAAAGGGTCTCCGGCTTGATCTGGATATGGGGGGTAGGGCCCCGCAGGAAGACGAAGCCCGCAAGCACGAGGACGAGCAGGCCAACGACGGCCAGTCGGAGCCTGTTGCCCCTCACTTGTCGTCTCCTTGTCGTGGCCGGCGCAAACCCAGCTCCTCAAGCAGCATGATGTAGCCCCCGAAGAAAGCCAAGATCAGGCCCAGGAAAAGGCCCACGAAGGTGAAGATATGGTCTTTCTCCACCTGTCGGTCAAGCAGCACGCCGCCGACGATGCCAACAATTATGCAAAACGCAAAATACCAGCCGATGCCCAGTAGCCTGACGACTGGTGGCAGCCTGCCCATCTTGACTCCTTAGCGCAATCGCTGAAACGGGCTTCGGCCGCTGTGCTGTGAATATCACCTATTGCCGCCGCTATCATACCCTTGTCTCGATTGGCCCACTCCGACAAAAAGCCCCAAGCCATCGGTTGCCTGGGGCCTGTGTGGGCTCTCGAGAGCGCTGCCCCTCAGGAGGTGCGCTTATCGAAGTCGTCCATGTCCAGGCTGTCGATGAAGTCGCGAAAGGGGGAAAGCTTCTCCAGTTCCTCTGGCTTCGCCTCAGTATGGGGCTCCGTCTCTCCTACCCTCTCCTCAACGCTCTCCTGATCCAGGCGAACGCCGGCCTTATCCAGCACCGTTTCCTCAGCGAAGATCGGCACCTGCACCCGCACGGCCAAAGCAATGGCATCGCTGGGCCGCGAGTCGATCTCCATACTACGCCCGTCCACCTCCATGATGATGCGAGCATAGAAAGTATCGTTGGCCAGGTCGTTAACTACGATGTACTGAATGCTGGCACCCAGGGTATCGATGATCGAGCGGAGGAGGTCGTGGGTGAGGGGCCGCGATACGGCCACCTCCTGCAGGCGCACAGCGATAGCGTCGGCCTCGGCCGGGCCAATCCAGATGGGCAGGTAGCGATCGGACTCCTTCTCCTTGAGAATGACCACGCGCTGATAGTTCATGAGGCTCACGCGAATGCTCTCAATGACCATCTCGATCATGCTACCACCTCCCCTCTCCAAGCCAACGCTTCCTCATTCTAGCTTAGCGCTTTCTTCAGTGTCAATGTCGACTGGAGGCACCACCTGACCGTGAGGCTGAGCCGATATCGTCGGGGCAGAGGCATCTGATGCCGCCAGCCGGCTGCCGCGGCGAACCACCCGGACGTTCAGCACGCCGGCCACGGACACCCCCAGGGCGATGAATATGAGTACAAGGCTTATGCCCAGGAGGTCGGTGATGGCACCAACGAGGAGAAGGGGCAGGAGGGAGAAGAAGTTGGCCGAGACGACCTGGGTGGTGAAGATGCGCCCGCGCATCTCGGCAGGGGCGCGCTCGTGGAGCACCGTCTGGGCGGGTGCGTTGATGAGAGCGTAGCTCAACCCCAAGGGGAAGGCGAAGAACATGGTGAGGGTCACCAGCAGGCCCAGGCCGCCTATGCCCTCCGGATCCAGGGCTCCGGTGCCCTCCAGAAGAGCAGCCAGGGGCTCCACCAGGGCCAGGGCCACCAGGCAGACGCCAATACCCCCCAGACCAGCAGTTACCACCCGCTCCTTGCTGATGCGCTGGGCAAACCAGGGGAGAAGGCGCAGGCCCAGGATAGCTCCCACGCCGGTGGGGGCAAAGACGAAGGCGGCGTTATCGGCGGCCACGTCCAGGGTGTCCTTCATGTAGCGGGGGATAAGAATGGCGAACAGGAGAACCAGGGCGCTGCTCAGGGTAAGCTGAACCATGGCCATCACCGAAGCCAGGTCACCCCGCAGGGCGCGCCAACTGGCGCGGAAATCCTCGGGGATGCCGCCGAACAACGGGCCCTCCCAGCGGGTCTCCCTGTGGGCCTGGTCGCCGGGGTGGAGGAAGAAGGTCAGGCCGGCAGCCACGGCAAAGAAGGCGGCGCCCAGGATGAACATCCCGTCCTGACCCGCCGACTTGAGCATCAGCGGCGTCAGGAAGACGATCCCTGCGAACTGAGCGCTCATGAGGGTGAAGTTGTACAGGGTGTTGGCGTTGATCAGTCGGCCCTTGGGCACCAGCGCTGGAATAAGGGAGACCACCGCTGGGTTGAAGAACTGACTGGCCGCGGCAAACACGAGGTTCACCCCGTAGATGATCCAGACATCGCTGTGGAAGAACAGGAAGAATAGGCAGGCCATGGCGCGCACCAGGTTGGTGACCAGCAGCACACTCTCCTTGCGCCAGCGGTCGAGCAATACCGCCACCGGCATACCCAAGAGCACGGAGGGCAGAATAAAAGAAAGAACCAGCAGGGTCGTATGGATGGAAGACCCTGTGAGATCGAGGACGACAAGAAGGAGAGTAAACAGGAGGGCGTATTGGGCGGTCTGCCCCAGCGCCTGGTTTAGCCACAGGGCGGCGAACCGCCGATCGGCCAGGAGGGCACCCGTTGCGGGAGTCGGCAGGAGCTCGGCTTCCTCTCGTGCCCTATGCATCACACCGCCCTCGGCAGAGCCTCCACCTGGCGACGAACCCACAGGTGGCTGTAGATGGCCAACGCCAGCACCGCCGCCGTGACCAGGCTGATGACGATCCTGGCGCTCACAAGCTCGGCTAGACCACCCACGATGAACAGGGGAATGATGGAGGCCAGGCTCCCCAAGACCATTTGCATGGCGAAGATGCGACCCAGCATATTGGCGGGCGCCCGTTCATGGAGCACCGCCCGCGCCGCCACGCCAACCAGTGAGAAGGCGAAGCCCAGGGGTATCGACAGGCCCATGGCCACAGTCGCGTCCAGAGAGAGGCCCGTCCACTCTATGGCGTCGGTAAACGTGCTGGCCTGGTCCCTCATCAGGTCGGCATACTCCTCGATGAAGCCCATGCTTGCCAGGCAGACCAGGAAGAGAAGGAAGCCCGTCGTCACTACCTGAGCGTTGCCAATTCGCTGACCAAGCCAGGGCGCCAGCCGCAGCCCGGCAAAGAGGCCGATGGCGGCGGGGGCGAAGACGAAGGCAGCATTGTCCACCCGCGTATCCAGCACCTCGCTTAGGTAGTGCGGCAGGAGAGTAACCAGCACCAGGATGGCCGTAGTGACCAAGGTGAGCTGGACCACGGCGGACCAGACCTTGCCATCGTAGAGGATGGTTCGCCAGACTTTCTTGAACTCCTCAGTCAGGCCGCCACCGAGCACCACCGGCCGCTCTCGACGCTCTGCCCCTGCCTCCAAACCCGATAAGGAGGTGACGACGAACGCGGCGCCAGCAAAGAGGAGGGCCGCCACGATGAACAGAGGCTCCTCGCCAACTGTCTTCATGAACAGAGGCGCCAGAGCCAGCATGCCCACGCCCTGAGCCAGTATCGATGTCAGGTTCAAGAGGGCGTTGGCAGAGGCCAGCCGATCGTAGGGGACTATGGCCGGGACGGACGCCGACTCGGCAGGAGAGTTGAACTGGGCCGCCGTGGCGAAGCCAAGGGTCACGGCATACAGCCGCCAGACGCTATCGCCCCAGAGGAAGAAGGCCACACAGGCCGCCGCCCGCAGGCCCTGGCTAAGGAACATCACCAAGCGCTTGGGCGAGCGGTCGGCCACCACCCCTGCGTAGAGCCCGGTCAGGACGCCGGGCAGCAGGAAGGAGAAGATGAGAAGGCTGCTGTGGATGCTGGAGCCGGTGCGCTCCACGACTATGATGAGGAGACCGAAGTAGATGGCATGCTGGGCTGTCGAGGAGAGGAAACGAGCAAGGCAGAGGGAGACAAAGCGAGGGTTCTCTAGAAGAGAGCCCGCCTGCACGAGGTCCGAGCGCGGCCGCAAAAGCTGCTCTTCCTGCATCAGTGTCCTTCAGGCGTAGAGGCGGGCGGACCTGCAGGTGTCTCCTCCTCCCCGCGCACGACGAAGGCCTTGAGGCGTTTGCGAAAGACGCTGCGCTCCAGAAGCACCCGCCGGTTACACTTCAGACAGCGTATGCCAATGTCAGCTCCCAGGCGTACTACCTCCCACTCGAAGCTGCCACAAGGGTGCATCTTGCGCAGGCGAACAACATCGCCCAGACGTATCTCCAGCACCACAGGCGCTCACCTCACGTCTGGCCTCGCCGCCGTGGGCGGGATGCCAGAGCGACCTCCCGCTGGCGGTTGATCTCATCGCGGAGGGCCTGGGCCGCCCGCCGAGCGGCCTGAGCGTAGTCCCTGCCCGACGATGCGTACAGGATCTGGCGGGACGAGACTATGATAAACCCGCCGCCACTCTCATCCAAGGCGTTGCGAACGGCTGCCGCCACGTCGGCGCCCTGGGCGCCCACGCCCGGCAGAAGGAGAGTCATGTCGGAGCATAGCTGGCGGATTCGCCCCAGTTCCTCGGGGTAGGTAGCTCCCACTACCAGCCCCACATTGCCATGGACGTTCCACTTATCGCGAGCTAGCTCGGCCACGACCTCGTACAGGGGACGAGCATCGCCATCAGACGCTATCAGGCGGTCCTGAAGGTCGGCGCCGCCGGGGTTGGAGGTGCGGCAGAGCACGAACACACCCTTGTCGGCCCGCTCCAGGAAGGGCGATAGAGAGTCGCCGCCCAGATAGGGGTTCACGGTGACTGCGTCGAAGCCGTAGGCATCGAAGAGGGCGCGGGCGTATGCTTGAGCGGTCGAGCCAATGTCGCCGCGCTTGGCATCACCGATGACGGGGATGCCTTCGGGAATGGCCTCGACCGTCTGGTGCAGCACGTCCATCCCTCGAGGGCCGAGGGCCTCGTAGAAGGCCAGGTTGGGCTTATAGACGCAGACCAGGTCGGCGGTGGCCTCGACAATGGCGCGGTTGAAAGCGGCCACGTCCCTCTCGGGCAGGCGGGCGGGATCGGGGTCGAGGCCAACGCAGAGGAAGCTATCATTGCGCTGGACAGCATCTCGCAGTTTGGCAAAGAACATGGCTCCATCTCTCCAGACAGGAGACGGCCCGGTTGGCGTCCCCCCTTTCCGCCGCATATTATAAGTGGCGACGGGCAGCGTCAAGGCGAAAGGAGCCGCTGGTGAGGCTGGATGTAGCCCTAACTCCGACCCTTCTGGCCGACTTCTCCGGCCGGGTCTGTATTGTGGTGGACGTCCTGCGGGCCTCCTCCACCATCGTCACCATGCTGGAGCGAGGAGCCCAGGAGGTGCTGCTGGCCCCTGCCATCGAGGAGGCACGCCGGCTGCACCAGGAGCTGCCGCGCTACCTGCTGTGCGGCGAAAAGGGCGGCGTGCCACCGCCAGGGTTCGACTACGGCAACTCGCCGTCTGAGTTCGGTGCCCTCGACCTGAAGGGCCAGCGGGTCATACTCTGCACCAGCAACGGCACCAGGGCCATCCTGGCAGCCGCGGACGCGCCGCTGGTGCTGGTCGGCTGTCTGCTGAACGCCACCGCCGTGGCCTCGGCGGCCCTAGATGAGGCGACTACACGGGCGCTGGATATCGCCATCGTCTGCGCCGGCGAGGAAGGCGGCAGCGCATTCGCTGCGGAGGACGCCCTGGGCGCCGGGGCCATCGTGGACGCTATCGTCGACCCAAGTCGACACTGGCCGACCGCCCTGCAACTAACGGATGAGACTGGGGCCGCGCTCGAGTACTATCGCGCGCAGCGGGGGCGGGAGGCGACAGCCCTGCAGGAGACGACCCACGGCCGCGACCTGCTCGCTCTGGGCTTCGGCCAGGACCTAGCCTTATGCGCCCAGCGGGACGAACTGGCGGCGGTGCCCCGCCTGCAGCGAGGCGAGAAGGGCCGGCTGGTGCTGCGGGCCTACTCCTCAGGCTCCTCCGGGTAGCAGACGACAGCACCTATGGCCGTGGCAGCCCAGAGGGGGATCTCCGCCGTCTCGGTCCAGGGCTGCTTCCCCTCTATCGCCCCGCGGACGTGCACGCCCGCCAGCAAGGCAGCCATCGCCGCAGTTATCTTGAAGACGATGCGATGCCGCCACGGGTCGCGGGCGGCCCAGAGGCCGCTGAGGCTCAGGGCCACGGCCACCGCCCCCAGCGAGCGGCCCAGGTAGACTGTCAGGTCCGCGTCCTCCGGCACCTGCCAGCGAACTCTCTTCGCCCACTTCAGAGGAGCCAGAAAAAGAGGCAGGCCGAAGGCGCCCAGGCCCACTGCACTGGTCGCTAAGAGGAATAACGCCGATCGGCGGTTGCCAGTTCGTTTTGTCACTGTATCACCTCTGCTCCATGCTACCATGTGCTCGCCGCCTTGACGAGGCGATCGCCCTGGACTATCCTGGCGCTGCCTCCATGAGAGCCGAGATCATCTCCATTGGAACCGAGATCCTGCTGGGCGAGATCCTGGACACCAACGCCCAGTACATCGCCTCGCGCCTGCCCGCCCTGGGCATCGACCTTCACTGGATGACCCAGGTGGGCGACAACCTGGATCGCCTCAGCGAAGCCCTCCGCCGCGCCTGGGAGCGCTCCGACCTCATCCTCGCCACGGGCGGGCTCGGCCCGACCGAGGACGACCTGACCCGCGAGGCCATCGCTGCCGTCCTGGACGAGCCCCTGTCGGTGGACGGCGAGATGGAGGCCAAGCTTCGCGCCTTCTTCGCCAGCCGCGGCATTGCCATGCCGGAGCGCAACGTTAAGCAGGCCAACCTCATCCCATCCTGCCGTCCTATTCCCAACCCGCGTGGCACCGCTCCCGGCTGGTGGGTGGAGCGCGACGGACGCATTCTCGTGGCCATGCCCGGCCCGCCGGTGGAGATGGAGCGCATGTGGGAGAAGGAGGTAGCCCCTAGGTTGACCGAGATGGCCGCCGGCGGCGTTATCGTCTCGCGCACCCTGAAGACCGTGGGCATCGGCGAAGGCACTGTGGACGAGATGGTCAGCCCCCTGCTCGCTTCCGCCAACCCCCGCCTGGCTGTGTACGCCAAGGCGGACGGCGTGCACGTGCGCATCACCGCCAAGGCCGCCAGCCGCGAGGAGGCCCAGCGTCTCATCGCGCCGATGGAGGAGGAGGCGCGAGGCATCCTGGGCAAGACCATCTGGGGCGCCGACGACGAGACGCTGGAAGCGACCGTGGGGTCGATGCTGCGCGAGCGGGGGCTGAGCGTGGCGACGATGGAGTCGTGCACGGGCGGCCTGCTGGCCAGCACGATCACCGACGTGGCGGGCAGCTCGAGCTACTTCAAGGGCGGCTTCGTGGCCTACACAGCCGAGATGAAGATAGCGCTGGGGGTGGACGAGGAGCTTGTCCGCCGGCACGGGGTGGTGAGCCAGGAGGTGGCGCGAGACATGGCCCGCGCGGTGCGCGAGCGGCTGGGCGTCGACTATGGCATAGGCATCACGGGGGTGGCCGGCCCCGAGCCGCTGGAGGACAAGCCGGTGGGCACGATCCACATCGCCCTGGACGACGGGCGGGGGTCGCAGGCGATCAGCTACACCTTCGCCCAGAGCCGGGCGGCGATCAAGCGGCGGGCGGTCACGACGGCGCTGTTCGTGCTGCGGCGGGCGCTGCTAGCGCGATAGGCAGGAAGCCGCAATCGGTGTAAAATAGCCTCTACGAGCAGACACTCTCCGAGCTTAGCTTTCGCTGAGGGCACCATGAGAGGGCTCATCTTCGTGGGCATCGTCCTGCTGGCCGTCGCGTGCAACGGCGGCGGGGAGGCGCTGCGCACGGCCACTCCCAAGCCGTCGCCGGCGCTGACCGCGATCGCTACTCCCACCGCCGGGCCGGCGACACAGACACCGCTCACTACGCCAACTCCTGCCGCTGGCCGCTTCCCCGGGGTCATTGATGGGGTGGATGTCGTGGGTCTGCGGGTCGGCGAGGAGACGGAGTTGCCGGACAACGCGGCCCTCGTGATTGAAACCGGCTGCTGGGGCTGTGACGGCCCGGCTGAAAGCTTCCTTCGAGTCTACCGCGACCCTTCCGGCCATATCAGGACCGATACGCTCCTCACCATTGACGACCTGGGCCTGCCGCCCCGCCTTGTGACGACGGCCGAGGGGATGCAGGAGGAGCCACCCTCTATCACCGGCTTCGCCACGCGGCCCGATGGCTCCGAGATGGTTGTCAGCGTGTGCGTACGCGAGTTCTGTGGAAGCGGTGGGCTCGATGCTTGGAGCCCGAACTCCAAGACGGCCTTCTTTCGCTCCACGGACGGCGGAGTCACCTGGCAGGAATTCGGAGAACTGGACGTCGGAAGCAGTGTCATCGGATTTGTCCGTGAGGGCGTAGTCTTAGTGTCATCGTGGCAGGCGGAGATGGCACCGGCTTATTTCAGCCTCTTTCCCAGCGGCGAGACCGTGCAGACGCCCTCAGGCGTTACGTCTTGGTGGGCTTTTCCCCTCCCGGGCGGCGATCTCCTATGGCCCGCTGACGACGGCCGCCTTCTTCACAGCGACGGCAGTGTTTTCGCCGTCGTCCCCACGGACCCGTGGCGGCTGAGTTGGGTGCCGCGCATCAATCACGACCCGACAGGCACCCGTTTCACCCTCGAGTGGGTCCTAGACAATGCAGGGTCGCCAAGTTATCAGGTTCGCCACTACATTGGCATCTTCCGGACCGACAGCCGCCTTGAGCAAGCCTTCTCCCTGTCGGAGTTGCTCTTCGTCGGCCCTTGGTCGGGCCCGGACCTCCTCGGCAACATCGCCATCTCTGCCAGCCAACTGACGACCCCCATACCTCAGTCTTTCGCCGGTACCCTCCCCACCCTCATCGATCTTGACGCAGGCCTCATCCACCCGATCACCGACCCATTCCTCGGGTCCGACTGGAAAGGGGGTCGCAGCCTTGTGCGGGCTGTTTTCCTCGGTCCTTTCGCTCGCGTTGTGGATACGGGCAGTTGCCTGAACGTCCGGGCGGAGCCAGGCAGTGCCGCCGAGGTTCTCGCCTGCGCGGCGGACGGCGTGTTGCTCAGGGACATGGGCGAAACGCAGGAGACCGATGGCATGACCTGGCTGCGGGTAGTGACGCCGGCCGGCGTGGAGGGCTGGGTGAGCAGACAGTACTTGCAGGAACAGTAGGAGGTGACGGGCAGTGACTCGGGGCTTCATTGCCTTGGCCATGCGGCTCAGCGTGGCCCTGGCGATGCTGACCGTCGCCTGCAACGGCGGCGGAGAGGCGCTACGCACGGCTACTCCCGAGGCGTCCCCCAGCGCTACCGCCACGCCCGAGGCCACAGTGACGCCCACGGCGGCGGAGTACCCGCCCAAGGTCTCGCTGACGGAGCGAGGGGTCTATCTGATCCGCCCGGACGGCACAGACCTGCGCCACATGACACGAGGAGAGGGAGGCCTCTACGGCTTTCGCTGGTCCCCAGACGGATCTCGTATCGCCGTCGTCACCAGCGCCTGCTCCTCGCCGCGCGTCTCGGTGATCGATGTGGACGGCGGGGGCGCCGTAGAAGTGGCAGCATTCGACGGCAGCGCCGGAGGGCAGGAGTGGATCGTCTGGGGACTGGAGTGGTCGCCAGACGGCCGACAGCTGGCGGTGCCAGCACGGCGGTACGAAGAGAGCGAACCATACCACACTTTCCTGGTCAACGCCGACGGCAGCGGCGAGCCGGTTGAGGCCTTCGAGGGCTTTGTCCTCGACTGGTCGCCGGATGGCGAGAGCCTGGCCTTCTCCACACACTCAGAATCAGGCGCGACGCTCAGCATATTCGATATGATCACCGATACGGCTACGGTCATCGATAAAGGCAGGAGCTTTGGCTATTTCGACTGGTCGCCCGACAGCGAGCGGATGGCCTACAGCCTGTACTCGACAGATGCGGGCCCCGAACAGCTCGTAGTGATAGGCCGCGACGGCGGGAATCGTAGAGTCATCGCGGGGGAGGGCTCTTTGCCAGCCTGGTCGCCCGACGGGAAGTACCTCGCGTTCTCGTTGGGAAGGGGACCAGGCGCCTCGATAGCAGTAGCTCCTGGTGATGGCGGCCAGGAGTACCTGCGCCTGGCACCCGGGGACGTGTTCAGGTGGTCGCCAAGGGCGGACGCCATCGCGGTGTCGCACGCGGGAGACTGGGGGTCGTCGCTTAAGCTGCTGGACGTGGCGACGCATGAAACCGTGGACCTGGCCAGTGACGTTGTACCCGGGTCCAGCCTGTCCTTTTCGCCGGACGGCCGACGCCTCATCTTCAACGGCTCAGAACCCGGGGAAGGCGGCTATGATGCCCTCTTCGTGGTGAACAGCGATGGAACGGGCCTTCAGAATCTGGCGAGACCCAGCACAGCGATTGGCTGGGGGGTTGAGTGGTCTCCCGACGGGCGCTACATCGCCTTCGTGGATACGATCATCACCAGCTGCGTGTAAGGGCAGGCGGCCTACTCGGTGAGCCGTCTGTAGAGGGTGGTGATGCGGGAGGGGAGGGCCTCGATGTCGGCCACCACGGCGTAGCCGATGTCGTCACACATCTGCTTCAGGTAGTCGTGGCCGTAGCGGTCGACCGTGAGGCAGAAGGGCACGATCCCCTTGCGCTTGGCCTCCAGCAGGGCCACGTGGGTGTCGTGGATGGCGTACTCCTTCTCGGTGCGGTCGCGGCCGTAGCCGTGGTCCTGGGGACGGCCGTCGGAGACCAGGAAGAGGATACGCACCTTGGCGTCGTGGGCGTCCAGCTTGGCGGTGGCGTGACGGATGGCCGGCCCCATGCGGGTGGAGCGCACGGGGGCGATCTTGTCGATGCGCTGCTTGATCCGCTGGCCGAACGGCTCCTCTAGGTCCTTGATGACATAGAACTCCACGTTCTCCCGTCCGTATCCGGAGAAGCCGTAGATGCCGTAGCTATCGCCGATGGTCTCCAGGGCCTTGATGAGGAGGACGGTGCTCTCCTTCTCCAGGTCGATGATCCGCTTGGGCGGGGTCAGCATGTCCTGGGCGCGCCGCGACATCCACCAGGAGAAGTAGCGGCGGGGGTCATCGTCGAAATCGTCCTGACCGTAGCGGCGCTCGTGCTTCATGATCTCCTCATCGGTGGAGGCGCTCATGTCCAGGAGGAAGGCCACGGCCACGTCCCGCTCCACCTTGTTGCGCCGCCAGTAGACTTTGCCCGGGGGCTGGTGGCCGCTGTGACGCTCTACTAGGAAATCCACCACGCTATCCAGGTCGAACTCCTCGCCGTCCAGCAGACGCTTGATCTTGCGGAACATCTCGGGCCGCAGGAGCTCGAACTGACGGCGGGTCTGGGACACCAGGCTGGAGTGCTTCGTGAGGGTCTGCTCGAAGAACTGAGCCTCACCCTCGGACAGTGAGTACTCGGCCACCCGGCACCAGCGGGGCTTGTAGTCGCTGGCCCGGAAGTCCCACTCGTCGTAGTAGGAGTAGTTGGGCTCGCAGGTCAGCTCTCCCTCTTCGCCCTCCCTGGGCATTCCCAGTGGAGGCTGCCCATCGTGATAGGGCAAGCGCTTCTCGGGCCGCTGGGGCGTGGTCTCCTTCAAGAGGTTGGCCAGGAAGAGAGCGGAGCTTTCGGCGAGGTCACCCTCGGCCATCTCATTGAGGGTTATCTCGACGCTCTTGTCCATGAGCTGCTGCAACTGCTCCGGCGACAGCGCCGGAGGCGATGCCTGGGTCTGCCTGGTTTCTTTTTCCTGGCGCAGGCGCATGAGTAGCTGCACCAGCTCCGGCTTGAATTCACCCCGGAACTCTACCGGCTGAGGGCTCTCGT
The DNA here is from genome assembly GCA_020356025.1 of Dehalococcoidia bacterium. GTDB lineage: Bacteria > Chloroflexota > Dehalococcoidia > SM23-28-2 > SM23-28-2 > SM23-28-2. The sequence goes on along the minus strand of CP070630.1, from coordinate 1,918,430 downwards.
AGGACTGCTCCTGGCCGCTCTGCATGAGCTGGGTCAGGGCCTGGCTCAACGAGTCCATATCCTGAGGCAGCTCGGCCCCTTCCTCCTCCAAGCGTTGCCACTCCCTCTCCAGGTCGCTGACGATGTTGGGGACCTTCTGGGCCAGGCTGTAGAGGCGGACAGTCGCTTCGGCAGAGTCCTCCACGGTGGCCTGAGGCTGCTGGACGCCTCGCAGGAGGCCGAGGGCGTTGCGCATGAGGCCGAGCATGGTCACGGGCCAGCGCATGCGTTGGAAGCCCTCCAGGCTGGCCAGGATCAGGTTCTCCAGGAAGGCCTGACGTAAGGGCAGGTCTTCGGGCTGCGGTCGCTTCTCCAGTTCCCTGTCCTGAATGCGCCGATAGATGGAACGAATGCCACAGTACTCCTGAGCTACCAGACGGTCGACACGGGCATCTTCCACGACGGCGAACAGGTCGGATGCCAGGCGGCGGTCGTCGAACAGGTCGAAGAAGCGCTCGATGTCGGTCAGGGCCTTCTTGGGGCCGCCTCGCTTCTCCTCCAGTTGGTGGCGCTCGTCGGGGAAAATGTGCCCTGGCCTCTCGAAGAGGAAGTCAAAGCTGCCGAACTCCAGGTGGCCTGCCTGGTGGGTGGAGTACACCTTGTAGACGCCGAAGCTCTGCGCCTTGTCTTGATACTCGTCCACCGCTGGCGGCAGATAAATGGCGGTGCCCTCGGTGGAGGGACGCTCGCTGGCCACCCAGCCGATATTCTTCTCGGCAAGGGCGTCAGCGGAGTGAATAGCCACATTGCTGCCGGTCAGGGCCTTGCAGTACATTCGCAGGATTTCCGCCACCCTGCTCAGTTCCACGCGCGAGGAGAGGGACTCCAGAACCTCGTCACTCTTGCTGGACTGCAGACGGAAGAAGGCCTTGCCACCCTCGATGCTGGCCTCCAACAAGGCCAGGCCGAAGGCGTGCAAGTGGTGCAGATCGTCCACGCTGATGCGAACCAGCACCTGGGGCAGGCTCTTGAGGAACTCCATGGCGGCCACCGGCGAGCGGGAGGCCAGGTCTTCGGCCAACGAAAGCAGGTAGGGGTGGTCATCCCCTTCGAGCTGACCGAGGGCGCGTGCCCCTTCGGTGAAGAAGGTAAAAGCCTGCCGTCCCTCCTGGCGAGCGACCTCGCGGGTTAGGTTGAGGAAGCGCGGCCGCTGGGAGGCCTGGATCTGGCTGAGGAGACCGGGGCCCTTCTCCAGATAGGAGCGGGCATCAGCCCAGCCAGTGTAGGCCAGAATCTCAGCGAAACGTATGAAGGCCTCACGGTCCTGCGGGGGCAGAGGCGCCAGGGACGTGGGCGTCGCCGACAGGCAGTGGGCGGCCAGGTCGTAAGAGCGCTCGGCCAGGACATCCACGAATCGCACCAGGGCCCTGACCTCGTCCAGAGAGAGCTGGGACAAGAGGGCTGGGCTCATGTCGAAGAACTGCACCGCCAGGGAGGCGGAGCGCCAGGTGCCCTTGTAGAGGTGCTGCCCCAGGATGACCCAATCGTCTATCTGGGACAGCGAGAGATGAGGCAGCGTATCCGGGCTGGCGCGGAAGTAGGCTGCGGCCAGGGACGACGACTGCTCGACCAGGTCGTGTCCCCGCTGAACCCACTGCCGCATGGTGACGAATCCGATGAGGGGGAGCACCTGGGGAGTGGCTCGGAAGTACTCGCTGGCCGCCTCCCAGGAGCGCCAGGAACGGCGGGCCAGTTCCAGGCCGTCCTCGGCCCACAAGGCCACCTCCTCCGGCTCCAGCAGATCGCAGGCCACCTCGGCACTGGAACGGAACTCTGCTGCCAGAGCGGTGGAGAAGGGAGCCAGTTCCTTTTCGAACCGGCCTACCAGACGACGTATAGAAGACCTACTCAAAGATAGAGGACACCACCTCTTCTATGCTGCGTTGCACCTCGTGATCATCGGTGAGGGCCCAAACCACCGCCACCTGACAAGCGCGGCGAGGGGGTATGCCCTTCTGTACGAGTCTGCCCGCATAGATGAGCAGACGGGTGCTCACTCCCTCGGCCAGGCCGTGCTCCTTGAGGTGGCGCACCTTCTCGCCCAGCTTGGCCAGATCTGTGGCCAGGGAGTCAGGGACATCGGCTTCATGCTGGATGATGCGAGCCTCCAGCTCTCGTGATGGGTAGCCGAACTCGATGGCCATGAACCGCTGGCGAGTGCTGTGCTTCAGGTCTTTGAGAGCGCTTTGATAGCCGGGGTTGTAGGAGATGACCAGCAGGAAGCCGTCGCGGGCCTCTACTATCTGCCCGAGCTTCTCGACGGGCAGGATACGGCGGTGGTCGGTGAGGGGATGGATGAGAACAGTGGTATCCTTGCGCGCCTCGACGATCTCGTCCAGGTAGCAGATGGCACCGGCCTTGACGGCGCGGGTCAGGGGCCCATCAATCCAGCGGGTGGACTCTCCCTCCAGGAGATAGCGCCCCACCAAGTCGCTGGCCGTCAGGTCCTCATGGCAGGCCACGGTCACCAGGGGCAAGCCGTGGTTGGCAGACCCTTCGGATTGCCCGGTGACGTCCTTGACGATGGTCAGCGGCCGATCGAGCCGGTAGGCCATGTACTCGATGAAACGAGTCTTGCCACAGCCGGTGGGGCCCTTAAGAAGTACCGGTATGTTCTGATGGAAGGCAGCAGTGAACAGCTCCACTTCATCCTTCAGCGGCAGGTAGAAGGGCTCCTCGCTGAGGACATACTCTTCGATGGCGTACTGTCTGTACTCTGTGCGCTCGGACTGAACTTCCATATCTCTTCGCTACTTTCCTGCCTGCCGAGGAGCGATGTTATGTCGCCTTGGCAGCCAATCGGCCAATCAGGTCATCCCAAAGCTCATCAACCCGCTGAGCGACCTCCGCCAGGGAGCAATTGGTATCGATGACCACTTGGGCGTGCTTCAGCCGCTCTTCGTTGGAGAGCTGGGCGGCGATGCGAGCCTCTGCCCGCTCTCGACTGAGGCCGCTGCGCTCCATCGACCGCTGAGCGGCCACCTCGGGCGAAACCACGGTCACCCAGACCTCGTCCGCCAGGTGATCCCAGCCAGCCTCGATGAGGATAGCAGCCTCAAGCACGGCCACTCTGGTGCCCTGCCGCCGCAATTCCTCCAGCCTCTCCGCCATCATCTGCTCCATGGGCGGGTGAGTGATGGCGTCCAGGCGCTGGCGAGCCTCGGGATCGCTGAACACTATCTGCCCCAGCTTGCGACGGTCGATCTGGCCGTCGTCGCCCACCACCTGGCGGCCGAAGGCGGCTACCACCTGATCCCACGCTGGCGTGCCCGGCCGATAGACCTCGTGGCCTATCTGGTCAGCGTAGACGGTAGCTGCACCCTTGGCGCGCAGCATGTCTGAAACGGTGGACTTGCCGCTGCCAATGCCTCCCGTAAGGCCTATTACAAACATATGCATATCCATGTTACAGTAAACTGGCTATAAGGGGAACCGACACGCCTACCTCCAGTTAGGCGCCTGTCCGCCGCAGCGACGGCTCCTCCAAGGATCAAACCAAAAGGGGCATGGGCCCGGGCCTCAACGGGCTCATACCCCTTCTGCTTGCGGCGGAAAAGCCTATTGTGCTTTCAGCTGGCGAACCTTGTTCAGGAAGGGCGGGATGACTGCCTTCCAGTCGCCGACAATGCCATAGCGACAGTAGCGGAAGATGCTGGCCTCGGGGTCCTTGTTGACGGCGACGATGTTCTTGGCCCCACTGAGACCAGCCATGTGCTGGCTGGCGCCGGAAATAGCTACCGCTATGTACAGGGCGGGACTTACCACCTTGCCGGTGAGTCCTATTTGCTTCGGTATGGGATACCAGCCCATGTCACAGGCGGCGCGAGTGGCGCCTACCGCGCCCTTCATCAGGTCGGCCAGTTCCTCCAGTGTCTGGAATGCCTCGACGCTGCCCATGCCACGGCCTCCGCCCACGATCACCTCGGCGTCCTCCAAACGGATGCCCTCTGTCTCCTCCTTGCGCCTGCCGGTGATCTTGGTGCGGACGGCGGAGGGATCGATGCCGGCAGCTACCTTGACCACCTCCCCTTGGCGAGAGGCGTCCGGTGCGAGAGGCTCCTGCGACTTGATCCTGACGGTCGCCATTTGGGGCATGGTCTTGCAGGTATGCTGGGCATTAGCGTTGCCCCCATAGCAGGGGCGAGTCATCACGAGACGGCCGTCGCTGATGGCCAGATCCATGCAGTCCATGGCCACCGCTGTCTCCAGACGAAAGGCCAGGCGCGGGGCCAAGTCACGTCCGATATCGGTCTGGCCCATAAGGACAACGGACGGATTGGCCTCGCCGCAGATCTTCTCGATCGCCGGGACAAAGGCATCGCTCTGGTACTCCGCCAGGGCGGCGTCGTCCACCACGTAGACCTTATCCGCCCCCGCAGCGATCAACTCCTGGGCCAGGGGCTCTACTCCCTGCCCCAGGAGGGCTGCCTGGACGGGCTGGCCGAGCTCGTCGGCCAGCCGCCGAGCGGCGGCCAACACCTCCGCGCTGATGGAGGCCAGGGCACCCTCGGCCACTTCGGCAACAACCAGTATTCCGCTTTCGTTAGCCATCGTTCATTTCTCCTTGCTCTGGCCTGTCTGCCGGCAGGCAGGCCCTTAGATGAGCTTCGCCTCCCGAAGCGTAGTGGCCAGCGTCTCGGCTGCCTCCTCCGGGGTCTCTGCCTCGATGAACTCGCACTTGGCCTCGTGCACGGGCACGTAGAGGCGATCCAAGGAGAGGAGAGAGCCGGCGGCGCCCACCTGCGACGCGTCCACGCCCAGATCGGCCGCTGACCAGACAGCTACCGGCTTCTTGGCAGCCGCCATGATCTCTCGCAGCTGGGGATAGCGTGGCTCACCCAACTCGTTGCTGACGCTAACCACGGCGGGAAGACTGGTCTCCACCGTCTCGAAGCCGTCTAGGAGCACCCGCTCCACCTGTAGGGTGCCATCGCTGACTTTTACCTCGCTGGCACGGGTCACGCAGGGCAGACCCAGCACGTCGGCGATGATCGAAGGGGTCACGCCTACGTCCCAGTCTGGCGCCTGGCGACCGCAAAGGACGAGATCGAAGGGCTCCAGCTTCTTGATGGCCGCTGCTAGAGCGCGAGCAGTGGCGTAGCTGTCGCCACCTTCGAAAGCGCCATCCGTGAGCTGTATGCCCTCATCGGCACCCATGGCCAGGGCCTTCTTGACGGCATCGCGGGCGGCCTCGGGGCCCAGGCAGAGAACAGTGATCTTGGCCTCGCCCAAGGCCTCGCGGATGCGCAGAGCGGCCTCGACGCCCAGGATAGCGTACTCGTCCGCCACCGGATCGATGCCCGGCACCGGCAACACTTTCTTGGTCGCCTCATCCACCTTAAACTGAGAAGCTGGCGTCTCCGGGTCGGGCACCTGCTTGACGCAGCAGATTATGTGCATGCTGTACCTCCTCCCTTAGCCCCGCCTGCCCTTGAAGCGGGGCACGGTTTTGTTGCCCAAACTTTTAAGATTGCTGAGCCCGTCGGGCAAGAGTTGCGCGTGTAGCCATTTGCCCCCTTCACTCCGATGACTCCGCGGCCTGATCCTGCGACGCGTCGGCCTTGGCTTCCTCAGCGACGGCAGGCGCAGGCGACACCGCCATATCCAGCAACTCCGCCACGTCGTAGACCTTCATCTCTCGCTCGGCCGCTTCAGGCACGGCACCGATGCCGTCCTCGAACATCTGCAAGCAGAGGGGACAGGCAGTGGCGACGATCTCGGCACCCGTGGCTGTCGCCTCTTCGGTGCGCTCGTTGTTCACCCGCTTGCCCTTGCTTTCCTCCATCCACATGTGGCCGCCACCAGCGCCGCAGCAGAAGCTCTGCGCCCGTGACCGAGGCATCTCGACAGGGTGGGTGCCGGGTAGGCTAGCGAGGATGTGGCGAGGCGCCTCGTACAGGTTGTTGTGGCGGCCCAAGTAGCAGGAATCGTGGTAGGTGATCTTCTGAGCCAGGGTCTCCTGCGGCTTCAGTCTACCCTCCTTGACGAGCCGAGCGAAGAGGTCGGCGTGATGGATCACCTCGAAGTGACCGTCGAACTGGGGGTACTCGTTCTTGAAGGCATTGAAGCCGTGGGGGCAGCTAGTGATGATCTTCTTGACGCCCTTAGTGTTGAACAGCTCGATGTTCTGCTGAGCCTGGAGCATGAAGAGGTACTCGTTGCCCAGGCGGCGAGCGGGATCGCCACAGCAGGTCTCCTCCGCTCCCAGCACGCCGTAGCTCACCCCGGCCTGGTTAAGCAGCCTGGCGATCGCCTTGGTGGTCAAGACATTCCGCTCCGACAGGGCGCCGGTACAGCCCACCCAGAACAGATACTCCTGGCTGCCGTCGAACATGGGCACGTCGCCCATTTCCTCGATCCAGGAAGTGCGCCCAAGGGGGGTGCCTCGCCAGGGGTGGCCGCGCTGCTCCAATTGCATGAGGGTGGCCTGAGCCGTCTCCGGCATGCGGGCCTCGTCCATCACGAAGTAGCGGCGGACGTCTATGATCTCCTGAATATGCTCGACGAACACCGGGCACTCGTACTGGCAGGCACCGCAGGTCAGGCAGTCCCATATGGGATCGAAGCCCATGGCCTCCGTCAGTGGTACGCCGCGCTCGCCTGTGACATTGATGTTCAGTACCGGTATCGGCAGGAGATCCGATGCGTTGACCAGCAACTGCTGGCGCATTTGGTGAGCTATCTCCTTCGGCGATAGCTCCTTCTCGGTGTTATAGGCGGGACAGGCCTCCTGGCAGCGGCCGCACTCGGTGCAGGTGTAGCCGTCCAGGAGCTGCCTCCAGGTGAAGTCCTGGATACGCCCCACACCGAACACCTCCTGCGTCTCCAGGTCGGGGATGGGCTGGAGGACACCCGTGGGCTGAAGGCGACGGAGGAACACGTTGGGGGCGGCGGTGAATACGTGCAGGTGCTTGGAGTAAGGGACCCAGATCAGGAAGCCCATGAAGGTCAGCAAGTGAAGATACCAGAAGGTGGTGTGCCAGGCTTTGAGAACCTCTATGTCCGTTCCCTCGACACCCTCCGCGATGGCGTTCGAGATGAAGGCGCGACCGTGGTCGGGGAAGGGGTGGATGGCGATGCTGAAGCCGGTGGCAAACAGATCGGTCACCATGAGCAGAGCGATGAAGCCCAGGATGAGGTAGGCGTCCCAGTTGAGGCTAAGGCGGGGCGGCTTGACGATCTGACGTCTGGCCACCGCCATAACAACGCCGACCAGCACCAAGACCTCGAAGAGCTGCATGAGTGGGAAGTAGGCCGTGTACACGCCCTCGGCCCAGGAGAGAATGGCGGCATTCTCGTGAAAGCCCTCCAGGAAGAAGTTGATGGTGTTCACCTGGAAGGTGAGGAAGCCCCAGAAGATGGCCAGGTGAAGAATGCCCGAGTACCAGTATCGGGGGCGAATCACGCGCCAGATAGCCAGCACCAGCGGAACGAAGGAGACTGTCCGCTCCCACAGGCGGTCGAAGCGCCAGTCGGGTTTGCCCACTAAGAGCAGGATGACGCGAACGTAGAAAGTATAGGCAAAGAAGACGAGGCCAGAGACAAGTATCAGGTAGAAGAATATGTTACCGGGGAATTGAACAGAGGGCGCCATCCGCTACTCCTTCCAATGCCAAGAGCGTCACCATAGTGGATACCAGAGGTCGGTCCATCAGGGCGAAACCGTTGACAATGATAGCGTCCGCCCAACTAAGGATCAACCGTGAGCCTAGGGCGTGGGCGTGCCGTGCTGCTTACGCAGGTCCGTCTTCAGCACCTTGCCCAGATAGTTGCGGGGCAGTTCATCCACAAACGCCACGTATCTCGGCGCCTTGAAGCTGGCCAGGCAGTTCCTGGTGTAATGAATAATCTCCCCGGCGGTGGCTGTCTCCCCCGGCTTGAGCTGGACGATGGCCTTCACCTCCTCGCCCCACTCAACATCGGGCACGCCGATGACGGCCGCATCTTCGATCTTGGGGTGCTGTTGCAGGACAGCCTCGATCTCGCCGGGCGAGATGTTCTCGCCTCCCCGTATGATCAGGTCCTTTGTGCGACCGGTGATGAACAGATAGCCGCCCTCGTCCATCCAGCCGACATCACCGGTATGGAGCCAGCCATCGACCAGGGTGTTGGCCGTCTCCTCGTCGCGCTTCCAGTAGCCGGTCATCAGGCGGGCTCCCCTGGCCACGATCTCACCCTCCTGACCGGCTGGCAGGATGTTGCCCTCGGGATCCATGATGCCAATGTCCACATCCTCCATCGACCGCCCCACCGACTTCAGGCGCTCCAGCTTTGTCTGCTTCTCCTCCTCTGTGCCCTCAATGACGTGATCCTCGGGGCCAAGGTAGGTGATGGTGGAGGTGCTCTCGGTCTGGCCGTAGGCGTTCATCAGGCCGCACTTGAACACATCCACGGCCTTGCGGATCACTTCGTATGGCATGGGGGCGGCCCCGTAGGCCAGAAGCTTGAGGGAACTGAGGTCGTACTTGCCGAAGTCGGGCTCGTCCATGATTCGCTTGAGCATGGTGGGCACCACGAAGCTGTGGGTGACCTTCTCCTGGTGCACTGCCTCAAGCCAGGCGTGGGGTTCGAACTGCGGCAGCACCACCAAGGTACGGCCTCCCCAGATGGACGACATGATGGCGGTGGCTCCTGCCACGTGGTAGACAGGCACCGACAGCATCATGACATCGTGCGTCTCTGGGTTGGCGGGCTCGACAGTATTGGTGACGTATACCGAGAGGCTGAGGTAGGTGAGGACGACGCCCTTGGGCAGGGCAGTGGTGCCGCTGGTATACAGGAGGACGGTGGGGTCGTTGTCATCGACCTCGACGAAGACCTCCTCCAGTTCGCATCTGGCGATGACGTCCTCGTAGTTCTGCATCCCCTGGGGACGGGCATCGTAGCAGATGAAGTGGCGGATGCCTCTCAGTTCCGGCCGTATGGAGGCGATAAGTTCCAGATAGCGCTCTCCCACGAAGAGGATCGAGGCCTCGGAATTGTTCACCATGTAGGTCAACTCTTCCCGCTTGGCCCGATAGTTGAGGGGAACCAACACTGCCCCGAGCTTGGCACAGGCGTAGTAGGTCTCGATGTAGTGGTGCGAGTTGAGGGCCATGACAGCCACCTTGTGACCACGCTCGACCCCCAGATCCATGAGGGCGTTGACCAGGCGATTGACCCGCTCCTGCACCTCCAGGTAGGTAAGACGGGTACCGTTGCAGACCAGCGCTTCGCGCTCAGGCACGATGGAGGCGCTGATGGTCAGGAATTCAGCAGTATTCATCTTCCCCCCTTTGACTGTTGGCTCCTACACCCCCAGGAATTGGGGCGCTCTGCCCTCTCGCTGTGCCCTCAGCCCCTCGCGGGCGTCGCCGGTGGCCATGACCAAGCGGGCGAGGCGGGCCTCCAGGGCCAGACCCTCGGCCAGGGGCATGTCCAGGCCCTGGGTCACTGCCTCCTTGGCGTATCGCAGAGCCAGCGGGCCGCGCGTCATTAGCTGGCGGGCCAGGGCCTCGGCCTCGGCGTAGAGGCGCTGGCGGGGCACCACTCGCTGCACCAGCCCGATACGTAAGGCCTCCTCGGCACCGATGTCATCGCCCGATAGTATGAGGCCCATGGCCAGGCCTGGGCTGACGGTGCGGGGAAGGAGCTGGGTCCCTCCAGCGGAGGGGATGTAGGCCAGGCTGACCTCCGGCAGGCCCAGGCGAGCGCCCTCGGCGGCGATGCGCAGGTCGCAGCACATGCTCAGCTCGAGGCCGGCCCCCAGGGCGAAGCCGTGGATGGCAGCGATGAGGGGCTTCTCGATGGCCAGCATGTAGCCCCAGAGGTCGCGCTCTCGCCGCGCCCGCCGTGCTTCGACCACCGAAGGGGCTGTGCCGAACTCGCTGATATCGGCGCCGGCGGAGAAGGCCCGCTCTCCCGCCCCTTTGAAGATGGCCACCGCCACATCGGGGTCATCCTGCAAGGCGTGGAGAACCTGCCACAACTCGTCCCGCATCTCCATGTCCATAGCGTTGAGGACCTCGGGCCGGTTCAGGGTGACCCGGGCGATGCCACCGTCCTTCTCGTAGAGAACGGGCTCAGAGGCGGTCATGCGTATTCCCCTAAAGCTGGCTCAACTAGTTGGGAAATGACGTCTTCCTGGGTCAGAAGCCCGGCTATTGGGACTTCTCCATAACGGCCTGTGAAGATGATAGCGGTGCCGGAAAGCGGCACTTCGCCTGGCTTAATGTCGCCCGATGTTGCTTCATCCGGCCGCGGTACCGGTTCTAACCTATTGAATACGGTCGACTGATAGTCCTCCCATTTCTTGGGCTTGGTTGATCCTTTGGGCTCCACCAGGAGCTTGGCATGCCACATGACCGGCTCCGCCGGAGCTTTGTCCAGGCATCTGACTTGAAACACTAGGACTTCAAGCCCCTCGGGGGGAATCTGGGTGTTAGTGACACCCTGGACAAGCTGCGCCTGGCCCGGACGGACAAAGGCGATTCCGACCTGGCTGACGGCCCAGTCTACGAAACTCGTAAGCCTACGTCCCATCCCGTTCCGCGTTACACCATAGCCTCCATTCTTTATGAGGTCCCATCCACGTTTGGTGACTTCGGCTTCCAAGAAGCGCACCAGGGAGTAGACGTTTTCCAAGAACGTGCGCTGCCCAACTAGTAGCCGGGCGAGCATCGCGCCTGGACTCTCCTCAGCTACGTCAGTTTGAGCCGCCACGGAGCACCTCCTCTCTGGCTACACTCGCGGGCTGCCAAGAGCGCCGGACCAAAGCCGACGGCTTGGAGTTTCTCCTCACCCAGGGGGAGCCGCTCGGTCCAAGGCAAACTAGTTGGTATCAAAGCTGAGTAGCTGAGGATTTCGCCGAAGCCGTCAAATGGAGCCAGCCCCATTCGTGAGAGCAGCTCAAGCAGATCCTCTCTCCATCCACCCGCCAGCTCGTCTCCCAAACCATCCAGAAAGCGGCCGATTTCAGACCAACTGAGCCAACAGACGCGCGACGACTCAGAACCAGCACGCGCCAGCTGGCGCCGGATTGCTTCCTCGGGAAAACTTGCATGATTGGTCAAGGTCACTAGCCAAAGCCGCTTTCCCACCTGCTGGGCCCGCCGGAAACCGTCGTTCCACTCTCGTCGAAGTTGACTGCCCGCCGTTGCGTCCTCCCCAAAGTCAGAGTAGAGTTTGGCCTCGATGATGCACAGGTTTTCCTCGTCTTCGACCACCACGTCAGGCTCGCACACGTCCCACCATGGCCAGAAGTGCCAGTGCAGTGGGGCGGACAGCAGTAGCGGTGTTGAACCCTCTAGGGGCTGAGCCCTGGACAGGAGTTCGGCAGTTGCCGAAGCTGGTAGGTTCTTAAGAGTACCGAAAACCGCACTGGTGAGCAGGTCTTCGGATCCCAGCCAAACGTCCGTCGGCAGCTTGCCGCGAAGCTGTGCCATCAACATCGGCGGCCTCTTCTAGACCCGCGAGAGGCTTCCTCCCTAACCTGTGAGACGATGAGGGACATGAGGGCACGCATGGTCTCGCCTGTCTTCAGGATGACCTGCATACTCCCTTCGCGCTCCTATCGTCCGTGGAACTGCGGCGGCCGCTTGTCCAGAAAGGCACGCACGCCCTCCGCTCGATCCTCGGTGGTCTGAAGGATTATCGTCAAGTCTGTCTCGAAGCGTAGAGCCTGCTCCAGGGTCATGTCCAGGCCCTTGCTCACCGCCTCCTTGGCGTAACGCACAGCAATCGGCCCGCGCGCGGCGATGCGCTCGGCCAAGGCCGTGGCTTCGGCCATCAGCCTATCGCGCGGCACCACCCGCCTCACCAGGCCGATGCGATGGGCCTCCTGGGCGTCGATGGCCTCCGCGGTGAGGATCAGCTCCAGGGCTTTGCCCCGCCCAACGATGCGGCCCAGGCGCTGACTGCCCCCGCCCATGGGTATCAAGCCCCAGGAGGTCTCGGGCAGGGCGAAGCGGGCCTCAGCGCAGGCCAGACGAACGTCGCAGGCCAGAGCCAGCTCCAGGCCGGCACTGATGGCATCGCCGTTGATGGCGCAGATGACCGGTCGCGAGAGCTGGGGCAGGCAATCGAAAGCACAGCCCAGGAACTCCAGGCGGCGAGTGGGCTCCTCTTCTGCGACCAGCAGTGACGTGTCCCAGCCCAGGGAAAAGACAGGGGCGTCGCCCCCGCTGAGGATGGCCACCCGCACCTGGGGGTCGTCGTTTATCTCGGCGCAGGCGTCCGCCAGCCCTTGCAGCAACTGGCCGTCGATACAGTTTCCCTGCTCGGGACGCTGCAAGTCGAGGTAGGCGATAGCGTCGCGCTTCGAGAGCCTGATGATCTGATAGGGCATCGCCGCTTCCAGCGTCAGGTATCGTAGCAAGGCCCACAAATGGTGTCAATGAAGCCAGGCCCCGTTGCAATCAGGGCAACGGGCGTTGTATTATCCGCGCCGGATGCGCCTGCGCCTTTTGCCATTTGGAGCGCCCAGAGCTTAAGGAAGGGCAGAGATCGTCGTGGATCTAGGACTGAAGGGCAAAGCAGCGATCGTCACCGGCGCCAGCCGCGGCATCGGCCGAGCCATCGCCCTGGGCCTGGCTGAGGAGGGCTGCGACATCGCCCTCTGCGCCCGCGGCTCGGAGAGGCTGGTCGAGGCAGCAAAGGAGGTCGAGGCCAGGGGAGTTCGGGCCCTGGCGGTGGAGGCCGACGTCACCAAAGCCGAGGATGCGGAGCGGCTGGTGCAGGCCGCCGCCGACGCCTTCGGACGCATCGATATCCTGGTGAACAACGTGGACGGCTCGGTGGCCGCCGATTCGGACGAGGCCTGGCAGGCCACTTTCCAGACGATCCTTCTGACGGCCGTCCGCGCCACCCGCCTCGTCGTCCCCCATATGCAGCGGGCGGGCAGCGGGGCAATAGTGCACATCGCCTCCATCTGGGGCCGCGAGTCAGGCGGCATTCCCACCTACAATGCGTTGAAGGCAGCGATGATCAGCCACGCCAAGATGATGGCCCTGGAGCTTGCGCACCAGAATATTCGGGTGAACTCGGTGGCTCCCGGCAGCGTCAGCCACCCCGGCGGCTCCTGGTGGCGCCGACAGCAAGAGGACCCGGAGGGCATGGCCCAGTTCGTGCGGCAGAACATCCCCGCGGGTCGCTTCGGCACCGCCGAGGAGGTGGCCAACGTGGTGGTCTTCCTGGCCTCGGACCGGGCTAGCTGGGTGACCGGCGCCTGCGTCAACGTGGACGGCGGCCAGAGCCGGTCGAATATCTGAGAGCGCAGTAGAGCCGGCAGACCCCCGCAGTTGCCAACTATCTACGCATTATGTACAATGTCACCAGCGATCCGCCTGCACCAGTGGGCGTGTCGCATGGCGCCCTGACCCCCACAGTCCGGCCTCTGGTGGGTGCAGGCCTAGCGGCGTCAGCGCAGTGCTTACTCATGCGTGCTCCACAGCCGGGGAGGTGGAGCCAGATGCACGACCGCGGTTTGCCGAGCCAGCAGGGCAGATTTCGCGGGCGGAGTGGAGTGGACGCCTGGACCACCGTCCGTCGCCTCTTCAATTTGCTCTCCCAGGCTGTAGACGCAATCCTGCAACCGTTCGAGCTGTCGAACGAGGAGCTAGTCGTGCTGATCTGCCTCGCCAACGCAGGTGATGCCCTCCCCGTTGGACAGATCACGCGCGCGACCCTCTTCGAGACGGATCGCCTGAGACGAGCCGTGGACAAGCTCGAGGAGCGGGGGCTGGTGACGCGCTCGCATCAGCAGAAAGACCGCCGCAAGGTTCTCGTACGGATGGAAGAGGGCGGCCAGCGGCTGCTGGATAGCGTTGCGCCTGCGATGTTCGAGTTCATACGCGAGGTCATGGAACCGGGAGGGAGAGAAGGCACAGAATTCATGCGGGCCAAGGTGCGGAAGGTGGTAGCATACGCCGGAACGGATGAAAGGGAAGTATCTCAAGACCGCCGATACGGCACGCGTAAGGGTGCAGGGACAGTACAGACTCTCACTGGCACACTGGTGTCCGGGTCGCATAGCCGCCCGCGCACCTGGGGGCTGGCGGCGTGGTTGCGAGCCGCCGAGTGGTCCAATCACGCCGACAGAATATGGAGAAGGAAGTCTCACAGCCTGAGTCTTACGGTACCGCAACTGCACGTCCTGGCCATCCTGGCAGAGGCAGGCGACAGCGTGGCAGAAGACGATATCGCCCGCATCACCGGCTTGCATCAGGAAAGGGTGGGGTCAGTCCTGTGCGCAGTGGAGCGGGCCGGTTTCGTCAGGAGGTGGGGCGGGAGCCGGGCTAGCAGCACTATGCTGGCAGAGATAACAGAGCAAGGCAACCACAAGGTGCTGGAGAGCTTAGGAGCAGCCAACAGTTTTGCCAACGAGCTATACCAGGGATTGAGCGACGATGAGGTGGAGCGTGTGCTGTCTTTGCTGCCCAAGTTGTGCGCCGCGGCGGAGCGGGCGGCCGACGCCCGGGCACGCGACACCGACTCCGAGGCGCCGAGACCATCTCTTGGCGAAGCAGGTTAATCGTAGAGGAGGATACACCCTCCACCGCCTCCCCCCACGGCCCGTCGTAGCTTGGCGGCGCTAAGCCTCATGAAGTGCACACCGCCGGCGGGGAGCCCGGCCTTCCTCTGTCTGCGCTCGTTCTAGACACACCTCCCGCTGGCCGTCTAGACTGGGAAGCGCCATGAAGGTTCACCTTCCCTACGGACGCCAGGGCCTGGAGGTGGAACTGCCAACGCAGGCCCAGGTGCTCCTGCCCGAGCGCGTGCCCGCTCTAGTCCGGCCGGAGGAGGCCGTGCGCCAGGCCCTGCGCCAGCCCATCGGATCGCCGCCGCTGGCCGAGCTGGTGCGACCCACCGATAGAGTGGCCATCGTCTTCAGCGATATCACCCGCCCGACGCCCAACCACATCCTCCTCCCCGCCATCCTGGCCGAACTGGCTGCCAGGGGAGTGCCCAAGGAGAACGTCGCCCTCGTCAACGCCACCGGCATGCATCGCCCCAACACCCGCGAGGAGCTGATAGCGATGCTGGGCCAGGACGTCGTCGACAGCTATCGCATCGTCCAGCACGACGCCAGAGACAGGGAGCAGCAGACCTTCCTCTCCAAGAACGAGCGCGGGGCAGAGATCTGGATCAACGGCGACTACATGCGAGCCGATGTCAGGATCCTCACCGGCTTCGTGGAACCCCACATGTTCGCCGGCTATTCCGGCGGCGGCAAGGCCGTCCTGCCGGGCATCGCCGACGCCGAGATCATCATGAGCAACCACGGGGGCTCCATGCTTGCCCACCCCAGAGCTACTTGGTGCCACGCGGAAGGAAACCCGGTCTTCGAAGAGGCGCGACGGGTGGCTCTGGCCACGCAACCAGCCTTCATCGTCAACGTCACCCTGAACGAGCGCAAGGAGGTCACAGGCGTGTTCGCCGGGGAGATGGTCCAGGCCCACGATGCCGGCATCGCCTTCGCCGAGAGAGCCCACGTACAGCCCCTGCATCAGCGATACGACATAGTGGTGTCCACCAACATGGGCTACCCAGCCGACATCAATCTCTACCAGTCGGTCAAAGGGATGTCAGTAGCCGCCCAGGCAGTGAAGGAAGGCGGGGCGATCGTTCTGGCTGCCGAGTGTGCCGATGGCCTGGGCCAGGCTCACTACGCGGAAATGCTTGCCTGGCGAAAGACGCCGCGGGAGCTGCTGGACATGGTGCTGGAGCCGGGGTTCGCTGAGCTAGAGCAGTGGGCGATCCAGTGCCAAACCATGGTGCAGGTCAGAGCCGATGTCTACCTCTATTCGTCCCTGGGCCCCGAACAGACGAGGAGAACTCACCTGAAGCACTGCCGAGACATCAACGAAACGGTGGCTGCCCTGTTGGAGGATTGCCGGCGAAAAAATGACGGCAACGAGCCCAGCATTCTGGTGCTGCCCTTCGGCCAGCTTGCCGTGCCGCGGGTGGAGGCGTAAGCTACAGCTGTCACAGAGACGGAAGCATGATCAGCCGCGTTTGGCATGGCTATACTTCGCCCGGCAACGCCGACTCTTACGAAGCGTTGCTCAAGAGCGAGATCTTCACCGGCATCGCGAGCAGGGGCATCGCCGGCTACAAGGGAATCCAACTCTTCCGCCGCAACCTGGGCGAGGAGGTCGAGTTCGTCACCGTGATGTGGTTCGATTCGCTGGAAGCCGTGCGGGAGTTCGCCAGCGAGGACTACGAGGCCGCGGTCGTGCCGTCGGAGGCACGGACGCTGCTTTCACGCTTCGACGAGCGCTCGCAGCACTACGAGGTCAGGACGGACCTGCTGAGCGGGACATCGCACTAGGTGCTACCGGCCGCAGGTAGGCTGAGCGCAGCGAAACATCCCGACGAAACGTGGAGACCCTTCGCTTCGCTCAGGGTGACAGTGGCGGTCTAGCCCTCCCCCAGCGCCCGATCGGCCGCAGCCACCCCCGCGCCCTTCTCCAGACGGAACCCCTGAGCCGATAGCTCCTGCTCCAGAGCGGCCAGCACCGCCAGCACGTTCTCTGCCGAAGAAGCGACGCCCATGAGGCCGATGCGCCATACCTTGCCCGCCAGGGGCCCCAACCCACCGGCGATCTCGATATTGTGCTCGTACAGGAGGGCGCGGCGCAACTTCAAATCGTCTATTCCATCGGGGACGCGCACTGTGGTGATTACAGGCAGGCGATAGGCCTCCTGCGCGTGCAAGGTCAGGCCCATAGCCTCCAGCCCGGCCCGGAGAGCCTGACCGTTGCGCTGATGACGGCCCAGTCGAGCCTCCAGCCCCTCTTCCAGCACCAGGCGAAGGCCCTCGCGCAGAGCGTAGACCATGCTCATAGGCGCCGTGTGGTGATAGGC
This sequence comes from Dehalococcoidia bacterium, assembly GCA_020356025.1. Lineage (GTDB taxonomy): Bacteria > Chloroflexota > Dehalococcoidia > SM23-28-2 > SM23-28-2 > SM23-28-2. Next base: position 1,901,546 of record CP070630.1, on the reverse strand, counting down.
ACGCTTGCCGCCCCAGTAGTTGTCCAAGAGAGTCATATCCAGGTACCAGCTGCGCACCTTGGTCTCGCGGCTGCGGAGAGCATCGACAGCGCGGGTACTGAACGTGAGGGGAGCCGTTCCCGGCGGGCAGGAGAGGCACTTCTGGGAGGCGCTGTGACAGGCATCGATGCCCCAATCGTCCACCGCCAGCTCGCATCCCGCCAGAGAGGTGACGGCGTCCACCAAGAGTAGAGCGCCGTGCTCGTGGGTCAGGCGGACGATATCGTCCAGAGGTTGATGAATGCCAGTGCTGGTCTCGGCGTGGACGATAGCCACCAGCTTGGTGCGGCTAGCGGCCTTGAGCGCGGCCTCCACTGCCTCCGGCTCGATGATGCGGCCCCACTCGGCCTCCACCCGCGTCACCTCCGCGCCATAGCGGGAGGCCATCTCGGCGATGCGGTCGCCGAAGAAACCGGCGACACAGACCACCGCCCGCTCGCCCGGCTCGATAAGATTGGCGACCGCCGCCTCCATGCCAGCGCTGCCGGTGCCAGAGACAGCGATGGTCTCCTCGTTCTGGGTGCGGAAAACCGCCCGCAGGAGGTCTTTGGTCTCGTCCATGATGTGGAGAAAGTCAGGATCGAGATGGCCCAGAATCGGCGCCATCATGGCCTGATAGACCCGGGGATGAACGTTGGACGGCCCAGCGCCCAGAAGGATGCGAGAAGGAGGATGCAGGTCGGAGATATTGCGATTGCTCATGATGACCTCCCAGTCTATTGCTCGTCCAGGCCCGCCTCGATGCGAGCCAGGAGCCTTCTGGCCAACTCGATGGCTTCGTCAGTTGACGCGCCCTCGCCGAGGGTGTAGGTCCTGACATCGGCCAGCAATCTATCCCTTCGAAACGTCACAGAGACCACCTCTGCCTGGACAGCCTCCCATCCACAGAAGCTTACCCGAGGAGCCGAGAGGAAGAAGCCGCTGGCCTCGTCGCCGATGGCGGGCAGATCAAGCTTCTCCGGTATGCCCTCCTCCGCCGGAAGGCCGGCGGCCATCGCCTCTATTGTCTGCTGCTCCTCTGTCAATCTGGCGGCGGCAGCCTCCGCGCTCTCGTAGAGCTCGAGGTCGCTAACAATGCAGACAGTCTTGCCCTCCCCCTGCAGACTCTCCTCCAGTAGCGACCGCAGCTTACGTCCCGTCGTTCGCTCCTCAGGGTCGCCCAGATCCGCTGCCAGAGGGGCCACCTCGCTGATGAGGTTGTAGGAGAAGCCCTGGGGTAGATCTTCCGGCTGGAGCATCAGTGCGTCCAGTTCTTCCGACTCGACAGTCGCCGTCTCGTCCGCTGGCGTGGGCGACTGCTCGTCGGTCTCACCTCCCCCACCGCAGGCGGCTAGAGAGAGCACGGCGGCGATGGCCACGACCAGCCACAGCGATCGGAAACCGTTGACAGCGCTACGCATCATGGCGTTACTCCTCTGAAGCGGCATCGATGCGGGCGAGTTGCTTTGTGGCGAACTCAACCGCTGTATCGACCGATGTCCCTTGAGCAAGGGTCCAGAAGGTGATCGAGCCTTCGATTCTGCCTTTGTGGAACAAGACGGCAGCCACTTCCGCATCCACGTCGTGCAGCGCCTGATCTCCATCTCCTCCGCCACAGGAGTGAGGAACGCCCCTTGGGAAATGGGAGCGAGCAGAACTTC
>CP070630.1:1829375-1899767 GCA_020356025.1 Dehalococcoidia bacterium | reverse complement strand
TGGGAGAGGTCGGCGCTGGCAATGATGACCACACGCTTGCCGAGGCGCTGGGCTGCGTGGGCGACGGCCTGCCCGAGGGCGAAGTGCTGCTGCGGCGGGAGGTAGGATACGCACAGGGGCAGGAGCTTGGCTTCTCTGAGGCCGGGCCGTAGGTGATAGAGGGGAACGGTGCAGCCCCAGTCGAGGCCGTCGCACCAGCTGCCCGTGGAGTCGCGATAGCGCCAGCACTCCAGGGGCTCGAGTGGCACGCCGGCCTGCTGGGCCTCCTCGCGGATGAGGGAGGCGGCCTCGACGTCGTTCTCGAAGGCGAACGTGACCTGGGGGGCGTCCCAGGCGTCGAGGCTGGCGTCGGCGCGGGGGCCGGTCAGGATGGCGAAGGCGTCGAGCTGGGCTGGGCCATGGGGGCTGATGAGGATGGCGGTCTCCGGCTGGTGCTGCGCGATCTCCTGCGCCACCAGCGCCAGCGCGTCGACCGTCTTCTGGGTGCCGCGCTCGCGGCCGTGGCCGATCTCGTGGACGATGATCGGCGGATGAGGAGAGACGCAGGCGAAAACGATCGATGCCATGATTTTCCTTTGCTCCATTATATCCCTCGCCAGGGAAGGGCTAAAGCCCCCGTCCAGGCGGCGGTTGTCAATCTGCTTATGGCCGATGTATGGTTCCTAGCTCAGATGGGGGAAATACGGCTAGAAAGGGGTCTTAGCAGAGTAAGGGTGGTCTATCGCTTGAGGGCGGCCGCTATGGCTTCCATCAGGGTCGAGTCGTCCTCGGGAGCGACGGTGCGAGGGTCGAGGAGGAGCTGGTCGTGCTCGATGCGGCCGATGACGGGCGGCTGGCTCAGGCGCAGACGTTGGGCCAGCTCGGTCACGCTCCTGCCAGCGTGGGCGGAGATGGCCACGACTCTTGTGGGCAGCCCTTCCTCCGGCAAGCTGCCGCCGCCGATCATCGAGCGGCCGTGCAGGATACGGGCGGGCGCTCCGATGGCGCGCGCCCAACGGCGGGCCCTTCTTTGGATGGTCGTGAGGGGCATGGCGATCATCCGCCAGACGGGGATCTTCTCCAGCGCTTCGCCGCGTACATAGTGGATGGCGGTAGCAGCGAGGGCGGCAACGGTGGCCTTGTCCAGGCGCAATGCTCGCGTCAGGGGATGGCGGCGCAGGCGGGCCACGAGTTCCTCGCGGCCGACGATGATGCCAGCTTGGGGGCCGCCCAGGAGCTTGTCGCCGGAGAAGAGGGTGAGGTCGGCTCCGGCGGCAACGCTGTCCTGAACAGTGGGCTCGGCGGCCAGACCGAACTGGCCGGTATCGACCAAGCAGCCGCTGCCCAGGTCGTCGAGGAGCAAGAGGTCGTGCTCGCGGGCGAGGCGCACCAGGTCCTCAAGGGGAGGCGACTCCACAAAGCCGATGACGCGGAAGTTGCTGGCGTGCACGCGCATGAGAGCGGCCGTGTCATCGGTGATGGCCTGCTGATAGTCGCTGAGGTAGGTGCGGTTGGTGGTTCCTACCTCCACAAGGCGGGCACCGCTCTGCTGCATCACCTCGGGGATGCGGAAGCCGCCGCCGATCTCCACCGCCTGGCCGCGGGAGATGATGACCTCGCGCTCCTTTGTGAGGACGGTGAGGGCCAGGAGGACGGCGCCGGCGTTGTTGTTGACGGCCACGGCTGCCTGGGCGCCGGTGATTTGGCACAGGATGGGCTCCAAGTGCACCAGGCGATCGCCTCGTTCGCCCTGCGTGAGGTCGAACTCCAGGTTGCTGTAGCCGTGCGATACCGCCTCCATGGCGGCGATGGCCTCCCGCGAGAGGGGGACGCGTCCCAGGTTGGTGTGAATGATGACGCCGGTGGCGTTGATCACCGGTCGCAGGGTGGACTGGAGGAGAAGTTCGGCACGGGCCAGAACCGACTCCACGAGCGTCTCGGTTGGTGGGCACTCGTGGCCGGCGGCGATGGCTTGGCGGGTCTCCTGCAGTTGCTGGCGGATGAGCTCGGCCACGGTGTCGCTGGCCATCCGCGAGACGAGAGGGCGGATGCGCTTGTGGGCGAGCAGGCGGCTCACGCTAGGCAGGTTACGGAAGGGACTAGTCACGGCAACCTCGAACAGAATCCAGAAAGCGTTTCCATTCTATCATATCGTGTGATTTCTCTTGACCGTCGTGTGCTGCTCGCCTATCATTGGCTCAAAGCTAAACTTGCTAGACTTGGAGGTCTATCTATGATCAATTTGCGCATTCCCGGCCCTACGCCCGTTCCACCCGAAGTGCTGGAGGCGGGCGCCCGCCCGATGATTAACCATCGCGGGCGGGAGTTCGCCGGCATTCTCGAGCGGGTGACTAGTCGTCTGCAGGAATTCTTCCTGACCAAGAACGACCTGTACATCCTGACGACATCCGGCACTGGAGTCATGGAGACGGCGATCGTCAACACCCTGTCTCCCGGCGACCGCGTACTGGCGATCTCCATCGGCGCTTTCGGCGATCGATTTGGCAGGATAGCCAAGGCCTACGGGGCCGACGTAGTCCCGCTCGATTACGAGTGGGGCAAGGCCGCCGACCCCGAGGACGTGCGGCGCGCCTTGTCCAAAGACCCCGCCATCAAGGCGGTGCTGGTGACGCACAACGAGACAGCAACCGGTGTCACCAACCCGCTGGAGGAGATCGCGCGGGTGGTGCGGGAGTTCGACAAGCTGCTGCTGGTGGATGCCGTGAGCAGCCTGAGCGCGATTCCCGTCCGAACGGACGATTGGGGATTGGACTTCGTCGTCACCGGCTCTCAGAAGGGCTGGATGGTGCCGCCTGCTCTGGGCATGGTCTCGGTGAGCCCTCGTGCCTGGGAGGCGTACGCCAAGGCGAAGATGCCTCGCTTCTACTTCGATGTTGGTATGGCCAAGGACTACCTTGAGCGCGGCCAGACGCCGTGGACGCCAGCCGTCTCCGTGTTCTACGGGCTCGAGTTGGCTCTGGACATGATGGCGAAGGAGGGCCTGGAGAACATCTTCGCGCGGCATCGGCGCATAGCGCAGGTCGTGCGGGACGGCGTGAAGGCGCTGGGGCTGGAGCTGTTCGCCGACGAGCGCTTTGCCTCCGACACGATATCGGCCGTCAAGGTGCCCGAGGGCGTGGATGGGAAGGCCCTTCAGAGGCTCTGCGAGGACGAGTACGACCTGGTAATCGCCGGCGGGCAGGCCAAGCTGGCCGGCAAGATCTTCCGCATCGGCCACCTGGGGTTCGTGACGGAAGAGGACGTACGGTCGGCTCTCGACGTGTTGGCGAAGGCCCTGCCACGGGTGGGATTCGCCGTCCCAGCCCGTGGCTCGTGAGGATAGACGCTTAGTGGCTGCCAGGGTTCTGGTCTGTGACCCGATAGCCGAGGACGGTGTCAAGGCGCTGGAGGAGTCCGGCGCTGAGGTAGACGTGCGCCTGGGCATGTCGCCCGAGGAGCTGATCTCTGCCATCGGCGAGTACGACGGCGTGGTCGTTCGCAGCGAGACGAAGATACCGGCAGAGGCTATCGCAGCGGCCAAGAAGCTTCAGATCATCGGGCGGGCCGGGATCGGCGTGGACAACATCGACGTGGATGCCGCCACGACGCGGGGCGTCCTGGTGGTCAACGCTCCCACCGGCAACATCATCTCGGCCGTCGAGCATACGATCGCCTTGATGCTGGCCCTGGCGCGGAACATCCCTCAGGCCAATGCTACTCTCAGGGGCGGCAAGTGGGATCGCAAGCGCTTCATGGGGGTAGAACTGCGGGGCAAGACGCTGGGGATCATTGGTCTCGGTCAGGTGGGCTCGGAGGTAGCGCGGCGAGCGCGGGGGCTGGAGATGGAGGTCGTGGGCTATGACCCCTTCCTGCCGGAAGAACGAGCGCGCGTTCTGGGAGTGAAGATGGTTCCGCTGGAGGATCTTCTTCGGGAATCGGACTTCATTGGCGTCCACACAACCCTCAGCGAGGGGACGCGGGGCCTCATCGGTGCCGAACAGTTGGCCATGATGAAGCCGAGCGCGCGCATCATTAACACAGCCCGCGGCGGGATCATCGATGAAGAGGCCCTTTATCAGGCGGTTGAGGAGGGCCGGATCGCTGGCGCCGCCGTCGATGTTTTCAGCAAAGAGCCAGCGGTGGGCAACAAGCTGACGGAGAGCGATCGCATTGTGGTGACTCCTCATCTGGGGGCATCCACCGCCGAGGCCCAGGAGCGGGTGGCTGTGGACGTGGCAAAGGAGATCATCGCCCACCTGAAGGGCGAGCCGGTGCGTTATGCTGTCAATGCTCCCCTCATTCCACCGGAGACCCTCTCGTTTCTGGCGCCGTATGTTGACGTGGCACTGAAAACGGGGCTGCTTGCCCAGCAGTTGCACGAGGGGCAACTGAAGGATGTTCAGATAGAGTACGCGGGCGAGATCAGCCAGCACGACGTGACGCTTCTGAAGGTGGCGGTTATCCGGGGACTGCTGTCATCCATCAGCGAGGAACCGGTCAATATCGTCAACGCGGACTTGATCGCCCAGAGGCGAGGGCTGAACATCGACGAGCACAAGCACACCTCACATGAGATGTACAGCAACCTGGTGGGCGTGCGGCTCACTACGAGCGACGGCGAGACAACGGTGTCGACTACCCTGGCGCACGACGGCGCCCACGTCGTGCTGGTGAACGGCTACTGGGTGGACATCCCGCCGAGCGAGGGCTATCTGCTGGTCTGCGAGAACGAGGACCGGCCGGGAATGATCGGCGCCGTAGGTACGATACTGGGCGACTTCAATGTGAACGTTAGCTTCATGAACGTGGGCCGCCACGAGCGGCGCGGCTTGGCGCTCATGGTGCTCGCGCTGGACGAGGCGCTGACGGGCGAGCAACTTAAGAAGGTCAAGGAGATCTCTGGTATCTTCTCGGCGCGGCTGGTGCGGCTGTAGCTAGTCGTCCAGGCGGTTGATGGCCAGGCCAGTGGCCAGCTTGGGGTGGAAGAAGGTCGTCTTGGGAGGCATGCGCTGGCCACCGTCGGCGATGGTCAGCACTCTGTCGACGGGCACAGGATTGAGGAGGAAGGCCGCGGAGTAGCGGCCCGTCTGCACCCCCTGGCAGGCTTCATGGGCGTCCGGCGTTATGGCTACGGCGCCTCCTTCTTCGATACGCTTGGGGTCTACTCCGATGATCGTCTTCAGGAGAGCGAACTCAAGCACGGCGACATCCAGGGTGCGCCACTGAGTGGGACATTCGGGGCAGAAGCGGGCAACCAGCCCATCGGGGTCGTCCGTGGTTAGCAGGAAGAACCGCTCCCCCGGCCAGCAGAGGCCGAAGGCGCTCGCCGACCTGCCACGCTCAGCCACCAGCTCCAGGAGTCGATCTGGCGCGTATTCGCCATGGGTCTGCGCGGGCGCTACCTCCTCCACTGTAACGTGCTGCCGTAAACGCTCCAATACGCCGTCGTCAACCTGAGGCAACTGCACCAGGCGGTGGATGGGCAGGATCAGCAGGCCCGGATCCTCGGCGGCGGTGAGGCCGGCGAGGACGAAGTTCTCGGCCTCGTGGCCCGTCCAGGAGGCGGCTGCCGTCTGCCGTTCGTCGCGATAAGCCAGGGCCGTCTCGTAGCGGTGGTGGCCGTCGGCGATGTAGAGGGTGGTGGGCGCAAACTGCTGCTGTAGCCATCGCTGCACTTTCTCTTCGCTGAGCGGCCAGAGGGTGTGCCTTTCCTTGGCGGCCTCGGCGATGGCTGCGGGGCTACGGCCACTCATGGCATCCTGCAAGGCGTTGCTGACGGCGCCCTGGGGATCGCGGTAGAGGGCAAAGAGGGGGCTGGTGTTGGCGCGACAAGCCCTCAGGAGGCGGAGGCGGTCTTCCTTGGGGTGAGCCATGGTGCGCTCGTGGGGACGGACGGCTCCCTTGGCCCAGTCCGCCAGGCCCACTCGCGTGAGCAGGGCGCGACGGCGATAGCGCGCTCCGGCGTGCTCGAACTCCTGGTCGTAGACGTAGAATGCCGGTCTGTCATCCTGCACGAGGACGCCGGAGTCTAACCACTGAGCCAGGGTAGCCGCGGCGCGCGTGTAGCGATTGCTGTGCTCGGAGTCGTCGGCATGGGCTTCGCCGTACTCAAGGCGGACGACGTTGTGAGGGCTCCTGGCGTGGAGGGCTCGCTGTTCAGCAGGGGAGATGGCGTCGAAGGGGGGCGCGATCACCTTGGCCAGGTCACCGACCTGGCCAGGGTGATAACGAAGGCCGCGGAATGGGCGTATCTCTGCCAAGGGAACTCCTGAGCGGATGATAGCCTAATCGCTGGCCCTGCGTAAAGGATCGCGGCCGTTGATCGTGCGAGTCCTGGGCCGCTAGAATGACCCTGCCTCGGCCTGAGGCGGATCAGCCCTGGGGCTCATGCCGACGGGCAGGCGCAAGCAGCAAGAGACGCTTCGATCAGGGGGCCCAGCGTGCGTTATCGGTGTACTTTCTGCCAAATCGTTTCCCACGAGGGGGAGGCGGAGGTCCTCTACGAGGACGACGAGGTGATGGTGTTTCGCAATCTGTTGCGCTGGGTGCCGGTGATGCTACTGGTCGTCCCCAAGCGCCACGTCACTCAGGAGGAACTGTGGCGGAACATGGGTCGGGTGGGGGAGATCGCCGTGCGCATGGGGCAGGAGCATTGTCCGGGCGGCTTCCGCCTGCTCTCTAACTTTGGCGTCGACGCGATGCAGAGCCAGCAGCACGGCCACGTGCACATTTTGGGGGGCACGTTCCTGGGAGAGTACGGCTAGGGGTCGGAGTCCCCGTCGTCGGTTAGGGCTCTACGCCTGGGTCTTCCTTCGAAGCTGAGCCGATCTGGTAGAGTCGATTCAGGGTCTCCCCGAAGAGCTCGCAGAGGGATTTCAACCGTGCAGCATCTGTGATCAGGCTTGCCTCTTCGAAGTACAGTTGGTGAACGTTCTGGGGCAGGCCGCGGCGGAACCAGCCCTCGCCATGTTTGACCTGGAGGTGGATAGAGGGCTGCGACTGAATCAATTGGCGAATCCGCGAGTCCGCCAACAGTTCGCGCACTTTGAATTCGTCGTTGGCCTTGATCATGAAGTCGGGGTCGAAGTCGGGGTAGCCAACTTCAATGTCCTGCATCCCCAAGAACTTGCCTAAACCACTGAGCATGGTCTTCCTGTACAGCGCGAAGCGAAACCCATCGTTGTGCACATAGGGGGCCATCATGCGAGTGTAGGTTGTGCTGGTGTACTGGTCGCCAGCCTCGTAGGTATCGAGCGTGATGGGCCATTGGTTGGCCTGCACCAATACTCTGTCGGGCTTTCCGCCGAACAGCCGACGTAACCCTCTGTCGCCCTTTACGAACTCCCCGCCGACTTCGGTGGCGAACCGCCGCCAGGCTTCCTCCTTGCCTAGAGCCATTCTGGCACGTCTCCTTCCGGCGCGTCTGAGCGCGCCGGGCAGAGCCAGTATATGCCGCCGAGGAGAAATGTCAATTGCTGGGGGATACAAGGCAAGGAAGGACTGATGGCAGCGATTTACGGCTCGGCGATACCGATGCCGGCCAGGGCGCTCTTCTGGGCCTCGAACAGGCGGCGGATGCCTGTGTCCGCCAGGTCCAGCAGCTCGTTCATGGCCTGGCGACTGAAGGGATGGCTCTCACCGGTGCCCTGAACCTCCACCAGCTCGCCGTCGGCGGTCATCACCACGTTGAAGTCGACCTCGGCGCGGGCGTCCTCATCGTAGCAGAGGTCGAGCACGGGCACGCCATCCACCACGCCGGCGCTGGTTGCGGCTACGGGGCAGCGCAGGGGCATGGAGGCGATGTCGTCGCGCTGGACCAGCAGCTCGCAGGCCTGGCGGAGGGCAATGTAGGCGCCGGTGATGGCGGCTGTGCGGGTGCCGCCGTCGGCCTGAATGACGTCGCAGTCGACGGTGAGGGTCCGCTCGCCCAGGAGGTCGAGCTTGGTGACGGCGCGCAGGGAGCGGCCGATGAGGCGCTGGATCTCGTGGGTGCGGGCTCCGACGCGGCCAAGGGTGGCCTCGCGGGGGCTGCGGGTGTCGGTGGAGCGAGGGAGCATGCCGTACTCGGCGGTGACCCAACCGGAGCCCGAGCCGCGGAGGAAGGGCGGCAGCCTGTCCTCGATGCTGACGGCGCAGAGGAGGATGGTCTGGCCCAGTTCGATGAGGGTCGAGCCCTCGGCGTGGGCGAGGTAGCTGGGGGTGATGCGCAGTTGGCGCATCTGGTCGGGCTGGCGGCCGTCGGGGCGCAGGGACGTCATGGCGCTGTCAGTATAGCACCGGCAGGGAAGCGAGGCCATCCAGGGCGATGACGGCAGGAGGAGTATAGCACGGGGTGGGCAACTCGACGGCTGCAACTGGAATGGAGCAGCCTTCTTTAACCAGGTTTCTACCGCTTTTTACTCCTTTGTCATGTAGCAGATCAGGACTAGAGTGCTAGCCTAACATTGAGGATACGCGGTTCTTGCCTACCATTCGCGGGTAGACGCAAATGTAACAACGTCCTTTTTCGGATGCCTATCGCATAAGGAGCTACATGTAGCGAATGCTTATGTTAAGCGTCTAAGCGCATAGAGGGAGAAGGCTGAAAGAGGAGTCGCATCGAGCGGAGGTAGGTGCTATGTTGGGGAGATTGGTAGTGGGGAAAGTTGTTGAGGAGCGGGGACAGGGCCTCGTGGTGGCGGCGCTGGCGATGGTGGTGATCATGGCGTTTGCGGCCATAGCTATCGATGTGGGGGTATTCCTGCACGAGAGGAGGGAGCTTCAGAAGTCGGCTGATGCCGCTGCCCTGGCCGGAGCGCAGGAACTGCCCGAGTCGCCGACCGACGCCGTGCAGAAGGCGGAGGAGTGGGCGGCGAACAACGGAATCGATGCCGGTGAGCTTGAGTCCATCGAGATAAGCACTACCTACATCGCCGATGACACCATTACCGTCGAGGTGAGCCGAGACGTCCCATTTATGTTTGCCCGCGTGCTGGGCTTTAGCAGCGACACGATGAGCGCCGATGCCACCGCGCGCGTGGGCTCGCCCGCTGGGATGGGGGGGCTAGTGCCTTTTGGCGTTCTGGAGGATGCCATCGAGCTTGATGAGCCGACGGTTCTCAAGTACGACGCTACCGATGTCGACCATGGCAACTTCGGCGCCCTGGCCATCGACGGTGACGGTGCCAGCATCTACCGTGAGACAATCAAGTACGGCTCTGAGACCGCCCTCTGTTCTGAAAGCCAGCCCACCTGTACTGATCCTACTACGGAGACGGAGCCCGGCAATATGACTGGCCCCACCCGCACGGGCGTGAACTGGCGTATCGACGAGACCAGCTCGGCGTGCGACGAATTTGAGGAGGTCTTTCAGGAGGACGGTGACACGTATCGGCTGAAAACGCGCTGCAATCCGTTTGGGCCAGGTGGAGCCCACGATAGCAATAGGGTGGTCGTCGTTCCGGTCATCGAAGAGCTGTGCCACGGCCGTTGCGAGGTGACTATACTGAAGTTCGCAATGTTCTTCCTCGAGGAGCTGGGTAGCTGCACGGGCAACGACTGCGAGGTCACCGGCTGGTTCATGGATGCTCAGGCCGATGTGGGCAGCCTGATTGGGGCTCTAGAGCCCGATAGCTTGATCCGCTTCGTGCGGCTGGTAGAGTGATAGAGAGCGTCTGAGGGAACGACCGACGTGGGTAGCGGGCGTAGCCGATGGCGCGCCCGCTACTGGTTTATGTGGGGAGTGAGGTGACTAGTGCCCAGTTCTCTGCGTTTTGATCCAGAGCTTGTGGCCGTTGGTGGTGATCTGCACGTCGCCGTGGAGGCCGGTGCGGAAGACGGGGCGCCTGCCCAGCCTGTCGAGCGTCTGAGGCGAAGGGTGGCCGTAGCGGTTGTCCTCGCCCAGCGAGATGACGGCCGTCAGGGGCTTCACCGTCGTCAGGAAGGATAGGCCTACGGCAGGCCGCTGATGATCTTCCCGATCTCCGGCCTCGTGTAGGCCCGCAGGGTCTCGGTGCGAACGTTGCCCAGCGAGCTCACCGCCAACGCCGCTTTGGTCACCGTCTCGTCGTCGGGAGCCTCCATGATCACCACATAGTCATAGCGGCCCATGGTCAGGTAGATCTCACTCATTCTGGCACCGACCTGGCCCAGCAACTTTTCAACGGCGGCGATGCGCTCGGGCGCGTCCTTGACGCCGCGGATGCCCTGGTCAGTGAAGCGAACCAGCGACACATATGTAGCCATCGGCTTTCTCCTTCCTCCTTGGCCACGTTTGCTGGCCCGTTGCCGATTCCGCTCGTCAGACGTCCTTACTCCATCCCTGAGCCAGGCAACGGCGTGAGAGCTTGGATGACGTTCCCGTCGATGTGATTGCCCCCCTCGCGCTGCGCCGCCTGAAAGTCCGCATCCGCTTGTAGCTTTTGGTTGACGTCTCCCCAGGCCGCAAAGTCTCGGACCGACACCAGGTAAACGGCGACGTTCCCCTCGCCGCCCACAGCCTGAAACGCTCCATGGAACTTCACGCCATACTTCTCGTAGATGGGGATCACCTTCGGCGTCCACGCGAAGAAGTCCTGGACATGCCCTGGTTTGATCCTGACTGTGTTCGTGATGTAGAGTGCCATGCTTGTCCTCCTTTCATCGACTCTCAACATTCGTGGTTGCCGACATAAGACAGCCGCAAGCAGGGTATACACCCCTTGCAGGACATTGTCAATAGGGGGCAATACTTATCAGGGTAATCTGATTAGATCGAAGGCCATCACGGAGTGCGCGTAGCCGCGAGAGCTGGCGAGGGAAGAAGTTTTCGCCGCCAGCGGGTTACCCTCTGCCCCGCTGCGTCTTGATCCAGAGCTTGTGGCCGTTGGTGGTGATCTGCACGTCGCCGTGGAGGTCGGTGCGGAAGACGGGGTGGGTGCCCAGCCGGTCGAGCGTCTGGGGCGAAGGGTGGCCGTAGCGGTTGTCCTCGCCCAGCGAGATGACGGCCGTGAGGGGCTCGACGGCGGCCAGGAAGGCGGTGGAGGTGGAGGCGCGGGAGCCGTGGTGGGCTACTTTCAGCACGGGGGCGCGCAGGTCTGTATCGCTGTCCAGCAGGTACGCCTCGCCGTCTGCGCCGATGTCCGCCGTCAGGAGAAAGGCGGCATCTCCCAGGCTGGCCTTCAGCACCAGCGAGTTGTCGTCCTCGTCGGCGGTGGCATCCAAGAAATCGCGCGGCGGATGGAGCACGGAGAGCGTGGCGCCGCCGGTCTGGTTGGCGGTGGTGGTGGCGGGAGCAGCGGGAGTATAGCACGCGGGTGGTGTGGGTGCCGGCGTCAGTAAGGCTGTACGTCTGGGTAGAAGCGGCGAGGCTAGCCGCCGAGCCCGAGGTCTTGCGTAATCCAGCGAGCGACGGCGGTGGCTATGGTTGCCGGATCATCGAGATCAATGGATTGGTAGATGTGTCCCACTAGGTCTGTGGGAAGCGTGCCGATGGTTACGTCTTTGAGCAGAAGGCAACGGCGACCGGTCGCGAGCATTGCTCCCACTTCCAGAATCACGTTGTAGTTGAGCCCCTCACCCACTCGATCCTCGAAGACGGCAATACCGAAGCGGCTCGCCCACATAGCGGCGGCGACGTTTCCAAAGAGCAAGTCTTCGACCACGCGGTCTGAGGCGAGATGCATCTCGAACCCGGCCTCGGCGCAAGTGCTGCGGGACACGGCGATAGCGTCATGAATGGGGTCGCCCCGGGTGCGCGGAAATCTCGACATGCACAGAACGTTCCGATCGAACGGGTGGCCCTCTAGGAACCGCCCGATTCCGACCTGGAAAGCTGCTGGAGCCAGTTGGGGAGGAAGCAGGTGGTGTCGGGTGTTGCTGAACTCGGCCTCCTCGGTCTGGTCGACGAGGCGCTGGAGTTGCTCATCGTCGACGCCTGCCATGAGGATGCGGAGGCGTTCCTTTCCCGTTGGGGTGGTGGCCCACTGGCCATGTCCCGGCTGCATAACGAAGCCTTGGTCGGCGAGGATTGCCAGATTCCGGGATATGTTCGAGGGGGGTGGTAATCGCAGCTGTATGAACATCCCCCTTATACCAGCTGGGGGGGCTGACCGGTCTGGACTCTGTAGCTCGGCCACGTGTGTGAGAACCAGTGTCTGGTCCACATAGGTTCCCAGTTGCTGGATTTGGAGCGCTAAGGCATCAGACACGGCTAGGAGATGTCGGCAAGCTGCTTCACAAGTTTCTTCGCCTCTTCCCAGCCCGGGTTGCGGAGCTTGTAGGTCTTCTGTAGGCGCGGGCCGCCAATGATCCAGAGCTGGTCGGCGTCCTTCAAGGTCCTAGCGAAGTTGGGGGGGTTGAGCTTGCCATACTGTTCGCAGACGGCTCTTAGGGTAGCAGACAGGGTGACGGATTCGCCAGCGGCTTGGCGGCCGGCACACGTGAGAAGCGCCAATTGTGTGGTTGAGGCTGCCTTCTCCGCTGGAAGCTTGGTGGTGGGCACGCTGACCTCCAACATCCCATCCTCGGTGGTCGCGTACAAATCGGCCAGGCGGCCGAGGTCACTGATGCCGAGGCGCGTGCCGAGGGCCTTGAGAGCGTCAGAAGACGCGGCTTCTTCTGGGCTTGTGCTGGGCAGAGCAGCGGGTGCTGGGCTTGTGCTCGGCACAGCAGCGCGTGCTGGGCTGAGATCGGCCCAGAGGAGTTGCAGCGCTGTGGGCCGAAGATCCTCCGGAATGTCCAGTTCCTCGATGATCCCGAGCACCTCCGCCAGAAGCTGCTTTGCTTGCTTCCTATCCACAACGAACCCTCCTCAAGCGCCTATCTCATGCCACGAATATGCTAGCTCACGCTATCTGAGGAGTCAAGTCTGGTGCTTGGGCGAGGGTTTACGTCGGCCAGCGCCTTCTTGCGTACCAGGCGGCGGTGAGGGCGGCCACCGCCGCTGTCGCCTACGTGCAGGTCGCTCCTACGTTCCCGCTAAACGGGAGGACATCGCCCACCACGGTGATGTTGCTGTCGACGTTGATGTTCAGCCGCTGGAGGATCGGGTCGCCGCCCACCGGCAATCCGATGTTGCCCGCATAGGCGAGAACGTCCCCCACCACGGTGACAGACATGTCTATGCTGATGTCCAGGGGCCAGGCGTCATGCACGCCTATTTCGTCGGTGCAGTCGTCCTGGGGGTCGGTACCCAGGTACAACTCGACCGCATCGACGAAGTCGTCTCCGTCGCTGTGGTCACAGGCGTCGCCGATGCCGTCCGGCTCGAAGTCCTCCTGGCCGAGGTTGGGCACCGTCGGGCAGTTGTCGTTGGCGTCGAGGATGGTGTCGTTGTCGTCGTCGGGGTCGCAGATGTCGCCGATGCCATCACCGTCCGTGTCGGTATCCCCGCAATACTCGAACGCTCCGATATCGCAGGTAGCACTGCCATCGTCGTCCCCATCTACCGGTCGGGGAATACCACGCTGATCGGTGGTAGGGCAGTCAGTGTTATCGCCAGCGTCGATGGCGGGGCTGTCGGCAAGCAGGGCGTGGGTCTGAGTAGGACCGCCGTTGTCCTGTAGCGGGCCGAGGATGGGGTCGGTGTCGTTGAGGTCGCTGGAACGATGGAACCCGCAGGTGTTGCCGCTGTCTAGGTTGTGGCCGTCGGAGTAAATGTTGCCGGTGCAGTTTACGCTAGTGGCGCCGCCTTCGACGATGGTGTTCTTGAGCCTCACGGTGCTGTAGGAGTCGTTGGCTATACTGTCCCCGCTTTCGCTGGCTGAGTTGTCTCGCAGGGTGCCATTGGTGAGCGTCAGCGTGGCAGGGATGATCTGACTGCCGGGTGGGTCGATGAAGATGATTATTTCGGGCATACTGAAAATGCCGCCACCGTCGCTGTAGTCGTCGTACGGGCTAGTGGCTGAATTGCCGCTGATGGTGACGTTGGTGAGCGTGGCGTTGCCACCGATGTTGCAGATGCCTCCACCCCACGTGATGTCGCCGGTGGCCGCATTTCCGCTGACGGTGCTGTTACTCATCTGCAGGTCAGCCACGTAGTTATCGATGCCGCCGCCGAACATCCCTGCTGTGTTGTCGCTAACAGTGCTGCTGTTGATCGTCAGCGTGCCGCCATCATTTAGGATGCCACCGCCGTCAAAGCGCGCCGTGTTGTCGCTGACAGTGGTGCTGTTGAGCGTCAGCGTGCCGGTGTTGGCGATGCCGCCGCCGTCACCGCCAGGAGACGCGGGAGCCGTGTTGCCGCTTACGGTAACGTTGATGAGGGTGAGCGTGGCGCTGTTGCGGATAGCACCGCCGGGGGCACCTGAAGCAATTCCGTTCTGGATCGTCACGTCGGCGATCTCTACGGTGACGGAGCCGATCAGGTGAAAGATCCGGTCGAGGGCGCCGCCGTCAATAACGGTGATTGCCTGGCCAGCGCCGGTGAGGGTCAGGTCATCGCTGATGTCTAGGTCGCCCGTAGCAGCGGCATCCTCTTCCCTTCCATCAATGGTCAGTGTGTAGGTGCCGGCCGGCAGGACTATCGTGTCGGCGCCGCTGCCAGCGGTGCAGGCGTCAACGGCGGCATCAGCGTTGGCTGCCTGGATCGCTTCCCGCAGAGAGCAATCGCCATCGGCGTTGAGTTCGTCGTCGGTGGTGTCTACGATGATGGTAGCGCCAGGGGTGGCTTCTGCGGCTGGTCTCGCGAGCGAGGCGACGGCAAGGATGGCCAGGACAAGCAAGCCAAGCGGCAGCTTTCTCATGCCTTACCACCGTTTCCCAGGCCGACGCATCGCGAGGGTACGCTACGAACGCGTGTAGGACGCCATCATCATATCTGGGGGTGGCTTATATGTCAAGGGCAGGGTGGTGGTCAGGCGCTGGCTAGGGTGGGGAGGGGTGCTACGTGTGGCGGGCTAGATCAGCCAACGGCTCCTTGCGTACCAGGCGCCAGCGGTGAGGGCGAGGGCTGCTGCCGTCATAGGAGGAGATATTGGGAGGAGCGGTAGGAGCCTCTAGCTCGGCAGCACGTAGATCGCGACCAATGAGTAGTGCAGGGCGCTTCCAGCGATAACCAGCAGATGGAAGACCTCAAGGTGTCCGAACACTCGCGGCCACGGGTCCGGCTTCCTAACCGCGTAGACGATTCCACTCACGGTGTACAGTACCCCGCCCAGCACGAGAAGCGCTAACGGGCTGGCCGAAAGCCGCGCAGCCAGTTCCCCCGCCGACGCCAGGGCGAGCCAGCCGAGGATGACGTAGAAGGTCACCCGGAGCCATCTCGGTGTCGCCGGCCGGGCCAGGTTCGTGATGATGCCGGCGCCTGCCACTCCCCAAACCACGGACAGCATGGTGATCCCCCACGCGTTGCTCAGCACAACGAGGCAAAGCGGCGTGTAGGTGCCGGCGATCAGCACCAGAACCATCGAATGGTCCAGCCGGCTGATGATCGCTCGGAAGAGAGGCGTCCAGGCAATGTGGTGATAGGCCGCACTGGTGCCGTATAGAAGAATCAGGCTCGTCGCGAAGATCGCCCCACCGACGTACGCCCGTGGCGAGTCCGCAACCAACAAAAGCAAGGGTGCCCCAAGCATCGCGGCAATGGTTGCGCCAACATGGGACACGCCCCGCAGCATGGGCCGCTCTCGGGTGAACTCGTCAGCAAGGGCCATATCCCAAATAATCTCCCAGAAAGTCGCGGAGGCGTCAAGGTGCTAGAGGGCCAGCAAGGAGGTGGACGACCCGGGCGGAGGACATCCAGGTCGCCCTGTAAGCGACGAACCATACGCTGCGCGGCCAACAGCGGGCCAGCCGGGCCATCTTGTCAGGCGTTGGCTCGTGCGGGTAGAATAGGGCGCGATGGTCATCGGACTGTGGACATAAAGGCGGAGGGTCTGACCCTGCAGGGTCGCCAACGTCTGCTTAAGCGAGTCTAGAGGAGGGCGCGCTATGGTTGTCTCGGGACACTGGCCCAGTCAGGCCCCCTACGAGGAGTTTGCCCTGCCGGAGCTGCTGCATCGGTCGGCGGAGGCCTTTGGCGACAAGCCGGCCCTGATCGGCGCAGACGGGACGACGCGCACCTACCGCGAGCTGTGGAGCCACGCCTGCAAGGTGTCGCGCTTGCTGCAGGACCACGGCATCGAGAAGGGCGACAAGGTGGGCATCTTCTCGCCCAACTACGTAGACTACGCATCGGTGTTCTACGGTATCCTCCTGGCTGGCGCCACGGTCACGACGCTCAACCCGCTCTACCGGGAGCGGGAGATCGAGCACCAACTGGACGACGCCGAGGCCGTCGCGCTGTTCGCCTTCGGCCCGATGGCTGCCCCGGTGGAGGTGGCCCGCAAGAATCTCCCCCGATTGCGCCACGTCTGGCCCATCGAGGGGCTGCCGAACCTGCTGGGGGATGTCTCGGAAGAGTACCGTGCGGTGGACATCAACGCTCGCGAGGACATCGCTGTATTGCCCTACTCCAGCGGCACGACGGGCCTTCCCAAGGGCGTGATGCTGACCCACCACAATATCACCTCCAACGTCAAGCAGGGGCTGGCGACGGGGCAGCTAACATCGGATGCCGTGAGCCTGTGCGTGCTGCCGTTTTTCCACATCTACGGGATGACTGTGCTCTTGAGCATAGGGGTTGCCCTGGGCATCACCGGCGTGGTCATGATGCGGTTCGATGTGGAGCAGATGCTGGAGCTGGTGGGCAAGTACGGTATGACGAACCTCTATCTGGCGCCGCCGGCGGTGCTGGCTATGGCCAACGTGCCGAACCCGTCGCGCTTCGACACGTCTGCCTTGCGACTGGTCCACTCTGGAGCGGCGGCGCTGCCTCCGGAGGTGGCGGAGCGGGTGAAATCGATCTACGGCTGTCTGGTGTTGCAGGGCTACGGACTGACTGAGACCAGCCCCAGCACCAACACCCATCCCCTGGATCGGATCAAGCTGGAGTCGGTAGGCCTGCCGATGGCCGACACTTTCGAGAAGATCGTGAGCCTGGACACCGGCGAGGAGCTGCCCGCGGGCGAGGTTGGCGAGGTGGCGGTGAAGGGCCCGCAGGTGATGAAGGGCTACTGGAAGCGTCCGGAGGAGACCAGGGAGTGCCTCAGCGAGGACGGCTGGCTACTCACCGGCGACATCGGCTGGCAGGACGAGGACGGCTACCTGTACATCCTCGACCGGAAGAAGGAGATGATCAAGTACAAGGGCTACCAGGTGGCGCCGGCGGAGCTGGAGGCCCTGCTGTACGAACACCCGGCCGTCCTGGACGCCGCCGTCATCCCTAAGCGCCAGCTGGAGGGCGGCGAGATCCCCAAGGCGCTGGTGGTGCTGAAGGAGGGGTCCGAGGCCAGCCCCGAAGAGCTGATGGCCTTCGTGGCGGAGAAGGTGGCGCCCTACAAGAAGATTCGCGAGGTGGAGTACCTGTCGGAGATCCCCAAGTCGGCCGCCGGCAAGATCCTACGGCGCGAGCTCATCGAGCGAGAGCGCAGCAGAAAGGGCTGACTGAGCGCGCGCTTCCGCGCAACGACGCGGATGCACTGATAACAATGACCGCGCCGAGCTAAGCTCGGCGCGGTCGGCTGTAGGGCGTTGTCAGACGGCGACTAGGCCGCGCTAGGGCTACTGATAGCCAACCTCGGGCGAAAGCGGGATGTTGCTTGGCATAAAGGTGCCGCTTCCTCTGGCGATTTCCCGACCATCCGAGTCAACCAGCACAGACTCCGCTATGAACAAACGTCGGGAACGGTGGGTCACTCGGCCAGTCGCTTTCATTTCGCCTTCCGAGATGGGGCGAGTCATGTATAGGTTAAACGAGACGGTTAGCACAAAAGCGTGGTCAACCAGTGAGCTGGCCGCGAAAAAGGCGGCATCATCGAGCGCCTTAAAATACACCAAGCCATGGACGGCACCACCTGCGTGAAAGAAGTCCGGACGTATCGGGATAGTCACCTCTGCACGCCCCTCGCTCACTCGCATCGTCGGAGCGTAGTACTTGTTCACCGGTGCGGAAGCGTACATTCGCTCTAGCTTTCGGTAGTGCTCCTCTTTGGCTTTGGTCAATACGTGTCTATTCCTCCCACGGTTGGCGGCTGCGGCGTCCCTAGGCGTCCGAGGGTTGTCCTTTACTCCTCCTGCTCGAACGAGATTACGTCGCCGAAGTACTCCCACTTGCCCTTGCCGTCCACCAGCGTGGCCTGCAGCATCCTCATGGCTTCGAAGCCCAAGTGGTCTGTCGGGCTAAGATCGAGGGTAACGCCCGGCAGGCTGAGCTCGCTCTGGTAGTTCTCAAAGTCGTGGACGGCGTCCAACAGGCCCTGTCGCGTTAGGTTGTCGCAGGTCCTGCTCAGGGCGTCGATCGTCAGTTCGCCCGCGACTTGGCCGACGATGGTGTAGTTGCCAGGGGGCAAGTCACCGTACTCGCTCATGATCCGGTGGTGCTCCGCTACCGCTGGGTCATCAGTCCAGTCGTACATCTTGTTGGCCTGGAGGGTGATGACTCCTTCCATGGCGGTCGGGGGAGCATACGCGAACATGGCAGCGTCAGAATTGACGTAGCTCATGAAGACTTGGACATCCCAGTCCAGCTGCTGTTTCGTCTTGACGAGCTGAGCACAGTGGCCTGGGATGCAGGCGCCTAACACAACCTCTGCCCCAGCATTCTTGAGGTTATTGACCTGAGAGCGGATGTCGACGGCGGTGGATTCATAGCTCTGCTCAGACACCACCTCGTTCTTGGTGGGGTCGAGGCCGTGCTTCAGGCCGTCCACGTGGTCCTGGCCGAAGTCATCGTTCTGGTAGAGGACGCCCACGTTCTTTCCGGGCAGGTTCTCCGAGATGTACTTGCCGGTGATGCTGCCCGCCACGAAGTAGTCCGGCAGGATGGCAACCGACCAGGGGTGCGCCTCGACATCCGCAGCCCACTTGTGGGCGCCGGTCATGATCCACAGGTCGGGAATCCCCTTCTCGTTGAGGTCCTCCCAGACCGCTGAGTGGGCGGCCGTCCCCAGGCCGGCAACGATGGCGAACACCTCGTCCTCCTCCACCAGCTTGCGGACGGCCTCAACGGCTCTGGCCGGGTCGTACTGATCATCCTCCGCCCTGAAATCGATCTCGCGGCCGCAGACGCCACCTTCCTCGGCGTTGACGTACCTGAAGTAGGCCTCGAGGCCGGCGAGGACGGGAGCGAACGCTGCTCCGTAGGTGCCGCTCTGGGCGAAGTGGCTGCCCAGGATTATCTTCTCGTCGGTGATGCCGGTGCTCACGCCCGTGGGGGTAGGAGATTCGGTCACGGTAGCGGCAGGTGAGCCGGTGGGGGTTACCTCCTCTTCTTCCTCATCCTCGCAGGCCACTGCCAGCACCAGCAACAGCGCTGCCAGGGATAGGAAAATCAGCGAGAATTTGGCTAGCTTCCGCATGGGCTCCTTGGCCTCCTTTCTTCGATTGCCACGCTTACCCTCCCTTTCAGCGAGGGATGCTATCTTAGCCTACCAGAATAGCTTTGCGCTAGGGGCTGCTGGTGGCCGTTGGTGGCCCGATTCAGCGGGAGCGTTTGGACGGCGAGGCATTCGCCTCGGTCGAGGACGAAGTCGATCCATCCCATGCACGATCCTCGGCCCCTTGTTGTGAGCACGGTGGCCAATTGGAGCAGGCCCATGCTACTCCGAGGCGGGAGGCTTGGCAAGGGCAGAGGCTGTAACCAATCCGATGGAGTTCATTACGGTTTTGCTTGACAGGCGGAGGGCTTTCGATGATGCTATGATGCTGTAGTTACCACAATCAGGGAGGTCAAGGCCGATGATAAACAAGATCTTGGAGAGCTTCGATGAGGCCGTGGCCGATATGGTCGACGGGGCCACTGTTATGATCGGTGGCTTCGGCGGGCCGGCGGAGTGTCCCAGCTACTTGATCGCCGCCGTGGCCCGAAAAGAGGTCAAGGACCTGACCATCGTCGGCAACACCGGCGGTTGGGGGGTGAACCTGCTGGCGATCTTGCGCGAGCGGATGGCGGTCATCCTGGAGATCGCCGAAGACTGGTACGACCCCGGCCTGCTGGTCCAGCGGGGGCAGGTGAAGAAGGGCATCCTGTGCTTCCCTGCGGCTCCAGCCCGCGTTCTCACTCCCTTCGAGCAAGGGGTGCTGCAGGGTCAGGTCGAGCTGGAGCTTATGGGCCAGGGGACGCTGTGCGAGAGGATGCGAGCGGGCAGGGGAGGCATCGCCGCCTTCTACACCCCCGTGGGCGTGGGCACGGTTGTGGAGGAGGGCAAGGAGGTGCGGGAGTTCAACGGCCGTAAGCACCTTCTGGAGCACGCCATCAAGGGCGACTTCTCGCTCATCCGCGCTCACAAGGCCGATAGGTACGGGAACCTGGTGTATCGGGGGACAGGTCGCACGTTTAACCCCGTCATGGCCGGTGCTTCTACCGTCACTGTGGCCGAAGTGGACGAGGTGGTGGAACTGGGCGAGCTGGACCCGGAGTGCATCGTGACGCCGGGCGTGTACGTGCAGCGAGTGGTGGTGCGGCCCAAGGAACCCAGGCCCTGGGATGAGGCCATGTAAGGAACAGAGGGAGGCAGAATCATGGCAGGTGAGAGACTAGACGAGCAGACCATGGCCATCCGAGCGGCCAAAGAGTTCCAGGACGGGATGGTAATCAACCTTGGGGTCGGAATACCCACCTACTGCAGCAACTTCGTGCCGCCCGAGCGAGAGGTCATCTTCCACTCGGAGAACGGGGTCATCGGGTTCGGGCCGATCATCGACAACCCCGACGATGCCGATGAGAATCTGATCAACGCCGGCGCGCAGCCGGTATCCAGCAAACCCGGCATGGCGATCACGGATCACGGCGAGAGCCTGTGCATCATTCGTGGCGGTCACGTGGATATCACTGTCCTAGGCGTGGTGCAGGTATCGGAGAAGGGCGACCTGGCCAACTACATCATCCCGGGCAAGCAGATCGGAAGCCTGGGGGGAGGACAGGATCTGGCTTTCTGCGCCAAGAAGGTCATTGCTCTGACCACGTTTAGCACAAAGGAGGGCGAGGCCAAGGTCGTGAAGGAGTGTACGCAGCCGCTCACGGCACCACGATGCGTGGACCAGATCATCACCGATATCGCCGTGCTGGATGTGACGCCCGAGGGGCTGGTGCTGCGAGAGCTGGTGCCCGGCTGGACGGCCGAGGAGGTGCAGGCACTGACGGACGCCAAGATCATTGTGCCGCCCGATGTCCAGGAGATGACGCTGCTGTAAGGGGGCTGGTCTGGCTACCAGTCGAAGGGTTCATTTGGCGACGTTGCCACGGAACATCGAATAGGTGAAAAAGGCGTAGTAGTCGGGAAGATCCAGAATGAAATTCGGTGACTCTGGTTGACAGAGCCGCTGAAATTCCGCCCAGTCCTCCGGTGTCAGCTCTGACTGCACCCCAGGCCAGCGCATCTCAAGGAGTGCTATCAAGGCGCTGCGCATATCATTGCTTGGCGGGGCATGAGCGTCGCCTACAAAGGTTTGGGCCGTCGGTGCCTCTAAGCCCACTTCTCGAAACCAACTCAGCGCGCGCAAGAAGTGCGACTCCGGTTTCTTCCCCTTGACAAAAGGGGCAATCCCGGAAGAGGTCGCATTGAGCCGGGCCTCCAGCAGGGGATATCCCGTAAGCAACTGTTGGGAAGACCAGGCAAGGATGGCCACGCTGCCGCCTGGCTTTGTCACCCGCGTAAGCTCCCTCAGCAATGGCAGAGGCTCTGCAGGAGCATACCCTACGCAGTTCGCACTCCATACCCAGTCGAAGGTGCCGTCGTCGAAGGGGAGCCTGCTGACGTCTCCTTGCTGGAAGGAGATTCGCTCCGACAGGCCGGCCTTCTCTGCGGTTTCCCTTGCGTGAACCAAGAACTG
Source organism: Dehalococcoidia bacterium (assembly GCA_020356025.1). Lineage (GTDB taxonomy): Bacteria > Chloroflexota > Dehalococcoidia > SM23-28-2 > SM23-28-2 > SM23-28-2. Next base: position 1,877,960 of record CP070630.1, on the reverse strand, counting down.
GGGCGACAAATCAAGGCCGGTGACATGCCCAGCCGGCCCTACGGCTTCTGCCAACGACAAGGCCTGGAGGCCGATTCCGCATCCTGCATCCAGTCCTCGGCTTCCCGGAGGGAGTTGCAGTGCCTGGATGGCCGACGGAACGATCAGCTCGCTCAGGGGATTGGATACAGCCAGCCGTTGTGCGTAGGAGCCCATGTCAGGCGGTTCGCTGGCAGGAGTATTCCTTTCGTTTCCCACGTCTGCACTCCCTTCTTGTGTAGCGAGTGGTTAGGCAGCGCCGTTGCATCCCAAAACAACGTCACCGAAATGGTTTTCAAATTCCTTTGATCTGGCCTCTGTAGCCTGTTCATATCTCGAAATGCGTTTTCCCCATTGAACCTCGACGCCAAATGCGATCTTGGCGAACCCAACAGATTCTATGGCATTGGCCAGAGCTTCTTTCTCGTCTGGGCTATAGAGCTTGATGGGATCACCGACTGCAATGGTGTTTGGAGGAACAAAGAACTCGGATGGGACTACTGTCTTGGCATGAACGAGGGCTCCAACAGCTATAGCGGCGCCGGAATGAATTGTTGCCCCCTGCAGGACAGTTGCACCAGCTGCTATATAAGAACAGGGCTCTACTGTGCAGCCTAGAAGGGTTGCGTGAGGTGCAATGAAAACATGATCGCCTATCACCACGGGATACTCGACATCTCCAGATGCAGTTGCCCTGAGAACTGCGTTTTCACAGATTATTGTGCATTCCCCAACTTCGACTCTTGAGCCTTCTGAATCCAATATGGCTCCATACATTATTCGTGACCTTGGACCAACATGAACCCTTCCCACAAGAACAGCGGTTGGTGCCACCAATGCAGATGGATCCACCGTGGGTTGAAAGCCGCGATGTTCGGTTAGCATTGCCTAGCTCCTTTCTCCTGGGGGCTGCCAGAACTACCTCTGGTTCTTCGCGGGTCAAGCAGCCATCTAGTCGTACTCGTGGAGCTGGGTCTCCATGACGATATGGTGCTTCAAGGCTGCTCCAGATACCATAGCATGTCAACCCTCCACATGTGGATGAGGTCTTGGAACCCGGGAGGCTGTGAGGCGTCTTGCCAACGGCTAGGGTCTATTGCCAGCGGCAGCTATAATAGGGGCGAGAAATCGGCGCCGCTCAAAGGGTGCCCGAAGGAGGAGTGGTGATGGATCGCGACGTGTCGGCTGAGCCGGTCTCCGAGGGCACTGTTCTCTGGCAGCCCTCGGAGGAGCAAAAAGCGCAGGCCAATATCACGCGGTACCTGCGCTGGCTGAAGGAGCAGAAGGGGCTGGACTTTGGCTCCTACGATGACCTATGGACGTGGTCGGTGACCGACCTCGAGAGCTTCTGGGCTTCTCTCTGGGATTTCTTTGGGGTGAAGGCCCACCGGCCCTACGCGCAGGTGCTGGCCGAGCGGCGCATGCCGGGAGCGCAGTGGTTTGCGGGTGCCGAGCTGAACTATGCGGAGCACGCTTTGCAGCGGCGGGACGATCAGCCGGCGGTAGTGTTCAAGTCGGAGACGCGGCCGCTGAGCACGCTAACCTATGCCGATCTGTATCGGCAGGTCGCGGCGGTGGCGGCGGGGCTGAGACGACTCGGCGTTGGGCGAGGCGACCGGGTGGTGGCCTATATGCCCAACATCCCTCAGAGCTTGGTGGCCTTTCTAGCCGCCGCCAGCATCGGGGCGATCTGGTCCAGTTGCTCGCCGGACTTCGGCATCCGTGCGGTGGTAGATCGCTTCCAGCTGATCGAGCCGAAGGTGCTGTTTGCTGTGGACGGCTACCACTACAATGGCAAGCCCTACGAACGCCTGACTGCGGTCGCGGAGATACAGCGCCATCTCCCTACGCTGGAGGCCACTGTACTGGTTCCCTGTCTCGACGAGCGGCCGGCGACGGAGGGTCTGGGCAACGTTAAGGTGTGGGGCGAGCTGTTCGGCGAAACGGGCGAGCTATCGTTCGAGCCGGTGCCCTTCGATCATCCGCTGTGGGTGCTGTACTCGTCGGGCACCACGGGGGTTCCTAAGGCCATCGTTCAGGGGCACGGCGGGATTCTTCTGGAACACCTGAAGGCGCTCTCTTTGCATCTTGACCTGACCTCCGATGACCGATTCTTCTGGTTCACCACCACCGGCTGGATGATGTGGAATTTCCTGATAAGCGGGCTGCTGCTGGGCACGACGATCTTGTTGTATGACGGAAGCCCTGGCTATCCCGATATGCGGGCCCTGTGGCAGTTTGCCGAAGAGGCAAGGATGACCTATTTCGGTACTAGCGCTCCGTACATCCTGGCGTGCATGAGGGACGGTATTGAGCCCGGGCGGGAGCTCAATCTGAGCAGCCTGCGGGCAGTGGGATCCACGGGCGCGCCGCTTACGCCGGAAGGCTTCGGGTGGGTCTATGACAAAGTCAAGGAGGACCTGGTGCTGGGTTCGGTGAGCGGTGGGACGGACATGTGCACGGCGTTCGTGCTGTCCTGTCCGACTCTGCCGGTGCACGCCGGCGAGATCCAGTGTCGTGGTCTGGGCGCCCGCGTGGAGGCGTACGATGAACAGGGGCATCCCGTAGTGGAGGAAGTGGGGGAGCTGGTGGTCACAGAGCCGCTACCCTGTATGCCCCTCTTCTTCTGGAACGATCCAGATGACCAGCGCTACCGGGAGAGCTACTTCGACATGTTTCCGGGGGTGTGGCGTCACGGCGACTGGATCAAGATCACTCGGCGGGGTAGCTGCGTGATCTACGGGCGTTCGGATTCCACCCTGAACCGGGCCGGTATCCGGATGGGCAGCAGCGAGTTCTACCGGGTGGTGGAAGATCTCCCCGAGGTTCTGGACAGCCTAGTCGTGGACACGGGTCAACTGGGGAGCGAAGGCCGTCTGCTGCTCTTTGTGGTGCCGGCCAGTGGAGCCAGCCTGGACGAGGGGCTTGAGGCTCGAATCAAGCAGAAGCTTCGCCAGGAGATCTCCCCTCGATACGTGCCAGATGAGGTGTATGCCGTTTCCGACATCCCTCGCACGCTCAACCAGAAGAAGCTCGAGGTGCCAGTCAAGCGGATATTGACCGGGACTCCGCCAGAAAAAGCGGTCAGCCCGGATGCCATAAGCAACCCGCGCTCGATCCACTTCTTCATCGACCTGGCCCGGAGCCTGCAAGAGGCAAGCAGCTAAGGGGAGAGCAGCAGCACCAGCCCCACGAGGAATACGCTACCTTCCCCTGGGCTGACGCCGCAAGGGCAGGGCCCGTCTTCGTCAAGCGCGAGTGATGGCCTGCCGCTAGGCGCGGCGGCTGCTCTTCACCGGCCGGAAGTACTCGATGTCGCCGATCTCTCCCTTGCGCTCGTCGCGCCAGACGGCCTCGACCCGCATGCCGATCTTCACCAGCTCTGGGGCCTTGTCCACGTCGCTGAGGTCAATGCCGCCCAGAATATGGCTCAGGCAGCCGTCGGCGCCGTCCAGCTTGACCATGATGGTGGCGATAGGCGGCGGCGGCAGGCCCAGAAACGGGACGTAGCAGATGGTGAAGAGCTCCAAGGTGCCCTGGTTTCCCACCTCTACCCACTCGTCGATGGAGGCGAAGCACCTCTCGCAGAAGGGGCGAGGGGGCAGGAGGACCCGCCGACACTCAGGGCAGCGCACGCCGAAGATCTTCTTGTTGTCTCTTAGTTCCCGGAAGAATCGGCTGGCAAACCTCCCCGCCGTATGACGGAAGGGCAGGTTCCAGGCCCCCGGCATTATCAGAATTTCCTCTTCCTGTGTCATGGCGTCGTCCTCCGTTTTTACGGCTTTTCCTTGTCGAGGATCATCAGGACATGGAAGCCGATGGCGGCACCCCAGACGTGGCCCAGGGCGGTCTTGACATTGGGCACCTGTCGCTTATCAGCCTTTCCCATGACCTGTAAGGCGGCCTCGCCTATGCGGATGAGGCCGGTAGCGCCAATGGGATTGGTGCAGAGCGTTCCGCCTGAGGGGCAGACAGGCAGTTCGCCGCCCATGTCGGTCACGCCCTTGCGGACGAGCTCGGCACCCTTGCCCGGCTCGCAGAAACCCAGGGCCTCGCATTCGATGATCTCCTGGATGGTGAAAGCGTTGTATAGCTCGGCCACATCCAGCTCCTGCAACGGATTGTTGATCCTGGCCTCCTTGTAGACGCGCTGGGCCAGCATTGTCAGGCCGTCCCAGTCCTGGAACCAGGGGCGGTCACCGATGTAGTAGTTGTCAGTGATCTGGCCCTTCCCCCGTACCCAAGCCGGCGTCTTCGTTATCTTGGCGGCCCGCTCCTCGGAGGCGAAGATGATGGCACAAGCGCCGTCGGAGCTGGGACAGCAGTCGCTCAGGCGGAGGGGCCAGGAGAGCATGCGCATCTTGAGGGCGTCCTCCACCGTCAGGTGGCGCTGAAGGTGGGCGTAGGGGTTGTTGAGGGCGCAGGCGTAGTTCTTGGCGGCTACCATTGCTAGGTCTTCCTCAGTGGTGCCGTAGTAGTGGAAGTGACTGGAGGCCTGGTTAGCAACGACAGTGATGGCACCGCCGCCCATCCAGCGCTCGTATATGGGGTCAATCGCGGTGTTGAGAACGAGTTGGGCCTCGAGGGTCTCGCCTACCCGCTGGGAGGCGACCGTCAACACCACATCGAACATCCCCGAGGTCACGTGGTAGTAGCCGCCGAGGGCTGTTGAGCCGCCGGTGGTGCCGCCGGTGGTGAGCTTGAGGAAGGGCATATTCGCCGCGCCAGCGCCCACGCAGGCGTCCACGTTCCACCTTTCGAGGGCGAAAACGCCATCGAAGGGGTCCATAGAGCCGTAGACGACGGCATCGATATCCTTGGCCTTCAGGTTAGCGTCGGCCAGGGCTGCGCTCACCGCCTCGTGGACGAGCTCCGGATAGGTCACGTCGCGGCGGTGGCTGGAGCACTTGGTCAGGCCGACACCAACGATAGCTACTCTTCTAGCCATGACTCACCCCCGCTCCAGAATTGCCACGCAGTTGGTGGGGGCAGCAGCGCCGGAAGGGGCGCTGAGGCCGTGGGCCAGGGCCAGGCTGGCTCCCGCCACCTGCCGACCGTGGGCGTCGCCGCGCAGCTGGAGGGCGGCCTCGGCAGCGCGCACCAGCCCGGAGGCGCCGAACAGGTTCGCGCAAAGAGAGCCGCCGGAAGGATTGACCGGCAGCTTGCCGCCCATCTCGGTCGTTCCTTCGTCGATCAGCTTTGCTCCCTGGCCGGGTTTGGCGAAGCCCAGGGCCTCGTAGTCCATCAGCTCGTGGAAGGAGGTGGCCTCGTGGACCTCCGCCAGGTCGAGTTCGTTCAGAGGGCGTCTGATGCCGGCCATCTTGTAGGCGCGCTGGGCCGCTGCAGCCAGGGAGGGGATCTCGGCCAGATCCTTGTCCCCCATCTCGTAGCTCTCGATAGCCCAGCCAATGCCCCGGATCCAGACGGGCTTGTCGGTGATGCGCCTCACCACGTCTTCAGCTGCCAGGATGAGGGCTACGCCCCCCACCGACTCGGGCGGGCAGTCCAGGGCCTTCAGGGGGTAGGCCACAGGCGCCGAAGCAAGCACGTCCTCCAGGGTGACGGGCGAATCCAGGTGGGCGTAGGGGTTGCGCGCGCCGTTGGCGCGGTTCTTTACCACCACCTTCGCGGCCTGCTCCTTGCTTACACCATGCTTGTGCATGTAGGAGTTGGCCTGCATGGCCATGGTGATGATGTAGTTACGCCCAGCGGGGCGAGTGAACAGGGGGTCGAAGACGACCCTGGTCACCGCGTCGATGGAGGCCTCGCGGTGGCCGTGGCCGGCCACCAGGGCAACATCGAATAGGCCCGAGGCGATGCGCAGGTAGGCATACACCAGGGCCATGATGCCATCCTCGCCTGCGTGGCTAGAGTCCTTGAGGTAGCCACCGATAGCCATGCAGGTGTGCATATCGGATAGGGTGCGGCCATCGATGGCATCCCAGCCGGAGGCAATGACTGTATCGAGGTCGCCCCGGCTCAGAGAGGCGTCATCGAGGGCGCGCTTGGCTGCCTCGAAGTCGGTCTCGTGGTACATGTAGTGGCCCTTCGACTCTTCGTGCTTGGTCTGACCAATGCCGACGATGGCCACTCGTTTGGGCATATCGTTCTCACCTCCCTTTCCGCGTGTTTTTGGACAAGCAGGGAAAGAATATCACAGATGTCCGATACAGATAAGGCAGTCAGCCCAGAGATTGAGTTCTTTTGAGCAAGAAAGTCTGCTATAATCCCTGGCTGACGGCAGGCCCCATGCAGATCCTCACTGGCGCCCTCGATGTGGTGGCGGTGCAGGCCCAGTAGCGGAGGCAGAAGCTATGACGAGACGCGTTGGTATCGTGGGGGCCGCGGTGACCCCCTTTAGGGCGAAATGGTTTGAGAAGACTTACTACGAGCTGGCCCAGATGGCGACCAGAGAGGCCGTGAAGGATGCGGGCATATCCATCGGAGAGGTAGATGCTGTCTTCTACGGCATCTACAACGATATCTTTGAGAGGGCTTGCATCCCGGAGCATCCCCTACAAGGCATCTGCGGCATGCAGAACAAGTTCGGCATTCGTATCTCCAACGGTGGAGCCACAGGCGCCTACACTATGTCGGCAGCTCATGCTTATGTAGCGGCGGGGCGGTTCAAGATTGCTCTGGTGCTGGGCGTAGAGAAGGCCACCGACTGTTATGATTTCCAGTCAATGTCGTCCACTCCTGAAGTGATCAAGACCATCGCCTGGTCAGGCGACAGCTTCTTTGAGCAGCAGATAGGCTGGTCTGCGTCAGATAGCTATGCCGAAGTGGTTCTGGCCTACATGGATGAGCATCCGGGAGACTTGAAGCCGGAGGTGACTGCCCAGGTTTCCTCTCTCCTTAGTCAGAACGTGCGGAATAACCCTTACGCTCAGAGGCAGCTTGATCAGGTGACCCCACAGGAGGTCCTCAACTCCAGGCTGGTGGTATACCCCTTCAGGGAGCTGGAGATCTGTGTGTACAGCGAGGGCGCTGCCGCACTCATCTTGGCCGAGGAGGAGACCGCCAAGGCTATCGCCAGGAACACAGGTAAGCCCGTCGTGTGGATAACCGGCGTCGGAGAGGCCAATGAGCATTCTTTCGCTGGTAGGAACCAGAAAGTGATGTCCCGCATCATGTCCGATCACTACGGCGCCCATCGGGCCTATGAGATGGCTGGTATTAAGGACCCGGCCAAGGCTATTGAGGTGGTTGAACTTCACGATGCCTTCGTACACCAATTGGAGATAAGCTGCGCCGAGTTCGGGCTGGTGCCCCTGGGCAGGGCCGACGCTCTCATCGAGGAGGGGCTTATGACACCAGGGGGCAAGTACGTGGTGAACCCCTGCGGGGGCCTCATCTATTGCGGTCATGCCGTTGGAGCCAGCAACATCATGTCCGCCTGGTCGGCCAGGAACGAGCTGATCAAGAGGAAGCTTAAGACCGCTCTGGTGCACGGCACGGGGAGCACCGTCGCCCAGTACACCGCCTGTCTGATTCTAGAGCACGACTAGAGGGACTGAAGGAGGCTAATCGTGACAGAGCGAAAAGCCAGCGCCAAGGTTATACCCACCGAGATTATACCTGAGCCGGGGTCGCGGACTGTGGCCATCGACGGGAAGGATTATCTGGTAGCCAACGATGCCATGTTCACTTTCTATCAGCGCAGCAAGGGGGAGTTGTCTCCCTACTTCGTCGCTTTGCGGGATGAGAAGAGGATCCTCGGATGCAAGTGCACCAGATGCGGGTTAGTACGAGTGCCCCCCTTCCTGACCCATTGTCCCGACTGCGAGTTTACTCCCACTGAGCTGGTGGAGGTGCAGCAGGTGGGGGTAATGAACAGCACACCACCCATCACCTATTTCGCTACCTCCCTATTTCAGCGTATGGCGCCCTTCGGCCGCGGCCGGGTGATTCTGAACGGGGCTGACACTGCCCTAAGCGTCAACGTCTACACGACAACCGGCATACTGGTGCCGGGACTGATTAAGAAGGGTGCCGAGGTCAAAGTCGTCTTTCGGGACGATCGCATCGGCGAATCATCAGATATCTTCTGCGTCCCCACTTGTGAGCTCACGCCGGAGCAGGTGGAGAAAAAGGGCCTCCAGGAATCTGAGATCAACTGGGAAGCAGCAGTGATTCCCCAGCTGCCCAAAGCCTCGAAGGAGCAAGTGGGCATCTACGAGGATTCTGTCAGGGAGATAGCTTCTGTGATCGAGGAGATGAACCGCACTGAGCGCGCCAAGCGAGACATCGCCGAGTGGAAGCGGGACATCCAGGTCAAGACCATGGGAGGGGAGTTCGGCATCCTTATCGATGACGGAGAGATAAGGCTACGGCAGGGGAAGGTCGCATCCCCCGACTTCGTGATGGTCTGTGAAGACCCGAGAGTACTTCTAGACGGCTTAGCGTATAGGGGCGCCCTCACCGACGCCGTGATCCTGAAAAAGCTGTGGATCAGCAAGAACCAAGAGTTTGTAACCATCTTCAAGCTGGACAGAATGGCGCGGTCTCTTGCCAGGACTAGCAAGAGATGAAGCGGGGGCGGACGGGTTCCTCGTGCACAGGTTGGGTGAGACCATGGCTGAGGACGTGGACATCGGCTTGCCGGTGGCGGCGGTCGTGCGGCCTCGACGGCAGCGCAAGGGCTCTCTCCTGGATATCCGGTACTTCAAACCAGTTGCTGTCTGAGCCAGGCGAATAGGCGGCGCAGGGCGAAGCGTCTTCCTGCTGCGACTTCTCGCTACCTTCGAACGGTGCCCTGGCGCCGGGAAGCTTTGTGAGACTTCAATGAACGAACGAGAGTTGCCCATCATCGTCGGAGCGGCCCAGTACACCAATCGCTCCGATGATCCGGACGATGCTCTGGGGCCGCTGGAGATGATGGCCAAGGTGGCGAGGGGGGCCGAGGAGGATGCCCAGTGCAAGGATCTGCTGGGGCGGCTGGACTCGGTTGGGGTGGCCAATATCCTCTCATGGTCGTATGGGGATGCGCCCGGTCTGCTGGCCGAGGCGGTCGGCGCCCAACCGAGCGATAAGTGCTACACGACGATTGGCGCCACGGCGTCGCAGTGGTTGATTAACCGCACGGCGGAGCGCATCGCTCGGGGCGAGAGCCGTCTGGCGCTGGTGGCGGGGGCGGAAGCGATGCGATCGGTGGTCAAGCTGGGAACCGGCGGGCGACAAGGCTGGCGGGGTGGGGCGCGAGGCTGGCGGCGCGGTCGGCGGTGGACACCTCCCGAGGCGATGGCCGGGGATGCTCGAATGGGTAGCACCGAAATCGAGATGCGCCATGGTGCCAATGCGCCGTTGCGGATTTACGCTCTGTTCGAGAACGCGATTCGGGCCCATAAGGGGCGGCCGATCGGTGAGCATCAGCGGCGGCTGGCAGCGCTGTGCGCGCGCCTGGCCCAGGTGGCCAGGGACAATCCGTTTGCCTGGTTCCGAGATGGCAAGACGGCTGAGGAGATCGGGACGGTCACCCCTGAGAACCGCATGATCTGCTTTCCTTACCCCAAGTACATGAACGCCATCATGGAGGTGGACCAGGCAGCGGCGGTGATCATGACCAGCGTGGGCACAGCCCAGGAGTTGGGCATCCCCAAGGAGAAGTGGGTGTACATCTGGGGATGCGCCGACGCCAACGACATCTGGTACCTCAGCGAACGGCTCAACTACTACAGCTCGCCGGCCATGGCCCTGGTCGGTCGAAGGGCACTGAAGATGGCCGGCGTCGGCATCGAGGAGATCGATTGGTTCGACCTCTACAGTTGCTTCCCGTCCGCGGTGGAAGTCGCGCGCGACATGCTGGGCATCGCCGAGGACGATCCGCGGCCCATTACCCTGGCGGGCGGTCTCCCCTACTTCGGGGGCCCCGGAAACAACTACAGCCTGCACGCCGTATGCGCGATGGTGGAGCGGCTGCGCCGGGAGCCTCAGCGCAAGGCCCTGGTGACCGGGTTGGGCTGGTACTTCACCAAGCACACTCAGGGGATCTACAGCGGCATGGCGCCGGAGCGTGAGTGGAAAAGGGTTGATTCAGCGCAGGATCAGGCGGAACTGGACGCCACGCCTCACCCGCCGTTCGTGGAGGTGGCCCAGGGCGCTGGGACGGTGGAAACGTATACGGTCGTGTTCGATCGCGAGGGCGAGCCGAAGTTCGGTGTGGTGTTCGGGCGGCTGGAAGACGGGAGCAGGTTCATCGCCAGTACGGGGACAGACCCAGAGCTGCTGCAGTGGATGACGGAGGAGGAGATGGTGGGTCGGAGGCTGAAGGTGAGGCACGATGCCGAGACGGGCCGCAACATCGCAGCGATAGAGTGAGAATCCAGCCTTGGGGGGCAGGCGATACGAGGGGGAGCCATGAGCTTTGAGAACATCCTCTACGAGAAGAAGGATCGAGTTGCCACCATTACCCTGAACCGGCCGGAGGTGCTGAATGCTTTCGTGTCCAGTATGGGTGATGAGATGCTCCAGGCCTTCCATCAGGCGGAGGACGACGAGGACATTGGCTGCGTCGTCCTGACGGGCGCCGGTCGGGGCTTCTGCTCGGGCGCCGACGTGCGGGAATTCCAGGCTGGCCTCGAAGGGAGGAGGGCGGACCAGGCTCTGTCAGGGTCGGAGAGCCTTTGTCAACTGATGTTCAACCTCAAGAAGCCGACCATAGCTGCTATCAACGGGCCGGCGGTGGGTGTGGGCTTCACTATGACGCTAACGTGCGACATCCGCATTGCCTCCGACCGAGCGCGCTTCGGGCCGATATTCGTGCGGGTGGGCCTGGTTCCCGAATTCGGCAGCACTTTCCTCTTGCCCCGGCTGATAGGATTGGCCAAGGCCAAGGAGCTGGCCCTGCTCGGCCGCATCATCGATGCTCAGAAGGCTCTGGACGTTGGGCTGGTGAGCAAGATAGTTCCCCACGAAGAGCTGATGACGGAGGCTATGTCGCTGGCCACTACTCTGGCCCAGGGGCCGACCTACACCCTGGGGTTGGCGAAAGAAGCCTTGCACCAGGGGCTGGTGTCCGACCTGGCCGGCGCCGAGGCTTCGGAGTTGGGCTTCCTGGCGACCTGCGTTCGCTCGCCCGAGTTCGCCGAGGGCGTGCGGGCCTTCCTGGAGAAGCGAGAGCCTCGATTCCACTAGAGCATAGGGGGCAGGGCGGGCGTTTTTCCCGCTAATCGAACGTGTAGACGGGGCCGAAGTACTCCCACCTGCCCTTGCCATCCTCCACGACAACCCGCTCCATGGGGCCGGACTGGAGGGTCCAGTGGTCGGTGTCGCTTAAGGTGACAGTCACACCCTCCAGCAGCAGATCGCTACGGTAGTCTGTTATCGACTCGACGGCGTCCATCAGGCCCTGTCGGGTCAAGTTGTCACAGGTTCTGCTGAGGGCCTCGATCATGACCTCCGCTGTCAACTGGGCATAGATGGTGAAGACGCCGGGGGATGGCCCGCCGTAGTCCTGCATGATCTGATGGTGCTGGGCTATGGCCGGGTCGTCGGTGTTGTCCGGGATCTTGAAGGCATTGAATGAGATCAGGCCCTCCGCCAGCTCAGCGGGGACGAACTGGAACAGGATAGGATCGGAGTTGACGTAGCTGGCCAGGAACTGAGGGTCCCAGCCCATGCGGTCGGCCTGCTTGATGGCCTGAGCAGTGAAACCGGGCGTGGAGTAAAGGACGACCACCTCAGCGCCGGCGTCTTTCATGTTGATGATTTGGGAGCGGATGTCGACGGCGGTGAGCTCATAGCTCTGCTCGGTGACCAACTCGTTCTTTTCGGGGTCGAGACCAGCCTTCACTCCTTCCAGGCCATCCCAGCCGAGGTGGTGGTTCTCGTATAGGACAGCTACCTTCTTGCCCGGCAGATTGTCGGAGATGTACTGGCCAAAGAAGTTCCCCTCCGTGCGGTAGTCGGGCGGGCCGCCGACGGACCAGGGGAATTCCTCAGGATTGGCACCTCCGGTGTGCGCTCCTCCCGTGATGAACAGGTCGGGCACTCCCAGTTCGTTCAGGTAGGGCTGAACGGAGGAATGGGGGTGATCGCCCACTCCTCCGAAAATGGCGAATACCTGGTCCTGCTCCAGCAGCTTGCGGGTGACCTCAAGAGCCCTTGCGGGGTCGCTGCCGTTGTCCTCTACCTTCAGGACGATGTCGCGGCCACAGACGCCTCCCTGGGTCTCGTTGACCCACTTGAAGTAGGCCTGGTGCGTCTGGGGGAGCATGGAATAGACCGCTCCCAATGTGCCACCAAGCATGGCGTGCTGGCCAAGGATTATTTCTTCGTCGGTGATGCCTGGTCCCACTGCCGTCGGGGTGGGCGTATCCGCCGGCGTGGCGGTGTGGGTGACGGCGGGAGTGGGGGTGACGGCTTCGTCCTCTTCACCCTCGCAGGCTAACGTCAAGGGGATGGTGGCGAGGAGTGCCAGAAGGAAGATGGCGAGGAGGCTGCTGCGCTTGCAGACCATGACTACGTGCTGCATGGGTCGCATCCTTTCTCCTTCACGGGCGATTCTAGCAGCATTGTAGACTGATGGCAGCGAAAGTCAACCGTGAGCGAGGCGTGGGCGGCGGCCATTGTGCCCGCAGGCGATGGTGAGAATTGAAAGATTTCGTGCTCATGCTATACTAGCTATGTCAGGAGAGGAGGCTTTCTGAGGATTGCACGGGCGGCACCTCATATCGGTTGCTGATCTCTCTCCGCGGGACGTCCAGCGGGTCGTCGATATGGCCTTGCACACGAAGAATGGCCAGTCGGTCGCCATCCTGGGCGGGAAGACCCTGGCTCTTGTGTTCGAGAAGCCATCCCTGCGCACGCGAGTGAGCTTCGATGTAGCGATGCAGCAACTGGGAGGCCATGCCCTCTACCTATCGCCGGCGGAGGTGGGCCTAGGCGAGCGAGAGCCTGTGGCCGACGTAGCGAGAGTTCTCAGTCGCTACGTGGACGCCATCGCCGCACGCACCTTCAAGCACGAGACGGTGGAAGAGCTAGCTCGCTGGGCCGACGTTCCGGTGATAAATGCCCTCTCCGATGGCGAGCACCCCTGCCAGGCGCTGGCTGATCTGCTGACCATCTACGAGAAGAAGGATCGGTGGCAGGGCGTCGTGCTGTCCTTCGTGGGCGACGGCAACAACGTTGCCCGCTCGCTCATGCTGGGGGCGGCCATGGTGGGAATGGACTTTCGGATTGCCTCGCCGCCGGGCTATCGCGTAGCGAGGGCGCTGGTAGACAAGGCGGAGAGCCTGGCCGCTGCCTCGGGGGCTGCGGTTATCTGCGTCGAGTCGCCTCAGGAGGCGGTTCGCGGCGCCGATGTAGTGTATACCGATGTCTGGGCGAGCATGGGCCAGGAGAAGGAGCAGGCGGAGCGGAGGCGGGCCTTCAGCGACTACCAGGTGAATGCCGAGTTGCTGGCTCTGGCCTCGCCCGACGCTATCGTGATGCATGATCTGCCTGCTCACCGAGGTGAGGAGATAGCGGACGAGGTGATCGAGGGGCCTCAATCGGTGGTGTTTGACCAGGCGGAGAACAGGCTGCACGCTCAGAAGGCCGTGCTGGCCTTAATCCTGGGCGGAGAGGGGGCCTGAGGAACATGGGCGGCTTCATCAACAGTATCGAAGACGCTCTGGGGCAGTTCGGGCCGGCCAGTGTTGTCGACATCCTGATCATCTCTGGCATCATCTACCTAGTTCTTCTGATCATGAGGGGAACGACCGCCGTCTTTCTGGCGCGAGGCATTGTCATCCTTCTGGCGATGGCCTTCGTTCTGGTGAGGCTTTTCGAGCTGACGGTTCTGGATTGGCTGGTGCGCAACTCCTTCCCGGCCCTGCTGATCGCCATCCCCATCATCTTCCAGCCGGAGATCCGGCGCTTCCTGGAGCGGGTTGGGCGAACCGGGCGCTTGGGACGGGCGCTGTTTCCCGCCTACGATAGCGTTCTCGACGCGGTGATCGAGGCGTCGGACAATCTCTCCCAGCGCCGCCACGGCGCTCTGATGGTGCTTGAGCGGGAGACGGGGCTGGAGGACTATGCCGATACAGGCGTGCGACTGGATGCCACGCCTTCTGTGGAGCTGCTGGAAGGTCTGTTCTATCCCAACTCGCCCCTTCACGACGGTGCGATGATTCTCCGGGGCGACCGGGTGGTGGCTGCTGGCTGCACGCTTCCCCTCTCGGAGAGAGCGGATCGCGGGCACATGGGCACTCGCCATCGGGCGGCCCTAGGGCTCAGTGAACGGACGGATGCTGTGACTGTGGTCGTTTCTGAGGAAAGCGGCGAGATCTCGGTGGCGGCCAACGGGCGGATGATCTCGCGGCTGGAGAAGCCGCGCCTGCGGGCTATTCTCCGAAGCCTGTTCAGCGCCGCCTGGGAGCGGGACCGTGCCCCCGTCCGTGGCCTGGGACGGTTCTGGCGATGAGCGGAAGAGCGCCCTTCCGCCGTCTATTCTGACGACACTGCGGGGTGGCTGGATTGGCGCGTCTGCTGCGGGAGTTCTTCAGGGCTAGCCGAGCCGCAATTGCGGCTGCTTTCGGGTCGGTCAGGGGCAACCTCGGCCTTGCTGTCCTGTCGGTAGCTCTGGCCTTCGGCGTGTGGATGTTCATCGTCGACACCGAGAATCCCACGCGGACAGGGGTTTTCCCGGTGGACATCCCGGTGGAACCTGTCAACGTGCCAGAGGGCCTGACTCTTGGTGGGCCCCTGGGCGACGTGGCCCTGCGTATCGAGGCAGATGAGGATCTGTGGGACCAGCTCACGGCTAGCGACTTTGAAGCTACCGTGAACCTACTGGGAGCGCAGATAGGTACCCAAGACGTAGAGGTGCAGGTTGAGCCGCTGATTGGGCGCAACGGCCTGCGCATAATAGAGGTCATACCGGCGTTGCACGCGCAGGGAGCGCCGCCGAGCACCGTGCGCGTCGAACTGAAACCCATGGTCAGCCAGGTTGTGCCGGTGTCTCTGGACTTGGTGGGAACGCCTCCCATGGGCTATGAGATGTCCACGCCCAGTGTGAAGCCCGAGCAGGTGGTGGTATCGGGCCCTGAGGATTTGGTAGGCCGAGTAGAGGCGGCCGTGGCCAGCGTCGATCTGTCGGGGGTGGTGAGTGATGTGCGGCAGACCTATTCCCTGGTGCCACGCGATGATGGGGGCTTCATAGTGGCGGGGGTGACCCTCGATCCCAGCAGCGTCGACATTGAGTTAGCTGTGGAGCAGAAGCGCTTCAGCCGACTGGTGGTGGTCAGTCCTTCGCTGGAGGGCAGCCCGGCCGCCGGCTACAACGTGACGGCAGTGGAACTGGATCCGTCCAGCGTAACCCTGCTGGGCCCTCTGGAGCTTCTGAACGTCACCAGTTTTGTGGTGACTGACGATATCGATATCACGGGTGCCACCAGCGACATAACTCGCATCGTCAATATAGTTGGGCTGCCTGGAGGCGTCAGCGTAACGTCGAGCACGGTGACCGTGCGGGTGAGCATCTCTGCGGGTGAGGGCGAGGCGACCTTTGGGGTGGCACCGCAGTGGGCGGGGGTGGCGAGCGATCTGCGGGTGGTGAGTGTTACGTCCCTGGTGCAGGTGACACTCCGGGGTGAACTGCCGACGCTGCGAAACGTGTCGCCCGATCAGGTTACGGTGAGCGTTGACCTATCAGGCTTGGCTGCCGGCAGCCATCGCCTGGAGCCGCGAGTGGAGGCGCCCGAGGGATTGCAGGTGGCCGACATATCGCCCGCATCGGTCGAGGTGGTGCTGGAGGCAGCGCCATGAGAGAGGCCGGTCCCCTGACCGAGGAGCCTTTCGAGGGGAAGGGGGCCGCAGGGGCTCAGAAGCCGCTGGTAGCGATCGTTGGCCGCCCCAACGTCGGTAAGTCAGCTCTATTCAACAGGCTCATCGGCTCCCGCAAGGCCCTGGTGGAAGACATTCCGGGCACCACCCGCGACCGCCTGTACGCCGATGTGGAGTGGGGAGAGCGAGCGTTCAGATTGGTCGATACCGGTGGTCTGGAGCCCAGCGGCGAGGAAGGCTACATCCCGCTGGTGAAGCGACAGGTGGAGGTGGCTCTGGAGGAGGCTGACGTCATCGTCCTGGTGGTGGACGCGCGGGATGGCGTCACCGCTACCGACCAAGAGATCGCTAATCTCCTGCGGCGGGCAGATAAGCCGCTGGTTCTGGCAGCCAACAAAGCTGACAACGAGGCTCGTCAGGAGGCGGCAGTGGAGTTCTACGAACTGGCCCTTGGCGAGCCCATCCCTGTGAGTGCCTACCACGGCCTGGGCCTGCCCGAGCTGATGGATAGGCTGGTTGTGCTCCTGCCTGTCGGAGCAGTGGCGGCCGTGCCCGCTGGTCTGCGTTTGGCCATTGTGGGCCGACCGAATGTGGGCAAGTCGCTGCTTCTCAACGCCATCCTGGGCCAGGAGCGGGTGATCGTTAGCGAGGAGCCGGGGACCACCCGCGATGCCATAGACATCGCTTTCCGCTACCAGGAGCAAGACCTGGTGCTGGTCGACACGGCCGGCATCCGTCGCCGCGGGCGCATTCAGGGCGGTGTGGAGAAGCACAGCGTTCTGCGGGCGCAGAAAGCCATCGATAGGGGCGATGTGGCCTTGCTGGTGGCCGATGCCAGCGACGGGATCACTGCCCAGGATGCTCACATCGCGGGCTATGTGACCGAGGCGGTCAAGGGTCTGGTGATAGCCGTCAATAAGTGGGACCTCATGCCCGGCGACGGCGAGACGCGGGCAGCCTTCGTCAAAGCGGCGCGGGCGCGTCTGCGTTTTCTGCCCTGGGCCCCCGTGTGCTTCGTTTCGGCTAAGGAGCGCAGTGGCATCGATGAACTGCTCGATGCGGCGCTGGCGGCGGGGGCGACGCGCAACGAGCGGGTGGCTACTGCTGAACTGAATGTCGCCATGCGCAAGGCTGTGGCGGCTCATGGCCCGCCCTCCGTCCAGGGACAGCGGCTGAAGCTGCTCTACGTGACCCAGGCCCAGACGCGGCCGCCCACGTTCGTGTTCTTTGTAAACGCTCCCTCGCTCCTCCACTTTTCCTATCGACGCTACCTGGAGAACTCCATCCGCAAGGCTTTTGGCTTCCAGGGAACGGCCATTAAACTGATCTTCCGCAGTCGGAGTGAGGTCTAGGGGGATGATCTGGCAGTACGTCGTTGTCGCCTTGGTGGGCTACCTGATGGGGGCCATTCCCAGCGGGTGGCTGGCGGGGAAGTTCACGCGAGGCATCGATATTCGTGAGTACGGCAGTGGGGCGACGGGTACCGCGAATGTCCTGCGTAGCCTGGGGCTTCGGCCGGCTCTCCTGGTTCTTGTGGCTGATATCCTCAAGGTGTATGTGACCGTCCTTGCTATCTGGTACATCTTTGAGCCCTATGAAGGGGCGAACACAGCTCATAACCTCCAGGCGGCAGCGGGAGTGGCAGCGATCATCGGTCATGATTGGCCGGTGTACTTGGGGTTCAGGGGAGGCAAGGGGGTTGCCGCGAGCTACGGGGCGTTCGCTGCTATGCTGTTCTTTCCCCTGACCGTGCCCGGTCTGCTGGCGGTGGCGGTAGCCATCGTTCTGACTTTCCGCTACATGTCGCTCATGTCGGTGACGACCGTTCTCATGGGAGGGTCTGCCTTCTTAGGGTTAGCAGTGGCGGGCATCGTTCCCTACGCCTTCGCCATATTCGGCGGCATTGCGTCAGCGCTGGTGCTGTTCCAGCATCGGGGGAACATTCAGCGGCTGCTGGCTGGCACGGAGCCGAAGATAGGTAAGGGGGGGCAAAGACGTCTTCAGGGGCCTCCACAAAGGGTGTGATCATTTCATAAAATGTAAGTGGGGAGATGACGACCTTTCAGGAGTATCTGGCTGACCTGAAAGATGAAGGCCGCCCACTGAAGGCGACCAAGCTGCTGCATCTCTCGCATCTGGTCGACGAGGAAGAGAGGGCCTTCCTGGACGCGTGGCCTGAGATTGGGATAGAGCGCCGTCGCCAGATGGTGCGTCAACTGGGGGAACTGGCCGAAGATAACGTAGAGCTGAACTTCGACGCCATCTTTCTGGCCTGCCTTTCCGACGCTGACCCCGAGGTGAGGGCGGTTGCCATTCGCGGCCTGTGGGAGTACGAGCAGCGCGACCTCATCGAACGGCTTATCGGCCTGCTGCAATCGGATGACAGTGCGTTCGTGAGAGCGGAGGCGGCCCTAGCCTTGGGCCGCTTCGTTCTTCAGTGCGAGTTTGGCTCCCTGCCCGACCGCTACTTTCGCCAGGTGGAGCAGGCGCTTCGGCGGACCATCGACGATGAGGGCCAGGAACTGGAGGTGCGAGGCAGGGCACTGGAGGCCATCGGTGCCTGCAGCCTGCCCTGGGTTCGGGAGGCTATCGACAGGGCGTACAGGAGCGACAATCAGCGTCTCAGGGTGAGCGGCATCCATGCTATGGGGCGCAACTGCGATCCCTCATGGCTACCCATCCTTTTCGAGGAACTCAAGAGCGAGGACCCTGAGATGCGCTATGAAGCGGCTCTGGCTTGTGGTTTGCTGGCTGAGGAGGCGGCGGTTCTCCATCTGGCTCCTCTTCTAGAAGACGAGGACATCGAAGTGAGGGAGGTCACCATCGCTGCTCTTGGGGAAATCGGGGGCCGCCAGGCGAGGGCTGTCCTGCTGCGCTATCTGGAGGGCCCCTCACAAGGCATGCGAGAGGCGGTGGAGGAAGCCTTGTCAGTGGTGGATTTCACTGAGGACCCCCTCTCCTTTAGCCCTTAACTCTACATGGCCAAGGGCGCGTCATCCAAGAAGTTGCCGCTGGAACGGGCCGTTTCGGCTGGGGGCGTCGTCTATCGGCGAGGGCAAGAGGGTATCGAGGTGGTGCTTTGCGGTCGGACGGCCGAGGGCATATGGGGCCTTCCCAAGGGAACGCCCGACGCCAACGAGAGCCTGGAGGAAACGGCTGTACGTGAGGTGGGTGAGGAGACGGGCCTGCTGGTGGCTATCGAAGCCAAGATCGACACCATAGAGTACTGGTTCGCTCGGGAGGGTGTGCGGTACCATAAGTTCGTCCATCATTATCTGATGGTCGCCACTGGTGGGAGCCTTGACGACCACGATTGGGAGTACGATAGAGTTGACTGGTTCCCGCTGGAGGAAGCCTGTAAGACCTTGAGCTATGACAATGAGGTGAAGGTGGTTCGCAAGGCGGTGGCTCTGATCGAGGGTCAGGGAGAGCGGTCGTGAACACGCTCGCGGATGATGTGGTTGCTCGCGGTAGGAGGGTTATCCTTCGGCGTAAGCGTCTGTCCGACGCCAAGGAGGACTACGACTGGCGTAGCGACGAGGAGCTGGCCAGCTATGACGCTGTGCCGCCTCTACGCCTCTCTTTCTCTGACTTCGTGGCCTCGTTGCAGGCTCAGCTCCGCTATCCTGATGCGGCGAAGCGCTCGTATGCTATCGAGGACGAGGGTGGTCGTCACATCGGCAACGCTATGTACTACAACCTGAGGGAAGCGATGGGCGAGGCCGAGCTGGGCATCACCATCGGCGACCGGCGCTACTGGGGCCAGGGCTACGGCAGCGACGCCGTAGAGGCTCTGGCGAGGCTGGTGTTCAGGGAGAAGGGCCTGCGACGGATGTTCCTTCACACCCTCGACTGGAACGTGCGCGCTCAGCGTTGCTTCCAGAAGGCGGGGTTCCTGCCACGCGGCCTGGTACGGCGCGATGGTCGCGACTTCTTGCTGATGGAGAAACTGCGACGGCTGGAGCATACGGCCAGACGGTAGAAAAGAAAACGGGCGGACGACGAAGCAGGATTACGATCCGCCCGTTTCTCGTTTGTATGGGCTAGGCGGCTACTATTCCTTCTCCTACCCTCGGGAGGGCAGAGACACCACGCCGGTGCCCGGCGTCGTCTTCTGCCCCTGAGGAGTCTCGGCCCAAATCTCCAGCTCCACGATGTTCTCGCCGCCCTGCTGAGACTTCTTGGTGATACGGCCGTGGCAGATGACATCCTGATTCACCATGTCCATGCCGCGGTACTGACAGGCCACGCGCTTGACCCGACCCTGGTCGCCCACCCACTCGTGGAGCAGGCGGCCCAGCAGGGCGTGCTTGAGGGCGCCGTGGGTGATGCGGTCGGGCAGGCCGGTGTTCTGGGCGAAGTCCTTGTCATAGTGGATCTGATAGAAGTCGCCCGAGCCGGCCGCCCACATCACCAGGCGCTGAGAGGTGCACTTCTCGGTTAGCGAGGGTATCTCTTGACCCTCCTGGACGTCTTCGAAGTAGACTTGGTCGCTCATGCTCTCTCCTCCTAGTACTGGATGAGAACGCCGCGGAATCTGGCGACTACCTTACCCTTCTGGTTCTTGTAGGTGGTCTCGCCGGTGACGAGCAGCATCGGCCCGATGCTTGCCGTGCGCTCGGTGAGGTCGGCGACCTTGGTGGTGGCGGTGAGGACGTCGCCGGCGCAGATCGGCTCGTAGTACTCGATATCGGTGCCGCCGTTGAGGACGCGCTTGTAGGGGCTCTTGAAGGGTGGGACGTAAGCGGGGCGGGAAGGGATGTCCGGCCTGAAGATGGGGTGGCCCAGGCAGCCCATGGGGGCCGGCAGGCTGCGATAGCCTTTGCCCTTGGCGTACTCCTCGTCGTAGTAGATGAGGTCCGTATAGCCGACGGCGCGAGCGAACATGCGGACGGCCGTCTTGTCCACCTCGATGGTGACAGGTTCTGATTCCTGGCCGATGAACGATCGCATCTCGTCGGTTATTACTGAGGCTTCAGCCATCTGTCTACCTCCTCGGTTAAGCCTTGCGTGTGCCTGAAGGAGCATACCGCAGGCAAGATAAGCCGTCAATCAAGTGGTGGGGCAAGCCGCGTCTCCTCTGTAGCTTCGCTCTGCGCTCTCAGGTTGACGGCGTGAAAGCGACCGGACTTGAGCTCCCGCACCAGGTCTTCCACATCAGCGATGGACCGCTGGAAGCGGGTGGCGCAGGTGCCGACGTCGCTGGGGTCGTGGGCATCGCTGCCGGCGACGGCGGGCAGGCCCAGGCGAGCGCACAGTTGCCAGGAGAAGAGGTTCTCTTCCTGGGTAGAGCGGCCGTTGATGGCCTCGAGAGCGCACACATGCTGGAAGGCCGGGCTGGCCACGGCTCGCTCTAGGGCCATCGTCCAGAAGTCATCGTCCATACGAAGCAGGGGCGTGAACTGGCGGTAAGGGTGGGGATAGACCAGCGCTCCGCCGGCTTCCGTGACGAGCCGGGCCAGTTGTGGGAGCCGGTACATGCCGGTGACGTGGCGGTCGAGGCCGAAGACAAGAATGTGGCCGTCCTCGGTGTTCAGTTCGATGCCGGGGATGATCAGGAAGTTGTGCCGCTCCGCTAACTCGCGTACCTTGAGCGGCTGCCATACGGAGTCGTGCTCGGTGAGGCAGACGCCGTCCAGTCCCACGGCCTTGGCTCTTTCGATGAGCTGATCGGGGGAGAGGAAGCTATCGTTGGAGAGGGGGAAGGTATGGCAGTGCAGATCGATGAGCATTCCCTAGTCGCCGAACTGCTCCTTGACGATGCCGAAGGCGATGTCGGTGATCCCAAGGGTCTCGTCGATGTCAGCCTCGGTGTGGGCCGCCGAGAGGAACCAGTTGTGGTGGGGGTGGAAGAAGACGCCTCGGCGGCAGGCCTCGGCGCAGAAGACCCGGCTGCGCTGAAAGGCTCCCTCATCGGCATCGAAGGTCATGAAGGGGACTGCCGGCGGTCCCGTTTGGGTGATGGGCAGGCCTCGCGAGCGCGCCTGCTGATCGAGGCCCTGGCGGAGGCGCGTGCCCATCGCTTCCATCTGCTCGATGCCTCCCTCCTCGCGCAGGGTGGTGATGGTG
The DNA here is from genome assembly GCA_020356025.1 of Dehalococcoidia bacterium. Classification (GTDB taxonomy): domain Bacteria; phylum Chloroflexota; class Dehalococcoidia; order SM23-28-2; family SM23-28-2; genus SM23-28-2. The sequence goes on along the minus strand of CP070630.1, from coordinate 1,856,105 downwards.
GCGATGGAGGCGGCCATCGGTACTGTGGCGGTCCAGTAGGTGCCGGTGAAGAAAACGCCTAGGGCTGCCTGGCGCAGTTCCTCACAGCCGAGTCCTGCCGCCAGGGAGTAGCCGTTGGCAATCGCCTTGCAGTAGCAGATGAGGTCTGGCCGTAGGCCGAGGATCTCGCCGGAGCCGCCCAGGTGAAGGCGGAAGCCGGCCCGTATGTCGTCGAGGACGAGGACGATGCCCTCTTCGTCGCAGAGGTCGCGCACGCCCTGGTGGAAGCCGGGGGCGGGCATCTCCTCGTTGTGAAACATGTCGTGTCGGAAGGGGCAGAGGATGATCGCGGCGACATCGCCGCGGTTTTCTGCCACCACCCGGCGGAGGTCATCGAGGTCGTTGTATTGGAAGGTGAGGATGTTGGCCCGATCAGCATCGGTGATCCCGGTGGGAACCGGCGAGCACCAGGCGTGAGAACCGTGGTAAGCACCAGCGGCCATGATCGCCTTGTTGCGGCGGGTGTGGGCACGGGCGACGGCAAGCGACCAGGTTGTGACGTCCGAGCCATTCTTGGCGTACATCACCCAGTCGGCGGCAGGCGTAATGCCGACGAGCAACTCGGCCAGCTCTACCCAGACCTCGCCGGGCAGGTTGTGGGAGTCGCCTCGGCTGCGCTCGGCGGCCGCTGCCTCCTCGACCCGCGGGTGGTTGTGGCCGAGAACGATGGGCCCATAGGAGCACATGTAGTCGATGTACTCGTTGCCGTCCACGTCCCAGATGCGACAGCCTTCGCCGCGGGCCATGAAGCTTGGGTAGGCACCGGGCACGAGTAAGACAGGGCTCTTGTGGCCGTAGATCCCGCCGGGGATCACCTTGCGGGCACGTTCCATCAGGGCTTCGCTGCGATCGAATTTGTAGAGATCGTCAGGGCTCATGATCACTCCTCCATCGACTAGTCTGGTAGTCTTCGCTACGGCGCCCGAAGGCAGACGATCAGATAATGGATCACGCTGGAAACGTTACCAAACCGTCGCCGCTGCTGCAAGAACGATCGTTGCTGCTAGGTATGCCCCATGCTATACTACCGCGAAGCTAAGCGACGGATTTCACAAACAGGGTAGGGGATGCTTTCCGACTACGGACAAGTGGGGCTTCTTCTGGCAGTTGCCATTGCCTTCCCCCTTGCTGCTATCTTGACCTCCTGGCTGCTCAGCCGCGTACGTATCCGCGTCGACAAGCCAAACCCCGTTAAGGAAGACACCTACGAATGCGGCGTTACCACCGAGGGTAGCGCCTGGGTGCAGTTCAATTTCCGCTACTACTTCTACGCCCTCCTGTTCGTCATCTTCGATGTGGAGGCCGTTTTCCTCTACCCCTGGGCGGTGGCCTTCCGCAAGGTGGCCATCTACGGTTTCGTGGAGGCGGTCATCTTCGTCATCATCCTAACCATCGGTCTGATCTATGCCTGGCGAAAGAAGGCGCTGGAGTGGCTGTGAGAGTGGTAAGCGCTGGCTAGTGGACGATGTCGCGACTGCTTGACGGCCTGGAGGTAGGGGAGAGAATTGGCCAACGCGTCCCGGAGGCGGTGGTAGAGGCCACGCCTCGATGGGTCGTGGTGCACCCCGAGAAGCTGGTGGCCGTGGCCACATACCTGCGCGATGAGGGCGAGCTGGACTTGGGCTTCCTCATCGGCGTGACCGCGGTGGACCAGTTGGACCACTTTGAGGTCGTCTATCATCTCCAGTCCATCTCCCAGAACCACGTGCTGACTCTGAAGACGCGGGCCCTTGATCACAAGAACCCGGAGGTGCCGTCACTGGTCTCCGTCTGGCGGGGAGCCGAACTCCAGGAGCGAGAGGTGTACGACCTGATGGGCGTGCGCTTCGCTGGCCATCCCGACCTGCGGCGGGTCTTCCTGTGGGAAGGTTTCGCTGGCCATCCCCTGCGGAAGGACTGGATGGAGATGCCGGGCGGCCTCACTCCAGGACTGGGGCGATTCCCTCGCGAGGACTAGAGAGCGTGCCATGACGATGAAGAGCGAGCCGTTTGTGGTGAACGTGGGGCCTCAGCATCCCAGCACGCACGGCGTCTTTCGGCTACGGCTGACAATGGACGGCGAGAGGATCGTCGATGCCGAGATGGTGATGGGCTATCTCCATCGCAGCGTGGAGAAGCTGGCCGAGGGGCGCACCTACACTCAGAACATTCCCTTCACCGACCGGCTCGATTATCTGTCGGCGATGTCCAACAACCTGGCGTACTGCATGGCGGTGGAGAAGCTGATGGGCATCGAGGTGCCCGAGCGAGGCGAGTTCCTGCGGGTGATCATGGCCGAGTTCCAGCGCATCGCCAACCACGCCATGGCGATCGGGTCGTTTGCCATGGAGTGCGGCGTCTGGTTCACGCCGTTGATGTGGATGTTCCGCGACAGGGAGAAGATCCTCGACCTGTTTGAGATGACCTGCGGCGCGCGCCTGACCACCAACTATGTGCGAATCGGCGGAGTGTCGTTCGACATCCCGCCGGAGTTCATGCCTGCCGCTACGGCTCTAGTGAAGGAACTGCCCGAACGCATCGCCGAGTACGAGTCTCTCTTGCTGGAGAACGAGATCATACTCGTACGCTCGCGGGATGTTGGCGTACTACCGCCTGAGCTAGCCATCGCCGCTTCGACGAGCGGGCCGGTGCTGCGGGGCAGCGGCGTGATGTGGGACATCCGCAAGGCCGACCCCTACGCGGTGTACGATCGGCTGGATTTCGACATCCCGGTGGGCACGCGCGGCGATTGCTACGATCGCTTTCTGGTGCGTTTGGAGGAACTGCGGCAAAGCGTGCGCATCCTGGAGCAGGCGCTCGACATGCTGCCGGATGGGGTGGCCAGCGTGGAGGTCCCTCTGGCTCTGCGACCGCCGGCAGGCGAGGCATACGCTCGCATCGAGGCGCCCAAAGGGGAGCTGGGCTTCTACCTGGTGAGCGATGGCAGCCCCCATCCGCAGCGGTTTCACATTCGCTCGCCGTCCTTCATCAATCTGACACCACTGCGTGATATGGTGGTGGGTCTGACCATCCCCGACGCCGTCGTCACTCTGGGTAGCATCGACATCGTTCTGGGCGAGGTTGACCGCTGATGATCTTCCTGGCCGAATGGTGGGACGTGCGCGACCTGGGCAACGCTGTGGGGGAATTGCTGGAATGGCTGGGCGATCACGGTCCTGACTGGTTGCCCTACACTGCATCGGCGCTTGTCGGCGCCATCACCATCGTTGTTTTCCTGCTGGTCAGCCTGCTCGTTTTTGCTTGGCTGGAGCGACGGCTGATCGGCCGCATCCAGGCGCGAAGGGGTCCGAACAGGGTTGGGCCCTGGGGCGCGTTCCAGAGCATCGCGGACGCCATCAAGTTCGTTACCAAGGAGGCGATCACCAGCGCCAACGCCGACCGATGGGTGTTCTGGCTGGCGCCGATACTGGTGGTGGTTCCGGCGCTGGTGGTGTTTGCCGTCATGCCTTTCAACGAGGGCATGATCCTGGCCGACCTGAATGTGGGCGTTCTGTTCTTGGTCGCTGTCGGGTCGGTCACTGCCATCCCCATATTCATGGCGGGCTGGTCATCCAACAACAAGTTCTCTTTGATGGGGGCGATGCGGGAAGTGGCCATGCTCATCAGCTACGAGATACCGCTGGTGCTGGCTCTGCTGGGGGTGGTGATCTTCACCAACACCATGCGGATGAACGGCATCGTGGGCTGGCAGGATGAGCACAACACCTGGCTGATCTTCCTGCAGCCGCTGGCTGTCCTCATCTACTTCATCGCCGGCGCCGTGGAGATCAACCGCACGCCTACCGACATCGCCGAGGCGGAGTCGGAGATCGTGGCCGGCTATCACACCGAGTACTCGGGGGTGAAGTTCGGCATGTTCTGGCTGGCCGAGTACTTTGCCGGCTTTGCCATCGCTGCGATCATCGCCACCCTCTATCTGGGCGGCTGGACCTTGTGGGGGCTGGAGGAGTGGGTTCCCGGCTGGATGATCTTCCTGGTCAAGCTTTACGGTTTGTTTTGGTTCTTCATCTGGATGCGGGGCACGCTGCCTCGCCTGCGCATCGATCAGCTCATGGGCTTCGCCTGGAAGGCCCTGCTGCCTCTGGCGCTGATCAACATCTTCTTTGCCGGGCTAGAGGTTCTTCTGTGGCAGGAGAACGACCTGGCAGCGGAGGCGGTGCTACCTGGCTTTGCCATCGCCAACCTGGTGCTGGCGGTGGTCCTGATAGTGGCGTGGGCGCAACTGCTGGGGCGGGGGCGGCCTCAGTACCGACCGACGCGGGCGCGGCTGGTCAAGGAGCTGGGAGCTGTGGTCTACGGAGAGGAGGCCTAGGGGAGCGCACCAATGGAGGATGTCGGTTCAATCGTAGCGTTCTGGGTGCTATCCGTGGTAACGGTGGGGGCGGCCCTGATGGTGGTGGCCGTCCGCAACCTTATTCACGCCGTTCTGTTCCTGATCCTGAGCTTCATCGGCGTGGCCGGCCTGTACATCACGCTGTCTGCCGACTTCGTGGCGATCACTCAGATCCTGATCTACGCCGGAGCTATCTCTGTTCTTATCCTGTTCGCTGTCATGCTCACGCCGAGGGCGGCTCGCGATAACGCCGAGACCTTCCTCCAGCTGCCGGGGCTGGTGCTGGCAGCGCTGGTCGGGGTCACCGTTGGGGCGATCGCTCTGGTCACCGACTGGAATGAGGCTACCCGCGGCCCCTTCTCGGAGACAGCGGCGGCCATCGGCGAGGCGCTGCTCGACAAGTACGTCCTGCCCTTCGAGATCGCCTCGGTGATCCTCTTAGCGGCGATGGTGGGAGCTATCGTGCTGGTGCGGGAGGACTAGGCGGTGTCGGTGGAGCTGAGCCACTATCTGATGGTGGGGGCCATCCTGTTCTCCATCGGCCTGTACGTGGCGCTGGCGAAGCGCAATGCCGTGGGCATCCTTATGGGCATCGAGCTGATGTTCAACGCCGTGAACCTGACACTGATCGCCTTCTCTCGGTTTGTCAGCCCGCCCACGGATGTGAGCGGCCACGTGTTCGTGGTGTTCGTGATTACAGTGGCGGCGGCCGAGGCAGCGCTGGCTCTGGCTCTGGCGATGGTGATCTACCGCAACCGAGAGACTATCGACATCGACAAGATCAATCTGATGAGGTGGTAGGGCGCTATGTGGGTGGAGCTGATGGAGGTCAAGAACGCTTACATAGCCGAGAGCTGGAAGGAGCTGTTCAACGCCGAGGGTCTGGCCGTGCTGGTGGTGCCGCTATCGGGGGAGTGGAGCGAAGCGGGCGAGCTAGAGCCGCGCAAGCTGTACGTGCCTCAGGGCAAGCTGCATGTGGCCAAGGAGATCCTGAGGAAGATCTAGAAGCGAACGATGCTGAACACTATCCCTGAAGCCGTCGTCTGGGCCATCTTCCTGCTGCCGCTGTCTTCCTTCGTCATCATCAGCCTATTCGCCCGCCGCTGGCCGCAACGCAGCGGCTACATCACCATCGCCGCCATCGGTATCTCCTTCCTCTTCTCATTGTGGGTGCTGGACAGCGTCATCCAGGAGGACGGCGCGAACCTGGGCTTCCCGACCCATGAATGGCTGACCATCGGCTCCTTGACGTTGAACCTGGGACTGACGGTGGACGGCTTGAGCGCCATCATGCTGATGGTGGTCACATCCGTCTCCCTGCTGGTGCAGATCTACTCCCAGGGCTACATGCACGGCGACCCCGGCTACTCGCGCTACTTCGGCTTCATGTCGCTGTTCACGGCCGCCATGCTGGGCCTGGTGCTGGCCGAGAACCTGATCATGCTCTTCCTCTTCTGGGAGCTGGTTGGCCTTTGCTCCTACCTGCTCATCGGGTTCTGGTTCGAGCGACCAGCGGCCAGGGCGGCGGCAACCAAGGCCTTCGTGGTCACGCGTTTAGGTGACCTAGGCTTCTTGTCGGCCATCCTGCTCATCTGGACGCAGACGGGGGAGCTGGACATCCCCAATATCCAGGAGATGGCCATGACCGGGGCCATCGGCACCGTCATCCTCACCTGGCTGGCGGCCGGCGTCTTCGCCGGGGCGGTGGGTAAGTCGGCTCAGTTCCCCCTGCACGTGTGGCTGCCCGATGCCATGGAGGGCCCGACGCCGGTGTCGGCCCTGATCCACGCCGCGACGATGGTGGCGGCGGGGGTCTATCTGGTGGCGCGTTTCTTCCCGATCTTCAGTGCGTCAGAGGAGGCGATAAACAGCGTGGCCGTGGTGGGAGGGATTACCGCTCTGATAGCCGCGAGCATGGGCATCGTGGTCACCGACATCAAGCGAGTGCTGGCCTACTCTACGATCAGCCAGCTGGGCTATATGATGCTGGCTCTGGGAGTGGGAGGCTTCGCGGCAGGCATATTCCATCTGTTCAATCATGCCTTCTTCAAGGCCCTGCTCTTCCTGGGGGCGGGCAGCGTGAACCACGCCACCCACACCTTCGACATGCGCCGCATGGGCGGCCTGCGCCACTTCATGCCGTGGACGTTCGTCACCTTCGTCATCGCCTCGCTGAGCCTGGCGGGCATCTTCCCCTTATCGGGCTTCTGGAGCAAGGACGAGATCCTTTCGGCGGCGTGGGAGGATCAGCGCCTCCTGTTCTGGGTGGCCCTGGTCGTGGTGTTCATGACCGCGCTCTATATGGGGCGAGCCATCTTCCTGACCTTCGGCGGCGAGTACAGGGGAGGCGAGGCGCCGCCCGGCGAGCAGGCCGGCCATGAGGCTCAGCCTCACGAGTCGCCGCCGGTGATGGTGCTGCCGCTGGTTGTGCTGGCCGTGGCGGCAGTGGTTACGGGCTTCTTGAACCTGCATCACGGGGTGACCGACCTTCTGGAGGGCTGGCTGCCGGAGCTGGCCCTGGAGCGGGCGACGGAGATAGAGTTTCACTTCGGGCTGGCAACGCTGTCGATGATCTTCGGCCTGGCGGGATTCATCGTGGCCTGGGCCATCTACGGCGCTCGTCTGCTGAGCGCCGATAGGCTGCGGCAAGCGTTCGGGCCCGTCCACCGGCTGCTCGTCAACAAGTACTACATGGACTGGCTGTACGAGGATCAGCTGGTGCGACGCGTCGTGGTGCGGACGGTGGCGGGGGGGCTGGACCTGTTCGACAGATACGTGGTGGACGGAGCGGTGAACACAACGGCCTGGCTGACCCAGTTCAGCGCGTCCCGCCTGCGGCTGGTGCAGTCGGGTCAGCTCCAGCTGTACGCGGCGGCCATCTTTGTGGGGGTTGTACTTATCGTGGCAGGCATTCTCATAGTGAATCCGTAGGGGAAGGCGATCGTGCTATCGTTCATCGTTTTCTTCCCTCTGCTAGGGGTCGCCATCATCGCCCTGCTCCCCAGGGAGCGGGAGCGCGACTCGAAGTGGGTGGCGGCGGCCACGGCCTTCGTGGTGCTTGTGGCGGCCGTGGGCCTCTTCGTCGCCTTCGACCGTGACCAGACGGGCTTCCAGTTCGTTCAGAGCCACACGTGGATCAGCGGCGACATCGCCCACTTCGACATCCAGTACCTGCTGGGCGTGGACGGCCTGGGCATGGCGATGCTCGTGCTCACAGCACTGCTGGGGCTGGTGGCAGTGCTCATCTCGTGGAACATCGAGCTGCGGCCTAAGGAGTACTTCGCCTGGCTGCTGCTGCTGGAAATGAGCCTTCTGGGCGTGTTCACCGCTCTGGACTTCTTGCTCTTCTTCATCTTCTGGGAGATCGAGCTGATCCCCATGTACTTCCTCATCTCCATCTGGGGCACGGGCCGCAAGGTGTACTCGGCCTGGAAGTACGTCTTCTTCACCTTCTTTGGCAGCGCTTTCATGCTGGTGGGACTGCTGGTGCTGGGCTTCGCCGCCGACACCTTCGACATCAGGGTCTTGAGCCAGATGGAGATCCGCGATGCCCTGGTGCCGACCCAGGTGTTGTTCTTCCTGCTGATCTTCGGGTTCGCGATCAAGCTGCCGGTGTTCCCCTTCCACACCTGGCTCCCCGACGCGCATACCGATGCGCCCACGGCGGTGAGCGTGATGCTGGCGGGCGTTCTTCTGAAGATGGGTGGGTACGGCATGCTGCGCATCTGCCTGAGCATCCTGCCCGACGTGGCGCGAGACGCCGCCGTCTGGCTGGCGATCTTCGGGGTGGTGAACATCCTGTACGGGGCGCTGGTGACCCTGGTCCAGACCGACCTCAAGAGGCTGATCGCCTATAGCAGCGTCAGCCATATGGGCTATGTGCTGCTGGGCTTGTCTGCGCTGGGGCAGGTGGGCCTGACGGGGGCGGGCATGCAGATGTTCACCCATGGCGTGATTACGGGCCTGCTGTTCGTCATGGTGGGGATGGTCTACGACCGGGCCCACACGCGCCAGATCGGCGAACTGTCGGGCCTGGCCCACCAGATGCCGATGATCGCCGTGGTGATGGTCATCGCCGGGTTGGCATCGCTGGGCTTGCCCAGCATGGCGGGCTTCGTGTCGGAGGTGATGGTCTTCCTGGGCACCTTCGACAAGCACGGGGCGCTGACGATCCTGGGGGTGATCGGCATCCTGCTGACGGCGGGCTACATCCTGTGGATGATCCAGCGGGTGTTCCTAGGCGAGCGTTCGCCTCGCTGGAAGGACCTGGGCGACGCGACCGCGTGGTGGGAGCGAACGGCTATGATAGCGATGGTGGCCGTCATCTTTCTCGTCGGTATCTACCCGGCGGTGGTGGCCGATGTCATCTCGACCGGTGTGGAGCCGATCGTAGGAAGGCTGGCTTGAGATGGACGAGTTGGGTAGCGTCGACCGTCTTGGGCCCGAGCTGATCCTGCTGGCCTTCGCCGGCATCATCGTGCTGACCGATTTGGTGGTGCAGCGGCGGTGGCTGGTGGTGGGAGGCAGTCTGCTGGCGGTGGCAGGCTCCCTCATCTGGGCGGGCACGCTGGTTGCGCGCGACATGCGAGGCAGCGCCTTCGACGGGCTGCTGGTGGTGGACAACTTCTCGCTCTTCTTCGCCTTCCTGTTCGCCGGCATCGCCGCCGTGGTCATCCTGGCTTCCATCGACTACAGCGAACGATTCAGCCGCTACCAGGCTGAGTACTACGCTCTCATCCTAGTCTCGGCGGCTGGCATGATGCTCCTGGCCGCCACCGTCGACCTCATCGCTATCTTCATCGTTCTGGAGCTGACCGGTATCTCGCTGTACATCCTGGTGGCCTTCCTTAAAGACATGCGCTCCAGCGAGGCCGGTCTCAAGTATCTCCTCTTGGGTGCCTTGAGCACCGCCGTCACTCTGTACGGGATGGCCCTTCTGTTCGGGCTGTCGGGAAGCACCAGCCTGGACGACATAGGGAACGTAGTGGCCGCGGCCAACGACGATACGCGGGCGGCGGTGGTGATGGCGATGGTCTTCCTGGTGGCGGGTCTGGGCTTCAAGATGGCGGTGGTGCCCTTCCAGATGTGGGTGCCGGATGTGTATGAGGGTGCCCCCACGCCGATCACTGCCTATCTGTCGGTGGGGAGCAAGGCGGCGGGCTTCGCGGTGGTGATGCGCATCTTCTTCGAGGCCCTGGGCGACCGCTCTATCAGCAGCGACTGGTCGAACATGTTTGCCGCCGTCGCTGCCATCTCGATGACCGTGGGCAACGTGGTGGCCATCACTCAGACCAACATCAAGCGAATGCTGGGGTACAGCTCCATCGCCCAGGCGGGGTACTTGGTGGTGGGCCTGGCGGCGATCTCCGCCGCCGAAGGCGAGTTCAGCCTGGGAGCCAGCGGCGTCATCTTCTTCCTGGCGGCCTACGCGTTCACCAACCTGGGGGCCTTCATAGCAATCATCGCCATCTCCAACCGGATCAACAGCGACGAGATAGGCGACTACGCCGGCATGATCCGGCGGGCCCCTCTGCTGGCGCTGGGCCTCACTCTGTGCCTGGTGTCTCTCACCGGCATCCCACCGACCGCGGGCTTCATCGCGAAGGTCTACATCTTCAATGCCGCTGTCCAGAGCGACCTGGTGTGGCTGGTCATCGTTGGCGTGCTCAACAGCGTGGTATCCGCCTATTACTACCTGCGAGTGGTGCTCCAGATGTTCTTGGAGGCTCCGGCCAGCGAAGAGCGCGTCTCCGCCGGGCCATCCCTCGGCCTGGCGATGGCCATTGCCAGCGGTGGCATCCTGTTCATCGGCATCTTGCCGTTTCTCCTGCTGGAGGTCTCGGAGACGGCGGCCAGGACGTTCGGCAGCTAGGGGCTCGCCTCTGTTGAATCGCCAGCCAGCGGGTGCTAGCATGCCAGCATGGCTGCCCGCCGACCCTCCCGTTCCGCGCACCGCATAGAGGTGCAGGTCGCTCGACCATTCCGCTCGGCGCTGCGGGCGCTCTGGCTGAGGCGAATTGCCCGCCACGTTCTGGTGGCGGAGGGTGCTGACCCCACCGAGCTGGGTGTGGTGATTACCGACGACGCCACCGTGCGCGAGCTGAACCGCCGCTATCTCGACGTCGATGAGCCGACGGATGTCCTCTCCTTCGGGCTGGGCGAGAAGGACGACGCGCCCTTCGCTCTGCCGCCGGGCGAGGCCCCAAGCCTGGGCGAGGTGATCATCTCCTATCCGACGGCGGTGCGGCAGGCCGAGGAGCAGGGCCACAGCGTGGAGGCCGAGGTGGCCCACCTGCTGGTGCACGGCGTCCTCCACCTGCTGGACTACGACCACATGGAGGCGGAAGAGGAGCGGGTCATGCGGCGGAGGGAGGACGAAATTCTGGCGGCCTTGGGTCTAGAAGGTGCGTCCTTTTGACAATGTTCGGCGCTAGTCTATAATGGCCTCGAGATGTAGAGTTTTGCGGTGGTTTCTTGAGTAGCAGCGGTAACAGCAGCGAAGTCCTTTATCGTAAGTGGCGTCCCCAGTCGTTCTCTGAGGTGGTAGGCCAGGATCCTATCACCCAGACGGTGCGCAACTCGCTGGCCAGCGGTCGGGTGGCCCACGCCTACCTCTTCTGCGGCCCTCGTGGGACGGGTAAGACCAGCATGGGCCGCCTTCTGGCCAAGGCGGTGAACTGCCTCCAGCCGGCCGACGGCGAGCCGTGCAACACCTGCGAGTCCTGCCAGGCCTATCTCGAAGGGCGGGCGATGGATCTGGTGGAGATGGACGCCGCCAGCAATCGCGGCATCGACGAGATCCGCAAGCTGCGCGATCGGGTGGGCCTGGCACCCATGGCCGGCGAGCACAAGATCTATCTGGTGGACGAGGTGCACATGCTCACCGCCGAGGCCTACAACGCCCTTCTCAAGACGCTGGAGGAGCCGCCGCCCCACATCATCTTCATTCTGGCCACCACCGAGTCCCACAAGGTGCCGGCGACCATCATCTCTCGCTGTCAGCGATTCGACTTCCACCGTCTGCCGCTGGCGGCGGTGGTCTCCCGTCTGGAGCACATCTGCAAGAAGGAGGGCATCAAGATAGAGGCGGCTGCGCTCCAGGAGATCGCTCGCAGCGCCAGCGGCAGCCTCCGCGATGCCATCAACCTGGTGGAGCAGCTTAGCAACTACTACGGCTCGTCGCCCAGCCTGGAGCAGGTGCGCGACTCGCTGGGCCTGACCGCCGATGCCCGTGGCCGCCAGTTGGTGCGTCACGTCCTGGAGAAAGACCTGTCGGCTGGGCTGAAGCTGATCGCTGCCGTTCGGGACGACGGCGTGGACATGCGCCAGTTTCAGCGAGAGGTGGTGAACTATCTGCGGGCGCTGCTGGTGGCGAAAGCGGGCGCGGAGGACACGCTGGACCTGGGGGCGGAGGAGGTGGAGGAGATGCGTTCGGTCTCGTCTGCTGCCGCCAGCGAGGACATCCTGCGAGCGCTGCGCGGATTCGGCCAGGCTGACTTCCGCGACGATCCTCAGTCTTCGCTGCCTCTGGAGCTGGCTCTGGCCGACCAAGTGCTGGGGCCGAGCGCTGCTGCTCAGGTGGCAGCCGAGGAGACGGAGCCCGTCGCCCGACCGCCGTTCCCGTCCGGCCGTCAGGGGGAACCACGGCAGCCGCCCAAGCTACGGACGCGCCTTCAGGAGAGCGAGAGGCAGGCGCCGAAGCAGCCGCCGAAGCAGACGAAGCCTGCCGCGCCGACAGGCGGGGCTGAGAGCCAGCCGTCGAAGGCCGCCGTACCATCCGGGGAAGGTGAGAAAGAGCCGTCGAAGCCTGCCGCACCAGCCGGCGAGGGCGAGAGCCAGCCAGCCGAGGCCGCTCCGGCGGCAGAGACGACGGCGGCGGCGGGCGATGACCTCCTGCAGCGCATCCGGCTGGCGTGCAAGGGGGTCGATCATCGGGTGGCCGCTTATCTGAACGGAACGTGCGAGATCAAGTCTCTGGAGGACGGTGTTCTCGTCCTGGCATTCTATCAGCAGTTTGGGCTCCATAAGGGGAAGATCGAGACGCCGGACAACCGCCGAATCGTGGCGGAGGCAGCCTCGCGGCTTGTGGGCCAGACGATCACCGTGGAGTGCACGGTGTGCGAGCGCCAGAGGGCGGAGGGGAAGCCATCGATGCGTGGGGGACATCTGGTGCAGGCGGCTCGGGAGATGGGAGCACGGCCGGTTGTTGGTGGGAAGGGAGGTTCCAGTGGCGAACCGCGGAATGAGACCTGATATGCTTCGGCAGCTCCAGCGGATGCAGGACCAGATATCCAAGGCTCAGCAGGAAATCGAGGAGTCTACGGTGGAGGCGAGTGCCGGCGGCGGCGCTGTCACTGTGGTGGTCAACGGCCAGCCGAGGGTGCAGTCGGTCAAGATCGAGCCCGAGGCGGTTGATCCCGATGACGTGGAGATGCTGGAGGATCTGATCGTCGCTGCTCTCAACGAGGCACTGGACAAAGTGCGCACGATGCAGGCCGAGCGGTTCGGGTCTGTGACCGGCGGGCTCGACATCCTGGGCCTAACTTAATCCGCAATGGACGTTACCCCTTCCGCCGCAGCGCCGGTGGTGAGGCTCATCGAGGAGTTCCATAAGCTGCCGGGCGTTGGCCCCAAGAGCGCCCAGCGCCTCACCTACTACCTCCTGCGCGCGCCGCAGGACGAGGCGAAGGCCCTGGCGCAGGCCATCCTTGAGGTGAAGGAGAAGATCACCTTCTGCTCGATCTGCCAGAACGTGACCGACCGCGACCCGTGTCTCATCTGCGCCAACGAGGAGCGGGATGCTGCGCTTGTATGCGTGGTGGAGGAACCGCTGGACATCCTGGCGCTGGAGCGGACGGGCAGCTACAACGGGCTGTACCATGTGCTCCACGGTGTGATCTCGCCCATGGACGGCGTGGGGCCGGAGCACCTGAAGGTAGAGGAGCTGCTGGCGCGTCTGAAGGATGGCTCTGTCCAGGAGGTGATCCTGGCGACCAACCCCAACCTGGAGGGCGAGGCCACGGCGATGTACCTCGGGCGGCTGCTGCGGCCCCTGGGGGTACGGGTGACTCGCCTGGCGCGCGGCCTGCCCAGCGGCGCCGACCTGGAGTACGCCGACGATCTCACGCTTACGCGCGCGCTGGAGGGCCGGCAGGAGATGGGCTAAGCCTCGCCGGGCGCTTTCCATGACGACGCCGCGCATCTACAAGACGGAAGCCATCGTTCTGCGCCAGCGCAAGCTGGGCGAGGCGGGCAAGATCGTGACTCTCTACACTCCCAACTACGGCAAGCTAGACGCCGTGGCGAAGGGAGTACGCCGACCGAAGAGCCGTCTGGGTGGCCACCTGGAGGTGCTGACTCACACGGCGGTCGTGGTGGCCCAGGGACGCAATCTGGACACCGTTACCCAGGCGCAGACGGTGGAGAGCTTCGGGGGCCTGCGGGCCGACCTGCACCGCCTGAGCCGGGCCCTGTACGCTGCCGAGCTGGTGGATCGCTTCTCGCCCGAGGGGGCGGAGAGCTATCACGTCTTCCAGTTGCTGCTGGCGACCCTCCGTCGCCTGGTCTCAGCAAAGAACGTGGACACCGTCCTGCGCTATCTGGAGATGCAGCTCCTGGGGCTGGCGGGCTTTCAGCCTCAGCTCGCTCGCTGCGTGAACTGCGAACGGGCACTGGCAGCGGCGCCCAGCCACTTCAGCCCCGACGCCGGCGGCGTCCTCTGCCCCTCGTGCGGGCCGGAGGGTGCCGGATCGAGGACGCTATCGCTGAACGCCCTGAAGGTGATGCGGCTGCTTCAAAGCGGCAGCTTCGCCGAAGTGTCGCGGGTGAGGGTGGCTTCCGCTCTGGCGCAGGAGATCGAGATGCACCTGCGGGCCTACCTGATCCACGTGCTGGAGCGAGATGTGCGGTCGGCTGCCTTCATCGACCGCCTGCGGCGGGAGGACTTCTGGCAGCCGGCGGGGGTATCGAGCTAGCAGGATAGGCTTCCGTGCCTCTCTACGAGTACTACTGCCAGCACTGCGACGGCGTCTTCGAGGCTCTGCGGCCGATCAAAGAGGCCGTCCTTCCTGCGCCCTGCCCGGCCTGCCAGCGCGACGGGCAGCGGATATTATCCTCGTTCATGGCCTTCACCTACCGCGACGGCTATCCCCGTCGTATCCCCGACAAGGGCACCTACTGGCATCTTGGGAAAGAGGTGAAGACGCTGCCCAAGCGGATGCGGCAGCATCCCGGGCCGAAGCCGGTGAAGCGGCCGAGCAGGGGCCGGAGCTAGCTTTCGTCTAGCTCTGGCGCTCCAAGACGTAGGCCACGATGTCTCGCAGGGTGCGGCGGGCAGAGTTCTTCGGGAGGGCCGTCAGCGCCTCCTCGGCTTCCCTGGCAAAACCCTCCGCCATCTGATAGGACTCTCGGGGGATATCCGACTGGCGGATCATTTCGACGGCCTGGCTGAGGTACTCCTGCCGCCGGCGGTGGGCGAACAGCTTCCGTATGGGGTTATTCTTGGGGTAGCGGTCGAGCAGTAGGAGGGAAGGCAGGGTCAAGGTGCCCTGACTGAGGTCGCTGCCCACAGGCTTGCCCATCTCTTCCTCGTCGCCTACGAAATCGAGGATGTCGTCGACGACCTGGAAGGCCATGCCCAACTTGTAGCCGTAGTCTCTGAGAGCATCCACCCGGTCCCTGCTGGCGTCGGCCAGGAGCGCCCCACCCTGGCAGGCGGCGGCAAACAGGGAGGCCGTCTTGCCGCCGATGCGCTGGAGGTACTCACGCACAGTCTGGCGGGTGTCGTAGGCGGTCATGTCCTGGCCAATCTCGCCTCTGGCGATGGTCATGACGGTCCGGCTGAACAGGCGGATGACCTCGATGTTGCCGGTGCTGGCGGCAAAGTCGGCGGCGTGGGCAAACATATAGTCGCCCAGCATCACAGTGGTGGTGTTGTGCAGTACGCTGTTGGCAGTGGGATGCCCGCGGCGGGTGGCGGCGTTATCGATGACGTCGTCGTGTACTAGGGTGGCTGTGTGCAGCAGTTCGATGGAGGCAGCCAGGGGGACGAGAAGGTCGAGCCTGTACCGGCCGAACTTGCCTGCCAGGAGGGAAAGGGCTGGCCGCAAACGTTTGCCCCTCGCGGCCAGCACCAGGTCCAGCATCTCGGCCATGGGCTCAAAGCCCACGTCCCTCAGGGCATCGATGGTCTCGTCGACCAAGTCGAGGTCCTGGTGGACGGGGCCGTAGAGGGAGTCCAGGTTCACAGCGTCTCTCTCTCGTCTGCTGACTCGGAGGCGTCAACCTGGGCAATGCCATAGAGGGCGGCGGCGTTGGCACTCGTCTGCTCCGCCACCTCTCGGACGGTCTGAGCGCGTATTTCTGCTATTCTGCCCACCGTCTCCACCAGGAAGGAGGGTTCGTTGCGTTGGGGGCGCATCGACTGGGGGGTCAGGTAAGGGGCGTCCGTTTCCACCAGCAGGCGCTCCAGAGGGAGACCGGCCACCACCGACGCCAGGCGGCCGGCGTTGGGGTAGGTGACGTTCGCTGCTATGGAGACAAGGAAGCCCAGCTGGATGTAGCGCAGGGCGAGGGCGAGGTCGCCACCGAAGCAATGCACGATCCCCAGAGGCCGCTCTTGGGGCCACTGACCTTTCACCTGGGCCGCCCAGCCTGAGAGGATGGCGAAGACTTCGTCCTCGGCGGCGCGGGAGTGGACGACGACCGGCAGGCGCAACTCGCCGGCCAAGTCAAGCAATTGCTGGAAGACGGCTCGCTGCGTCTCCGGGGGCGAGAGGCGGCGATAGAAATCGAGGCCGATCTCGCCCAAGGCCACCGTCTTGGGGGACTCGGCCAGACGGCGCAGGGCCAGGTGCTGCTCGTCATCGAACTGAGCGGCCTGGTGGGGGTGCCAGCCGACTGCGGCGAAGACGTTCGGGTGGGCCTCGGCCAGGTCAAGGGCGCGCTGGCTGGCGTCTGCATCCGTCCCCACCACAACAATGGCCGACAGGCCGGCCTGCCAGGCTCGGTCCAGGACTTGAGCGCGGTCATCATTGAACTGGGCGAACTGGAGGTGACAGTGGGAGTCGATGAGCATGGTCATTGCCCCAGGCGGGCCTCTTCCTCCTCCACTATCTGCGGCTCAAGCTTCTTGAACAGGGGCTCCGGCTGGGCGATAGACTGGCCGGGAGGCGGCGGGACAAACTGCCAGCCACTATCTTGGACGGGCCCATCGTAGCCCAGGTAGCCGTGCAGGCGCTGGCAGGTGAATGGCATGTAGGGGTAGAAAGCCGTCTTCAGAGCGTTGATGGCGCCGATGGCCGCATAGAGGGCGGTGGCCGTCTTCTGGCGGTCGTCACGGATGAGCTTCCAGGGGGATTTCTCCTCCAGATAGCGGTTAGCTTCCTGGGCCATGGCCATGGCAGCACTGATGCCGCCGCGGAAGTGGCAGCGACCTATCTCATCTCCCACCTGGGCCAGGCTCTGCTCGGCGCGCTCCAGTAGACGACGATCGGCTTCATCCAACTCGCCCGGCTGGGGGACGGCGCCATCGAAATGACGATAGTTGAAGGTGAGGACGCGGTGCACTAGGTTGCCCCAGGTGGCCACCAGTTCATCGTTGTTGCGGCGAACGAAGTCTGCCCAGGTGAAGTCGGTGTCAGATGTCTCGGGCATGGTCACCGACAGGCAGTAGCGCAGGGGGTCGGGGTCATAGCGCGAGAGGTAGTCGGGGAGCCAGACGGCCCACTTGCGGCTGGTGGAGGCCTTGCTGCCGCGCATGGTGAGATACTGGCTGGCAGGGACATCGTAGGGCAGATTGAGATCACCGTAGCCCATGAGCATGGACGGCCAGATGATAGTGTGGAAGGGAATATTGTCTTTGCCCAAGAAGTAGTAGCTCTTGCAGTCTCCGTCCTGCCAGAACTCTCGCCAGCCGTCCGGGTCGCCGCCATTCTGGGCCCACTCCTTGGCCGCCGACAGATAGCCGATGACCGCCTCAAACCAGACGTAGATGCGCTTGTTTTCATAGCCCTCGAGGGGAATGGCTACGCCCCACTCGATGTCGCGAGTGACCGCGCGATCCTGAAGCCCTTCGTTGAGCAGGCCCATCGTCCAGTTGAGGACGGCCTTGCGCCAGTGAACCTTGTCGCTGACCCACTCCTTGAGACGCTCGTTGAAGGCGCTCAGGCGGAGGAAGAAGTGGTCCGACTGGCGAATCTCTGGCGTGGTGCCACAGTGGCGGCAGCGCATCTCCAGAAGCTCGGCGGCGTTGAGGGTCTTACCGCACTCATCGCACTGGTCGCCGCGGGCACCGGCGGAGCCGCAATAGGGGCAGGTTCCCTCTACGTAGCGGTCGGGGAGGAAGCGGCGATCGTTGGGGCAGTAGGGCAGGGGCATGCTCTCTTTGTAGATATGGCCTTTGTCTAGGAGGGTCAGGAAGATGTCGTGGGTGACGCTGGCGTGGTTCTGGGTGCCGGTGGTGGTGTAGAGGTCGAAGGTTATGCCCAGGCGCTGCCAGCAGTCGAGGAACTCCTCGTGGAACTGGGCAGCCACTTCCTGAGGTGAGCGGCCCTCCTGCTCGGCGCGGACGGTGATGGGAGTGCCGTGCTGATCGCTACCGGAGACCATGAGAACACGGTTGCCCTTGGTGCGGTGGTATCGGGCGAGGATGTCGGCCGGAAGCTGGGAGCTGACGATCTGACCCAGGTGCAGGGAGCCGTTGGCGTAGGGCCAAGCTATGCCGATGAAGATCTTTTCAGGCAACAAATCTCCTCCTGCCTGCAGGCAGGCAAACGCGATTACGCGGCAATTTTAGCATAGCTGGGCGATTACTGCTCAGGCTCTCACTGTAGCTGCAGCCAGAGGCGGTACACCTGCCGCCGCGGCAGGCCAAGCTGCTGGGCCACCTGAGTCACCGCTTGGCGGGGAGCTACGCCCTGCTGGCGAAGCTGGCGCAGCTCCGTCAGGACAGCCTCCGTGGGCACCACGGCCTTCGCGGGCTGGGGCGCTCCCTCCAGCACAAGGGTGAACTCGCCGCGAGGCTCCTGGAAGTGGGCGATGGCCTCGCTGGTGCGGCCGCGAAACACCTCCTCGTGCAGCTTGGTGAGCTCGCGACAGACAGCGATACGACGGTCGCCGAGGACGGCCAGCAGATCAGAGAGAGTAGCCAGCAGGCGATGGGGCGATTCGAGGGCGACGATGGTTTGAGACTGAGCGGCCAGCGCAGAAAGGAGACGACGACGCTCGCCCTTCCGGCGTGGGAAGAAGCCAACGTAGGCGAACCGCCGGGTGGGCAGACCCGAGACGGCCAGGGCGGCTACCACCGCCGAGGGGCCGGGCACGGGCACCACTGGCAGCCCGGCCGCCGCCGCGGCTGCCACCAGGTCGTAGCCGGGGTCGCTCACGCCCGGCATGCCCGATTCGGAGACCAGGGCGACGTCAGCGTGTCGGAGGGCGTCCAGAATATGGGGGATCTTGGCCCCCTTATTGTGCTCGTGGTAGCTGGTGAGGCGAGCCTTGATCCTGTAGTGGCTGAGGAGCTTGCGGGTGGTGCGGGTATCCTCGGCGGCGATGAGAGAGACCTCTCGCAGGACACGCAGGGCCCGCAGGGTGACGTCCTCCAGGTTGCCTATGGGCGTGGCCACGACGTACAGAGTGGGCATGGCGCTCCTTCGATGGTCGCTTCATTATAGCAGCATGCCGTAAGAGTCAGCTGCTTATCTCTTTTCACAATTTTGACCTTTTTCGGGGAAATTCTTATTGACTGAGCCTAGGGGCTCTGATATATTTTGGGCAATAATCGAGACGGCAGGAAGCAGGGCAGGGAGGCGACAGGGCGATGATTGTGCCGCATCTCAAGGAGCTACGGCCGGCCTATGGATTCGACGATGTAGCCATCGTTCCGGGCGATGTGACCGTGAACCCCGAGCTGAGCGACGCCTCTTTCACCCTCGGCCGCTTCCGCTTTGCCATACCCGTTCTGGCGGCCGACCTGGATGCCGTGGTCGATCCCCGCTTCGCCGTCGCGTTCCACCAGATGGGCGGCCTGGCGCTCCTGAACCTGGAGGGCCTCCAGACACGCTACAGCGATCCCGGTGCCGCCCTGGCGGAGATCCTCTCGGCTGGCGATGAGGAAGCTACGGCCGTCATCCAGAAGGTGTACTCACAGCCTATCCGGGAGGAACTGGTCGGCGAGCGGGTCGGCGAGATCAAGGCCGCGGGAGCCGTGTGCGCGGTTTCAGCCACGCCGGCGAACACCAAGCGTCTGGCGCCGGTGGCAGTGGAGGCTGGCGCCGACATCTTCACGGTCAAAGCGACCGTGACCACGGCTCGCCACATCTCGCGCAGCATTCGGGGCCTAGTCCTGCCGGAGCTTTGCCAGCAACTGCCGGTGCCGGTGGTGGTGGGCAACACCGTCACCTATGGCGCCTGCAAGGAGCTGATGGAAACGGGGATCGCGGGCGTGCTGGTGGGCGTGGGCCCAGGCGCCATTTGCACAACTCGCGAGGTGCTGGGAGTGGGCGTGCCGCAGGTTACGGCGACCATCGAGTGCGCCGCCGCTCGCGACGAGCATCATCGGGAGACGGGCCGCTATGTGGCCGTGATCACCGACGGCGGCATGCGCACCGGCGGCGATGTCTGCAAGGCGCTGGCCGCCGGCGCTGACGGAGTGATGCTGGGCTCTATCTTCGCCGGCACGGAGGAGTCGCCCGGCCAGGGCTACTCCTGGGGGATGTCCACCGGCCACGCTCAGCTTCCGCGCGGCACTCGCATTCATGTAGGCGTGAATACCACACTGGAGCGTCTGCTCTTCGGCCCCACGTCTCGGACCGACGGCACGGAGAACCTGGTGGGGGCCACTCGCAGCGCCATGGGGATGTGCGGGGCCCAGACTATCAATGAGTTCCACAACGTGGAGCTCATCGTAGCGCCCTCGATCAAGACAGAAGGCAAGAAGCACCAGCTAGCGCAGCGCAGGTAGGGTCTGTGCCCGGTCCTCAGGCCTCGCTGTGACCGGTGGTCGTGATCGCGGTCCAGCGGCCGCTGGAAAATGTAGGTGAGGGTTCACCCACCCATCAGAGGCTTCTGGAGGCCGCTTCTGTGGTCTGTCGCCGCTTGTATCTCCCTACTGCAAACGGCGATCAGCAGCAGGCCGGCCAGAAGCGCCAGCAGCACGCACCTCCGTTGTGTCCCCTCGACCTTATCTCTCCCAGCGGCCGCTGACAGTAATCACAACGCCAAAGATGCCCCTAAGATACGCCCATAAGACGCTAGAGTTGAATGATTACCAGGCGATCCAGGGAGGCCAGATCCTTCTTGATCTCGACCGCCGCGTCGGGGAAGACTTCCGAGGCGAGGGCTGCCACGGGCGGTCCCTGATCGTAGCCTATCTCCAGAAGAAGGGCAGCGCCGGAGCGTAAAAGGGGCGGCGCCTGGCGCAGCAGACGGTCGATGACCCGCAGCCCGTCGGGGCCGCCGTCCAGGGCCTCTCGCGGCTCATAGCAGCGGATCTCGACGGGCAGGGTCTTCCACTCGGCTGACCTGACGTAGGGAAGGTTGGCAACAACGATGTCAACCGGCTGCCTTACGGACGCGAGGAGATCAGTGCAGAGGAAGCGCAGGGAGGACGCCAGGCCGAGTCTTTCAGCGTTGCGTTGGGCCAGGGCGAGGGCCGCCGGGGAGATATCGGTGGCGATGATCTGCAGCGAGGGCAGACGAGTGGCAAGGGCCAGGGCGATGGCACCGCAGCCGGTGCCGACGTCCACGATGGTAAGGGAGGGGGTGTCCTGCAGGCGCTTGCCAGCCAAAACCGATGCCTCCTCCACCAGAAGCTCCGTCTCCGGACGGGGGATAGCAGCAGCGGGGGTCACCGTCAGTTCGATGTCGCAGAAGTCGGTTCGCTCGGTGATGTAGGGCGTGGGCTCGCCGCATAGGCGTCGCCAGACGAGGTCATGATAGGCTGTCTCCTTGTCGGGCGGCATCTCGTCGCGGAGGCGCTGATAGAGCTGGGTTCGGTTGAAGCCTAGGGCGTGTTGTAGCAGAAGCTCCGCTTCCAGGTGGGGATTGGACGTTTCGAGGATTTCGAGGGCGGCGAGGTGCTTGGCGGCGCAGCGCAGGGCTTCCGCTAGGGTCACGCCAGGGTCTCTTGGAGACGTTTGGCCTGCTCCTCGGTGGCCAGGGCGTCGATGATGTCGTCGATCTCGCCATCGAGAATGGAAGGCAGATTGTGGAGGGTGAGGCTAACTCGGTGGTCGGTCACGCGATCCTGGGGGAAGTTGTAGGTGCGGACTTTCTCCGCGCGCTCGCCGCTTTTCACCTGGGCGCGACGAGCCTGGCTGATCTCCTGGTGCTGGCGCTTCTGCTCTACGTCCAGGAGGCGGGCCCGCAGGACAGTGAGAGCCTTAAGCTTGTTCTTGAGCTGCGAGCGCTCGTCTTGGCAGACGGCGGTAGTGCCGGAGGGGATGTGGGTGATGCGAACGGCGGTGGACAGCTTGTTCACGTTCTGGCCGCCGTGGCCGCCGGCGCGGAAGATGTCGATGCGCAGGTCGTCCTCGTTGATCTCCAGGTCGACTTCCTCGGCCTCAGGCAGGACGGCGACAGTGGCGGTGGAGGTGTGGATGCGGCCACCGGCCTCGGTGACGGGAATGCGCTGCACGCGATGGGCGCCACCCTCGTACTTCAGGCGGGAGTAGGCGCCACGGCCTCGCACTTCGTAGATGATCTCCTTGAAGCCGCCGAGGTCGCTGGGGTGGCTCGACATAACCTCCACAGGCCAGCCCTGGCGCTCAGCGAAGCGGCTGTACATGCGGAAGAGGTCAGCGGCGAAGAGGGCGGCCTCGCCGCCGCCGGCGGCGGCGCGGATCTCCATGATCACGGGACGTTCGTCGTAGGGATCCTTGGGGAGGAGGGCACGGCGAATCTCCTCGTCCAGGCGCTGGCGCTGCTCGGTGAGCTGAGTCGCCTCGTCGCGGGCCATGGCCGCGAGCTCGCGGTCAGGGCTTTCGTCGGCCAGCGACTGGGCTTCGGCCAGGGCGGCGTCAACGCGCTTGTACTCGCGATAGAGGGAGACGATGGCCTCGAGGGAGGCGTGCTCCTTGGCGAGGGCCTGCAACTGCTGGAAATCGGCCGCCACCTCCGGCTGGGCCATTTCCTGGGCCAGTTCCTCGTATCGTGCTTCGATGCCTTCCAGCTTGTCCCACATATCCGCTACCAACATACATAAAGCCCCGCTGGGGGCTTTCCACTACTGGATTATAGCACAAACGCTCCTGGGCGAGGAAGGGCGCTATCTGGTCTGGCGAAGGCCCTTGGCAATCAGGCGACGAACGTCCTTGCTGGCCACCCGCTCCTGGTGGCCATCCTCCATGCGGCGCAGGTTCACGGTGTCGGTGGCGAGCTCTTCCTTCCCCAGGATGGCGGTGTAGAGCACGCCGGCAGCGTCGGCCTGGCGCATCTGGGCCTTAAGGCTGCGGCCGCCTACGGCCATGACGGCGGCGATGCCGGCGCGGCGCAACTCGCTGGCCAGCTTGGCGGCGGTCGGACGGGCAGCGGCCGTCTGGTAGACGACGAAGACCGCCGGCCTGTCAAGGGCAGCGATGGGTACCTTGGCCCGCTTGAGGTTGACGATAATACGCTCGACGCCAGTGGCAAGGCCGATAGCCGGCGTGGGCTTGCCGCCCAGCTCCTCGATGAGGCCGTCGTAGCGGCCGCCAGCGCCGACGGTGTTCTGGGCTCCCTCCTCGGGCGGCTGGATCTCGAAGACGGTGCGGGTGTAGTAGTCCAGCCCTCGCACCAGGCGGGGGTTCAGGGTGTAGGGGATGGCCAGGGCCTCCAGGTAGGAGCACAGCTCCTGGAAGTGGTGGGCGCACGCCTCGCAGAGGTAGTCGATGAAGGGGGGCGCGGCGTCGATGATCGGCTGGCAGCCCTCGACCTTGCAGTCCAGCAGGCGCAATGGGTTCTTCTGGAAGCGGGCGCGGCAGTCGGGGCAAACGCTGCCCAGCTTGTCCTCGTAGTAGGCGTTGAGAGCCGTCAGATAGCTGGGCCGGCAATTGGGGTCGCCGATGCTGTTGAGCTGGAGGGAGAGGTCGGTGAGGCCGAGCTCTTGATAGAGACGCCAGGCGAACTCGATGACCTCGGCGTCCAGGGCGGGGTCGTCTACGCCGATGGCCTCATAGCCGAAGTGGGTGAACTGGCGCTGCCGGCCCGCCTGGGGGCGGTCGTAGCGGAAGGCCGGACCCCAGTAGTACAGGCGGACGGGCTGGGGCAGGTTGCGCATGCCGTGCTGGATGTAGGCCCGGCAGACGTTGGCCGTGCCCTCGGGTCGCAGGGCCATCATCTCGCCGCCGCGATCCTGGAAGACGTACATCTCCTTCTGGACGATGTCGGTGGTCTGGCCCACGCCACGGGCGAAGAGGGAGGCGTCCTCGAATACGGGCGTGTCGATGCGAGAGTAGCCGTAAAGCTGGCAGAGGTGGGTAGCCGTTTGGTAGACGTGCTCCCAGTAGGGCTGCTCCTGGGGCAGGACGTCGACCGTTCCCCGTGGGGCTCGATAAAGAGGACTCATCGACCTGAGCATACAGAAGGGGCCCCCGATCTGTAAAGACGGGCGTGGCGCAAAGCTGGGCAAAGGTGCTAGACTAAGGCATGCGCAGCAACGGTGACCAGGTGCTCGCGGAGGCTGAGGAGCTCTTCGACAAGGCAAGTCAGTATCTTCCCGCCAAGGGCGTGACCCTGGTCAAGGAGGCCTACCAGTTCGCTGCTGAGCGTCACGCGGGGCAAATGCGCCTCTCGGGCGACCCTGTTATCACTCATCCCCTTCATACAGCTCTGACCATAGTCGAACTCCAGCTGGATGCCGACGCCGTCGCCGCGGCTGTTCTCCACGATGTGCAGGAGGACTGCGGCGTCGAGAATGGAGCCATCCAGAAGCAGTTCGGGTCGGAGGTGGCCAAGCTGGTGGATGGCGTCACCAAGCTGGGCCAGATCCCTTGGCAGGCCCCCGAGCAGGGAGACAGGGAACAGGAGGTCCAGGCCGAGAACCTGCGCAAGATGTTTCTGGCCATGGCAGAGGACCTGCGGGTGGTGATCATCAAGCTGGCCGACCGCCTCCACAATATGCAAACGCTGCATCCCCTTCCGGAGGCTGACCAGCAGCGCATCTCCAAGGAGACGATTGAGATATACGCTCCCCTGGCCGGCCGTCTGGGCATCTGGCAGCTTAAGTGGCAGCTAGAGGACCTGGCCTTTCGCTATCTGGAACCCCAGGCCTATCGCAGAATCGCGGAGATGTTGGACGCTCGTCGGGAGGCGCGGGAACGCTACATAGCCTACGTGGAGGGGGTCATTCGGGAAGAACTGACCAAGCAGGGGATCAAGGCGGAGGTGAGGGGACGAGCGAAGCACCTGTATAGCATCCATCAGAAGATGGAGAGATACACTGCGGAGGGCAAGAGCTTCCACGAGATCTATGATTTGCTGGCGGTGCGCATTCTGGTGGACACGGTGGCTGACTGCTACAACGCGATGGGTGCGATCCACCAACTCTGGCGACCTCTCCCGGGCACCTTCGATGACTACATCGCCAATCCCAAAGAGAGCATGTACCAGTCGCTGCACACGACTGTGATGTGCCTGGGTCAGCGCCCTCTGGAGGTACAGGTTCGCACTCACCAGATGCATCAGACGGACGAATATGGAGTAGCCTCTCACTGGCGCTACAAGGAGGGCGGCAAACGGGACGTGCGCTACGAGGAGCGGCTGGCCTGGCTGCGACAGCTGATCGACTGGCAGCGGGACCTGTCGCGGGCGGAGGACCTGGTGGAAGCGGTTAAGACGGATCTCTTCCGAGATCAGGTCTTCGTGTTTACGCCTAAGGGCGAAGTCAAGGATCTGCCCGTGGGTGCCACGCCCATCGACTTCGCTTATCGGATCCATACAGACCTGGGACACACCTGCGTGGGTGCCAAGGTGAACGGTCGCTTAGTGCCGCTCAACTACCAGCTACGGAACGGCGACGCCGTGGAGATCATGACCAGCAAAAGCTCGCGGGGTCCCTCACGCGATTGGCTTGGCCCCAGCATGGGCTACGTCCGGACCAGCAACGCTCGCGAGAAGATCCGCCAGTGGTTCAAGAAACAAGAGCGGGCCGAGAACATCAACCGGGGCCGTGACTTGGTGGAAAAGGAACTGAAGCGCCTGGGCGTAGCACTGGCGCAGGTGGAAGATGAGATCTTGCGGGTTTTCAAGTATGAGGAACTGGAAAGCTTCCTGGAGGCGGTGGGTTATGGAGGCATCAGCACCCACCACATGATTCTCAGGCTTGCTCCTGTCCTGCAGCCTCTGGAGGAGGCTCCTGCTCCCACCACGGAGGCGGGTCCTCCGGCGGCTGTTGTGACTCCAGACATACGCGTCTTCGGAACCGGCCATCTTCTCAGCCGGACGGCGCGATGCTGCAATCCTGTGCCGGGCGACGACATCATCGGCTATGTGACCCGCGGCGAAGGGGTGACGGTGCATCGGCGCGACTGCCACAACATCCTCCACGTGTCGGAAAAGGAGCGGCTCGTCGAGGTGGAGTGGGGACGGCGTGGCCAGTTCTACCCGGTGGCGGTGCACATCGAGGCCTGGGACCGGGTGGGGCTGCTGCGAGACGTTAGCGCTCTGGTAGCTGAGGAGAAGGTGAACATGGCGGGCCTCCGCACTCAGGAACAAGGGGATGGCACCCTGTCGGTGTTCGTCACGCTGGAGATCACCGGCATCGAGCAGCTTGTCCGCCTGCTGAGCAGGGTGTCGTCGGTGCGAGGGGTCATCTCGGTCAAACGCTGGCTGGAGGCCGGGGGCAGCGAATAGGCCAGGACTGGCTGTTTTCGCCTCTCTTCAATTCGGCCTCGATTCCTGCTATCATGCCTCAGAAACCCTCTCAGCGGAGGGCCTCGTATGCTGGCTAAGGTAAGCAGTTGCGCCGTCATCGGGCTGGATGGGGAGCTGGTGGAGGTGGAGGTCGATATCTCCAGCGGGCTCCCCGCCTTCACGATTGTTGGCCTGCCTGACACAGCCGTTCAGGAGGCCAAGGAGCGGGTGCGCTCGGCTATCCGGAACTGCGGGCTGACTTTCCCCCAGAAGCGCATCACGGTCAATCTCGCCCCGGCGGACATACGCAAGGAGGGCCCACGTTACGGGACAGACTTGCGATGAGCGGCGGTTTCTTCACAGGGGAAGCTCTAGAGGTAGAACTTTGAGCACTGCATCCCCTTGCCTAAAGGAGCGGGTTCATCAACCAGACCGGCTGCAACATCTCTCTCAAAACGAGGACCACGGCGCGGCGGGGGTGGGCAGGCCATACCTCTGACTGAAGCCACTCGCGAAGCTGGCTCTGGGTT
>CP070630.1:1826376-1829275 GCA_020356025.1 Dehalococcoidia bacterium | reverse complement strand
GTGGGCTTCAGTTGAGGCTTGAGGTCCAGATAGGAGATATCGTCGCGGTAGAGGCCGATGTCCAGCGCCCCTACTGGCACCTCTCGTCCCTCGAACTCAGCGATGCGTTGGCCCAAGCGGGCGGCCAGCGGCACGCCGCGCGTACGCATGCCAACCAGCACCAGGTCCTTGAGCGTGGGGTTGTTCTCAACGATCTCGTGGGCAATGCGGCTCAGCGACCGCCGAATATCCTCCGGCGACAGGATCACGTGCTCAGCCATGACCGCAAACCATAGAAAAAGCCCTCTTGTCGCCAAGAGGACTTGGACATCCAACTCAGGTTATCGGTATGGGCACTGTATGTTGTCACTGTCTCTCCTTGTCGGCCTCGCGGGACCGACTTAAAGGCTCAACAGCGAACCTTCATTTGTCGTCAGTATGATACCACCTGCTCACCACCCCTGGCAAGCCCCGTACCCGTCCAGTACCGCTCATACAATAGCGACCGCGAGTTGACAGGCTGGCCAGGCAGATGAAACAATCCACTCGTCTTCATTGCAGGGAGGAGAAGAGATGATGCACAGTGGCAAGGACAAGCCCTATCACGACCTCCAGAAGGTCTACGCTCGCCATCCTGTGGGTGCTCCCGAGAGCGACACCTTCATCGAGATCCTCAAGTGTCACTTTGACCCCGACGAGGCGCGCTTGGCGGCCGCCATGACCTTCGAGCCGGAGCCCGAGGAGGTCATTGCCCGTCGGGCGGGAGTAAGCCTGGACGAGGCCGCTCCGATACTCACGAAGATGGCTGAACGCTACTTCGTCCGCGGCTTCCGCCGCCCCGATGGAGTGCGCACCTTCCGTCTACATATCATGGCGTTGGGCATGGGGCTGTTCGAGGAGCCATTCCTCATGCGCGAACCCTCGCTGGACCTGGAGCGCCTGGGCGACCTGTGGGACAAGTACTACCTTGAGAGCCACGGGCAGGAGATGCACGGCAGCGGCATCTCTCTCGTCCGTGCCCTGCCAACAGTGCAGTCGGTGAAGGAGAACGTCCTGCCCCACGAAGACGCCCTCCAGGCTGTGAAGAACGCCACCATACTCACCCTGAATCCCTGCGCGTGCCGCGTCGCCCATCGCAACTGTGACGATCCCGTCGAGATCTGCGTCGGCCTGAGCTGGGCAGTGCCCGGCGGCCAGGAGCCCGGCACACCCGTGCTCGACCATCATCACGCCTCCACCATTGCCGGACGCCTGGCCTCTGCTGATGAGGTCGTGGATGCCCTGGAGCGAGCGGAAGAGGCCGGCCTGGTGCATATCAGCATGAACGTGAAGGACGACCCCTGGTTCATCTGCAACTGCTGTCGCCACGCCTGCGGCCTCCTGCGCGGCGTGACCGCTCTGGGCATAACCCACGCCGTGGCCCCATCCAGCTTCTGGATGATCATCGACGAGGACATGTGCAGCGGCTGTGAACTGTGCGTGGATCGCTGCCCGGTCGGCGCTATCACCATGCGGGAGGACGGTGTCGCTCAGGTCATCCACGAGAAGTGCCTGGGCTGCGGCGTTTGCGAGGTCATCTGTGGCCAGGGTGCCATGTCACTGCAGAAGCGAGACGACCTCATCTTCAACCCCTACCAGGACGACCGGGAGCTCTTCATGCTAGTGGCCGAGAAGAAGGGCCTGGAGTACCCCGTCCACCACCACTAGGAGCGCAGGCAGCGCGTGTTGCAAACCGTCACCAGTCAGCTATAATGAGTCTGCAGCGGCGAGGGTTCGGAGAAGCGACCGGCTTTCGCCCCAGGCCGAAGTGGCGGAATTGGTAGACGCGACAGTCTCAAAAACTGTTGGGAGGCAACTCCCGTGCCGGTTCGAGTCCGGCCTTCGGCACCAGCAGGCAGGACAAGGGCTTGGGGCGGGAAGACTGGCCTCCCGGCTCGTTTTCTGTGCCGAGTAGTGTAAAGGTAGCACACGGGACTTTGGATCCCATAGTCCAGGTTCGAATCCTGGCTCGGCAGCCAAGGGTCTATATCAGAAAGCGCTCCCCGGTAGCTCAACGGTAGAGCGGGCGGCTGTTAACCGCTAGGTTGTAGGTTCGAATCCTGCCCGGGGAGCCAGCCGCTCTAAACAGATTCACAACCCGTGAAATCGCCCCTCCAAGAAAGGAGGGGCATCATGTGTACAGCGAGCGGTTTTTCGGCGCTACTTCGAGGCTTCCGACTAGCGCTGACCGTCGAGGGGCTTCGACCTCACACCATCCACAGTTACCTCCGAGATGTGGAGCGCTTCACCGAATCGGTTGATGGCCGTAGTCCACGCTCCATTTCACCCAACGACATCAGGGCCTACATCGCCACCTTGCAGGATGGCCGCGCTCCCAAGACGGTGCGCGAGGCCCAGCTTGCCTTGAGGCGCTTCTTCCGCTTCCTAGTGCGCGAAGGGGAGATTGACCGCGACCCCACCAGCGACACGAAGCTGGCAAGCTTCCGAGTGGAGCCGCAGCCGACCTACAGGGAGGCAGAGGTGAAGAGACTCCTGCTGGCCTGTGACAGCAGGACACTGGAGGGCATCCGTGACAAGGCCCTCATTCTCACCTCGTTCGACACCGGCGTGAGGGAGGGTGAGTTGGTGTCGATGGGCTTGCCCCAATGGGAGAGACGCATCGTCCGCGTTGACGGCAAGACGGGCATGCGGGACGTGCCCCTGGGGACGGCAACCCTGCAGGCTGTGGAGCGGTATGTGCGTCGGTGGGACATCACCGAACCGCCTCTGTGGCGTGGCAATAAGGGGCCGCTGACGGGCTCTGGCGTCCTGCAGATCGTTCGCCGTCTCAGCCGCCGGGCGGGCGTCACCCACAAGGGCGTTCACGCCTTCCGCAGAGCCGCCGCTGCTCAGATGAAACGGCTGGGCATGAACGACAGCG
>CP070630.1:1697598-1826276 GCA_020356025.1 Dehalococcoidia bacterium | reverse complement strand
GCCCCCGCGGCGGCTGGCCTAGGGCAGCCGAGCTACGTTTGGCGCTTCGGGCTGGAGCGCCGCCTCGATCTCATCCGCCGCCACGTTTCCCTCGAAGGTCGCCACATCCTCGATATCGGTTGTGGCATAGGGACGTTCGTCCAGCGCCTGCGGGAGTTCTCGCCGCACGTCTACGGAGTGGACGTGGATCAGGAGCGAGTTCGCAGGGGGGCGACGGCTCTCCCTCATCTGGTGGTGGCGGTAAGCGAGCAACTGCCCTTCGCCGACGGCGCCTTCGATGTCGTCCTTCTGCACGAGGTGCTGGAGCACGTGCGTGACGATCGCGCTACTCTGGGGGAGGCCGGACGAGTGACTAAGCCGGGGGGAAGGATCGTCATCTACTGCCCCAACCGTCTGTATCCCTTCGAGACCCACGGTATCTTCCTGGGGAAGCGCTACGTCTACGGTAACATCCCGCTGGTGAACTACCTGCCAGGCCGGCTGCGCAAGCGGTTGGTGCCCCACGTGCGGGCTTATACGAGACGAGGCCTGAGGCGGCTTTTCACCGGCTTGGGGGTGACGCCCATCGTCCATACGTGCGTTTTTCCGGGGCTGGACAACCTGGCGGCTCGAAGTGCCGCGGCGTCTTCGATCTTGCGGCGCGTGCTCTACCCGCTGGAAAATACGCCCCTGGGAAACTTTGGTCTGTCTCATTTCGTTGTATTAGAGAAGAGGAGATAGAGGGGTTATGGCCGGAACGTACAGGTCTCGGCGGCGGAGGTTGCGGCGGCTCAACGGCGGCCGAAAGGGGGGCGCCCCTCGCTGGTTCTGGCTGGTCGGCGCTCTGCTGTTCTTGACGCTGGCGATCTTGGCCGTCGGTGGGGGCGTAGCTTTCGCGGTCTATTACCACTACGCGGAGGATCTGGAGCGCCCCGACGTGGAGCTGGCGCGCACCGGCTCGGCTGGGAGCCGTATCTTCGACCGTAACGGCAACCTGCTCTACGAGTTCGTGGACCCGCTGTCCGGCCTGAAGAACACCGTTCCCCTGTCGGAGATCTCTCCCTGGCTACAAGCGGCCACCATCTCTACCGAGGACGCCAGCTTCTACGACAACCCGGGGGTGAATATAAGGGGGTTGCTGCGGGCTGCTCTGGAGAACCTGACCCCCTTCGGGCCGGGCTTCTTCAAAGGCAGCGGCGGTAGCTCCATCACTCAGCAACTGGTGAAGAATGTCTACATTCCGCCGGAGGAGTGGGCCGAGCGGACGCTGGGACGTAAGCTCAAGGAAGTGATCCTGGCTATCGAGCTTAAGCGCCGCTATGACGATGACCAGATCCTGGAGTGGTATCTGAACCAGGTCTACTACGGCAACTTCGCCTATGGTGCTGAGGCCGCCGCCTGGCGCTACTTCGGCAAGCCAGCGAAGGACCTGAGCCTGGCGGAAGCGGCGATGCTGGCCGGGATTCCCTCGGCACCGGGCGACTACGCTCCTTCCATCCCCGAGAACCGGCCGGAGGCCATTCGACGTCAGCACTACGTTCTTGATCTGATGGTGGATCACGACTATATCACCCAGAAGCAGGCGGACGAGGCCAAGCAGGAGGAGTTGGCCTTTGAGGAGGGGACCTTCCCCATTCAGGCGCCCCACTTCGTGTTCTACGTGAAGGACACTCTCACCAAGATGTGCGAGAAGGGGCGGCTAGACCTGCCGGAGGACACCGACTGCACTCAACTGGTGTACCGCAGCGGCCTGCGGGTCACTACCAGCCTTGACCTGCCGCTGCAGCAGACAGCGGAGGGCATCATCGAGGAGCAGATCAGCGCTATTGAGAATCGGTACGGTGGTCACAACGCTGCCGCAGTGGTCATCGAGCCGACCACTGGGGAGATCCTGGCGATGGTGGGCAGCCGCAACTACTTCCGGGAGGACATCGACGGACAGGTGAACATCACTATCTCCGAGCGCTCGCCGGGGTCCTCCATAAAGGTCTACACTTATCTGACCGCGTTCCTCCACGGCTGGACGACAGCAACTGTAGTCAGGGATGAGCCGATCGACATCAAGTCGGAAAGCGGTCAGCCCATCCAGAACTGGAATTTCAAGTTCAAGGGGCCGGTCACTGTGCGAACGGCTCTAGCCGAGTCGATCAACATCCCTGCGATCAGGACAATCCTGGCGGTGGGTGTTGAAAATGTCGTCGACACCGCTCACAAGATGGGCATCACCTCCCTCAACGACCCCGGGCGCTACGGGCCTGCGCTCACCCTGGGCGGCGGCGAGGTCAAACTTCTCGATCACACCTATGCCTACAGCGTCTTCGCCAACAACGGGCTGATGGTAGGCATGCCGTCGGTGGAGGACCTGCCTTCGGGCTATCGCCAGCTCGATCCAGTGGCCATCCTGAGAGTGGAGAACACTCTGGGCACAGTGCTGTACGAATACGCGGGGGCTGATTCGCTGCAAGTGCTACCTGCACCCTACGCTTACCTGATCACGGATATCCTCTCCAAGAGCGCCATCCAGTGGAGTGGCCTCACCATTTCGCGGCCGGCGGCTGCCAAGACGGGCACCAGCGAGCGGTTCCGCGATGCTCTGGTGATGGGCTATAGCCCCGATCGGGCGGTGGGTGTGTGGATGGGCAACGCGGATAACACTGCAATGGCTGAGGGCACCTTCAGCTTTGCTGGCTCCGGCCCGATTTGGAAGGCGATCATGGAAGCCGCTCACGAGGGCGTGGAAGTGCACGACTTCGTGGTGCCGGCAGGCGTATATTTCTCTCCTTGCGCCGGCAGATCGGAGGTGTTCGTGGAGGGCACGAAGTGCACCTACGTGGAGCCGAAACCCAGCCCCACGCCGACCCCCACGGGCACCCCCCGCCCGCGTGCCACCGGTACTCCGGCGACGCCGGGGGCCACTTCCACAGCCACTCCTGCGGTCACTCCTGCGGTCGTCCCTGGGGCCACCCCGGTCAGCACGCCCACCCCGGAGCCGTCGCAGCAGCCCTCCACGCCAGAGCCGGGTGACTAGGCTCACCGTAGCCAATAGCTCGGCGTCGGTGTTCTGGCCAAACTTGCGCTATGGCTGCCAGGCTGTAGTATTTAGGATTGGCTTGCGATGAGTGCCTCCTGGGGAGGGGGGATTGCAGGAAGATAGCCCTCAGTCAGGGGTTCACCGTGGGCGCCTTCCGGGCGATGTCTTCATCCGGCGGCCGCGGGTGCCGCGTCGGGGTCTGCACCGGGTGCTGGGCGTGCCGGGGCTGTTCAGCGCCGCCTACGGAAACGTTGGCTCCTCCATCTACTACGCGCTTGGTGTGGCGGCCCTGTTCGCTCTGGGCCTGACGCCTCTTGCCTTCATCGTCGCGGGCCTTATCTTCGGCTGCACGGCGCTGACCTACGCAGAGGGGACGACCGCCATGCCCGAGGCGGGCGGGTCGGCGATGTTCGCCCGGCGGGGGTTCAACGAGCTGTTCAGTTTTGTCGCCGGTTGGGCGCAGGTACTCAACTTTGTGGTTACCATCGCCATATCCGCTTTCGCTGTGCCCAACTACCTGGCGGTTTTTGTGCCCATTCTCAAGACCTGGCCTGCGAACGCTATGTTTGGTATCGGCGTGGTGGGGTTTCTGGCGACCGTCAATGTCATCGGGGTGAGGGAATCCTCGGGTGTCAACATCAGCCTGGCCGTGCTGGACTTGCTCACCCAGGCGTTTCTGGTGGTTCTTGGGCTGTTCCTCCTGCTGAACATTGACACGCTGATCGACAACGTGCAGTGGGGCGTGGCGCCGACCTGGGACAAGCTGGTGATTGGCATCGCCATCTCCATGATCGCGTACACGGGTATCGAGACGGTGTCCAATCTGGCGGAGGAGACGCGCAATCCAGCCAAGAATGTGCCTCGTTCCATGTTCGGCGTGTTCGGCGTGGTGCTTTTGATGTATGCCCTGCTTCCTCTTATCGCCCTGAGCGCCATGCCGGTCGACTGCCCGGCAGGAGGCGGCGAGTGCACTACAGAGTTGGCAGACGAGTACATCCGTGACCCGGTGCTGGGGATCGTCGAGCAGTTTCCAGGCGAGGCGTTGCAGGAGGTGCTGTCGGTGTGGGTGGGCATCCTGGCCGCCACCATCCTCCTTATCGCCACCAACGCTGGGATGCTGGGGCTGTCGCGCCTGGTCTACTCGATGGGCCACCACAGGCAGCTTCCACCCGTGTTCAGCAAGATCGACGTCAAGCGGCGGACGCCCGCCAACGCTATCGTCATCTTTGGCATCGTGGCCGCTGTGCTGATCATTCCGGGCAAGCTGGACGTGTTAGCCAACGTGTATGCCTTCGGAGCGATGCTGTCGTTTGCCTTCGCCCATTTATCGATCATCGCCATGCGCGTGAGGGAGCCGGGAATGGCGCGGCCGTTCAGGATTCCGGTCAATCTGCGGGTGGCCGGCAGACAGATTCCGCTGACGGCGGTCATCGGCGCCGTGGGCACGCTGGTCACGTGGGGGGTGGTGGTGGTCACGCAGGAGGCCGGTCGCGCGGTGGGATTCCCCTGGCTGGTGGCAGGGTTGGTCATCTACCTGCTGTATCGGTGGGCGATCCGCGAGTCACCCACGAAGACGGTGAAGCTGGAGCACCAGGAGCGTGATAGGGCAGAACGAAGGTGATATGATGGGGGCGCGGCCGCCCGGCGGCGTGCGGCGTAGGGAGTACGGTCATGGTGAAGGGTGACGTCGAGAGACCCTTCGAGTACGAATATCGGCCAGTCGAGGAGCTGGTGCTGCGGTTCCGTAGCCCCCTGATGGATCTGCTTCCGGCAGAGGTTCACGAACATCTGGTGGCGAGCAAGAGGGAGCTTCTTCTGGCCATGCGCTGCTTTGTGGACGCGGCGATCAGTCGCCTGGAGGAGCGGGAGCAGGCGAGGGCGCAGCGGCGGACCGAGATCAAGGTGGAGTGAGGATCTCGACGACCCTTTCGGCCAGCAGGCGGTCGAGTTCCTCTTCGCTGGTGATGTCGGCGACCGACCGGATGAAGTCGCCCAGGGAAGGATTCAGCCGCCGCAACTCCAGCATCTTGGGGCCGATGGGGTTGCTGGAAGCGGGCGTGTCGGCGTAGAGCCCGTGGAAGGCGAAGTAGGCCTGGTTGATCTTGCGGATGTAGAAGCCATTTTCGGCGAGGAATTCCCTCTTTTTCTCCATTAGCGCCTCGGCCTCCTCGATCTCTCCTTCGCTCAGAAGCCTGTCCACCTCCAGGCGTAGCTCGTGCATCTCCGCTCTGAAGTCGATGTGTGGCTCCTCGCGTGCCTCATCGGCGGGGGCGACGTAGTCCGACTGCGGCAGAGGGAAGCGCTGCCGCACTAAGCCCGCTATCTCGCGGCCGCCGATGTTGGCGACGGTCTCGTTGAGGGTGCGCAGGGTGTCGTTGTCGAAGAAGTGGCTCCCCAGAGGGTGGAAGAAGAGGTACTGGTGGAGCCACTCGTGGGCGACGGTCTCCAGGACGTCCTCATAGCCGGCGTGCTCGGGCACGGTGCTGGGGTAGGTGGCGATTCCGCTGATGCTCACCACCAGGCTGGAAACGCCGGTGGCGGCCGTCTCTTCCTCTAGGGCCACCACCTGTTCGGTGGTCAGGCCTCTGCGAAGGAGGATGGCCCGGTCGTGGGAGATGCGCTCGCGGGGGGAGATGACGAGCACGCGCGGCGGCTGATCGAACTCGAAGTCGAGGGGCGGAAACACGAAGCGCACGCTGGAGAACAGAGGCAGGGAGGTGGTGAGCCCTTCGTCCTCGACCACGCTGGACACTCGCTTCTCCAGGATGGCCTCCACCTTGTTCTCGAGTTGCTGCTGCTCCTCGCGTTGCCCCTCCATGGTCGAGCGCAAGGACTCATCTTCGGTCTCGGCTAGCTGTTGCTCCAGGGATACCACGTCCGCCGCCAGGGCGAAGTATCGCTGGAGCGTCTCGTTCTCCTCTTCGACGCTGGGGCCGTCGTCGAAGAGGTGGCCGATCTCGTACAGCCAACGATTGAGGACGTGGCGGATCTCCCAGCCGGCGAGGTCGTAGCGGAAGGGGTCAGCGGCCTTCGATATGGGGTCGGAGGGTCCGCCGCGGAGCAGGACGAAAGCGCTGGCCACGGCGGTGAGGAGAAGGAGGAGGCTTGCGATGGCTACTGCTATGCGCCAGGACATGGAGCGGGCAAAGAAGAGGCTAGGTGCCCTCGACCCTCATCTTGCTTGACGACGGCTCTGGCCGTGGGGTCTTCTGCGAAGGGGAGCGCTCTCCGGATTCAAGGGACTCGCTTCTCACGAATCGCTGGTATGAGCCGGAGCTGTCGCGCTTGACTTCCACGCTGTCGAGGATGTCCAGAGGTTCCTCCTGGCCGTCGAGGAGCCGCAGTATTTCGTAGGTCGTTGACCTCTGGGCGGGCCGCCTGCCCACATCGCGGATCAGGGCCCTCAGCTCTCTGGGGCGCATCAATTGGCCATGGATGGCGCCGGCAGTGCTGGAAATGCTCTCGTCGATCAGGGTGCCGCCGAAGTCGTTGGCGCCGGCGTTCAGGCAGAGCTGGGCAAGCTTGGGGCCCTCCTTGACCCAGGAGACCTGTATGTTGGGGATCCAGTTGTTGAGCATCAGTCTCGATACGGCGTACATCTTCAGCACTTCGCTGCCTGTGGCTCCGGCTCGAACGTTCTTGACCAGGCCTTCCTTGTACATGGGCGCCTCCCGGTATACGAAGCCGAGAGGAACGAACTCGGTGAAGCCGCCGGTCTCCTTCTGGATGTCCCGAAGAAGGGCGAGGTGTCTCGCTTTGTGGCGGGAGTCCTCGACGTGGCCGTACATGATGGTGGAGCTGGAGGGGATGGCCAAGCGATGCGCGGTTGTGACCACGCGGACCCAGTCGGCGGTGCTGACCCTGCCGGGTGAGATGATCTTGCGGATGCCATCGTCCAGGATCTCGGCGGCGGTGCCAGGCAGGCTGTCCAGGCCGGCGTCTTTGAGCAGCCTGAGGTAATCCTCCGGCGGCATCCTCGACCTGAGGGCGCCGTAGAGCACTTCCTCGGGGGAGAAGGCGTGGATGTGGATGTCAGGAACTTCCTTCTTGATGGCGCGGCAGATATCGATGTACAGGTGGCCGTTCATCTTTGGTGGCAGGCCGGCCTGAATGCAGACCTCGGTCGCGCCGAGCTCCCAGGCCTCACTGGCCCTGCGCACCAGCTCCTCGATGGGCAAGAAATAGGCTTCCTCCTGACGATGGCCTCGACTGAAGGCACAGAAGCCGCAGCGCTTGATGCAGACGTTGGTGAAGTTGATGTTGCGGTTTATGACGTAGGTCACCACGCCGCCGACGGTTCTGCGTCTAAGCTCGTCGGCCGCGAGGATGAGGGGGTTGAGCGCCGGGCCTTCGGCGTCGAAGAGGACGGCCGCTTCCTCCTGGGAGATGTCCCTGCCCTCAAGGCTCTTGTCGAGGATGCGGGCCACCGCCGGGTCGATGGCGCCGAGCATGCGCTCCCAGGAGGAGCGCAGTTGGGGGAGGCCCAAAGGGTTGGGGGCGCCGGCTAGCATCGCTCTTCCTCTCTTCGCACGTAGCCGTCGTGGTCGGTCCAGGCAAGGACTCGCTGGCGGAATGGCTGGCGCAGGAAGCCGTTTCGGCGGGTCAGGTATTCGGGGTAGATGGCGAGCCGTTCCCGCAGCTCGAAGCCGGCCTTCTCGGTGGCGGCCTTCAGTTCGGCGATGCTAGGCCAGGGGGCCTCTGGGTTGATGAAGTCGCTGGTGACGGGTGAGACGCCTCCCCAGTCGTTTATGCCGGCCAGCAGATAGAACTGGTATGCCTCCGGCGTCAGGTTGGGGGGAGCCTGGATGTTCATAGCAGGAAGGAGAAGGCGGGCCACAGCTATGGTTCTCGCCATGTCCAGCATCGACGGCTCCTGCCAGCCGCGCATGGCTGTGTCCTCCTTGACCCGAAGGTTCTGGATGATGACCTCCTGGATGTGGCCGTGGCGGGCGTGAAGCTCCTTGATGGCGAGGAGGGAGTCGACGCGCTCCTTGGGCGTCTCGCCGATGCCGATGAGGAGCCCAGTGGTGAAGGGCACTCTCATCTCGCCGGCGTAGGCGATGGTGTCCAGCCTTGCGGCGGGCAGCTTGCCGGCGCACTGCCAGTGAGGGCCGCCGGGGGCTGCGAGGCGGGCGCTGACGTTCTCCAGCATAAGGCCCATGCTGACGTTGACCTCCCTGAGCTCGGCGAGTTCCTCGCGGGTGAGGATGCCGGGGTTGGCGTGGGGCAGGAGGCCTGTCTGTTCCAGGACCAGCTCGCACATGGCGCGGAGGTAGGAGATCATGGTGCGATGCCCCAGGTGGGCGAGCTGTTCCCTTACCTGGGGGCATACCTCCTCGGGCCTTTCGCCCAGGCTGAACATGGCCTCCTTGCAGCCCTGTCGCCTGCCGGCTTCGGCCACGGTCAGAACCTCGTCGGGGGTCATGGTGTGAGCTAGGGGATCGTCGGGGGCCTTGGAGAAAGTGCAGTAACCGCACTTCTGGCGGCAGAGGTTGGTGAGGGGGATGAACACCTTGCGGGAGTAGGTCGCCGTTCGGCCCTTGTGGCGGTCGCGTACCAGAGCGGCGGTCAGCATCAAGGCTGAAAGGTCGCTGCCGGTGGCGCCTATGAGCCGGTAGCCGTCCTGCGGCAGGAGGTCATGGCCGGCGAGTGCGCTGGCGAGCGGTTGCTGGAAATCGCCGGAGGGTCTGTCATCAATGGAGAGCATCATCATAGTGCACAGGGGTAAGAAGGATCCCTCGCCAACCTCCCGACTGCTCAGGCTTCTTCGATCATAGGGGTTATGGGGTGGGTCTGGCAACAGACTTCGGACTGATAGTATAATGGCTCGCCATGTCTGCCAAAGTGATCGTCTTCATCGGCGGAACGGGTCCGGAGGGCCTGGGCCTGGCGGCACGCTTCGCCGCCGCTGG
This sequence comes from Dehalococcoidia bacterium, assembly GCA_020356025.1. Lineage (GTDB taxonomy): Bacteria > Chloroflexota > Dehalococcoidia > SM23-28-2 > SM23-28-2 > SM23-28-2. The sequence goes on along the minus strand of CP070630.1, from coordinate 1,817,354 downwards.
CCACGAGATCGTCATCGGGTCGCGGTCGCCGGAGCGGGCGCAGCAGGCGGTGGAGAAGATAAGGGCGCGCGTTCTTGAGGCACGGGCTACGGGGATGGTCAACGAGGAGGCGGTACGGAGGGGAGACATCGTGTTCGTCACCATTCCCTTCGCTGGGCATAGGGACACGCTCGAGGCGCTGGCGCCGGCTATCGGGGCGAAGATAGTGGTGGACGTGGTGTCGCCACTCGCCTTCGAGGGCGGGAAGATCACGGCCATCGCCGTGCCCGAGGGCTCGGCGGCGGAGCAGGCGCAGGCGCTCCTGCCTCAGGCCCAGGTCGTGGCGGGCTTCCATCATCTGGACGCCAGCAGGCTCATGCGGGTGGAGCGGCCGGTGGAGGGCGACGTGATCGTGTGCGGCGATCATCGGGTAGCTAGGGAGACTGTGATGGCGCTGGCCGAGGAGATAGTGGGTGTGCGGGCGCTGGACGGGGGGCCTCTGGCCAACAGCCGCTACCTGGAGGAGTTCACCGTCGTCCTCCTGAACCTGAACAAGACCTACAAGGTCCATAGCTCCCTCAAGATCGCCGGAATCCCTGGCAGAGCCAAGCGCTAGGCCCGGGCGGACGCTATGGCTCCTCAAGTGCAGATCATCGGCGTCGCTGGCATGCGCGATGTTCGCCCCGGCGACGACCTGGCGGCCCTGATCCTGGAGGCCGTTCGCGGCCAGGGCGCGGACATTGAGGACGGCGATGTGCTGGTGGTCACCCAGAAGATCGTCTCCAAGGCCGAGGATCGGCTGGTGGATCTGCGCCAGGTGGAGCCGTCGACTCGCGCTCAGGAGATGGCCGCTCGGATGGGCAAGGACGCGCGCCTGCTGGAGGTGATCCTGCGGGAGAGCCGCCGCATCGTCCGGCAGGAGGGGGGCGTCATCATCTGCGAGACGAAGCACGGCTTCGTCTGCGCCAATGCCGGCGTGGATACCTCCAACGTCGGCGGTGGCGTGGTCTCCCTGCTGCCCGAGAACCCCGACGAATCGGCGGAGCGGATTCGGGCTGCTATACAGCAAGAGAAGGCGGGCGCATCAGTGGCGGTGATCATCTCCGATACCTTCGGTCGGCCGTGGCGAGAGGGTCACACCAACGTGGCGATAGGCGTGGCGGGCATGAGGCCGGTCAAGGACTACGTGGGAGAGACGGACCCTCACGGCTACGTGCTGAGGGTGAGCACGATGGCCGTGGCGGACGAGCTGGCGGCGGCGGCTGAGCTGGTGATGGAGAAGCTGTCGCGGGTGCCGGTGGCGATTGTGCGCGGCTTCGACTACCAGCGGGCGGAAGGGTCAGCGCGGGAGCTCATTCGGCCGCGGGAGAGGGACCTCTTCCGCTGAGGCGGAGAGCCATCCGGGCGCAACGCCAGGATCGTATCTTAGGGATAAGGTCGCACTGAGCTGTGAAGGGAGAACGGGCGATGGCAGATGAAATGTCGGAAGGGGTCAAGAAGCTGTTCGAGGAGGCGAATTTCGCGCATCTGGCGACGCTGATGCCAGACGGCTCGCCGCAGGTGACGGCGGTGTGGGTGGATTACGACGGAACGCACATCCTGGTGAACACGGCGGAGGGCAGGCAGAAGCCCAGGAACATCCGGCGCGACCCGCGGGTTGCCATCGACGTGATCAGGCAGGGGAGTGAGTACGTTTTCGCCCAGGTGCGAGGACGGGTGGTGGAGATCACGAGCGAGGGGGCGGAGGAGCACATCGACAGGCTGGCCAAGAAGTACCTGGGGCGGGACAAGTATCCGTTCCGGCAGGCCGGCGAGCAGCGGATAATCTTTAAGATAGCGCCGGAGCACGTCTCCTCGATGGCGGTGGACTAGGGGGCGGACCCTAACCGCTTTCTGCGAGTCGTCTGTGCTGGAGGGTAGCGGCTTCCCGGCACGGACCTGGGACAGCCGCTGGCACCACTCGGGGAAGACGAACCTGTCGTCGCATAGCTTTTCCTTCGCTCTAGTACTCCGTTTCGCGTAGACATGGCCTGTGGGCCATCATGCGCGCCTCTCACCGTAGATTCTCCTTCGGCATGCTAGGCCATTCGATCGCTCTGTCAAGAAGCCCGCGCTAGTCCGTGTACCAGTCGATGATGGTGCCGCCCCAGAAGAGGGAGATGATGGCCCCGATGGCGATGAAGGGGCCATAAGGGATGTACTGACCCCGCTTGACGACCCCCGTCAGCAAGAGGACCGCCGCTAGCAGGCCGGCGCTGATGGCGGTGAAGAAGAGGCCGACGATCGTGGCCGGGAAGCCGGCCACGAAGCCCATGAGGGTGGCCATCTTGACGTCGCCGAAGCCGAAGCGGCCGAGGGAGACGATGAAGACGGCGAGCATGATGGCGAAGGCGAGACCGCCGCCGGCGAAGACCTGTCCGATGTTGCGGTCGGGCCAGGCCCAGGCCAGAGCTATCGCCAGGAGCATGGCGGGATAGACGATGCGATTGGGGATGAGGCGGCGCTCGAGGTCGGTGGTCACCAGGGCGAGGAAGACGGCGGCGAACAGGCCGCCCAGGATCGTTGGCCCCCATTCGTCGCTGGTGAGGGCGGCCAGGACGAAGACCAGGGCGCTGGCCGGCGGCAAGAGGAGGGCACGAATGGGTAATAGCTGGTCGCAGTCGGGGCAGCGGCCGCGATGCCAGAGGTAGCCCAGCAGGGGGAGGAGGTAAAGGAGGCGGATGGGGGAGCGGCAGGCCGGGCAGCGCACGAGAGGTTCTCTGGGAGGCGCGTCGGAGTAGAAGCGGTCCAGGAACAGTTCCAGCAGGTGGCCAACTAGGAGGCCGATGAAAGCGGCGGCGATCGGCATGACGGTTCCCTTCAATCCCAGGCGAGGGTCAGGATAAATAATTGGTTCGCTAGGTTGGGCCCGACCACTGGTAGGCAGAGTAGCGCATCGTGCGCGCAGAGGCAACGGTGGGCAGTCTGCGATCGCTTACGCGCGCGAGGTAACAGGAAGGCGGTGTCGCACGTCTATTGAAATGGAAAACAAGCAAAATTCCGGAGGTAAGTGAACATAAAGTGTAACAACCTTCTTTTTCAGGCGTCTAATCTTCGGATGGAGTTAGATGGGTGATGAGCTTGGCTTGTCGCTACTACTGAAGCAAGGAGGTGGTTATCAAGGATTGAACGAGAATAGTGAAACACTAACGGGGTGAGGAGAGTTGGCCTGGCAGGACCGCAAATCCCCACCCCGGACGCCGGAGTGCGCGGGGCCCGACGTCTCTTCTTTCCTACCACAATGTATCAGAACCTGCAAGCTATCCCGCGGCTGAAGCAGGAGCCTAATGGAGGTGTAACAAACGATGTTGAGCAGGATCAGTGAGTTTGTGATCGGGCTCGTGGCCCGCTTCCGGTCGGAGGCGGGGCAGGCGCTGGCTGAGTATGGCTTGATCCTGGCCCTTATCGCCGTCGTGTGCATTCTTGCCTTGACGGCGCTGGGCCTGGCCGTTAGTGGCCAGTTGGACGCCATCGCAGCCGTCATGCCGTAGCCCCGAAAAAAGGGCCTGAAGAATGCAGGGGCGGTCCGCGGCTCAACCGGGGCAGACCGGGGCGGATGTGCTGTGGAACGCTCAGGCTGAGCCGCGGCGCTCCTGCAGAAGCAATTGAGCGCGAGGGAGCCTATGTTAGCTATCCTTAGGCGCATCACAAGACGCGGAGGCAAAGGGGAGGGTGGACAGTCGCTGGTGGAGTTTGCCTTTGTGCTGCCCATTTTCCTGCTGGTACTGTTTGCAATTGTCGATTTCAGCATGGCTTTCCATGCTTGGATTACTGTCACCAACTCGGCGCGGGAAGGGGCCCGTCTGGGGGCAGTGCGGGCGGACGCCGCTGATATCGAGCAGCGAGTGCGTGATACGTCGGATACCCTCGACCAGGCTGACCTTACCGTCGGCGTTACCAACGCCGAGGGTGACCCGGGGGAGTCGGTGGTGGTGGACGTGAGCTACACGTACTCCCTGATCACGCCTATGGCTGACATCCTGACCATGATCAGCGGCGGCAGCATTAGCGATGTCCTGACCTTAAGCTCGACTGCGGACATGAGATTGGAGTGAGTGCCATGAGAGCGTGGAGAATACTGCGTTCCGTTTGGCGGCAGGAGTTCGGCCAAGGGCTGGTACTGGGGGCCCTGGCCATGGTGGTGATTCTTGGCTTTGCGGCCATAGCTGTGGACGTGGGGCTATTCCTGCACGAGAGGCGAGACCTTCAGAAGGCGGCCGATGCTGCTGCCCTGGCTGGCGTCGCTGAGCTACCGGGGTCACCGGCTGAGGCTGAGGCCAAGGTACACGAGTGGGCTGATAAGAACGGCATAGACATAGCAGGCGGTGAACTGGAAGCGGTGGAGGTGAGCACTACGTATGCGGAGGACGACACCGTCACAGTGAGCGTGCAGCGGGACGTGCCATTTGTTTTCGCCCGAGTCCTGGGCTTTTCGAGCGATACCATGCGGGCGGACGCTACGGCGCGTGTAGGATCCCCTTCCTGGGCTGACAACGTTATGCCGTGGGCCCTGACGAAGAGCTCGCAGGAGGAGGCCACGTACGGCAATGAGGTAATTCTTAAGTACAGCGCCGACGACACCGCGGTTAGCGGTAATTTTAATGCGATGGCTTTGATGGGCGCGACAGGGGCGAGCGACTACCGCGACGCCATCATTAACGGTGCCGAGACGTGCGTTGGCTGCGTAGAGTCCACGGAGCCCGGCAACATGACGGGGCCGACCGAGGCGGGCCTAGAGGAGCGCTTCGCCAGCACCAGCGACGACTGCGATACGTTTCTGGAAGTCTTCGAGCCCTCTGACGGTGGTGACGCCTGGCAGTTCGTCGATGACGACTGTAACCCCTGGGAGGAAGGGGGCGAGGGCAGCGGACGGGTAGTCCTCATCCCGGTCATCGACGATCTCGACGCGGGTAGAGATGAGGTTACCGTTATCAGATTTGCGCTGGTATTCCTCAGCAACGAAGCCGACGACAACATCTGCCCGACCGGCCTGGGGTGTGACGTGGAGGCCATCTTCGTGAAGACCTACGACGACATCGGATCCCTAATCGGTCCATATAACCCGGGCAGTGACATACATTTCGCGCGGCTGGTGGAGTGACAGAGTGACAACAGAGCGGGTCGTGACCGAGGGATAGATATATAGGTAGCGGGCAGGGGACCGCCCGCGCCCGTTAGCAGCTAGCCTGGCCGGCATAGCGGCGGGCAAAGGGGGGAACCTATCATGCGCAATCGCGTTGGCGGCGGCAGGAGCGGCAAGGCGATTCTTCTGCTGGCGCTTTTCTTAGGTCTTGTTAGCGCGGTTCTGGTCTACGTTTACCTTAGCCAGGCCGGGGACGAAGAGACGGCGGCATCGGATACGACAAAGTCGGTGGTGGTGGCCACGGAAGATATCAATGTCGCTACCCGCATCACCGACAGCATGGTGCGGCTGAAGGAAATATCGGCGGACGCCGTCCACCCCGACGCTTTCACTTCTACCGAGGGGGTTGTGGGCAACCTGGCTCGCTACCCGATCACGGCCGGTGAGCAGATCCTGAGCGACAGGGTGGCCGCTAGCTCCGCGTCCGTGCCCGAAGGGGAGGACCTTCCGCTGCCCTACATCGTGCCGGACGGCAAGCGAGCGGTATCGGTGATCATGAGCGATCTGATCGGTGCCGGCGGCCTCCTGCGGCCTGGCGACTATGTGGACGTCATCCTTACGGTGAAGCTCGCGAGCCAGGATCAAATAGGCAGGATCATCCTCCAGGATGTGGAGTTGCTGGCTCTCGACCAGCAGGTGGAAAAGGTGGCTCCCAAATTTGAGGAAGGCGAAGAGGGGGAGGAGGAGCGGATATCCACTGGTGAGGGCGAGACTGACCCTGAGGCTGTCACTGTGACTTTGGCGGTGGCGCCGGTGGAGGGCGAGGTGCTGGCTGTGGCCGACAAGTGCGCAGATAACTTCCAAGGCCGCTTGGCTCTGGCACTGCGGCCGTTCGGTGACCACAGCACTGTTGACGTGCGTCCCACCTGGTCCGAGACGGGGGAGACGCCGCTGTGCAGCCAGCTGTTTGGGGTGGATCTCAGCAGTCTGAAGGGAAGCGACGAAGAGGTCCCGGCACCAAGTCAGCCGCCAACCGGACCCTGATGAGGAGGAACCGGTAACGGCCTAGACCGTGACAAATGAGGAGGCCTTAGGTGGCTAGAAACCCGAAGGTAATCATAATCGACCAGGATCCGTCCAGCCGGGCGGAAACCCAGCGGATGCTGGCTCTGTCAGGATTCGCAGTGATGGGCGCCTCCGGTTACGGGATGGAGGCCATGACCCTGGCCCGCGAGACGAACCCTGAGGTGGTGGTGGTGGCGTTGGAGGAACCAATAGCTCGCTCTCTACAGACGGTCGAGTCGGTGGGCGACGTTCTGCCTGAGGTGCCAATCATTGCCTACTCATCAATCGGCGACCCTGCTTACATCCGCCGTGCCATGCAGGTGGGGGTCAAGGACTATCTGGTCGCTCCCCTGCAGGACGAGGATCTGGGTCGCTCGATCAATGCGGCTCTTGCTCAGGAAGAGAGGCGCCAGCAGCGCCTGACAGGGGAGGTAGAGCCCCAGGCCTACGGGACGGTGGTGACTGTCTTCGGGGCCAAGGGAGGCATCGGGAAGACGACCATCGCCACCAATCTGGCTACTGCCCTAGTGCAGAAGACGGGCCAGTCAGTGGCGCTGGTGGACCTGGACACCCGCTTTGGCGACGTGGCCATCCTCATGGACATGCCTACCGACCGCAGCATCTCTGACCTGGCTCTGCCGGACGAGGAGATCGACCGGGAGGCCGTCCAGTCATGTCTGTACACGCACGGCACCGGCGTGGCCATCTTGCCATCGCCGATTCGGCCGTCGGAATGGCATAGCATCCATCCCGGTCATATCGAGAAGCTGGTGTCGGTCCTGGCCACGACCCACGATTATGTGCTTCTGGACACGCCGGGCACGTTCAATGACATCGTGTCTCGTGCGCTGGAGATGTGCACCATTCTTCTGCTGACAGCCACTCCCGATTTGGCGAGTCTGAAGGATACGATCCTGGCTCTGGAGATGCTTCGCTCCTGGTCTTTCCCTACGGAGAAGGTGAAGATAGTCATCAACCATACGAACGATGCCCACGGCGACGCACGGGTCGACATTCGGCGGGTCCTGGGGAAGGAGGTCTTCTGGAGCATACCCTACGATCGTAACATCACTCAGACCACTCAGCTGGGAATGCCCATAGTGGCGGCCAAGCCTAAGGCCAAAGCGTCGCAGAGCTTCGTCGAGCTGTCCTATGCCATCGGCGGCATCCGTTCCCAGCCGAAGGGCATGCTGGAGCGTCTGGGCGACCGCATCCCCTTGCTGGGAAAGGCACAGGCCGAGCCAGAGACCGCCGCGGAAGGGGTTCCCGAGCCGGTGTCCGAGGCATCCACGACACCGGCGCCGGAGGAATGGATCAAATAAGGAAGGAGAAAGATGAGTCAGTGGCGCTGGCGAGCTGATCGAACTCCAGGGCAGGACGACGGTAACGAGTCACCAGGCGGGCCTAGTACTCAGGTGGCGGCACCTGGCCGTCGCTCGGCTCGTTTGGGGGAGGAACTGGAGCAACTGGTCTATCGTTTCCATCAGAGGCTGATCGATGAACTGGAAGCGGAGAAGTTGGAGTCTATGCCTCCTGACAAGAGGCGTGAGGCGGTGCAGGAGGCGGTAAAGGCTCTGCTGGCGCGAGAGTCTCTGAACGCGCTGGTGCGGGACGCTGTGGCCACGCGGGTGGTGGACGAGGTGGTGGGCTTGGGGCCGCTCGAGCCGTTGCTGCACGACTCTTCCATCTCCGAGGTGATGGTGAACGCGCCTGACGAGGTGTACTTCGAGCGGGATGGCATCATGTATCAGAGCGACGTTCGCTTTCGCGATAGCGACCACGTGATGCAGATTGTGGAGCGGATCATCGCACCTCTGGGTCGGCGCGTGGACGAGAGCTCTCCTATGGTTGATGCTCGCCTGGCCGATGGCTCCCGCGTGAACGTTATCATTCCTCCCCTGGCTCCCAAGAGTCCCACGATGACCATCCGAAAATTCCTTAGAAGCAAGCTGACCATGGATGATCTGGTGGGGGTGGGCACCCTCAGCACCGAAGTGGGGCAGTTCATGGGGGCCTGTGCGGAGCTTCGTTTGAATGTCCTGATCTCCGGCGGTACGGGTACCGGCAAGACCACGCTGCTCAACGCTCTGTCAGCGTACATCCCCGATTCGGAGCGCATTGTGAGTATCGAGGACCCTTTGGAGCTGCAGCTTCAGCAGCCGCACGTCATCAGCCTGGAGGCTCGTCCTCCCAACGTGGATGGGCGGGGTGAGGTAACGCAGCGGGAGCTGTTGCGCAACGCTCTGCGCATGCGACCCGACCGCATCCTCATCGGTGAGGTGCGCGGCGGGGAGGCGTTCGACATGCTGAACGCGATGAACACCGGCCACGAGGGCTCGCTGAGCACCATCCACGCAAACTCGCCTCGCGATGCGCTGGCCAGGCTGGAGAACATGGTGCTGATGGCGAATCTGGATCTGCCGGTGCGGGCGATCCGTGAGCAGATGTCGTCGGCCCTTCACCTGGTGCTTCAGATAGCGCGATTCCGCGACGGCGGCCGCCGGATAACACACATCACTGAGGTGAGTGGTATGGAGGGGGACATCGTCACTCTTCAGGACATCTTCCACTTTGAGCAGGAGGGCATCGATGAGCACGGGCGGATTATAGGGCGACTGGAGGCCACGGGTATCCGTCCCACCTTCGCCGAGGGTTTCGCCCAAGCCGGCATTAGTCTGCCGGAGGGCTTGTTCAAGAACATACCGGAGTGGTAGGCGATGGAACCATTGGCGCTTCTGGTAGCTCTGGCTGTGATGGCCGCCGTAGTCCTGCTTGTTCTTGGCATCTCTCAGATGCGGGGCTCAGGGGGGCGGACGCTAGGCCGCCGGCTGGAGAAGTTCAGTAGGGGCGAGACGGGTCAACGCACGGGTGGCAGTCGCGGTGGTGATGAGTCGCTGTTGCGGCGCCCTGACACCGGCAAGCTAGGCCCGCTCGCTGGGATTCTGGGTGGCAGCCGGGGAGTGGAGAGCTCGGCGCTGGAGTTGGAACGGGCGGGCATCCCCTTGCGGGTAGGCGAATACCTGGCCATCAGGTTTGCCCTGGCCCTTATCCTGCCTCTGGTGACTTTCATGCTGTCGCGGAATGTGTTGATCGCGTTGCCGATGGCCCCGATTGGCTACTTCCTGCCGCGCTGGTACGTGGGTTCACGGCGGCGGCAGCGCCTGGCCAAGCTCAACGGTCAGCTGGAGGAGATGCTTACGCTGGTGTCCAACTCCCTGAAGTCGGGATATGGGTTGCTGCAGAGCTTCGAATACGCCAGCCGCCAGATGGCGCCACCGCTGGCCGATGAGCTCAAGCGCATGCTCCAGGAGGCGAACCTAGGCGCCGGGGCTGAAACCGCTATCGAGGCTCTGGCCGATCGCATCGCGAGCCCCGACATGGAGATGGTGGTTACGGCCATCGCTATTCAGAGATCGGTAGGGGGTAATCTGGCGCAGACGCTGGACAACGTGGCCTACACGATGAGGGAGCGGGACCGCATTCGGGGGGAGATCAGGACTCTCACTTCTCAGCAGCGGATGACGGGGGTTATCATCGGCGGCCTGCCCATCTTCGTGGGCGGGATTATGTTCGCGATCAACCCTGATTACATGCTGCCTCTATTCACTCACAGTGTGGGCAAGATCTTGCTCCTCATGGCGGTGGGAATGGAGGCCCTGGGTATCTTTCTGATTCGCTCTTTGCTGTCTTTTGAGGTGTAGCAGAAGATGTTTGCACTGACCATCGCGTTCGTCGTCTTTGCCGCCGTGGTTCTGCTCGTGGTAGGCGTTGTGAGGCCGCGGGCAAGCCTAGCGGAGATCCGCATCGAGACGTTGCGGCGGCAGGTGGCCGCGGGCGACGTCTCGGAGTTGGTGCTGCCCTTTAGTGACAGGATACTGCGTCCAACTGTCCAGGGTTTCGGCAAGCGTCTAGCGAAGATGCTGCCGGCGAACTTCATGGCCGGTATCCAGAAAACGCTGATCATGGGTGGCATTTCTATGGCGGCCTCTACGTTCATTACCTTGTGGGCCGTGTGTACCGGTTTCTTCGTGGGGCTGGCGATCCTAGCGCTTACTGCTCTGGGGGGAGTGAGCTTTCAGGGATTTCTGGGCCTGGTGGTGATGGGTATCATCGGCTTCAGCCTGCCCACGTTCTGGCTGAGGTCAGCGGTGCGGTCGAGGCAACGGAAGATCGTCAAGAGCCTGCCCGATGCGATGGACTTAATCACTACGTGTGTTGAGGCAGGGCTGGGCCTGGATGCTGCGCTGACCAAGGTGAGTGATCAGATGAAGGGCCCACTGGCCAAGGAGATTTCGCAGACGCTGATGGAGGTAGGGATGGGGCGCTTGCGGCGGGACGCTCTGAGCGATCTTGGCCAACGCACGGGGGTGCAAGAACTTATCTCTTTTGTTAACGCGGTCATCCAGGCGGAGCAGCTAGGGGTGAGCATCGGTCATGTGCTGAAGGTGCAATCAGACCAGATGCGGACGCATCGACGGCAGCGGGCGGAGCAACTGGCGCACGAAGCGCCGATCAAGATGATGTTTCCGCTGGTCCTGTGTATCTTTCCTGCTTTCATGCTGGTCATCTTGGGGCCGGCTGTTATCCGCATAGGAGAGCAGATGATGGGGTAGGGGGCCGGAAGGACGTGGAAATGAAGCTAGGCAGGCGAATCCGCGAACTACGAGAGCAGATGGACCTCAGCCAGGCCCAACTGGCCGGTTACGCGGAGGTGAGCCAGGGCTACCTCTGTCAGTTGGAGAGGGAGGAGGTCAAGAACCCCAGCGCTGCCATCCTCTTACGTCTGGCGAGCGCTCTGTATGTCGATCCTCATGAACTGCTGGATGCAGCTGGCTATACGCCCGTCAGGAGCGTTGCTGGCAGAGCCAACAACAACTATCGGGCCAAGGTTGACCCTGACCTGCTAAGATTCCTGGCTGGCCTGTCGCAGGAGCAGCAGCGCTACATACTCCTGCTGCTGGAGAGCATGGGGCAGCGGCTGGACGTTCTGCCAAGCAAGTGATATCGTGTCCCGATCGTGACTAGGATTGTAAACATCAGCAAGGGAACGACCGTGGCCGGACAGGCGCGCAAGGCGGAGAGCTTTTGGGCGCGGCTGGTGGGCCTCATGGGTCGGAGCGGTATGGAGGAAGGGGAGGGTCTGTTACTTGCGCCGTGCGCGTCGGTGCAGACCTTGTTCATGCGCTTTCCCATCGATGTGATCTTTGTGGATAGGGATGCGAGGGTGGTGAAGGTGGCGCCGGCGGTTAGGCCTTTTCGCCTGGCCTTGGGAGGTCGGGGGGCGTGGGAGGCGCTGGAGGTGACAGCAGGCACAGCCGCTCGCTCGGAGACGGCTGTGGGGGACCGGTTGGCAGTGGAAGATGATTGTGAAGGAGGGGAAGAGTAGGACGGCAGCAGGAGGCTCCTGCCGCCGTCCTAGAAGGTTGGTCCGATGGCGGGGCTACAAGCAGTACATGTAGTTTACGTAATGCCAGCCGTCCTCGGGCGTGTAGCAGAGGTATCTCAAGACCCAGAGGTCCCGGCTACCACAACCGTTCGGGAACCTGGTAATACCAGCGAAGTAGCACTGAGCTGAGAGGCCAGCAGTGTCAGTAGTTGTGAGAGATGTTCCCGCCGAGTCAGGAGCGACGACGAGTGCATCGCCTGAAGCGCTCACGGCGCTGCAGGAGAGGGAGTCGCTGGGGACAATCCCCGCTTCAGCCTGGTCTGCAGACTGGAGGAGGAGGGCTCCGCCGGCGATGGCTAGGGAGGTAATGGCTACTACCAGAAGCAGAAGCGGAATTCGCCATTTCCTCATGGGTTATCACCTCCTTTGGCCGGTTACGGCCGATAGGGCCGGGGCTATCGGGCCCGCAGTGTTGCTTCCAGCCGTTGCCAGCACTCGTCCTGCCGAGAGGCGCCAATGGCGACAATCCTGCGGCCGATCTCGCGGCGGAGTTGGGCGACGCGGAGCAACTGTTGCATCTCGGGCTCTACTACCGAGGTCTTGTGAGGACGAGAGAGGAGAAGGCCGTCGATGGCGCGGCAGAGCCCTTCGGCTTTGTCAGTCACCTTCCCGACCACCTCCTTTCGCGACGGATATGGAACATATGGTCTATGTTATTCTCGAAAGACGATTCCAAATCATCTTATTAATATATCAATATCGAGTTACTGTCAAGAGCTGTATTGACAAGTTTAAGAAAAAGGTTCAGAATGTCAGCACGCAGATAGAGGCGGTGTGAATATGGAGCTCGGCAAAAGGATCCGGGAGCTGCGGGAGGAGATAGGTTTTACTCAGGGTCAGGTAGCCGGCGAGGCTGCTGTGAGCCAGGGGTATCTATCTCAGTTGGAGAACGGGGACGTACGGAACCCCAGTGCGGCCGTCATCCTGAGGCTCGCTCAGGCCATACACGTTGACCCCGACGATCTGTTCGAGGCGGCCGGTTACCCTACAGTGCGCACCCTGAAGCGGGTCTACGAGGGATACGAGGCCAACGTGGACCCGGACCTGCTGCGCTTCCTTACCAGACTGCCTCGTAACCGGCAACGACGTTTGCTGCTTCTGCTGGAGGGCATGGAGCACCTGGTGGAGGACACGCGGAGAGGCGTGGAGGATACGCGAGGTGGTGTGGAGGACACCCCGACGGCCGTGGAGGACACGGGGGTAGGCGGAGAGGAAACGGCCGGTCAGGATTCCAGGCTGTCCAGTCGGCAAAGGTAGGGGTGATGGCCAACGGCCCTGAGAATCGTCTCGCTCTTGCCGAGAAGGTTGATGCTGACCTGTTGCAGTTCCTTGCGCGTCTGCCGCGGCGGCAGCAGCGGGCGGTCCTTCTGTTGTTGATGGTGGTGGAGAATCTGCTGTACGAGATGATGAGGGAGAGAAGGCTGCGGGAGGACTTGGAGTAAGGGCGGCAGGCTGAAAGAGGAAGATAAACCAAAGGGGCGGCCAGCATGCTGGCCGCCCCTTTCACGTGTCCTGAGTCTGTCGAGTTGAGGTACTCTGGATTCTCCTACTGGCCTAGCATCGACTCGGCGATGCGTAGGAGTTCTGCTTTTTCCTGGTCGCCGTTGATGTAGGTGATGATAACGCGAACGTCGGCGTCCTCGAAGATCAGGGTTTCGGCGTTGGTGTCTGGGCCCTCGAGGACTCCTTGATCTCCAGGCACCCAGAGGGCGCGGACGTAGCTGGCGGGCAGGGAACCGGCGATAAGCACATCCTCGGCCTGGCCATTCATCACGGCTACGCTGTCAGGCGATGCTCTGTCTTGGTATATCAGCAACTGGGGGTCTGTATCGGCAAGGGTCGTGGGATCGGTGCCACCGAGGGTGTAGGTCAGGAGGAAGGTGCCCTGTTCGGGAGTGGTGACGCTCTGGGCATAATAGCTGGAACGCGCTAGCTGGAAGCCCTCGGGTAGATAGGAAGGCTGGCTAACGGCCAGACCGAGAAGCTGCCTGGCTTCTTCTGATGTGGTGAGCTCCTCAGGAGCTGTCACGGGCACCTCGGTGGGAGGCGGCCCATTCACCTCTTGCACGCCCACGCGTTGCTCCACGAAGCTGAGGAGATGGCTTATGGGATGCTCGGCGAAACCTGTGGCTGGTAGGGGCCCTAGGGCAGCCAGAAGCAAGGCTATGGCAGCGGCCGCTGCTGCTGCCTGCTGCCACGAGAGGCGGCCAACGGCGGCAATGAGGGAGGGCCGCTGGGCAGCGTAGGACTGGCGACGCAGGGAGGTAGCCAGGCGCATGCGTAGGACTGTCCAGAGCCGTCTCTTGTAGGGGCCACCGGCTGCGGCCAGGCTTTGGCCGACGAAGCGACGCAGCTGAGCTACTTGTATCAGTTCGTCGATGTCGGGGTCGCCGGCGGAGATGTCGCGCTTTCGGCCGGAGACGACGCGGTCGAGGGCAGCGGAGAGGGCCTCCGCCTTCTTCGAGGTTCGGTCGCTGCGGCGCGCCCAATGGCGGATCAGGGTGCGTGGTTTCGTCTGGGTCTGGCGGGTTGTGGTTGGGACGGCGGGGGCAGTGCGTGCCGCCCTGGGCTGGAAGTCCAGGAAACTGATAAGTTTACCATAGCCGGGGTCCAGAGGATCGAGGAGGCTGCCCGGGTCTTCATCCATGACGCTGATCACTTCTGGAGGCGGATCCTCAACCTTGTCAGCGCCCTCCTCCATTTGGCGGGCTACCATACGGGCCTGGAGGACACGCCGCAGGAGTTCCTGGTAGGTTAGACCGACATCGGCCAACGCCCGACCAGCCTGATGGCGCAGACGGGCGATGCGCAGGAGTTCAAGAAGCTCCTGGTCATCGAGCTCCATGTCGGGCTCTTCGCCTCGAAGGAGGGCGTCGATGGCGTCGCAAATCCTCTTGGCCTGTTCTTCTTCGTTCATTGCGCCACACTCTTCATTCTATCCCGGAGCTTATGAAGCGCCCGATAAAGGGTGACCCGTACGTTGACCTCGCTGGTGCCCATGACGCGGGCGATGTGCTGATTGGTTAGTTCGGCGTCGAACTTCAAAGAGAGGATCTCTTGCTCGCGCTGGGAAAGCTGGTGGACATGGTAGAGAAGGATGGCCATCTGCTCCCGTTCTAGGAGGGTCTGTTCGGGGTCGCGATGGTGCTGGGTGAGCTCCCACTCCCAGGCGACGCTGTGCAGGGCCTTGGCAGCTGGCTTCTCCTTGCGCCAGTGGCTGGCCACGGCGTTGCGTGCGATGGTAAACAGCCAGGCCTCGAAGGCGCCATCGGAGCGCAGGGAGGAACCCTTGGCAAAGGCCCTCTCAAAAACTTCCGAGACGAGGTCCAGAGACACTTCTTTGTCCTGGACGCGACCGTAGACATAGGCGAAAACCTTGGGGTAGAAGTGGCGATAGCGAGAAGAGAAGTCGGTCAGCGTGGGGCCGGAGGCAGTCTGTTCTGCCCGCGCCTCTTTTTCGTCGGCGGTTGTAGCCGAAGATCTGCCGATAAGCCGAAGGTTCATAGCTTCCGTTCTCTGACGTTGAATGGCCACCAGCTCCTGATCGGACTCATCTCGTCAGCCGTTGCCCCCGGATCCCTCGAGAGGACAGGGGCTGCGGCAGATTCGCTAATCTGAGAGCCCGCGCTCACCAACACTTGGGTTGTCACATATTCAGACGCTAGAGGAGGGCCGCACGTTACGTAGGATCCGGCTCGACTTTCCATAACATTCGACAACCTTTTAGCTAGGAACATCGAATTGCCGCTAGCTGGCCTCGACTAAGTAAGACGAACAAGGGAGCGGTTTTATGACCAATAAGGGGGCTCAGGGGGTTAAAACAGGGTGAAAAACCGTAGTGGGGCCCTGTGGCGTGCGGAATCGGCTGGGGCCAGGTCTAGGCGGAAACGATGACCTGGGCGTCGGGTCTGATGGGAGAGGCTAATCTGCGGGGGCGGCGTTTCGATAGGACTCGTCTAGGAGCTCCACCACGTGGGCGACTCTTCCCGCCAGGCCGTAGCGCCTGAGGCCGGCCTCCAGTTGGAGGGCGCAGCCGACATTGGCGGTGGCGATGACGTGGGCGCCGGTGGCTGCCACATCCCGCATCTTATGCCGTAGGAGGCGGTCGGCCATTCGAGGGTGAATGATGTTGTAGAGACCGCCGCTGCCGCAGCACTGATCTGGGTGGCTCATCTCCACCAACTCCAGGCCGGGGATGGCCTGAAGGAGGGCTCTGGGCTGGGATTTGACGCCTTGAACGTGGAGCAGGTGGCAGGGGTCCTGATAGGTGACTACCTGGTGCAGGGGGCTCAGACCATCGCTCAAGGGCAGGTCTGCCAGGAACTCGGTCACATCTTTGACCAGGGCGCTGAAGCGAGTGGCCCTCTCGGCGTAGCGAGGGTCGTCCTTCAGCAACTCGCCGTATTCCTTCGTGGCTGCGCCGCAGCCGGCCACGTTGGTGATGATGGCATCTACGTTCTCGGCCAGGAAGACGTCTATATTGCGGCGGGCGAGCCGTTTGGCTTCCTGACGGTCGCCGCTGTGCAGGTGGAGAGCACCGCAGCAGACCTGCTCTGACGGCACCACCACTTCGCAGCCGTGGCGCACCAGCACGCGGACGGTGGCCTCGTGCACGCGGTCGTAGATGTAGGGCATCATGCAGCCAGAGAGAAGGGCTACTCTGAACCGGGGCGGCCCATCCGCGGGGCTGCCGACGACGCCTCGAGCAGTGAAGGGGTGAGCCGAGATGGGGGGCAACAGTTGCTCCAGGTTGCGCCAGGGGCCGGGCAGAACGCTGAGATGACGGGAGCGGCGCAGCAGGCCCTGGAAGCCGGAACGCTGGTATAGCCTCAGGGTGGCCATGAGGTGGCGAAGGCGCTGGGGGTTAGAGAAGAAGAGTCGAAGGACGAAGCGGCTGGCCAGCCAGGATGCGGGGGCTCGGCGGCCGTCGCGGAGGATCTGGGCTCTGGATTCCTCCATGAGCTGGCCATAGCGGACGCCGGAAGGGCAGACGGCCTCACAGTTGCGGCACTGGAGGCAGAGGTCGAGGTGGCGGACGACGCTCTGGCTGACGGGGATACGGCCCTGGCTCAGCGCGCGCATGAGGTAGAGCCTGCCCCGGGGCGACTCGGTCTCCAGGCCGAGCTCCCTGTAGGTGGGGCAGTGGTTGAGGCAGAGGCCACAGTGGACGCAGCGCAGGATGTCCTGAAGGGCGGGGCCGTCAGGGCCACCAAAGCGCCCCTGGATAGGTGTGGTCTCGGGCTCACTCACTTTGCTCATAGCCTTCCCAGGAAGCGGCCGGGGTTGAGGATGCCCTGAGGGTCGAACTGCTCCTTGAGCCGCCGCATGAGGGGGAAGTCGGCGGCGGGCTCGCCCCAGACATCGATCTTCTCTTTGAGAGCGGAGGGGCAGGTCTCTACTATCAGGCTGCCACCGAGGCGAGCCACGGTGCGGTGAAGCTTAGTCACCACATCGAGTGGGCGCTGGATGTCCTCGTCCTGAGGAAAGGGCCAGGTGCTGTAGACGACGCCTGCTGTGAGATGGGAGACCACCTGCGGCTCAATGGCCAGCTCCCGGCGCGCGGTCTCTATCTGCTCGCTGAGGGTGGGTACCTGCGACGGCAGGACAGCCGACTTGCAGACCAGGGCGGCGTCGCTGGACGAGGGGCGGGTGAGGCGGGCGATGGCCTGCCAGAGCTCATCCTGGGCGCTCTCATCGATTTCTGCGAAGGAGGCGGCGTCCGTCCGGCGGGAGAGTTCGTCTATCTCCTTGAGGGAACGCTCCAGCGCTGCGGGCTCGCCGGCTGCTGCCAGCACGAGAGCGTAGCCATCCTTGGCTGGCGCGCTGGGGGTGGTGGCTTGCCTGACTGCCTCCGCGTTGAGCAACTCCACGGCGCGCAGGCCGAGGTTGGCCGTCTGGGCGGCGAACCGCCATGCCTCTCGGGCGGAGGGAAGTGAGACGATCGCCGTCCTCTCGGCTCTGGGCACGGGGGCCAGCCTGAAGGATGCCTCGACGATGATGCCGAGGCTACCAAGGGAGCCGATGAACAGGCGACCGAGGTCGTAGCCGGCGACGTTCTTGACCACGCGACCGCCGGCCTTGATGATGCGGCCGTCGGCCTGCACGGCCCGCATCCCCAGGATCAGGTCGCGGGCGGTGCCATAGGCGTGGCGGGAAGGACCGGAGGCGTTGACGGCCAGTATGCCGCCGATGGTGGCCTCCTGGGCCGACGGCGGGTCGAGGGCAAGGGATTGGCTGTGCTCGGCCAGGTGACGCTGGAAATCGGCCAGGGTCTTGCCGGCCTGAACGGTGGCCGTTAGGTCAGAGGGTTCGTATTCCACAACCTGGTTGAGGTGGGAGAGGGAGAGGGCGATGTCGTAGCGGCGGGGGATGTTACCCAGGCGCATGGTTGTGCCGCCGCCCCAGGGGATGACCGCTGCATCTTCTCGACTGGCGAGGCGCATCACCTCGGCCACCTCTTCGATGGTCTCCGGCATGGCCACTACCTGGGGGATGACGCCGTCGACGGCGTAGCTGACCGCTTCCTCTTGAGGGAAGACGCGCTGGCTGTCCAGGGTGGACTCGAGGAGGTTGTGGAGAAGGCTTTCCTCTGCCAATACTCTACTCTCTTCCAGCCTAGATGGAGACGTCGGGCCTCTGCGATTGGATGACCGCTCGCTGGTGGGAGGCGGTCTCGCCGCTGTCTTCGGTGGGGGGGAAGATCTTCCCCGGGTTGAAGCGCTGCTCCGACGCGAAAGCCACCTGGATGCGCCTCATGGCCTCCAGGTCATCGTCGGAGAAGATCCAGCGCATGAAGTCGCGCTTCTCCATACCGACGCCGTGCTCGCCGGTGATCGTGCCGCCGGCGTCGACGCAGAGGCGCATTATCTCGGCTCCCGCCTTCAGCACCTTCTCGGCCTGGCCGGGCTGAGACTCATCGAAGGCGATGTTGGGGTGGAGGTTGCCGTCGCCAGCATGGAAGACATTGGCGATGGGAAATCCATACTTCTCGCCGACCTGGTAGACGCCGCGCAGTACCTGGGGCAGCTTGCTGCGGGGTACGGTGCCATCGAGGATGTAGTAGCTGGGAGCCAGGCGGCCGAGGGCTCCCAGGGCCCCCTTTCGGCCGGCCCACAGAGCCTCTCGGTCGGCGGGGGTGAAGCCGATTCGGACTTCGCGAGCGCCCATGTTCTCGCAGATAGCGCGTACGGCCTCTGCCTGCTCGTCCACGCTGTCCTGCCAGCCCTCGACTTCGATGAGGAGGACGGCATCGGCGTCGGGGGGGTAGCCGGCGTGGACGGCCTCCTCCACGGCCCGCATGGTCACCTTGTCTAGCATCTCCAGGGCGGCTGGCAGAATTCCCTTGCCGATGATGGCTGAGACGGCCTGGCTGGCCTGCTCCATCTCGTCAAAGATAGCGAGCAGGGTGACAGTGGCCTCCGGCAAGGGCAGGAGGCGCACGATGATCTTGGTCACGATGGCCAGGGTGCCCTCGGAGCCTATCAGCAGGGTTCTCAGGTCGTAGCCGGGACGGTCGGCGGTTCTGCCGCCCAGCCAGACGATCTGGCCGTCGGCCAGGACCACCTCCAGGCCCAGCACATGATTGGTGGTGACGCCGTAGGCGAGGCAGTGGGGGCCGCCGGCGTTCTCAGCCACGTTGCCGCCGAGGGTGCAGGCCTTCTGGCTGGAGGGATCGGGGGCGTAGTAGAGGCCGTAGGGGCTCAAGGCGGCGCTGAGGTCGAGGTTCACCAGGCCGGGCTCGACGACTGCGAGGCGATTCTCCGCGTCGATCTCCAGGATGCGCTTCATGCGGGTCATCACCAGCATGATGCCGCCGGCGGCGGGGATGGCGCCGCCGCTGAGGCCGGTACCCGCGCCTCGGGCGACGACCGGCAGGCTGTGACGGCGGGCCAGCTTGACTACCTGCGAGACCTGCTCGGTGGTGGTGGGGAGGACTACGGCCTCGGGGAGGCCGCGCTCGATGGTGGCGTCGTACTCGTAGACCAAGAGATCCTCTGGCGCATGAATGACGCCATCGCGGCCGACAATGGCCTGCAGTTCGCGGACGAGCTTGCGGTCAGTCATACATATCCAGTCTAGCATTCGGCGGGGCTAGCCGCTACAGGAAGGGCGGGGCAAGGTCGGCCGCTGGCGCGACCTGAGCGGCGCTGGCTAGCTGGGTGTCTTAACGCCGAGGGCGCCACGAAAAAGTTTCTTGGGAAAAGGCGCGCCTCTAGTTCTTGGCAGGTTGACAGGCGGGCAGGGAAGGTATATGCTGTAATATCTTTCGGAATAGCGTAAACTCGTCGGCCTTTAGCGTGGTCGTTGGGAAGGAGGTGATCAGTCGGAAGGTCGCAATGTGCGCGAGAAGGCTAAGCGGATACTGAAGTAAGTGGAATGCCGAAACGGTTCAAGACAAAGAAGGAGGAGTTCAAATGACACGAGAAGAGGTGTATGGGGATATCGAGGGAACGTTGGGTCTGATTCCCAGCATGTTCAAGGCCATTCCCGACTCGTCGCTGGAGATGGAGTGGGAACTGTTCAAGCGGGTGCAGCTTGAGGAGGGGCCAATTCCAGGCAAATATGGGCAGCTCATCGGGCTTGGCATCGCCGCCGCCACCAAGTGCCACTATTGCGTCTTGTTCCACACGGAGGTGGCCAAGCTCCACGGGGCAACCGACGCTGAGATCGAGGACGCCCTGCACTTTGCCAAGTCGACCGCGGGCTGGAGCACCTACATCAATGGTCTACAGATCGACTTCGGCGAGTTCAAGGCAGAGGTGCGGCGGATCGTCGAGCATGTCCGATCGCTGCAGCCCGCTGGGGTCTAGGCAGATGCCTGTCGTGCTCGGGGAGTAGGGTGGTTGGCGTCTCCGAGCACACTCTAAGGCTGCAGTCCTAATCACGAGCCAAGGGCTGGGCGTGTGCTACTCGGTGGCCCAGCCCTTGGCTCGTTCAATTGCTCTTTTCCAGCCCTGGTACAGCTCCTCGCGCTGGCTGGTGTCCATTCGGGGCTGGAAGCGCTTGTCCACGCGCCACTTGCCGGCCAGGTCGTCCTGTCCCTGCCAGAAGCCCACGGCGAGGCCGGCCAGGTAGGCGGCACCGAGGGCGGTGGTCTCCGTGACCGCCGGGCGCACCACCTCTCGGCCGAGGATGTCGGCCTGGATCTGCATCAGGAGGTCGTTGGCGGCGGCGCCGCCGTCGACGCGCAGCTCGGGGAGGGTCAGGCCGCACTCGCTCTCCATCGTTTCGATGACGTCGCGGGTCTGGAAGGCGATGGCCTCCAGGGTGGCCCGCACCAGGTGGGCGCGGGTGGTGCCGCGACTGATGCCAACGATGGCGCCGCGGGCCAGCGGGTCCCAGTGGGGGGCGCCCAGGCCGACGAAGGCGGGCACCAC
The DNA here is from genome assembly GCA_020356025.1 of Dehalococcoidia bacterium. Classification (GTDB taxonomy): domain Bacteria; phylum Chloroflexota; class Dehalococcoidia; order SM23-28-2; family SM23-28-2; genus SM23-28-2. Next base: position 1,796,365 of record CP070630.1, on the reverse strand, counting down.
GTAGACCCCCTCGCTGGAGGGCACGCTGGCGGCAACCGCCTCGCTCTCGGTGGCGGTGGCTATCAGGCCGAGGCCGTCACGTAGCCACTGCACGGCGGCGCCGGCGATGAAGATGCTCCCCTCGAGGGCGTACTCCACGCCCTGGCCGAGGCCCCAGGCGATGGTGGTGACGAGCGAGGAACCGAGGGGAAGGCTATCGTGGCCGACATTCATCAGGACGAAGCAGCCGGTGCCGTAGGTGTTCTTGCCCATGCCCACCTGAAAGCAGGCCTGGCCGAAGAGGGCGGCCTGCTGGTCGCCAGCGATGCCCGCGATGGGGATGGCTGCTCCCAGAAGGGATGGCGCGCTCTCTCCGAAGACGCCACAGGAGGCGAGAACGGCCGGCAGGAGGGAAGGGGGAACGGCCAGCTCGGCCAGGATGTCTTCGTCCCAGGCAAGGCTGGATATGTTGAACATTAAGGTTCGCGAGGCGTTTGTGTAGTCGGTGGCATGGACGCGGCCGCCCGTCAGCTTGTAGAGGAGCCAGGAGTCTACGGTGCCGAATAGGAGGTCGCCGCTTTCGGCGCTGGCGCGAGCGCCGGGGATGTTGTCGAGCAGCCAGGCGACCTTGGTGCCCGAGAAGTAGGGGTCGATGACCAGCCCCGTCTTCTGGCGGAAGGAGGGCTCCAGCCCTCGCGCCTTGAGCTCCTGGCATAGCGGGGCCGTGCGGCGGCACTGCCAGACGATGGCGTTGGCCAGCGGCTCGCCGGTCTGTCGATCCCAGAGGATGGTGGTCTCGCGTTGGTTGGTTATGCCGATAGCGGCAAGCTGGGAGGCGCGGGCGCCAGCCGTCTTCAGCACGTCTCGCGCGGAGGCAAGCTGCGACTGCCAGATATCTCGGGGGGCATGCTCGACCCAGCCGCTCTGGGGATAGATCTGGCGGATGGGGTGACCAGCGCTGGCCACGGGCTGGCCCTGGCGGTCGAAGAGGATGGCCCGCGAGCTGGTGGTTCCCTGGTCGAGGGCGAGGACGTATTCGGACAAACGCGGCCTCCTATCTGGCGCTCAGCTTTGTATGGTAGCACGCGCCTGCGGCTGAGAACAGCAGCCAATGCTATATAATAGCGGTGGATGGTATGACGGCTGCTACCTTAGCGGATATCCTGGACGCGCGCACCAAAGAAGGCGAGCTGTACGAGCGGCTGGCCGACAACAAGGTTCGCTGCTACGCGTGTGGCCATCGCTGCGTCATCCTCGACGGGCTGCGGGGCATCTGCAAGGTGCGCTTCAACCGAGGGGGCAAGCTTTTCGTGCCCAGTGGGTACGTGGCCGCTCTGCAGATCGACTCGACTGAGAAGAAGCCCTTCTACCACGTCCTGCCGGGCTCCGGCACCATGACGTTTGGCATGCTGGGCTGCGACTACCACTGCTCCTATTGCCAGAACTGGCTCAGCTCGCAGGCTCTGCGCGACCCGGTGGCGGGCCACGCGCCCGAGGCGATCAGCGCTGAGGAGATAGTGGCCGGCGCGGTGCACACGGGCGCCGAAATCGTCGGCAGTTCCTACAACGAGCCGCTTATCACCTCCGAGTGGGCGGTGGAGATCTTCCGCCTGGCGAAGGAAAAGGGGCTGAAGACGCTGTACGTCTCCAACGGGAACGCCACGCGCGAGGTGCTGGAGTATCTGCGGCCCTGGCTGGACTGCTTCAAGGTGGACCTCAAGAGCATGTCCACCAAGAGCTATCGCTCGCTGGGGGGCAGGCTGGCGAACGTTCTGGAGGGCATTCGTATGGCGGTGGAGATGGGCTTCTGGGTGGAGGTGGTGACGCTGGTGGTGCCCGGCTTCAACGACTCCGACGATGAGTTGCGGGAGGCCGCCGATTTCCTTGTCTCGGTCTCGCCTGACATCCCCTGGCACGTGACGGCGTTCCACAGGGACTACAAGATGACCGATGGCGAGAACACGCCGCCGGAGACGCTTCTGCGGGCGGCTGACATCGGCAAGGAGGCGGGCGTCCGCTACGTGTACGCCGGAAACCTGCCGGGCATGGTGCGCTCGCTGGAGAACACCTACTGCCACAACTGCAATGAGCCGTTGGTGGAGCGGGTCGGCTTTCAGGTGAGGCAGTATCGGATAGAGAGCGGTCGCTGTCCCTCCTGCTCGACGGCTATTCCCGGCATCTGGTGGTAGCGGCGCGATGCCAGCGACTCTAAGGAAACGGTCAGGTTTGAGTGTGACCGGTATCCTATACCGTGCGGCCAGGATCTCGAACGATATTGGAGCGATCACGTCGGGGAAACCGTCGCGCATGGGCCGCCGAGCGAAGAACAAGATTCTGGGCCGCGTGCTGGCCCGTCTCCGATTTTGGCGCTTCCTGTGGGGGAGGTAGGCGGGTCTTGATCCGCTGCGGCTGAGGAGTGCGGCTGGATGGAAGCTGGCCAAGTTGTGGCTCAAGCCGTTCACTCCATCTGGGAGGACTGGTCGGAGGGTTTGCAGACCTTCCGGGGTGAGCGGCCTGAAATGCAGCGTGCTTTCAGAGACCGTCTTAGTGAGAGACTGCCTGCGGGCTGGACGGTAGAGCGAGAAACCCGGCTCCCGTTGGGCCGGCGGTACTCCGCATGGAGTGCATACGATATTAGTGTCCTGCACGGCGACCGGCTAACCGCATTGCTGGAGCTATCTCTAGGAGACACAAATGTGGCCCATGCCCTGCATAATGGGGAGTTGAAGCTTCTGGCTAGCTGCAACGGCACTGGCGTCTCGACTGGAAAACCGTTCTCAACAGAGCGCAGTCTAACGGCAGACGGGATTGCCGTTGTCCAGCGACGCCTCCAAAGCATCCCGGTTCGTGGCCTCTTTTTCGTGGGGTCTAGCCCGGTGCTAGAGCGGCCGGACAAAGCCATGTGGTGGGAAACCAAAGCGAAGGGCTTCACGGGCGAGACGCATTTCTGGTCGGCCCTCCTCGCGCCCGAAAAGGAGACAACACTGCGACGTGTGTTCCAGCGACTAGCGGAAGCTGGCCTCTGTTGTTGGTTCTATTCCCTATATGACGAAGAGAGCCTGGAATATCTCCCTCCGCTCTCCTCCGGTGCTACTTGAGGCGGGGGCCGATGGGGATGACGTAGGCCTGGCCGGCGTCCTCCCGCGTGCCGTCGGGCCCGTCGGCGGCGCGAGCGGTGGCCAGGACATCGGCCTGGCCGTCGCCGTCCCAGTCCGCCGCTGCGACCTGCAGGCCGAAGGCGTCTCCCTGCTGCTCGCCGAAGACGGCGGCGCTGTGGTCGGCCAGGGCGATGTCCACCGTCTGGCTCAGGGAAGTGGAGCCAAGCACTATGTACACGTCGCCCGAGTCCTGTCGGTCGTTGTCTGGCCCGTCTCCTCTCTCCGTTCCCAGGACGATGTCGTTCACCCCATCGCCGTTCAGGTCGGCGCTGGCCAGGGACGTGCCCAGACGGTCGTCGGGGTCGGTGCCGAGGATGGTCACGTCGTGCTCAGCCAGGGCGATATCGACGGAGCTCTCCAGGGACGGCGAGCCGAAGACAACGTAGGCTTCGCCGGCGTCTTCTCGGGCGTTGTCTGGTCCATCGGCTCTGGGCGCAGTGATTATGAGATCGTCGGTGGCATCGCCGTTGATGTCGCGCGAGGCGACTGCATGGCCCAAGTGGTCCTCGTTGTCGGCAGCGGTCACCGTCACAGCGGGAGGAGTGGAGGCGAGGTCGAGAACGCCGGTGAGGGAGGGGGAGCCAAAGATGACATAGACCTCGCCGCCGTCCTCGCGGGCGTTGTCGGGGCCATCCGCCCTGAATGCGGATACTATGAGGTCGTCGATGTCGTCCTTGTTCAGGTCGCCCATTGCCAGGTGGTGGCCTAGCTGGTCGTCGGCCTCAGCGGCGATGAGGGCCAGGTCGTACTCGTCCTGGGCCATGTCTCTGGATCCGGATAGGGTGGACGTGCCGAAAATCAGGTAGACTTCTCCCCCCTGATAGCGGGCGTTCTCCGGCCCGTCGGCCAGGAAGGAGCCGAGCAGGATGTCCTGGAGGCCGTCGCCGTTGGCGTCGCCGGTGGCCAGGGATGCGCCCAGGCGGTCTTCTTGCTCTGCGCCGAACAGGGTGAGGTTCTGCTCCCCCAGAGCAATGTCAACGGTTGGCGCGAGGGAGGGGGAGCCAAAGATCACGTAGGCTTCGCCGGCGTTGGGTTTCCCGTTGCCGGGGCCGTCGGCCAGGAGCGCCCCGACCAGGATGTCGTCGATGCCGTCACCGTTGACGTCGCCGGTGGCGACGGCGAAGCCGAGGGAATCACTGCTGTCGGCGCCGAATATGGTGATGTCCTGCTGACCCTCAGCGAAGTCGATGGTCTCGCCTCTATCGGCTGAGCCGAACATGACGTAGGTCTCGCCGCAATCGGGCCTGCTGTCCTGGGGGCCGTCGGCGTTAAAGGCGCCGACGATGATATCTTGCTGGCCGTCGCCGTTGACGTCGCCGGCGGCGACCGCTCTGACCTTATCGCCTGCCTGGGCACCGAACAGGCTCAGGGCAGGGCGCTGGCGAGCCAGGTCGATAGCTGGCGGCCCCTGGGGCTCCCCTTCCTGGCAGGCCGCCAGCGCAACGGTCAGAAGGGCGATGGTCGTCAGGGCCAGCCAGAAGGGCCGCCAGCCCACGGCGTTGATGGGCTTCGTTCGGTCGAGGTTGGCAAGCTCGAACCTTTCCACAGAGTGCGCTTTGGGCGTCGCGGCTACCTTCTACGGCTGCGCTCTGCTGTCAGGGCGTCTCTCTAGTCCCAGGCAAAGGGCGGGTACTCCTGCGTCAGTGAGAACAGGTAGGCGGTCACCCTGGTCTGCCAACGGAGGTAGTTCAAGACGAACGAGTAGAACTGCTTAGCGTACTGCTCGTTGGCGATGGCGACGATGGCCGTCCAGGGAAGGATGACGATGAAGGCGAGGCCCAGGATGCCCAGCACCAGCCCGTGAGGGATGAGGAGGATCTGGGTGAAGAGGGCATGGAGCCACGTTGGGCTGCCGCTGGGCTGGAAGTCGACCTTGACTGTGCTTTCGATGGCCTTCTCCGGAGCCTCATCGGTGAGGAAGTAAACGTAGGTGTAGATGGCCATGAACAGCTTACCGTAGCGCGCGAATTCTGCTCCGTCTTCCTCGATGAACTTGTCGCCGCCCTTAGAGCGGACCCGTATGGCTATGGCGATGGGGGCGACGATGTACGCCAAGAAACCGAGGATTCCCGCGGCTAGCCAGTAGAACACGATCGCGAGGATGGTGTGCATAATGGCCTGATCTCTAGGGATCTTCTCGCGGACGGGTACGTCCAGGGTGGCCGGGTAGCCTGTGGCCATGGCTTCCTCCTTTTTAGTGGATACGGCCAGGCTGGCCGGATCGATGACTGTGATCTTGGAGCCAATGATGGCGCGTGACTAGCGTATTGTCAACCGCAAACGAGGGCGGAGTGGTGGAGATCCTCGATGACATCGGGCGTCGGTGAGGGCCATGTCTACTCGTAGCGGATGGCCTCGGCGATGACGATGCCCGACGCTTGACGCGAGGGGAGAATGGTCATCAGGAAAGAGGCTCCGTAGGCGAAGGCGGCGGTAAGGAGAATCTGCCACCAGGGGATGATGAAGCTCATGTCCAGATTCTCGAATTCGTCGCTGGTAAGCAGGTTGAAGGAGAGGAGCACCGCCAGGCCGACGCCGGTGGCGATGCCGAGCAGGGCGATGAACGATGACTCCATGATGAAGCTGAGGGCCACGGTGCCGCGCGTGTAGCCGATGGCCCGGAGCATGCCGATCTGCTGGCGCCGCTCAACCACCGAGCGGAATGCGATAACGCCGACGGCCGCGGTGCCCACGAGCAGGCCCAGGCCCATGAAGCCCTGGATCAGGTAGAAGAAGCTATTGAAGGTGGCGTTTTGCTCCTCGATCTGGTCTTTTATGGACTCGGCCTGGGCGCCGGTGGTGACCAGGGCGGACTCGATGGCCTTGGCCGTGTCGCTGGGGTCCACGCCTGGCTGCACCTTCACGTAGAAGCGGGAGAACTCGGGCTCACCGAAGGCCTCGTTGAAGGTCTGCTCCGAGGTGTAGAGGCCAAAGAAGTTGGCGCTAGAGCCAAAATCGATAACCCCAACAAGGGAGAGGTTCACTAGGCTGCCACTAGTCGGGTCGCGCAGCTGCAGGACCAGGGGTTCCATCTCCTTGGCGGTCTCGTCGAAATCTTCGAGGTGGAACTCGGGCCCGCCGGCCTGGAAGGCACCCTCAGAGACGGCGAAGGCGTCGATCACCGCCAGGCCGGGCGTGGTGCGGATGGCCTCCCATACGGCGGGGTCGTCCGCATACTGAGAGGCGCGGGTCTGGAGCCTGATCTGCGAGTCGCGGGCGAAGGCGTCGTCCACTCCCACTACTGGATAGGATTCCCACTCGTGCCTTCCGCCAGGTCGCCGCAGCTCCGCACCGGCGAAGAGGTCGGGGTAGCGGGCCGCCCCGACGGCGGCGAACTGGGCAGTGTCGACTGAGCCTTCCCTGTCCAGGGCCGCGTTCAAGTCGTTGATGGGGTTGTTGGGGTTCTCGGTGACGACAATGTCCCAGCCGCCGCGGGCCTCCTCGCGCAGGAAGACGGCGTCGAAGTTAGTGTTCATGACGGACATCATGATCACAGCGAAGACCACCAAAGCGATCATGGCCAGGGTCATGCCCGTGCGGAACTTGTTGGCCAGGGGGTAGGCGACGGCGATACGCAGCGCGGGCAGAAGGCGGCCAAGCCAACCGCCGGCGCGCTCTATGGCGTGGAGGAGGATGTCGGCGTTGTAGACGATGACGAAGGTAGAGGAGGCCACCATGAAAATGCCGGAGAGGAAGAACATCTCGATGTCGCCCGACATCTCGGGCCCGACGTCCTCCAGTGGTCCCGACCAGAGGGCCCAGTATGCCAGAACGGCCAGGCCGACGATGGTGAAAACGGGACGCTCCGGCAGAGCGAAGTAGCGCATGACCGCGGCTAGGCTCAGCAAGGAGATGGACACTCCGAGTGTGAATGGAGCAAGCACTCCAGAGCTGACGCCGACCCAGGCGAGGAAGACCCCGAATAAGATGGCTATGATGCCGAAGACCAGGGTGCGGAGTCGCGCCCGGCGGTAGGTGGGCTCGGGGATGTCACGGAGGGCCCGCACGATGTTGAGGCGGCTCACTCGCCAGGAGGAGATGACGACGGTGATGAAGGTGACCACGACCCCCAGGCAGTAGGCGATGATCAGGCTGCGAGGGGTGACATGGGGGGTGATGTCGATGTTGATCTGGGCGAACATACCGGCCATGACGCGGGTCATGGCGATGGCCACGAGCACTCCCAGGCCGGCACCGACCAATGCAGCCCCCAGGTTGTAGGCCATGCCCTCCGAGAGGAAGGCGTGGACGAGCTGGCTGCGCTTGCTGCCCACGGCGCGGGCCATGCCCATCTCCGGCTTCCGCTCTGCTGCCAGCATGACGAAGATCATGAAGATGAGGAGGATGCCGGCGGCGATGGAGAAGAGGCCCATGACCAGGAACATGGTGGACATGACGTTGCCTATGAGCTCGGCCATCTCCACGGTGTCCTGCTTTATCTTCTCCACGCTAAGGCTGGGGTTGGTGAGGGCGGCCTCGACCTTCTCGGCGACCGTATCGGAGAGGGCCATGCCGTCGCGCACGCCTCCGCGGTTGGAGATGCCGATGAAGTCGACCTCCCCCTCGCGGTCGAAGAGCCGCTGGGCCACATCCAGGCGGGTGACCATGCCGTCCTGTGATTGGCCTTCCTCGGTAGTGAGGGCGCCGGTGATGTATTTGTCCTTGACGATGTCCACCACTTTGAAGGTAGTAGGCATACCGACGACGAAAACCTGAAGGGTATCGCCGATCTGAGCGTCAAGCTCTTCCTGGCCGCTCTCGTTCAAGTAGATCTCGTCGGAGGCAAGGGCGCCGAGGTCGAGCACCTCGCCGTCGAGAGAGATGATGTCGGGGAAGCCGTCCATGCGCTCGGGGTCCGCGCCGGTGAGAAAGGCCGAGGGACTGCTGAGGCCTGTGCGTGGGTTGATGACCGGCACCGGCTCGAAGAGGGTTGGGACAATGCCGTCGATGTCGGGATCGTCGCCGAGGGCAGCCTCGAGTTCGGCGACGGTGGATTCGGGAACGAAGGGCTCAGCGGTCCCGTCACCGATCTTCTCCGCATCGAACTCCACGATCTCGTCGGCGTGGCCTGCTATCTCATAGACCCAGTTGGTTATGCTGCGGTCGACGGTATCGCCGGTGGTGAGAGCGGCGGAGATGATGAGGGTGCTGAGCATGAGGCCGATGACGATGAGGACGGTCTGGGCCATGCGACGGGGGATGTTGCGCACGCCCATCTTGAACATGATGCGGTTGCGCAACACGACATAGGCCACGGTGGCCAGCGAGATCGCCAGCAAGATCAGCAGGGCGATCATGATGTAGTCCATCGATAGGCCGAACAGTTCGTCCATCAGCGATCTCTATCTAGGCTTCTTCGGCCGGGACTGTCTGGGAGGGCTCCTTGGCGTGGCCGGTGCGCTTCTCGTCCACTATCAGGCCATCGACCATGTAGACGATGCGCTGAGCGTAGCCAGCCATCTTGGGGTCGTGGGTGACTACAACAAAGGTCTGGCTGCTGGCTTCGTTCAGCTCGCGCAGCAGGTTCATGATCTGTTCGGCGTTGGTGCTATCGAGGGCGCCGGTGGGCTCGTCGGCCCAGACGATGGCCGGATCGTTCACCAGGGAACGGGCGACGGCCACTCGCTGGCGTTCGCCTCCGGAGAGCTCGGCCGGTCTGTGGCCGGCGCGCTCGGCGAGATGGACGAAGTCCAGGGCGCGCATAGCGGCCTCCCGGGCGCGTTTGGCTGGGGTGCCCGAGACCAACATGGGCAGCTCCACGTTTTCCACGGCTGAGAGGATGGGCAGGAGGTCATAGACCTGGAAGACGAAGCCCATGTTGCGGGCGCGGTACTCGGTCTTGGCGTTGTCGGACAGACGGTTGATGTCGGTTCCATCGACGGTGACGCGGCCGCTGTCGATGTCGTCGAGGCCGCTGAGGCAGTTGAGGAGGGTGGTCTTGCCGCAGCCGGAAGGGCCCATGATGGCCACCATCTCGCCGCGCTCGACCGAGAGGGAGACGCCTTTCAGGGCCGGCACTTCGGAATAGCCGGTGTCGTAGGTCTTGACCACATCGGTGGCCTCGATGATGAGATTGGCCATTGCGGCGATGTCCTCCTCCTCTCGCAGTGCTGACGGTCTGAAAGACCGGACAGATGTCCCAATCAAGTTTATTGGCCCAGCATCTGTGGCACAAGGGGCTGGGCCGGGGTGGTTGACAAGCTGGCTAGGGGCGGGATATATGGAGATACGACTGAGGCAGGAACCTCAAGGGAAGGAGGCCCACCACATCATGAAGGCTGACCAGCTCATCCAGCTCACCATCGCTGAGGCCGCGCGCTTGTTCGAGGCGGGCGAGTTGTCGCCCGTGGAGCTCACGCGGGCCTGCCTGGAGCGCGTCGAAGCGCTGGAGGCGAAGCTGAACGCTTTCGTCACGCTCCTGCCGGAGCTGGCGGTGGCCGAGGCCAAAGCGGCGGAGGAACGACTCGGCCGCGGAAAGCGGCTGGGGCCGCTGGACGGCATGCCCTTTGCCATCAAGGACCTCTACGAGACCAAGGGCATTCGCACGACTGCCGGATCGAAGATACTAGCCGACTACGTTCCGGCGGAGGATGCCACCTGCATCCGCCGGCTGCGGGAGCAGGGAGTGGTGTTGCTGGGCAAGCTCAACATGCACGAGTGGGCCTTTGGAGGAACGAGCGTGGTCTCCCATTTCGGGCCAACTCACAATCCCTGGGCGCTGGACAGAGTCACGGGCGGCTCCAGCGGCGGGGCAGGCGCGGCGCTGGCCGCCTCACTCTGCCTGGGCTCGCTGGGGTCGGACACGGGAGGGTCTATCCGCATGCCGGCCTCTATGTGTGGCATCGTCGGGCTCAAGCCGACCTTCGGCCGGGTGAGCAGGCACGGCGTGGTCCCTCTGAGCGACACGCTGGACCACGCTGGGCCCATGACTCGCACGGTGGAGGACGCCGCGCTGGTGCTGCAGGCCATCGCGGGGTTCGATCCAGATGACCCCACGACCGAGGACGTGCCCGTGCCGGACTACCTGGCGGCTCTGAGCGGCGAGGTGCGAGGGCTGCGGGTCGGCGTGCCCGAGAAGGACGTGCTCTCGGGCGGGGACGAGGACGTGGAGACAAGCTTCCGGGCGGCTCTGAAGACGCTGGAGGGCCTGGGCGCCTCGCTGGTTGACGTGGAGATTCCCAGGCTGCAGGAGGCCGCTGCCATCTGGCTGGCGGTGGCGGGGCCGGAGGCGGCGGCGTTCCACCGACGGAACATGGAGGAGCGGCCGGGCGACTTCAGCGAGCAGGTGCGATTACGGCTGCAACTGGGGTTGCAGCTACGGGCGGTGGACTATCTGGGGGGCCTGGAAAGCCAGCAGCAGCTTCGGGCGGAGGTGGAAGCGCAGTACGCGAAGATCGACGTGCTGGTGACGCCGACCACTGCTTTCAGCGCCACCAAGATCGAGGATGAGTTGGCTGCGCGCGGTCGCGAGGTGCACTTCCACCGATTCACATGCCCCTTCAACCTGACCGGCCAGCCGGCCATCTCCCTGCCCTGCGGCTTCGACGGGCAGGGGCTACCGGTGGGGCTGCAGATCGTCGGTCGGCGGTTCGACGAGGAGACCGTTCTCAGGGTCGCTCACGCGTACGAGCAGGCCACCGAGTGGCACCTGCGTCGGCCGCCGCTGGACTAGCCGCGGGGGACGATCCTGCCGCCTTCGTCCGTTGACGCTGGCGCTCCGCCATTGCTACGCTGCAAGAGATTCATTTCCCTGACCGAATCTGGACAAGCAAATGAGCAAGCGAAGCTGGTCTCGGTTTCTGAAAGGCAACCCCATCGATTGGCTCCTGGAGGAGGAGAATCCCTCCGTCCGTTACTTCACCCTCACCGATATCTTGGGCGAATCCCAGGATAGCCCAGAGGTCAAAAGGGCTCGCAAGGCTATCGCTGAGTGGGAGTTGGTGAGGCAGACGCTCGCTCTCCAGGCGCCAGAGGGATACTGGGGCGACAGGATCGATAAGCCCTACGGAGCCCGACGCACCAGCGGCTATTTCACCCTGCTGGCAGATGTGGGCTTGGAGCGCAACGAGGGGATTGACAAGGCCGCCGAGTATCTTTTTCAGCACAGCCAGAGCGCAGGAGACGACGGTTTTTCCATCGAGGTCAAGCAGCGGTCTGCCTACTGCTTAACTGGCTACTTGGCGCGCTCTTTGCTGCGCTTCGACTTCTTGGGGGACCCGCGCTTGGACAGGGCCATCGATAATCTGGTAAGGACGGCGGAGGAGCCCACTTTTCTGGACTGTGTTATGAATGACAGAAAGCTCTGCCAGTGGGGGATGGTCAAGATGCTCTCGGCCTTCGCTGAGATACCCGGGGCCGAGCCGTCGTCCAGGGTGAGAGCAGCCATTGACAGCCTGGCCAGCCAATTGCTGGATTATCCATTCGACTTCCAGGGCAGGGAGAAACGCTGGCTCAGCTTTGGGTTTCCCTATCAGTACCAAAGCGATCTCTTGGACATGCTGGTGGTGCTGGCCAAGCTTGGCTACGGGAAGGATTCACGCTTCAGGGCCTACGCCGAGATCGTCCTCTCGATGCAGGATGAAAAGGGCCGCTGGGTGAAACGGGCTGGCGGCCGCATCGTCGATGTGGGCAAGAACGGTCAGCCCAACAAATGGATTACTCTGAGCGCCCTGCGGGTGGTGAAGGCCATTTTCGGAATGAGCGTTCGCAGAGAGTCGGCCTCGGCGGCTAGCAAGGGAGGAGCATAGAACCTTGCGGTCGCTGGGAATCAAGAGGCTTGATCACGTTGCCATGGCGGTTCGGAACGTCGAGGAGTATCTACCTTTGCTCACCGAGTTCTTGGGTATGAAGGTGGTGGGTCGCTGGCGTAGCGAGGAGGAGAAATACGCCGGCGTTACCCTCGACGTGCCGGGCGGTAACGTCCAATGGGAGGTAGTGCAGCCAACCTCTGACGATAGCTTCTTGACTCGCTTCCTGAAACAGCGAGGGCCTGGCCTTCATCACGTGACGTTTCAGGTGGAGGACGTGGAAAAGGCGGCAGAGATTCTGCGTCGCCGCGGCATCGAGCCGTTCGGTGGAGTGAGAACCGGCTCCACCTGGAAGGAGCTCTTCATCCACCCCAGGGATAGTGGCGGCCTACTGATCCAACTCTTCGAAGGGCACTGGCCCGATTCCTGAGCCAGCACCGACTGAGCAAATGGCTACGCCCTGCCTCCTGCAGCGGGAGGGAGGATGGTCAGCTCGTCGTCTGGCATCACAGGGCTGTCCGGCCCGCTGAGGTCACGGATGTCCCTCCCGTTCACGAACACGTTGATGCATGGGGGAATGTTGCCGTCCTCGTCCAGCAGGCGGTCCGCGAGGACGGGCCGTAGCTCCACCAGCCGGTTGAGGACATCGCGGACGATAGCACCATCCGGGAGGGTCACCTCGATGTCCCTCTGACCGGCCAGCTCTCTCAAGGAGGCATGCAGCCGAACTACCGTGACGTTAGACGTAAGCTTCACCTACCCTCTAGATGATCTGCAGGGCCTTCAGCTTCTTCTCGGGTACGACGCCTTTCACCCAGCCGCGCTCCGCGTAGTACTCCTCGAGCATCTGGTCCAGCTCGCAGATGTGGCCCTGAGAGGGTTCACTCTGGGAGGGTTCGTTGAGGAAGCGGGCGGGCAGAGTGTCGGAGCCTTCACCGAAACCGGCCAGGTTGTTGTAGTGGCGCTCCAGGTTGTAGATGCGCTCGCCGATGGTGAGAATGGCGTTGGCGTCCATCGGCACGCCCACGACGGCCGCGTACTGGGCGGCGTAGTGGTCCGGATTCTCGGCGAAGGTGGAGAACTTGCAGACGCCGAGGGAGTCGGATAGAGCCTGGAAGTCCTGGAAGAGCTTGAGCAGCTTGCCCTTGCCTTTCCAGGCCAGGGGGTCGGTCTTCTCCGGCACGCCGACGACCTCGCTGGCGGGGGTGTAGCCTCGGAGGTGGCAGGCGCCGCGATTGCTTGTGGCGTAGCCCACTCCCATTCCCTTCATGCCGCGCGGGTCGTAGGCGGGGATAGCCTGGCCCTTGACCGACATGGCAATGCTGGGGTCGCCGAAGGCCTTGGCCGCCGGCTCGATGCCGTTGGCCAAGATGTCGCCGATGCCCTCCCGCTTGGCTATCTTGTGCACGAGCTCCACCATCTTGTCGACGTCGCCCCAGCCCACGCGCTCCCTGATCAACTCCTTCTCGCTGGCTTCCATAGTCATGGCCAGCACGTTGCCCATGTCGATGGTGTCGATGCCGTAGTCGTTACACAGGTCGATGAGGAAGGGAATGGAGTCGCGATTGTCGTTGTCGCACTGAGCACCGAAAGCCCAGGCGGACTCGTACTCGACGCTCTCCATGCGTACATGGAACTTGCCGGGCTCGGTCTCGACCTCCTTCTTGCAGGCGACGGGGCAGGCGTGACAGGTGGGGTCGCCGACCAGGATGGTCTCCTTAATGTGGTGGCCGCTGATGTTGAAGGCGTTTTCAAAGCTGGTGAACTGGGCGTTCTTGGCTGGCAGGGCGCCGATGGTATTGGCCGCCATCATAAGGCTGTTGGTGCCGTATACCGACAATCCACCCTTCCGGGGCGCTAGAGTGTCGTTCTCGTTGATGGCCTTTAGGGCATCCTTGTGGGCCTGCTTGAAGGCTTCCCGATCCTTGGGCTTGGGCAACTTCTTGGCCGCCTTGATGACGAGGGCCTTCAGGTTCTTGCTGCCGCCTACGGCACCGGTGCCGCCGCGGCCAGAGGCGCGGTCGTTCTCGTTCATCCAGCAGGCGTAGCGCACCAGGTTCTCGCCGGCCTGGCCGAGGGTCACCACGCTCACGTCCTTGCCGTGGCGCTTCTGGAGGATTTTGATGGTTTCGTGGGCACCCTTGCCCCAGAGGTCGCTGGCGTCTTTCAGTTCGACCTTGCCTGCCTCGATGTAGGCATAGGTGGGCTGCTCAGCTTTGCCCTTGAAGATCAGGCCATCGAAGCCAGCCCACTTCAGGCGAGCGCCTGACCAGCCGCCGTGGTGAGAGTCGGTGACGGTGCCAGTCAGCGGCGATTTGGTCACCACAGCCATCCGACCGCTCATGCTAACATCCGTGCCGGTCAGAGGGCCGACCAGGAAGCAGATGATGTTGTCCGGCGACAAGGGGTCGACCTTTGGACCGTTGTCGAAGACGTACTTGACGCCGAGACCACGGCCGCCGATGTACTTGCGGACGTTCTCCTCGTTGAGGCCTTCATACTTGATATCGCCGGTGGTTAGGTCGATTCGCGCCACGTGATCAACGTATCCACCCAGGTCCATCGCCACGCTCCTTTCTCAGCGGCGACTCGCCGCAGCCTTTTAGTGAAGAGCAACCCTATTTTTGCGCATCGCGAGCCTCCTGGCAAGAGCCAAGATCGACTGAGGTGGCGCCAGTTGAGCGGGCGGCAGGCTCACCATGAGCGGGCGGCAAGCTCAGGATGAGCGGTGTCCCAAGGGATGTTTGACATAGGCGTTATCGTGGCGGATCATTTCCCAAGGCGGCCAAGTGAATAGATTTGCAGATCGCTCACTCAAGACGGGAGGTAGGAGATGGCCATCGATAGCTACAAGTGGGTGCCGGGAAGCCTCGCTAGCTACTACAAGGCGCTCCCCATCGAGAAGGCGGAGCCTATCCCCTGGACGCCCCTCGCCAAACCCATTGAGGAGTGTCGCTTCTCACTGGTCACGAGCGCTGGCCTCTATCTGAAGGACAAGCAGGAGCCCTTCGACCTGGACGGAGAGCGGAAGAACCCCTTCTGGGGTGACCCCACTTATCGCGCCATCGCCCGCGAGGTTAAGCAGGAGGAGATCGGCGTCGCTCACCTCCACATCAACAGCACCGATCTGGAGGCGGACGTCAACATCGTCCTGCCCGTGCATCGCTTTCTGGAGCTGGAGGCAGCGGGAGAGGTTGGCTCCCTGGCTCCTACCTCCTACTCCTTCATGGGCTACCAGGGGAACCCGCCCAAGATCAGCGAGTGGGAGAACCGCTACGGACCCGAGGTGGCCGCTCGCATGAAGGAGGAGGGAGTGGATGGTGTTCTTCTCGCTCCCACCTGACCGGACTGCTGCCTGAACGTGCCCGTGCTGGCACGTGTCATCGAGGCCGCTGGTATCAGCACCGTTATGGTCACGATGGTGCCTGATCTGGCCGAGCGCGTCGGCGTTCCCCGCATAGTGGGCGTGGAATTCCCCTTCGGCCATACGCTGGGCCATGCCGGCGAGCGCGAGGAGCAGATGAAGGTTATCCGCGACGCGCTGCGTGTCCTGCGGGATGCTCGCCAGCCGAACTCGGTGGAGCACCTGCCCTACGAGTGGCCAGACTGGGAGCGCTGGAGGCGGGAGTGGCAAGCCTCCGAGCCAGCGCCCATCATAGCCTTTCTCCTTGAGCAGCGCCGCCGAGCAAAGGCAGCGGAATAGCCCTTGGGTTAGAGAGCGGGCGCTCTACCTGCTGTCGATGCGCTGAAGAAGCTCCCACAGGAAGGCCTGCGTGCGGGCGAGGACATCTGCGTCCACGTTCTCGAAGATGTCGTCCGGGCGATGCCAGTAGGGGAGAACGCTGTCGGGTCGCAGGTTGACGAAGGTCAGGCTGGGTAGGCCGTTCTTGATACCGATGGCGCCCTCGGTGAAGCCCAGCGGCATCACGTTGGAGTAGGCGCCCAGCTCCGGTCGGTCGGCGGCGATCTGGTCGGCCAGGGCCACTAAGGCAGGGTCGGAGCGATAGGGTCTGGTCATGCCCTCGCGGGTGATGTAGCAGGGGCCGGAGCCGGGCCCAGCCACCGAGTCGAGGGCGATGAAGTAGGCGTCTCTAAGCTCCTCTCGATGCTGCCGCAGGAAGGCGATGGCTCCATAGCAGCCAACCTCTTCGCAGCCGCTGTTGACGGTCCATACCTCTGTGTTGGCCAGGGGTTCGTCCTTCAGCCGCTCGGCCAGGGTAAGGACGATGGCGGCGCCGCTGGCGTTATCGTTGGCTCCCGCTGTGTAGGGGGTCATGTCTGGCTGGACGGTCATGATCAGGTCCAGGATCAAGAGTGCGGCCGGGACGAGCGAGATGATGTAGATGATAGGGCTCTGGAGGATCGAGCCGGCGATGTACAGGATCACGAGGGCAGCCATGCTGGCGAAGGCGGCCGCCACCAGAACCCGGAAGACCTTGAGATGAAGCGGCGTTCGGAAGACGAAGGGGGTTCGGTGGGTGTCCAGATGGCCGATCAGTACCAGGCGCCGGCTGGGGGTATCCGCGGCGGGGATGACGCTCCACACGTTCTGGCTGGGTCGTTTGGGCAGCAGCCAGCGAACGGGGTTGGTGGTGAGGTTCAGCTCCAGGTAGGCGGAGAGCAGAGTCGTGGCCGCCAGCACGGTGGCCAGGATGGCGGTGGCGCGGCCGGCGAGAGGGTAGACGGCGACGGCCAGCAGGGCGAGGGTGATGGCGAGGGCGAAGGGTCGCCACTGGGAGGTGCCGCTGGTGAAGCGCTGCATCCGCGGCGACAGGCCCAGCTTGTCGAGCACGCCCCAGGCGTAGGCTGCTGCTGCCGCCTCAGCGGTTGTGGTCGAGCCGCGGGGACCGATGTCCACGGAGAGGTGACGAACGTGCTCCAGGGCGTGGGCTGCAAGCTCCCTGTCGCCAGCACGGTTGGAGTGTCGCTGCTGGGGGGCTTCCGGTGGTTTTTCGTCGGCTGGGTCAGGGCTCATCGTCGTTCTCTCCCCGGGTACAGTGCGCTCGTAGGGCCAGACAAGACGAGCGGCTTGCTGAATGCTAGCGTCTGGCACAGGCCTGCGTCAAGGAGCGCGGGCGTCGCGGCGTCACCCCTGGTACAATTTCAGGGCTAGCTTGGGCGCCCACGGTGATGCCCGCAGGGGAGGAGCGCATGACGAAGGCCATTCTGTGGGATCTGGACGGTGTTCTGGTGGACACGGCGCCGTTTCACTTCCAGGCCTGGCAGGAGCTATTCCGGTCGTTGGGCAAGGGCTTTGCTGAGGGCGACTTCCGCCGCACCTTCGGCCTGAGAAACGATGCCATACTGGCGGACATCCTGGGCGAGCTTACGCCGGCGGAAATCGAGCGGTTGGCTCAAAGGAAGGAAGAGCTGTACCGGGAGAAGATGGAGGGGAGGGTGACGGCTATCCCCGGCGCGATGGGCCTGCTGCGTCGTCTTCAGCAAAGGGGCAGGAAGTCGGCTATCGTCTCCTCGACCACTCGCGAAAACGTGCGCGTGGTGCTCGGTTCCCTGGGGCTTGAGAGCGCGTTCGAGGCGGTGGTCGCCGAGGAGGACGCGCCGAAGGGGAAGCCCGACCCGCAGGGTTTCCTGGTGGCGGCGGAGAAGCTGGGCGTGGCGGGGGGAGAGTGCGTGGTGATCGAGGACGCGCCGGGTGGGGTGGAGGCCGCCAAGAGGGCGGGAATGCGCTGCATCGGCGTGACCACCAGTCGGGCTCGGGAGGCGCTGACTGCCGCCGATCTGGTGGTGGATAGCTTGGAGGAGGCAACCGTCTATGAGTTCCTGGGGATCTAGGTTGCCCTAGTAGACGACTTCCTCAGCCACCAGCTTTTCGATTTCATCGCTGGACATTCCCAGAAGTTCCCCCAGCACGTACTGGTTGTGCTCGCCCAGCAGGGGGCCCGGACGGCGAATCTCGGCTGGCGTTCGCGAGAACCTCCACGGCGGGTTGACGGTCAGCTTCTCGCCGACGGCCGGGTGGTCCAGAGACTGCAGGACGCCTCGCTCGCGGAGCTGGGCATCCTGGACGAGCGCCGGCCCATCGAGGACGGGCATGGCTGCCACGCCCACTTTCTGCAAGGCCTGGGTCACTTCCTCCTGGGTGCGGTTGGAGGTCCACTCGCCGATGAGCTGATCCAGAGCGTCCTGATTCTGCCAGCGGCTAGTGGCGTCGGCAAACCTTTCCTCTTCTAGTCGGCTGTCGCCCACCACGCGGTGGAGGGCGCCCCATTCCTCCTCGCAGGCGACGGCGATGGTCACCCACTTGTTGTCGCCCAGGCAGGGGTAGCAGTTGTGGGGAGCCATGGTGTGGTCGCGGTTTCCGGCTCTGGTCTGCACTCGACCGTTCATGCTGTAGTCCATGAAGGTGTGCCCGATAAGGGCGCTGATGGCTTCGGTGGAGGACAGGTCGATGTGTTGGCCCTTGCCGGTGCGTGCTCGATAGTAGAGGGCGGCCAGGATGGCGAAGGCGGAGGTGGTGCCGACGCGCAGGTCGACGGCGCCGCTGAGGGGCATGGGAGGGCCATCGGCGTGGCCGGTGATGTAGGCATGACCGCCCATGGCGGCAAAGGTGGGAGCGTAGCCAGCGTAGGTGCGCTCCGGGCCGGTGGCGCCGACCGCCGAGGAGGAGAGCATGATGATGTCAGGCTTGACCGCCTTGAGGTCGTCGTAGCCCAGGCCGAGCCTGTCCATGACGCCCGGGCGCATGTTCTGGGTCACTACGTCGCTTATCTGGGCAACCCTCTTCACTATCTCCACTGCTTTGGGCTGGCTGAGGTTCAGGGTCAGGCTCAGCTTGCCGATGTTCAGGTCGTTGAAGATGACCGAATGATCGGGGCTGGTCATGGTCGGCCCTGTCATCAGGGAGCGGAGGCGGGTGTGGTCGAGGCGACGGCGGCTCTCCACCTTGATCACCTCGGCGCCCAGCAGGGAAAGGAGTAGGGTGGCCTGGGGCCCGGCCCAGGCCCAGGTGAAGTCGAGGATTCTGACGCCTTCCAGGGGTCTTCTCGTCATGGGGCAGCTCTCACGCTAGATGGCTCCATCAGCGGCCATCGTGGTGAGTTGCTCCGCCGAGTAGCCTAGGCGGCCGCAGTAGATGTGCTCATTGTGCTCGCCGAGGAGGGGAGCGGCTCGCTCGCCCCGCCAGGGGGTCTCGGACATCTTGTAGCC
Source organism: Dehalococcoidia bacterium (assembly GCA_020356025.1). Classification (GTDB taxonomy): domain Bacteria; phylum Chloroflexota; class Dehalococcoidia; order SM23-28-2; family SM23-28-2; genus SM23-28-2. Next base: position 1,777,314 of record CP070630.1, on the reverse strand, counting down.
AACGGTGGGGTACTCCAGCCTGCCGGCCTGGGGATGGTCGAGCTGGGCGAAGAAGCCGCGCTCACGCGCCTGCGGCCAGTTCGCTATCTCCGCCGCCGTGCGCACCGGCCCGATGGGGACGCCGAGGGCCTGCCCTTTGTGATAGAGCTCCTCCTTGGGGTGCTGGGCCATCCACTCTTCCAGGAGGGGCTGGATCTCGTCACGGTGCTGGGAGCGGGTGGTCTCATCGCGGCAGTTCTCCTCCTGGGACCAGGCGGGGTTGCCCATGAGCTCCATCAGGCCCTGCCACTGGTGATTCTGGACGGCGGTGATGACCACGTGTTCATCCTTGCTGGGCACGAGCCCTCCCACCATGCCAGGCCAGGCGGGTGGCTCCGGCGTGTTGGCGAAGCGGGCGACCACCACTCGCTCGAGGGCGAGGAGCGCCTCGAACTTGGAGATATCGATGTACTGGCCCTGGCCGGTGGTCAGGCGCGAGAAGAGGGCGGCCAGGGTGGCTATGGCGGCGGTCAGGCCGCCGTCGTAGTCACCCACCTCGCCTCCAGCCACTACGGGCGATTCGTTACGCTTGTCTTTGGGAGCGACGTAGAAGAAGGAGGAGTGGCCGCTGGCGTGATAGAGGTTGAGATGATAGCTCTTGTAGTCGCGGTAGGGGCCCGTCTGGCCGAAAGGGGTTATGGAGGTGACGATGAGGTGGGGATTGACGGCGCTGAGGGCGGGGTAGTCCAGGCCGAGGTCTGCCATCTCGCCGGGCGGGCGGTCCTCGATGAGGACATCGGCCTCCTCGGCCAGGCTTTGGAAGAGCTGGCGGCCGGTGGTCGTGCGCGGGTTGAGGGTGATACCCAGCTTGTTGGTGTTCAGGTAGAGGAAGAGGCCGCTCTTCGCGGGGTGAGGGACGTCGTTGGGGAAGGGGCCTCTTGTGCGGGCGGGGTCGCCGGCGGGCGGCTGCTCGACCTTGATGACCTCGGCGCCCAGGTCGGCCAGGAGCTTGCCGCAATAGGGGCCGCTGATCATCTGGCAGTACTCGAGGACTTTGACCCCGTGCAGGGCTGTTTCGGCCATGTTGTCGCGTTCTCCTGGGCAGTGTTCGGCGGGCCGCTCGGCCCGCCTCAGCATAAGATTACGATCTGGGCGCCTTAGGAGCAAGCGGCGGCGTTCAGCAGAGCGGGCGCTTGCCTACCGTTGACACACATGCCGCAGCCAGATATGATGGCGCAACCCATACGCGTTCGTAGGATCCCTTCGCGATGGGCGAACCGAGGAAAAGGAGTGAACCTATGAAGTGGTTTGCGCTCGCTATCCTGCTCGTTACAGCCGTAGCAGCCTCGATGTTCCTGGCGCTCAACCGGCCGGATGCCCAGGCCAGCCCGGACGTTATCATCACTGTTGACAGCACGGAGCACAACAACACCCGCGACGACGTGTTGACCCTGCGCGAGGCCGTGATGCTGGCCACGGGCGACCTTGAGCTCGGCGAGCTGTGGTCGCAGGAGTGCAACCAGGTCTCAGGTGCGTTATGGGAACCTCTTCCCGGCATCTGCAAGGGCATCGGCGGACAGGAGCCCGGCGCGGCCTCCGCGGACACCATCGTTTTCGACACGACTGTCTTCTCGCCATGGACGTTTTGGCCTGTCCCCATCGACCTTGAGCCGCCCTACTACAGTCTGCACAGCGGCAATGACGCGATCGATGGCTCGGGGGCCAGGGTCATCATCGAGGGCGAGGGGTGGGATCTAATTGGCACCGGCTGCTTCGTCATTACTTCCGACAACAACACCATCAAAGGGCTGGAGATCCGCGACTGCAACGCCGCCGTGCTCATCCTCGGTGGCGCTCAGAACAACACAGTGGGCGACTGGAATGTCCTCGCTGACAGCGCTGTCGGCGTGATGATCGAGGGCAGCGGAACCGAGGATAACACTGTGATCGGGAACCGCATCGGCACCGACCGCAGCGGGCAATGGGGCGAGCATAACGATGCGGGAGTGGTCATCGGATGGGCTGACAACAACACCGTCACCGACAATCTCATCTCCGGCAACCGTTGGGGCGTGAAAATGTGGGAAGCCACCGGCAACTCCATTATCGGCAACTACATCGGCACCAAGGCTTCGGGCACCGCCGCCCTTCCCAACGACGTCGGCGTATACATACACAGTGGCGCCCACGACAACCTCATTGGCGGAACGGGGACCGATGAGGGTAACCTCATCGCCTTCAACACCGAAGATGGTGTGCAGGTGGAGGACGCCACCACCACCGGCAACACCATCCGCGGCAACTCCATCCACTCCAACGGCGACAAGGGCATCGGCTTGGTGGACGGCGGCAACACAGAGCTGCCGCCGCCGGTGATCACCGGCTTCGGCTCAGTGATGGGCACCGCCTGCCCCAACTGTAGCATCGACCTCTTCTCCGACGACGAGGACGAGGGCAGGGTGTACGAGGGCTCTTTCAAAGCCGACGACGACGGCAACTGGAGCACCCTCCCCGGCTTGCCTGAGGGGCCCAACATCACCGCCACCGCCACCGACTCCGACGGCAACACGTCCGAGTTCTCGGAACCTGTGGCTGTGCCCGAGCCGACGCCTACCCCATCGCCCACGCCGTCGCCCACGCCCACGCCATCGCCTACGCCAACGCCGACCCCTGAGGCCACCCGCACCCTCCACTGGAGTCCGGGCTGGCAGAACGCCACCTGGACCGGCACATCCACTCCCGAGGAGGCGTTCGCCTGCGCCGACGGCAGCTATGCGGCGGCCTATCGCCTGGTGAGTGGAGGCTGGGAGCGCTATTTCCCTGGCAGGCCCGACATCTCCAACATGACCGACCTGGAGCAGCACGATGCCTTCCTCATCCTCATTACCGGCGACATCACCTGTGAGATGGAGGTGGCCGATCCCCTAGGCACTGAACGCACGCTCGACTGGGGCGCGGGCTGGCAGAACGATGGCTGGACGGGCGCCGACGGCATGCCACCTGAGGACGTGTTCGGCTGCGCGGAGAGCAGCTACGCCGCCGCCTATCGGCTGGTGGGTGGAGGCTGGGAGCGCTACTTCCCCGGCAGACCCGACATCTCCAACATGGGCCCGCTGGACGAGTACGATGCGTTCCTGATCCTGGTCACGGTGCCGGTGAGCTGCAGCATGGCCATCGCGCCGTAGGGAGCAAGCCCCTTCGACAGGCCCTTCGGCAAGCTCAGGGTGGGCGGAGGGCTAGCCCCGTTTCGTCGCGACGCCGCAGATGTCCCACAGGGGCAGGCGGTGCAGCGGCTCCTCGACCTCAAGACCGGCCTCGGCGAGAGTCGCTCGCCACTCCTCGGGCGCGAACATCGACTCGACGGCGTGGGGTAGGATCCGGTACATGCCCCGGCGCAAGCGACCACGCGAGGGCTCGGCGAAGCAGAAGTGGCCGCCAGGCTTGAGGACGCGGCCAACCTCGCGCAGAGTGGCCCGCCAGTCCGGGATGTGGTGGACGACGCCTGACTCGAAGACGGCGTCGAAGAGGTCGTCCCCATAGGGCATACGGGTGGCGTCGGCAACCGTCAGGTCGAGATCGTGTTCGTGGAGGTGGCGGGCCAGGCGCCGACGGGCGAGATCGACCATCGACGGGTCGAAATCGAAGGCAGCCAGACGCTGGGGGCGCAGCGTGTCCAGGATGAGGGCGGTGGAGACGCCGGGGCCGCAGCCCATATCCAGGACAGAGGCCTCAGGGGGAAGGGCGGCCCAGCGGGCGAAGGCGCGCACCTCGCGTCGCTGGAGCCAGGCGCGGATGGGGCTCTTGACCAGCCAGCGTTCGAAGATGGACATGCGGGCCATTGCTCGGACTCTCCGTCTCTCCTCTACCATGGCAAGCCAAGGCGAGGGCTAGGCGATAACCTTCAGGCGCTCGCTGATGATCTCGAAGGTGGCGGGCAGGGTGCCGATGGCCTCGCCTTCGGTGGCAACGCGCACCGGCTCTGGGGATTCGGTCTCGATTCGGCGGGCGGTAAGGTAGGTGACCTGGGGTAGGTCGACGAAGGCGCCGCTGCGTAGCTTGGGAAAGAAGGTGAGCTTCTGCAGGTGGCTCAGGTGGCCGACACACACCACATCTAGAAGGCCGTCGTCCAGGCGAGCGCGGGGGGCGTCGCGGATGCCGCCGCCGGAGTACTGGCCGTTGGCGAACCAGGCAGAGGCCAGAACGATCTGCTGGGCGGGAGCACCGTCGAGGGAGAGAGACACGCGGTGAGGACGGTAGCCGAGGGCGGTGATCAGGGTGGCTCGCAGGAAGGAGAGGCGTCCGCCCAGTCTCTTGGAGCTGCGGTTGACTCGGTCGGAGACGACGGCGCCCATGCCGATATCTGCCTCGTTGAGGAAGTAGCGAACGGCCTCGCTTCCGTCCGGGCTGCGGTAGCGGATCTTGCCGATGTCGATCTCTCGCACGTTCCCCATGGCCAGCCTCTCGGCTGCTCCTTCCAGATCGCGGGGGATACCCAGGGTGCGGATGAAGTCCGATCCGGTGCCGCGGCAGATGACCCCCAGGGTCAGGTCAGCGCGAAGGGGGCGATCGTCGGCGATGAGGCCGTTGGCGACCTCGTTGACGGTGCCGTCGCCGCCCACCAGGGCGATGCAGCCGTATCGCTCGGCGGCCTCACGGGCGATGGCGGTGGCGTGGCCATGGCGCTCCGTGAAGGCGACATCGAAGGGAGGAAGGAGCGAGCGCAGCTTGGCCTCGATGGCCGGCCAGCGGCGGCCGGTGGAGCCATTGGCGGAGTGGGGGTTGACGATGAGGAGGAGGTCTGGCATCAGGCTGGCTCTTCGGCTGCGGCTGGCTCCTCCGCGGCTGGTTCCGCGGTGGCTGGTTCCTCGACGGCGGCGGCGAAGGTGGTCATGGCGGCCACGGCCTCGCGGTAGCGTTGGACCTGCTGCTGGCGCTGGCGCCAATCCCATCTCAGGACTCTTGCCATGAGGCGAGTCGCCTCGCTCGCGGCACTCAGGCCGTGGTTGTGGTCGAAGAGCATCAAATCCGTGCGGCGGGCCATGAAATCCTCGAGGGTGAGCGCCATCTCCTCGGCGGTGGCGTAGATGGCCTCCACTCTCAGCACTGAGCCGTCGGGTAGCAGGGGGCTGAGGAGCCGCCGATCTGACAGGGCGTATCCCAGCACCTTCACGTAGTCCGTTCCATATGTGCGCAGCAGGCGCTCGGCGGCCGGGCGCGGGAGAGCCCAGCTTTGCTCCAGGGCGGAGGCCGTGGCCTTGGCGAAGCGTTCGAATGCATCCAGGTGGCCGCCGGGAAGGGGACTCTCAGCCGTGCGGCAGGGCACCGCCGACCAGCCTAAGCGCTTTCCTTCCCGCTGCACGACGAGGTTCACTAGTTCTTCGGCCATAGCCCGGTAGGTGGTGAGCTTGCCGCCGGTGATGGAGACGAGCCCTGGGGGCTCGAACTGGATCTCGTAGTCCCTGGGCAGGTCTGAGGGAGCACCCTCCTCGGACACCAGAGGGCGCACGCCTGCCCAGGTGGAGGTGACGTCCGATGGCGACGCTTGGAGCCCCTGGAAGGTAGCGTTCAGCGAATCCAGAAGGTACTGCACGTCGGCGGCGTCGGCTCTCGCTTGGTCGGGGCTGGCGGTGTAGTCTGTATCAGTGGTTCCTACATAGGTACAGTTCCCCAGGGGAACGGCGAACATGAGGCGATCGTCGATGGCAGGGAAGGCGATGATGGAGGACAACGGGAGGCTGGAGTGAGGGAGCGTTAGATGGATCCCTTTCGTTGGGCGGAGCATGGGGGGCGCCTCGGCCTTGGCCCGCAGTTCGTCCGTCCAGGGGCCGGTGGCGTTGACCACGACACGAGCGCTAATGGTGCCGGTGCGACCGTCCAGGCGGTCGCTGAAACGGACGCCTGTCACCCGATCCTCGTCTCGCTCGAGGTCGGTGACCTCGGCGTAGCTGATAACGGCGGCGCCGTGGCTGGCCGCGGAGCGAATGGTGGCGAGGGTCAGGCGAGCGTCGTCTACCAGACAGTCGAAGTAGCGGAAGCCGCCTCTTAGCCGGTCTCGGCGCAAGGTTGGCTCCATCCTCAGCACTTCGTCTGCGGAGAGCATCGTGTGATGCTCGACGCGGCGGGAGCCGGCCAGCAGGTCGTAGGCGACTAGGCCCACCTTTAGCTGGAGGCGGCTGTTGGGGCCGCCCTCGTAGACCGGCAGGATGTAAGGGAAGGGATGAACTAGGTGGGGAGCGATCTTCAGCAGCACCTCACGCTCTCGCAGAGACTCCTTGACCAGGCGAATCTGGAAATGCCTGAGGTAGCGCAGGCCGCCGTGGATCATCTTGGAGGACCTACTGCTGGTGCCTGCGGCGAAGTCGCCTTTTTCGAGGAGGGCCACGGATAGGCCGCGCATGGCGGCGTCGCGGGCGATGCCGGCGCCGGTGATGCCGCCGCCGATGATGACCAGGTCGAAGGTCTGCTGCTGGACGCGATCGAGATAGCCGGTGCGGGTGCGGTAAGAGAATGTGCCGGTGGGCGTTGCCTTCCTAAACATCGCTAACATCGCTGTCATCCTCGCTTGTGGGCATCAGTTTGCCCGGGTTCATGAGGCCGTGGGGGTCGAAGGTCTGCTTAAGGGCGGCCAGTGTCCGAACGCCGGCCGGCCCCAGGTATCGGGACATCCAGGGCTGATGGTCGCTGCCGATGCCGTGGTGGTGACTGAGGGCGCCACCGGCGGCGATGATGGCGTCGGTCGCAGCGACCTTGACCTGCTGCCACTGCTCCATTTCCTGGCCCGCCGCCTGGCGGGCCAGGAAAGTGTAGTAGAGGGAGGCGCCATCGCTGTAGGCGTGTGAGAGATGGGCCATCACTAACCCGCGGCCGTCCATGGCCTTGGCCATCGCATCACGCACGGAGCCATAGAGTGCCAGGTAGCGGTCCCAGGTGACAGCCGTCTCGAGGGTGTCCACCATGATAGCGTGATCGAGGAGGAGGTCTCTCAGGTAGGGGTGCTCGAAGCGGGCGCGCTCCCAGGCTCGCCCCGGGCGGCGTCCCAGGGATGACCCCTCGTGGCGGCGGAGGATGCGGTGGGCGCGGCGCCAGTCGGAGCGTACCTGGTCCTCGTCTCCATCGAAGCCCACGATCATCAAAGCGGTGCCCTCGAAGCTGATCCTGCGCAGGGCGAGGTACAGCCCTTCGGCGGCGGCCATCAGTGCGCGAGGCGGGGGTCTCATGGCCAGGCTGACCTCGGTCTCGGTCTCGTCGGAGAGACGCAGGACGGATGGCGTCAGGCCCGACTGCATCAGTTCGCGAGAGGCTTCGACGCCAGCCTGGAAGGAGGGGAAGACGTAGCCACGGTAGTCGCAGCGCTTGGGAAGGGGTGCCAGGCGAACGGTCGCCTGAGTGATCACCCCCAGTACGCCCTCCGAGCCGGCGATCATCTGGTTGAGGTCGGGGCCAGCGGCGGCGGCAGGGACGGCTGGGGTGGCGATGGTGCCGCCTGGGAAGGCCATGCGCAGGCTCTCCACTCTGTGCTCGATCTTGCCGTAGAGGGTGGAGTTCTGGCCTGCTGAGCGGGTGGCGATCCAGCCACCAAGGCTGGAGTACTCGAAGGATTGAGGGAAGTGGCCGAGGGTGAAGCCGTTGGCGTTGAGCTGTTGCTCGAGAGAGGGGCCGAGAACCCCAGCCTCGAGGGTGGCGGTCGCCGCGAGTGGGTCCAGCTGCAGCAGACGGTTCATTCGCTGCAGGTCCAGAGTAACAGTCGGCTTGGATCCAAGGGGTTCGACGCCTCCGAGCACGGAGGTGCCGCCGCCGAAGGGAATAACGGCGATGCCTCGCTCGGCTGCTGCGTTCAGCAGCGCGGCCACCTGCTCCTCCGTCTCCGGATAGACGACGGCATCGGTGGCATGGGGGATCTCCCCCCGGCGGATGCGTACGAGGTCGCAATAGCTCTTGCCGAGGCTGTGGACGGCCCTGTCAACGCTGTCGGTGGAGAGGGAGTCAGCGCCTGAGGCGGCGCGCAGGGCGTCCAGGGCCTTCGATTCGAGGCGAGAGGGAGGCAAGGCGACCTCGGCGAGGGATTCGATACGCTGGCCGACGCCAAGCTCGCCCAGCCAGCTGCTGACGTGGGCCCAGAACTGCTCCCCATGCGGCAGGGGGAAGGTTCGCTGCTCTTCTCCCCAGCCCCACCATTTGGTTGCCATCGACTAGCCTTGTCTGAGGCGGCGGTCTCGCCACTTGCATGGTAGCGAGGCCGACCGCCGCCGCGCTGAATTATATCACTTCGATCAGATAGGCGCTCACGCCCTGGTCGTCGACGGTCAGACCTGGCATACTGGGGCTTAGCTTAAGTGAGCGATGGTGCCGACTTGCCACGTCGGCACGCCGGGACAGCCAGATGAGCGAAGCGAGCATTCGACTCGATCACGTCACCAAGCGGTATGCCGGCGCATCCGCTCCCGCGGTGGAGGATCTCTCTATGGAGATGTCCGCGGGGCAGGTGACGGCTCTCGTCGGGCCATCAGGTTGTGGGAAGACGACGATCCTCAAGATGATCAATCGGATCATCGAGCCCACCTCCGGGCGGATCGAGGTGGGAGGCCGCGACATCCAGGGGATGGATCCCCATGCGCTGCGCCGAGGCATCGGCTATGTCATCCAGCAGGTGGGACTCTTTCCTCACCGCACGGTGGCCGAGAACATCGCCACTGTGCCCAAACTGCTGGGATGGGATCGGCGTCGCACGAGGAAGCGCGTCGACGAGCTGGTTGAGATGGTTGGATTGGAGTCGGAGATGTACGACCGCTACCCCGCCGAGCTCTCCGGTGGCCAGCAGCAGCGGGTGGGGGTAGCCCGGGCGCTGGCGGCGGACCCGCCGGTGCTGCTGATGGACGAGCCTTTCGCGGCGGTGGACCCGATCGTTCGGGTGCGTCTGCAGGAGGAGCTGCGCTCGCTGCAAGCGCAGCTTCAGAAGACGATCGTCTTCGTGACCCACGACATAGACGAGGCGATCAAACTTGGCGATCAGGTTGCCATCCTGGACGTGGGTGGCGCGTTGCGACAATACGCGTCGCCCGAAGAAGTGCTGAGGGAACCAGCCAACGCTTTCGTTGAGGAGTTCCTCGGCCAGGAACGAGGGCTGCGGCGGCTTTCTCTGATTGCTGTTCGAGACGTGTCGCTGGAGGACGGGCCGACGGTGTCGTCAGACGCCGGCTCTGCCGAGGCGAAGGAGGTGATGGCGCGCGAGGGCGTGAACTGGGTGGCAATCGTTCGCGATGGGAAACTGCAGGGATGGGTGTGGGAGTCTGAGCTTGAGCCAGGGCGAAAGATGGGCGACCTTGCCGGCCGGCCGTTCTTGGTGCGCGTAACCGCAGACAACACGTTGCGGGAGGCGCTGGATGCTATCGTGACCTCTCATAACCAGGTGGCGGTGGTCTACGACGGCGAGCGTTACGCTGGCATGCTCACCCTCAACCGCATCTCGGAGAACCTTGTCCCGTGATGCCACAGCGTACGTTTCTCGCCACTGAGCCCCTCATCCGCTGGGGTTGGATATGGGACCACTTGGACGAGATCCGCACTCAAACGGTCGAACATTTCATCCTCACGGGCATCGCCGTAGGCATAGGGTTCGCCATAGCCATGGGGCTTTCGATAGTGGCCCTGCGGTTCCGGCGTACTTACGGTCCCGTCACCTGGGTGACGGGCGTCCTCTACACTATTCCGAGCTTAGCGCTGTTTGCTTTCCTGGTTCCCTATACGGGCCTGAGCACGCTCACGGCTGAGATCGGGCTGGTGAGCTATACGCTCCTCATCCTGGTGCGCAATATCGTGGCCGGCATCGACGGCGTGTCGCCGGCGGTCCGGGAGGCGGCGGTCGGGATGGGCTACAGCCGTGCGCGCCTTTTCGTGGAGATCGAGTTGCCGCTGGCCCTTCCGGTCATCGTAGCGGGCTTACGTATCGCCACCGTCACGGTGGTTGGTCTTGTCACCGTCACCTCGATCATCGGGCAGGGCGGCCTGGGGCTGTTCATTCTGGACGGGCTGCGGCGTGACTTCTATACGCCGCTCATCGTCGGGTCAGTGCTCTCGGTGGCGCTGGCCGTCGTTATCGACGTGACGTTGGCGGGCTTGGAGCGGCTGCTCTCGCCCTGGTCGCGAGCAAGGACGGTGAGCTGATGGATCTACTCGCCGATGTGCTCGCCTGGTTCATTGACCCGGACAACTGGCAGGGGTCGACAGGTATTCCCAACCGAACGCTGGAGCACATGCGGCTTTCAGCCATGGCGACCGCGGTGGCTGCAGCCGTGGCCGTGCCTTCGGGCGTGCTCCTGGGGCACAGCGGCCGGGGCGGCTTGATCGCGGTGTCGGTGGTGAACATCGGGCGGGCAATCCCGTCCTTCGCCATCATAGCGCTGGCGCTGCCATTCTCTATTCGGGCGGGTTTGGGCATCGGCTTCTGGCCCACGTTCCTGGCGCTGGTCCTTCTCGCTCTTCCGCCAATCTTCACAAACTCCTTCACGGCGGTGCGAAGCGTGGGCGCTGAGGTGGTGGAGGCAGCGCGCGGGATGGGGATGCGGGAACGAGAGGTGCTGCTCGGCATAGAACTGCCGCTGGGAGGGCCTCTGATACTCACGGGTATCCGGGTGGCTGCCGTGCAGGTGGTCGCGACTGCGACGCTGGGGGCGCTCGTGGGCTGGGGTGGCCTGGGACGCTACATCATCGACGGGTTCTCGGTCCAGGACAACGTGCGGGTGTTCGCTGGGGCGCTCCTCGTGGCCGCTTTGGCTATCTTGACAGACGTCGCATTCGGCGTAACGGAGCGGATTCTGTTTGCAGCTGGCGGGTTGCGCGGCCACCGTCCGCCTGCGAGAATGGAGCGTCCGGCATGAACGGACGACGTTGGGAATTGCCCGAAGAAGGAACAGAGCCGATCCGGAAAGGAGGGGCACGACCGATGCAGAAAGTACTGCGCGCGTTGGCCATCCTGGCAGCCCTATTCTCGATGGCTCTCGTCGCTGTCGCTTGTGGTGACGACGGCGAGGACGGTGGAAGGGAAGGGCCTACCATCCGTGTGGGCGCCTTCGACTTCAGTGAGAGCCACATCCTGGCCAACATTTACGCCCAGGCGCTTGAGGCCGAGGGCTACTCAGTGAGCACTGGTAACATCCTGCCCGGCAGCCCGAGGGAGATCATCAAGCCGGCGCTTGAGGCCGGGGAGCTCGATCTCGTCCCGGAATATGTGGGGACGTTGTTGACTTTCCTGGGCGGCGAGCCAACTTCGGACGGGGCGGAGAATCAGGCCGAGGCTAAGGCACTGTTCGAGGCCTCAGGCGTCACGCTGCTGGACATTGCCCCTGCCCAGGACACGAACGCCATCGTCGCGAGCAAGGAGACGGCCGACAAGTACGATCTGGAGAAGGTGAGCGACCTGGAGCCTGTGGCGTCAGAGCTCCACTTCGCGGGCCCGCCTGAGTGCCCGGAGCGCCAGTTCTGCCTTATCGGGCTCGAGGAAGTGTACGGCATCGAGTTCGGGGAGTTCACTCCGCTCGACTTCGGCCCGCGAGTGACCGCCCTGGAGGAGGGCGCGATCGACCTTGCGCTGCTGTTCAGCACCGATGCTCAGATTGCTGCCAAGGGCTTCGTGCTGCTGGAGGACGACAAGGGGCTTCAGCCTGCCGAAAACATATCGCCGGCCATCCGGATGGACGTTCTGGACGCGTACGACGAGGACCTGGTGAACGTGCTGAACAGCGTGTCGGCCAAGATCACCACGGAGGGTCTCACGGGTCTGAACATGAAGGTGCAGGTGGACAAGGAGGATCCGGACGACGTGGCCGGGGAGTGGCTGCGGGAGAACGGCTTCGTCGAGTAGCGTGGCGCTGGGCGTATGGCCTAGGGCTTTTCGCCAATGACCAAAGAGGTGTAGGCGGGCGACGGCAACGCCTTGACCTCCAGAGGTGCGAAACCAGTCTCTTTCATGAGGCGCATGATCTCTTCCCCTGAGTAGGAGCGCCCCTCACCCGTGTTCACCAGCATGTTGAGTGAGAAGAGGGCGGCTCGCGGCGGAGATGTGCCATCGGGGTCGATGAGGATCTCGTGCACGACGATCCAGCCGCCGCTGACAAGCGAGCGGTGGCACTTCTCCAGGAGTGCGCGGCAAGCCTCCGGCGGCATCGAGTGGAGAACCGACGATAGGAGCACCACATCGTGACTCTGGCCGAGGTCGTCCGCGAAGTAGTTGCCGCCGCGGGCGGTGATTCTATCCGCTAGACCTGACTGCTCGATGATTTCCTTGGCCAGCTCGATGGTCTCCGGGAGATCGAAGACGATTGCCCGCAGGCCAGGGTATCGTTGCACCAGGAACATGGCGTGGGTGCCGACCCCGCCGCCGCAATCCAATAGCTGGCGCCTGCCGGACAAGTCAAGGGTATCTGCCAGGAGGGGGCCGGTGCGCATCGCCAGATTGTGCATGGCCAGCGAGAACTCCCTCCAAGTCTCGGCTCCAGAGCGTGGCTGGGCCAGATCGCGAACGGGCCGGTTGGTGCGGACCGCCCGCTCCAAGTGTGCCCAGATGTCGTACAGCCACTCGTCGTGCTTGATGCGATCGCCAATGTAGGTCGGCTTGCCCGGGATGAGGGTCTCCAGCGCTTCGGGCGAGTTGGCGTAGCGGTCGCCGTCCTTGCGCAGGAAGCCGAGGGCCACGCAGGCGTTAAGGAGAAGGGCGGTGGAGCGGGGGTGGGCCTGACACCTCTGGGCAACCTCCTCGGCGGGCAGAGCCTCCTCGCCGAGGACAGCGAAGACCCCCAGCCGGTTGGCCGTCATCAGCACTCGCGCCGGCTGCCAACTGCCCACGGCTCTGAGCACGGGATCGGGGCGTGATTCATCTGGCACGGTCAAATCATGTATCAGGCAGGAAGGAGTGTCAACCAAGGCGCTTGACTGGCGGCGGGTTCCTTCCTATAGTCGCAACGATACTGTGGCTTCTTCGAGTGCAATGGGGGTGCGAGGATGTATGACCTGAAGGGAAAGGTAGCTATCGTTACGGGGGCCGGCCGCAAGCTGGGCATCGGTCGGGCCATAGCGCTCAGGCTGGCGCGGGAGGGGGCCGACGTGGCGGTGGCCGACATCTGCCGTGAGTTCGAGGAGTTCCCGGACTACGGCCTGGGCATGTGGGATGGCCTGAAGAGCACGGCTGACGAAATCAGCGCGCTGGGCGTGCGCGGACTGCCGCTGAAGGTGGACGTGACGGACAGCCAGGCGGTGGACGAGATGGTGGCCCAGACCATGGACGCCTTCGGCCACATCGACATTCTGGTGAACAACGCCGGTGGCGTCGTGGGCCCGATGCCCGTGCTGTGGATTGAGGAGGCGGCCTGGAACAAAACACTGGCCATCAACGCCACAGGGACATTCCTCTGCTCGCAGCGGGTGGCGCGGACGATGATCGCCCGCCGGGAAGGGGGGAAGATCATCAACATCTCCTCCATCGCCGGCAAGGGGCGTGCTCCGGCGCTGGCGGCCTACTGCGCGGCCAAGGCGGCCGTTCTGGGCTTGACGAGGGTCCTGGCTTTCGAGCTGGCGGCGAGCGGGATCCAGGTGAACGCCGTCTGCCCGGGACAGGTAGACACCGAGCTTCAGCGATGGGGCTGGGAGCTGGAGGCGAACTTCCGGGGCGTGTCCTACGACGAGATCGTCAATGAGGAGATCGAGAAGATCCCCCTGGGCAAGCTGGAGACGACCGACGACGTAGCCAACCTGGTGGCCTTCCTGGCCTCCGACCAGTCGGACTACATGACCGGCCAGGCCATCAACGTCGACGGCGGGATAGTGATGCACTAGGGCCGGTGCTGGTAAGGGCTACCTACGGCCACTCTCAGAGCTGACGTCTGCAGGAGGAAGCCATGACAGAACGCATCGGTTTCATTGGTCTGGGCATCATGGGGCGGCCGATGGCGCGTAATCTCCTGAAGGCCGGCTATCTCCTCACGGTGTGGAATCGCAGCCGGCCAGGGATCGACGAACTGGTGGGGGCGGGAGCGGCCGACGCCTCCTGCTCGCGAGAGGTGGCTGAGCGCTCCGACGTTGTCATAACCATGGTATCCGACTCGGCGGACGTAGAGCAGGTGGCCCTCGGCCCCGACGGTATCATCGAGGCGGGGCGGCCAGGGCTGGTTATGATCGACATGTCCACCATCTCGCCGGAGGTGACCCGCCGCATCGCCGAGCGGTTGGGCGAAGCCGGCGTCGAGATGCTCGATGCGCCGGTCAGCGGCGGCGACAAGGGCGCCATCGCTGGGACACTCTCGATCATGGTGGGCGGATCAGAGGCGACGCTGGCGCGCTGTCGTCCCATCCTGGAGGCGATGGGTCGTACGATCACCTACTGCGGGCCCAGCGGCGCTGGCCAGACGGTCAAGCTATGCAACCAGATCGTCGGCGGGCTGAACAACCTGGCCATGTGCGAGGCGCTCGTCTTCGCCGCCAAAGCGGGGGTGAATCCGAGGACGATGATCGAGGCGGTGAGCGGGGGTGCCTGCACTTCCTGGGCGATTCAGAACCTGGCGCCCAAGGTGGTGGAGCGCGACTTTGCTCCCGGCTTCAAGGTAGCCCACCAGCAGAAGGACCTGCGGCTGGCGCTGGAGGAGGCGGACAAGCGATCGCTGCCGCTGCCGGGCACGGGTCTGGTGCACCAGCTATTCGCCGCCGTGGAGGCCGATGGCCTGGGCGGCGAGGGCATCCAGAGCCTGGTGAAAGCCCTGGAGAAGCTGGCCGGCGTCCAAGTGCAGTAGTGGGGAGGGAAAGCGACGGCCGTTGTCACTCGGTGGGGGCCTGCTCGAGATCCAGTTCCGCTTCGGGGATGGTCTGGGCGAACTCTGTGGTCAGGACGTGGCTGGTGCCTTCGTCTCCCTTCAGATAGTAGTCGAAGAAGGCGGTACCGAAGAGGCGGACTAGCTCGCGCTGACGCTCTCCGGGCAGATCCTGGGTAGAGGCTTCAGCCTCCGGGCAAGCGGCGGGGTCGGCACGAGTCGCTTGCATGATTCGTGCGCCATCCTTGAGGAAGGTCTCTCCGCCAGCGCTCGCCAGTGTGCCTGGGGGAAAGTCCTCCAAATCGGCGTCGGCAAACCGCAAGTGGTTGCCGCCCAGAAGCGTCAGCAGGTACTTCGGTGGGCTGGCGGCGTCGTAAGCCTGACGAACGCTCTCGAAGGCCACCAACTGGTCATCGCTGCCGCCGACGACGAGAAGAGGGGTGTCAGAGTCCTCGTAGGTGCGGCTGCCGACCAAACACGCCGGTGCGGCAAGAGGCAGGGCCGCTTCGACGCGGGGGTCGGCCAGGGGGCCGAAAGTGGCCAGTATCGTCGTCAGTCCGCCCAGGGAGTGACCAGTGAGGCCGATGGCTGTTTCGTCTATGGCGCCCTCGAATTGATTGCCCGGCTCATCGGCGAAACTCAGGAAGCTATCGATCAGGAAGCTCACGTCACCGGGCTGGTTGAGGACATCGCCCGACCTTGGGCCGCCGGGTGCTGAGCCGTTGCTCAGCGGGTAGTCAGGCGAGATGACGATATAGCCGTGACTGGCCAGATGAGTTGTGGAGGAAACCGACTGTCGGCGGACGCCCGTGTAGCCATGGCTGAAGACGATCAGAGGGTAGGGTGCCTGCGAAGAGTCCAGAGGGGCATCGCGAATCTCAACCGGCTGCGTTCTGCCCTCCGCCGGGTACCACACCTCGGTGACCAGAGTGCGGGTGTCGGCGCCGGGATAGGAGCCGTTGGCGTCGGTGGGCCGCGACTTGTCCACGAGAGTCAGGGTTGACACGCCCACCGCGAAGGGGCCGCGTTCGGTCAGATCCTGGGGGGCAACAGTGGGGACGGCGGTGGCAACGGGGGTGGCGGTGGCAACGGGAGTGGTGGGGCTGATGGTGGCGGTGACAGATGGGCCCTCGTCTTGTCCGCCGCCGCAGCCAAGCGCTAGTAGGGCTGCCAGGGCAAAAGCCGTGATGATCGGCAAAGCTACGCGCAGCAGGGGCAATTGTCTGAGGGCGGATGCTATCTTGCTCATCGTTTGCGGTCTCCACTGGTGGCATCGATGCCGATCGGGTGAGCCAGGCTGGCAACACTGGCGAGATCGTCTCTGACCAAGGCTCCGTTGTCAAGAAGGCTCTCGTTTGACATAGCTTAAGTTTCGGGGATTAGAATGAAGTGAGAGAGTACAAGCCGGAGGCAGAGGTCGCAGCGCGAGATAGGCATCAGACTGAGAGGTGTGGCGATGATGACGGCAGACGAATACCGGGAAAGCCTGCGCAAGCTGAGGCGCGCGGTCTATGCCTTCGGAGAGAAGATCGAGGACGTGGTGGACCATCCGCTGACCAGGCCGCACGTAAACGCGGCGGCCATGACCTATGAGCTCGCCCATGATCCCCGCCACGAGGAGCTTGTCAGCGCCACGTCGCATCTCAGCGGAAGGAGAATCAACCGCTTCAACCATATCCACCAGAGCCCTGATGACCTGGTGCGCAAGGTGAAAATGCTGAGGCTTCTAGGACAGCAGACGGGCGCCTGCTTCCAGAGGTGTGTGGGCTTCGATGCCTTGAACGCCATCTACATCGTCAGCTACCTGATTGATCAAGAGCATGGCACCGAATATCACAGCCGTCTGCGAGACTTCGTGGCCTACGTTCAGGAAACCGATGTCATGTGCGATGGGGCGATGACCGACGCCAAAGGCAACCGTGCCCTGCGCCCCAGCGAGCAGGAGGATCCAGACGTCTACCTGCGGGTGGTGGAGCGCCGGAAGGACGGGATCGTCGTGCGCGGGGCCAAGCAGCACCAGACGGGCGGCATCAACTCCCATGAGCTAGTGGTTATGCCCACCACTGCCATGCGGGAGCAAGACGGCGATTATGCCGTCTCTTTCGCTGTGCCCGCTGATACGCCGGGGCTGACATTCATCTTCGGGCGGCAGACCAACGATGAGCGGAAATTAGGAGGGGAGATAGACCAGGGCAACGCTCGCTTCGGCTTTGTGGGCGGCGAGGCGATGATCGTGTTTGAGGATGTCTTCGTGCCCTGGGAGCGGGTGTTCATGTGCGGGGAGTATGAGTTTGCGTTGCCTCTGGTAGAAACGTTCTCGTCCTATCACCGCCAGAACTACGGGGCATGCAAGGGCGGCGTGGCCGACGTGCTCATCGGGGCGGCCGCTCTCATCGCCCGCTGCAATGGGGTGGCCGAGGCCGCCCACATTCGCGACAAGTTGGTGGAGATGGTGCACCTCACTGAGACCCTCTTCAACTGCTCCCTGGCTTGCTCCGCCGAGGGGCAGGTGACGCCCTCCGGCGGCTGCTACGTGAATCCCCTCCTGGCCAACACCGTCAAGCTGAACACCACCAGGTTCACTTATGAGATAGGCCGCCTGGCTCATGACATAGCGGGCGGCCTCCTGGGCACTCTGCCCTCGGAGAAAGACCTGCGACATCCTGTAGTGGGGCCGTACGTACAGAAGTACTTCCAGGGCGCCGCTGACTTCCCTGCCGAGACCAGGATTCGAGTGGCCCGTCTGATCGAGAACATGACGAGCTGCTCTGCTCTGGTGGAGTGCATGCATGGGGCTGGCTCGCCTCAGGCGCAGCGGATAGCTATGTTCCGACAGGCCAATCTGGCCGAGAAGATCGACCTGGCCAAGCAGCTGGCGGGCATCGCGGACGAAGGCGGGGCCTAAGGACAGTAGCCGCCGGGCGTGCGCTGTTCGGCGGGTTGGTGCTGAGGGTTGCCCCGACGAGCTAGCGGATGGAGGCGTTCAGGCGCTCGCGGATCTCGATCGCTTCGTCGACTATTCGGTCGATGAGCTCCTTCACTGTCGGGACGTCGTGGATGAGGCCGATCGCTTGGCCGGCGCTGGCCAGTTGAGAATCCATCTTGCCGTCGTCGAAGACGGCGCCTCCCTGTCCGGCTATGATGGGTATCAACTCCTCCAGGGTGGCTCCCTGGGCCTCCATTTCCATCACCTTGGCAGACACGGCGTTCTTGATCACGCGCGACGGGTTCTTGATCGACTTCATGCAGTAGGTGGTGTCTGTCTCCGCGGCGTTGACCAGCCAATCCTTCCAGTCGGGGTGGCCGCGGCACTCCTTGGTGGCCATGAAGCGAGTGCCCATGAGAACGGCGTCGGCGCCGAGGGCCAGGGCGGCCACGAGGCCGCGACCATCGGCGAAGCCGCCGGCAGCCACCACCGGTATGCTGACTGCGTCCACGGTTGCGGGCACCATTATCAGGGTGGTCACCTCATCCATGCCGGGGTGACCGCCGCACTCGTGTCCGACCACGGAGACGGCGTCGCAGCCGAGGCGCTCGACGGTGCGAGCGTACTTGACCCCCGGAACCTTGTGCATGATCTTGACGCCACCGGCGTGCAATGGCTCCACGATCGCCTCTGGGCTGCGACCAGAGGTCTCGACCACCGGTATCTTCTCCTCGCAGGCGACCTCGACCCAGGCCTCGATGGGCTGGGGACGGAGGGCAGGGAAGAGGTTGATGTTGAGGCCGATCGGGCCGTCGGTCAAGTCGCGGGCCTTGCGGATCTCGGCGCGGAGGTCATCCACATTCTCGAAGGTGGCTCCCACAATGAAGCCGAGGCCACCGGCGTTGGCCACTGCTGCTACCAGCTCGGCCCGGCCGATCCAGTACATGCCGCCGCAGATAATCGGGTACTTGATGTCGAACAGTTCAGTGATCCTTGTCTGAAACATGGCGCAGCTCCTTTCGTGTAGAGGCTGATGCTCGTTGTTTATCATAAGTGTTCGCGTCTGACAAGGGGACGGCAGGAGGCCAGTAGCTATCGACGGGGGTCAAGCGTCTATATAGACTAGGAGCCTCATCGACATGCCGTTGTTTGGAGATAAGAGGCGTATTCCGGTCGGCCGCAGGAGCGGGCTGGAACGGGACTGGGACTGGTCCTGGGAACCGCCGATGCTCGAGAGGCCGCGCTGGCAGTGGTGGCCGTGGATCATTGGAGCCATAGTGGGCGCGGCGGCGGTGGCTGTGGCGGTGGGCCTGACGCTGGCCCTCGTCCTCGGCGGCGGGGACGGTGGCCCTTCGGACGGGGAGGAAGAAGTTCTCCCATATGCAGCCGTTGTGGGCAGTATTTCGGTAGCGCTTCAGGACGGCCAGCCAGCGGCGGCGGTCATATTCGAGGACAAGTGCGACGCCTACCTGGTGGTGGGGCAGGAGGAAGGCTCGCCACGCTTGACCGACGGCGACTACTTCTTTCAGGTGACCGATGTGTCCGGCGAAACCCTCCTTTCCAGCGACGAGGTCAGGTTCCGCCAGCTTCGGGTGGCCGATGGCGCGATCGAGGACGTATCGGGGCAGGGGAACCACGCCGTCGGAAGCGACAGCCTCAGCGGCGGTGCGACCGTCCAGTTCTGCCCGTTCGGCGACAGCCCGGACTCGTCGGGCATTTACGGGGTCTGGGTGACGCGGGTCGAGGACTTCGAGGGGGATGTGGAGGCGGTGGACTCCTCCGCTGCCGATTCTCACGGCTTTCTTGCCGCCCGCTCAGCGAGGGCGCTGTTCGCTGTCGGCCCGGCGAGATAGACGGTAACAGCTTAGAGGCACCTGCCACGCTGCTTTCTGAGATGAGAGAAACCACCCTTGTCAACGTCCGCGGGTGTGCGTAGTATAGGGACGCGACAAGAGGTGGAGGGTCAAGTGATCAGATACAGAATAGAGACGGTTGTGTTTGTCGCTCTGGCGCTGGCCGCGCTGTTGCTAGGCGGGTGCGACGGCGAGAGCGACAACGCTCCTACGCCGTCGCCAACGGCTGAGCAGCCCACTGCCACCGCGACCGTTCCGACAGAGGAATCGCCTACGCCGACGCCAACTATGCGGTGGGTGCCGATGTTCCGGGGCAACCTCGCGAACGCCGGCGTGAACCCCGGCCCGGGGGTTGAGGGCTCGCCGACGCTGCTCTGGCGCTTCGAGACGGGGGACAGCGTCTTCTCCTCTCCTGCGGTGGTGGACGGTGTGGTCTACGTCGGCAGCTTCGACGGAAACGTCTACGCGCTGGACGCCGCCACGGGGGATGAGCGCTGGCGGTTCGAGACCGGCGACTGGGTCGTCCCCTCGCCGGCGGTGGTGGACGGTGTAGTCTACGTGGGTAGTCTCGACAACTACGTCTACGCGCTGGACGCTGCTACGAGGAATGAGCGCTGGCGTTTCGAGACGGGCGAAGACGTTCACTCCTCTCCTGCGGTGGTGGACGGGGTGGTGTACATCGGCAGCCTCGACGGCTCCGTCTACGCGCTGGACGGCGCCACGGGGGAGGAGCGCTGGCGGGTTCATTTAGGCGGGCCCGTTCTCTCCTCGCCGGCGGTGGTGGACGGGGTAGTATATATCGGCGGCGGGGACAGCTCTGCCTACGCGCTGGACGGCGCCACAGGGGAGCAGCGCTGGCGTTTCCAAACGAGCGATTTGATTCACTCCTCTCCTGCGGTGGTGGACGGGGTGGTGTACATCGGCAGCTTCGACAAGTTCGTTTATGCGCTGGATGCTGGCAGCGGAGGGCAGCGCTGGCGCTTTGAGACGGACGACAGGGTCTTCTCCTCGCCGGCGGTAGCGGAGGGGGTCGTCTACGTCGGGAGCCGGGACGGCTCCGTCTACGCGCTGGACGCTGCCACGGGGGAGGAGCGCTGGACACTGGAGATAGGCGACGCAGTTCACTCGTCTGCGGCGGTGGTGGATGGGGTCGTCTACATCGGCAGCGGGGACAGGTCCGTCTACGCGCTGGACGGCGCCACGGGGGAGGAGCGCTGGCATTTCGAGACGGACGACAACGTTTTCTCCTCGCCGGCGGTGGTGGACGGGGTAATCTACATCGGCAGCTACGATGGCTTCGTGTACGCCATCGTTGAGGGCTAGCACGCGCAGGCTGCGAGCCTACGCCCCAGGCTGCTCTCAGACCCCTTCGACAGGCCCTTCGACAAGCCCTTCGGCAAGTTCAGGACAGGCTCAGGATGAGCGGCTGGAGGCTGCTCCCGGGCTGAGCGTAGCGGCACCGATTGCCTTCATCCCTTGCCAACCCTTGCGACTGCGAGTAGAATCAGTGCACCAGGCTCTTCGACATAAGCGAGACGGGTCTGGTGGTCAAGAAGGTGGCAAGGGCTCATCGACCATCATGGGGATCTGCGCTCTCCCGACGGGAGCGGGGCGGTGCCTCGGTCTGCGCCTGCTTCCAATGGGGGATCATGGAGGTGGTTAGCAAGCTCGGGTTCTTCGCAAGACCTGCGAAGACGAGGAGGGCAGCTATGCAAAGCCAATCCACAGCGCGTGAAGGTGGCAAGCGGCGCTCTCAGCGATCGTCGGACGTGCTAAAAGACTATCTGGAGGGATTGGACAGCGAGCACTCCAGTCTGATAGCGCAGCGCGAGTACGTCCAAGCCAAGATCGAGCTGGTCGAGCGACAGAGAGCCAACCTTAAGGAGGTCATCGAGATTGAGGCGAAGCTGGCCGAGATGAACCAGCGTGGCCTGGGGATGCCAGCGGCCTCCGAGGAGGGCGAGTCCGAGAAGGACGAAGTGGCGGTGGCGCGATAAACGCGGTCCTTCGATTCAGGGAATTGGTCCCAGCCAGCCGCCGTTCGATAATTGTTGGGTCTGGGGGACAGCCCTTCGACGAGCCCCTTCGACAGGCTCAGGGTGGGCGGAGGGTGAGCTAAGGCTGCTGGTCTTGATCGCTGCTTGCTTGCGGTTCGCCGTCCACACCTAGCTGGATCACTGGGCGATAAGTCACGTTCATTTCAACGGCCTTCCCTCGCAGGACGGCGATGCGTTCCTGGTCTACGTTGCCTTCCACTAAGGTTTCCACAAATCGCTTGGCGTCAGCCTCATCTTCAAAGAGCTGGGCCTCCGCCTGGTTCGACTCGTCGCTGCAGACAGCCACGACGATTACCGAGCCCGTCTGTTGCCGCTCAGTCTTTGTCGCAGGTTGCTCCTCGTTGGGAGGCTCAGCCGTTCCCGCCGCCATCTTCTCTTTTGCCCAATCCAACATGTGGGTCGTCAGGTTGTTGGTCTCATCCACGTCTGCGGAGCCGCCGTTCTTCCCATGATCCTTTGGCACCTTCATTCACCCCCATCTTCGTCGTCCGGCCTGTGCGGGTCGCACCTATCTAGACGCTGCTGACCTGCCATTCGTAACATAAAGTGACTGGCGGGTGGCGGCGTGGCTCTGGAATAGACGGGCAGGCGTGGCACGTTTGTTACAAAAGCAGCCTGGCCGCGTCCATGTATTAGAAGAGAGGCATTTCCTCCATCGGCAAGATAGGGGGTGGTCACGGGTGCCCAAACTCTTTCGCAAAGGTGAAGAGGACGTCGGCGACGAGCCGGAGCATGCTCCGGCCACAGTGACGGCTGAGCCTGGCGATGACGAGGCTGGTGAGGAGCAAACGGACCCGCACGGCGCGGGCACTGCGGGTGGCGCAGCGAAAGGCATCGCCTATGCAGCGCAGCCAAAAGCCGGGACGAAGATAATCGTCGTGGCTGACCGCGGGGCGACAGACGGGCACGGCGAAGCCTATGCCTTCGATAGGATCGAGGATGCGGGGGAGTTCGTCAGAGGCGCCGTCGAGGACGGGATGGAACCTAGCCACCTCCATGTCTTCCTTGGAAAAGAGATGCGCCTCAACGTTGCCTATCGCGTCGAAGTGAATCTGGACCCGCCGGGGGGGGCAGAGACCGCCGACTGAGTGCGTCCGGCCGTCCTCCTGCTGGCCGAGGCCATCGTGTGGCTCGTGGGGGGCGACGGCGTGAGATGGCGGTACAGCGCCTCTGGCTGGGGCCGCTAACTGGATACCGTCGGCTGCTACTCGGGTTCGTCGACGGTGACCTCGAGGCGGTGGCTCACCTGGAAGTTCATCGGCGTCCCGCAGAAGACGATGATGCGGTCCGGATCGAGGCCGGTTTCCACGAGGGTTTCGATGAACTGGCTCGCTTCTTGGGTGTCATCGAACAAGTAGGCCTGGGCCCGGTCAGCAGTGATCTCGTTAAGAGCTATTACCAAGACCTTAGGTTGCTGGTTGGACTTGATCAGCGCAGCGGTCTCAGCTCCGCTGAGCATGCTCTCTGAGTCGGACGGATAGAGGTCCGGCTCAAACTCCGCCCCTTCAGGAGACCCCATCCTGCCTGGCGTGGTCTCGGAGACAGACGCTCTTCTGGCGTTGGCCCATTCGACCAGCTCGTCCGTGAGGTCCTCATCCTCGAGGTGATCGCTCGACTCGTTGCTCTTGCGTAGCGGCACTTCCGCCTCCGTTGGAGATATTATCGCCGGAAGAAGGCCGGGGATCAGTGAAAACCAGGAGCACAAAGGTTAGAAGCGAGTGAATATTGGTCGCGGCCGAGCGATATCGGGCGCCGTCTGCGGCCTGTCCCCGGGCTTCAGCACAGTACACGTCTTCTCCTTTGCCTCGCTCCTTGCAGCAGGGCCTCGTCACAAGGTAGCCTTTGCTTTGGGGGAGGGTTGCCGATGAGTGACGAGACGCGAACTGCCGGGGAAAAGGGAAGATCCGAGGCGGCGGGTCCGCTCCTGCTGGAGATGCGCGGCGTGTCCAAGATCTACGAGACGGGGCAGGTGCAGGTCCGCGCGCTGGACGGCGTGAGTCTCGCCTTGCAAGGCGGCGAGCTGGTGGTCGCGCTTGGCCCCAGCGGGTCGGGCAAGACGACCCTCCTCAACCTGGTGGGCGGCCTGGACCGCCCGACCGCTGGCACGATCCGCTACGGCGACACGGACATCGCCAGCCTGTCCGACGGCGATCTGGGACGGTTTCGGCGTGACCACATCGGTTTCGTGTTCCAGTTCTTCAATCTGATCCCTACCTTGACTGCCCGTGAGAACGTGGAATTCGCCGCCGAGCTGGTATCGCACGACTCGCGCCAGATGGAAGAGCGGGTGGAGGAGCTGCTGAGGCTGGTGGGCCTGGAGGAGAGGGCCGACCACTTCCCCAGCCAGCTCTCGGGCGGCGAGCAGCAGCGGGTGGCGATCGCGCGGGCCATGGCTAAAGACCCTAACATCCTCCTGTGTGACGAGCCGACAGGGAACCTGGACTTTCGCACGGGTCAGCAGATCCTGGGCCTCCTCCAGAAGCTGACCGGCGAGCAGGGCAAGACCTGCGTTCTGGTCACTCACAACACCGCTATCGCTGGCGTGGGCACGCGGATCGTCCGCCTGCGGGACGGGCGCGTTCAGTCGGATGAGCGGAGTGCCAACCCGCTGCCGGCGTCCGAGGTCGAGTGGTAGGGAGAAGGCTGGCAGAGGCAACCTGAGACGATGAACCGCAAGATCCACCTGCTGGTGATTCGGGACATAATGGCTCGGCGCTTCCAGTTCGGGGCGCTGGCCATCATCATCGCGCTGGGCATCGCCATCTTCGTATCGATGACGGTGGCGTTCACCAACGCAGAGCGCTCGTACGATCGCACCTACGAGGCAACCCACTTCGCCGACTTCAGCGTGGAGGTCGCACAGGCGCCGGAGTCGGCGGTGGACGAGGTGCGCGAGCTGGCGAACGTGAAGGCGGTGGAAGGTCGGGTGGTGATGGATACCGGGCTGCCGGTGGACGAGAATCGGCTGGTGCAGGCTCGGCTCATCGGCCTTCCGGCGGATCGGCGGGCGGCGGTCAACGACGTCATCGTCGAGTCCGGGCGCTACTTCGAGGTGGATGAGAGGGCGGTCGTGCTGCCGCTGGGCAAATTTGCCGATTTCCACGGGTACGAGAGCGGCGACACTCTTCAGGTCTACACGCTTGAGGGTCTAAAGCCGCTGACTATCGTCGGGACGGTCTCCAGTCCCGAGTACCTGCTGATGGCGGAGAGCAAGCAGGACCTGCTGCCCAGCCCGCGCCGCTTCGGAGTGTTCTTCGTGCCGAACGCTTACCTGCAGGAGCTGTTCGGGATGCAGGGGCAGGTCAATGAGGTCAACGTGCTGGTGGAGAGCGAAAGCGAGCGCGAGGACACCATTGCTGCTGTGACCGGGTTGCTGGAGCCGTACGGTGTGCAGCAGACGGTGCGGCAGGAGGACCAGCCGAGCAAGGCCACCACCGAGCTTGACCTTGAGAGCGGCCGCGAGTTTGCCGTTTTGCTCCCCACTCTGGTGCTGGTCATCGCAGCCTTCGCTATCTACATCGCCATGAGCCGCCTGGTGCGGGCGCAGAGAACGCTCATCGGGCTGTTCAGGGGTGTTGGCTACGGCAAGGGTTCCATCGTGGTGCACTATCTTCTGTTCGCCGTGGTGGTTGGGGTAGTGGGTGGCAGCGTCGGCGCTGCGGCGGGGTACGGGCTAGGCTATCTTCTCACGGGCCTGTACGCCGACGCGCTCGCGATCCCTCTCATCGCCCACGAGTTTCAGCTTATGCCGATCGTGATCAGCGTGATAGTGAGCCTGGCGGTGGCGTTGGTGGCCGCGGCGGCGCCAGCCTGGGCGGCCAGCCGCATGCTGCCGGCGCCGGCGATGCGTCCATCGCCGGAGGTGGCGCTCGCCAAGGGCTCGGTGCCCTTCGTCGAGCGGATATTCGGCCTGGGACGGCGGCCGCCGCTGCTGGTGCGGCTGGGAGTACGCAACATCTGGCGGGCGCCGATGCGCAGCCTGTATACGGTGGGCGCTATCGCGCTGGCGGCGATCTTGCTGGTCGTGGGGCTGTCCTCATTCGATAGCATGGACTTCATCATGGACCGCCAGTTCGAGAAGACGGACAGGTGGGACGTGGCGGCGGCTTTCTGGAGCCCTCAGGATGACCAGACATTGGCCGAGATCAACGGTCTGACGGGTGTCCGCGAGGCCGAGCGCCTTTACCTGACGCCGGCGGAGTTGCGGGTGGATTCGAAGCGGACGAACATCGAGTTGATGGCGGTGGAAGAGGACACGCGGCTGCACGGATTCGACCTGGGCGGCGGGAAGACGACGGGCGAGGCTCTGGGTGAGGGAGGAATCATCCTGACCCTGGGGGTTGCCGACCAACTGGACGTTGGCGTCGGCGATAGCCTCGACATAGCAACAGAGGTGGGCATCTCATCTTTGGTGGTGAGCGGCGTTAGCAGGGAGTTCACCGGCGGGCTGGGCTACGTGTCGCTGGCGACGAAGGACGAACTGGGCCTAGGGGACGGCTTCAATGCCGTGTGGCTGGAAACGACCTCTCCCTCCGCCGACGCTGAAGTGCAGGCGGCGCTCTATCGCTTGCCGGGGATTCAGGGGGTGCAGGTCAAGGAGGACATTCGGGACGACTGGAGAGAGCAGATGGCCCTGTTCAACGTGATGGCTGGGGTCATCGTGGCGTTCTGTATGGTGATGGCGGGCGCGATCGTGTTCAACACGATGACGGTCAACGTGCTGGAGCGGGAGCGGGAGACAGCGACCATGCGCACGCTGGGAGCAGGCAGGCCGTCGGTTGTTCTCATGCTGGCGACGGAAGGCCTGACCTTCAGCCTGCTGGCGATCCTGCCCGGCCTCGCTCTGGGGACGATCGCGGCGTCCTACCTGATCCACACGTGGAGTTCCGAGTTCTTCACTATGTGGTTCCACATGCGCACGACAACCTACGCGATGATCGCCGTTGTGATTATCGTGGCTGCCCTGGTGTCAACCATACCCTCTATCTGGCACAGCAACCGCATGAACCTAGCCGAGGCCACCAAGGTCCTGGCCTAGAGCGCTGGCTTCAGGACTATCGTCTCCGCGCCGGAGGGGAGTTGCTCCTTCTTGACCTCTATCTCGCTGCCGGCGCTGGTTGTTACCTGCTGGCGCTCTCGGGTGAAGTCCTCCACTCCAGCGACGGGGAAGCTTGGGCACCTGGCGTTCTTGAAGTGCATAGGGATGATCAGATTCGGTGCGAGCTTCTTGCAGATGCCGTTGGCGACGGGGGCGTCTATGGTGAAGTTGCCTCCTACCGGGATCAGCAAGACATCGACATCGCCGATGTCGGTCACTGTCTGATCTGACAGGTCGTGGCCCAGGTCGCCCAGGTGGCAGATGTTGATGCCGTCCAGGGCGAAGCAGAATATCGTATTCGCTCCCCGGTCTTTCCCCGACGACTCGTCGTGGGCGGCGGCGATGCCTTTGAACCGGACGCCCTTGGCTTCGTGGCTGCCGACTCCCTGCACAACCTGAGGATTGCCTTTCACAGCGGCCACGTTATTGTGGTCAGCGTGGTCGTGGCTCACTGTGACGATGTCGGCCGTCTCCGCTGGGGGTGCGTACTCTAACCCGAAGGCGCCGGGGGTGTAGGGGTCGGTTATGATCCTGAGTCCGCTGTCGGAGGTGAGGAGAAAGCAAGCGTGTCCCAACCATTTAACCTTCATCTGTGGCAACCTCCTTTCTCAGTTCGACTGCAATAGTAGCACATTGGGGTCCAATCTGGTCTCCGGGGCCATGCAGAAGCTTAAGGGCGGCATGGATATTGTTAAACCTCGCTCGTCGTTGAAGCACTGCTCGGTCTGCAATACACTCGGCAGTAGATTGCCACGCCGATCGTACTGAGGAGGAGATGAAAGGCGACGAGTCTAAGGCCTTTGCCGAACTGGAGGCCATCTTTCATCCACGCGCCATCGCGGTGGCAGGGGCCTCGGCCAAGGCAATCAACCAGGGCCACGAGTACGTGCGCTGTTTGCTGGAGTTCAGCTATCGCGGTGCCGTCTATCCGATCAACCCCAACCTCGATGAAGTGCTGGGCCTGAAGGCCTACCCCAGCTTGCTGGAGGTACCGGGGCCGGTGGACTATGTGATCTCCTGCATACCGGCTGCAGGGGTGCTGAAGCTGGTCGATGATTGTGCGCGCAAGGGGGTGAAGGCCATCCACTTCTTCACGGCCCGCTTCAGCGAGACCGGCCGCCAGGAAGCGGCCCTGCTGGAGGAGGAGTTGAAGCGGCGGGCGCAGCGGGCGGGCATTCGCATCATCGGGCCGAACTGCATGGGCCTTTATCACCCCAAGGAAGGGATATCGTTTCGGCCGGAGCTGCCGAGAGAGGCGGGGCCTGTCGGCTTCCTGTCCCAGAGCGGGGGCAACGCCGTGGAGTTCTGCTACCACGGCTCGCTGCGGGGGCTGCGCTTTAGCAAGGTCATAAGCTACGGCAACGGCCTCGACCTGAACGAGGTGGACTTCCTGGAGTACTTCGCCCGGGACGAGGAGACGCGGATTATTGCCGTCTATGTGGAGGGGGTCAGCGACGGGCGTCGCTTCCTGGCGGCCTTGAAGAGGGCGGCTGCCAGGAAGCCGGTCGTCACTGTCAAGGGAGGTCGGACGGCAGCGGGGACGCATGCCGCCGCCTCTCACACGGCCGCCCTGGCTGGGGCTCAGCAGGTCTGGAGGGCGGCGGTGCGTCAGGCCGGGGCGCTGGAGGTCAGCACCTTGGAGGATCTGATCGATATGCTGCTGGCCTTCGCTTTCCTGCCGGTGGCCACTGGCCTACGGGTGGGAGTAGTGGGGGGAGGGGGAGGACGCATGGTCCAATCGGCCGATCTTTGCGAAGAGGCGGGCCTGAGCGTGCCTTCTCTGCCAGGGGAGATGCGCGAGGAACTGCGCCAGCGAGCGCCGGAGATCTGGGACTGGGTGATCAATCCAGCCGATCAGTCGATTCTGGCGGGAACCGCGGTCACCGGGATGGACATCCTGGAGATGATGGCGGGAAGGCCGGAGTTCGATCTCCTCATCGGGAACGTGGGGGAAGACTGGATCCTGGAGCTTCCCATCGGCCCCCAGCTGCTTCAGTACGTGGTGGAGAGGTTCATAGGGGTGGCCGGCCACACGCCCAAACCCTTGGCCGTGGTGCTGGGGCCGGCCGATTCACCGGAGGAGCGGCGCTGGCGGGCGGTGATGGAAGCGCACCAGAGGCTGGCGAGCGCTGGCCTCGCTGTCTATCCGACCATCGAGAGAGCAGGCCGGGCCATGGCCGCGCTCGTCAGGTACCATCGGGAACGGCAGGAGCAGGGGGCTGACTGACGGTCCTTACCTAGCGTTCGGCTGGCGCTGCCGGCGCCCGCCGTGCGGTCTTCTTGCGGAAGACGGTGTTCAGCAGATGATCGCTCAATCTCTTGCCCAAACCGATGATCGTGAGGACGGTCGGCCTATCCAGCGCCTCCGGGAAGGTGCTGGCGTCGCAGACGTATAGGTTCTTGACCTCGGTTTGGAGGTTTGTGTCAAGCATCTCACCAATTCTGACGGTTCCGCTTGGATGGGTTCCTCGAAGCGGGCCCACAAAGATAGAATCCGGATCGCAACCCGCTTTGATGAGGATCTTTCGGGAGACGATCGAGGCGTGGTTTAGTCTGTGTCGATCCCGTGCAGTCATTGGCTTGCTAATCTTTCCGTCAATGGTAATGCCACCGGAGATTTCGTCTTTTACCTTGATCATTACTCCCATGGTTCTGGGGTAGTTGACCCAGGTGAGGGGATATCGGACGCCCTTTGCGAACATGATGATGGGATACGATAGCCAGGGGTCGATCAAGGCACTTAGCATGTAGCCGTTTTCATCGTCGGTGTAGGCAACGGTCATCGGTGGCTCAGGTGCATTTCCTTTGTATTTGGACACGCCGTAGACCATTGTCGTTGTGTCCATTGCGATGCCGTTGCCGGCGTCAAAGAATCCCGAGTTTTGCATGATTAGTGGTGTTCCGATACCGCCAGCCGCTAGAACAACGGCCCTCGCTCTTACTTCAAATGGGATTCTCTTCTTGATGCTGCCTTTGACCCCGAGAACCTGCTTGTCCTCAATGATCAGCTCGTCCACTTTTGACTGGGTAATCAGCTCACATCCGGCGGCAACGGCATCGTCGACATATTCGTTGGCTGTCCACTTTGCCCCACATCTACAACCGAGCATGCACTTAGCGCCACAGTCGAACTTGGCAGCCCTGGCAGGCCTGATGAACTTTATGAGCGGCTCCCACTGGCAACCGAGGGAGATTCCTGCTTCCATGATGCGCTTAGAGGCTTGGCCAAGGAGTTCATCAGGGAGTGCTTGGATATCGAGTTCCTCTATGGTCTCGTCAACGTAGCGATCGATGTCGACTTTGTATGTGTCCTTTAGCCACGCTGGCGGTGCGGCGGCAGAGCCGGCGAACAGATTCGTCGCTCCGCCGGTCATGATAGGCCTGATGATGTTCAGCCCTTCCTCGGTGAACAAGAGGCCGTGGTTGTCGCCGTAGATCATGGCTCCAAGGTGGGTGCCGTAGTAGAACTCGTTCCGATGGTCTCGGCCCATCTCGAGCAGAACGACCTTCTTGCCAGCCCTGGCTAGCTGGCGGGCAACTGTAGCGCCACCGGGGCCAGAGCCCACAACAGCAACATCCGCTTGCTTTCTCATTAACTCGTGTACCATGGTGGCACCGCCTCGGACTTGAACCTTTGCGAGCTAGATTCTGGTATCTGCAAGGATACCAGGGAAGCGCCTGCGGTTCAATCTATGCAGGCTCCGGCGGGCGGTGCTTCGCCCAGGGTCTCTCGCGCTCAAGCTCGCGGGCGGCGCGCAGGACTGTGTCGTCCTCGCCCCAGCGGCCCACGACGTGGAGGCCGACGGGCAGACCGTCGGGGGTGAATCCGATCGGAATGGAGGCTGCGGGATTGCCCGACACGTCGAAGGGGGGTGTGAACATGAACTTGGCGATCTCCAGCGGTGGTATCTGGTGTTCTATGTCCCACGCCGGGTCATCGATCCTGAACGGAGGCACCGAGGCTACGGGCGTCAGCAGGAGGTCGTACTCCTCGAAGAAGCGCCGGGTGTTGTAGCGAAAGCGGGCGATCTTGCCGAGAGCGAGAGAGTATTCCGTTGCCGGTAGCTGCTTCGCCCATTCGAAGCCTTGCCGCACCTGCCTGCACGACTTGTCGAGCCGGTCTGCTACCAGTTCGATGTTCGACAGGTATCCGTCCGTTGCGAACACGGGCAGGAATGACTCCGCCAAGCCGGTCAGGTCTGGCGTGGCCTGGGCCAGCCCACCTTTGCCAACTCGTTTCGCCAGGCACTCGGCCGCATCCTGGCAGGCCGCGAGGACTGAAGGATCGGTGGATGCGCCGCCGAAGCTGGCGCTCCAGGCGATTCTCAGGTCGCGAAGGGGTTCGTTGAGCGTGCGCACGAAGTCTGGCGGCTCCTCCTCGATAGCCCAGGGGTCGCGGGGGTCAGGCCCAGAGCACACGGACAGGAAGAGGGCAGCATCGCCCACTGTGCGTGTGAGCGGGCCCTCGTGGGCAAAGAGCTGCATCCCAACCGTGTTGGAGTTGTTTGGGATGCGGCCCATGGTGGGCTTGATGCCGAACACTCCGCAGAAGCTCGCTGGTATGCGGATCGAGCCGCCGGCGTCATTGCCGTGGCCGATGGAGCCGAGGCCGGAGGCCACTGCTACCGCGGCACCGCCGCTGGAGCCGCCGGCAGTGCGTTCCAGGTTCCAGGGATTGCGCGCCGGCCCGAACAAGCGGTTGTTCGTGATGAGCGTCGTGCCAAACTCAGGGACGTTCGTCTTGCCCAGGATGCAGGCGCCGGTATCGCGCAGCCGCTCCACAACGACAGCATCGAAGTCTGGGACCCAGTCCTTGAGCGCTATTGACGCTTTCGTGGTACGCATGCCGCGCGTCTCGGTCAAGTCCTTGATGGATACGGGAACGCCGGCCAGGGGCGCTGCCGATGCCGAAGCGTAGGCCTTCTCCGCCGCCCGCGCTGAGGCCAGGGCTCCTTCGTCGTCCACGAGGACGAAGGCGTTGAGCACAGGGTTGAGCCGGTCAATGCGGGCCAGCAGCGCCTGCGTCACTTCGACAGGGCTGAGGGTCTTCGCTTGGTAGGATGCAACGAGATCTGCAGCCGACAAGAAGCAGATATCGGTCTCGTTCATTGGGGCCTCCTTTTGGCGCCGTGCGGCCGTATTACGTTCCTGCTGCTGTAGGCTAGCGCAGACGTCCTCTGCTGGCAAGGGCGTCGGCAAGGCGGATTCAGGCGTGGCTCCCAAGGCTCGTCCAAGCGTAACAGCAGTGAACTGTAACGATTCTGTTACTGGCCTGGTGTTGTGTTGGATAGACTTTGTGCTAACATTCACATATTATTCTTAGATCTCCTGTATCCGGCATGAGTTAGCGAAGAGCGGACGAGGGAATCTGGGGTCTGGCCATCGTGATCAAAGAGAGGTTCTAGCGAAGGCCGACGGGAGGCGAGGCGTCTATGGCAACCATTACTGTTGCGGTGGGCGACCCGACGTACGGGAGACAGCGAGTCTACACGGCTCTCAGGTTTTCGTTGGTGGCTCTCCATGAAGGACATCAGGTGAACCTCTTTCTGTTGGAGGACGCTGTGTTTGCGGCCAAGAAGGGGCAGAAGCCGCCGGAGATGCCTGTCGGCGGGGCGGGTATGCCCAATTGCGAGGAACTCCTGGGGGCCGCGATACAAGAAGGGCTGACGGTCAAGGCCTGTCGCGTCTGCTCGGCAGAGCGGGGCTTTCGTCCGGAGGAGATGATAAAGGGCGTGGAGAGTGCCACAATGGCTGACCTAGTGGATTGGGTGGTGCAGAGTGACAAGACCATCTTCTTCTAGTCGTCGGGTGCTCGTTGAATGTTCGGGCTTCCGCCCAGGAGGTCAAGCTCTATGACCAAACTGAGCCGAAGACATTTCCTCGTGCTCTGCGCCGCGACCAACGCTGGCTTGCTCTTGCCGACTGGCTCGGCTGCTGCCAAGGGAATCGGGGATTTCCCTCTGCACAAGAAGGTTGGTGAGGGGCTGACGATCTGTCCCTACTGCTCGTGCGGCTGCGGCCTCGTCATCGCGACCGATGAGAACGGACATATAACCAACGCCGAGGGCGACCCGGATCACATCGTGAACCGTGGCGCCCTCGACCCGAAGTCTGTTTCCGTGCCCCAACTCTCCAACAGCCCCCTGCGCCTGAAGACGGTGATGTATCGCGCTCCAGGCTCAGAGAAGTGGGAGGAGAAGTCGTGGGACTGGGCGACGGCCGAGATCGCCAAGCGTATCAAGAAGACGCGTGATGATAGCTTCGTCAGCACCGTCAAGGTCGACGGCAAGGACGTGACGGTCAATCGCGCTGAGGGCCTGGCGTGGATCGGTGGGGCTGCCAACAACAGCGAGGACTGCTACCTGAGCGTCAAACTGGCGCGGGCTCTAGGGGTGGTGTATTTAGAGCACCAGGCACGCATATGACACTCGGCCACGGTGGCCGGTCTCGGCCCCACGTATGGCCGCGGTGCCATGACCAATGACTGGACTGATATCAAGAACTCCGACTGTATCCTGGTCATTGGCGCCAACCCTGCTGAGAACCATCCAGCGTCCATGACTTGGGTCAATGAGGCGCGGGACAGGAACAAGGCCAATCTGATCGTCGTCGATCCGCGCTTCACTCGCACGGCGGCCACGTCCGATCTGTACACGTCCCTGCGCTCGGGCACCGACATCGTCTTCCTGGGTGGGCTGATCAACTACACGATACAGAACAAGCTCTACAACGAGGAGTACGTGAAGTACTACACCAACGCTCTCACTCTGGTCCAGCCAGACTTCCAGGGACCGGCTGACCTCGATGGCCTTTTCTCCGGCTATGACGCGGAGAAGAGATCGTACGACACGACGTCGTGGCAATACCAGATCGAGAAGGAGGCGGTTACATCCACCGAGACCGACCCTGAGACGGGGCAAGAAGCAACGGTCACGAAGGAGCTGGCAACGATCAAGCAGGCTACAAGCCTCGACGACCCCAACTGCGTCTTCGCCCACCTGAAGAAGCACTACGCTCGCTTCACACCTGAGGTAGTGGAGCAGGTATGCGGCACGCCGAAAGACGAGTTCCTTCAGGTGGCGGAACTGTACTGCGCCACCGGCGCCGTCGACAAGTCCGGCACAATCATGTACGCCATGGGCCAGACGCAGCACACCGTGGGCACTCAGAATGTGCGGTCGATGGCCATGCTCCAACTGCTCCTGGGCAACATCGGCATGCCGGGCGGCGGCGTCAACGCGCTGCGGGGCGAGTCCAACGTCCAGGGCTCGACCGACATGGCCCTGTTGTTCCACATTCTTCCCGGCTACCTCGGCTGCCCGCGCGATACGGACGTTGACTACGCCGCTTACTCCAAGCAGCGCTTCGCTACGACCAGCTACTGGGTCAATGGGCCGAAGTTCTTCGCGAGCCTGATGAGGGCCTGGTTCGGGGACGCGGCGACGAAGGACAACGACTACGCCTACGACTACGTGCCCAAGACGAGCGGGAACTACTCCTGGATCAGCCTCTTTGAGGCGATGTACGCGAACCAGATCAAGGGTCTGGTCTGCATGGGCCAGAACCCAGCCGTGGGCGGGCCCAACGCGCGCTTCGAGCGCAAAGCGATGGAGAACCTGGACTGGCTGGTGGTCATGGACCTGTTCGAGACCGAGACGGCCTCGTTCTGGAAAGGGCCGAACGTCAAGCCCGAGGACATCAATACCGAGGTGTTCCTGCTGCCGGCGGTTGACGCCGTGGAGAAGGCGGGGAGCATCGTCACCAGCGGTCGCCGTAACCAGTGGCGGCCGGCGATAGCAGGGGGGCCTGGCGAGGCGAAGGAGGACATCTGGATCCTCACCCAATTGGTGAAAGCCCTCAAGGAGGTCTACGCGCCCTCCTCAGACTCCAAGGATTCCCCCCTCCTCGACTTGGTGTGGGACTACGGGGATGAGCCGGATGTGGAACTTGTCGCCCGTGAGGTCAATGGCTATGCCGCGGAGGACGTGAAGGACGCCAGCGGCAAGGTGCTGGTGGAGAAGGGGAAGGTCATCCCCGGCTTCGGCACTATCGCCTCCGCCGCCGATCCGGGGATGATCGCCTGCGGCAACTGGCTCTTCGCCGGCTATTTCGCTGAGGCCGACGACGGCACCGGCGCTGTCATGCCGGCGGTGAAGCGACGCGGTCAGAAGGACCCCGGCGGGTACGGCTTCTACCCCTACTGGGGCTTTACCTGGCCGGCCAACCGGCGCGTCCTCTATAATCGCGCCTCGGCGAGGCCGGACGGGACGCCCTGGGCGGAGAACAAGAAGGTCATCTGGTGGGACGCGGAGGCCGGTGAGTGGACAGGCTACGATGTGCCCGACTTTTCGAAGACCAAGGCACCGGATGCCAAGGCCGACCCCGCCGCATCGGGCCTCGGCGCCCAATCCGGCACCGACCCGTTCATCATGAAGAGCGACGGCAAGGGATGGCTGTTCGCTCCCTCGAGCCTTAATGAGGGGCCATTCCCGGAGCACTACGAGCCCGTGGAGTCGCCGGTGCAGAACCCGATCTCCAGCCAGCAGAACAACCCGGTGATCAAACTGTGGGACACGGACGCGGACAAGGACATCGGCGACAAGGTGGGCACAGCGGACGAGTTCCCGATCGTCTGCTCGACCTATCGATTGTGCGAGCAGTGGCAGGCCGGGGCGATGTCCCGCACCCTCCCGTGGCTAGCGGAGTGCCAGCCTGACATGTTCCTGGAGATCGGCGAAGAACTCGCGCAGGAGAGGGGCATCAAGAACGGTGACCAGGTCATCGTCAGATCGGCGCGGGGACAGATTCAGATGGTAGCAATGGTTACCAAGCGGTGGAAGCCATTCCAGGTCAACGGTACGAAGGTGCATCAGGTGGGAATGCCCTGGCACTACGGCTGGCAGGGGCTGGCCACCGGCGACGTCGCCAACGACCTGACCGCCCACGTCGGCGATGGCAACACGATGATCCCAGAGTATAAGGTCTTCCTGGTGGATGTGAGAAAGGCCTAGGGACGGGATGGTTCTGACGTCTGTCTTGCCAAGGGATGGTAGGTGATATGGCTAAGGTAGCGATACTGTTCGACGCGTTCAGATGCACCGGCTGCCGCGGCTGTCAGGTCGCCTGCAAGCAGTGGAACGACCTGCCGGGGGAGGCCACCCGCAACACGGGCAGCTACCAGAACCCGCCGCGCGTCTCGGCCGACACGTGGCTCCTCATGGAGTTCAGGGAGGTCGAGAACGGCGACGGGCTGAAATGGGCCTTCCGTCGGCAGGCCTGCATGCACTGTGTGCATCCGGCCTGCGTATCGGCGTGTCCGGTGGGAGCGCTCTACAAGATCGACGAGGGTCCTGTGCTGTATCACGGCGATCGCTGCATCGGTTGTCGCTACTGCATGCTGGCCTGTCCTTTCGAGATCCCGACCTTCCAGTGGGATCAGGGCCTGTTTGAGGGGCCGGAGATCAAGAAATGCACCTTCTGCATCGACCGGTTGAGCGCGGGGATGGAGCCGGCCTGCGTGCACACCTGCCCGAGCAGGGCGCTCATGTACGGCGACCGCGATGAGCTGATCGCCGTGGCGGAAGCCAGGATTCGGGAACACCCGGAGAGATACGCGGATCGCGTTTACGGCAAGGATGAGGCAGGAGGCACCTCTCTCCTGTACATCTCTCCCGTTTCTTTCGAGGAGCTGGGTATGCCGCAGCTCGGTTCGGCGCCGATTCAGGAAGACACCGAGGACATCATGACGAAAGCTACGCCTGCCGTTCTGGTGGGCATGCTGGTCGGCCTAGGCGGCCTCTACTGGGTGGTGAAACGCCGACAGGAGATGATGGGCAAGAATGGGGGATCAGGCAGGTCAGGAGATAGGGAGGCATCGTCATGATTGGAGGAAACGCGCTCCGTCGTCCTCCCATTTCACCCGCTGTCGTCGTGCTGGGGGGCCTGATCGTCCTTGGGGTCGTGGTGGCGATGATCCGCTACGTAAGCGGCTTGGGGGCCATCAGCAACCTGAACGACAACTATGGCTGGGGGCTGTGGATCACCTTCGACCTGCTGTGCGGCGTGGCGTTGGCGGCCGGCGCCTTCGTCACGGCGTCGATGGTCTACCTTTTTGGCGGGGAGCGGTATCGTCCCCTGCTTCGGCCGGCCATTCTCACGGGTTTCCTGGGCTACCTGCTGGTGATCCTGGCCCTTCTAGTTGACCTGGGCCGTCCAGAGCGCATCTGGTATCTCATAATCTTCTGGAACCACCACTCGGTCATGTTTGAGGTAGGGTGGTGCGTAATGCTGTACACCGCCGTGCTGGCCCTGGAGTTCAGCCCAATGGTGTTCGAGCGCTTTGGGATGGAAGCGCCGCGCCGTCTCATCCATGCGCTGATCATCCCGCTTGCCATCGCGGGGGCGACGCTGTCCACCCTGCATCAGTCTTCCCTGGGTTCGCTGTATGTCATCCTGCCTGACCAACTGGATAAGATCTGGCACACGCCATTGTTGCCGCTGATGTTCTGGTTAACGGCGGTAGCGGTGGGGCCGGCTATGGTGATTCTGGAGTCTACTATCAGTTCGAGGGTGTTCCGGCGAGGGTTGGAGCTAGACCTTCTTGGTGGTCTGGCCAAGGTGATCCCGTTTGTCTTGGCTGCCTACATCGCGGTCAAGATCGGGGATCTCGCTGGCTCGGGGGAGTTGAGCCTGCTGACAGAATGGAATTTGGAGAGCGGTCTGTGGTGGCTGGAGATCATGGGCTTCGTGCTCCTGCCCATGGTGCTGTTCTCACTGCCGGCGGTAAGGCAAAGCAGCGTCGGGCTGTTGTTCAGCGCGCTGCTGGTCATCAGCGGGGTGATCCTCAGCCGGTTTGCGGTGAGCCTGATCGCCATAGGCAGGCCGGAGTTCGCCGCCTCGTACGTGCCGCACCCGCTGGAATTCGCCGTGACCATCGGCATGATCGCTGCCGGCGTCGCCGCCTTTGGCCTGGTGGCGCGCTATCTGCCCCTGTTCACGGAGCAGGTCGCTGGTTCGGCTGCGGAGTAGGCGTGCCACACCACTGACAGCGGTTGGAAGACACGGGGAAAATGGTAAGCTGGGTTGTGGGGGGCTGTAGTGGTTGGTTACGCCGAGATCCTGCAAGAGCTACACAGCCAGGCTGGCAAGCGGGCCGGGTTAGCTGACACTATCGAACTGCACTGCGAACTGCTCGAGGCCCAAGCCCACGCTCAGGTCCCGGCCGGTCGGCTGGCTCTGAGCAGCGAGGAGGCCGCCGAGCGGCTTCAGCAAGGGTATCCTTTGCTTGCGCCGGAGCATCTCGTGGCGGACGACCAGGCTCTGGCTGAACTCTTTGACCAGATAGGACACATCGTGGCTGAGCGCAGGCCGGAGTTGGCCGAGGCCTTGGCCGGGGTTCGTGGCTGGCTGGACGAGAGACGAGACCGGATCGGGGCCGTCGCTGCGGAGTACCTGCGAGAGGGTCGGGTCCGCGAGGGAGAGGAAGCGGGGCTCGACGCCTATCTCCTCACCTTCGTTTTCATCAACGCCCTGCGTCCCTTCTTGCGAGTTCAGGCGCAGGCGCTCACTCCCTGGGTCGACGAGAGCGTGTGGTATCGCGGCCACTGTCCGATCTGCGGCGGCGAGCCGGACGTGGCCGCCCTGGAACAAGAGAGCGGGCGGCGGCGACTCCTCTGCTCGCGCTGCGACAGCGAGTGGGCGTTCCGGCGAGTGGGCTGCCCGTTCTGCGGCAATGACGATCCGCAGCAACTGGCCTACTACGCCAGCGAGGATCAGGTGTATCGCCTCAACGTCTGCGAGCAGTGCCGCCGCTACCTCAAGACGATCGACCTACGGCAGGTTGCCGGAAAGCGATTGCTGGCGGCGGAACGTGTGCTGACCGTGGCCATGGACGTTGCAGCGGTCGAGGCCGGGTACGGAGTGCGGTAAGGGTGGAGAGGCCGCGGGCTTTCAGTCTGATCTCTTCCGCCGTCCCGTTCGGCCAGGCGCTACCATAGCCACTAGGAAGAGAGCGAGCAGGCTCCACAACCAAGCATTATCGATCCCTACCGGTATCGTTCCCACCAGCATGAGAGCGACGATGATCACACCTGCGAGCGCTGCTGCTCTGCCCATTTTCGATCCCTCCGTTCACCTTCACAAAGCGCTAGGACTATGACTGGGGGGTAGCCAGGATCATCAGGTCTTGGGACTCGGTTATCTTGAAAAGGCCGGTCTTCTCCAGAATGCTCTTTTGGTCGGACATGGCCATGTGGCCTTTCTCCATGAAGAGGAGGCCATCCGGCTTGAGCATCCGATGAATTTCGCGGAACAGGGCATCGGGGTCATCTATCAAGTGAATTGTGTCGATGAGCAAGACTCGGTCTACGCTCGATTCTTCAATCCCGGTGTCATATCCCCGAACCAGAACCGTTTCCACGTTCTGCAAGCCCTTACGTGAGGCTTTCTGTTCTACAGTGCTGATAGCGAGTGGGTGGATGTCCACGGCAAAGACTTTGCCCTCGTGTCCTACCAGCTCCGCCGCGGGTATCGTGAAGCTGCCCGGTCCACAGCCGTAGTCGACCACGGACATTCCCTTTGCCAGTTGAGCCTTCTCCAGGCTCCGCCGCGGGTTCTGGAACAGGTCTCGGAGCTTGAAGGCAAACGTCATGAGCCTGAACGCAAGGTTGCTCTGGAGTATCTTTCCCCTCGCCATCACTGGGCCTCCCCAGAGAAATTGCCTAGAGCCTCGCTCCATTGGCGTCCCGATCCTACCCACAGGCACTGAGGGCGGTCAAGGCGGAAGAGGAGAGCTTGACGGCAATGAGGATTGTGGGGCGGTATAATCGGTGGCGTCATGGGTAAGCCGACTAAGGTGAGCGGGGTCATCCTGGCTGGTGGCGCGAGTTGGCGCCTGGGAAGGAACAAGGCGTTGGAGCGCATCAGCGGCAAGGCGCTCATCGAGCGGGTGATAGACAGCCTTGTGCCTCTGACAACCGAGGTGCTGGTAGTGGTAGCGCAGCCCGAGCAGGCGGCGGCCTTTCGCCTGCCGCCCTCGGTGCGGGTGGTGAGCGACCGCTACCCCGGCAGGGGGTCGCTTGGGGGAATCTTCAGCGGACTCGACGCTTCGGCCGAGCCGTGGAGCCTGGTCTTGGCCTGCGACATGCCGTTCCTAAACGGTGAACTGCTTCGCCATCTGATAGGGGAGAGCAGCAACGTCGACGCGGTGGTCCCGCTCCTGGGAGGTCAGATCGAGCCCCTTCACGCGCTCTACTCTAAGGCCTGCCTCACGCCGATGGAACGGATGGTGCGAGCGGGCGACCTCAAGATCGCGCCCTTGTTTGAGGCGGTGAGAGTACGCTACGTGGACGAAGGAACGATCGACCGCATCGACCCCCGCCACCTGAGCTTCTTCAACATCAACACGCAGGCCGACCTTGAGGAGGCTGTGAGATTGCTGCGGGAGGTTGGCTAGCGCAGTGCGACGCTTGACCCAAGCGCCCGCGGTGGGGATGATCTCGGTGATAGCCCCCCGCATTTGAGGGACTAGCTTTGGCCACGAGGGAAGGAGGTGAGAGCGATGACCTGGCTGCCGCGCCTCGGCTTCACGTGAGTCTGACGGAAGCGCCCTAGGGGCGTGACGCAGGTTCTGCGCCAGTCATTTGCTCGAGTAGCCTCTCTTCCCGTTGTGGTCTAGCTGGTCGCCTCGTCTCCAAACACCTAACCTCTCAAAAGCCGGGCTAGCCGCAGCAGAGCGACGGCTTGAGGCTCGCTCGAGACCCCGCCCAGCGCCACGCAGGGGGGCGCATCAGACGCTTGGCGTAGGTATCGATCACACGACATCGCCGCCAGCGGATGATGGCGTCCTTTCACTTGTCGAGCGCAAGGAGAAGGAATCAGCAATGGCCGACTATATGTCTAAGCTCAACAGTTTTTTCGCCTCACGCTGGGGGATCATCTTTGCGGGAGCTTTCATCGGGATCCTTGCCCCACTGCTGGTGTATTGGGGCAACCCTAAGAACATGGGCATCTGTGTGGCCTGCTTTGAGCGCGACATCGCCGGAGCGCTCGGGCTGCACAGGGCCGATGTCGTCCAGTACATACGGCCGGAGATAATCGGCTTCGTGCTGGGGGCACTGCTAGCCGCCGTCCTGTTCCGGGAGTTCAGGGCGCGCGCCGGTTCGGCGCCGATCGTCCGCTTTGCTCTCGGCGTCTCTGCCATGATTGGAGCGCTGGTGTTCCTGGGCTGTCCCTGGCGTGCCCTGCTGCGCCTGGCGGGCGGCGACCTGAACGCTATCCTAGGTCTGACGGGGCTGGTGGCCGGTGTAACCGTGGGGGCGATGTTTATCGGGAGCGGTTACAACCTGGGCCGGGCGCAGCGGGCGCCGCTCATCATCGGCCTAGTGCTGCCGGCGGCCATGCTCGGCCTGCTGCTGCTCGCTATCTACACGCCGGAGTTCGGGCGCGACGCCGACGGCAACCTTGTCGGCCCCATCTTCGATAGCATCGAAGGGCCGGGGTCGCTGCATCCTGCGATTTGGGTGTCGCTGGTGGTGGGAATTGTGGTCGGCGTGCTGGCGCAACGTACTCGCTTCTGCACTATGGGCGCCATCCGCGATGTCGTGCTTGTCAGGGACAGTCACCTGTTGAGCGGAGTGCTCGCCCTTCTGGCCGCCGCAGTGGTCACCAACGCCGTGATCCATGGGTTCACTGATGAGGAGCTGCTGAAGCTTGGCTTTGCCGACCAACCGGTGGCCCACGACAATCATCTGTGGAACTTCTTGGGCATGGCGCTTGCCGGGCTGTGCTTCGCGCTGGCGGGGGGGTGCCCCGGCAGGCAGCTCTTCCTGTCCGGCGAAGGTGATGGCGACGCGGCCGTGTTCGTGCTCGGTATGATCACCGGGGCAGCCTTCGCCCACAACTTCAACCTCGCTAGCTCGCCCGCCGGCGTCAGTCCATACGGGCCGGAGGCGGTCGTTATCGGTCTGGTGGTGGCGGCTGCCATTGGCTTTGCGGCGATGGACAAGGCGTGGTTGATGGCTTGG
This sequence comes from Dehalococcoidia bacterium, assembly GCA_020356025.1. Taxonomy (GTDB): domain Bacteria; phylum Chloroflexota; class Dehalococcoidia; order SM23-28-2; family SM23-28-2; genus SM23-28-2. Next base: position 1,735,586 of record CP070630.1, on the reverse strand, counting down.
TGGAAGAAGGCTCGTCCCAGGGTGAAGGTCGCCGCCGGGGACGAAGCTTAGGGGGTAGGTGATCATGGCATTCCTCAGACGAAAGAAGCCTTCCTTCGAGGGCGGAGGGCTAGTGCTTTTCGAGGACGTACAGGATGCAGTGAGGGCGGAGAAGGTGCTCCGAAAAGCAGACTACGCTGTCAAGTTGGTTGCTCCGCCGCCAAAGTTGCGCAAAGGCTGTGACCTGGCGCTGGAGGTGAACCTGGTGGAACAGCCCGGCATTGAGCGGGTGCTCAAGGAGAAGGATGCCACGTATGTCGACGTCGCTCCGCTTAGGGTAGGCACTTCGGAGCTCCTGGGAATCGTCAAGGCGACGGATTTCGGCGACCAGGTGATGGTGAAGGCGGGCAATATGAAGCTTTCCTTCGACAAGGCGAGCGGCATCATTGTTAACGTTTCAGGTGGGGGCTGCCCTGATATTCCCTATCTGCACTCTGAGCTTGTGGATAAGAGGCTAACCGAGGCCCCGCGGCCCAGGGATATAGGCTTCACCCTGTGCGCTCTGATGCTGGACCGGGCCCTTGAAGAGTGCTTGATTCTCTGGCGGGGAGGTGGGTAGCGATGATGCTCGTTGCCGGGACTGTACCCATAAGGGACTTTCCCCTAACCATAGGGCGCGCTGTGCTCGAAGGGGAGGGTCTGGTTGTCGACGGCCGCCGGATCCCGTGTGCTCAGGGCACCGGGGCCATGATCAGCGCTGCGCTGGCCGCGGTCGACTACCTGGAGCTGGACGCTCCCCAAGTCGTGGTTGCAGGAGACATCGGGCAGGGCAAGGGTAGCCGGGAGATCTACGAATATCTCATCCAGAAGGTGAGTGACATTTCTCCCCAGGTAATGGTGCTGCACTATTGCCTTCCCATTATGGCCCTGATGAGGAGGCTCTGCGAATCCATCCAAAGATGCGCCGATAAGGTGCTCATGATCGCCGACGCGGGCTCGATGTACGCGGCCAAGGCAGCGGGGCTGGCCTCTCATTTCGACATCTTCACGCCGGATGCCACAGAGATGGCATTTCTGGCTGACCGGGATGCCACCCACCCGGCGTATATCGCCAGACACCTCTTCGATGCTGACATGGGTCAGATTCCAGGGCTTATCGCTGACGCCTACGAACACAACAACGCGGCCAGGCTGCTGCTGGTCAAGGGGGCAACCGATCATGTGGTGGACAGTGGGGACATTGTGGCTAGCGTGGAGAAACCCAACGTGCCTGCGCTGGAGGCTGTTGGGGGGACGGGGGACACTATCACGGGTCTTGTATCCGCATTTGTCCATGCTGGGCTGGAGTTGCGGGAGGCAGCCATAGTCGCCGCTAGATCGAATCGCATGGCGGGGAAGTTTGCAGAGGCTACTCCAGCCACCAGGGTGCGGCAGATTATCGGTCAGTATCAGGCAGTGTTCAAAGAGTACCTCTGCCAGTGGAGTGGGGTCTGCTATGCGGAAGGAGGGCAACAATGATTGAGGTCGATGTTCGCGGTCTCTCTTGCCCTATACCAGTGGTCAAAGCCAAAAAGGCCATGGATGAGAATCCGACCGAATCTTTGGGTGTGCTTGTAGAGAGCGGGGTTTCGAAGGAGAACGTATCGCGGCTGGCCGAGAGCAGGGGCTACTCCGTAACAGTCGTGGATGTTGAGGACGGTTTCCGTCTGGTGCTGAGTCCGCCTGGGAAGTAGGGGGCGGGCTGGAGGGAAGGCACGGCCGGCGGATGTTGACATACTGAGAGAGCGCCTGTAGACTCGTCGTAGTTTTCTTGTGTGAGGTGCGTACCTGTGTCAACACCTGCTTTCGGCCGCTCGTATAAGATGGAGTTGCTGCGAAACGTGCCGCTCTTTCGGAGCCTTAGCCAACGCCACCTCGGTGCCGTTGCCAAGTACACCGACGCGCACCGGGCCCGCCCAGGAGCGATCTTGACCAAGCGGGGTCAGCATGGACTGGAAGCGTTTGTGATAGTCGAGGGTAGGGCGCGAGTGGAAACTGGTGGCAAGGCGATCGCTGAACTTGGGCCTGGCGATTTCGTAGGAGAACTGTCGCTGATCGATGGAGGGCCCCGCAGCGCGACGGTCATCGCCGAGACGCCGATGACCCTGCTGGTGGTTCGTCGGCGGGATTTCAAGCTGTTGCGGGATAGCGTACCCGGCCTCCAGGAAAAGCTGCTGGTCACCCTGTGCGGGCGGCTGCGGCAGGCAGATCAAGCGCTTAGCCACTAGCGCTGTATTTCCCCCTTCAGGACGTCGCGACGAACCACGCGGTGGCGCTGCTCAGGAGCAGGAGCGCCAGGAGTCGACGTTGGGCCAGGCGTGTAGCCTCTACGAGCAGCTCTCCGCGATCATGTCCCTGTACATGAGGGCGTCGCCTGCGCTGGTGATCATGCCGTCCGCGTTCAGGTCGAGGCGCTGCCACCACTCGGGGCTGCCCGGTGTGGCACCGATGCGGTCGCGAAAGTTGAGGGCGTCGCCCGCGACCGTAATCCCCGTGTCCATGTTGATGTCCAGTGGCCAGGCATCGTCGATTGGACCGTCGGGGCAGTCGTCCAGGGGGTCGGTGCCGACGTAGGCCTCTACGCTGTCGTCGAACGCATCATCGTCGTCGTCGTCGTCGCAGGCGTCGCCGATGCCGTCGCTGTCGGTGTCGGTCTGGTTAGGGTTGTAGTCGGAGGGACAGTTGTCAACGGTGTCGGGAACGGTGTCGCCGTCGCTGTCACCGGCGATGTCGACGTCCGCATAGGAGGCGTAGCTCTCAATGGCGCATTCTCCATAGCCGACCTTGAAGTAGCCATTGCCGTTCCAACCTGAGCCCCAGCTGTTCCTGACGATCCAGTAGCTACCAGCGTCATCGTAGCCAGCAATGACTACGCCATGATTGATGCCCAAGTCATTTGTGCATCTGTAGATGTCCCCGTCCCAATAGCCACCAAAGCTGGAGCCGATACCCATGGCAACTGAAAGGGGTCCTGTGTCAACAACGCTTTGCTTTATTTGGCTGGGTGAAACGCTACCAGTGGAATCTATCGTCAGCACTCTGTCTTGCCAGTCCGCACATCTGTCGGAGCAGGTTGCATCGCTGCAAATACCCGAGCCTATGTATGTGCAGATCGAGTCGCAGGTGTTGCCACCGCACGTGCAGCCAGACTGATCAATGTAGGGCAGACAGGCCTCATCTGGAATTCCGTTATCCCTGACGAAGTCGAAGGCCGTCGCCATCCAACCACCACAGCAACTATTACCCGTTAGGCAATCGGCCACCAGATACTCTTCCGACAGGTTCAAGTCGAGGTCAGGGTCATTTGAAGCGATGTTGTATATCGCTTCGACCACGCCGACAGCCGAAAATGCCCAGCAAGAGCCGCATGATCCTTGGTTCCTCACAGGAGTCATCCAGTCCTGTCCACTGTAGTTCCTCCAGTCGAAGGAAGGAGGTGCGCCCACTCCTGAGACCCCTTGTTCCGGAGGACTGGAGCCTTGTGCTGCGGGGAAGGTTCCTCTAGTAGCCTCTTGGCTCAAGCTCATCAATTCCGTGGCAGCACCAATCGTTTCCTGGCCACGAACGCAAACACTGTACTCTCTTGAGAAGGGGTCCTTGCCATCGGTCTTCGTTATTAGGTCATAGCCCTGTCTTGCACAATAGGAATAGGTTTGGCCGCACGTGCCCTGCAGGAATTGCCACTCATCGCATTCGCTGTCACCTGGGAAAATGCACACTCCGGATTGTCCTTCATCTGTGTCGACTATTCTGTATGCATAGCCCAGCTCGCGACAGTAGACAGCGGCGGGGTTTGCCATTCCTGGGCCGTTTCCGGCACAGCCCAGAGCAATCTCATTGGAGACAACATCCTCACTGGAGGCTCCGCTCCATGTGTTGTCCCACTTGTCTGTGTGGGCGGAGCTGTGGGAAGCATTTTGCTCTGCCTGAGACAAGCCTGCTCCTAGAGCCCAGACCAGGGCTATTAGACCTAGGGCAAGCACAGCCCGCAGAGATAGAAGAGAAGGTTCTCTTCTCTCTCGGTTACGCATGACAAACCTCCGTGCTCAGAGCTGGCGGCCCCACGCTGTCCACAGGCGCGAGGACTGGCAGGGGCAGCCCGCTACGTGCAGCTCTCTCCAATCATCCCCCTATACAGCAGCGCGTCGCCGACGGCGCTGATCATGCCGTCCGCGTTCAGGTCGAGGCGCTGCCACCACTCGGGGTCGCCCGGTGCGGCGCCGATGCGGTCGCGAAAGTTGAGGCAGTCGCCCGCGACTGTAATCTCCGTGTCCATGTTGATATCCAAGGGCCAGGCGTCGTCGCTGGGGTCGTCGGGGCAGTTGTCCAAGGGGTCGGTGCCCAGGTACAGCTCGACCAGATCGAGGAAGCCATCAGTGTCGCCGTCGCTGTCGCCCAGGCGGATCACATAGGCCTCGCCGCAGGCCAGCCTACTCTTGTCCACTCCGTCTGCGTAAGGCGCCGCCACCAGCACCTCATCGATCCCATCACCATTCACGTCGCCCGCAGCCACTGAGCCAAGCTTGTCGCCGTCGGCGGCGCCGTAGATAGTGACGATCTCCTCGGCCGAGGCAAGGTCAATCGTTCCTGCTAGGGCAGGCAGGCCGAAGATGACATAAGACTCGCCGGCCAGGTTGCGGCTGTTGTTGGGGCCATCGGCCGCGGCAGTGCCGACCAGGATGTCGTCGACGGCATCGGCGTTGAAGTCGCCTATGGTCAGGGAGTAGACGTACTGAGCGAGCTTGTCGTCGCTGTCGACGCCGTAGATCGTCAGGTCGTGTTCGGACAAGGCGAGATCTAGGACTCCGCCCTGGGCAATGGGGCCGAATATGGCGTAGGCGTCACCGGCGGTCGGCCGGGCGTTTAGCGGCCCGTCGCCACGCCACGCTACCAACACGATGTCGTCGACGCCGTCGCCGTTCAGGTCGCCGGCGGCCGTGTTGCCGAGTTCATCCTGGAGGTCGACGCCGTAGATGGTGAAATCCTGCTGGGAGGAGGCGATGTCGATGGTTCCGGAAAGGGTGGGGGAGCCGAAGACGACGTAGGCCTCGCCCGCGAGGCGCGGGGGATCTCCCGGTCCGTAGGCCCAGGTGGCGGTTACGAGGATGTCAGCGGTGCCATCTCCGCTGAAGTCACCGCTGGCCACTGAGAAGCCCAGGTGGTCGCTGGCCCTTGTACCGTAGATGGTCAGGTCTGCCCCGCCGGCGGCGAGGTCGATGACGCCGCTGAGGGTGGGGGAGCCGAAGATCACGTAGGCCTCGCCTGCGTTGCTTCTGGCGTTGGCTGGCCCATCGCCGTCCCGTATGCCCAGGATGATGTCATCGTTGTCGTCGCCGTTCACGTCGCCGACGGCGGCGGAGGTGGCCAGGTGGTCGCCGGCGTCGGCGCCGTAAATGGTGACATCCTGCTGAGAGGAGGCGATGTCGATGGAGCCGCCCATGCTGGCGGAACCGAAGACGAGGTAGACCTCGCCGGCGTCTGACCTACTGTTGCCGGGACCGTCGGCGTAGCGGGCGGCGATCAGCGCGTCGGCGAATCCATCGTCGTTGAAATCGCCGGTGGCCAGCACGTCCTCGGCCAGGTGGTCGTTGGCTTCTGCCCCGTAGATAGTCACGTCCGCCGCGCCGGTGGCCAGGTCGATGACGTCAGCCAGCGAGGACGAGCCGAAGATGATGTAGGCCTCGCCGGCCGCAAACCGCTCGTCGCCGGGGCCGTCGGCCTCGTCTGCACTGATGAGAATGTCGTCTGTGCCGTCGCCGTTGAAATCGTCGGCTGCCAAGGACTGGCCCATCTTGTCGGCGACCTGGACACCGAAGATGTGGGAGGTCGGGACGTCCGAAGCCAAATCGACAACAGCCAGCGGGCTGGCAGCGCCATGCTGCCAGCCTACCGCCGAGAAGACGGCGCAGGCCGCCAGAGCGACGATGGTTGCCGTTCGCCAGGTACTTGCCATCGTGGCGATCCAAGCAGAGCACGGGCGAGCGCACGAGGGGCGCTTGCCGTGCCTCTCTACATAAAGACGCCCGAGGATAGGGAATGTTTCGTTATGTCTTCAACGATTGCGACTTGTGGGGCCGTTTTGTGAGAGGCTGGTCAGGAGCAGAAGGGAGAGGGGCTACCGCTGGTGGGGGGCGACGCGACCACGGAGGCTGAGGAGGCCGCGGACGATCGTGACATAAAGGGGGACATGGTATCCAGGTTATAGGGGCGGGTTCGCTGGGGTAAGTTGGTCCTACACTGGCGACACCACTTCTATCTGCGTCAGGTAGCGGCTCAAGGCGTCTTCCCAGGGGGGAAGGTTATCGACGCCGAGGGCGCGTAGCCTGCCATGGTCTAGGACCGAGTAGGACGGTCGCCGCGCTTTGGCGCCAAAATCGGCGGTGGTTGTCGGGGACAGGTTCGGTCTCAGGTTGGCCAACTGAAAGATCTTGGCTGCAAAGTCGTACCAGGAGGCCTCGCCGGCGTTGGTGATGTGCCAGATGCCATAGTTGGTGGTCGTGATGAGCCAGGCTATCTTGCTAGCCAGGTCTGCTGTAGAGGTGGGGCTGAAGCACTGGTCATTCACCACCTGGATGGGGCCTCCTTCGCCGGCCAGCCGCAGCATCGTCCGCACGAAATTTCCCCCCTTGCCGGAAGCGCCGGCCACCCCGAAGAGGCCCGAGGAGCGAACGATATAGGAGCGATCCAGGATGTGGCGGATCATGACTTCGCCGAGGAGCTTGGAGACGCCGTAGATGTTGACCGGTCGGGGTATGTCCTCCTCGGAGTAGGGCTGAGCCTTACTGCCACCAAAGACGTGATCCGTGCTCAAGTGGAGAAGAGCGGCACCTGTTTGCTGACACGCCAGGGCCAGGTTTCGCACGCCATGGGCGTTGACTGCGATGGCTCGTCCCACCTCCGTCTCGCAGTCATCGACACGATGGAAGGCGGCTGTATTGATGACTACGTCTGGTTGCGCCGTCTTCACAGCCGCTTTCACCTGGGTGGTGTCGACGATGTCGAGCTGGGCGTGGCTGAGGGGTATCAGCTCTTCCTGAGAAAGAGTCTTGGCCAGGTCGGTAGCCAACTGGCCGCCAGCGCCGGTAAGCAATATACGCAAGGGATTCTCACCTCCCGATCAGGCGACGGCGTTGGCCATCCGGCCCTCAGCCATCTTCAGCTTCATCCACTCCACGTTCGTATAGATTGGGTTATCGAAGTCGGTGGCATCACCCTCCAGAGCATGGCGAACCATGAGCTCGATGCTCTGTTCCATAGAAACGGTAGCCCGGAAGTCCAGGACATCGTGAGCCCTCTGAGTGGACACGCGATAGTTTCGGAGGTCCTGCCGCCGCAGAATCTCGATGGGAACGTTGACAGCGTAGACTCTCAGTGTGGATGCTACCTCGTCGGCCAGGCGGCCGATGGTGAAGTTGTCGTAGGCTATGTTGAACACACCTGTCAGGGAAGGATGAGCGTCTAGGGCCCGCACATAGGCGGAGGCCACGTCCTTGATGTCGATGAGGGGCCGCCAGAGGGCGGGATTATGGACCACGATCCTCTCCTGGGTCAGAGCCGTCTTCACCATAGTGTTGGCCACCAAGTCGTAGCGCATGCGGGGGTCCAGCCGCCTGGTGTGGGCGGAAGGGCCCGGCTTTCTCTCGAATAAGGGACGCAATGGAGAGGCAATCGTTACAGCGATACAAGCGATCTTGCCTTCCTAGTGCTGAAGGGGTGTCTGGATCGGCCGCTGGTAGGCTGGTGGCTGCGGTGGGTAGAAGGACGCCAACCGATGACCTTACCCACTTAGCGCGCCGATTTCGCGGATTTGCGAGAAGCCGGAGGCCGGGGGCTTTTCGCTTCCATATAGGAGGCGGTCCGGTGTGCTTGGCGATAGGGAAATCGAGAGGCTGGAAGACTATCTGAGAGGATAGGATCAGGGCCCACGGCCTGGTGGGTTATGGCCTTTGAACCTGGTATTCACCCTCGCGGCAAGCCCAGGCCGCGCATGGCGATGATATTACGCTGGATCTCGCTCGTGCCACCGCCCACCACCATGGCGATGGCGTACAGATATGATTTCTGGAAGCGCCCCATCATCCGCACCCACTTGGAGTCCTTTTGTAGTTGCCCGTACAGCCCCAGGATCTCGATGCCACTGTTAGTCATGCGGACGTTCATCTCGGTGTTGTACAGCTTGCACACGGCCGCCTCGATGCTGCCAGGCTCGTTTCGTGCCTGCAGAGACACCACCCGATAGACCATGTACTTGCCCACCTCTATCTCGATGGCCATCTCCGACAGCTTGTGGCGCACCAGCGGATTATCCAACAGGCTTCTGCCGTTGACCTTCGTCTCCCTGCAGTAGTCGACGAGGTCGTCCAGGCCGCGCTTGGCCAGGGACACGCCAGCCGCCACCAGGCTGGAGCGCTCGTAGTCCAGGGTCATGGCGGTGACGTACCAGCCCTGGTTCTCCGGACCCAGGAGGGCGCTATTGGGGACGCGCACGTCGTCGAAGAAGACCTGGTTGAAGCTATGCATGTTGGCCATGTTGACAATGGGCTGGACGGTGATCCCCGGCGTCTGCATGTCCACGAGAAGGAAGCTGATGCCCTTATGCTTGGGCGCCGCCGGATCGGTGCGGACCAGCACGGCGCACCACTCGGAGCGATGGGCGTTGCTGGTCCAGATCTTGTCCCCGTTGATGACCCAGTCGTCGCCGTCTTTGACGGCGCGGCACTTCAGCGAAGCCAGGTCGGAGCCGGACTCCGGTTCTGAGAAGGCCTGGCTCCACACCACATCGCCGGCGGTGATGGGCGGCAGATGCTGGTTCTTCTGCTGCTCGGTGCCGAAGAAGAGAATGGCCGGCCCGACGATGCCTACGGCCTGTATGATCGAGCCGATGGGTGCCCGGTGGTAGCCCATCTCCTCGTTGTAGACCAGTTGCAGGGCGGGAGAAGCTTCCATGCCGCCGTACTCCTTGGGCCAAGCGGGGGTCACCCATCCCTTCTGGGATAGCTTCTTGACGAAGGCACGGCCTTGCTTCCAGTCTTCTTCCTCCTCCTCTAGGAAGACACCTTCCCAGTCCGGTGGGACGTTTTCGCTTAGCCAGGCCCGTAGTTCCTGCCGGAAGGCTTCCTCTTCGGGCGTGAAACGAAAGTGCATAAGCCCTGCTCCTTTGCGCTGGCGCTTGGCAACCTCGGCGGCACTATCCTAACACCGTCGCCGTGGTACGGCGAGCGGCTAACTCTTACTGCCCTTCGATGAGAGTGCCTCCGGTTCGTTTCCTAGCTTTTTCTTCGAAGGACGCTTGAAAGCCGGGAGCGTAATTCATATAGGCGGGAATTGGATAGCGCAAGCCAGCCGCGTGAGTAGCCTCTAATCCTTCGATGAGGACTTCAAGCTTGTCGTGAGGGCAGGAAAACAACACTTCAGAATCCTGGGCGCCGCCCCAGACGCGGTCGCCGTTGCCCAGAATGACCAGTTGTGGTTTGTTGGTCAGGATGGTTTTCGCAACGCCTTCGTGGCACGAGCCCACTCTTCCTGCCGCGGTAAACTCAAGAACGCCCCCTTCACAATACAGATAGCTCTGGATCAGTCGCATCGCCTGAGCAGGGAGGCAGTAGATTAGGACTACGTCAGGGACTACTTTCGTTCGGGCCAGAGGCGAAATCACGAGACCGCAGAACCGGTTGTCCAAACGATAGGTATGCTTCATTGTCTTCTCGGAAGTCTCCATATCTTTTGCGTAGAGGCCGACACTGAATAGGTTCATCCAGTTCGCTGTCTCTTCTGTCATTGGGTCCCAGCCATAGATGGCACGGGCGATTCTGCAACTTGTGTCTTCCTCCGTTACCGCCATCGTCCAGCCGTATGTTCGGGCCATCTTGAAATTCTGGCACACGAAGTTCCGCAGCTTCAGGTGCGTCGAAGGTCTCTTGTATTCAGGCTGAATTTCGGACCCCGATTCTATGGTCTTCACGGCGAGAGGAAAAGTGGATGGTCGGATATACTGCTCGATCTTCCTGCCCATCTCCTGATAGACACCAAGGTTCTTGCTCATTTGGGTCGTTCCTTCCTTTCGGGTGGCAGCTTGTGGCGCTACTAGGCTATCCCCCCAGCTGCCAGCGCCTCTGCGATCTCCTCGTCCGTCATGCCCAAGATGTCGCGCAGGACCAGCTCGTTGTGCTGGCCCAGGAGCGGCGCAGGGAAGCGCGGCCCGCTATCGTAACTGCGGATGCGAAACTGGTGCCCGCTGTAGGGGATGTTCCCCATTTCCGGGTGGTCCATGTAGCGGAAGAAGCGCCGGTGGGCCAGTTGGGGGTCCTGCAGGAGGTCGCTGCTTCGCTGCACGAGGCCCGCCGGCACGCCCACGGACTGGAGGAGATGCATCACTTCCTGCGCTGACTTGCCGCTGGTCCATTCGCCGAGGTGGCCATCGATCTCGTCCTGGTGGCGGAGACGGCCAGCCGCTGTCTGGAATCTGGCATCGCTGGCCCAGGCGGGATCTCCCAAGACGTGGCCCAGAGCATTCCACTGTTCATCGCTCTCGACGGCTATGGCGCACCACTGGTCGTCGTCCTTGCAGGGGTAGGCGCCATGAGGAGCCATCGTATCGGACCGGTTGCCGTCTCGGGACACTACCCGATCGCTGACGTTGAAGTCGGCGATCTGGGGCGCTAGGAAATGTAAGGCCATCTCTACCTGAGCGGCATCGATGTACTGGCCCTGGCCCGTTCTCCGGCGGTGGTCCAGGGCGGCCATGATGGTAGCCGCCAGAAGGCGAGGAGCGATGGTATCGGTGTAGGCCATCCAGGGGCCGTCCGGAGGCAGATCTGGCCAGCCGGTCACTTCATAGAAGCCGGCGATGGCGCTGGCGTGGTAACCGTAGCCAGCGAAAGCGGCGGCGGGCCCGCTCTGGCCCATGAGGCAGTTGCTGGCCATGATGACGGAGGGGTTGAGGGAGCGAGCCGTCTCGTAGCCGATGCCCAGATCGTCCACCGTGCCGGGGGTGAAGCTCTCGATGTAGACGTCTGCCCAGGTGATGAGGCGACGGGCGACGGCAACGCCCGCCGGGTTCTTCAGGTTCAGGGATAGGCTGAGCTTGGACGTGTTGAAGTCGCCGAAGAACTGTGAGCGATTGGTGCCGGGCACTCCATCCTTGTAGGGACCAGCGGCGCGGAGGCGATCCGGCGGGCTCGCCGACTCCACCCGAACGACGGTCGCGCCGTGGTCCGCCAGATACTTGGCGGTGGTGGGCCCCACCATGATCCAGGAGAAGTCGGCGACCTTTAGCCCATCAAACGGCAGTTGCTCCGACAAAGCTATCCCCCTATGCCACCGATGCACCGACGGCAGCGGCGATCTCCTGGGCGGATAGACCCAGGGTTCCGCCCAGGATCTCCTCGTTGTGCTCGCCCAGCTTGGGCGCCCAGCGGCGCACCGTCATCGGCGTCTCGCTCAAGCGGGCGAAGATGCCAGACACAGGCACCTGGCGGCCGTCCGGCAGCGGCGCCATCAGCCAGTAGCCGCGCTCCTCGAGATGACGGAAGCGAGCCACGTCCTCCACGGTGTTCACGGGCGCTATGGTGATGCCCTCCCGAAGCCCGCGCTCCAGCAACTCCTGCTTGGTGTGGCGTCGAGCGTAGCGCTGACAGGCGCCTATTACCTCTTCAAGGCTGTAGTGAACCGGCTGCTCCTGGAGCACGCGAACGTCATACCATCGCCACTCCTCACCCTCGATCCACTCCTCGGGTACCACGCCGTCCTCCACCAACCAGTGGATGATCTTGGCCAGCATGGCGCCGTTGAGCAGCAGCACGGCGTGGCCGTCAGCGCACTCGTACACCAGAGGCAAGGTGATGGTGCCAAGCTGGAGGGCGGAACCCCCGCGGTTGAAGTCGCTGCCCTGGATGGCATGGGCGACCATCGCGTTTAGCATGGTCCAGATCATGGCGGTCTGAGCGCAGACGTCCACGAACTGAGCCTCGCTGGTTCGCAGCATACGGGCGTGTGCGGTCAGGGCGGCCACCGCCGCCTCCGCCGAGGCCTGGAGCCACACCTGTGGCACCGTGATGCGCACCGGCGCTCGGCCGGGGTCGCCCTGAAGGCTCATGGATCCGCCCATGGCTGCCAGCGTCAGGTCGCTGGCGGCGAAGTCGGCGTGGGGCCCGTCCTGGCCGAAGGCAGTGATGGCGACGTAGATCAGGCGGGGGTTGACCTGACGTAGGGCGTCGAAGCCCAGACCCAGTTCATCCATCTCGCCGGGCCGCGCCGATTCGATGAGGAAGTCGGCCTTCTCCAGCAGGCGCAGGAGGACACTGCGGCCCGCCTCGGTCGTCAGGTCGAGAGTGATTCCGCGCTTGTTACGGTTGAAGACGAAGAATCGAAGGCTGCGCTCCGGTTCGGGAGCGTCCTCCAGGAATGGCCCCATTCGTCGGCTGGATGAGCCCTGCGGTGGCTCGATCTTGATGACGTCGGCACCTAGGTCGCCCAACACCATCGCTGCCAGCTCGCCACGGTCGTCCGTGAGATCGAGCACCGTATAGGGACTGAGCATCGACGGCCTCCGTCCACACCAAGCTTGGTTGGAAACGTTCCAATGATGCGCAAGAGTGGCCGACTTGTCAAGACGGCCAAGCCAGAGTAGTGGGTCTGTCTCAATCCTCTGGGGGAAGGCAGCAGCCAGGGTCGATTTGGCCTAGGGACGGGCAATCGGTATTATCGAGGGAGGATTGGGGACATGGAGCGGCGAACTGCTGCGCTGGTTAGAGCAGTGCCTTTCTTCTACGGCTGGTGGGTGGTCATCGCCGCGGCCATCATCATACTCATCGCCAGTGTCGCGCCGCTATACCTCTTCAGCACCTTGATCGACCCTCTGGAAGACGAGTTTGGCTGGTCGCGAGCGGCTATCGGCGCCGGCCCCTCCATCGCCGCAGTTATGGCGGGGCTGACGATGCCCGTCGCCGGCTATCTAGTGGACCGTGTCGGTGCGCGCCGTCTGCTGCTGGCGGGCGTGACGCTAGTGGGTAGTGGCTTTCTGGTCATGAGCCAGATTCAGGCGCTGTGGCAGTTCTACATCTCCGCCTCGATTATCGCCGTCGGCATGAGCCTGGGCGGCCTGCCCGTGTGCACAGTAGCCATCGCTCACTGGTTCGAGAGGAGGCGGGGACGCGCTCTGGGCATCGTGAGCGCCGGCGAGGGAGCAAGCGGGATCATGGTGCTGGTGGCGGTCTTGCTGATAGCTGTCTTCGAGTGGCGCACCGGCCTAATGATCCTGAGCATCGGCCAGTTGGCTATCTGCATTCCTCTGGCCTTGACGGTGCGCCACCGGCCGGAGGAGGTGGGCCTTCTGCCCGACGGTGAGCCTCCAACCCCAGGCGAGACATCGGCGAGCTCGCAGCCGGAGGCGGTGGAGAGGGAAGGTGGGCACAGCAGCACGGAGCAGTCGCAGGGGCTTACCGTAGGCCAGGCGCTGCGTACGCGCTCCTTCTGGCTGCTGGCCTTCGCCCAGGTTCTGGCCTGGGTGGGCAGCTTCGCGATCGTCATCCACGTGATAGCGTACCTTGACGAATCGGGGGGCTTCACAGAGGAAGGGGCTGCCGTCATCGCGATGGGCATCCCCTTCGGCAGCCTGGTAGGAAGACTGGGCTTTGGCTGGCTGGCCGACTACCTAGGCAAGCGTCGGCTGCTGGCGGTGGCTTGGATCCTGCAGGGCCTGGGCACCCTTATCTTCGCTGGTATTCACAGCCCTTGGCAGGCCGTCATATTCCTGATCGTGTTCACCCCTGGCTGGGGCGGTGCTGCTCCCCTATTGCCGGCCGTCCTGGCGGAATACTTCGGGCTGCGGGCCTTTGGTGGGATTCAGGGGGTGCTCATGGCGACGGCTATGCTGGGGGCCATTGTTGGCCCGATCTTCGCTGGTGCAGTCTACGATGTGGTGGACAGCTATCGGCCTGCTTTTCTTCTACTGGCGCTGGCTGCCTTCACTGCCGTCGTGCTGGTCCAGATGATGGGCCGACGGCCTGCGTGGGGAACAGGGACGGCTGATGTGCCCGTAGCTCAGAGGTGAGGCCGTACCCTTTTCGATGCGTTCCTGTGGAGGGCCAACAAGGAAGAGACCGCTACCGCCGCTAGGGCGACCCCGTGGGTACCGGTCTCTCGACGCTGCCTCGCAGGGTCAGGGCACCGATACCGCCGAGGACGAGTGCTGCTCCAGCCCACTGAAGCAGAGAGAGGTTCACGGCGAAGATCAGAGTCGCCCACAGCACCGTCGCCATCGGTTGCAGGAGGAGCATCACCGACGTCTCCAAGGCCGGCAGTCGGGGGAGGGCAGCAGCGATGAATAGCCAGCCGCCCACCTGAACTACGAGTGCCAGACACAGCAGCCATCCGTGGGCTGGCCAGGAGAGGCCAAGATCGAAATCGGGGTCAATAAGGCCGGCGATGAGTGACCCGACGACGACGCCTACGGTGGCATCTAGCAACGGACCCGCACTAGGAGCGAGACCGCGGTTGGAGGCCCGAAAGACCAACAGAAAGAGTGCATAGGCAACTCCGGAGAATATCCCGAAGATCACTCCTCCCAGTGGGTCGTCTCCGTAGGCGTCAGGGCGGCCCAGGCCTGACATAAGGGCGACACCCCCGAATATGATAGGGATGGTGAAAAGGGCCAGCCCAGTGGGGCGTTCGCGGTACATAGCCCACGCCGCCAGGCCCACAAAGACCACCTGGATGCTGACAAGAACCGTGGCGAGTCCAGCCCCAATCAGGCGGATGGACTGATGCCAGAAGGCCAAGTCCATCGCTAGAAATAGCCCGCTCGCGAACGCCACCTGCCTGTCCCTGGTGGACCGGTAGTCCTGTCCGCGGCCGAGCCTCCAGATGAGAAAGAGGACTGGGATCGCATAGCTGGCTCGGAAGAAGGCAACGGTGGAGGGGGAGACGTCGGCAAGTCGGACGAAGATGGCTGAGAAGGAGATGCTCAGCACTCCCAGCAGGGCGGCCAATCGCGTCATTCGACGATCTCCGAGTACAGATCAGCGGGTACGGCGGGGCAGCAGAGCGAGTACACTTCGCGCGGCTGACCAGCCGGGCTTCCGACCACTAGCTCTGATCCGGCCGGGTCAGTCCCTCGATGAAATCCAGGATCGCGCTGTGCACTGTGGTTCGGTCGGGCAGCGTGCTGAGTACGCCATACATAGCGGCGGTGCCGGTCGGGGCAGGCTTCTTGGAGCTTACCTCTTCTGCCGCCTCCCCAAGATCGGCGAGGAAGGGCTCGACGGCCTCCTTGTGGGCCGGGGTCACCACCAGGTGCAGGCTGGGCGGCCTCTGCAGCAACTCCAGATTCCAGCCCCGGGCCTCCATGGCCTCGGCCAGGGCGTAGATGTTCAGGTCGTCGGAGTCGAACGAGAGAACACTCATGTCTGGCTTGCCTCGGATCTGTAGGCCTGGTATGGCGTTGATGCCGTCGATCAGGGCCTGAGCGGTGTCCATGATGATGCGTGCTAACCGCATGTAGCCCTCTTCCCCGAGGTAGTTCAGGAGGGCCCAGGAGGCGGCGATGGCGGCACCTGGTCGGCTCCCGGTCATCGTCGGGGAGCCGTATAGGCCGCCGGGCCAGTCCGCCTGGCTGAAGAACTGGTATCTGCGGAGGTTCCTGTCACGGTACAGTATGGTCGATGTGCCCCGCACGGAGAAGCCGAACTTGTGCAGGTCCGCCGATATGGACGTGACGCCCGGAACGCTGAAGTCGAAGGGCGGCACCGGGTACTCTAAGCGGCGAAGGAAGGGCAGGAGAAACCCGCCCAGGCAGGCGTCCACATGACAGCAGATGCCCTTGTCCTTGGCTAGAGCCGCCAGCTCAGGGATGGGGTCGATGACCCCACAGGGATAGCAGGGGGCCGATCCGACGACGAGGATGGTGCTGTCTGTCATCGCTGCTTGGGCGGCATCCACATCGGCCCGCAAGTCATCCCGCACAGGGATGTGAACCGGCTTCACGCCCAGGTAGTGACCTGCCTTGTCATGGGCCGGGTGGGCGGTAACAGGGAGGATCATCTCCGGGGCGGTTATCTGAGGGCGCTCGGCGCGAGCCCAATCCCTGGCCGCCTTAACGGCCATGAGGATGCTCTCGGTGCCGCCTGACGTCATGTTGCCGACGGCCTCGCTGCAGCCCAGGAGGTTGGCGGTCATGGCGACGACCTCCGACTCGAACTTCTTAAGACTGCGGAAGGCCATGGGGCTGAGTCCGTTCGTGTAGAAGAATGTGGTGTAGGCGTCTTTGAGCACCTGGGCGACGTCATCGCCGGCGAAGTATACGAAACTCCAGATCTTGCCGCTTCGCCAGTCGACGTCGAGGGATGTCAGGGCTTCCATCTCCTCTGCCAGTTGTTTGTGGGGTTTGCCGGTCACTGGAAGTTCCATCTCGTGCTCCTTCTTTGTGGCAGCGCTCGCAACGCGCTCGCCAGGTCTCCCTTCATCCTATCACCTGCGGCCCGCTAAACCCACGATGAACTGCGACGAAGGGAGACCCGCACCCTAGCGCAACCTACGGAGAGATCGAGACCCGGTTGCGTTGTAACTAGGTGCTGGCGCCGCATGATGATACTTGATTCTCTCCCTTCGAGATGGGGGAGAGGTCGCCCGTGGTCAGCATCATGGCCTCGCGCAGAGTGATGAGCCCGTCACGGCCGGGTGTGTCTCCAGCGCCAGGCGTCGCTGATCCTTAGTCCTCGAACACGTATAGCGGGCCGAAGTACTCGAACCCGGCCTTTCCATCCTCCACGACAACCTCCAGCATCCTGCCGGTCTGGAGGCCGATGTGATCGGTGTCGCTGAAGGTGATGTTGACCTCGTCGAGGAGCAGGTCGGTGTGCCAGTCCTTGATGGACTCAACGGCGTCCATCAAGCCCTCTCGGGTCAGGTTGTCGCAGGTTCTGCTGAGGGCTTCCACCGTCAGTTCACCTACCAACTGGGCATAGATGGTGAAGTTAGAGGGCGCGGGTCCGCCGTAGTCTTTCATGAGGTCATAGTGGCTGGCCACTGCCGGGTCGTCCCTCATCGTCGCCAGCTTGAAGGCCTGGAAGGTGATGGCTCCCTCCAGAAGGTCGGGCGAGACGAACTGGAACATGATATCGTCTGCGGAGGTGTAGCTCATGAAGACTTGAGGATGCCAGCCCAGGCGATTTGCTTCCTTGATGCCTTGGCCAACCCAGCCGGGGCCGCAGAGATAGACGGCCACGGTGGCGTCAGAGTTCGCCATGTTAGCCACCTGGGACCTGATAGAGAGGGCTGTGAGCTCGAAGCTCTGCTCGGTGACCAGTTCGTTCTTGTCGGGGTCGAGTCCCAGCTTGAGGCCTGCTAGCTCGTCCCAGCCCTGAGGGCCGTTCTCGTAGAGCACGGCCACTTTCTCGCCGGGCAGGTTCTCGGAGATGTACTCACCGAAGAAGGTCCCCTCGACGGTGTAGCTGGGGATCAACGTGACGGTCAAGGGATGACCCTCAGGGTCGATGCCGAATTGGTGGACTCCCGACGAGAGGAAGATGTCAGGCACGCCCTTCTCATTGATGTAGTCCCAGGCGGCGGCCTCAGAGTCGTCGCCCAGAGAGCCGACCAGGGCGAAGACTTGGTCTCGCTCTATCAGCTTGCGTACGGCCTCGAGGCCCTGTGCGGCGTCGTTGTTGTTGTCCTCCATCTTGTAGACGATCTCGCGGCCGCAGACGCCCCCTTGGGTGTCGTTGATGTACTTGAAGTAGGCTTCTGTAGCGTCGGGGATCATGCGGAAGGCGGCGCCGAAAACCCCGCCGAGGATGAGGTGAGCTCCCAGGACTATCTCCGTGTCCGTGATGCCCGGGACATCCCCAGCCGGGGCAGGAGTGCCCGCTGGCGTGGCCGCGGGCGTGTCGGCGGGCGTTTCGGTTGCCGTGGCCGTCGGCGAGCCCCCGGGGGTGGGAGTCGCCTCCTCTTCCTCCTCACAAGCCACCGCCAGTACCACCAGCAGGGCCAGGCAGATGCCAACGAGCAGGGTCATGCCCACGCTTGCTATTCTCATTGCGCCACCTCCGTACTCGGTGTCCTCTACTCCCCCCATCCTAATCGCAGCTGCGAGGGTTGGCAAGGGAAGAAGACAGCGCTATTGGGAGAGAATGGGCGAACACTTTGGGCTGTAAGGAGATAGGTTGCCAGCGCAAGCTGCGGGTATTATTCTGAACACATTCGGAGGAGGCGTGTCACTATGTTCCTGACGGGCGGGGAGATCGTCGCCGAGCATCTTATTGGCAGGGGCGTTCCTTATCTGGTGGGGATCCCCGGCCACGGCTGCCTGGGCCTGCTTGACGCCTTCAAATCGCGCGAGGGGCAGATAGGGGTCATCCAGGTTCGTCACGAGCAGAGCGCCGCACATCTGGCCGACGGCTTCTATCGAGTGAGCGGGCAGCCTCTGGCTGTGTTCACCTCCATCGGCCCGGGGGCGGCCAACACAGTGGTCGGGCTGGCTACCGCCTTCGTCGATTCCACTCCAGTTCTCGTTCTCTGCGGCGATGTACACACGTATATGTTTGGCCGTGGTGTCCTCCAGGAAGTAGAGCGGCAGCACTGGGCCAACCTGGCTCGCATCTTCGAGCCGGTTACCAAGCGCTACTGGCAGGTCAACCGGGTGGAGCAGCTTCCCCAGGTCATGAACCGCGCCTTCGGGCAGATGCTGACCGGTCGTCGCGGCCCGGTTGTCGTCTCGCTGCCCATGGATGTTCAGGCGGAGGCGGCTGAGGTTGAGCTGACGTCAGCGACGACGGAGATGCCCAACCCGACGGGCGCTGACCCAGCAGACGTGCGGCGGGCTGCCGAATTGCTGCTGGCCGCGAAGCGCCCGCTGATCCTGGCTGGCGGCGGCGTTCTCGCTGCCGAGGCGTCGGAGCCGTTGCAGGCTCTGGCCGAGCATCTGGGAGCGGCCGTCATCACCACCTTCGCCGGCAAGAGCAGCTTCCCCGAGGATCACCCCCTGTACGGTTGGCATGCCGGCTCCAAGGGCACTACCTGTGGCAACCATCTGGCCCGCTCGGCCGATGTACTCCTGGCGGTGGGTTGCCGTTTCGCCGATGAGACTACCTCTTCCTTCCGCCAGGGCATCAGCTTCGCCATCCCGCCCACTCAGCTCATCCACGTGGACATCGACCCCGGCGAGATAGGGAAGAACTATCCGGCTGCCATCGGGCTGGTGGGCGATGCGCGCGCTGTTCTGCAGCAACTGGTGGAAGAAGCACGAGCGCACGCCCCCAAGCGAGAGTATGAGAGCAGTCCTTACTTCGAGGAGATGCAGCGAGTCAAGGAAGATTGGCTGCGGGAACTGAGTCCCTTCCGCGACTCCGAGAGGGTGCCGGTCACCATCTCGCGCTTCATCTGCGAGCTGCGGGCCTTCCTGGAGCGAGACGCTATCGTCGTCACCTCCGCCGGTCATCCCCAGGCTCAGGTTCTGCAGGAGTTCGCCTTCTACCAGCCGCGCAGCAACGTGACCTCCGCCGGTTTCTCCACCATGGGATTCACCTTGCCCGCCGCCATCGGCGCTAAGCTGGCAGCGCCCGACCGCCAGGTGGTAGGCGTGGTAGGCGATGGCGACTTCATGATGACCATGCAGGAGCTGGCCACCGCCGTTCAGTACAAGGTGCCGGTGGTCATCGCTGTGCTGAACAACATCGGCTGGCAGTCCATTCGCGACCTCCAGATCTCCAGTCTGGGGCCGGAGCGGGTGCTGGCCACCGAGTTCCTGCGGGAGGGCGAGCCCTACAGCCCCAACTTCGCCGATATCGCCGCCGCCTTTGGCTGCCACAGTGAGCGCATTCAGGTGGGGGAAGAGGTAGGCCCAGCCTTGGCCCGCGCCTTCCAGTCGGGTCTCCCCAGCCTTATCGAGGTGATGGTCAACCGCGAGTACCCTTACTCCGGCGGACTGGTGACTGGCTGGTGGGATGTGCCCGTCCCCGCCTACCTCAAAGAGCGGCGAGAGGTCTACGAGCGGGAGCGGAGGGAGGAGAGACTGAGCTGAGGGGTGGAGGCAAGAGGAGTGGTAGCAGAGGCCTTCTGGAGGGCCTCACGGGCGCTTACCCGCGCACGCTCTATCGGGCCATGGGCTTCGGCGAGCGAGACTTTGCCGGGCCCACCGTCGCCATCGTCAACTCGTGGAGTGAGACGACGCCTGGCCACTACCACCTGCGCGACCTGGCGACGGCGGTGAAGGAGGGGGTGCGGCAGGCGGGCGGCATGCCGGTCGAGTTCAACACCGCCGCCCCCTGCGACGGCATTGCTCAGGGGCCCGGCATGCATTACGTCTTACCCCTCAGAGACGTCATCGCCGCCTCCATCGAGCTGATGATCGAGGCTCATCTCTTCGACGCCGCAGTCATGCTGGGCACCTGCGACAAGATTGTCCCCGCTATGCTGATGGCGGCCGCGCGGGTCGACCTGCCCACTATCTTCCTGACCGGCGGACCTATGCTTCCCTGGTACAAGGAGGGGCGAGCGGTCGTTCCGAGCGATGTCAAGGAGGCGATGGGCCAGCGCCAGACTGGCAAGATAAGCGAGGAGGAGTTCCACTTGCTGGAGTGCAATGCCTGCGGCGGGCCCGGGGCCTGCGCCTTCATGGGGACGGCCAATACAATGGACTGTCTGGTGGAGGCCATGGGCCTGTCCTTGCCTGGCTGCGGCACCCTGCCCGCTGTGGCACCTGAACGCCTCGAACTCGCTCGCGCCACCGGCCGCCGCATCATGGAGTTGTGGCAGGAGGATCTGCGCTTCAGGCAGATCGTCAGCCAGGGTGCTCTGGCGAACGCGGTAAGGGTCTTGCAGGCCATCGGTGGCTCAACCAATGCCGTGCTGCACTTGCTGGCGCTGGCGGAGGAACTGGGCCTTGAACTCGACCTCCGGGCCTTCGACGAGATCGGGCGGCAGGTTCCCCTGCTGGGGAAGTTCAAACCAGCCTCTCCCCTGACGGTGGTCGACCTGCATGAAGCGGGCGGCGTGCCGGCAGTGCTGAGTCGGCTGGTACGCTTGCTGGATGGCGACCTGCCCAGCGTTAGCGGCCAGACTATCAGTCAGATCGCCGCCGGCGCTGGCGACAGCCCTCCAGACGTCCTGCGGCCGCTGGAGGAGCCCCTGGCCCCGGAAGGCGGCATCGCCATCCTTCACGGCTCGCTGGCACCGGCAGGGGCGGTGGTCAAGCAAAGCGGCGTGGAGCCGCGGATGATGCGTCACCGTGGCCCGGCGCGCGTCTTCGAGAGCGAGGAAGACCTGCGCGACAGGTTGCTGGCGCAGGAGGTGCGGCCTGGCGATGTCCTAGTCGTTCGCAACGAAGGCCCCAGGGGTGGGCCGGGCATGAGAGAGTTGTCTATTCCCGCTGCCCTGATCGTGGGCATGGGCCTGGCCGAAAGCGTGGCTATGGTCACCGATGGGCGCTTCTCAGGGGCGACTCGCGGCCCCTGCATTGGCCACGTGGCGCCAGAGGCCTACGACGGTGGCCCTATCGGCCTGGTGCAGGACGGCGATCTCATCGAGATCGACATCCCCCAGCGCAGGCTCGACTTGCTGGTCAACGCGAACACGCTAGAGGAGCGGCGGCGCCGCTGGCTGCGGCGGGAATCGCCTTTCGCCAACGGTTTCCTCGCCCTCTATGCACAGCGGGTGGGCTCGGCGGATCGAGGGGCTGTACTCCGTTAGGGAGGCGTCATGGACAAGCTACGGGTAGGATTCGTTGGGGCAGGAAGGATAGCTGATCTCCACGCTCTCGTCTATCGGGACAACCCGGAGGCGGAGATCTACGCTGTCTGCGATAGCCAGGAGGAGGTGGCCCGCCAGCGAGTGCAGGAGTGGGGAGCGAAGACGTGGTTCAACGACTACCGCGAGCTTCTCCGTGATGGGGCAGTGGACGCGGTGGAAATCCTCACGCCGCACCATCTCCACGCCGAGATGACTATCGCCGCCCTGGAGGCAGGCAAACACGTCTCCCTCCAGAAGCCAATGGCCATCAACCTCAGCGAGGCCGACGCCATGATCGCCGCCGCCCAGCGCTCGGGCAAGCTGTTTCGGGTCTGCGAGAACTTCCGCTACTATCCCCCCTTCGTCAAGGCGAAGGAACTGCTGGACGAGGGGGCAATCGGCGAGCCTCTGTCCATTCGGGTGAAGGTCATCTATGGCTCGCCTCAGTTCGGCTGGCCTGTCTCTGCTGAGGCCTGGCGCTGGCGTTTCACTGAGACCGAATGCGGCGGTGGGCCAGCCATCTTCGACCACGGCTACCACATCTTCTCCATAGTGATGTATTTCCTCGGGCCGGTGGAGAAGGTCTTTGCCTGGATCGAGTGGCGGGAGATGGGGCGAGCGCTGGCATCCGATTTCCCGGCCGTGATCATCTGGAAGCACCGCGAGAGCATGCGCTACGGCTCCTGGGAGACGGTGGGCTCGCCAGAGTTGATGATACGCTCCAAATACTACGCCAGCGATGAGTGGGTGGAGATCACCGGCAGCAAGGGCGTGATCTGGATCAACCGCTGTTCAGGGATGATGCTGGAAGGGCCGCCACTGGTGCTCTATCGCGATGGCGAGACAAGGTCCTTCGACACGCTGGAGTCTGACTGGGGCGTGAGCTTTGTCCACGCCGGTCGAGACTTTCTCGCCGCCATCAGGGAGGGACGCCACTGCTCCCTCACCGGCAGCGAGGCGCGGGAGATCCTTCAGTTCTCGCTGGCGGCGCACCGCTCGGCGCGAGAGGGGCGCGAGGTGCGTCCGGAGGAGATGACCGACTAGTCCGACGAGGTGCGCCGAAAGGGGTTCTCCCTCAGCTACTCGCTCAGGCGGCGGTTGTAGTCCTCTATGATGTCATTGGCTTCGGCCGCCGCATCATCGAGGGCCTCGATGGGGTCTCTGGAGCCCACCACCGTCTCCTCCATAGCGGTGGCGACGACCTCTCGCACGTCTCGCATAGGGCCGAGGAGCGGGCCGAGGGACTCCTGCGTCGACGGCGCCTCCAGGAAGAGATCGACGGGGAGGCTAAAGAGCGGATACTCGGCTATGGCGCTCTGGGCCGCCGGCAGGTCGTAGGCAGAGACTCGCACTGGTAGGTAGCCGCTGCCGGCGAACCATTCCGCCTGCTGCTCGGGTTCCAGAAGCCACTTGACGAACTTCCAGGCCGCCTCCTGCTCCTCCTCGGGGCGGCCCGTCAGGATCCAGAGGCTCCGGCCGTATACCCCCGGCAGGCCTGTCCCGCCAGGGACGCCGGGCAGATTGACCACTCCCGGCTCCAGGTTCAACTCCCCGCGCTCCAGAACGTCCACCACCGAACGGAGGGCTGATGAGGCGCTCAAGCTCATGGTGGCTCGGCCGACCCCCATTGCCAGGAGGGCGTCGGCCTGGGAGGGGTTGCGACCGACGTTGATCGCTAGCCCTTCCTCGATCATTTCGTGCCACCACCGGAAGAAGTCCTGCCCTGTCGTGCCGTCGAAGACGACCTCCGTGGCTCGTCCTTCGCGGCCGTTGCCGTTGTTCACATAGAGGTCGCCGTGCTCAGCCAGGGCCACGTCAAGGTACCAGGGGTTCATGTCAAGGGCGATACCGGCGCGGAGGATGTTGCCGTGGTCGTCCCGCTTCACCAGCTTCTGGGAAAGTTCTCGCACCTCCTCCAGATCCTTCGGTGGCTGCTCGGGATCGAGCCCCACCTCGCTGAAATCCAGCTTGTTGTAGTACAGCAGAGGGACGACAATGCCGAAGGGCATCCCGTAGAGCTGGCCGTCCACGGTGTAGTACTGTATGGATTTCTCATCGAAATCCGAAAGGTCGTAGTCCTCACGGTCGATGAAGTCCTGCACCGGCCTTGCGGCCCCGCTGTCGACGAGCTTCTGGGTGTCGACCTCGGCCAGGTAGATGAGGGCTGGCACGTCTCCCGAGCCCAGAAAGGCCGTGAGCTTGAGCATCGCTTCCGTGTCGTTTCCCTGAAAGGCCGTCTTCACCCGAACCTCGTCCTGCTCGGAGTTGAAGCGGCGCGCCAGTGACTGGATGGCATCCAGGTTGCTGGCGACCTCGGAGTGCCAGAAGGTGATCTCCACCAGCCCCGCCGTTGGTGTCGAACCGTCTCCGTCTGCTGGCTCTCCTTCCCCTTCGCCACCACAGGCGGCCACGCTTGCTGCAACAATGAGCAGCACTAAGGAGATCAGGACCTTTTTCATAGCTATCTCTCCCCGCTAGCCTTTGAGAGCACCAGCGATGACACCCCTCACCAGCTGGCGCTGGAGAAGAAGACCGGCCAGAACTTGCCTGGCTTTCGCACGGCTGCATCAGGCCTTTTCTTCATCCCCTTGTTCTCGGCATGCTGGACAATCGAGGTAGCCCTATCCTACCCACAGGCGCGAGGGCTGGCAAGGAGTTGGGCGGCCCAGGCGGAGGAACCCGGACCGTGGGGGAACGGCCCCCAGTGTTTGCCTTCCTAGTACCAAGCCTCAGCAACAGTGTAGGCGATCTCCACGGTCAACATCTCTTCTTCACTCCAGTCAGCACGGACGCCTGGGTAACAATCGACTACCAGGTCTCCTGAGGCAGTAGGTTCCGGGGAGACGCACCAGTCGATTCCGCCAGAGCAAGCGAAATCCGCCCTTCTTCCGCCGGGCAGCCCACCAGTCGCGCCAGTTACTAAGTGGCAGAGGGGATCTCCTGGCGCATCAAGTACCAGAAACCAAGGGAATTCTTCTCCAACTGGCCCGCGCACATCAGCAGGGTCGTCCTCTCCTCCCCATCGAGCGAAGATGGTCGTACTCTCATCACGAGGGTCGTCAGGGCAGGTCAGAATCATAGCCTCAGTGCTCAAGAAGCAGGGGTCGTGGATAGTGTTACCCAGGCTGCACCTGAAACCGTTGGCGTGCATCGTTGACAAGGACCCTGTCCAGCAGTCGACCATCGGGAGAGTGGCAGGGTCGGGAAACGTAGCTGGCGGTTCATAGCGATGCATCGTCGTTCCTTTGGGTGTGGGCATCGGCGGGAGGCGGGCTAGCAGACGCTCCCGCTGCGGAAGGACGGCCCTTGGCCCCTGGGTCGCGGGCTTGGGGTCGCCAATAGTACACTCCAGTATGCGTCCCTCCTCCTCATCGATGCCAATGGATACCACCCATTTCTCTTCCTCCTCGATGGCCCCCTCGATGCGTCGCTGGCATACTATGCTGTCGTCCGCACGACCTATCACCTCTAGCTCGTAGTTGCCACGCGCTATGCCGTGGAGGAACGCTTCGTACGTGCCATCGACCACTCGCCGCAGCAGCACCACCTGAGGCTCCTCGGGCGGCTGGGTTATGGTGGCCCCTGGCTCTTGGTTGATAGGATAGCCTGGGGGCGCTAGGCCGGCCGCGGTCGTCAGCGGGGTTACCACCAGCAGAAGGGCAGCCGAACTGAGCCTCAGCTCCAACGTGCTCGGCGGTGGCGGCAGGGCGAAAGGATCTTGAGGCGGCTGCCCCGGCCGGACTCGCGTACGCATGCCGGGTCCTACCATCTTCGTGATGCCTTGCGCTCTTACAGCCAGCCGCCCCTTAAGGACATCCGGGGTAGTAGTCCCGTCGGCCTCCACCTCGATCTGAAAGAGGGAGCCCCGTACGCCAACAATGGTAGCTGGCGTTTCCACCGCATAGGCGGAGCGAGGGTCTGTGAATTCCACCACCCGATGCCAGGTTACGCCAATCGACTGCCCGATTCTGGTGAAGAAGCCTCCTTTGTCTTCTCCCTCCAGCGTCTCCAGGGTCACCTCCGTCTCCGGCTCCATCTCCAGGGTGCTGCCCTCCAAGAAGGTGATCAGGGCGCGGGAGTCCGGCCCGGTGCGCACAGTATCCCCGATGTCCAGGGTCTCGCCGTCCTCGGCCAGCCGAAAATCGCCTTTGCCCTCATCCTGAACCTCCACCGTGCCCGATATCACGGAGAGGGTGGTGAAAGAGGCTTGGGCAGGCGGGGAACCGAGCAAGGCGAACTTGACAACCAGCACGGCAGCCACGCTGATAGCCGCGAGGAGGAATACCGCAACGGTTGAGCGCTTGATGGCTTGACACCCTTTCCCAGGTCAGCGCTCGCATCATGCCAGAACCTTTCGAAGGCATCAAGGCGCTCCCATGCTACTCGCACCCGCGGGGTCGGCAAAGGAAAAATCTGCGGACACCCCGCTGGACTTCGACAGGCAGGCGATCAGTGAGAGGATGGTTGGAAAGGTATTAGCAGTGGGAGAGCAGGGGCAATACGCGGCGGTTCAGAACGTGAGTAGAAGGAGATAAGAACATAAGCTCTGGCGACCCCGAGGGGCGGTCTCGTGCTTTGTGGGCAGGTCGTCGGGACTCGCTTGGTCTACCGCTACACAATCTCGTACATCCGCTGGCGCTTCTTGAAGCCGTCGAGTTGCCAGCTCAGCGGAAGAATCCCGGACTTCTAATGCGGGAGTCGTGGGTTCGAATCCCACCCGGCCCTCCAGCGGCGCAAACTCCTGCTAGGACCGGCTAGAACGCCCGAAATCGCGCTGGCACATTTATCTTGGCATTCAGTCGCCACAGCTTCCCTGCAGCAAGGTGAAGGTGCGTGTCTGTATCGGGAACCGGGATGCTCCCCGTCGTTCCTGAGCGTACTCCCACATCGTCCACACTCCGTGCAAGAGCGCCCCGCAGCTACGAGATGGATCCCCGGGACACGCCCGTACAGCGGGAGATGATCACCCTTCGTCCCTTTTCTGTGTCCTCGACATCGATCGTCGCCTCGCCCAAGGCCTCCACTATGTCAGGAGCCATCAGCAGTATCTTCTCGCCATTAGCTGTGACCACCACGTCGCCTACTCGCTGCTGATCCGGGCCGAGGCCGAAGCCATCCCCCGGCCTCGACACCAGGCGGAACGTCTGACTAGGCACGGTACGTAGCTGGGCAAGAGTGGCGCGCTACACCTGCGCGGCTCGATCAACGAGTGTGACCATTCTTGCCTCCTTTCG
Organism: Dehalococcoidia bacterium; assembly: GCA_020356025.1. Lineage (GTDB taxonomy): Bacteria > Chloroflexota > Dehalococcoidia > SM23-28-2 > SM23-28-2 > SM23-28-2. Next base: position 1,708,614 of record CP070630.1, on the reverse strand, counting down.
CCCTAGACAGCCACCAAGGGCGGCTTTGTGTCCGCCAGCAGGCCTTCGATCTCGGCAAAGATCTGCTTGTCAGTGAAGTGGCGGCCGGTGATCGCTCCCGCTGGACAGGCAGCAACGCAGACCCCGCAGCCCTTGCACAAGACATCGTTGATCTCCGCCACTCTCTTGTCCTCCAAGAGGGAGATGGCGTTGTAGGGGCAGAGGGAGACGCAGGTCTTGCAGCCGGAGCAGAACTCCTCGTCCACAACAGAAGTTGCCGCCTCAACCTCGATTGTGCCTCTGGCGATCATGGACAAGACCGCTGCGGCCGCTGCCGAGGCTTGGGCTACCGTGTCGGGGATGTCCTTGGGGCCCTGAGCGCAGCCAGCGAGGAAGATGCCGTCGGTCATGGTGGCTACCGGAGCCAGCTTAGGGTGCTTCTCCAAGAAGAAACCGTCGGCGCTTCGACTCAGGGAGAATAGCCTCGCCACCTCTCCTGCATCCGCCCGCGGCTGGAGGGCCGTGCTCAGGATGACCATGTCGACAGGGACGCGGCGCTGGCAGTCGGCCAAGGTGTCTTCGCACTGGACGATCAGCTTTCCATTCTCAGAGGACACCTCAGGAGGGCGACTGCGAACAAACATGACTCCCTCATTCATGACCCGGTTGTAGAACTCTTCATAGCCCTTGCCGGAGCTCTTTAGGTCGGTGTAGAACTCGTACACCTTTGCTCCCGTCTTTTCCCTTACCAAGTGAGCGAACTTCATGGAGTACATGCAGCAAACTCTGGAGCAGTACTCGTGATAGTTCTGGTTGCGACTGCCGACACAATGTATGATGGCGACACTTTGCGGCTCCGGACCGCCGTTCAATGCGATGCGGCCGCCCGTGGGCCCGGCGGCATTGCACAGACGCTCGAACTCAAGACCGGTAATAACGTTGTCCAGCCGCTTGTAGCCGTACTGATAGATGGAGGAAGGGTCGAACGGATCGTAGCCTGTCGCCACGATTATGGCCCCGACCTCTACCTCGACAAGCTCCTCGGTCTGTTCGAAATCGATGGCCTTGGCTTCGCAGAACTTCTCGCAGGCCCGACAGGTGCCCTTCTGGAAGTAGACGCAGTGCTCCGTGTCGATCACGGGGACGTTCGGCACCGCCTGAGGGAAGGGAGTGTAGATGGACTTGCGCTTCCCCAAGCCTACATCGAATTCACTGTCAGTCGTCCAGGGGCACCTCTCTTGGCAGACGCCGCAGCCGGTGCATTTGCTCTCGTCCACATAGCGAGGCTTCTTTCTGATCTTCACTTTGAAGTTCCCCACATAACCCGACACCTCCGCCACCTCGCTGTAGGTCATGAGCTCGATGTTGGGATGGGAGCCAGCCTGAGCCATTTTGGGGGTGAGAATGCAGGCCGAGCAGTCCAGGGTAGGGAAGGTCTTGTCCAACTGGATCATGTGCCCGCCGATCGAGGGCTCTCGCTCTGCCAGGTAGACCTTGTAGCCAGCGTCGGCGATGTCCAGGGCGGCCTGAATACCAGCGATGCCCCCTCCTACGACTAGAGCACAGCGGGTGACGGGCACCGTCTTGACCTCCAGCGGTTCCTGGAGAGCAACGCGCCTGACGGCGGAACTTACCAAAGCCTTGGCCTTCTTGGTCGCCTGCTCCTTGTCATGAACCACCCACGAGCACTGCTCGCGAATGTTGGCCATCTGGAAGAGATAACGGTTGATCCCCGCTTCTTCGCAGACCCGGCGGAAGGTGGGCTCGTGCATCTGGGGCGAGCAGGCAGCCACCACAACCCGATCAAGCTGGAGGTTCTCAATATCCTCCTTAATCATGCTCTGCCCTGGCTCGGAGCAGGTGAACTTGTAGTTTCGGGCCACAACCACCGAGTCGAGCCCTTGGGCATAGTCGGTCACCGCTTCAACATCCACAGTGGCGGCGATGTTTGCCCCGCAATGGCAGATGTAGACGCCGATCCTTGGTTTCATCGCGCGCTCTCCCGCAAATGACCCGCCAACGCCTTCTCCGCGGACACTATGGCCTTCTCGAAACCCAGCGCCTTGGGATCCATTCCAAGGGCTGTACCCAACAACTGGGTAAGGAACATGATGGGAAGCTTGTATTTGGTTCCGAATCTGCTGTTGATCATCCCCTGGTAGGCATCCAGGTTGAGCTGGCACAAGGGACAAACAGTGACGATACACTCCGCGCCGTTAGAGTGAGCGCTCTCCAGTATCCGCACAATCAAGCTCAGGGCCAGGCCGACGTTGGATATGACCAAAGAGCCTCCGCAGCAGCGACCCTTGTCCGGAAAGGGTACGACCTCAGCTCCCAGGCTTTCTAGCAGCCCGTCCAGGGACTGAGGGTTCTCCAGGTCGTCAAAAGCTACTCTGGGCCGAACCAGCAGACACCCGTAATAGGGAGCCACCTTGAGCCCGTGGAGGGAGCGCACTACCTTGGATGCGATAGCCTCAACGCCCACATCGTTGAGGAGGATGTCTACCAGATGCCGCACCCTTACCTTCCCGTGATACTCAAGGCCGGCCGCTGCCAGGACCCTGTCCACCTTCGGCTTCAAGAAGGAGTAGAGCCTGAGGTGAGAGTTCACCCTTTCGAAGGTGCGGAAGCAGGCGGTGCAGGGCGTCACCAGGTCCAGGCCCTTCTTCTCGGCCAGAGCCAGATTTCGGCAGGGGACGCAAATGGACTCGAGCCTCTCGATGGAGCTATAGGCTGTGGTGCCGCAGCAGTTCCAGTCCTCGAGCTCGATCAGCTCTATGCCCAGAGAAGCGCTGATCGCCCTCACCGACAGGTCGTAGGCGACCGCGGTGGACTTCAAGGAGCAGCCTGGGAAGTAGGAGTACTGGCTCATTTGCCACCTCCTATCGTCTGGGCTTCCTTCCGGGCCTCCTCCACGATGGCTCTGAGCTGATCGGTTCCTTCTATCTTTTCAGCCCTCAAAGGCAAGCGCCTGTGCAGGAGCAGCTTCAGCCCTACAGGCGCCATCCTCAGGGCGGCCAGAGGATTGGTTCTCAGGAAGAACTTGCCCATCAATCCGAGCTCGTGCACACGGCCCTGCCCCTTCACGGCACTAGCCAATGTCCTGTACATGGCGGGGGTAGATACTTTGCCGCTGGCTAGCCCCTCATGGGTGGACATGCACTCCAGGACGTGCATCAGCTCAGGCAGCTCGACACCCCTGGGGCAGCGCACGGTGCAGAGATGACAGGTAGCGCAACACCACATGGAGTTGCTGCTCAGGACCTCCTCTCGCTTGCCAGCGCGCGCCAGGGCGATGATCTTGCGAGGCGAATGGGCCATCCACAGCACGTTGGGACATGAGCCGGAGCATGTACCACACTGAGCGCACCAGAGGATGCATTCGCCACCGGGTTCGGAAGCGATCTCCTCCACGAACTCATAGCCGTCCACGCTGTGGCCGTTGCCTGCTATCTGGTGGCCGTTGCTGCTCCTCGCTCTGCTTTTCGTCCGTCCGTTTCCGCTCTCGCGCTGAAGGACGGCAGGCACCTCCTCTCCCGGTGGCACGAAGCGCCCTGGCATACGCGGCACCCGCTCTCCATTCTTCAGGTCGAGAACGGCGCGCGCGTATTCCCAGACGCGCCGCACGACCAAGTCCGGGTCGGTGATGCGGCGGTATCCGTATTCCGCCGTGTCGATGTACGCCTCCACGTCCTTCGGTGGGAGCGGGCCCCGCCGCCGGAAGAAGTCCCTGTCCAGGGCCAGAGTCACCTCGCTAGCCTGTGTGTAGAACTGGAGCACGCAGCGGGCCATCCTGGCGCCGGCTACCGCCACGCAGCCGAAGCGAGGCGGCGAGCACTTCCCCTTTTCGTCAAGGAACGGGCACGGCTTGGGTCCCCGCCTCTGGGCGTCTTCGAAGCTCTTGACCTCTGGGTCCGTCAGGCGAGCGGTGCACGGGTCGCCGTAGTAGATGAAACGCTTGTCTTTCATCGGGCCACCCCCTAGCAAACCAGAGCCGTCGTGGCAGGGGTGCGGCGCTTCTGGTAGTGAGCCTTGATGATCTCGCGCTGCCGCATCAGCCTCGTCATCCAGGCCTTCTCCGCTCCAGCAGGACCGGCATGGCCAGGATGGAGCTCTGGCTCTGGTCCGGGCGGGCGCGGAAGGCCGGCACGGTAAGCCTTGATGATCTCGCGCTGGCGCATCAGTCTGGCGGTCCGAGCCTCCTCCGACTCCGGGGCTGTTGCGACTGGCTCGTCAACCCTGAGGACGTGCACACGCTCCACCCAGCTCTTCGCCATGATCTTGTGGACCAGAAAGATGAGCCTTATCGGCGCCTCGACCCTGGCCACACAGTCATACAGGCCCGAGACCGGCTCAACGGACTCGACCTCAGGCAAGGTCCACAAGTCCTCGAGCGCTTTGCGATACCCGTTGTGCCGGACAGCCTCCGACGCTCTAATCAGCAGGTAAGCTGTCGTTGTCATCTCCCTCACCTCCTGTCTGCTCAACCTTCTTCGGGCCAATCTCCTCGACCCAACTTCAGCCTATACCTCTGCCAAGCGCGTGCCATCCGAGCGAAGGCCTAATCTGGCCCTGGAGAAAGCACGTGGGTCTGTTCTGAGCAAATGCCTATGAAAAGGCACATCTCCTACGTCCCTTTTGCAGCGGGCTACGCCATTCTGCCTACGCCGCCCTGCTGACCGAGACGACTGGCAGGGAGGGTGCAATAGTCAGTGGCGGAGGCGCTGGAGGAGGGTGCCATGGATAAGATCAGCGTCTTGCTTGCTGAGGATCATGTCGTGGTGGGGGAGAGGCCCGTAGGCCTGTGAGGCGTGAGCAACCTCGTCAATCTGCACGCGAAGTCCCGAGTGCAGACCCACAGGCTTGCTCTCGCTCCCCCGGCGCGAAGTACACTCCCGCCCGGAGGAAAGTAGCGAAGCCTAGCGCCCGGCAGAGGATTCTACCGAGCCGTCAGGAAGCGAGGAGCCGGCTCAAGAATTCAATCAGGAATAGGGGCGAAGAAGTCCTGGGAACGCTGAGGCCATACAGTGATCTCTCTTTGCCTCCCCGTTTCTAAGACTTGACCAGGCCTAGGGGCAGCAGGTAGCGACCCCAGGTCTCGTTGATCACCTGCGCCGCCGAGGCGTAGAGCGCTGAGAGGGCACAGAAGATGCCTTCCCAGCCGGCGATCTTCATCACCGTCTCGTTGTGCTCGCCCCAGGCCAGCAGGAAGAACAGGATCGTCAGGGTAGCGAACACCACCTGAAGCGCGCGCGAGATCTTCAGCGTGCCGATGGTCATGTAGGCGGTGAACAGGCCCCAGGCGCAGAGGAAAACGGTCAGGCCGTTCTTGGACACCGGCGCTACCACCTCCGTGTCCTCCAGGATGACCATGATGGCCAGCGCCATCCAGAAGGCGCCGAAGGAGGAGAAGGCGGTGAAGCCGAAGGTGTTGTTCTTCTTCATCTCCCACATGCCAGCCAGAAACTGGGCCAGTCCTCCATAGAAGAGGCCCACCGGCAGGACCATGCCGATGCTGTCCTTGGGAACCAGGTCAGCGTTGACGAAGTTGAGGATGAAGGTGGTTAGGCCGAAGCCAGCCAGGCCAAGGGGAGCGGGGTTGGCCAGCTTCTCCCTGACCTCGATGCTGGCACTGCTCTTGAGTTGGTCTAGTTCCCGACGCATCTCCTCCAGTCGCTGGCTGAGGTCTTCCGCGGATAGACTCATCGTGGCTTCCTCCTCTCTAGTACCGGGCACCGTATTCGGATTATAGCTGTAGTTGTCCGTTCGTGGGAAGAAGTGACCCCTGGAAACTCAGATGTGCCGAACACGCAAAGCAGGCCACGGAGGATGGCCATGGCCTGCTTTGCGTGGCTCATCGCCGCTGGCTCTCTAGGCGGCCCGCAGTTTCTCCAAGACTGAAACGTCCTCCAAGGTCGTCGTGTCCCCACGGGCGGAGGTGCCACTGGCGATCTCTCGCAGAAGGCGGCGCATGATCTTTCCGCTACGGGTCTTGGGCAAGAAATCGGTGAAGCGGATCTCGTCAGGTCGGGCGATGGGCCCGATCTCGCGCGTTACGTGTCTACGCAGTTCCTCGGCCAGCGCATCGCTTGGAGAGCGCCCGTCGCTCTTGGTGAGGGTCACGAATGCGAAGATGCCCTCACCCTTCAGCGAGTGGGGGAACCCCACCACCGCTGCCTCGGCCACCGCCGCGTGGCTCACCAGCGCCGACTCCACCTCCGCGGTGCCCAGCCGGTGACCGCTGACGTTGATAACGTCGTCCACACGGCCCAGGATCCAGAAGTAGCCGTCCTCATCGCGGCGGGCACCGTCGCCGCTGAAGTACATGCCGGGGATCTGGCTCCAGTAAGCCTCCTTGTACTTTTCCGGGTCACGGTAGAGGGTGCTGAGCATGCCCGGCCAGGGCCGCCGAATCACCAGGAAGCCCGTTTGGCCCCTCGGCACCGGGTTACCCTTGCCGTCCACCACCTCCGCGTCCACCCCGGGGACGGGCAAGGTGCAGGACCCTGGTTTGAGAGGAGTGGCGCCCGGTAAGGGGCTTATCAAGGCAGCCCCGCTCTCCGTCTGCCACCAGGTGTCGACGATAGGGCAGCGATCACCACCGATGGTACGGTGGTACCAGAGCCAGACTTCAGGGTTTATGGGTTCGCCTACAGTGCCCACGAGGCGCAGGCTGCTCAGGTTATGCTTGGCTGGCTCCTCGTCACCCCAGGCCATGAAGGCGCGGATGGCGGTGGGGGCAGTGTAGAAGATGGTGATGCGGTGCCGCTCGATCATCTCCCAGAAGCGGTCGCGGGCCGGCCAGTCGGGAGCGCCCTCGTACATGAAGATGGTGGCGCCGTTCGAAAGGGGCCCGTAGACGATGTAGGTGTGGCCGGTGACCCAGCCGATGTCAGCACTGCACCAGTAGATGTCCTGATCCTTGAGATCGAAGAGCCACTTGGTTGTGATGTGGACCATGGTCAGGTAGCCCCCGATGGAGTGGACGACGCCCTTGGGCTTCCCAGTGGTGCCACTGGTGTACAGGATGAACAGCGGCTCAGTGGCCTCCACCGCCACCGGGCTGTGCTCCGGCGATGCTTCTTCCCGCAGCTCGTGCCACCAGTGATCGCGGCCCGGTTGGAAGGGCACCTCCTCACCAATCCGGCGCACAACCACCACCGCCTCCACCGAGGGAGCCTCGCTCACCGCCTCGTCGGCGTTGGCCTTCAGAGGCACGACCTTGCCCCGGCGGTAGCCGCCGTCGGCGGTGACCACCACCTTAGCCTTCGCGTCATTCACCCGATCTCGCAGAGCCTCAGGGCTAAAACCGCCGAAGATTACACTGTGGATGGCTCCAATGGAGGCGCAGGCCAGCATGGCAATCGGCAGTTCCAGGATCATCGGCAGGTAGATGGCCACCCGATCGCCCTGGCCCACACCCAGCTCACGCAGGGCGTTGGCAAAGCGGCACACCTCGTCGTGTAGCTCCTGATAGGTCAGAGTGCGCACTTCGCCGGGCTCGCCCTCCCAGACGTAGGCGATCTTGTCCCCTCGGCCGGCCCGCAGATGGCGGTCGAGGCAATTGTCGGCAACGCTTAGACGTCCGCCCACGAACCAGCGGGCGAAGGGCGGATCCCATTCAAGGACTCTCTCCCAACGTCCGGCCCATTCCAGTTCGCTGGCGGCGATCTCACCCCAAAAACCCTCGGGGTCTTCCATCGACCGTCGGTACAGCTTTTGGTACCGGTCCATGGACTCGATGTGCGCTTCACGGCTGAAGGCCGGGTTCGGCCTGTACAGCTGCTCCGAAGGGGCTATGCTTGACACTCTAGTCCTCCTTACTAGATCCGGCGGAACGAGCCGGAGATGTCCAAATGATCAGGTCATCCAACTGGCTGAAAGCGCCCAGATAGCGCTGGGACGCTGCAAATATCAGGGCTCTGTTCGACTGGATGTTGGTCCTCCACGTTCAGCGGCGGAGTGCATATGCTGACGACTAGCGCTCGCCCGCCCACAGCTCGTACGTTGTGAACGGTCTGCCTCTCGATGTGTGTGGTCCCATAGGGGCGGAGCCGGAAACTGCGATCGCCTAGGCTGACCTCGACCACTCCCTCAAGGACGGCGTAGAGCTGCTTGCTGTGGTCGTGGTAGTGAGGAGCGACGTAGTCTTTCTCTTCAAGACTGAGGAGGAGCATGCTGAACTCTGGCGTCTCTACGTGTGCCAGCACTTGGTAGTCTCCCACACTCTGCATGGTTGTCTCCCTTCTTCGTCTCACAAATGCCGGTTAGCTCTTCTCTCAGTCTTCCCCTCGAGCGTCACCCCCGTCGTTGGAGTCTGGGGGACTGGCTACACTGCATCGTAGTCCCCCATCGTGACGAACCAGTTCCGTAGATCATGGGCCAGGCGACTAGGGCTGGCCTCCTCGTCGTGGCAGCGAACAACGAGACGGTAGGGCTGAGGCTGCAGGAATTTCGGACATACCCAGAAGCCCCTGGACCGGAGAAGTCGGAATTCATCAGTGTGGCGCAGGGCCAGGCTGGCGACGAGGTCCAAATCGTGCTCCTTTGAGTAGGAGCACGCCTGGTCGATCAGGAGGCGGCCCACCAAGCGGCCCTCTGCGCTGGCCTCCACCACCAGGTCCACGATCAGGCCCGCCGAGAAGCGGCCCAGCGGCGCAACGCGAAGGACGGCAAAGCCTCGGATCTTCCCGTCCGATTTGCCGGCGAAGGTCATGTACTCTCTTGTCGGCGCGTCGCTGAACCGCCAGTTGAGGTAGGCGGGATCCCTGACCACCATGACGGGGAATCGGTGCTGGATCCTGTCCCAGAAGACACCAAAGGAGTCGTCGAAGGAGTCAACCTCTGCTATCTCCAGATCGGGTGGAATCTCTTGTCGTGGAGCGGGTACAGGAGTGCGCCAGATCCTCCTGGCAATGGAGGCCGTCTTTCCTAGAACGAGGCTGTTGGTTGCCTTCAGAGCGAGGCGCTTCGGGTTCAGTGGCCTGATGAGGAGGGGAACCGAGCCGATATCCCTGAACCCAGCCTTGTTCACGAACGTCGAATAGGAGGGCTGGTCGGGGAAGCCATAGGAAAAGGCGATGCCCGCCTCTGCTGAGAAGGCACAGACATCCCTCATAAGGCTGACGAAAATGTCACCGTTCTCGTAGCCGGGATCCACCACCGGGTTCAGGGAAAGCCCGGCGGTGTGCACCTTGCCCGAAAGCCTCACATTGATAGGGATTGTCACCACCTGGCCGACAAGCCCGCCCGTTTCCTTTTCCCGCGCTAGGCTAGCGACAGCCGCACCCGCAGGGCTTCGCTGGCATTGCCAGTCGTGATAGGCGGGGGCCGCGAGCTCGCTGTCGCCCCAGACCTTGGCCAGAAGCCCTAGGCAATCCTCAGCATCGTCCGGTGAGTATCTGCTTGAGACCAAACCGTCTTGCTTCGCCATGATCAACTCTCCGAGCTTTCGACTCCTACGCCCTCTTGATCGCCCTGGCTGCTGCCGACCCCACTCGGATGCCGGCCACTAGTGATGGGTTCAACTTCTAAGGCAGGAGCGGGCCCGGCCGGAACCGCCGGCGGCGTTACTAGCCTCTCCAGTAGCTGCACTAGGTCAAGCACCTCTACGGGCTTTTCCAATTCCAGTCCGCCTATGCCGTCCTGCAGCATCTGGAGGCAGAAGGGGCAAGCTGTAACGACTATGTCTGCCCCTGTTGCGATCGCATCCTGGCTGCGCAGTCGGTTCACCCTCTGGTTGGGCTCCTCCTCCAGCCACATGCGGCCTCCGCCGGCACCGCAGCACAGGCTTGCAGAGCGGCAGGGAGAGATTTCCGCTACTCTGATGCCGGGGATGGCGGCGAGGATCTCCCTGGGCGCCTCGTAGATGTTGTGGTATCGGCCGAGGTAGCAGGGGTCCTGATAGGCCACCGTCTTGTTGAACTCCCTGTCGAGTTTCAACCTACCCTCATTGATCAGCTCAAGGAGCAGCTCCGTGTGGTGAATCACCTCAAACTCCCCGCCGAACTGCGGGTATTCGTACTTAAGGGTGTGGTAGCAGTGCGGACAGGCGGTGACGATCCTGTTCACGTTGTAGCGCTTCAGAGTCTCGATGTTCTGCTTAGCTTGGCACTGGAACAGGTACTCGTCACCGAGACGACGCGCAAAGTGGCCGCAGCACGATTCTTCGTAGCCCAGGAAGCCGATATCCACCTCCGCCGCTTCCAGGATCTTTGCCATGGCGATTGGTATCTGCATGTTCTGCTCTAGGACGCCCTCCGTGCATCCCACGAAGAACAAGAGATTGGCATGACCATTGTCGGAAAGAGTCTTCACAGGCATGCCGGAAGCCCAATCTGTTCGTGAAGCTGAAGCCCCCTTCCAGGGACAGCCCCTGTCTTGAGTTGATCTCAGACTCGCCATGACAGTGCCGCTGATCTTGCCTTGTTCCAGCACCAAATTGCGGCGCATGTCAATGATCTTGCTGATGGGCTCCAGGAAGACGGGACATGCCTCCTCGCAGGCACCACATGTGGTGCATGCCCACAACTCGTCTTCTGTTACCACGCCACCAATCAGGGCCGGACAATCGTTGTCTGAACTGGGCTGTCCCGCCCCCTTGGCCCGGAGCAGAGCAGGCCCCTGCTCGACCAGGTGGGCCTTTAGCTCCTGCATCAGTTTCTTGGGTGAAAGCGGCTTGCCGCTGAGATAGGCGGGACAAACCTCCTGACATCGCCCACAGCGAGTGCAAGCGTCGAGGTCGAGCAGATCCTTCCAGGTTAGGTCTTGGAGCTTTGCTGCTCCAAGGGTCTCAACGGTCTCCTCGCTAATCTCGATAGGTTTAAGGACGCCCTTGCCGTCTGTGGACCTCAGGAACATGTTCAGCGGAGCGACAATAATGTGGGCGAGCCTCGAGAAGCTGAGGAAGACGTAGCCGATGGTTCCAAGGGATATGAACATGTGACCCCACCACAGTCCCTTGTGCAGGCCCAGGTTCACGTTCTCCCCAAGGCCGCTGAACGCTTTGGCGAAGACGAATCCGATAGGCGACCACAC
>CP070630.1:1694982-1697498 GCA_020356025.1 Dehalococcoidia bacterium | reverse complement strand
GGAAGTCCGGCGATCTGCGCCAGGGTCCTGGCGACGTTGGGGTCACGGTCGAGTAGCCTGAGCAGGGTGTCAGCAGCCGCAGACTGAAACACGGTCCCTCTCTCCCAACGGACCACTGTCTTCGGGCCGGTCCTGAGCAAAGCTTCTAGTTCCGCTTGAGACAGACCGTACTTCCTTCTGATTCGCAGAATCTCTTCTGGTGTCAGCAGCCCCTCTTCGGCTCGGATCGCGGCCACCGCCCTCTGCTGGGTCTGTTCCATCTGTTCGGGCGTCGCATACTCGGAGCCGCAACTATCGCAGCATAGATGCTCGTCCTCGACGACCGTGCTCCGCTGCCCGATCGAGACCGCTTTTTCCTCCCTTACCAGTGCGGCGGACAGCTCGCCGCAGACCGCACACTCGTAGCTTCGCTCGGACATCATTCGCTCACCGCAACTTGGAGGAGACGACAACGACCGGCCCGTCTCGCCTCATCTGAAGCTTCACGTACAGCTCAAACTCGCCGTACACCGTCTGATACACGTCTTGGTCCAGTTCCGGAACCGCTTCGCTCCTCATCGACTTGTGGAACTCGCCTGCTGAGAGGCCGAGAATGCAGTCCCTGACGTCTCGGGCGTCGAGGCCGAGCCCGTAGGCATCCCTCCGTGCCTGCAACGTGATCACGAAGGCACCGCCGGCAACCCAACGTTTGACCTCTTCCAGGTTGTAGGCTGCCTTGCCGCGGGTCACGGCAGGCCAATTTCAAGGTAGCATGATGCTACCATTCCTTCAACACCACAGACGATCCCCCAGTTCCGACACCCGAATCCAGACCACACCGCCTGGGATCGGTCATCTGACCTGGATTTACTATGGCCGGCCTTGTTCAACAGACCGTCAACGTCTTGGAGGAGGAAGCTGGCGCTTGGTGAGCGCGGCTATTGGACGAAACGGACTTTGGCCTGGTGACCGGGCGCCGCGGCCAGCCGAGCGTCAAGCGTAAGCAGAGGAGCGTCAAGTGCCTCGGCGAGCGCAACATATGTCGCATCGTACGCCGTGAGGTTCTCTCGCAGGGCCCATATCCGTGATGACAGCTCGTCGTGCCCGTAGCGTGTGATGTCCAGCTGGCCCAGCACCTCGGCTGCCATCGCTCCGCGCTCCGCCGTCATCGCGCCCCGTCGCACGTGACCGCGAAGAACTTGCAGCACTTCGATGTCCAAGAGCTGGGGCGCGTGCAGCGATTCCGCCGGCGATGATATGACATTGGCCATGCGACGACCCACATCCGTGTTGAGCAGAACCGCGACCAAGCTGGAAGCATCGAGGACGATCACCGTCCGTCCCGCTCCTCCCTCACGGCGTCGGCTGGAGAGGGATCGAGCTCGAGTGCAGGGAGCTCTGCCAGGCGCGCCAGCAGCTCCTGCCGGGTCGGCCGCTCCAGCGCCTTGCTCAGTTCCCGCAGCGCGTACTCGGACATCGACATGCCCTCGAGGGCGGCGCGGGCCTTGAGCTTCCGGTGGAGCTTGTCCGGGACATTCCGTATCTGTAGCATGGTAGTCATGTGTGTAACATGAAAACATGCGTGACACATGTCAACACTCTTCTGGCCTGCTTGGTCGAATCGATGGTCCTTTGAGTGGGAAGGTCGCACGTGGACGTCATCCGATTCTCAACGTTCCTGTCGAGTGTGCTGGCGCGTGGGGCGCTTTCCGGATAATCTGTTGGGGCACGACAAGAGGACGGTGTAGGACCGGGTAGCTCAGCTGGTAGAGCAGCGGACTTTTAATCCGCAGGTCGTGGGTTCGAGCCCCACCCCGGTCATTGACTTAGAACCCCTCGATCTCACCACAGTGGGACAAACGGTGGAACAGGCCATCCACTAAGCTCCCTTCGCGGCCTCATCGGCAGATGCGGGGAACATGATCTCCTCCATCGCTGCGGCGTTCTCGCCCCGGTCGCGCTGGCGCGTGTAGCGGCGCGTCATCCGGGGGTCTGCATGGCGCAGGCCGTGCTGCACGCTGACCTCTGGGCGGCCCGCGTTGATGAGCATCTGTCCGTAGAAGTGTCGGAGGTCCTGCAACGTTAGATCCGACACACCTATAGCCCGACATGCGCGATTCCAGTGGATCCGCAAAGCGATGCGGCCGACCCCCTTGAAGCGCCGGTCTATCCGAAAACTGCCGCCCTTGGAGATCCTGTGAGTCATCGGAGGCCGCGCCCTTCACGTCGGGAGTCTATCCATTCCCAAACATCCGCTTCGCACCACCTCACGGTCGAATGCCCCAGTGGGATCTTGCCAGGCACGTTTCTTCGAACCCACTCTGGGGATACTGTGCCGCCGAATATGTCTTCAGCTACTTGCCTCGCGTCCATCACTCTGCCCCGATCTAGCGGAGCCGCGGAATCATCCGGCCTCACGATTTCAAGGCGCCGGTTGCGTTGCCTATTCCTCACCTTCTGCATCCTCCTGTTCGACCTGTACTGCGCCGATCGTCTTGGCCGTTTCGCGAAGTAACTCAAAGCCTGCCCCTCCCCCG
>CP070630.1:1659217-1694882 GCA_020356025.1 Dehalococcoidia bacterium | reverse complement strand
CCCCAAGTATCCCGGGATGAGCGCTGTGGCTGGTGTCAAGAGGGCGGCGTTGTCCAGTTATGGGGTGACTTTCGTATCTATGGTGGGCGGTGCAGGGTTTGAACCTGCGACCTCTTGCGTGTGAAGCAAGCGCTCTCCCGCTGAGCTAACCGCCCCCTGCCGTGCGCCCAAATTCTACCGCCGAGGCGAGAGCGGGTCAAGCGATCGGGGGGCAGCGTGAATCCCCTGGTCGGCTTGCCCAATTGGCTGGCGAGGGGATTCTATCTTGACCGTGGGGGAATCTGCAAGCGGCCCGAAGCTCGCTGCCTGGGAGGGCTTATGCTCTTGCTCGGATAGCGAGAGACTGTTCACGGCAGGACATAAGGAAGTAGGCAGCCGCTGGATTCTGTCGGCTGCCCCCCATTTGAAGAGCTGCTACGCCTACCGAGTGAAGGTACTATCGGAAATCGAAGCAGTCTCTGCCGAAGAATACCATCTCGCGCTCCTCGAGCTCGACCTGGACCTCATTCCTGATGTTGATTGTACCGTCCGGGAGGTTGTAGCTCGCCTGCCAAGAGCCATCCACGCATTCCCCTGCAGCGATGACCACGCCGGCAGCGAGGTCGTCGCTGACCGTTGCCTTGAGCAGCCACTCCCAAGAGCCAGGACGCTGCTTGTGGTAGTAAAGGTTGTCATCGATGCTTTCGATGGTCACGTCGATGGGGTCCTCACTAGTGTTGCAGACCGTGATGGTGCCGCTAGCACTGGTTTCATCTGCGGCGTCGAAGGTCGTGCTGACGTCAACACGCGGATACGGACCGTCAGCAGGGGGGTGCGGACCCTGAGCCTGGACAGCCGTGAGAACGAGAAGCGCCGCCAGCGCTGCAGCGACCATGAGGGGAATCTTGTGAGACATTGGCTGAACCTCCTTGTCTGATGATCAAGCCGTTCCGACCAACGAGCGCCGCTAGTCTCCGTCCTTAGGGTAGGAAATGCCGGCCTGCACATTACATCTCCCCGCCCCAAGCACCTGCGGAGTCGCTGGTCAACCAGCGGAATTATCGGTGCAGCCACAGCCTTGGGCAAGGCGGAAAATACTCACTTGGCCCTGGGATCTCTGCCAGCGTGGCGTTCAAGAGAAAGCGAGAGCCCTCGGCGTTGACGGCCCGCGCGTGAGGGGTGTTGTCAACAGACAGAGTGGCGATGACCTTCGGCGGTGCGGAATTCGAGGCCAATCAACCGAGGATAATCAGAGTTACATTGAGAGAGAGATCCCACGGTGGTGGCAGCGTAGGCGTGCTTGCCAGCAGCGGAGGGATTCGAACCCGCCACGGCGGGCGGCTCACGGGCAATTGACTCGTACTTGCGTGCGCTCTATAATGCACGCAGATTCACCTCGAAAGGGGTATTGTATGCTGGCCCTTGTGCTGACGGTCAACCCATGCGATATCGCTTCGTTCGCAAGGTCGGACTTCTGAGGCCGACCGAGCACGAATATCAACGCCGCGGGCGGAGCGCTCGCGGCGTCTCACGTTGGGAGGATCTACCTTGAAGCCAGCATGGTACGAAGCCTTCGGCGATGCCCTGGGCGAGAACTACCTGAAGTACCCCTGGATGGGGAGCACGGTCCCGGACTGCGACTACCTGGAACGCGTCCTCGATGTGAAGCCAGGACACAGGCTGCTGGACGTCGGCTGCGGAGTCGCGCGACACGTGGTCGAACTGGCCAAGCGGGGCTACCGGATGACCGGCATCGACGTCTCTCGCGGCCTGCTGAGGGTCGGCGAGAGACTGGCGCGCGAGGCCGGCGTCGACGTGGAGCTGCGGCATCTCGACGCCAGGGTGCTGGACTACGATTCGGAGTTCGACGCGGCATTCAGCGTGTGCGAGGGCGCCTTCAGCCTGGTGCCCACCGACGAGGAGAACCTGGCCATCCTGGAGGGCATGCGCAGGGCGGTGAAGCCGGGCGGCCGAGTGGTCGTCTGCGCCGCCAACGTCTACCACGACGCCGAGCAGTTCTGGCAGCTTGACCCCGTCGACAATCGAAGGCTCCCACGGCCGCCAAAGCTTTTCGAGGAGGAGCCGGACTTCCCAGAAGACGTCCTCGACCTGTCGTTCACCGCCCGCGAGCTGCGGCTCATGTGCCGCCTCGCCGGCCTGGAGTGCCTGGGCGTCTACGGGGGCATCGCGGGTAACTACACTGAGCGACCCCCGCAGCACGGGGATTTGGAGCTCACCCTGCTCGGACGCCGGCGCGCAGACTCTGGCTAGACGGCCCGCGAACACGCCGAAGGCCGCCCTTGTGGCGGCCTTCGGCTACCATACAGAATGAATCCTGGAGCTTGGCGAGCAGGCTAGCCGACCGCCACCTTGCGTGCTCCTCCTTGCTAACCCCTGCGCCTGCGAGTAGGATAAGAGTGCTATGGAGCCAGGCATCCAGTACGCGACGACCGCCGACAGGGTGAGCACCGCCTCGCGGCTCCACGTCCTGGCGGCTCCTAAGCGCCTAGCCCCGCGCGTCTGAGAGCAAACACTGGGACTGCTCCTTTCCTGTAGTTCGATGGGAATGAGCAAGCAATCGTCAATCACAATAAGATTCTGGGGGGTGCGTGGCTGCATCGCCGGCCAATGCGCATCTTGCGTCCGCTATGGCGGCAACACTTCGTGTGTCAGCATCGACGTAGGGCCCGATAGGGTCTTGGTTCTAGATGCCGGCACGGGTATCCGTCAACTGGGCAAGGCCCTGGCGGACACGTCGGCCGACATCTTCGTTCTCCTTTCGCACAGCCATATGGATCACATCCAAGGATTTCCCTTCTTCCTTCCCATCTACCAACCAAGCAGGAGAATCTGGGTCTTTCCAACCCTTCAGGATGAGAGCATGATTTGCTCGTTGCTTGAGCAGATGGATGGGGCCCATTTGCCCGTGACGCCGGACGATTTGCCATCAAAGTGGCAGTGCATAAGCGAGGAGCCAATGGGTTTCCTGCGTGAGCACGATTTCTGCATTTCGCGCATTCCCACAAACCACCCAGGGGAAGGCTACGGGTATCGCATCGAGAATCATGGGCGGTCGGTAGTGTACCTTACAGACAATGAGCTGGATCCGCCTGGTGAGAAAGCTACTCAATTCGACGAATTCGTGCAGTTTTGCAGACATACGGACGTCTTGATCCATGACGCTCAATATCTTGAGAAGGACATGCCCCACAAGCATGGCTGGGGACATAGTCTGGTAAGTCAGGCCTGTGAGTTGGCGATGGCGGCAGAAGCAAGACACCTGATACTGTACCACCACGATCCCGATCGAACCGACGACGAGTTGGATGTGGTACAACAGGATGCTGGCGCTTGGTTCAAAGAGAGGAACGCCAACATTCGCTGCACTGTTGCATTCGAAGGGCTAACCCTGGATATCTAGCCAACTACTACGCGACAGGTCGTACGTCGCACTGAGTCTGAGAGAAGCGGCCAGTCCCGCAGTGACGGACGTATTCTTGCCGCCCTCCCACTGGCCAACGGCCTCGTGTGGTTGGTGGTAGCGGAGGGATTCGAACCCGCCACGGCAGGCAGGTTCCCCCACCTGGGGGCTTATGAGTCCCCCGGGGCAAGACGCATGGGCACCAACCACGCAGCCTAGCTGAGCAGCCGCCTCCTGGCGTATCAGGCCGCTGCGACGAGGACGGTGAATGCCAGATCAGCCGCGCGCGGTCGATGTCGCGGCGAGAACCCCTTCCTTACACCTGCGGTGCTCGAACCAGGGAACGGCGCGCTGCGCATAGGCGTTGGCGCGGAGGAAGTTGTACGCGCCCTCCGATCGCAGCCAGTTCTCCATCGTCGCGAAATCAGGGTAGAAGGGGACAGCGTCCTTCCAGATGGCGCGACCGCAGAGGAAACCGCTGGCACCTGCTTCGGTGGCCAGTTCCACCTGGATCAGGAACTCCTCTATGCCTACGCCAGCGCTCAATATCACCCAGGGCATTCCCGCGGCTTCATTGAGCTGACAGCAGAACTCCCGCACGTCCGATAGCTGGTAGACGGCCTGGCGCTCCTCGCCGTCGAAGGTGCCTCCGCAGAACTCTCTGGTGCTTTTCAGGTTGGCGGGGAACTCCAGCTTGAGGACATCCACCTTATACTTCGGGTCGCTGAACTCGTGGGCGCTGCGGATGACGAGGTCCGGCTTCTTTCTGGCGAATTCGTCCGTGCTGGTGCCCCCTTCCTCAAGAGCGTAGCTGACCAGCTCCAACAGGAAGGGCATGCATGCCTGCTCGCATTCCTCGCCCAGCCGCTGCACGAGATCCTGCTGATGACGGCGGACATCCTCTGAACTGTCGGGATGGTAGTAGAGGAGCAGCTTGACGGCGTCGGCGCCGGCATGCTGTGCTTTCTTCACCGACCATCCTTCTATCAGATTGGTCTTGCGCTCCCTACCGGTGGGGCCGGCGCGCTCATAGCCCGTCTCCTCGTGGGCAAGAAGGAGACCTATACCCTGCGGAATGCTGCGGAAGGAGTGCGGATAGCCGTAGATGGGGTCGGTGAGGACGGCAGTGGCGTAGGGGGCAAGAACCCTTGTGATGGCCTCCTTTGCGTCGGCCAGTTCCTCGCCGGAGACCTGGTCCGCGCTCCTGTTCGTCGTCTTAGCGATGGCGTTGCTTAATGAGCCCCTCTGGTCGATGGCCATCATCTTGAAGCGGCCCTCTCCATCGGCCAGTGATCGGAGGCGGCGCCATTTGCCCTCGGATACTTGTGCGTTCAAAATAGTCTCCTCTTACTCTGTCAGCTCGCCGTCAGGCAAGCACTTGGGGCTTTTCCGCCGCTCAGGCTGGTCACGTGAGCGAATGCCCTCTCGAACTCCTCCGTCGTCATGTTCGCCGCCGCGGCCAGCTTAGCCAGCATCTCGGGGTCCTGGAGGTCGGACGGCTCCAAACGGATCATGTACTCACGGGCAACCTTGTAGTGCTCCGAGTCGATATCGACGAGGCGAGCGTGAGTGCGTCCAGTGATGGCGTCCTGGATCTCATCGAAAGGCAAGAGATGCAGACGGCCGGAGTCCAGGCAGACAAGGCCACCGTACCGCAGACGCTCATCAGCCGGCTCCGAAAGCAGGAGGTGGATCGCCCCGTAGCCCAGAGTGCGGGTGTAGTCGATGTCGAAGGGGATAGGAGGGGCGCAGCGCAGCTCGTAGCCCAGCGTTACATCGGCAACGGTCAGCTTCTCGCCGCGCACAGCGAAGCGCTGCTGGATATCACGCTTGATGACGGTGGCCAGCGGGATGTCACCCAGGCGGAGGTTGCCGTAGGCATCGTATCCCATTTCGCCGCCAGTGATCCCCGCCAGTTCCTCTGTGTCCAGTTTCTCGCCAATCCCCTCCGCGACGATGGCAAGCCCGTTCTCACGCCCCATGGCGCGCCGCTTGAGGATGCCGCCCTCGATGATGCCGCATACGTCCCTGAGGCTTATACGTCCTGTCGGGAACTCCTCGGGAATGATCGTGAGGGTGGCGCTGGCGGACTTGCCGATGCCAAGGGCAAGGTGACCGGCCTTGCGGCCCATGACAACAACGATGAACCAGCGGTTGGTGGTGCGGGAGTCCTCCATCAGGTTGAGCACCAGTTCCGTGCCGAGATGGCGGGCAGTCTCGAAACCGAAGGTGGAATTGCCCCCCCGCAGGGGCAAATCGTTGTCGATGGTCTTGGGGACATGGGCGACCCGGAACGCGCCGTTGGCGGCCTTCGCCACTTCGCGGGCACCAAACGCCGTGTCGTCGCCACCGATCGTGATCAGATAAGCGATGCCGAGCTCGCGGAGCGCATGGAGGGTACGTTGAAGATTCTCAGCGCTGCCCGTCGGGTTGGAGCGAGAAGTGCGCAGGATAGAGCCTCCCTGGAAGTGGACTTGGGAGACATCGGGGATAGTCAGCGGACGCACCCTATCGACGCGTCCCTCCATCAGGTGCTGGTAGCCGTCGTAGATTCCGACGACTTCCAGGCCACTATTGACCGCCTCGATAGTCGCAGCGCTGATGGCGCTATTGATGCCGGGGGCTGGCCCCCCGCCGACCAGAATGCCCAGACGACCCTGCGTCGCTGCCATAAAGACCTCACTCCACTATATGAAGGCCATCAGCCATGAACTAATGGTGAGCACAAGAGCGCGTGGATTCGGCTCTCCAAGAATGCCATAGCTTTCTCTCATCGCACGGGCGATTCGTCTCTATAGACGCATCTATGAGAAGCATGTTACAGCCTGTTCTGAGGCCGCTACGCGCGGACGCGGGAGAAGAGTGGCCATCTGGGGTAGCGGCCGTAGTGATGGCTTTCGTGGGCGACGGCGTGTGCGTAGTGTGGAAGCTGTGCGACGACGAAACGAGCGGATTCTTTGCAGCTGTGGTTTTCGCGCCGGGCTCGTCTATCCGAGTAGGTAATTGTCAGAATGATGGCAGCGCAGAGATTCGAACCCGCCACGGCAGGCAGGCTCCCCGACCGCCCTCCCTGTATGCTCTTCCTTGCCAACCCCTGCGCCTGCGGGTAATATGAGGCCGCCCTTGGCCATGTGCCGAGGCCCATGTGGACAATGGACGTGACGTCTTGGGTGATCATTGTGGTCTCGTTGTACGATTCGCTGCTTAGAATAGGCAACACGAGTTGCCGGACAGGTTGACAGCCAGCGAATGGCAGCTGGCGAGAAGCGTGGAGAGACGGCCATGTCGAATAACCCCCAAGTGCAGGGCAATCCCCTGACCGAGCTGGCCTCCCGATGGCGCACCATTTTTGGCCAGCCGGGGCGCCAGTATCACTACCTGACGGCGCTTCGCTCCTTTCGGCGCACGAAGAGCGGAGCCCGTTTTCTCGTCGCCAGCGACGACGGCACCACTGCCCACCTGGCGGTCACTTTCGTTCAACCGGAGGTCATTCGGATTCAGCTTTCTCTGGGGGAGCGGCCACCTCGGACGACGCCGATGCTCCTGCCCACTAGGCCATCGCCTGTGGACGTAGAGCTGCGCTCAGACCGTGGGGGTGTGGGCCTCACGAGTGCCGGTCTCTCCCTGCGAGCGGAGCGTGATCCCTGGCAGTTGACTGCATACGACAGCGAAGGACAGGAAGTGTGGCGCCAACAACGGCACGATAGAGCAATGATGGGTTATGTGGCCTACCCCACGGGTTACTCTCGCGACGAGGAGGGAAACGTTGCTTTCCACGAGGCTCTCTCCCTGGCAGTAGAGGAGCGCCTGTTCGGCCTGGGCATGCAATATGGGCCGCTGGACAAGCGGGGACAGCACTTCGTGTCCTGGTCGCGCGATACCTATGGCGTGACCAGCAGCAGCGTCACCTACTTGAACGTACCTTTCTTCATGAGCAGCCGCGGCTATGGCATCTTAGTCAACCATGCCAGCCCCATTATCTACGAGCTGGGCTGGCCATCCTGGCAGACAGCCGCCTTTCAGGTAGAGGACCCCTATGTGGACTATTTCCTCATCCACGGTCCTCAGCCCAAGGACATCCTGGCCCGCTACGCATGGCTGACCGGGAAGGCACCGCTGCCGCCGCTGTGGTCGTTCGGCGTGTGGATGTCTCGGGCCATGTACACCAGTCGGCCGCAAGTAGAGGAGGTGGTCTCTCGCTCCCGGGAGCTAGGCATCCCCTGCGACGTCGTCAATCTCGATCCGCGCTGGCTCAGAGAGATGAGGAGTCGCCGAGACCTCGGCTGCGACTTCGTCTGGAACGACGATGACTTCCCGGATGAAGCTGGCTTCATCGGCTGGCTGGCCGACAGAGGAGTGAAGCTGTGCCTGTGGGAGAACCCATACATCTGGAAGGGCACCACCATGTACGAGGAGGGACGGAAGCGCGGCTATCTGGTTCGGAGCAAGGACGACGAGTTGGCCCGCCCGCTGGACAACCCTAACGCCGCCATGCCCGATTTCACCAACCCGCGGGCCGTGCGCTGGTGGCAGGACAAGCACCGCCCTCACCTGCGGGCGGGGGTCGCCACCTTCAAGTCGGACTTTGGCGAGGCAGTGCCTGAGGATGCCTTGTTCGCCAACGGCAAGACGGGCAAGGAGATGCACAACGCCTATCCGCTACTCTACAACCGCGCGGTGTTCGAGGTGATCGCGCAGGAACGAGGGGAAGGCCTCGTCTGGGGGCGCTCGGGCTATGCTGGCTCCCAGCGCTATCCCCTGAACTGGACGGGCGACTCTCCCTCTACCTTCGAGGGCATGGCCGCCGCCCTGCGCGCTGGCCTCAGCCTCAGCCTGTCGGGCATCCCCTTCTGGAGCCACGACATCGGCGGTTTCTGGCCTGGCGGGCACCTTGGAGCACCCAGCCTCGAGCTGTACATCCGCTGGGCACAGTTCGGCTTGCTCTCTTCTCACGCTCGCTTTCACGCTACCAGCGCCCGCGAGCCCTGGCACTACGGCGAACAGGCAGTGAGCATCGTGCGGGAGTTTGCTCGCCTGCGCTATCGTCTTCTGCCCTATCTGTACGCGCTAGCTCACGAGGCCTGCCAGACGGGAGTGCCTGTCGTGCGACCCCTCTTCCTAGAGTTCCCGGGCGATCCGTCTGCCTACCAGGCGAGCTTGGAGTACATGCTGGGACCTTACCTGCTGGTGGCGCCCGTTTTCAATGAGGGAGGACGTTGTCATCTCTATCTGCCGCCGGGGGAGTGGTACGATTTCTGGAGCAATCAGCGGGTAGACGGGCCAGCCTACCAAGAGATAGAGGTGCCCCTGGACAGGATGCCTCTATTCGTCCGCGGCGACTCCATCCTGCCGCTGGCCCCTCCTATGAACTTCGTTGGGGAGAAACCCTGGGAACCGATTCAGCTAGATGTGCGGCTCGCCTCCCAGGTTAGGATGGCTTTCCTCAATCCGGACCGGTTGGTGGAGGTGCGGGCGGAGCGGAGGGACAGCGATATCGTTTTGCACGTAGGTAATGTGGAGCAGACTTTCGAGATACGATTCCTGGTGCCCAGGCGCGTGCGCGATGTCCACTTCGCGGGTCGGGCCTCTGACACATACTGCCAGGAAGCCACCGACATGACCATTGTCAGGCTGCAGGCGGAGGGGCCGTGCTCGTTGACAGCGAAGGTGGCCTGAGTTTCCTGCGCCCAGGGTGACGAGAGACGTGGCTTTCCTTCTGGCGAAGGGTCAGCATCTTTCTGCGAGCGGCTAGCCTGCTGCCCACTCAACTGCTCGCCAACGCCATCGCGTGATTCGCGGGGGCGATAGGGCGGGAGCAGCTTCTTCCCTTGCCAACCCTCGCGCCTGTGGGTAGGATAGGGCTACCTCGATTGTCCAGCCCGCTGAGAACAAAGGGGATGAAGAAAGAGGCCTGATGCAGCCGCGCGAGAGCCAGGCAAGTTCTGGCCGGCCTTCCTCTCCAGCGCCAACTGCTGAGGAGTGTCGCCGCGGTGCTCTCAAAGGCCAAAGCGGAGGAATAGCCATGAAGAAGGTTCTGATCCTTTTGGCGCTGCTCGTTGTTGCAGCAAGCGTGGCCGCCTGTGGTGGCGAAGAGGAAGGAGAGCCGGCAGACGGAGACGGTGTGACACCAGCGGCGGGGCTGGTGGAGATCACCTTCTGGCACTCCGAGGTCGCCAGCAACCTGGACGCCATCCAGTCACTGGCACGCCGCTTCAACTCCGAGCAGGACGAGGTTGAGGTCAAGATGGCCTTTCAGGGAAACGACGAGGAAACGATGCTCAAGTTCATGGCCACTCTGGGCTCGGGGGACGTGCCAGCCATCATCTACCTGGCCGAGGTCGACGCTCAGAGAGTCATGGACAGCGGAGCCGCAAGGCCGGTGCAAGAGTTCATCGACCGTGAAGACTATGACCTCTCCGACTTCGATGAGAAGGCCATACAGTACTACACCGTAGATGGCGAGCTCCACGGCATGCCTTTCGCCATTGCCGTCCCCTTGCTGTACTACAACAAGCTGGATTTCAGCGAGGTGGGGCTCGATCCCGAGCAGCCACCCAGTGATCTGGAGGAGGTGCGAGAATTCTCCCAGAAGCTGGTAGAGCGGGACAGCCACGGCAACATCCTCCGCGCTGGCATCGCCCTTGACATCGATCCCTGGTATTTCGAACTGACCCTGGCCGAGCACGGCGACTACTATGTGAACAACAGCAACGGCCGCGAGGGGCGAGCCACCGAGGTTCTCTTCGACGGTACAACAGGGCAGGACTTCTTCCGCTGGTGGCACGAAATGGTGAAGGACGGATTAGCCGTCAACGTTGGTCGCAACCCCGGCGGCGACGCTGCCCTCCTGGCGATGGGAGTCGGCCAGGCCACCATGAGTTTCGCCAGCTCACAAGCTCTGCGTTCGGTAGTGGATGTTCTGGAGCGCGGGGGCATGGACGTGGAGTTGGGGGTGGGCGCTCAGCCCGGCGTCCCTGGCGGGACAGGCTTGGCCGGCGTGTACAGCCGGGGCCTCTGGATCCTGAAGGGACGCCCCGAGGCGGAGCAGGAGGCAGCCTGGAAGTTCATCAAGTGGCTTCTGGAACCCGAACAGCAGGCCGAGTGGTACGCCGGCACCGGCCTCCTGCCAGTGCGTCACTCTGCCTACGACCTGCCGGCAGCTCAGAGCGTGGTGGCGGAGTATCCGCACTTTGGCGTCCCCGTCGAGCTCGTCCTGGAAACGCCGTCGACGCCAGAGTCTCTCGGTCCGCTCCTCGGCCCGATCAGAGACGTGCGAGAGGTTGTGGCCACCGCCGTGGAGGAGACGGTGGTGGGCTCCAGAGATCCCACCGAGGCTCTCGATGATGCGGCGGCCGAAGCCAATGACATCATAGAGGACTACAACCGCCGCGTGGGCGAGTAGCGAGCCGCCAGCCCGTGAACGCCGCCGCGGTGATCCGGATGATGGGCAGGCCGCCCGCCTGCCCGTCCTGCGGCCCCCACCATCGTGCGGTTCGTGGTGGCAGCGGAGGGATTTGAACCCCCGATCCAGGGCTTATGAGTCCTCTGGGGCAAGAACAGGTACGAACTTGTCTACCCGATTCTGCCCAGGCAACTCACAGACCCCCTACAGTGGACAAATCCCCTGGTCGCCTTGCCGAAATGGCTGACGAGGGGATTCTACCTTGACCGTGGGGCAGCCTGCAATCGGCCCCCGTCTCTCTGGTTGGGAGGCTTCTGTCTGCTCCGCTGAATCTGTTTAGGGCCCCTGAGGTACATCTCGGCCCCCACTTGGACTTGCTCCTCGCATCTGAGGCGAGGGAGATGACACAGCGGCATCTTGATTCAGCTCCGCATGGGATTGCAGCCCCCAGTCCGTCCAGGGATATTCACACTCAAATTGGCTGCCCTTTGCCAGGTGGCGCGTCTGACCTGGCACTCCTACTCCAAGCCCTCTTCCAGCACCCGTGCGTACCCGCAGGCCATAGCTGTCCCAATTGCTCCTCCAATGGGTGCCAGCAGCGCAGCTATCGGTATCCGGGTGGGATCGGATCCGGTCTCCATTCGGGGAACGAATATGCTCACGAGTGTCACCGCCAGCCAGATTCCCGCCGTAGTGATGGCGATACCTGCCCAAACGTATTTGGGCTCTATCTTGCCATGTCGGCGCCGCACCATCTCATTTAGCACGGAGCGGCTGGCAAAGGCCCCCGGGATCCATGTGAAGAGTGCCGCAAAAGGGATGTGCTCCTGCTCGCTGCCGCTCACAAAATCCGGTGCGAAGATGCTCACAAGCGTTACGGCCAGCCAGATGCTAGCGATACCGATGCTAAGCCAAATCAGCCTTTCGCGCATACAACAGCTCCTTGTCGTGCAGCATCACCGGTCAGATGCTCAAGCCGCCTGAAGGGCCGCGGGGTAATTTGAACCGACGAGTCCTGGATGAAGAGTCCTTTGACTCCAGACCAGGCATCACTATTGTCGGCGCGGTTCTGCCCAGGCAACTCTCAGACCCTCAACAATAAACGAATCCCGTGGTCGCCTTACCCAATCGGCTGCCCAGGGGATTCTATCTTTGCCATGGGGGGATCTGCAAGGGCACGCTGACAGGCTCAGAGCCGAGCCGCCCTGGCCAACGAGCAGCGGACCGGGATAAGGACCGCCTCGATGACGTGGCCTATCCCCGGGACATTGACGGGCCCGCCCTCGCGGGCGGCATCGAGGTCGACTACGTCCAAGCCAGTAGGCCCAGCTTCTTCCAACGAATGCTAACGGCCCGAGAGACCTCACACTCTTGGCAGTAGAACGCTTATTCGTCTACCATAATGTTCTGCGGCCCTGCTGACCCCTGAGGAGCAGCAGCTTTGGGAGTTCGGCGCGCTAGTGGAAGGGGAGGGTAGCCACCCGCTCAAGACCGAAGCCAAGCCCGACAAGAGAGAGTGCAAGCACGCTGAGCCTCACATTGATGCTTCTGAACTTGGGCGCGACCCCGGCAAAGAACACGACGGATGCAAAGAAGACCGTCGCGAGGATGTAGTCGTCGCTGTTCTGGTTCGCCTCCTTGCCCTCCTGCATCTTCTCTTCGGCCAATCTGAAAAGCTCGTCCCCTATCGTCAAGGTGGCATTCTCGTACTCAGCGACATCGAAAGGCGTCTTCGGCGCGTCAGGGTTGTTGAGCGGATCGAGAGCCAGCCATGCATCAAGGGCTACACGGAACTCGTCGCGCATCAGCAAATCCGCTAGAGCCTCGGCTTCATCCTTCACGGCCGGATCTTCGAGAGCCGCCGAACCGAACTTGAGAGCGAACTCGCCGAAGGTAATAGCGTCGTAAGCTATCTCTTGGGTGGCCCCAGCGAATATCGACGCCCACTCAGTCCGGGCGGACGAAGCTTGGGCGAACGACGTGGCTTCCACGCCCCCCCATCGATTGGACTGCCAGGCGCTGTAGGAGGTGCCGACCAGGGCTATAGCCATCAGGATGGCCGAACCGATCTCAACCCAGTGGGAAGCGGCCTCGACCCAGGCCGGGTGTACGGGGTGCTCCTGACCACTTTCTGTTGATGGGGCGCCATCTCCTACCATGATTCCTTCCTCCTACGCAACTTCGAATCTGTCAGCGTGTCGGATGGCGAGGTCCACCAACTCGGTCGCTGCGCGTACTGGATGCCCGGCTCCATGGCGGCAATATTCTACACCAGTCACCCGAGGTCAGAAAGCGCGGCAGGGCTGACCAAGGGCCCAGTAATCCCCTCGTCGGACGCCGCGGTATTGGGCGCTCTGGCGAATCTACGTCAGCAAGCTAGAAACGTCCCGAAAAGACGAGTCCCCTGGTTTCGCGACCAGGGGACAGATTCGGTCTTTGCCTCTAGTGGCAGCGGAGGGATTCGAACCCCCGACCCAGGGCTTATGAGTCCCCTGCTCTACCACTGAGCTACGCTGCCGAGCAGGGCGATTATATCAGGGGCGACAGAAGCACTTCAAGGGTTGTTGGGGTTCTCGCTGGCGGGCCCCATATAAAGGCTGTCGTAGTAGACGTCAGCCTCCGCCGGAGTAGTGCCCGCCTGCTTGTCATCGTAGCGAACCTCGAACAGAACGCGAAGCTTAGAGAAGCCTTCCGGCGCGACTCCCCAGAACTGCTCGAAGTCTTCCTTGATATTGCGCTCAAAGTAGATCCACTCGCCGGTGCGCGGCTCCTCCTTGGTAAGGAAGACGAAGAAGGCGTTGGCGATGTTGAAGGGTTCCTCGCTGATGCCCGCCAGGGGGTAGCGCATCTGGTAGTTGGGGTAGCCGGCTTCCAGATTGACGACATCGAAGGCAATGACGACGAACTGGAGATACTGCTTGGGGGTGCCCTTACTCCAGCTCTCCACTCGGTAGTAGCCTGATATCAGCTCGGGGAACTCCTCGGGTGTTACCTCCTGCACGAGGTAGAACACCTTCGCCTTGCCCACCTCCTCGGCCGGCACGCGCATCCGCAGCAGGGCGCTGGACTCGCCGGACTGAGCGAAATCCTGACTCACCTCGAAGGGAGGTACTTGCTCAGGATGAAGGGAGCACCAGGGCTCCCGGCCCGACTCGAGGCCCGGATTGTGGAACAGGTTGGCCTGACCCTCGGGAGGCTCCTGGGGCACACACTCACTGGCAAGCGGCGTGCTGGTCGCCGCGGACGTCGCGGCGGGCGTAGTCGTCGGCCCCTCGTCCTCCTCTTCGCAGGCTGCGGCCAGGCTCAACAGCGCCAGGCCGGCGATGGCCAGCAGGGCTAGTCGAAAGGTCTTACGCCACACCATGTGTCCTCCCACCAATGCCTCGTGTGCAGCCATAGTATGCCACCTGCCCCGACAATGTAAAGGATGGGCACCGCCGGAGGATTCGGTTGAGGGGGCTCTGGGCCAGGCGCTACAATGAAACGAGAGAGATAGCGATGCAAACCACAACGGCCGAGCGCCTGCAAGCCCAACTGGCGGCTGTTCCCAGTCGCCCCGGCGTCTATATCATGCGCGACGGCGAGGGCGAGGTCATCTATGTGGGCAAGGCGGCCAACCTGCGCAGCCGCATCCGCTCCTACTTCGGGTCGCCTCACAGCTTCGAGCCGAAGGTTCGGCGGTTGGTGGAGCAGATCGCCGACTTCGAGTTCATCGTCACCGATTCCGCCCAGGAGGCCCTCATCCTGGAAGCCAATCTGGTCAAGCGCCACCAACCCTTCTTCAACGTTCGCCTGAAGGACGACAAGCACTACCCCTACCTGAAGATCGACCTCAACGACCCCTGGCCGCGGGTGGAGATCACCCGTCGCGTTCAGCCCGACGGCGGCATCCGCTACTTCGGGCCCTATGCGAGCGCCGGCTCCGTGCGCAAGACGCTCGACCTGGTGAAGAAGCTCTTCACCTGGCGCTCCTGTACGAAGGCCATCACCGGCAAGGACCCTCGCCCCTGCCTGGACTACTACATTCATCGCTGCATCGCCCCCTGCTCCAGCTACTGCACCAAGGAGGAGTACGACAACGTCATCCGCCAGGTCATCCTCTTCCTGGAAGGACGCGCGGAAGAGGTACTCAAGGAGTTGCGCCAGAGGATGCAGGAGGCGGCCGAGGGCTGGGAGTTCGAGCAGGCGGCCGTCCTGCGTGACCAGATCCGCGCCGTCGAGCGGGTGACCGAGCGCCAGGCGATGGCCACGACCGACTTCATCGACACCGACGTGTTCGGCCTGGCCCGCCAGGACAATCAGGCCTGCGTGCAGGTGTTCTTCATCCGGGCCACCAAGGTCATCGGGCGCGACACCTTCACTTTGGAGGGCGTGAGCGACGAGCCGGAGGAGCAGGTGGTGGCCAGCTTCCTGAAGCAGTTCTACCAGTCGGCCACGTACGTGCCCAAGCGCATCCTGCTGCCCTGCCAGTTAGCGGAAGCCCCGCTCATCCAGACGTGGCTGTCCCAGATGCGGGGGAGCAAGACGGAGCTGGTGACACCGCAGCGGGGCAAGAAGCGGCGGCTGGTGGCGATGGCCGAGGAGAACGCGCGCGAGGCGCTCCAGATGATGCAGGCCAGGTGGCTGGCCGACACCGGCAAGACGCGAGCGGCCCTGGACGAGCTGCAGGAGGAGTTGAACCTGCCGAACCTGCCCCAGCGGATCGAGTGCTACGACATCTCCAGCATCGGCGGCACGTCGGCGGTGGGGAGCATGGTGGTCTTCCAGGACGGACGGCCTCGCTCGGCGGAGTACCGGCGCTTTCGCATCAAGACGGTGGCCGGGGCCGACGACTACGCCATGCTCCAGGAAGTGTTGCGGCGTCGGTTCAAGCGGGCATCCGCTCGTGGTGAGCCCGTCGAACCACGGGCGGATTCGGACCGCACCCGCCCTTCGGCTGCGCTCAGGACAGGCTCAGGGCGAGCGGACGAAGGAGCAGTAGGGTATGACGAGTCCTTCGGCACCCTGCCCGACCTGGTGATAGTGGACGGCGGCAAGGGGCAGCTAAACGCGGCGCTGGACGTGATGCGCGACCTGGGCGTCGCAGACATCCCCGCTGCCGGGTTGGCCAAGCAGCACGAGGAGCTGTTCGTGCAGGACATGTCGGAGCCGATAGTGCTGCCGCGGACGTCGCAGGCGCTGTACCTGGTGCAGCGCATCCGCGACGAGGCCCATCGCTTCGCGATCACCTACCACCGGGGCGTGCGGCAGAAGGCGAGCGCCCGGTCGGCCCTCGATGCCATCCCCGGCATCGGGCCGAAGCGGAAGCGAGCGCTGCTGCGCAAGTTCGGGTCGGTGCAGCGCATCCGGCAGGCGTCGCTGGACGACATCGCGGCCACGCCGGGCTTCACGCGGGCGCTGGCAGAGAGGGTGCGGGAGGGACTGTAGCTACTCTCCCACCAGCCCCATCGGCGCTGCCAGCAGCTCGGCCAGCGTCTGGGCGTTGTAGACGGCGTAGGCGTAGGCGTCGTTGTTGAAGTAGACGTAGACGTCGCTCAGGCCCTCGGCCAGGTGACGCAAGCGTTCGGCCCATCCCTCCAGCATCTCGGGGCTGTAGTTGCTGGCGTAGAGGGCATCGCTGCCGTGGAAGCGCACGTAGGCAAAAGAGGCCGTGGCCAGCAGGGGGCACTCCATGTCCGGCATATCGAAGGCGCAGAAGCCGACGTTGTGGCGGCGCAGCAGGCGGAAGACATCGTCCTGAAACCAGGACTCGTGGCGGAACTCGAAGACGTGTTCGAGGCCAGAGGGCAGAACGTCCAGGAAAGCGTCCAGCCTGGCCTCGTTCTCGGCGGTGCGATGGAAGTTGGGCGGAAGCTGGTAGAGGAGAGGGCCGAGGCGGTCCTCTAACAGGCGGGCGCCCTCGAGGAAGCGCTGCACAGGCTCCTCCGGCTCCTTCAGCCGCTTGATGTGTGTGATGAAACGATTGACCTTAACGGCGAAGCGAAAGCCGTCGGGGACGGAGCGGCGCCAGAGCTGCCATGCGCTGATCTTGGGCTGGCGATAGAAGCTGTTGTTGATCTCGACTGTAGGGAAGTGCTGGATGTAGTGAGCCAGCCAGCCAGAAGTGGGCACATCCTCGGGATAGAATGGGCCCTGCCAGTGAGCATAGTGCCAGCCAGAGGTACCGATCCAGAAGCGAGCGCCCACGATACCCTCCTGTTCGGGAATGCCCCGTCGCGGCGATTATAGCAAAACCGCCTCGCTATCGGAGCGGGTCGATGATATAATTATTTTAGAAATTCGCTTCTGGGTAGTGGTCTTGCATGGCCAAGGCAACCTATAGCCTGCTGGAGAGAGCCAAGGGCCGACTCCTGACGGAGCTCCGCCACGACATCCGCGACGAACGAGTGCTGGCGGCCATGGCCAGCGTTCCGCGAGCGAAGTTCGTCTCGGATGACCTGCGCGCCTTCGCCTACGAGAACCGTCCCCTTCCCATCGGCCACGGCCAGACCATCTCTCAGCCCCTCATCGTGGCCATGATGACCGAAGCCCTCGAACTCAAGGGTGATGAGAAGGTGCTGGAGCTGGGGACCGGCTCGGGCTATCAGGCGGCCATCCTGGCCGAGCTGACGGCGCGAGTGGTGACGGTGGAGCGCATCGCCCCTCTGGCCGAGCGGGCGGCGGCCGTCCTGGCGGAACTGGGATACGATAACGTCCAGGTTCACTTGACGGGGGATACCCTGGGCTGGCCGGAGGAAGCACCGTACGAAGGGATACTGGTAACGGCTGCGGCACCCGACGTTGCGCCCGGCCTGGTCGAGCAGTTGGCGCCTGAGGGACGGCTGGTGATCCCGGTGGGCGCCCACGACGTGCAAGAGCTGCTTCTGGTAACCAACAGCCCGGACGGTCTCACCACCAAGCGGCTGGGCCCGTGCCGTTTCGTGCCGCTGGTAGGTGCCGGCGGGTGGTCCAGCGCCGAGCTGGGTTTTCCCGAACTCTAGGTCAGAGCACTTCCCTTCGGCAGCGAACTATCCAAGGTTTATTGCTTTTTCAGGACATTTTGTGACTTTTCCCAGATAATCAGGTTAACTTAACCCATCGCTAAGCGTTCTACATTGGTGAAAAAATCGTAGGGATTTGCTATTCGGATTCTTCTTTCGCTTGCCTAGACGGCAGGGGATAGGTTAGGTGTAGAATAATCCGATCCTGTAACCAGGCAGTAGAAGACGGCCGGAGGTAAAGAATGGAGAACCACCTGAGTACGTTCTTGGACTTTCTTTCGGCGGAGAAGGGGGCGTCCAGCAACACGATCGCAGCTTACCGTAATGACCTGGAACAGCTGGCGGAGTACCTCAAGGCGAGCGGTGATGGCAAGGGCTGGGAGAAGGTCGACCGCATGCTCATACAGGATTTCATCCTCAACCTGAAGCAGCGCAAGTATGCCGAGACGACCGTGGCCCGCAAGGTAGCAGCCATCCGCTCCTTCTTTGGCTTCTTGGCTGCCGAGGGCATTCTGCCCGACAACCCCACCGAAGGTCTGGCTTCGCCGCGTGTCGGCAAGATGCTCCCCAAGGCCATCACCCCCAATGAGGTGGATGAACTGCTAGAGCAGCCCAGCAAGCGAGCCACGCCTGAGGCCAGACGGGACCGGGCGATGCTGGAACTGCTATACGCTACCGGGATGCGAGTCACCGAACTGGTATCGCTGGACCTAGCCAACGTCAACGTGGACGGAAAGAACCCTTCCGTTCGCTGCACGGGCAAGGGAGCCAAGGAGCGGATCATCCCCATCCACGAGCAAGCCACAGAGGCGCTAGCGGAATACGTGAACGAAGCGCGGCCCCTCATGGTCCGCAACAAGAACGAAAAGGCTCTCTTCGTCAACCGTCGTGGCGAACGGCTCACGCGTCAGGGCTTCTGGCTAATTCTGAAGGGATATGCCAAGGCAGCCAACCTGCGCGATGACGTGACGCCCCACACCCTGCGCCACAGCTTTGCCACCCACATGCTGCGAGGCGGAATGCCCCTGCGTCACGTCCAGGAGATGCTGGGTCACGCCAATATCTCCACGACTCAGGTCTATACGCATCTCGCGACTGAGCACGTGCGGGAGGTGTACGAGAAGGCCCACCCTCGCGCCGTGTAGCTCAAGCCTCGGCCAACGGTGTACTATAGGGAGGTGAAGGTAGCCCTCACCTCCCTTTCGCTATCGCTAGTCATCCTTTGCCTGGCCTGCGGCCAGGAAACGACCACACCCACGGCCACGCCCTCAGCCACGCCCGCAGCCACACCCACGACCACACCTGCACCATCGCCCACGACCACACCCACGACCACACCCACGACCACACCCACGACCACACCTGCACCATCGCCCACGAGTCTGCCATCGCCCACACCCTCCCCCTCGCCCGATGAGACCGGGCCCTTGGGCCGTGACCTGCTGGAGTTGGGCGTTCGCCTGGGTCGCGTGTCCGATCCCCCATCGCCTGTCGCGAGAGAGGAGGCGCCAGCCTATCGGGAGGGACAGCAGCATGAATTCACCGTCCTGGATGCCTTCGCACCCTCCCTGCAGCCGGTGAACGCCACCCTTCGCCTCGTCACGCCCCACGCGTACTTCTACTTCCAGGATGGCCTCGACGTCTCTCAGGAGGATATCGAAGAGGCAGGGCAAGAATTCGAAGAGGTCGTCTACCCTGCGGTCGCGCGCTATTTCGGCCAGGAGTGGACGCCGGGGGTGGACAGCGACCGCCACATCACGCTTCTCCACGCTAGCCTGCCCGGGCTGGGTGGCTACTTCAGCGACGCCGACGAATTCCCCCGCAGCGTCAGCCCCGCCAGCAACGAGCGGGAGATGGTGTACCTAAGTGTTGCCGGTACAAGGCCGGGCTCCGATGCCTACAACGAGCTGGTAGACCATGAGCTTCAGCACTTGGTGCACTGGAATAGTGACCCCACGGAAGAGGTGTGGGTGAACGAGGGCCTGTCGGAGGTGGCGCGCGGGCTGGCCAGCGGCGGCCCAGGCTCCACACCGGTCACCGCTACCTTGTCCGAGACCCAGCTCAACGCCTGGGAGCCCCTGGGCGGTGGCAATGCCCCCCACTACGCAGCCTCCCACCTGTTCATCCGCTACCTGCTGGAGCACTACGGCGGCTTCGAAGGTGCCCGCCGTCTTGTAGAGGAGCCTGCCGACGACATCGAGGGCATAAATGCCTACCTTGCGCCCTTCGACGTCATCTTCGAGGACGTCTTCGCCGACTGGCTGATCGCCAGCTACCTCGACGATCCCGACGGTGGGCCCTACAGCTACGCCGACGCGGACGTCAAGGTTTCGTCCGTTATCACCCTCACAGACTACGGCGAGGGTGAGGATAGCGTCCCTCAGTTCGCCGCCGACTACATCGAAGTGGAGTTGGCCGAGGGCGATGCCGTCTTCTCCTTCGACGGCGACGAGGCGGTCAAGGCCATCGCCAACGAGCCGCATAGCGGCCGCGGCCAGTGGTGGTCGAGCCGCGGTGATGCTATCGATAGCACCCTGACGGGCGAGTTCGATCTGACGGGCCTTGAGAGCGCGACTCTTACCTTCTGGACCTGGTATTACATCGAGGAGCACTGGGACTACGGCTACGTGATGGCCTCCGCCGACGGCGGCAGCAGTTGGCAGATCCTGCGCGGCCGGCAGACGAGCGACGAGAACCCGCTCGGCCTGGCGTATGGGCCCGCCTACACCGGCAAGAGCGGCGGCGGCGAGGGCCCCGCCTGGGTGGAGGAGAGCATCGACCTCAGTCCCTTCGCCGGCCAGGAGATCCTCCTGCGCTTCGAGTACATCACCGATGAAGGCGTGAACCTCGACGGCTGGGCCATCGACGACATCGCCATCCCAGAACTGGCCTTCCTGGACGATGGGGAGGAAGACAACTCGTGGCAGGCTCAGGGCTTCCGGCGACTGACGGGCTCACTGGGCCAGCGCTTCATTGTGCAGGTCATTGAGATGGGCGAGACCACGCGGGTGGGGGCGCTGTCCCTGGACGAGGCAAACCGAGGAGAGGTCCGCCTCTCAGGCTTCGGGTCGACGCTGGACAAGGCGGTGATCGTCATTGCTGCTGCCAGCGATGGCACCAGGCAGACGGCTCCGTATCGGTATTCCGTCCGCGCGGCTGAGCCCTGAGCCCTTGCCTGCGGGTCGGCTCGTGGTATGATGAAACGCGCCATGATCATCGCTGTGATCGGCGGAGAGGAAGCTTCGGCCGAGGGGGCCCGCCTGGCTGAAGAAGTCGGGCGCGAGCTGGCCAGGCGAGGCTGCACTGTGGTCTGCGGCGGCGGCTCCGGCGTGATGGAAGCCGTCTGTCGAGGCGCTCGCGCCGAAGGCGGCCACACCATCGGCATTCTTCCCGGCCACGATGCCGACGAGTCTCCCCCCAACGACTATGTGGAGTTCCCTATCTTCACCGGTCTGGGCTACGCTCGCAACTCAATGGTCGCGCTCTCCGGCCAGGCGGTCATCGCGATCGACGGCGCCTACGGTACCCTGACCGAGATCGCCTACGCCCTCATTCACGAGGTGCCCATCGTCGGCCTCGATACTTGGGATTTCTCCTATCGCGGCCACGATGCCGATCGCATCCTGCGAGCCGACGATCCCGTGGATGCAGCCGCGAAGGCGATTGCGGCGGCTGAGAGGCGGTCCCGCCGCTAGTGTGAGCCTGCCTGCCGGCAGGCAGGGAGCAGCATTGTGGAGATCGATAGCATACTGGCCCGCGAAATCCTGGACTCCCGCAGCAACCCCACGCTGGAGGTGGAGGTGGTGCTGGCCGAAGGGACGGTGGGAGTGGCTGTCGTTCCTTCAGGCGCCAGCACCGGCGTTCATGAGGCGCTGGAACTGCGCGATGGCGACGCCGACCGCTACGGCGGGAAGGGCGTCCTCAAGGCAGCAGCCAACGTGACCCAGGAGATCGCCCTCAGCATGGTGGGACTGTCCTGCCTCGACCAGGTGGCTATCGACGAGGCCCTGATCCGCCTAGACGGCACGCCTAACAAGAGCCGCCTGGGCGCCAACGCCATCCTGGGCGTCTCGCTGGCGGTGGCCCATGCGGCCGCCAACTACCTTGACCTGCCGCTGTATCGATATCTGGGCGGCCCGACGGCCCGCGTGCTGCCCGTGCCTTTCTTCAATATCATTAATGGAGGGAGGCATGCCCCCGGTGGGACGGATATCCAGGAGTTCATGGTGGTGCCGGTTGGAGCCGAGACCTTCGGCGATGCCCTGCGCATGGGATCCGAGATCTATCACTCGCTCCACAAAGTGCTGGCCGACAAGGAACTCCCCACCACCGTGGGCGACGAGGGCGGCTTCGCGCCTCCCCTGCCCAAGAACGAGGATGCGATGAACCTACTGCTGGCGGCCATCGAGTCGGCCGGCTACCGCCCGGGCGAGCAGGTAGCCATCGCTATCGACGCCGCGGCCAGCGAGTACTATCGCGATGGCCAGTACGTTTTCGCTCGCGAGGGGCGCACCTTCAAGGAAGCGGACGAGATGGTGGCATTCTGGCAGGACTGGTGCGGCCGCTATCCCATTGTCAGCATCGAAGACGGCATGGCCCAGGACGACTGGACCGGCTGGTGGAAGCTGACGGCGGAACTGGGGCGCGAGGTGCAGATCGTGGGGGACGACCTGCTCGTGACGAACGTGGAGCGCATCGAGAAGGGCATCCGCGAGGGGGCGGCCAATGCGGTGCTCATCAAGCTCAACCAGATCGGGACGCTGACGGAGACCCTGGCGGCCATCGAAATGGCCAAGCGCGGCGGCTGGCGGGCTATGATCTCCCACCGCAGCGGCGAGACGGAGGACACGACGATAGCCGACCTCGCGGTGGCCACGGGCTGCGGCCAGATCAAGAGCGGCGCCCCCGCCCGGGGCGAGCGAACGGCCAAGTACAACCGGCTGCTGCGCATCGAGGAGGAACTGGAGTCAGGCGCTAAGTTTCCCGGAAGAGAAGCGTTGAGATAACGGCCGGCTGAGAGCACATGAAGAATGAAGACGTTTCGCGCCATATCAATGACGGGGACGGTCGCGTCTTGCCACAGCGGCAATTCTCTGATAGGGAGTAGAGCATGAATCGAACTCTAATAGTCGCTACGCTTGGTGCTATATGCTTGTGCGTTATGATGGCGGTGGGGTGTGGAGCAGACGAGGAAGATATCACTGCTACGCCAACCGCGACGACTCCACAGGCGACGCCAGGGTCTCCCGAGCCCACGACCCCTGGTCCGGACGTCACTCCAATTACCCCCGGGGTGTCGGACATCAGCAAGAGGGGAGAGGAGATTGAGACCCTGGCGAACACTGTGGCGCAACAGGTCACCTGGGAGGACGGCACAACCTACGAGGAAACCATCTCCGATCTGGTCTTCCGAACAGCCGGCAAACCCGACGCCGGTCACGGTCACCGGGTAGTGGCCCGCTGGCTGGGCGAGACCAGATGGCAGGTCATCATATACATGCGGGTTGTCGATCGCTCGACCGAGCCAGAGACGGTCACAGATCTGACAGGCGAGTTCTATTACGACGAGGAGAAAGACGAATTCACCGCCGCCAACGGTAGGGGGCTACTTGCTCTGACCGGGAGAGACCCGTGCCTACCTGGCCAGGAGGAGCCAGACTACTGTCCCCTGGACGAGGAAG
The DNA here is from genome assembly GCA_020356025.1 of Dehalococcoidia bacterium. Classification (GTDB taxonomy): domain Bacteria; phylum Chloroflexota; class Dehalococcoidia; order SM23-28-2; family SM23-28-2; genus SM23-28-2. Next base: position 1,671,419 of record CP070630.1, on the reverse strand, counting down.
TAGGTTCCTAGCACCATCTAGCCGGCAATCAACGCGCCGCGGCTGCCCCCACGAGCGCTCCAGCCTCGCTAAGGAAGGCAGCCGGTAGCAGGAAGGAGACGCAATGGGAATGGGAAGCTGCTGCGTCACCAAGATGAAGGCGATAGTAGCCCTTCTGGCGATTCTGGCTGCTACCCTGGCGGTCGCGTCTGCCTGCGGAGATGACGGAGAAGAAGAGCCCAGCCCTTCGCCCACGGCGATGGTCACGCCAGGACCGTCGCCCACGCCGAGATTCCCCTTCGAAGGGCCCGTAGGCATCGACCTGACTACCTTCGGCGCGTTTTACGATGAGGGCGAGCCCATCCAACTAGTCGTAACGGTCGCCGTGCAGGATCCGATGACGCTCTATTACCGCACTAGCCAGCGCTACGACCTGGCAGTCATCAATTCCGACGACCAGGAGCTCTGGCGCTGGTCGCAGGATCGCGCCTTCGCCCAGGTTACAGAGGAAGTGGAGATGGAGGAGAACGAGACGCTTTCGTCTGCTGAGACCTGGGACCAGCTGGACAACGATGGCCAGCAGGTGCCGCCCGGCAATTACCGGATAGTGGCCGAAAGCTCCCACTGTGACGCCAACTACGAGAACTGCGGCGAGTTGACCACCTCTGCGACGATTAAGATAAGCCCTTCGTAAGGAGAGCCTCAGGTCTCAGGCACGGCTGGGGCAGGAGCGCGATCGCTCTGCCAGCGTGCGGAGTGCCATCGAGCAGCTCAGGTGTCACCAAGTCTGGGCCGCCGCCTCGACCCGGCTCACGGAGTCGGCACCAAGAAGGGGTTGGAGAAGACGGACGTGCTGCCATTGGCTTCGGTAGCAGTGGCGGTAACGTAAAGGCCAGAAGGGGCTTCGTCGAACGTGAAGCGACCGTCGACGTCAGCTTCTGTCGATCCCTCGTAGACCTCGCCCTCGTCCGCAGAGTCCGAGTAGATGTCTACAATGCAGTTGGCGCAGGCGGTGCCCTGCACGGGATCGGCGGCGTTGATAATGGGTGGGGCTAGGCCCATGTTGCCATCATCCTCACTCACGATGCCCCCTCGGCTATTAGAGTAGATAGAGTTGCCACGAATAGTGTTGCCGGTGGTATCCGCGTCCTCGATGAGGATGCCAATGATGCCGCTATTGGCGATGACATTGCCCTCGCCGTCGCCTGTGCCGCCGATGGTGTTGCCCTGAGGGCCCTCCAGCAGCCATATTCCGTTCCCATTCCCCAGGTCCTCGCTGCCTGAAGAGTCGGTACCTATGAAGTTCCCTGTGATCAGGTTATCGTTGGTCCCCGAGCCGCGGATGAGCATGCCGGCGCTCTGGTTGCCAGAGATGACATTGGCCTCGGCGGGGACGCTGCCGCCGATGACGTTGCTCTGAGAGCTGTTATCCAGAACCACGCCGTAGCGGTTCTTCAGGGCGACCCGACCGCTGGCGTCAACGCCTATGTAGTTGCCTTGAACGATGTTGCCCTTGGCCCCCTGGCCGGCGATGCTCACACCGAAAAGGCTATTCCCGGAGATGACGTTACCTTCGCCAGGGTTGGAGCCGCCGATGAGGTTGTCCTGAGCACCGGGGGCAACCCAGATACCTTCCATCCTATTGGGCCTGGACATAGTGCCGGTAGCATCGGTGCCTATGTAGTTGCCTTGGATCACATTGGCGATGCCATCCACCCGGATGCCGACGGCGTCGTTGTCGGAGATGACGTTGCGCTCGCTCTCGGCCGGGCCTCCAATCATGCTGTTCCTTGCTCCTGTCTTCAGCACGATTGCCGTGCGACAGTTCTGGATCTGAAGACCTGCGATAGCATTGTCCTCCGAGTCTATCTCGAAGCAGTTGACCCCCAGGTTGCCACCATCGACGATAACGCCAGCCTCTGCACCGTCTATCCTGTCGCTGCCTGCAGCAAGGGAAGGCAGAGTGCCGCTGAGTGAGATGGTAGCGGGCGCGTCGACGGGAAACACCGCCGGGTGAAAGACGATGGTGTCGGCGGACTCGGAACCCGGTTTGCCGCTAACATTATTGGCTTCACCGGGTTCCAGGTCGGCCACAGCCAGTTCCCCATTCGCCAGCATAATGGCCTCGCGCAGGGTGACCGCACCATCGCGGGCATCGGCGTCGGCAGTGCTGTCCACCGCGATGCTCGTGCCATCCACGGTGATGGCGGTGCGGTCCACAGGGACAGCGGCGGTAGCGGTTGCGGTAACGGTGGAGACGGTAGGAGTGGATGGTTCCTCCTCATCCCCGCCATTGCAGCCCGCCAGTGGCAGCAAGAGCACCAAGCCGGTGACTATCGCGAGCACTCTGGACAGATGTTGCATAATCAGCATCCTCAACTGGACATGCTACTATCTACCTAATACACAGCGGCTCTGGGTTTCGTCAAGTTCGACTTTGCCAACGTGGCTCGCTATGCTAATGATATAATAGGCCGAAAGTCGAGTGTACCGCTAGCCCGTCCGCTAGCACACCTTTGCCCACCAAAGGACGTCCGAAGGGAACTCGCTATCTGGCTGGGCAGCAGCTCAGAGCGCGACGACCAGCGGAGACGTAGCATCCGAAGGAGCCTGGAACATGATTCAGCGCAAGCTCGCCTGGACGCTGGTGGCGGCGTCCGTGTTGACCCTCATCCTGGCCGGCTGTGGCGACGGTGAAGAGGAGCCAACGGCTGTACCCACAACCGTCACGCCGGCTGCCACTCCGCCGACGCCAGGCACTCCGTTTCCCACCCAACCGGTGAGCGGTGGCGAATTCACGGTCATCGACTTGGCCACCAGCGAACCTCTACTGACCATATACGCCGGCGAGCCCTTTCCCCCTCCAGAGACTCAGCCGACAGGCGACCTGAGGCACGACATACCCTCTCTGGCGGTGGGCGATTTCAATGATGACGGAAAGGACGATCTGCTCATTGGTGCACGCTTTGGAGACGGGCCGGACGACTCGCGGCCGGAGGCTGGTGAGGCCTACGTCATCTTCGGCTCGGAAGACCTGGGTGGCAGCATCGACCTGGGCCGGGGCGAGCAGGACCTCATCATCTATGGGGCGAATGTGGAAATCAGCGCGGCCGATGGTCTCGGAGTTGGCGTCGCCGCCGGCGATGTCAACGACGACGGCATCGACGACGTCATTGTGTCGGCGCCTTTCTCCGAAGGCCCCAGCGCCGACTTCCGCACTGATAGAGGCGAGGTCTACGTGATCTTCGGCCGATCAGACCTGGGCGGCGCAATAGACATCGCCGAAGAAGACCAGGACGTAACTATCATTGCGGCTGAGGGCTTCAGCCTACTGGGCGACTCGATGCGGATAGGCGATGTCAACGGCGACGGAATCGACGACATGATCCTGGGGGCACCCTTTGCCGGGCGTGAGCCAGGCAGCCCCCACGGAGGGCCGAGGACGGAACTGGGGGAAGTCTATGTCATCTTCGGGTCCTCCAACCTGAGCGACACCATCAGCATCGCTAAGGGCCAGCAGGACTTCACCATCAGCGGGCCGGAACAGTGGAGTGAGCTGGGTGATGCGATGGCCGTGGGCGACGTGAACGGCGACGGCGTCGATGACATCATCGCCGTGGCGGAAGCCGACGATGCGCCCGAGGGCAGCCGGCCCAACGCCGGCGCGGTGTACGTTGTGTTCGGCTCAGAAAGCCTGAGCGGCATGGTGGACACAGCCAAGGGTGAGCAGGACATCGTCATCCTGGGGGTGGATGAGCACGATGCTTTGGGCTTCTGCGCTGCCGGCGGCGACATTAACGACGATGGCATCGACGACATCCTACTGGTGGCGCAGCGAGCCGCTGCAGAAGGCGGGTCGCGCGACACCTCCGGTGAGGCCTACATTATCCTTGGCTCGTCCGACCTGAGCGGCACCATCGATACCCAGGCGGGCGACCAGGACATCACCATCTTCGGCGCCGACGCCCATGATCTTCTCAGCTCGTGCCTGGCCGGTCACGATGTCAATGGCGACGGCATCGGTGACATCATCCTGGGCACCGGTTTCGCCCGCGGCCCAAACAACGACAGGGATAGGGCCGGCGAAGCGTACGTGATCTTCGGCTCGGCCGATCTGGAGGCGACGCTTGACCCGGCGGTGGGTTCGCATGACGTGGCGCTATTTGGGGCCGAAAGCGATGATCACTTCGGCAGCGCCGTCGGCATGGGCGACCTCAACGGCGATGGCAGCGAGGAGATAATCGTGGTGGCCAGCCAGGCAGATGGCCCCGAGAACGCCAGGCCCAGTGCCGGTGAGATCTACGTAATCGAGACTGCCGAGGCCACGCAATAGACGCAAGGCGTGAGAACGGCAGAGCGCAAAGAGTCCTTCAGGGCCGTTCTCAGCAGGCAGAAGCCCAGGCAGGAGTCTCCAGCGACCAGCCATCAGATTGCGGTTCGCCGGAGGGCTGTCTCCGAGGTGCCAGGGTCGAGCCAGACAGCCCTAACGCTCCCAGGACGGGTCGCTGTCCTTGCCGGTGCTGGTGGTAAGGCGAGCCAGATCGCTGCCGTCCGGCCTCATCATGTACAGGTCAAAGGCACCGCTGCGGTCGGAAGAGAAGACGATCCAGTCGCCGTCGGGTGACCAGTCGGGCTCTATGTCGGTGGCTGGGTGATTGGTGAGGTTCGTCTCCGACGTGCCATCAGGCTTCACTATGTAGATCTCATGATTTTCGTCGCGGATGGACCTGTAGGCTATCCAATCGCCTTTGGGGGACCAGGTGGGCTCAACGTGGTAGCCGGGTGGCTCGCTGGCCACGACCGTCAGATTGGAGCCATCCAGGTCGACCGTGCAAACCTGGCCCAGCCCTCTGGTTGCGCTGGCCGCGTAGAAGGTCAGCTGATCCCCGTCGGGTGACCAGCCGCCCAGAAAGCCACCAGCCTCGCAGGGGGGCGCAGTGGACTCCGGCTGAGGGTCGGTCACCTTGCGGACGTTGGCGCCGTCGGCATCCATCACGTAGATAGCGCCCACCCGACTAAAGGCTATTTGCTCGCCATCCGGGGACCAGCGTGGGCTGAGATCGCCGGCCGCCTCGTTAGTTAGCTTGACAAGGTCGCTGCCGTCGACATTGACGACATAGATGTGGAAGGTGCCATCTCGGTCGGAAGCGAATATGATCTTCTCGCCATCTGGGGACAGATCGGCCTCAGCATCCTCGGACGGGTCATTGGTTATGTTTGTCTCACCCTCAGGGGTAAGCAAGTAGATCTCGCCATTTCCGTCGCGCCGAGATGAGAAAGCGATCTTGCCTGTCGGCAGCGCCGTAGGCGAGGGCACCGCCGCAGGCGAGGGCCTCACCGTTGTCGCCCCGGGCGTGGGCGAGGTCAAGGCCGCTGTGGGTGTGGACTCGTCCACAGTGGCTGTCGGCGTAGCAGCCTCCTCTCCCCCGTCACAGGCCGCCACCAATGCAATGCCCAGTAGGAGCAGTACGATGACAAATATCCTCAAGGCCTGACCCCCTTTCCCTGCTAGCACGTCTTGGTCATGGGTCTAGAACGATGGCCATCCTTGTCAAGATATCACAATGTCAGGATAAGACAAACAGGGGTGAGGGGAGATGCTACCTGCCGGGGCTCACCGTGCGCCGAGTTGTACCCATTTCACTACCTGAGGCAATATGGGCAGACCATTCAACCTAGAGAAATCTTCATGTATTCTTTAAGTGTGCCTCCTCTTGGCTCAGGTGGCAAAGAACACGAAGGAGAAAGAAGACCTCATGAACCACGACCCAACGCCAGCCGGGGCCCCATCGCCTTCTCCGGCGTTGTTCTTGTCGACGCTCCTTCTGCTGACCGCTGGTCTCCTCGCTGCCTGTGGAGGAGAAGAGGGGAGCACTGCTGACACTGCGACCCCCTCTCCCTCGACTTCGCCGTCGCCCCAGGCTCCAACCGCGTCCCCCACGATTGTGGCGACCATCGCGGTGGGCTCCAAGCCGTGGGACGTGGCAGTCAACCCTGACACGAACCGCGTCTACGTGGCCAACGAGGCGGGCAACGATGTCTCGGTGATCGATGAGGCCACCGACGCCGTGGTGGCCACGATAGCCGTGGGCCAGGGCCCATCCTCCCTTGCCGTTAACCCTGAAACCAACCGCATCTATGTCGCCAATGCCTGGAACGACAGCGTCTCGGTGATCGACGGAGCGAGCAACACGGTGGTGACCACCATCCCTGTGGGTCGCGGGCCGTGGGCGGTAGCGGTCAATCCTGACAGCAACCGTATCTATGTGTCCAACTCCACGTCCAATGACGTTTCGATCATTGACGGGGCCAGCGACAACGTGGTGGCCACCGTCCCTGTCGGCCAGCACCCGTCCTGCGTAGCGGTCAACCCCCAAACCGAGCGCATCTATGTGACTAACGAAGAGAGCAACGACATCTCAGTGATCGATGCGGCTACGGACACAGTGGTGGGCACCATAGCCGTGGGCGAGGGCCCAACGGGCGTGGAGGTCAACCCGGAGACGAACCACATTTACGCAACCAACGGCGGGAGCGACAGCATATCGGTCGTGGACGGAGCCACGGACAGCGCGGTGACCGACGTGCCTGTCGGTCAAGGACCGCTAGCGGTGGGAGTCGACCCTGACGCCAACCTCGTCTACGTGGCCAACTCCTGGAGCGACGACGTGTCGGTCATAGACGCGACCACCAATAGGGTGGTGGCCACGATGTCTGTAGGACGGGCGCCCTGGGGGGTGGCGATCAATATGAAGACCAATCGCATCTACATCGCCAACGCCTGGGATAGCACGATCTCGGTCATTGACGGAGGGGTCCGCTAGCCTTCGGCCTCCACCGCTCCTGCTGCCCTACTGTGTTGCCGTTGGGCTGGGCAACAGCGTGGTTTCCAGCACCACCTGAATGCGCTCGTCGAGGCTGACCGCTAGAGCCTCCAGTTCCTCGCTGACGTCTTCGTCGTTTGTCTTGACCACGGCAATACTGAGCAACAGACGGCCGCGCCGGAAGGACACCTGCGTTGCGTAGGCAAGGAGTTCCGACTCGGCATCACGATACACGACTGTTGCCCGCACGCCGGCGGCCTCGTCGGCGATGTCACCCACTTTGAAGCGCTCAACTTCCTCAATGGTGACGTCACTCACGTCTTTGCCTACGCTGCCTTCCATGTCAGCAAGCTCGTCCTCAAGGTAGTCCGAGGCGCCCTGCGCATCCTCAAACAGCCGCGCGCTCGAAACGAAACTGAGCGCTTCCCCCTGCGGTATCATTCCGTCGACTGGAGGAGGCCCGTATGCTCTGACGTACTCTCTGACCTGGCCGAACAGCTCCAAGTCTTGTGCCTCGTCTTTGGAATCAAGGTGTCCTTCAGCGCTTTGCTCATTCGTCTTAAAACCCGATTCTGTGGTCCTGACAAACCCGGCGAAGTCCTGCGGCAGGTCCACCTCGTACACAGCCATCGTGCCCAGGTCAGCGTCACTGATCGGGCGAGCGGTGAGATCGGGCTCGCCATCTCCCCCGCAGGCCGCTATCGCCATAGCGATGAGCAAGCCACCAACCCAAGGGATGGTCAATTTTCCGCTTGGTAGACGACTCATGCTTGCTTTACCTCCGATGGAGCCCTGCGCCCCCGTGACACTCCGGCAGACCGAATGTTCCTTCGTCAGGCAACCATTACTAGAAACCGAGCATCGCGCTGTCAGCAGAACTCTAGCACATGAGGGAAGGCCTGCCAAATCAGAGAGGGTCAGCAAGTGGAGCCTTTCGTCGCTCTTGCCTTCGCTGGCGCTCGCCGGCAACAACGCTGAGATCTTTTGCGCGCCGCACCATAAGCAAACAAGCGCGCCTCGAGCTCAGAAGTGTAACGAGCGCGACCCCTGTACCATCTTAATGAGACGAAGGGCGTATCACCAACGCTACACCCTGCAGATTGACGTGTCGCCATGGGATCAATGAACAGATTTTGGCACAGCCAAGAACGATATGATGTCAACGGCTGTTCGCCGTGCTCCCGCTCCCGCCTTGGCCGAACCGCTCAAGGAGTCTACAATGTAGCCAAGTATGCTTCTGCCGACGGGCAGCGGGGAAATACCCGAGCAACTCCCCGTATCGCTCGGACATCGGCGACGTTGTGAACTGGGGAGCTCTTGTTCGGCTGCCTTAATTGGTTGCTGCCCGCGGCTGGAGCCGGCGAGGAGCAGGCTTAACGCTATGCTGGAGGTTGCTCCCAGAGCGGCTCACTAGTGGGTGAGCGCCTGGGCCGGGCAACCGAAAGGAGCGCCACCTGTGAGGATGATGTTGCAGAACGCGAGATTTGCTGGAGTACTGCTGGCCGCGGTACTGCTGATCATGGCGACGGTGGCAGGAGTCATCGTGCAGGGCGGGGAAAGCACGGCTCAAACACGGAGTTCGATAGGCGTGGATGCTGATCCCACAGGGAACACCGCGACCTCTCTGGGGCCCATCGATCCGTGCGTGTCGGTCAGTACCGGCGACACCTTCGATGTCGACATCCTCGTCGCAAACGCGGTCGATCTGCTGGCCTGGGAGGTCTACTTCATCTATGACGGCAGCATCATCAGCATCGTCGATCATGACGTGCACATGTTCCAGGCGGCCGATGGGGAAAGCAACGTTTTCGACCTGTCAGAGGTATTGCCTGACCTCGACGCTCGCTACGGCGTGGCAGCGGCAGACCTGGCCGACCCACCAGCGCCCGACAGTGGCTCAGGGGTGCTGGCGCGGCTCACTCTCAAGGCGGAGGGTCCGGGCATTAGCCCCGCCAACATCCCACTCATCGACGTCAACGACGACGGAAAGATAGACCTGGGGCCTTTTCTAAACAACGTGCGTGGTGATCCTATCGATGATGTGGACGCCGATGGTTTCTTCGACGGGCAGATCTTCGCCGCCCAGATAGCGGTAGACACAGCCTGCCCGACTGACGGAGCGATCCCGCCGCCCACGCAAGTTGCCGCTACTCCCTCACCGACATCGCCCGCCTCACCCACTGGTGAGACGACGCCCGAGGTGACGGAGACGGCGACTGCCAGCCCGTCAGCGGCGAGCCCGACACCCACTGCCGAGGTAGCCAGCCCAACGCCCGACGGGCCACTGGCGACAGAGGATGACGGGTCAACATGGACAGGCCTACCCTGGATAGTAGGCTACGTGGTCGCAGGTTTGGCGGTCCTGCTGGTGGCGGGCTTCGCTTTGGTCACCGTCACGAGGCGCCGAGTCGGGTAGGCAGGTGCGAGAAACTGGCCGGGGACGGGTTCGTCACCAACGTGAGGTGGAGGAGAGAGGCAAGCTCATGAAGACAAAGCTACTGGCCGCTGCTATGGCGGCTGCTTTGGTGATGACAGCGGCGGTCGCGGGGTGGAGCGGCAGCGGCGGTCAAGGGACGACGCAGGCAAGCCCGGGAGTCACCATCGGCGTGGACGTAGACCCGGCCGGTAATACCGCTGCCTCCCTGGGATCTATCGAAACCTCAAGAACCGTTGCCTGCGGCGATACCTTCGACGTTGACATCTACATCACCGATGTGACCAACCTTTGGGTTTGGACCCTGGCCCTGGCGTACGACCCTGATGTGCTGTTCGTGACCAACAGGGAGGTCCACATGTTCTTGGAGTCCAGTCCGGGAAGCGAGGTGGACGACATCTCATTTGGAGACCGTGGACTGGGCGGAGGCTATGAGCTTGGGGCGCGCGACGACGCGGAACCCGCCGCGCCAGACAGTGGCTCGGGGGTGCTAGTGAGGCTCACCATGCTGGCTAGAGGAGAGGGGAGCAGCCCGCTCGGCCTGGAGCAGGAGTCACTGTTCGACTACCGTCCGAAGGGGGCAATCGGCACTATTACCGTCGACTCCAAGTCTGGCGCTCAGACCACGGTGTCCGGAGGGATCTGCCCAGGGGACACGGATGGCGATGGCGTACCCGACGCGTATGACAACTGCCCACAGGTACCCAACACTGACCAGGACGATACTGATGACGATGGGCAAGGGGATGCCTGCGATGAAGACGACGATGGCGACACCATCCTCGATACTGCCGACAATTGCCCGCTCGTCGACAACCCAGACCAGACGGACACTGACGGCGATGGAGTGGGCGATGCGTGCGATGTAGAGCCTACACCCACACCTACGCCTGGCACACCTACGCCTGGCACGCCGACGCCGACGGCTACGCCGCCGCCCGGCACGATCACGCTGGTGGACGGCTGGAACAATTCCTGCTACGTCGGGCCTGAGCAGCCCATCGGGGACGCCCTGGCCGACGTAGACGATCACGTGCTGGCCGTGTATCGAATGAGGGCCGACCTGGGCTTCGACCGGTGGTTCCCCAACAGGCCTGACGTGAGCACCATGACTGCCGTCAGCCCTTACCAATCGCTGGTCATCCTCATGAGTCAGCAAGCCTTTTTGGGGAACGAATCGTCGGGCACGCCTCCTACCTCCGTCTCTCTTGCCGGCGGCTGGAACAGCGTGTGCTACGCCGGCCCGACCAAGGACGTGCAGGCGGCCACGACGGGGATCGTCGAAAATATTAACGTACTCTACACCCTAGCTTCAGATCAGGCATGGCGCCGGTTCATTCCCGACAGACCCGATGTGAGCACCCTTAGCCAACTGGAGTCTTCCACGGCCGTTCTCATCCTGGTCACCAATCCGGATGGCGTCCTCTGGGTGTTCGACGCGTAGCACCTGAAGGCGTGCTAAGCAGCAAGCTCTTAGCCGCCAATACGCGCGGCAAGCAGGCCAAAGGCTCGCGACAGGATTAGCGCAGCCCTCTCCGCTGCCTGGCAAGAGGGCCCGCCGACCGCCCAGCCAGACGTGTCGTAACAGCAGCGCGACGGCGACAGCAATCCCGCTCATGGGACCCCCGCGAGGCATGATGCGCCACCAGGGGTAGCCCTCATTGCCAGTCTTAACGCAGGTGGTATAATTATGTCATCCTGCTAACGGGGAGCTTAACCTGAGTGGTATCAGTTACTTACGGGGCGTTGAGCTCCATCAATCTTCCACAGCAACGAACGTTGACGCAAAACAGACGTCGGCTGCCAGCCGGTGCCTTTTTTGTTCCGCAGGGCGTACCGAAGGCGGCGGTCGAGCGTTTTGATTTGCGCGGAGCGAGTGCGTTGAGGGCGCAGAGGCGACCCTCGTAAAGGCGCACTCGGATAGCTGTAACTGGGCAGCTCCGTGATAAGAAAAGGCCACTTGGCCTAAGGGGGGATGGGCATGCGAAGGCTATCATCGGTAGGCCTGGTGGTCGGGCTACTGGTGGGGATAGCCGTTCTGGGCAGCTACATAGCTGGCCCGGGATCGGGTCTACCGCCGGCAGCACCTGCGCTCGGACAGGGCGCCACGACCATCGGGGTGGACGCCGACCCCACTCAGTCGCCAGCCAACACCGCCACCTCCCTCGGCTCCATCGAGGCCTGTATCTCGGTGGCAACTGACGACATCTTTGACATCGACATTTTCATCACTGATGTCGTCGACCTTCTGGCCTGGGCCATGTACCTCGAGCACAACGACTCGGTGATCGACATCACCAACATCAACGTCCAGATGTTCCAGGCCGCTAACCCCAGCAGTAACGTCATGGACTTGTCAAACGGGACCCCAGGCATGGCCTACATCAGCGCAGTGGAACTTGAAGCTGGCGCCGAGGACTCTGGCTCGGGCGTGCTAGCCAGGATCACCATTCAGGCCATAGCGCCAGGCGTCAGTCCCGCCAACCTTGTTTTGCCCGAACTTAGAGACAAAGATAACCTACCCATCGGCGACGATGACGCCGATGGCTACTTCGACGGCTCCGTCTTCAACGCCTTGATCGCCGTTGACCAGCCGGACAGCGACGGGGATGGCATTCCCGATCCCTGTGATGACGACGATGACAACGATGGCGTGCTCGATGCCTCCGACCTCTGCCCCAACACCGCTCCCGCCGACCCTGTCGACGCCAGCGGCTGCTCAGACGCCCAGGTCGACGCCGACTCCGACGGCATCTGTGACCCCGGCGCCCCCAGCAACGGCCCCTCCGCCTGCTCCGGCTCCGACAACTGCCCCAGCACACCCAACCCAGGCCAGGAGGACGCCGACGGCGATGGGGTGGGGGATGCCTGCGATCTCTGCCCAGGGTCCGCTCCCGCCGACACCGGCGACGCCAACGGCTGCTCCGACGCCCAGGTCGACGCCGACTCCGACGGCATCTGTGAC
>CP070630.1:1650675-1659117 GCA_020356025.1 Dehalococcoidia bacterium | reverse complement strand
GGGCTGATAGTATTCCCCATAAGCTTCGTTTTCTTCAATCGTCTGCCCGATCGCGGCTATGCCTTCACCAAGGTCATGGGCCTGCTACTGGTCAGCTACTGCCTCTGGATCGGCGCCACCCTGGGCATCTATCCCAACAGCCGCGGCTCCATCATCCTCATCATGATCCTGCTGGCATGCTTATCAGCCGTCCTGGCTGGACGGCATCGTCAGGAGCTCGGCGACTTCCTCCGCAAAGGCTGGCCTTATCTACTGGTGGTAGAGGGTCTCTTCTTTTCCACCTTCGTCATCGCCGTCTGCCTGCGCTCCTTCGCCCCCGAGATCCAGTGGGGCGAGAAGCCCTTCGAGCTGGCCTTCGTCAACGCCATCAACCGCAGTGAGTTCTTCCCGGCTGACGACCCTTGGCTCTCCGGCAGCTCCATCAGCTACTACCACTTCGGCTATCTCATGGCCTCCACTCTGACCAAGCTGACTGGCCTGGGGACCAACTACACCTTCTACCTCACCCTGTCGCTGGTGGCAGCGCTGGCGGCTACCGCCATCTTCGGAGTCGTCTACAACCTGCTGGCCTCCGCTCGAATGGCCACGGACAAGGCCCTGGCAGTGGCCCCGAAGCTGATGCCGCGAGTGGTCGTCTTCGGCCTAGTGGGCGCCGGGCTGCTTCTTCTCGTGTCCAACCTGGAGGGCATCTTCGAGATGCTGGCCGCCCACGGCGTCGGCTCGGAAGCCTTCTATAAGGATTGGGTAGGGGTCTACAACCTGAACGGCCCCGAGTCCACCCATGAATGGTACCCCACCAAGTTCTGGTGGTGGTGGCGCGCCACTCGCATAGGCTCCGACTGGGACATCCAGGAGTTCCCCTTCTTCAGCTTCCACTTCGGTGACCTCCACCCCCACGTACTCGCGCTCCCCTTCACCATCACCGCAGTAGCCATCGCCTTCCAGCTATTCCGCTTCGGCGACGGCCTGGACAGCCGTTGGATCATCTATCATCCCTGGCGGCTCCTGTTCACAGCCCTCGCCATCGGCGCCCTGGGCTTCCTCAACCTGTGGGACCTGCCCACCTTCTTCTTCCTGGCAGCGGCAGTTGCTTTCATGGCCAACTGGCGAAAGAAGGGAAACCTCAATCTTCGCGCCGTGTGGGATACAGCTTCCTTCGCCGCAACCCTAGCTATCGCGGCTTTCGTCCTTTACCTCCCCTTCTACCTTACCTTCGAAAGCAGCGCCGAGGGACCGGCGCTAGTGGAAGCGGCTACCCGACCGGGCCATGCGCCCATCAATTCCACCGTCAGCCGCCCCAATCAGTTCCTCATGGTCTGGCTGCCGCTCCTATGGCTGAGCTTGTCTTTGACAGTGGCCCGCATCCTCGTCCGGCCCTGGCCTCGCCTGCGCTGGTCCATGGTTGCCCTGTCTGTGCTACCCTGGCTGACCCCCTTGGCCATCTGGGCCTTCCTGGTATTCGTGACGCGCGGCGCCGGCGGCTTCGCCGACGAACTGACCACCCGCGGCCCTAGCTGGGGAACTCTTGGCATGCTGGTCACGTTCCTGACAGCCACCGGCTTCGCCTTCGCGCGAGACCTCTTCCGCGAACATGAGAATGAGGACACAAGACTCAGCTACCTCTTCGCCCTGATGCTGGTAGGCCTGGGCCTTCTCCTCATCTTGGGGCCCGAGTTGTACTGGATTAGAGACCTGTTCGACTTCCGAGTGAATACTGTCTTCAAGCTCTACTTCCAGGCCTGGACGGTTCTGAGCATCGGCGGCGCCGTCGGCCTGTACTACGTCACCACCCACTGGCGACCGAGACGACCAGCCGTCGCCTTGGGTCACCTTTGTTGGGCTGGACTCGCCGTCATCATCATCGCCACCTCCTTGATCTACACGGTTGCGGCCACCTTCGAGCGAACCAGCGGCTTCACCAACGCCCAGTACATGGACGGCTTGATCCATGTGCAGGTGCACCACCCGGACGAGTACGACGCCATCTTCTGGCTGAACGATAACGTCAGCGGCACTCCTATCATCCTCGAGGCAACGGGCGACGGCTACACCGATTATGCCCGCATCTCCTCCCGCACTGGCCTGCCCACAGTGCTGGGCTGGTCTCATCACGAACTCACGTGGCGGGGCTCGGACGAGCCCTTCAAAGGCCGCCAGGAGGACGTGGCTCAAGCTTACACGAGCACCAGCCCACGCGAAGCGAAAGATATCCTGGAGAAATACGACGTGGAGTACGTATACGTCGGCTATCTGGAAAAGGAAGCCTACGGCGAAGCAGGACTGGCCAAGTTCTCCACCTTTATGGACGTGGCTTACAGGAACGACAACGTCATCATCTATCGAATACCTCGGGAGGTAGAAACCGTTGTCAGCACCCCATAGGGTGACAGCGAGGCGATACCCGTGAGCGAACGCCCCGATGGTTCCCTATCGACTCAGCCCTCAGAGACGATAGCTGGAACAGCGACGGCAGCGCCCGTCCTGTCCTTCAGCCTGGCGACGGTCGTCTGGCTGGCCGTCATCGCCGCAGCCGCCGCTCTGCGGCTGGCCCGCCTCGATCACCTTCCACTAACCATCGACGAGAGCGTCCGCGCCTTCGCCGCCTGGCAAACATCCCAAGGCGATACCCCCGCCGGCTGGTCGGGGAATATGACCTCCTCTCTCACCGCCCACCTCTTCTCCATCTTCGATTCCAGCGACCTCCTGGCCCGCCTGCTGCCCGCTCTAGCCGGGTCGGCCCTGATCGCCCTGCTCTGGCCCCTATCGCGATATGTGGGCGGCGCTGCCCTGGCGGCGGCAGGCCTACTCGCCTTCTCGCCCCTCCTTGTGCACCTCTCGCGCAGCAATTTGCCCTACAGTGTCGGCACCTTTCTCTCCCTCACCATGGTCTTATCCCTCTTCGCCTACCTGCGCACACAACGCCCACTCTATTTCTTCGCGCTGATCCTGGGCATAGGTCTGTCCCTGGGCAGCGACCCCGTTTCCACCTCTACAGCCCTCATTCTGATCGCCTTCCTGATCTACGAGATCGGCTGGCGGCGAAGCCAGGGCGTGCTGGTGGCCGTTGAGCCCATCAAGCAGAGCCCGGCCCTGCTGATCAGCGGCCTGCTTTTCCTCCTGGGAACGCTGGAGTTGGGCATCACTCGTTTCGGCACCTCGGTCGATCGCCTCAGCCTGCCCGGCCTGAGGCAGTGGGTGGACATGTTCGCCCTGCCGCGCGACGGGCTGCCCTGGCACTTTCACCCCGGCATGCTGATGAGCTACGAAGCGCTGCTGCTCCTTCTGGGCGGGACGGCCTACCTCTGGCTCTTGAGCCGCTGGATCATCTCCAGGGGCCAGGATGTCTCCTTTTTCCAGCGCTTTCTCTTCTTCTGGGCCAGCGGCGCCATCATCATCATCGCCATCACCACCCGCCGCGAGGCAGGTCAGCTCGTACTCCTCCTCTTGCCCCTTGCCCTCCTGGCCGGCAACTGGCTCGAGAGGATAGCCGGACAGGTCGAACCTGCCTCCCTCCGTCAGGCGGCTCCCTACCTGGCGCCGGTGGTTGCCTTGGCTGGCTACATAGCGCTCGTCTTCACACAGTGGGCTCGCGCCGGCGAGGTGGGTTCGACAGGCGAGAGGACCGGAGTGATCTTTGCCCTGGCCGCAGCGATCGCCCTGATATGGATCGTCTGGAACACGCTGGGTCGTCAGGCCGCCGCCGGCTCGCTGGCCCTGGCGCTGGTGCTGCTGGCGACCCCGGCCATCCACGGCTCCACATCTGTGATGTACGGCCGAGGCAGCGAGTTCCTGGCCGACGAGCGAATCGATCCCCGCGTCTTCCAGCTACAGGAGCGGCTAGCCACCATCGAGGCGGAGACGCCTGGGTCGATAGCTGTCCACGAGTCGTTTCTTCCCGCTCTCGGATGGTATCTGCGAGATGTGAACGGCGTAGTCTTCACACCTTCGCCAACGGGGGACGCTGTCGCCATCGTGGCTCCGCCCGGCGAATCAGCCCTCTCCGGCTATCAACGGCAGGAGGCCTGGCCCATAGCCGAGGGTTGGCTGCCTCACTCCGTCGATCCCCTGGACTGGTGGCGATGGCTGGTTTACCGTGAGCCCTGGGGTGACCTATCATATAAAGAGGCGGACCTGCTGGTGAGAATCGAATGAGCGACCAACCATCTTCCTCGCCAGCGCCGGCGTTATCGGCCAGGCCATTCGAGCGCCTGGCCTCCCTGCGCCTGAGGCTGGACTGGGAGCTGACCCTCTATCTTCTATTCATCGGGGTTGGCGCAGCCCTCCGCTTCTGGGATCTGGGAGCACGCGCTTTCCACCACGACGAGAGCTTGCACGCCCAGTATTCCTGGTACCTGTTCCGCGACGGCACCTACGATCACAACCCGATGATGCACGGCCCCTTCCAGTTTTTCGGCACCGCCTTCAGCTATGTTCTCTTCGGGGTGAGCGACTACACGGCCCGCATTCTGCCCGCCGTCGCAGGCACCGCCCTCATCGGCGTGCCATTCTTCTTCCGCCGCCACCTGGGCCACTCCGGCGCGCTGATCGCTGCCGGCCTCATCGCTTTCTCGCCCACCCTCCTCTACTTCAGCCGCTTTGCCCGCAACGACATCTACATTGGCCTGTGGACGCTGGGGCTGGCGATCTGCCTCTGGCGCTACATCGAGGAAGGCCGCCACCGTTACCTTTACATCGCTGCTGGGCTGCTGGCTCTCAGCTTCGCCACCAAAGAGGCCACCTTCCTGAACGCGGCGATCTTCATCGCCTTCCTCGACCTGTGGATAGCCCAGATGCTGACCAGCCGGATCAGAGAGCGCCACGACCTCGACCCGCTGTTTGCTCCCTTCCTGTTCCTGGCCCTGGCGCCCATTGCCTGGGCCATCGTCGCCCTCTGGCCCTTCCTGAGCGAGGACAAACGCCAGCGCATCGGGCTGGGGGAGAGACCCCGCGCCGCCGATTTCCTCCTTATCCTGGGTACGCTAACCCTGCCCCAGTTCGCGGCGGCCATCCAGGTGCCGCTGGAAGCCCTCGGCATGGAGGCGGCCGACTGGTCTCGTGAGCTGTTCACCCTGAACCTGGGGCCGCTCAGTGGCCACGAGCACGTCACCCGCGAAGAACTCATCGGCTTCCTCACTGTGTCCATTCTGGTGGCGTCCACGGCCTTCATCGGCATGCGCTGGAACTGGCGCTCCTGGCTCATCGCAGGAGCCATCTTCTACGTCATCTTCGGCCTGCTTTACTCCACCTTCCTCACCAACCCGGACGGCTTCGGCTCTGGCATATGGAACTCCCTGGACTACTGGCTGGAGCAACAGGGAGAGCGCCGCGGCGGCCAGCCCTTCTACTACTACCTGGTGTTGCTACCCGCCTACGAGTTCCTGCCCCTGCTCTTCGCCTTCGCGACCGCGGCGGTGGCCCTGGCCAAGGCGACCTTCGGCCCCGACACCCCCGAGGGCCACTTCGCCCGCATCGTGTTCTTTTTCGCCGGATCGCTGGCCATCCTGGCCCTCACCGCCAGCGCCGGCGGCGCGTCAACGATCGGCATGGTGCTGGGGCTTCTGGCCCTAGCCCTGCTGGTCTTCAGCCTGCGGATCGACCCCTTCCTCCGCTTCCTGGCCTTCTGGATGATGATGAGCCTCTTCGCCTACTCGGTGGCCGGCGAGAAGATGCCCTGGCTTAACGTGCACCTGGCCCTGCCGGTGATCATCCTCGCAGCGTACACCCTGGGCCAGATCTGGGCCCTGGTCCAAACGAGCGAGTGGCGCTTCCGCCTGCCCAGCTACACCTGGCCCCTGCTCGCGGCCGCCCTGGGCGCGGGAGCGATGGCCTTCGGCGTGTTCGGCCCCATCGATGCTGTGGTGGCCCGTATCTTGATCGGCTTGGCGGCGGTCCTGGCCATCGCCGCCTTGATGCTCACCCTTCGCGGCCGGGCGATGCCGGTGGGGCTCCGCACGGCGATGGCGCTGGTGCCGCTGGCGGCACTGGTTGGCGCCCTCCTTCTGTTCAGCGGCCGAGCGGCCTGGATGGCCAGCTTCCAAGAAGGCGACGGCGCCGACGCCCGCGAGATGCTGGTCTACACCCAGAGCAGCCCCGACATTCCGAAGATCCTGGAGCAGATCGAGCAGATGGCAGAGGAGACGGGCCTGGGCAAAGACCTGCCCATCGTCGTGGACAGCCGCGATGCCTTCTCCTGGCCATGGGTCTGGTACCTGCGCAACTATCACAGCGTCTCCTATCCCAATTTGAGCGGCGGCCAAGAACCGCCCTCCAACGCCGTCCTTCTGGTCAATGCCAGCAATGATGGCGACATGCAGCCCTTCCTGGAGGGCTACGGGCAGGGGCAGCGCTATTCCCATCGCTGGTGGTTCCCCGAGACCTATCGGAGCATCGAGTTCGACGACGGGGAGCAGAAGAACGTGCTGACTATCTTCACCGACTTCGTGGCGAGCCTGGGCGACGGCGACACCTGGGACACCTGGTGGCGCTACTTCCGCGACCACGAACCGCCGCAGCCCAAGGGCTCGGCGAATGCGGTGGCCTATTTTCCCGAGGAGTTCGAGCCCGAGGAGGTCGTCGGCAGGGAAGAACCAGCGGAGGCGCCCAAGGCCGACAGCGACGGCAGGTTCACACTGGGCGAGCGGGGCACCGGCCCCGGCCGATTCATCAAGCCAGCCGGCCTGGCCGTGGACAGCGAGGGCAATCTCTACGTGGCCGACAGCGGCAACCACCGCGTCCAGAAGTTCGACAGCGAGGGCAGCTTCATAGCCGAGCTGGGTTCTCTAGGGGATGGCGAGGGCGAGTTCAACGAGCCCTGGGGGCTGGCGGTGGACAGCGAGGGCAACCTATACGTGGCCGACACCTGGAACAATCGCATCCAGAAGTTCGACAGCGACCTGAACTTCCTGATCGAGTGGGGTCAGCCAGTCTCCGATGTCAACAACCCCAAAGCCTATGATTTCTGGGGCCCGCGGGACGTGGCGACCGATGCTGAAGGCAACGTCTGGGTGGCCGACACCGGCAACAGCCGCATCCTCAAGTTCGCCAGCGACGGCACCTTCCTGGCAACCTTGGGCGAGCCCGGATCGGAGCCACGGCAGCTTCGCGAGCCGGTCGGCGTCGAGATCGCCCCCAACGGCGACGTCTTCGTGGCCGATGCCTGGAACAGCCGCATCCAGCGCTTCGACGGCCAGTTCAATCCGGTGGCCCAGTTCCCCATGCCGGGCTGGATCGCCGATGATCCGTCCACCAAACCCTATCTGGCCCTGGCCCCCGACGGCAGCATCATCGCCAGCGAGACCGCCCGCCATCGGCTCCTGCGCATCGGCGCCAACGGCAGCATCCTGTCCATCTTCGAGGGCCTAGACGAGACGGCCCTCATCAACCCCACCGGCCTGGCCCTTGACGACCGGGGCTTCCTCTACATCTCCAACAGCGGCGTCAGTCAGATCCGCCGCATCCTCCTGGCCGACATGCCTGCGCCCTGACCTCGCCCCTCCCCACAACGGCCCACATTGCTTCACCATCTGCCCCCACCCTATAATGATGCGTGCCCTCTCCAGCCAGGAGGAAAGGGCGGGCTAAGCATCTTGCTACGCAACCGTCAGCTTTGGATCGGCATAATCGGGACAGCCCTCTTTCTGGGCTTGTTCTTCGCCTTCACCAACCTGCGAGAAATGGGCGAAGCCCTGGCCGACGCCAACTACTGGTGGTTCGCTCCCGCCATCGCCGTCTGGTTCGTCTCGGCCTGGTTCCGCTCCCTACGATGGCGTTATCTGCTACAGCCGATGGGCAACTTTTCCGCTCAGACTCTGTATCCCATCGTTGTCATCGGCTATATGGCCAACAACCTTCTGCCCGCTCGAACCGGCGAGTTCGTACGGGCCTACATCATGGACAAGAGGCACAGTCTAAGCATCATGGCTACCCTGGGCACGATCGCCGTGGAGCGTCTATTCGACGGGCTGGTGCTGGTCGTTTTCCTGATAGCTGTAGGTGCCTTCGTTGGCCTCAGCCAGGAGCTGGGCATTCTGGCCGCTGCCATGTCCGCCACCTTCGTAGCGATCTTCGCCCTCTTCCTGTTCATGGCCTCTTCCCGGGAACGAGCCGAACGCTGGCTGGCAAGGCTTCTGCGCTTCCTGCCAGCGCGGGCCCAGGAGAAGGGCAGTCAGTGGGCTGGCTCGTTCATAGTGGGTCTGGGCGCCTTGCAGAGCCCCTGGCACATTGCTGCTGTACTGATCACCTCGGTCGTGGCCTGGGCCCTGGAGTCGACCATGTACTTCATGGTGAGCATCTCCTTCGACCTTGGCGAGGCCTTCCCCATTTTCATGATGGTGGCGGCAGCGGCCAACCTGGCGATAACCCTTCCTTCTACCTCGGGCGGCGTCGGGCCCTTCGAACTCCTGACGAAGGAGACGCTGGAGTTTGTGGGTGTGAGGGGTGGGG
>CP070630.1:1629470-1650575 GCA_020356025.1 Dehalococcoidia bacterium | reverse complement strand
GCTGTGCCATCACCCTCTTCCGCGGCCACGGAGACGCCTCTCTCGCCTCCCTCTGACGCCGGGCAGGATCTCGCACTGTCGGACGCAACGCCGACGGCACCGGTCGAGGATTCGCAGCCGGCTTCGTCGCCGAGTGCTTTGAGCCCGTCGCCCACAGTGCTGAGCGCCACGCTGAATGACTCCGAGGCCACCGCCTCCAGTCGAGATGGATTTCCCCAGAGCGAGGTGAGCTCCCAGGAGACGCCTTCGCGGACACCGGTCTTTCTGTACAGAGAGAGGAGGGCTGCCCAGCCTGCCCAGGCAGGGGAAGACGTCGCCGCAGCGGCTGGTGGGGGCGATGGCCTTCTGCCTATCCTCATGATTCTGGCCACGACGGCGTCAACGGCTGCTGCCGCAGCAGCGGCCTTCTTTGTCTGGCGGCGATCGCAGAAAAGGGCTCGCTCTCCTTAGGTGATTTGGGGTAATCTATAGACGTGACAGAGGCAGGCCGGCGGGGGTCGACGGCCCGAGGTCGGATGGCAATGACAGGCAAAGGGGAGCGGAGGCTTCCCCGAACCATCGCCATCGATGGCCCCAGCGCCTCGGGCAAGAGCAGCGTCGGATATCTGGTAGCCGAAAGGCTCGGCTATCTCTTCCTAGACACTGGCGCCACCTACCGTGCCCTGACCTGGCTGGCGCTTCAGCGGGGAGTCCATCTGGAGGACGAGGAGGGCTTGGTCCGCTTGGCTGCCCAGGTGGATATGAACCTGGGCCCGCCAGCAGCCGGATCCAGTGAGCGTTGCACTATCTGGGTCGATGGTGACGACCTGACCGGTGTCCTGAGGCAGCCGGATGTGGAGAGAGGGGTATCGCTGGTTTCGCGCGTTTCCCAGGTACGGCGAGCCATGGTAGCTGTTCAGCGGCGTCTGGCTAGTCGGCGCAGAGTGGTGATGGCCGGCCGCGATGTCGGCACAGTGGTCCTGCCAAATGCTGACCTGAAGATCTATCTGGATGCATCCGTGGAGGAGCGAGCGCGGCGGCGGCACGAGGAACTGGCCGCCCTTGGCAGGCCTTTCACTCAGAACGACGTTCGCCAGCAGATTCTGCGCCGCGATGCCATCGACTCGGGAAGGGAAGATTCGCCCCTTAAAGCCGCTGAAGACGCCATCGTTGTCAGCACCGACGGCCTGAACCAGGAGCAGGTGGTGGAGAAGATCGTGGCTCTGATGGAGGGCAAGTCGTGAGGACCGTGGCGGTCGCTCTGTTCTACCGGTTCGCCAAGTTGGTGATTGGCCTCATCCTGTTTGTGTGGACGCGCAGGAAGGTGGTGGGCCTGGAGAACTTCCCAAGGAAGGGTCCCGTCATTCTCGCCTCCAACCATGTGAACTTGCTCGACCCGCCTCTTCTCGCCGTCGTGCTGCCCAGGCGCATCGTCTACATGGGCAAGATCGAGCTGTGGAAGACGCCCATCATCGGGCCTCTGTACACACTGGCCGGATTCATCCCGGTGCGGCGATTCGAGGGGGATCTGGTAGCCCTCCGCAAGGCGGAGAGGACCTTGCGGCAGAACCACGTGCTGGGCATGTTCCCCGAGGGCACTCGCAGCCGCAAGCCAGGCCTGGGCAAGGGACAGCCGGGCACAGCCATCATAGCTCTGCGCAGCGGTGCTCCGATTGTGCCGGTGGCGGTCACTGGCACCGCAGGGGTGACCGTGCCTCGCTCTTTCTTTCGCCTCACGCGAGTGCGTGTGGTCTTCGGCAAGCCCTTTGAGCTACCTAAGGACCGCCGTCTCAACACCGAACTGGTCGAACAGTGTACCGAGCGGATCATGAAGGAGATCGCCGCGCTTCTCCCCGAGGAGTACCGCGGCGTCTACGCTGAGTTCGCAGCCAGTCAACCGAAAGAGCAACCCGAGGGCATTGGCCTAACCTAGAGAGCGGGTGCCACTGTGAAGATACTGCTAGCGAAGGAGATGGGCTTCTGCTGGGGCGTGCGGCGGGCCATCAGCATGATGGAGAAGGCCGCCAGCGAGCGCGGGCCGGTCATCAGCTTGGGGCCCATCGTCCATAATCCGCAGGTGGTGGCTGCCCTGGCCGAGAAGGGCGTTCAGGTGACCAGCAGCATCGACGGGGTAAGCGGAGTCCCGCTGGCCATCGCCGCCCACGGCGTGGGGCCGAAGGTGCTGGAGGAGGCGAAGGCCAAGGGCCTGGAGATCATCGACACCACCTGTCCTATCGTCACCCGCTCCCAGCGCTGGGCCAAGAAGATGGCCGAGGGCGAGTTCACCGTCATTGTCTACGGTGACGCCGACCATCGTGAGGTAAAGGGGGTTCTGAGTTGGGCTCAGGGAAAAGGCATCGCCTTGACCGAGGAGACTCTTGATTCTTTGCCCCAGGAGCTCTCATCGCGAGTGGCGATCATTCCCCAAACCACTCAGAGTCCGACCCGCTTCGCCGCCTTCATCGGCCGCCTCCTGCGCGAGCGCCTGGCTCAGATCAGCGAGCTGCAAGTGGTCAATACGCTCTGTAATGTGACCGCCAGCCAGCAGGCGGCGGCCCGAGATCTGGCCCAGAAGGTCGAACTGGTGTTGGTGATCGGTGGCCACAACAGCGCCAACAGCCGCCACCTGGCGGAGGCGTGCCGCGAAGCAGGCGTGGAGACCCATCATATCGAGACGGCAGCCGAACTGGAGACGCAGTGGCTGACTGGGCGAGAGCGGGTAGGCATAACGGCGGGCGCCTCCACCCCCGACTGGGCGGTGGAGGAGGTCGTCCGCTGCGTGCGGAAGCTGGCACAGGATGAGGACGGTTGATGGCAGTCGGCAAGCTCCGTCGCTCCGACCGCGCGATGCCTGAAGAGGACACCACGGCCCTTCTCCAACGGGCGCTGGTGGGGAGAATCGGCACCGTCGATGCTGATGGCATGCCGTACGTTGTACCGCTGAACTTCGTCTATGAGCATGCGGCACGCCGGATTCATCTGCACTTCGCCAAGCAGCCCGGACACCTGACCTCGAATCTGAAGTTCTCGTCCAAGGTCTGTTTTGAGGTGGATGAGCCTGGTCCCATCATCGCGAGGGGCGAGACCGGCTGCGAGACGAGCCACGTGTACGAGAGCGTTATCTGCTTTGGGCGGGCTCAGGTGGTATCCGACGAACGTGAGAGGGAAAGGATAGCCAGATTATTCCTTCGAAAGTACGTCGACCAGCACATGCCGGATCGATCATACAAGCCGGGGCTGGCGGCGCTCAGTATTGTCGATTTTGCCACAGTCGAGGTTGGCATCATGACCGGTACGCGCCGCCCGTCGCTCTGATGATCTGCTCGTCGCGCGTCGTGAGGGAGGCTTGTCGACATCTGCCGCTTTCGCTATTATTCTATGATTGGGTGGCTGGGGACGGCTCCGTGTCGCCAGGAGGTCGTCAATGTGCGGCATTATAGGCTACGTGGGCAACAGACCGGCCGTTCCTCTTCTCCTTGAAGGGCTGCAGCGGCTGCAGTACCGGGGATACGACAGCGCGGGACTGGCCGTGCTCGCCGAAAACGGCGACCTGTGCGTCGAGAAGAGCGTGGGCAAGCTGGCCGCGCTGGCTTCCGGCCTGCGCGGCCGCTGGCCTACCAGCCGTCTGGGCATCGGCCACACCCGCTGGGCCACCCATGGCCGCCCCAGCGACATCAACGCCCACCCCCATCGCGACTGCCAGGGCCGGGTGGTGGTCATCCACAACGGCATAGTGGAGAACTACCTGGCCCTGAAGGAGAGGCTGGTCGATCAGGGCCACACCTTCGTGTCGGAGACGGACACCGAGGTCATCCCCCACCTCATCGAGCACTATCTTCAGGACGGCACTAGTCTGGAGCTGGCCGTGGGTCGAGCCATCGGCCAGATGGAGGGAGCCCACGCCATGGTCGTCTTCAGCGTGGGCGAGCCCGACAAGCTGGTGGCGGCCCGCGTAGGAAATGCCGGCGGCGTTGTGGTGGGATACGGTCAGGGGGAGATGTTCGTGGCTAGCGATCTGCCTGCTCTCTTGCCCCACACTCGCCAGGTGGCCTTTCTGACCGATGGAGAGATCGCTGCCGTGACGTCGCAGAGTGTGTCATACCTCTCGGTCGATGGCGCAGTCCTGGCCAAAGAGGCCCAGACCGTATCCTATGACCCCCTATCGGCAGCCAGAGGAAACTACAAGCACTTCATGCTCAAGGAGATCGCCGAGCAGCCGGAGGCCATTCTGGACAGCATCCGTGGGCGGGCGAGGTTCGAGCCACCGGCAGTGGTTCTGGAGGACATGGCGATCCCCAAGCGCAGGCTGAGCCAGATTCGGCGAGTGGTGCTCGTGGGGATGGGCACCAGCCTCCACGCCGCCATGGTCGGTCGCCATTACATCGAGCAGATAGCGCGCATTCCTGCCGTGGTGGACAATGCCTCGGAGTTCCGCTACCGCAAGCCCTTGCTGGACGCGGACACCCTCGTCGTCTCTGTGGGCCAATCAGGGGAGACGGTGGACTCCCTGGCGGCCATGGACGAGGCCCGCCGCCAGGGGGCTCTCCAGATCACGATCTGCAACGTAGTGGGCAGTCAGGCCACTCGCATTGCAGATGGGGTTGTCTATACGCGTTGCGGCCTGGAGGTGGGTGTCGCTAGCACCAAGACCTTCACCGCCGCTATCGCCGCTCTCTACCTTCTGGCCTGCTATCTGGCCCAGGAGAGAGGCGTCATCGAGGATGAGGAGCACTTGCGCAGCCTCATCGACCCTCTGGCACGGATGCCATCGCTCGTGGGGCAGGTGACCCAGGGGGATGAAGAGTACGAGCGGCTGGCCCATCGCTTCTCTCGCTACAACAACTTCCTTTACCTGGCACGGGGAGTCCAGTTCCCCATAGCCATGGAGGGAGCTCTCAAACTGAAGGAGGTCAGCTACATCCACGCGGAGGGCTATCCGGCCGGAGAGATGAAACACGGGCCCATCGCCCTCATCGATGAGGAGATGCCCGTGGTAGCGATCGCCCTGCGGGACGAACTCTACGACAAGATGACGAGCAACATCGAGCAGGTGAAGGCGCGGGAAGGGACGGTCATTGCTATCGCCAGCGAAGGAGACAAGGAACTGGCCAAGAAGCTCGACCATATCATTCACCTGCCTCAGGCCTCGCCCCTGCTCATGCCCATCCTGGCTGCTATCCCTCTCCAGTTCTTCGCCTATCACATCGCTGTTCGCCGCGGCTTCGATGTGGACCAGCCGCGCAACCTGGCCAAGACCGTCACGGTGGAATAAGCACAGGAGCGCAATTGCTGCAAATTTGGGTGAGTTCGAGCGTAACAAAGGGTTGACCCAATCGTCTTTCGTATGCCCAGATGGAACGTTCTGAATCGTATCTGGACAGGCTGAGGGGCCATGCTATAATATGCGATGGCTCCTGAACCGGCAAGGATATAGCGTAAAGGCGCAAGGAGGCGAACTAAATGACGGCTAGCGAGCGAGAGGTGTTATGGTTCACGGAGGTCGGCAAGCAAGACATACCCGTGGTGGGAGGAAAGGGAGCCAACCTAGGGGAGATAACCCAAGCCCAGATCCCGGTGCCGCCGGGATTCATTGTCACTGCTCACACCTATAGCCGGTTCCTTGAGCAATCCGGTCTTCGTCCCACTATAGAGAAGCTCCTAGCCCCTCTGGACTATAACGATAGCGCTCGCCTTCAGCAGGTCTCTGAGAAGATAAAGTCCCTCATACGCAGCGCCCCTGTGCCTCAGCAGATCGCCACTGAGATCAAGGAAGCCTATCGCCAGTTAGGCGGCGGCCCGGTAGCTGTACGCAGCTCGGCCACCGCCGAGGACCTCGCCGACGCCTCTTTCGCTGGCCAGCAGGCCACTTTCTTGAACGTAGTGGGCGAGGATGAAGTGGTGGATGCCGTGCGAGCCTGCTGGGCTTCGCTCTTCGAGGCGCGCGCTATCTTCTACCGCGCCGACAAGGGGTTCGAGCACATGAAGGTATTCATCGCTGTCCCTGTGCAGCGCATGGTGCAGTCTTCCCGCTCGGGGGTCATGTTCACCCTGGAGCCGGTCACCGGCGATCGCTCCAAGATCGCTATTGAGGCCGTCTTCGGTCTGGGTGAAGCCATCGTCTCGGGCGAGCTCACGCCTGACCTCTACGTGCTCGATAAGGCCAGCCTGCGCATCTTGGAGAAGCGGGTGGCGAACCAGGAGCGCCAGTTCGTCAGGAACCCCGAGGCGACTGCCGAGGACGGGGCCAACATCTGGCTCGCCGTCCCAGTCGAGCTACGCGAGCAGCAGAAGTTGACCGATGAGCAGGTCGTGGCACTGGCTGCCATTGGCAAGCGAGTGGAGGAGCACTACGACTTCCCTCAGGACATCGAGTGGGCAGAAGAGGGAGGCGAGCTGTTCATCCTCCAGACGCGGCCGGTGACCGCCCTGGCGGTCGCTGGGGTGGAGGGGGAAGAGGTAGAGGAGACGGCGCCGCTGCTTGTCAGTGGCTCGCCGGCCAGCCCCGGCGCGGCGGTGGGGCCGGTGAGGATCGTTCTCAGTTCCTCCGAGATCGACCGGGTGAAGCAAGGCGATGTCCTGGTGGCAGAGATGACCACCCCTGACTTCGTGCCGGCCATGAAGCGCGCCGCAGCCATCGTCACCGACCGTGGCGGCCGCACTGCTCACGCCGCGATTGTCAGCCGTGAGCTGGGCATCCCCTGTGTCGTGGGGGCGGAGGGAGCGACCACTACATTGCGCGATGATCAGCCCGTGACCGTCGACGGCAGCCAGGGCAAGGTCTACGAGGGCCGCGCGGAGGCGCGGCTGGCTTGGGCTGCCCAGGAGAAGGCTCGCCAGGCGGAGATGGGGGCTGTCGAGACCCGCACGAATCTCTACGTCAACCTGGCGGAGCCGGAGCTGGCAGAGGTCGTGGCCGCCCGTAACGTCGATGGTGTGGGGCTCCTGCGGGCCGAGTTCATGATCGCCCAGATCGGTGAGCACCCTCAGTTGGCCGTCGACGAGGGGCGGAGCGAGGAGTACATCCAGAAGCTGACCGACAGTCTTCTCAAGTTTGCCAAGGCCTTCCATCCTCGGCCGGTCGTCTATCGCACCAACGACTTCAAGACCAACGAGTATCGCAACCTGCGCGGCGGCGAGAAGTACGAAGGGTCCGAAGAGAACCCCATGATCGGCTATCGGGGCGCCTCTCGCTACGTCCAGGACATCGAGATCTTCCGCCTGGAGTTGGAGGCGATTAAGCGGGTGCGGAAGGACTACAACAACCTATGGGTGATGATCCCCTTCGTCCGCACTCCCGAAGAGTTGGCTGGCGTAAGGGAGATCATGGTACGCGAGGGGCTGGCACCCTCCCAGGACTTCAAGCTGTGGATGATGGCCGAGGTGCCCTCCAACGCCCTCATCCTGGACAAGTTCCTCGATGTCGGCATCGACGGCATCTCCATCGGCTCCAACGACCTCACCCAGCTCGTCTTGGGGATCGACCGCGATAACGCCCGTCTCGCCGCCGAGTTCGACGAGCGCAATGAGGCGGTGATGGTGGCCTTGGAGCATCTCATCAGAACGGCCAAGGCGCGAGGCGTCACCGCGTCCATCTGCGGCCAGGCTCCCTCCGACTACCCGGACCTGACCGAGAAGCTGGTGGAGTGGGGCATCACCTCCATCTCCGTCACGCCCGACGTCATCGACAAGACGCGCCAGATCATCGCCGACGCGGAGGCGAAGCTGGCCCAGGTGGCCAAGGCCTAGGCAGACTTCTCGCCAACCAACCGAGCGCACCTCCAGACAGGCAGGCCCCATGCAGGGGCCATCCTGCGCATGGATCCTGTCCACCGGCGTGGCGCAAACACTTTACGTCGACTCACAAAAACGTTACCCTAGATGTATACTTTCCCTGATACACGCGGGACCGCTGCCGAGCCATATTTGAAGCATCTAGAATCCATTCGCAGAACTAAGGAGAGTCCCTATGTGCGTCTGGTGTGAACGCTACGGCGAAGGCCACGAGCGCTGGTACCTCAACCCCGCCAACTACGCTCGTCGCCTCTACAAGGTTCGCAAGGACGAGCCGGAGGCCGCCGGTGCCGAGGGCAACCCTCAGGCGGCCGGCGGCATGGCCTCAATGGGACGCGCGTTCCTGGAGGCGCGCGAACGGGGCGACCTGGAAACAGTGGAGAGGATGAGGAAACAGGCTCATGACATCGCCTGGGGCATCCACTTCGGCCAGGTCATAACCCAAGAGGAACTGGAACAGATCCTGGACATTATCTACCCTATCGGCCTCATGACCTGCGCCTGCCGCCGCTCCATGCGGGGCCTGCCCGATGAGGAGAACTTCACCTGCATGGGCATGGGCCCCGGCATGTACAAGTGGGAGCGCTGGCCGGACACCTATCGTGGCGGCGTCCACTTCCTGACTCCCGATGAGGCCAAGCAGGTTCTCAATACCCTCAGGAGCCGCGGGCTGGTGCACACCTTGTTCACCTTCGGTACCCCCTACCTGGCAGGCCTGTGCAATTGCGACTACCCCGACTGCGCCGCCATCCGCACGGCCGTTGACGTGGATGTCAAGGTTCTCTGGAAGGGCCACTACATAGCTGAGGTCGATCCCGACCTCTGCAACGGCTGCGGCCTCTGTGTCCGCCGTTGCCAGTTTAAGGCCCTCAGCTTCAGCCCCAGCACCCTCAAGGCCAACATCGACCCCCTCCAGTGCTATGGCTGCAGCCTCTGCCGGGACGTCTGCAAGCCCGATGCCATAAGACTGGTCGACCGGGCAACCTTGCCTGCGCTGGCCGAGATCTGGTAGGAGGAATAGCGACATGCTTGCCACGATCGTTGTTGAAGACTCGAAGTGCCCCGACCCTCTGGCCTGCCGCAAGTGCTTGCTCGTCTGCCCCACGCGCGTGCTGGGTTTGGGCACCGATGTGGGCCCGCAGAAGTATCGGGAGATCGACCCCGAGCACTTCATCGTCAGAGGTGTACGTGAGCAGTTCTGCACCGTCTGCATGAAGTGTGTGGAAGTCTGTCCCAACGGGGCCATCCAGGTAACCGTGGAGGGGGGTGTGCCAGCATGACCATTAAGTATCGCTACGGCAAGCCCATACCGGAGAGGCTCATCACTCTAGAGAAGCCCGGCGAGCCCCTCCTGTTCGATGCTGACAAGGGTCTTATAGCCGACGTCTCGGCGGTCTGCAACGTCAAGGCCTTTATTCAGAGCCTGAAGGGCAAGAGCGAGAAGGAGGCTGAGGACGCCTTCGCCGCCTTCGGGCGCAAGATCATGGAGATGACCATCGGCCTGGCCGACGGCAAGTACTTGGACCGCACGGGCGAGATGATCGAGAAAGTGGCCCAGCAGACGGGCATCTCCTTCCCCCATCGCTTTCAGCGCTACGCCGAGCTGTCCATCATCGCCTCCCGTCCTCTCGACCGCTGGAACATCGCCAAGGCCACCACCAAGGAGCTACGGCTGCAGGTCCTCGCTTGTGCCGTTCAGCGCGAGCTGCAGGAGGCGGGCATCGAGCTCCGGGGCCTGCCCTGCAAGGCTCTCTGCATGGCTAGTTTTCGGGCTGCCGCCGACGAGACGGGCGACAACCTGCGCATGGAGTTGGAGAAGACCCTGCCCCAGGACAACGTCTGCGAGTTCGCCTTCTTCTGTGGCTAGAAGGGTTCGGCAACAGGAGCACGGTTCTCGCCACGGCTTAGGCTGGGCGAGAACGCATTTGTGAATAAGGTTAGACATGCACGATCCCTTCCAGCCCAAGTGCAGCCACTGTGCAAAGTTCGTCTACTGCTTCGCGAAGCATAGCGCCCTCGCTGACTGGGGCTACTGCGAGGAGCAGATGGCTGACGGCCCGCCCAGCGCGGAGCAACTGCGTGACCTCGAGAAGGCGGGGCGTCAGGGGAATTACAGTCTCCTCTTCTCCCCCAACGTGCCCTTCTATCAGGAAACCGACGACGGCTGCGCCCACTACGTGCCCCGCTAACCCTTGACAGCCGCAGTCCCCGCGTCCTGGAGTTACGCAGATTATCCTGCAAGAGCGACTATACGGAGGTGATCCATGCACGATCGACGAACGAGATTTGCCCTGTTTCTGCTGGGATGCGCGCTTGTCCTGGGCATGGCCGCATTGGCTTGGGCCCTAGGATCGGGCGTCTCTGAGGCAGACGTGGACGCCATGGGCAACTGCCCTCAGCTGGCCAAGTGGTCGATAGCTGTCTGGGGCGGGCCGGACGACACCGAGACCGGCCAGGCACTGGCCACCTGCGGGACCGCACCGGTGGATGCCGCCTACCACCTCGATCCCCAAACCCAGGGCTGGTCGCGCTGGTTCGTCGGCCGACCCGAGATTACCACGCTGACCACGCTGGACAATATGCAGGGGATCATTGTCCTTGGCGCTGCGGCTGCCCCAGCGCCGCCGCCTACACTGACCCCCACGCCCGTGGCCACGCCCACACCGAGCCCCACGCCCGTGGCCACGCCCACAACAGTGCCCTCTCCAACCTGGACGGGAGTGTGGGACACCAACTGGGGTAACATGGAGCTAACTCAAAGTGATGGCATGGTAACCGACACCTATGCACACGACGAGGGGAATATACAGGGCACAGTTCAAGGAAACAAACTTATAGGAACTTGGTCCGAATACCCATCCTATGGGCCACCAGACGATGCAGGGGAATTTGAATTCATCTTGTCTCCGGATGGGAATTCATTTCTTGGCCGCTGGAGATACGACTCCGTGGGCGATTGGAGCGAATGGACGGCTACCAGAATCTCGTAGAGACCACGAGCAGCCGCCAAGCGCGCGTAGGAGGTCGACCAGTTTCATCGAGTCGGCACTGCCTAGAACGCGGCTAACAAGCCGACCACTTCTGCCATCAACACGTCGTGGCCGGTTACGCTGGCACAACGGGCAAGGCAACACGCCTGCACCGCAGGCCTGGACGCCGCCCACGACATCGCCCACGGCGCGTGGCAGGCGACCGGTCGGCAAAGGCAAAGCGGGGTTCCTAACACCTACTGGGTGATGAATCCAAACGTGGTGACGGTGCGGCTGCCCTGACGGCGCATGCTAGCCGCAAGCAGCCTCGGTGCCAAACGAGTCGCGTCGGCTCTTGTTAGCTGATGTCGTTCTCTTGTACGATGCCCCCGTGATGGCCCATGCCTCTGATGTGCGCCAGCGCCTGGAGGAGCGCGAAAGGCTTCTCTCGCCGTTCGCCGGCAGGAGCTATGAGTCGCGTGGGCGTGAACGGCCGGAGGAGCCCTCGCCGCTGCGCACGGAGTTCCAGCGCGACCGTGATCGCATCATCCACTGCAAGGCCTTTCGCCGCCTGAAGCACAAGACGCAGGTGTTCATCGCCCCTGTCGGCGACCACTTCGTCACTCGCCTTACCCACACGCTGGAAGTAGCCCAGATCGCCCGCACCATCACCCGAGCTCTCAACCTGGCCGAGGACCTGGCCGAGGCCATCGCCCTGGGCCACGACCTGGGCCACCCGCCCTTCGGCCACGCCGGCGAGGACGCCCTGGCCGACCTCCTGCCCGAGGGCTTCCGCCACGCCGAGCAGAGCCTGCGAGTGGTGGAGCGCCTGGAGAACGGCGGCCACGGCCTCAACCTCACCTGGGAGGTGCGCGACGGCATCGTGAACAGCTCCAAGGGACGGGAGGACATCCTGGCCGACGCCCTGGGCCTGCCGGCTACCCTGGAGGGGCAGGTCGTCAGGCTGGCTGATGCTGTGGCCTACATCAATCACGACATCGCCGATGCCGTGCGGGCAGGCATCCTGATGGAGGACGAGTTGCCCGCCGTCGTGAGCGAGTCCCTGGGACGCGACCACTCTCAGCGCATCAATGCCCTGGTGTGCGACATCGTCGATCACTCGTGGGCGGCAACGGGCCTGGTGACGGGCGAAACCTCTCCCCGCATCAGCATGGGGCCATCCATTCAGAAAGCGGCCAACGCACTGCGGGAGTTCCTCTTCCAGCGGGTCTACCTATGGGAAGATAGGCAAGCAGAGGTAGAGCGTGCTAAACGAGTGGTGCGTTTCCTATTCGAATATTATGTGGAGCGGCCACAGGAGATCGAGAGCGACTTCGTGGTTTCGTCGGAGCCGCGCTGGCGCCAGGCGGCTGACTACGTCGCTGGCATGACCGACCTCTTCGCCCAGAATGCGGCCGCTCGCCTGGGGTTCAGAGAGCAACGCCTATGAGGGCGAAGCTGTCTCCCGGGCGCAGAAAATCCGGGGTTTTGTCGCGCCGACGGGCCGACAAGACGTAACTTTTTGCGGTATGCGCGGTTCTATATTTGGGTGGACCATCGTTTGGTGTATAATGAGCACTGATCATTTGTTCTGGCTGGTTATGTCATGAGTGCCGTCGATGAGGTGAAACAGCGGCTGGACATCGTAGACATCGTGGGTCAGTATGTCCAGCTCCAGAAGGCAGGCCGAAACTTCAAGGCCCTCTGCCCCTTCCACAGCGAGCGCACGCCTTCCTTCTTCGTCTCGCCGGAAAGGCAGAGCTGGCACTGCTTCGGCGCCTGCAACACCGGCGGCGATGTCTTGGCCTTCGTGATGAAAAGGGAGAACCTCGAGTTTGGCGAGGCCCTGCGCCTGCTGGCCGAGCGGGCGGGCGTGACGCTGGCGGAGCGTCGACCGGAGGAGGAAGCCGAAAGGAATAGGCTGCGTGAGGCCAACGAGGCCGCGGCCAGCTTCTACCATCGGGCGCTTCTGTCCAGCGAAGCGGGACAAACGGCAAAGCACTACCTGGAGGAGCGCGGCCAGGACCTGAAGACGCTCCAGGACTTCCAGCTTGGCTACAGCCCCAGCGGCTGGGATAGCCTCTGCCAGCACCTCAGGGAGCGTGGCTATCGCGATGAGGAGCTGGTGGCCGCCGGCCTGGCTGTGGAGGGCGAGCGGGGCTTGCGCGACCTCTTTCATCAGCGCATCATGTTCCCCATCACCGACATGCGGGGACGCGTCGTGGGCTTCGGCGGCCGCTCGCTGGCCATCGAGGGGCAGGAGGAAGCTCAGCCCAAGTATTTGAACACGCCCCAGACGGTTGTCTTCGACAAAGGCAGCCTCTTGTACGCTCTAGACAAGGCGAAAGAGGAGATCCGCCGCCAGGGTTTGGCCGTAATAGTAGAGGGGTACATGGACGCCATCGCCGCTCATCAGCACGGCTTCCCTAATGTGGTCGCCTCCATGGGGACGGCCCTCAGCGAGCGTCAGGTGCGCCTCCTGAAGCGCTTCAGCCGTGATGTCGTTCTGGCGTTGGACGCTGATACCGCCGGTCAGGAGGCAACACTGCGAGCAGTGGAATACCAGGACATACTGGGACGAGACATCCGAGTGGTCATTCTCCCCGAGGGCCGCGATCCCGACCAGGTGATTCGAAGCCACCCGGAGGACTGGCCAGCCCTGCTGGCGAGCGCCCAGCCGCTGCTGGACTACAAGTTCGAGGCTGTGAGCTCTGCCCTTGACCTGTCCCAACCGCGGCAGCGCTCGCAGGCGGTGGACGAGCTGTTGCCGCTGCTGGCGGCCATCGGCGACCGGATCGTGCAGGCCCATTACTTGCAGCGACTGGCCCGCCTGGCTCAGATCAAGGAATCGGCTCTGCATCAGATGCTCGTCCGCCGGGGGCGCAGGCAGCAGGGCAGCAGAGAGGCGGTTGCGCCGGGAGAGGCGACGGCGGAGGTGAGGCCTCTGCGCGACGCGCGGGAGGAGTACTTGCTTGCTCTTCTTCTGCGCCATCCCGAACTGCGGCCAGACGGCCTGGCCCTGTCACCGGACCTCCTCTGGTACAGCGAGAACCGTCAGTTGTTGCAGGCCTGGCAGCGCTCCTCCGATGTGGAGGAGACGCGCCAGGCGGTTATCGTGGAGTTGCAGGAGCATCTTCAGCGGATAGCAGCGACGAATGTTCCGCCCTTCGGTGAGCAGGGGGCGAAGGCCGCCCTGTACGATTGCCTGCGCCGTTTGGAGCAGCGAGATCTGGAGGCCATAGCGCAGGCCAACAGCGCCGCTCTAGCCGCTCGCGAGGCAGAGGACGGCCCGGCAAGCATCGAGGAACTGGAGGTGGCTGCTCAGGCCTTGCGCTCGGGCTCGCCGCCCGAGGACATTGCATCGGGAGAGGCATCACAGATGGCTGCTCTGCTCCTAAAGGATACGGAAATAGGCATAAGACTCCATCGAAGTAGTAAAATAGAGACGGATGAGGAAGATGATTTCACGGGCAACGGCCCGGAGGCGGAAGTGAATGGCTGATCCCTTCGACAAGGGGATTCCGTTTCAGGGTTTCCTGGTTCGGCGGAAGCGAACAGGCCGCGACGCCGCTGACAACCTCTTCGAGGAGACAGGCGAATCGGAAGCGGAGGAGGAGTTCGTGGAGGAGAGGGTGGATCGAGTCTTGGCTGAGGAAGAAGAGGACGTCGTAGAACAGAAGGAGGGGCCCGTACCGCGTCTGACTCGCGAGATGCCGCTGGCGCTGGGAGAGTGGGCGGAGACTGGGGCGAGGCCCAAGCTGAAGGGCGATGAGGCGGTCGAAGTTGACCTCGAGCTGAGCGAGCAGGAAGGCATCGATGACCCTGTACGGATGTATCTCCGTGAGATCGGCAAGGTGCATCTGCTCACCGCTCAGGATGAGAAGCGACTCGCCCGTCAGATGGAGGACGGCAAGCACCTTCAGCGTCTCGAGAAGAACTGGCAGGAGCTCAACGGCTACCCGCCCACGGCCGTGGACGTTACGATCGCTCTGCTGGAGGAAGTGCACGCCCTCTGGTCTGCCAAGAATGTCGTGATGAAGGCTTTGAGTTTGAAGGGGCTCCCACTGGCCCGTCTCATTGGTGAACCCGCCTTCCGCGAGGCCGTCGACGGAGAGATCGACCAGGAGCTAGCTGAGCGCATGTCGGAGAGCCTCTCCATCGAGCGTGGGGAGGCAGAGCGCTCGCTGGTTCGCCTGTCCATCGTTACCCACATTCTCACGCCAGAGCTGGTGGCTCTGGCCCAGGTGGCCGGTGGCAGCGAGAAGGCCCTCCTGCCGCCCAAGGCGGACCTGCACGAGCAGCTGTCTCACTACGAGGAGCGCTTCCGCAGCCACTTCTTGAAGATCAAGGATGACGGCTTCAGGGGTGAGAAGCGCCTTACCGAGGCTAACCTCCGACTGGTGGTCAGCGTGGCCAAGAAGTACATCGGCCGGGGCATGTCCCTGCTGGACCTCATTCAGGAGGGCAACATCGGCCTCATCCGAGCAGTGGAGAAGTTCGACTACCGTAAGGGTTACAAGTTCAGTACCTACGCCACCTGGTGGATCCGACAGGCCATCACCCGCGCCATCGCCGACCAGGCGCGCACCATCCGCATCCCTGTGCACATGGTGGAGACGATCAACAAGCTCGTGCGGGTCAGCCGCCGCCTGGTGCAGGAGTACGGTCGTGAGCCCACCAGCGAGGAGGTCGGCACCGACATGGAGATAACACCTGAGAAGGTGCGGGAGATCATCAAGGTCTCCCAGGAGCCGGTATCTCTGGAGACGCCCATCGGTGAGGAGGAGGACAGTCACCTGGGCGACTTCATCGAGGACCACAGCACCCTTGCCCCTGCCGATGCTGCCTCGCATCAACTCCTCAAGGAGCAGGTGTCCGATGTGCTCTCGTCCCTCACTCCTCGCGAGCAGAAGGTGCTAGTCTTGCGTTTCGGGCTGGAGGACGGGCGCAGCCGCACCCTGGAAGAGGTCGGGCGGGAGTTCAGCGTCACCCGTGAGCGCATCCGCCAGATCGAGGCCAAAGCCCTGCGCAAGCTGCGTCACCCCTCGCGCAGCAAGAAGCTTAAGGACTACTTGGAGTAGAACCTGACGACATGCCTCTCTACGAGTACTACTGCTCCCAGTGCGAAACGAAGTTCGAGCTGCTGCGCTCTATGAGCCGCTCCGACGATCCGGCTGCCTGCCCCAACGGTCACAACGGAGCGCAGCGCGTGCCGTCCGTTTTCTCGGCCGTCAGCAAGGGAGCCGGCGGCGAGACGGCGCCCATAGGCGGCGACTCGGCCTGTAGCACCTGCACCAGCTCGTCCTGCTCCACCTGCCCTCTGGCCTAGGCCCCCGGCGGCTTCATCGGCAGCGGCTCTGCTCTTAGCCGCGGTCTCACTACCAGGTAGACGGCTGACAGCAAGGCCAATAGCACGGCTTCTATGGCGGTCAGGCCAGCCACCAACATGGTGGCATCGAACCAGAAGTCGCGGGGGAACATCTGGATCAGGTGGTCGGTGGCCGAGTTGAGCTTCCAGAGGTCGTTGGTGAAGGCCACCAGGTGGAAGCGCAGGAAGAGCTCATCGAAGCCCACCAGCGCTAGGACGCCAAAAAGGGCCAGCAGGCCGAGGGTGAACAGGGATGCCCCGAGGACGATCCGGGCCAGAAGACGCAAGGGAGCCTCGGTCGCCCAGATGAACACGGCTACCATGAACACCAGAGCGAAGGCCAACGATGCCTCCTGCACCCGGAAAACGGTGCGAAAGAGGTTCTTGACGTCGGTCAGGTGGCCTGTCTCTCGCTCGTTGAACAGGGGCACGCGGCTATCATCCTCCTGCACGAAGATTCGGATGGTCTCGTCGTCATCGTTGAAGTAGTGCACCAGCCTATCGGCCGCTCGGTCCAGTTCGCTGCGCGAGATGCCGGTGACGTCCTCGGCGTCGTACCTGTCGAAGCTGTATTGATACAGGCGCGTTTCGTTGGCGGCCCAGCGCACGTTGCTGGTCACCAGCAAGACGGGGATGCTGATGAAGAAGAGGATCGTCGCTATCCTGGGGATGGGGCCCAGCTTATGCCTCCTCTCGGCCGCGGCTGCTCCGTGTCGCGCTATCCAGGGCCATATTAGGAGTGACCCTTCCTCTTGTCAATGAGAAGGGCCCGTCCCTATAATCGAGCGACTGGCAGGGGAAAGGACGGGCGCCATGGGCATATCGGAACAGGAGATGCGTACCTTCGAGGGCTTCAGGGCTATCATCGCTCGCCTGCGCGGGCCCGATGGCTGCCCCTGGGATCGGGTTCAAACTCACGCCTCCCTCAAGCCCTACCTGCTGGAGGAGGCCTACGAAGCGCTTGCTGCCTTGGACGAAGGCGACCCGCAGAGGCTTCGCGATGAGTTGGGCGACCTCCTGCTGGAGGTATTCCTCCACGTCCAGCTTGCCGAAGAGGCCCAGGAGTTCACCCTGGCAGACGTCATTTACGGCATCGCTAGTAAGATCGTGCGCCGCCATCCTCACGTCTTCGGCGAAGAGCAGGCCGATTCACCCCAGGATGTCATGGTCCGCTGGGAGGAGCTGAAGCGAAAGGAAAGGGGCGCGCAGGACTCGGCTCTGGCGGGAGTTCCTCAAGCAATGCCCGCCCTGGCCCACACCCAGATGCTCCTGGCCAGAGCGGCGACTGTGGGCTTCGAGTGGCCCCAAACAGCGGACGTGCTGGATAAGCTGGCTGAGGAGCTAAAGGAACTGGCCCAGGCAGGCGAGCCGGATCACAAGCGCGAGGAACTGGGCGATGTTCTCTTCCTCCTGGTGAACTTGGCCCGCTACCTCGATCTGGACGCCGAGGAAGCCCTACGACAGGCCAACCGCAAGTTCCACCAGCGCTTCACCACTATGGAGTCCCTGGCCCGCGAGCAGGGCCGCAGCTTGGCTGATATGCCCCTCGCCGAGCAGGGGGGCCTCTGGCGAGCGGCCAAGGAGCGCCTTCGCGCTGAGGGCGGCAAGCCCTGAGGGGCCGCTGGCTAGAGCTTGCTCCTAGTCTTCGCTAACCACCAGAGTGCAAGTGTAACGATTGCTACTAGTGTTACTATGCCTACCACTCCGCCGTACCACCAGACGGGGAAGTCCGTTTCGCGTCCGTCTGCTGTGTCAGGAGCCATGCCTGGGATAGACGTCGCGGCCGGCGTCAGGGGCACCGTCGTCGGAGGTCGCACCGTCGGGCTCGCCGGCGGCGTCTCCGTCTGAGCGGGTGTCTCCGCTGGGGGTGGTTCCTCTGTTGGCGACGGGGTTGGCGGTGGTGTTGGTGTGTCCTGCGGTGGTTCCGGCGTTGGGGTGACCTCCGGTGAGGGCGTCACTGTTGGCGCCGCCTCCCCGACACTGATTCGCACTGAGTCCGTCAGAGCCGGGTCGATGCAGGTGTTGTCGTCGTAGACCAGGCAGACGTAGATCGTGTGGTCGCCATCCGCTACGCCGACGAACGTCTCTGAGAAGCGTCCCGAATGGATCATGCTGTCCTCGCCCAGAGGAACGGCCAGGTCGAAGAAGGGCTCGACGTCCAGGAAGTAGACGATGTGCCCGGTGTTAGGTTCGCGCTTCGGCTCCAGGGGCAGGCTTATGGTGAAGCCGCTGAGAGCTATGTTCACCGTGATATCTGGGCTGGAAAGGACCTCTCCTTCCGCCGGCGCAGTGATGACGACAGACGGTTCCTCCTGGGCTAGACCGTGGCTGACCGTCAACGCCAGCAAGAGGACTGTCGCTAGCAGGGGCACTCCTGGCCACCAAAGACGTCGAGACAACAACTTCCCCTCTTCTTCCCCAATTGGATAGACGTTCCATCTCTGGAAGTGTTTCACGCCTGGTCTAGCTCTGGAGAGAGATCGCGCCCTCGGGGCAGGCCTCGACGCAGAGGCCGCAGGCGTTGCACTGCCTGCTGAAGCGCGCGGTGATGACGTAGCGGTCCGGCTTCCCCGGCAGGCCACGGTTGTGCCTCCTCCGGGGAACGGCCAACAAGACGCCCAGCGGGCAGGTTTGGAGGCACCGATAGCCACAGGCCGGGGGATCGCAATCCTGGACGACTATTCTGAACGCCATGGCTACCACACGTTTGCTACAGGGGCGAGGCTCTCCCGGGGGACCATACGGATAGCTCCTCGCGGGCAGGCCTGACGACAGACACCGCAGCCGAAGCAGATTTGCGGCTCGCAGACAACCACCTCGTCCGTCGGCACCCAGCGCAGAGACCCGAACTGGCAGAGGCGTAGGCACTCCGGCCTGCCCGAGCAGCCGTCACAGCGGCTGTGATCGACGACACAGATTCCGTGCCCTTTGAGACAAGCGACGTCGATGCCGTCCAGAAAGCGCAGCTTCAGCGATGTGCAGTACTTGCGGTCGCAGTTACAGATTACTATGGGGAACGGCAGCTTGGCGAAGACTACCTGATGAATGAACCCCTGCTTGTCGAACTCTCGGAGCCTGGCCTTGACCTCTTCGGCCGGCAGCTCCTCCATGGGCTCCTCGGGCTTCCTGGCTATGGTGAGCTCCTTGATGGGGCCGAAGTTGAGGCAGGTCATCATCTCCTTTCCGCCCACTAGGCGACGGCACATGCAGGGCAGCGCCACGAAGTCGCGCGCGAGGTCCACTATCTTCAGCGCCTCCTCCAGAGCGACCACCTGTCCCGCGTGCTGGCCCGGCGTCACGCGCTCGACAGCTGTCTTGAACAGCCTGCCGAAGATGGGCACGTGAGCGAAGCGAGCCTGGCGAGTAGAGCGCTCGATGTAGTAGTCAACTCCCCAAGCTGCTATCTGGTCGACTATGCGCTGACGTCCCTTGTCCTTCAGCAGCTCGTCGGAGTAGTTCTCCGGGTTCAGATACCAGCGATTCCCGTCACCATGCTTGGCGCAATACTCACACATCGTGTTGTCCTTCGGTTGCTCCTGAGTGAGGTAGCCTCCTGTACGATCCTTGCCAACCGTTCTGTTCTTGTCAAGCGGTTAGCCACGGATGCAACGGCCGCAAGGAGCGATCCCTCCAGCATCGCCGAGGCGCAACCCGCCGAGGGTTGACCGTCCCCGTGCGATGCCTCCATTGACGGCCTTGCACGTCAAATGCCATACTGGATTTACAGGGAGGTTTACTTCTGCCTTGGCGACCAAGCGAGCGCCCTTCGAGCTCCTGGAGCACACGGCCGACGTGGGCGTGCTAGCCCACGGCAGCACTCTTGCCGAGGCCTTTGTCCATGCGGCGGAGGGTACGTTCTCTGTGATGGTCAACCTGAGTGGCGTGCGAGAGGAGGAGAAACGCTCGCTGACAGTGAAGGCCCACGACTGGCCCAGCCTGCTGGTGGCCTGGCTGTCGGAGCTCATCTACTTCTCCGATGTCGACAACCTCGTCTTTAAGCGATTCGAGATCACAGAGATGGAACCCTACTCCCTCCAGGCCACTGCCTACGGCGAGAAGATAGACCGCCACCGGCATGAGCTGGGCGCTGGCGTCAAGGCGATCACCCGCCACATGCTGGAGGTGGGCGAGGACGAGGACGGTTATCGCGTCCAGGTACTGCTGGACATCTAGGGGTGGTGGAACATGGCTAAGAACTGGAAGCAGATCCTGCAACGAGTGGATGAGCTGCGCTGGGACCTTTCTCCCGACTACAAGAAGGGCATGCGCGTCCCTGGCCGTATCTACGCCAGCGAGGAGATGCTGGACGCCATGGCTGGAGACGAGGCCATCGAGCAGGTGGCGAACGTGGCTTTCCTGCCGGGCATCGTCGGCCATTCCCTGGCCATGCCCGACATCCACTGGGGCTACGGCTTCCCCATCGGCGGCGTGGCTGCCACCCGCCTGGACGACGGCGTCGTGTCGCCGGGCGGCGTCGGCTACGACATCAACTGCGGCGTGCGGGTGGTTCGCACCAACCTGCGTGAGGGTGACCTCGCCCCCCACGTGCCGGCGCTCCTGAACCAGATCTTCCGCGACGTGCCGGCCGGCCTTGGACTCTCCGGCCAGTTGAAAGTGTCCATGAAGG
This sequence comes from Dehalococcoidia bacterium, assembly GCA_020356025.1. Classification (GTDB taxonomy): domain Bacteria; phylum Chloroflexota; class Dehalococcoidia; order SM23-28-2; family SM23-28-2; genus SM23-28-2. Next base: position 1,629,841 of record CP070630.1, on the reverse strand, counting down.
AGATCGACAACGTCCTGGCCGGAGGCGCTCGCTGGGCCGTGGAGAAGGGCTACGGCTGGCCCCAGGACCTGGACGCCATCGAGAGCGACGGTGCTCTGCCCGGCGCCGACCCCACCAAGATCAGCCGCCGCGCCAGGGAGCGGGGCGTGCCCCAGTTGGGAACCCTCGGCTCGGGCAACCACTTCCTGGAGCTCGAGTTGGTGGACGAGATCTTCCATGACGAGGCCGCCCGGGTCATGGGCATCGATGAAGTGGGCCAGATCATGGTGTTCATCCACACCGGCTCCCGCGGCCTCGGCCATCAGACCTGCCAGGACTACCTGGACAAGATGGAGGTGGCGTCGGCCAAGCACGGCATCCAGTTCCCGGAG
>CP070630.1:1612278-1629370 GCA_020356025.1 Dehalococcoidia bacterium | reverse complement strand
GCAGCCAGGGCACGTAGTCGCTGGGTCCCACGTGGATGTCGGCCTCGGGCAGCTCGTAGTCCAGCTGGGAGGCGACAGCGCTGGTCTTAGAGATCTTCTTGGACATCAGCCTTTCCCGCTCCAGCATGTTCAGGAAGTCGGTGTTGCCGCCGAAGTTAAGCTGGTAGGTGCGGTCCAGAAGCACGCCGCGGTCGCGGAACAGACGGGTGAGGATGCGGTGGAGGATGGTGGCTCCCACCTGTGACTTGATATCGTCGCCGATGAGGGGAAGGCCGCGCTCCTCGAATCGCCGCCGCCAGTAGGCCTCGCGGGCGATGAAAACGGGGATGCAGTTGACGAAGGAGCAACCCGCCGTGAGCACCTGCTCCACGTACCATTTGGTGGCCTCCTCGGCACCGACAGGAAGATAGTTCAAGACCACGTGAGTTTCGGTGTCCTTCAGGATCTTGACAATGTCATCGGTGGCGCCGGGGGCCTTGTGGATTATCTCCGAGAGGTATTTGCCCAGGCCGTCGTGGGTCATGCCGCGATGGACGGGCACCCCCAGGCGAGGGACCTCGCAGAACTGGTAGGTGTTGTTGGGGGGAGTGAAAATGGCTTCGCTGAGGTCTTTACGCACCTTGTTGGCATCGATATCGAAGGCGGCCACGAAGTTGATGTCACTTATGTGGTAGCCACCCAGGTTGACGTGCATCAACCCCGGTATGGACTGGTTGTCCTCGGCGGTGCGATAGTAGTGAACACCCTGGACCAGGGACGAGGCACAGTTACCTACGCCGATGATGGCAACATTAATCTTATCCAAGGCCCCTGAGGCCTCCTTTCTACGACGTTGCTGGCGCTTTCTAGTCATGGTTCGCTCGCGGATGCATTGTATCGCTTCTGCTCCAGGGCGACAAGGCCTGGCCGCCGTTAGGCAAGGGACTCTTGCTTCTGATTGGCCCCTTTGCTATGCTCCTACCACGTAGGTGGCGCTGGCCAGCATGGTATACGATTTCCACACCCATACGACCCTCAGCGATGGCTCCCTATCGCCTATGGAGCTCATTAGGCGGGCCTGTGTGGCCGGCTATCGGGCGGTGGGCCTCGCTGACCACGGCGCCTTGGGGAGCATTCCCCGCTTCGCCCAGGAGCTATCCCAGGACTGTGCCGTGGCTCGGGATCGCTGGGGGATCATGGCTCTTCCGGGGATAGAACTAACCCACGTGCCAGCGGCGGCAGTGGCTGAGGTAGCTCGAGCCGCCAAGGAGGCCGGGCTGTGGCTGCTGATCGTCCACGGGGAAACGATCTCGGAGCCTGTGGAGGAGGGGACAAACCTGGCCGCTGTGGGCTGCGGCGACGTGGACATACTGGCCCACCCGGGCCTGATCACCCTGGAGGAGGCAGAGCTGGCGGCCCGCAATGGCATCTTCCTAGAGCTATCGGCCAAGCCTAATCATACGGCGGCTAACGGTCACGTGGCGAAAATGGCCCGCCTGGCCGGGGCCAAGCTCATCGTGAACAGTGACAACCATGACATCGATTTTCTGAGCGAAGAGCAGGCGCGACGGATGGTACTGGCCGCCGGGGTAGAGGAGGGGGATGTGGAGGAAGTGCTACAGATAAATCCCCGGCTCCTCCTAGAAAAAGTACTACCGAAGGGGATTTAACCCCCTCGCTAGAGTTAAAGCTAGACTGCCCGAGCGGGGTGGTAGCCACTGGCCCCACCCCGCTCTCGTTCTGGTGGGGCTCTGTGTATCTGGGGAGGCAGAGGCGAAGGCCTAGGCCTTGCCTATGCGATACATCGCCGTGCCACAGCTGGGGCAGGTGCCCTTGGTGGCCGGCCGGCCGTTCTTCAGGGTTACCTGTGTCGGGTTGCGCATCTCCTTCTTGGCCCGGCACTTAAGGCAGTAAGCAGTCGCCATGTTTCCTACCTCCCTCTTGAGATGCCGTTCTAGGCACCTCTATATCTATTCTTTGCGACAAGCATACCTATTTTCCTACGGATGTCAAGAGGAATAGGCCAATAAGATAGGAAGTTTATGGTTCCTGCGCTCTTTCTGCTGCCGCAAAGACCTTGACAGGCCGCCAGAGAAGGGCGGCAGCGTCATAGCGAAGGATGGCTATTAGCTGTCCCCGCGGCGAGTAGGCCCGGCAGAGCTGGTCGTTCTCTACCGCTTGCGCTGGTTCGAGGGAGTCGGCGGCCAAGCATTGGCCAAAGCGCACGGCCGTCTCCTGTGGCTCGCTCAGGGTAACGGCTGGCCAGGAGGGGAGGGCTGCATCGGCGGGATGGAGGAGGCTCTGCCAGCGGTCCTCCTGAAAGGCCGCTTCTAGCTGTGGCAGGCTGCAGGCATCGTCCAGAGTGAAAGGCCCCACTTTTAGGCGGGCCAGGGCTGCCAGGTGGGCACCGCAACCCAGTTGCTGCCCCAGATCGTGGGCCAGGGCGCGGATATACGTTCCCTTGCCGCATTCCACCTCGATGGTGGCCAGCGGTGGCCGGAAGGCCAAGAGATGGAGGCGATGGATGGTCACTCGTCTGGCCTGACGTTCCACTTGCCTTTGGGCGCGGGCATAGCGATAGAGGGGCTCGCCGTCGTGCTTGAGGGCGCTGAACATGGGCGGCACCTGGTCGATCTCGCCCACGAAGGCGGTCAGGGCCTCCTCTACCTGCCGGCGATCGACGTTCGAGGGGTCGGCTTGGCTTAGGGGCGTGCCCGTAGCGTCCAGGGTGTCGGTGGTGATACCCAGGCGCACTTCTGCCCGATAGACTTTGGTGGTCTCCATCATATACTCGATGAGGCGGGTGGCCTGGCCCAGACACACCACAAGGACGCCGGTGGCGGATGGGTCCAGGGTGCCGGCGTGGCCCACGCGGCGCACACCCGATAGGCGGCGGACCAGAGATACGACCTGAAAGGATGTCCGCCCGGCGGGCTTATCGATGTTGAAGATGCCGGAGATGTCCAAGGCTTTAGGGATTGTCCGTATCTTTACCTAGCTGCTTCAAGAGGTCAGAAACGCGCGCGCCTTGCTCTAGGGATTCATCGCGCCGGAAGGATAGCTCCGGGATGCGCCGCAGGTTAACGCGGTTGTTCAGCTCGCGGCGGAGAAAGGGCGCTGCTGCCGTTAACCCTGCCAATGTGGAGAGCTTTTCATCCTCGCTGCCCATGACGCTGACGTAGACACGAGCATGGCGCAGATCGGAACTGATCACTACGCTCGTAATGCTGACCAAACGAGCCAGGCGGGGGTCTTTCACCTCTCGCAGCAGTAGTTCGCTTAGTTGCTCTTGGAGGAGACCACCCAGGCGTTGTAAGCGTCGATTCATAGCCATCACCCCCCGTCTGCCGCCGCCAGCGGGAGGCTGGTCTGCCTCTGGCAGGGGCAGGCTTTGCAGAAGAGGCCGGGAGGAGCTAACTCTTGCGCTGTTGACTGTATAGTTCGATGACGTCTTCTTCCTGGAAGTCCTGGAAGCCCTCGATGCCCACGCCACACTCGTAGCCGGCCTGCACTTCCTTCACATCCTCCTGAAAGCGGCGCAGGCTGGCCACGCGGGAGGTGTGGATCGGCTCGTCCTGGCGAAGTACGCGGGCCGAGGCGCCTCTGCTGACGACGCCGTCGCGCACGTAGCAGCCGGCGATCCTGCCGCCGCGCACGCGGAAGACCTGGCGCACCTCGGTGTGACCTTCGACTACCTCCACGTAGACCGGCTCCAGCATGCCCTGCATGGCCTTGGTTACGTCCTCGATGAGGTTGTAGATGACATCATAGAAGCGGATGTCCACCCCCTCAGTTTCGGCCTGGCGGCTGGCGCCGGTGTCGGGGCGAGAGTTGAAGCCGATGACGATGCCTTTGGAGGCCAAGGCCAACATCACGTCCGACTCGGTGATGATGCCCGTGGCGGCGTGGACAATGTTCACCCTCACCTGCTCTTCGCTCAGCCGCTCCAGGGCGGTGCGAACAGCGTCCAGGGTTCCCTGAACATCGGCTTTGAGGACGATGTTCAGTTCCTTGATCTTGCCGGCGCTGATCTCGCCATAGAGGCTTTCCAGAGTCATGGCCCGAAGAGGGCGGACAGAGGCTGCCGCTGTCTGCCGCTGGCGCTCTGTCACGAGGGAGCGGGCTAGCTGCTCGTTCTTGACTACTATGACGGCATCGCCAGCGTGAGGGACGGCGCTCAGGCCCATGACTTTCACCGGCGTCGAGGGGCCCGCTGCCTTGAGTCGCTTGCCCCTCTCATTGAACATGGCCTTCACCTTGCCGTAGATTTCGTCGGCCACTATCACGTCGCCAACTTGCAGGGTGCCGGCCTGTACCAGCATAGTGGCCATTGGTCCGCGAGTGCTGTCCAGTTCGGCCTCGATGACGGTGCCTACGGCCGCGCGTTGGGAGTTAGCCTTCAGCTCTTGCACCTCGGCTACAAGGAGGATGTGCTCCAGCAGATCCTCAAGGCCCTCCTGAGTCTTGGCAGAGACAGGAACGCAGATGACATCGCCGCCCCACTCCTCGATGATGAGGCCATGCTCGGAGAGCTGCTGCTTGACCCTATCGGGGTTGGCATCCTCCAGGTCCATCTTGTTGATGGCAACGACGATGGGCACCCCTGCTGCTTTGGAGTGATCGATGGCCTCCACTGTCTGGGGCATCACGCCATCGTCGGCGGCGATCACCAGGACGGCGATGTCGGTGACCTGGGCACCGCGCGCGCGCATGGCGGTGAACGCCTCGTGTCCGGGGGTATCGATGAAGGTGATGTGTTGACCATGCACTTCCACCTGGTAGGCGCCGATGTGCTGGGTAATGCCGCCCACCTCTCCGGCGGCGACATCGGTCTTGCGGATGGCGTCCAGGAGCTTGGTCTTGCCGTGATCGACGTGGCCCATGATGGTGACCACCGCCGCGCGGGGCTTGAGAAGGCTGGGGTCCTCCTCCTCGATGACTGCTCGTTCCGGTGCCTCCTCGGCGGCAGTCTCCTCTTGGGTCTGGAAGCCCATGTTGTGAGCGACGATGGTGGCCGTCTCGTAATCGATAACTTGATTGATGGCGGCCATAACCCCATTCTTCATGAGGTCTTTGATGACCTCCACTGGGGAGGCGCCCACCAGTTCGGCCAACTGACGCACGGTGAGGGTGGAAGGGATGACCAGCAGACGGTCGTCCGCAGGCTTTTCTTCTGGCTCCGCCTGCTCCGCTGCTGCCTTAGCGTCTTTGCTGGTCTTGGCGTCGCTAGCCATGTCTTCTCGCTGTACCCCTAATCCCCTTCGCCTGAGGAGGGGAGGGAGTGGGCGTATTCGAGGAGGGCCTCCTTCTCCTTTGGAGTGAGCTTGGCCTTAAGGGCGTGGTCCAACCGGTCTTTCTTCGCGATTAGCTGCCAGCACTGCTGAGCCCTGCAGAGATAGGCTCCCCGGCCCGACTTCTTGCCAGTGGAGTCTATCTCTACCGTCCCCTGGGGCGTGCGGACGATGCGCACCAGTTCTCGCTTGGCGGTAGTGCGGCGACAGGCCACGCAGGTGCGCTGAGGGATGTGGCGAGGCCTGGGCTTGTCGACAACTTTGGCCGTCGTACTCATGACTTCTGGGACGAGGGCACCTCTAATCTGGTGGTTGCTCGAGTTCCTCTTCTTCTAGTTCATCTTCCAGGCGGGGCCGGCGGGCTTTCCTGGCCTTCTTGACCTTGCCTTCTGGTTTCAGTTCTTCCCGCGTTGCGCTCTTCCGGCCCTTGGCTCGTTTGCCCTTGGCCGGACCGCGTTCGCTGGCTCCGATCTGGACTTCTTCAGCGAAGCGGATCTGAGGCTTCTCCGGAGCCACTGCCGGCTCTCCCTCGGCGACAGCCACTTCCGGCTCTTCGCTGGGGGCGGGTGCCTCCTCTGCGGACACCACCTCCTCGGCGGCTGGCTCTTCGCTGGGGGCGGCCGTCTCCTCCGCAGGCGCCACCTCCTCGGCGACGGGCTCGGCAGGAGCCTCTTCCACTACGGCGGCCGGCGCGCCGGTCTCCTGGACCGCCGATTCGCTCCTGATGTCGATGCGCCAGCCAGTGAGCTTGGCCGCCAAGCGCGCGTTCTGGCCCTCCTTGCCGATAGCAAGCGATAGCTGGCGGTCGGGCACTACCACCGAGGCGGTGTTGTCTTCCTCGCTGGTGCTGACGCCCGCCACCTGGGCGGGGCTGAGGGCGTTGGCGACGAAGTGGGCTGGGTCGGGATCCCACTGCACTACATCGATGCGCTCACCGTTGAGTTCGTTGACGATGTTCTGAATGCGGATGCCGCGCAGGCCAACGCAGGAGCCCACTGGATCGACACCCTCCTGCTGGGCAGCCACGGCCACCTTGCTGCGATAGCCGGGCTCGCGGGCGATGGATCTGATCTCCACTACGCCCTTATAGATTTCCGGCACCTCCAGCTCGAACAGGCGCTTCAGGAGGTTCTTATGGGTGCGGGAGAGGATTAGCTGGGGCCCCCTGTTGGACCTGTGCACCTCCACTAGGTAGAATTTCATGCGCTGTCCCGGCCGATAGTGCTCGGATCGCACCTGCTCCGTGGGAGGCAGGATGCCCTCCGTCTTGCCGAGGTCGACGATGACGTGCCTGGCGTCCACCCGCTGGATGAGGCCGGACACGATATCGCCCTCGCGGTTGGAGAACTCTTCGTAGACCATCTCTCGCTCGGCCTCGCGCAGGCGCTGCAGAACGACCTGCTTGGCGGTCTGGGCGGCGATACGGCCGGCGTTGGCTGGCGTCACCTCGAACTCCATGATCTCGCCAAGCTGGACGTCAGGCTTGAGACGGCGGGCCTCCTCCAGGGCGATATCCACTCGGGTGTCCTCTACCTCTTCCACCACGGCCTTCTGGGCGTAGACGTTCACGTTGCCGCTGTTGCGGTCGATCCTCACCACGATGTTGCCGGTGGCCTCGCTGTCTTTCTTATAGGCTGAAGCCAGGGCAGTCTCCACCGCCTGGAGGACCACCTCCTTGGGCAGGTTCTTCTCAGCCGCTATTTGGGTTATGGCGATCAAGAAGTCGCTCTTCATCGCTCTCACCACCCTCGGCGCCCACAAAGGGTACCCTGAGCCAACAAAAAAGTGGGACGGAACCCACTTTCCTACAGGGGAACTATAGCACTTTCGCGAGAACGGTGCAAGGCTGACCGTATGCGAGGGTTGAGAAGAAAACAGCCTATGACTGCTTCAGCAGCTCCTGAAGCCGTGCCACCGCTTCGCTCAGGGCCACGAGCGTGCTTTCCTTCTCGCTGCGCCGCTTCAGCTCGACGCTCTCCTTCTCCAGGGTGCGAGGGCTGACGGTGAGGCGCAGGGGCATGCCCAGGAGGTCGGCATCGTTGAACTTGACGCCGGGGGACTCCTCGCGGTCGTCGTAGAGGACGGAGATGCCGGTCTGCTGGAGCTCTTCGTACAGGCGCTCGGAGGCCTGGACGACATCCGGGCGGTCCACGCTCAGGGCCACCAGGTGGGTGTCATAGGGCGCAAGCTGGGGCGGCCAGATGATGCCCTGCTCGTCGTGGCTGGCCTCCAAGATGGCTGCCAGGAGCCTGCCGGTGCCGATGCCGTAGCTGCCCATGACCACCGGCTTGGCTACGCCGTCGCGGTCGAGGAAGGTGGCATCCAGCTTCTCGCTGTAGAGGGTGCCCAGCTTGAAGACGTGGCCCATCTCGATGACCCGCCGGATGGTGAGGGGCGAGCCGCAGCGGGGGCAGGCATCTCCCTCGCGGGCTAGGGCGATGTCGGTCACGATCTCGGCGGTCCAGTCGCGGTCGTAGTTAAGGTTGCGCTGGTGGGCATCGGGCTTGTTGGCGCCGCCCACCAGGTTGGGCGAGCAGGGCACGGCGTCGTCGGCCACCACCTTCACGCGCTTCAACCCGACGGGAGAGGCGTAGCCAGCCACCAGCCCGGCCTGCTCCAGTTCGATGTTGTCCATCATGTGCAGGTCGACGGCGCCCAGGGCGTTGCGCAGCTTGGTCTCGTTGACCTCCATGTCGCCGCGAATGGCCACAAAGGCCGGCTGGCCGTCGGCGGCGTAGAAGACGGCCTTGAGGGTCTGCCAGGGGGCGATGCCCAGGAAGGCGCACAGGTCGTCGATGGCCTTGATGCCGGGGGTGGAGACTTCCTCCAACGGTTGTGGCGGGTCCTGGGGGACGGCCGGCTTGCTGAACTCTGCCTTCTCGGCGTTGGCGGCGTAGTCGCAGGCAGAGCAGATGACCGCCTCATCCTCGCCGCTATCGCAGGGGAACACGAACTCCCAGGAGTCCTTGCCGCCGATGGCTCCTGAATCGGCCTCCACCACGATGGTGGGCAGGCCGCAGCGGTCGAAGATGTTCTTGTAGGCGCGGATCATCTTCTGGCAGCTCTCGTCCAGCCCCTCCTCGTCGACGTCGAAGCTGTAGAGGTCCTTCATGGTGAACTCGCGCACTCGGATGAGGCCGCCGCGGGGGCGGGCCTCGTCGCGGAACTTGACCTGGATCTGATAGGGCATGAGGGGCAGGTCGCGGTAGCTCTGGACGTGGCGCTTGAACAGGTCGGCGATGATCTCCTCGTGGGTGGGGCCGAGCACCAGTCCTCGCTGACGGCGGTCGCTGAGGGTGAAGACGGTCTCGCCGAAGAGGGGGAGGCGGCCGGAAGCATCCCAGATCTCGATGGGATGAAGGGCGGGCAGCATCAGCTCCTCGCCGCCGGCGGCGTCCATCTCCTCACGGATGATCTGCTCGATCTTGCGCAGGACCCTCCAGCCCAGGGGCAGGTAGCTGTAGATGCCGGCCGCTAGCTGCTGGACGAGGCCTGCCCGCAGGAGGAGCTGATGGCTGGGCGTCTCGGCCTCAGCGGGCACCTGTCGTAACGTCTTGCCGAAGTGGTGGGATAGGCGCATGGCTATCGGAAACGAGAATAGGCCAGAGTGTGCCCGAGGGTCAAGGGGCAGCGGCTTCGGACTAAGGGCCGCGGCCTACGACGCGGGAAAGCCGCAGGCCCAGCAGGGCCAGGGCCAGCCCACCGACGATGGCGGTGCCCAGGCTAAGGAAGAGGCCCGTCTCGTCCCTGGCTCCTGCGGCCGGTACTAGGACGCCGCCGCCAGCGCCGCCGACGACAGCCAGAGGCAACGCTATCAGCACCCCCCGGCCGCGTCGGAGCAGGGCGAGCGCCAGCCAGGGGAGAAAGCCCAGGATGGCCCACATGATGAACAGCAGGGCGAGGAAGATGATATCCAGGTCGACGGGCATTGGTCAGGAGGCGGCCCACTTCTCGGCGATGACCTTTTGCCCCTCTTCGACCAGGGCGGACAAGTAGTCCTTTTCCTCCACCACTCGCACCACCTCACCGTTGCGGAAGATGGCGCCCTTGCCCTTGCCGGCGGCGATGCCCACGTCGGCGTCCTTGGCCTCGCCGGGGCCGTTGACCACGCAGCCCATGACGGCGACGGTGATGGGCTTGCCCAGCTTCTGGAAGTGGTCCTCCACTTGGTTGGCCAGAGAGATGATGTCCGCCTCCATGCGGCCACAGGTGGGGCAGGCGATGAGGGTCGGGCCGCGCTGGCGCAGGTTCAGGGCCCTCAGGATGTCGTAGGCGATCGGTATCTCTTCTCTGGGATCGGCGGTCAGGGAGACGCGAATGGTATCGCCGATGCCCTCGGTCAGGAGGAGGGCGATGCCGATGGCGTTGCGTATCGACGCACTGCGAGCGGTGCCGGCCTCCGTGACGCCGATGTGCAGAGCGTAAGGGGTGAGGCGGGCGATCTCGCGATAGGCGGCCACGGTGGTGGGCACGTCGAAGGCCTTGAGGGAGACCTTGAGCAGGTCGAAGTCCATCTCCTCCAGGAGGCGGATCTCCCACATGGCGGCGTCTACCATGCGCTGCCACTTGGGCGGCGGTAGCTCCCCTTCGGCCAGGGCCGGCAGGGGCGGCAGGCTGCCCTCGTTGACCCCCACGCGGATGGGCACCTGGCGCTCTTTGGCTGCTCGCACCACCGTTTTTACCTTCTGGGGGTCGCGGATGTTACCGGGGTTGAGGCGCAGGCCGTGGACGCCCGCCTTCAGGGAGGCCATCGCCAGGCGGTAGTCGTAGTGGATGTCGGCGATGACGGGAATGGGCGAGTGGGCGATGATCTCTGGCAGGGCGGCGGCAGCATGGCGATCGGGCACGGCCACGCGGATGATCTCGCAGCCCAGATCGGCCAACTCGTAGGTCTGGCGGAGGGTGGCCTCGGCGTCGGCGGTATTGGTGTTGGTCATCGATTGGACGACGATGGGGGCGTCGCCGCCAACCTGAACGCTGCCGACAGAGACGGGTTTGGACTGGCGGCGGCGTATTTGCATCATCGGAAGAGGCTCTCCCCCCTCAGGACCCGCAGCACGTCGAAGTAGGTGACTACGACGGCTAGGGCGATGATCAGCGTGAGGCCGATGAGGTGCACCATGGCTTCCTTCTCGGGGGCGACGCGCTTGCCCCGCCTGGCGATCTCCAGTAGCACGAACATGATGCGGCCGCCATCCAGCATGGGCAGAGGCAGGATGTTGATGATGGCTAGGTTGATGCTCAGAAGGGCGGCGAAGTCCAGCAGGGGCCGATATCCCTCCTCCTCTACCACTTCGCCGGTGACCTGTGCTATGCCCACCGGCCCGGCCACCTGCGGCCTGCCGCCTCCCTTGAACCAGGAGATGAACTCGTTGCGAGCGAGGGTCAGGACCTGGAAGGTCGTATCAATACTCTTGGGGAAGGCTTCCCACAAGGGGAAGGACTCCGACTCGGTCATTCCGGGATAGAGGGCAGCTATCATGATGCCGGTGGGGCCCTGACGCTGCTCTTCGCCCTCCTCATCGATATAGGTAGGGGCAGACCAGCGAGCATAGACGGGGACCTCCACGAATTCGGCCTCGCGTCTGACCAGCATGGTCAGGGTCTCGCCCAGGTTGAGACGGATCTGGGTTCCTACCTCCTGGGTGTTGCGCACCTCGTTGCCATTGATGGCGAATATGACGTCGCCCTCCTGAAGGCCGGCCTCCTGGGCGGGGGAGTCATCCATGACCTGAACGATCTGGGTCAGGCCGACGGGCACGTCGCGGGCGATCATGAAGCTGATGGTGAACAGGATGAAGGGCAGGGCAAAGTTCATGGCAGAACCCGCGCTGAGGACGATCAGGCGGGCCCAGGCGGGCTTGGCTGCCAAGCTGTTGGGGTCGCTGGGGTCTTCCTCTCCCAGCATACGCACGAAGCCCCCTAAGGGCAGGGCGTTAATAGAGTAGAGAGTGCCGCGGAATTCCTTGCCCCATATGCGGGGCGGGTAGCCCAGGCCAGCCTCCACCACCCGCACGCCGGTGAGCTTGGCGGCGACAAAGTGCCCGAGCTCGTGGACGACGATGAGGCCAATGAGGATGCCAACGAAAGGCAGGATCGCCTGCAGGAACATGTTTAGGCCTTGGCCCTGAGCCAGTCCTCCGCCCACTGGCGGGCCCAGGTGTCAGCAGCCAGCACCTCCTCCAGGCTGGGATCGGATACCGCCGGGTGGGCGGAGAGAGTGGCCTCTATCACCTTAGCGATGTCCAAGAAGGTGATGTGGCCGGCCAGGAAGTGGTCGACCGCCACCTCGTCGGCGGCGGCCATGACGGTGGGGAATATGCCGCCGAGGCGACCAGCCTCGAGGGCTAGGCCCAGGCAGGGAAAACGCCGCAGGTCGGGCTGGGAAAAGGCCAGGGAGCCAAGGCGACCGAGATCAAGCCGCTTCGGCCTGCTGGTCGGCAGGCGCTGGGGGTATGTCAGAGCGCACTTAATCGGCAACCGCATGTCAGGCATCCCCAACTGGGCCTTGATCGACCCGTCGCAGAACTCCACCAGGGAGTGAATGATGCTCTCGCGGTGAAGCACCACTTCGATCTTATCAAAGGGCACACCGAACAGCCAATGAGCCTCGATGGCTTCCAGGCCCTTGTTGAGGAGGGTGGCGCTGTCCACCGTGATCTTATGGCCCATCTGCCAAGTAGGATGACGCAGGGCCTGCTCGGGCGTTACACGCTCCAGTTCGTCCAGTGGCCTGTCGCGGAAGGCCCCGCCGGAGCCGGTGAGGATGATGCGGGCGATGTTCTTACGGTCCTCTCCCCAGAGACACTGCCAGATGGCGCTGTGCTCGCTGTCCACCGGCCGCAGGTCGGCATCGTGGCGACGGGCTTCGGCCACGACGAGGTGGCCGGCCATCACCAGCACCTCCTTGTTGGCCAGGGCCACCGCCTTGCCAGCCCGGGTTGCATTCAGGGTTGGCAGGAGGCCAGCCTTGCCGGCTGTGGCCACCACCACGATATTCACATCGGGGTGGGTGGCCATCTCCTCCATGGGCGTCCAGCGGGCGCGGATAGTGCCTTTGGCGGTCTTCTGGTGGAGGTAGTCGGCCTCGCGATCGGCCCAGAGGAGCTGAGGGGAGAACTCCCTGGCCTGCTCCTCCAGGAGGGTGATATTGTGGCCGGCGGCGAGCGCTACTACCCGGAAGCGAGGGCGGAGTTCGCGGATGACCTCCAGTGTCTGGCGGCCGATCGAGCCGGTGGAGCCAAGGATAGCAAGGCCTCTCACAGAATCACTCATAGCGCGTGATTATGCGAACGACTGAGCTGTATCTCTCCATATGGAACGCGTAGCGAGAAGTACCTTAGCAATGGACTTTCCAATCGCCATCCCTATACTACCACTCCTTTTGTCTCGATGGTTAGGGGCTCACCCGTCGCGGCTATTTTCGGCCTGCCCCCGCAGGAGCGCTAGCTGAGCCTGGAGGAGATCGATCTGCTGCTTCTGGAGCGTCAACAGGTCGTTCCACTGCCTGTCTCGAAGTTCGTCCAGCTTCTGATGTAGCTGCTGTATCTCGATCTCCGCCTTAAGGTTCACCTCGTAGTCGTGCTCGGCGCGAAGACGGTCGCGGTCCTCCTGCCGGTGCTGGCTCATCATGATGACCGGCGCCTGGATGGCGGCCAGCATGGACAGCATGAGGTTGAGGAGAATGTAGGGGTACTTGTCCCAGTGGTGGAGATAGGCTATGGTGTTCACAAGGATCCAGATGCCCAGAGTGAGGCCGAAGGCGAAGATGAAGTTCCAACTCCCCGCGACCTCCGCTAATTTGTCGGAGACCCGCTCGCCGAAGGTGAGTCGTTGTTCGTGGATGACAGCGACGTTCTTGCTGACCCGCTCGCGACGGCGGACCTTGTCGAGGAGCTGCTTTTCGATGTGTGCGGCCCTTTCTTGCCAGGCGCGGATGTACGCCCTTTCGCTGCTGAGCAGCCGCAACATGGCTTTACCTCCTTAGAACCTCATTCATCCCACTCCGACCTCGATCACAAACCAGGCGTAGTAGTATACCACCGGCACTACGAACAGGACGCTGTCTAGGCGGTCGAGGATGCCTCCGTGGCCGGGCACTAACACGCCGGCATCCTTGACGCCGGTGCCTCGCTTGACCAGCGACTCCGCCAGGTCGCCCAGCTGGGCGGCCACGGGCACCAGGACGGTCAGAGGGATGAGAGGCCAGACGTCTACCCGCAGGCCGAGGCCATAGTTGAGGGCCACCAGGCCCAGCGCGCCGAAGAGGATGCCGCCCAGAGCGCCCTCCACCGTCTTGCCGGGGCTGATGCGCGGTACGAGCTTGGTGCGGCCGATGGCTCCTCCCACAAAGTAGGCGCTGGTGTCGTTGGCGAAGGTGGCAAACACGGCCAGGTACACCCAGTCCTGGCCGTTGTCGAGGTGGCGCAGGAACACCAGATGGCTGCCCAGCCAGCCGATGTAGAGGACGCCGCCCACGCTATGAATCCAGTCGGGCAGGGCCCGCTCGCGGTCGCCTCTGAGTATGAGCCAGAGGAAGGGGAAAACGACGGCGAGGGCCAGAGCGCCCGCCCACCAGTCGCCGCCATGATGGGACGCCGCCACCAGCAGGGCTATGAAGGCAGCGCCCATCAGGCCCAGGGGTCGCTGGTTCAACAGCCGCGGCAGCCGCACAGGGCTGACGGCGGCCAGGGGGTTCTCCAACAGCGTCGCATTGGTCGGCGCGGGTGCCACGGCAGCGTAGAACTCCAGGGCGGCGATGAACAGCAGGATGCCCAGGACGACGGAGAACCAGGCACCGCCGGCCCAGATGACGGCAAGGATAGCGGGCACGCCGATGACGGCGGTGGCGACCCGTTGCGGAAGCATTAGCGCTTTCGGGAGTCTTTGGAGGGGCTTCGCCGCTTGCTGGGTGGGTCTTCGTCCTCGGGAAGGAGGCCGCCGAAGCGGCGCTTGCGCTGACTGTAGGCTAGAAGGGCCTGGTCGATGTCCTCGCTGTCGAAGTCGGGCCAGTACACTTCGGTAGCGTGGAACTCGGCGTAGGCCCCCTGCCAAAGGAGGAAATTGGATACGCGCATCTCGCCGGCCGTGCGGATGATGAGATCAGGGTCGGGGATGTCGGCGGTGTACAGACAAGAGGAGAACACGCCTTCGTCCAGTTCGTCCGGGGACATGCCGTTGGTCATGAGGCGACGGGCAGCGTCCAGGATCTCCGCCCGGCCGCCGTAGTTGAAAGCGATGCAAACGGTCATGCGGTCGTTGTGCTTGGTGAGTTCGATAGCATCGAGGACCTGCTGCTGGAGCTTGGGAGAGAGGCCTTCCAGGCGACCCAGGTGGATCAGGCGGATGCCGTTCTCGTGGAGGTTCTTGGTCTCCCGCTTGATGACTCGGCCGAGAATGCGCATGAGGCCCTGCACTTCCAGGCGCGGCCGACTCCAGTTCTCAGTGGAGAAAGCGTAGAGGGTGAGGTACTTGACGCCGTAGTCAGCAAAGCGCTCAATGACCTGGCGGATGTTCTCGGTGCCAGCGCGATGGCCGGCCATGCGGGACAAGCCTTGCCGGCGAGCCCAGCGGCCGTTGCCGTCCATGATGATGGCCACGTGGTTCGGCACGCAGGTCAGGGAAAGGGGCGGTGACTTAGAGGCGGGTTCTACAGCCATTACCTTCATTCCACCGTTACTAAACGCACAAGGATGACGCTCGGTTGCTCCGCAGGCGTCGCCCGAGCCGTCTAGACCGCCAGCAGCTCTGCCTCCTTCTCCTCGCCCACCCGTTCGACCTCCTGGATGAAGTTGTCGGTCAGCTTCTGGAGCTCTTCCTGGGCTAGATACTGGGCGTCCTCGGAGATCTCCTTCTCTCTCTGTAGGCGGCGCAGTTCGTCGTGGCGGTCGCGGCGCACGTTGCGGACGGCCACTCGTCCCTCCTCCACTTTCTTGCGCACCACCTTGGCCAGCTCCTTGCGCCTCTCCTCGGTGAGCTGGGGGATCGCCAGGCGGATGGTATTGCCATCATTCATGGGGTTGAGCCCCAGGTCGGACTTGAGGATGGCCTTTTCGATGGCTCCCAGGCTCTGGTGGTCCCAGGGCTGGATGGTAAGGAGACGGGGCTCCGGGACGTTGATGGTGGCCAACTGGTTCAAGGGTGTGGGAGCGCCGTAGTAGTCCACCCGCAGGTGCTCTATCAGGCCCGGGTGAGCGCGACCGGTGCGAATGGTGGCGAGTTCCTTGCGCAGGGCCTCTACCGCTTTTGCCATGCGGTCTTTGGCATCGGCCAGGACGTCGTCTATCATTGCTCACCTCCCGGTGCCAGAGCAGTCTCGTGTTGAGCGACCAGCGTGCCTATCTTCTCGCCGCAGGCCGCCCGCGAAATGCTATTAGGCGCTCGCACGTCGAAAACGATGATGGGGAGGTTGTTGTCCATGCACAGGGAGAGGGCGGTGCTATCTATGACCTCCAGACGACGGCTGATGGCTTCCAGGTAGCTGAGCGTCTGGAAGCGGCGGGCGCTGGTAACCTTGGCCGGGTCGGCATCGTAGACGCCGTCCACCTTGTTCTTGGCCATGAGCAGAACGTCTGCATCGATCTCGACAGCTCGCAGGGCGGCCGCTGTGTCGGTCGTCATGTAGGGATTGCCCGTGCCGGCGGCGAAGATAACGACTCGTCCCTTCTCTAGGTGGCGAATGGCCCGGCGGCGAATGTAGGATTCGGCCACTGCCTGAACGGTGATGGCCGACTGGGTGCGCACGGTGACGCCCATTCGCTCCAGGGCGTCTTGGAGGGCCAGAGCATTGACGACAGTAGCCAGCATGCCAGCGTAGTCGGCGGTAGCCCGATCCATGCCGGCGGCGCTGGCATCGGAGCCGCGGAAGATGTTGCCGCCGCCTACCACAACCGCTGCCTCGATGCCCATATCCAGCACGTTCTTGATCTCGTCGGCGATGAGGGCCAGGGTGGCGGAGTCTATGCCGTAACTCTGGTCACCCATGAGGGCTTCACCGCTGAGCTTCAGGAGGATGCGGTTGTAAGGTGCCGTGGCCATGGGCCACCTACCTTTAGCGCCCTAGGTGAAAGCGGGCAAAGCGGCGCACTCTGATATTTTCGCCGGTTTTGGCTATGGTGTCGTTGATCAGGTCTTGAATAGTGCGGCTGGGGTCTCTGATGAAGGGCTGGACCAGCAGGCAGAGCTCCTCGGGGTTGCCGTCGCTGTCTGCTGGTAGTTCGTCCGGGGCGATGTGCTGGGGGTCGGTGGCTGCCACCTGCATCGCCAGTTCGTGGGCCAAGGCCCGGAACGCGTCGGTGCGGGCCACGAAGTCGGTCTGGCAATTCAGCTCTACCAGCGCGCCCAGGCGGCCGTCGGGGTGGATGTAAGCCTCCACCAAGCCCTGCCGCGTCTCTTGGGTGGCCTTCTTCTCGGCTATGGCGATGCCTCGCTTACGCAGGATCTCTTTGGCCTTGTCCAGCTCTCCGCCGGTCTTCTCCAGGGCCTTCTTGCAGTCCAACATCCCGGCGCCAGTCAGGTCGCGCAGTTCCTTGACGGTCTTGGCGGAAACGGTCATCGTATCTTGTCTCCGGCTTGTTGTGCTATTAGCTGGCTACTTCTTTTTCCTTCTGCCGCCTGATTTGGGCGGTGGCTTGGCTTCCTCTTCGGGCTCTGGTTCTGGCTCTTTCGGCTCAGCCGTCGCCTCTGGCTCTGGTTCTGGCTCTTTCGGCTCAGCCGTCGCCTCTGGCTCTGGTTCTGGCTCCTCCGGCTCAGCCGTCGCCTCTGGCTCTGGTTCTGGCTCTTTCGGCTCAGCCGTCGCCTCTGGCTCTGGTTCTGGCTCCTCC
>CP070630.1:1601246-1612178 GCA_020356025.1 Dehalococcoidia bacterium | reverse complement strand
GGGAGAAGTACGGCAAGTCGGTAAGATACTAACCTCACAGGTGGGCCTTGTACCACTCGATGGCCTCGCCGCACGTGCGCTCCATCCCCTGACCCTCATAACACTCGAAGTGAGTGACGCCCTCCACCAGCGCAAACTTCTTCGGGTCGCCAGCGCGATCGTACATGCGCTTCAGTTCGTCGGCCGGGCACATGACATCGCGCTCCGCGGCGATGATCAGCAGCGCCCGCGGCGCAATGCGGTCCACCACCGATATCGGGCTGAACTCGAGATGCGCCTCTACGTACTGGAAGAGGATCTGAGTCCTGAGGTGAGGCAGGGCTGGAAAATGACGCTCGAAGAACGCGATCATCTCCGGGTCGGGGATGATGACAAACGGCTCCACATACATCCCTCGTCCGGTCAGCACCCGCTGCTTGCGGTCCTGCTCGATTCCCGCCCTCAGCGCCTCCACCTGCTGAGGGTTCAGCGCCCGAGTGGCCGAGGTCAGGCCGTCGGCGATGCCGATCTGCGCCACAACCACCTTAACGCGCTCGTCCAGCGCCGCGCTGTAGATCACCAGTCCACAGCCGTAGGAGGTCCCCCACAGGCCGATCCGGTCGGCATCTACCTCTGACCGAGTGCGGACGTAGGTCACGGCATTGCGGATGTCCTGCACCTGCTCCAGCGCCAGCAACCTGCCCCGTTGCCCCTCGCTGCTCCCGAAGCCGCGGTAGTCGAACGTCAGGGCAACCCACCCCTGGGCAGCGAATCGATCGGCGTACGCGGGAAGGATGAACTCCCTGATGCCGAGGAGGCCGTGGGCCAGTACCACCGCCGGCCTTCGCTCCTCTTCCTTCCAATCATCGGGAAGATACAGGTGCCCCGCCAGTCGGCATCCCTCTGAATAGAAAGCGACGTCCTCTCGCTTCATGGTGCTCCCTCCGACTCAGCGTCGTCGCCAGAATTCCGGGTTGGAGACTTAGCGGAGATACGACTCAAATATTGGCGCCCCACGGCGCCCTACACGCTGCCGCCCACATCCAGACCGCTACCGCTTCTCCCTTGAGCCGATGGCCTCCTCCGTCTCCGGATCGAAGACGTGCATCCGGGCCATGTCGAATTCAACTCGTATCTCTTGGCCGGGCCGTGCCCTGCACCGGGGATCCACCCGCGCCATGAACGCCTTGCCATCCGCCACCAGGTGCAGGAAGATCTCACTCCCCATGACCTCGGTGACATCCACCATGGCCGTCACCGGCGCCGCTTCGGTGCTGCAGGGCTGGCACTCTGGGTCACAGATGTTCTCCGGCCGCATGCCGAAGATAACCTCTTTTCCCCCGTAGGGGAGGAGATCGTCCAGCCAGGAAGCAGGGACCGGCACCTGAAAGCTGTCGATGTCCAGGTGCATCTCCTCCCGCTGGCCCTTCACCCTCGCCTGGAAGAAGTTCATAGCCGGGCTCCCGATGAAGCCGGCGACGAAGACGTTCTCCGGCCGGTCGTACAGATCCTGCGGCGCTCCCACCTGCTGGAGCAGCCCATCCTTCATCACAGCTATTCTCGTGGCCATGGTCATAGCCTCCACCTGGTCGTGGGTAACGTAGATGAAGGTCGTGCCCAGTCGCTGGTGGAGCTTGCTCAGTTCAGCCCGGGTCTGCACCCTCAGCTTGGCGTCCAGGTTCGAAAGAGGCTCGTCCAGCAGGAACGCCGCCGGGTCGCGCACCATGGCTCGGCCCAGGGCCACTCGCTGCCGCTGGCCGCCCGATAGCTGTCTCGGCTTCCGCTTGAGCAGATCCTCGATTCCCAGAATCTGCGCCGCCTCACGCACCCGACGGTCGATCTCCTCCTTGGGAACCTTCCGCAGCGTCAGGCCGAAGGCCATATTGTCGTATACGGACATGTGAGGATAGAGGGCGTAGGACTGGAAGACCATGGCGATGTCCCGGTCCTTCGCGGGGACGTGGTTGACCAGCCGGTCACCAATGTAGATGTCGCCTTCGGTGATCTCCTCCAGGCCAGCCAGCAGCCGCAGGGCAGTGGACTTGCCGCAGCCGGAGGGCCCTACCAGAACCAGGAACTCCTTGTCGGGGATCTCCAGGTTGAAATCGTTGACCGCGACGACGGTATCGAACCGCTTGGTCACGTGGTCGTAGGTCACCGTTGCCATTGCCCCTCCTCACCCCAACAGCATTGTATCACTGCCGCCCATTTGAAGGCTCGCTACCCCTTGACAGAGCCAGCCAGGATCCCCTGAACGAAGTACCGTTGCAGGGCGAAGAAGATCACGAGCGGCAGCGCCATGGAGATGAAGGCAGCCGCCGTGAGTACCTGGTAGTTGGTTCCGAAGGAACTGACCAGATTAGTCACCTTCACAGTCATGGGGGCTAGGTCGGGCTCTCCCCCCAGGAAGATCAGCGCCACAAGGAGGTCGTTCCAGACCCACAGGAACTGGAAGATCGCCAGGGCAGAGATGGCGGGCATGGATAGAGGGAGGACGATGCGGAAGAAGACCCTCAGGTCCGATGCGCCGTCCAGATAGGCCGATTCGAAGAGATCCCGCGGCAGCGAGCCGAAGAAGTTGCGCAGCAGATAGATGGCGAAGGGCAGGCCATAGGCCGTGTGGGCCACCCACATGCCCATGTAGCTACCCGTGCCGAAGATCCGCCCGCCCAGGATCGGCAGCTCGGCGTTGATGGTTACGTCGCTGTAGAGCCTCAGCACCGGGATGAGGGTCATCTGCACCGGCACCACCAGCAGCGCGACCATCAAGAGGAACAGCAGATTCCGCGTCGGGAACTTCATCCAGGCGAAGGCATAGGCCGCCCAGGCGGCCACCAGGATCACCAGCACGGTGCTGGGGACTGTGATGATGACGCTGTTGAAGAAGGCACGGGCCATTCCCTGCTTCTCCAGCACCGTCTGGTAGTTATTCGCGGTCAGATCGAAGGGCTCCCTGATGGCATTCCACCAGCCCGAGGAGGCGATGGCCATCGGATCCCGGAAGGAGCTCACCAGCAGAGCGATCGTGGGGATACTCCATAGAACCATCAGAGCCATGAGGGACAGGTGGAGCGGCAGCCGACCCGCCAGACGCCTCGCGGTTCCCAGGGCGAGGGTCAGCGGCGGTGCCGCCGCCACCGTCGAACCATCCGGCGTGGAGGGGTGCCGCCTCGCCACTAGCGAGTCTCCTCCTGGAACTGGAACCGGCGGATGCTGATGACCATGATGGGCAGCACCCAGAGAAGGAGGACCACGGCCAGAGCGGCACCCACTCCGAAGTCGCCGACGCGGAATGCCTCCTTATAGAACAGAGTGGCCACCACATCCGTCTTGGCTCGGCCCCCCGTCATCACCCAAACCAGGTCGAACTTCTTGAGGCCCTGAATCACCAGGGTGGTCGCAACCACCACGATGGTCGGGGAGAGAATAGGAACGATGATCCGCCGGAAGATCTGCCACTCGTTCGCCCCGTCCACACGGGCAGCTTCCAGAACCTCCGTGGAGATCCCCTTGAGCCCGGCGGACAGGACAACCATCGCGAAACCCGTCCACATCCAGACGCCCACAAAGATGAGAGCAAGGTTATTGATCTGAATCGGCCGCGGCATCGTGTCCGGCCCCCGCTCGGTTAACCAGGTCTGGGGTGAGCCAGTATCGCGGAGCCAGTCGGTGGACTCGCCTCCCGCCGAAGTGACCGCAGCGTTGACGGTGCCGATGTCGGTGTTGAACTCGTACATGAAGCGCCAGATGACGGCGGCGGCGACGAAGGAGATAGCCATCGGGATGAAGATGGACGATTTCGCCGCCGCCTCGTAGCGCACCCGTCCGGTGAGGACCGCGAGAATGAGACCCAGGGCGACAGTGATGCCGGTGAAGAGGGTGAGCCACATGATGTTGTTGAGGAGGGCTGAGTGAGTATCGCTCACCAGGGGCTGCGGATTGTCGATGATGAACCGGTAGTTGTCCAGCCCCACAAAACTCTTGGAGCGCTCGTCCAGGAAGCTCCGCCTGACGGTATCAACGACGGGGTAGACAAGAAAGACCCCCAGCAAGGCCAGCGCCGGCGCCAGCCAGAGCCAAGGGGTCCACCACCGCCGTCCGACCATCTATCGGATCGCTCGTGTGTGGCGGGGCAAGCCTCCGGCCACCGGAGGCCGCCCCGCCGCGTTACCTCAGTGCGATGCGCGCTACTACCGAGCGGCCTCTATGTCGCTCAGGATGCTGTCCAGGTCCTCCGGGCTCGCCAGGTACTCGGTGACCCCAGCGAATTCCGCCAACTGGAGCGCACCGCCAATGGCGTCGTCCAGGTCGAAGCGGAATAGCTCGGCACCAGCGAGCTGCTCAGCCTGAGCCCGTGCCACAACATTGGGATAGGCGTCTAGGCTCACCTGGCTGTTGACTGACGTGAAACCACCCCTGTCCACCCAGATCTGCTGCGCCTCAGCGCTGGCCAGGTAGTTGAGGAAGGAGCAGGTCGTCTCGTCGTCATTGAAGGCGTAGACGATGTTGGCAGCGCCAGTGACCCCACCGCCGGGGAACGGGAAGAAATCGAAGTCCTCACCAGCGACAGCGTCCGGGAACTGGTCGGTGATGAAGCCGGATGCGAAGCCGCCCAGGTAGACCATGGCCGCCGTAGGTGGGCTCTCGAAGGGCGGGTAGCTGGAGTCTACGAAGTTCGTGGCGTTGATCCCCGTGGCGCCCTCCTGCACCGTGTAGCCCTCGGTGAGAGCGATCTGGCCGAACTTCTCCCAGGCATCCTTGACCTGCGCGTCCGTGAAGGGGACGGAGCCGTCGATGACGCCGTCGTAAACGTCGCCGCCGGCCTCGTTCAGGAGGATCTGCTGGATCCAGTCGGTGCCGGGCCAGCCGCTGGCCTCGGCGCTCTCGACGCCGATGGACCAGGGCGGAGTGCCGTCGGCCAGGATCTGGTCGGAAAGGGCTACGAGGTCGTCAAAGGTGCTATCGACGGTAAGCGGCTCGTAGCCGTTGTCAGCGAAGAACTGAGGGCTGTACCAGATCGTCCCCTTGGTGTCGGCCTTCATGAAAAAGGCGTAGAGGGTGCCGTCCACGGTGCCCAGGTCGATGAACCCCTGGGGGTAGTTGGCCTTTACCGTATCCTCCAGCCCCTCGCAGGCGGAGAGGGGTGTGAGCCTGCCCTCCCCGGCGAACTGCAGAAAGCGTCCTACCTCCGCCGGGATGGCCACATCGGGCGGGCTGCCACCCTCAACCCGGGTTGCCAGGACGGTGGTGATGTCCCGCGTGCCGGTGAAGGCCATGCTCCCACCTGTGTCTACCTCCCATGGATCGACCATCGCCTCGAAGGAGACGAGCTCTTCGTCCCCCCAGATGCCCAGGACGTCCACGCTTCCGATCTGCGGGCCTTCCTCCTCATCATCGCCGCACGCGACGAAGGCTAGGCCCGCTAGAGCAGTGATTGCGAACAAGATGAGCAGCAGATACGACCTCTTGCTGTGAAACACAAGGTCCTCCTTTCTCTCTCGTGCGCGAAACCTTCGATCAATAACAAGCTACGACTCTCTTGATCGCCTGTCAAGCCTATAGCAATCGCTGGCAATCGATTTTTCGATGACTGCCAAGCCAGGGGCTTGCGCTGACGTGGCCCGCCAAGTGGATGTCCATTTCCACCCCAAATCCCTCACGTTTGCCCTGAAGGTTCCGTGAAGATCTCCAATCTGGGGCCTTAACAATAAGCCGCAAGTCTGCTACTTTTGATCCGCGAGTCATCGGTGCGAATCCCATCCGGCCATCCAGATTCCGGATGCGAAAACGACCACGGTGTGCCGTTTCAGCTTGCACAGACTAAGAATGTTTACTTTCCAGCTAGAGAGCCCCAGGTTCAAGTCCCATCGCCCGCCTCATTTCCTCATGCCCTCAGCGCGCGTCACCCTTCCCTCGCACCCATCGCTCTTCGCCAGACCAGGAGGAAGCCCATGAAGTTCGGCGTCACAATGTTCCCCACCGACTACTCCATTGGTCCCGCGGAGCTCGCCAAGGCCACGGAGGAGCGCGGCTTCGAGTCGCTCTTCTTCCCCGAGCACACCCACATTCCCACCAGCCGGCGAACCCCATGGCCGGGTGGAGGCGAGCTGCCCCTGGAGTACTCCCACAGCCTGGACCCCTTCGTAGCCCTTAGCGCCGCCGCCACGGCCACACAGCACCTTCTGGTCGGCACGGGGGTCTGCCTGGTGATCGAGCGCGACACCATCACTCTCGCCAAGGAGGTCGCCAGCCTGGACTTCATCTCCCGCGGGCGGTTCCTGTTCGGCATCGGCGCCGGCTGGAACCTGGAAGAGATGGAGAACCACGGCACCAACCCGCCCCAGCGCTGGAAGCTAATGCGCGAACAGATCCTGGCCATGAAGACCATCTGGACCCAGGACGAGGCCGATTTCCACGGCCGCTTCGTCAACTTCGACCCCATCTGGTCATGGCCGAAGCCCGTCCGCAAGCCTCACCCGCCGATCCTCGTGGGCGGCGACGGGCCCCACGCCCTTAAGCGAGTGGTGGAGTACGGCGACGGCTGGATACCCATCCCCGTGGTCCTCAAGAGGCCCCTGTCCGACTGCATCGCTGAGCTCAACCGCCTGGCGGCCGAGGCCGGTCGCGGGCCCATCCCGGTCTCCGTCTTCGGCGCAGCTTCCCGACCCGAGGTCATCCAGCACTACGCCGACTTGGGAGTGGAGCGTTGTCTTCTCTGGCTCCCACCCGCGCCGGCAGACAAGGTTCTCCCCCTCCTAGATAGCTATGCAGAGGTAGTGAAAAGCTTCGCCTGAGCCCACCGGCGGCGTCGCGGGGTGCCCGCGCCGCCGCCCGACGAAGAAAGAGGAGGTTTGCGATGACAGCAGAGGATATCAAACAGCAGCTCCAGTTGCCTGGCGTGGGTCAAATAGGCGTGGTGGTGGAAGACATTGACCGCGCCATAGCCTTCTACGAGTCTACCTTCGGGATCGGTCCGTGGGATATAAGAGAGGTGGGAGCGCCCAATGTCTGGGACCGCGGCGAGGAGAAGTTCATCAAGGCCCGGCTAGCCTTTGCCGACATCGGCCAGGTCGAGATCGAACTGATCCAGATCCTCGAAGGCGACAGCCTGCACCTTGCGTTCCTGCGTGAGCACGGGGAGGGACTCCACCACCTGGGCTTCTTTGTCAAGGATTTCGCAGCCAAGCTGGAGCAGGCCCAAGCCATGGGGTTGAAGGTGCTTCAAAAGGACCCGTTTGGCCAGGCCTACGCCTACCTGGATACCCGCCAGCCTGGCGGAATCATTTTCGAGCTGATCGCTCCCCTGGGCGACCAGAACATCTCCATGCTCAGAGGAATGATGCCGGGCTAGCAACGAGCCTGTATGCATGTCCAGGCTGGTAGCCTGTCGGCCATACCTGATCCTTGTCTGCGCTAGTCTGTGGCTGCCATGACGACTGACGACCCCCTCCTCCGCTGGCGCGACGAGTTCCCCATCCTCCAGCGCTGCACCTACCTCATCTCTAACTCCCTGGGCGCTATGCCCCGCGCCGCCTACGATGCCCTCCGCCAGTACGCCGACGAATGGGCCACCGAGGGCGTCACCGCCTGGCACCACTGGCTACCAGAGGTCGGTCGCCTCGGCGATGAGATCGGCCGCCTCTTCGGCGCGCCCCCAGGCAGCGTCATCCTCCACCAGAACGTCTCCATCCTCCAGGCCATCCTCGCCTCCGCTCTCGACTTCCCGCCCCAGCGGCCCGAGATCCTCCTCTGCCAGCACGACTTCCCTACCATCCACTACTTCTGGCTCGAGCAGGCCCGCCGTGGCGCCCGGCCCGTCGTCGTCCGTGGCGGCGACCCGATCCACCCGCCCGTCGAACAGCTCATCGACCGCATCTCCCCCCGTACACGCGTCGTGACCCTGTCCCACGTCTTTTACGGCAGCTCCTACCGCATCCCCCTGGAGCCCCTTGTCCACCGCGCTCACGAGTGTGGCGCCCTCGTCTTCCTGGACGCCTTCCACTCCGTCGGCGTTCTCCCCTTCGATGTCCAAGAGGCCGATGTGGATGTCCTCTTCGGCGGCTGCCTCAAGTGGCTCTGCGGCGGTCCCGGCGCTGGCTTCGTCTACGTCAAACCGTCCCTCATCCCACAGCTCCGGCCCGCCGACACCGGTTGGCTCTCCCACCGCGACCCCTTCGCCTTTGCCGAGGGCCCCATCGACCTGGCCGACGATGCCTATCGCTTCCTGGGCGGCACCCCCTCCATTCCCGCCATCTACGCCGCCCGCGAGGGCGTCCGCATTGTCGGTCAGGTGGGCGCCGATGCCGTCCGCCAGAAGTCCCGCCGCCAGACCTCCCTCCTCATCGCTCTCGCCCTGGAGGCCGGCCTCACCGTCAACACCCCCCGCGATCCCGAACAGCGCGGCGGCACCGTGGCCGTGGACTGCCCGAACGCCTCGGCAATTTCAGAGGATCTCATCCAGCGCGGCTTCCTCATCGACTACCGCCCCGGCATTGGCATCCGCATCGCCCCCCACTTCTACAACAGCGACGCCGAATGCGAGGCCGTCATCCGCGAGATCGCCTCCCTGCGCGACAAGGGCGTCTAGCCGATCCCTGGGCAAGCCCCCTCCCTCCTTGCCGATCCTCGCGGCTACGGTTAGGATGGAGTCGCCTTGATTGTTCGCCGTGCTGACAAGAAGGGGACAGCAACCATCCAGGAAAGGAGGCTGATGCGTCCGTGCAGAAGGGAGGCAAATTCTGGCTGATCTTCCTCGCCCTGGCGGCCCTATTGCTGGTGCTGACGGTGGCCTGCGAGGAGGAAGGGGAAGAAGAGAGAACCCCCACTGACACGCCTGCCGCCACTGTGACCGGCACTCCTGCCGCCGTTGAGACGGGCACTCCTACGCCGGTGTCGGAGGTCCCAGGCATCACCGATACGGAGATAATCCTGGGCGAGCACGCCGTGCTGAGCGGCATGCTATCAACGTTTCTTGCCCCCATTGCAGAGGCCGAAGAAGCCTACTTCAGGTACGTCAACGAGACCGAAGGGGGCGTCTGCGGCCGCAAGATCGTCCTCAAGGTGGAAGACAACGAATATGATGAGGCCAAGACTGTCGAGGTTGTCCGCAAGCTGGTGGAGCAGGATCAGGTATTTGCCATGGTCGGCAACATGGGCAGTCCGCACGCCGCTGCTTGGGACTATCTCAACGAGAAGGGCGTGCCCGACCTGTTCATTTCAGCGGGGGACCACATATTTGGCGTTGACCCGCAGGGGCACCCCTGGTCGATTCAAATGATCCCGGACTACCGCATGGAAGGGGCGCTGTTTGGCCGGTACATCTCAGAGAACCTGCCCGGTGAGAAGGTCGCCGTCCTCTACCCGAGGACCGGGCTGGGCCTGGACGGCCTCGCCGGGGTGAAGGACGGCCTCGACACAGAGAAGAACCAGATAGTGACCGAGCAGTCCTTTGAGATCACCGACGTCGACATCCGCTCACAGGTCATCGCAATGGAGAACGCCAACGCCGAGGTCGTCGTGCTGTACAGCACAGGCGGCTTCACTGCCCAGGCCATCAAAGCAGCGGATCGCATGGACTGGCATCCTCAGTATTTTGTCAGCTACCCCAACTCGGACGACAGCATCTTCCAGTTTGTGCTACCCGAACTGATGAAAGGGACGATCACCTTCCAGGCTCTCAAGCTGGCGAGTTGGACCGACGATCCGGCCATAGCCCAACACCACGAGCTCATGCGCACATATGACGGGCCCACTCCCGCCAACTTCACCATCTATGGTCAGGCGCTGGCAGAGTTGACGGTGGAGGTGCTGACGAGGTCCTGCGACAATCTTAGCCGAGAGGGCGTCATGGATGCCGTCCTCTCCCTCAGGGACTGGCACAGTGACCTGCTCATGGAAGACGTCAATGTCAGCTTCTCAGACACCGACCGCACGGCTCTCCAGAGCGGCGCGATGCTACAGGCTATCGTAGAGAATGGAAAGGGCAAGTGGGAGTACTTGGGCGCGGTCGTCCCGTTGGAGTAAGGAGGGTAAGACATTGAGTGCTGCAAAATCGTCCACGGGGCAGACGCCGCAACAGATACGGCGCGTCGTGACCACCATCAACCCGGAGGGGAAGTCCGTCGTCCTGAGCGATGGGCCACCACCGCGCTCTGTCACGCTCGAACTGTTGGGCGGGATTAAGATGACCGACCTATGGCATCTGGGCTCGCCGCCGCAGAGCCCAGCCGACGGCGGCGACCTCGATCACAACGCCAATCTCGTGCCACCACTCGGCGGTACTCACTGGAGAGTCGTCGAATACCCCCCGGCTTCCGCCACCCCTGCCGATATCGATCTCAACGCCCTCATCGCAGAAGTCAACGAGAAGGTGCCCGATCTAGTAAGCCACGCCGACCTGTCGCGGCTAGGGATGCACCGCACCGAGACGATCGACTTCGGCGTCGTGCTCTCCGGCGAGATCTGGCTCGAACTCGACGAGGGCGAAGTGCATCTCAACGGCGGCGACTGCGTGGTTCAGCGCGGTACCATGCACGCTTGGCACAACCGCAGCGACAGACCCTGCGTGATGTCCTTCGTGCTAATCGACGCGGGTTCGAAGGGGGCCGCCTAGCGGTCGGCAGCGCCGTTACTGTCGAGTCCCTGCGCGATAAGGGCGTCTGCCCGCTCCCTGGGAAGCGCTGACCTTCCCGCCGCACCGGCTGCTCGAAGGCTCAGCTCGTGTGCTTCCGAATGAACTCGCCGATGCGCTCGATCGCCTGCTGGCCCTCCGGCAGCATTTCGGCGAAGAACTGCCAGACGTGGAACATATCGTCCCAGATCTCCAGCGCCACGTCCACACCGGCCGACTTTGCCCGCTCGGCGAGACGGGTCGAGTCATCGAGCAGCGTCTCCGCTGTGCCCACCTGGATCAGCAGCGGCGGCAGCCCCCCGAGGTCCGCGTAAAGGGGGGTG
>CP070630.1:1572713-1601146 GCA_020356025.1 Dehalococcoidia bacterium | reverse complement strand
ACGCTCAAGGGCCGGGTGGTGGCAACGGTAGCGGGCGGTCGGCCCGTTTTCATCGAAGAGGGAGTGACGGCCAGCCATGGCTGATAAGGCCCTTCTCGTGCTGGAGGACGGCTCCGTTTACGCGGGGCAGGCGTTCGGGGCGCCGGGCCGCACCTACGGCGAGGTGATCTTCGACACGGCGATGGCCGGCTATCAGGAGATGCTCACCGACCCGTCGTGCACTGGCCAGATCCTGGTGCTCACGTATCCACTCATCGGCAACTACGGCATCAACGACATCGATATCGAGTCGAAGCGAATCCAGGTGCGCGGCCTGGTGGTGCGGGAGGACTGCGACCTGCCTAGCCACTGGCAGAGCAAGGGCGCCCTCCACGACTACCTGGCGTCGCAGGGCATCGCCGGGATCGCGGGCGTGGACACGCGTGCGCTGACCCGCCGCCTGCGCTCGGCGGGGGTGATGATGGGCACGATCACCGCCGACGAGACGCCGGAGGAGGCACTGGCCCGCTTGCGGGGACAGCCCAACTACGGGACCGTCGACTTCGTCCGGCAGGTGAGCACAGAGGAGCCCTACGATTGGGATGAGCCCGACGTTGCGCGGCGACACATCGTGGTGGTGGACATCGGCCTCAAGTACAACATCCTGCGGTTGCTGCGTGCACGCGGCTGTCGGGTGACGGTCGTGCCCTGCACTGCGCCTGCGAAGGACATGCTGGCGCTGAAGCCCGACGGCATCGTCCTGTCGCCGGGCCCAGGCAACCCCGGTCTGCTGGACTACTTGGTGCGAACGGTGTCGGGTCTCATCGGCAAGGTGCCCATCTTCGGCATCTGCTTGGGACACCATCTCCTCGGGCAGGCGTTCGGGGCGGGCACCTTCAAGCTCAAGTTCGGCCACCGGGGGGCGAACCATCCGGTGAAGGACCTGCTGACCGGCCGGGTGCACATCACGGCTCAGAATCACGGCTACGCCCTCGACCCCGACGGTCTGCGGGACGGGGCCGAGGTGAGCCAGGTGCATCTGAACGACGGCACCGTCGAGGGGCTGTGGCACCGGTCGCTGCCCATCATCACGATCCAGTACCACTCGGAGGCCTCGCCGGGGCCAAAGGACAACGCATACATCTTCGATCGCTTCCTGGAGATGGTGGAGGCGGCGAAAGGTAAGTAGAGGATGGCGAAAACGGTCTTTCGGAGGGCGACGGCGCGGGATGCCCAGCAGATCGCGTCCGTGGCCGCGCGGATCGTGCTGGACGGGAGCGGAGAGACAGGCCTGCCGCCGCACCTGACCGCGGCGGCGGTTGTGGGGCGGATGCGCAGCTATCGACGGCGGGGCGCCTGGTTCATCTGCCGGATCGACCGGCAGACGGCGGGCTTCGCGGCGCTGGAGCCGGTGCCGGACGAGAAGAAGGTGGCCGCGTTGGGGGTGTGGGTGCTGCCGTCGTTCCGGCGTCAGGGCGTAGGGACGCAACTGGCGCTGATGGCGCTGGAGTTCGCGCGCGAGAAGGGGTATCGCAAGGTGCGGGGGAGGATCCCAGCGGGAAACGAGCTGGCGCTATCGTTCTTCAGCAGCATCGGGGCGCTGGTGCCGCGGGTGGGCGGTGACCTGAGGTACGAGTTGCCGCTATGAGGGAGGGACGTTGCTACTGATATCACGCAGGGAACCTCCTGACGCTGAGGACTTGCGGTGCGAGTACGCGGCTGCGGAGGTACATGTTGCCAACTTGACCTCGGGCGTGTGGCAGTCAGCTGCGATTGTGGTGGGTGGCTCGATCGCCGCCCTTGCCGTGCTGATTGGCGTTGAATTCACGCACGCGGTGGCCGGCGGCGTAACGGTGTTGGCCGTGGGAGCCGTACTAGTCATTGAAATGTGGCGTCACAACTGGAGAAGACACAAGCTCGCGATAGACAACTGCTGGGTTAGGATGAGACAGATTGAGAGTGCTAGAGGCATGCAGAGGAACATCTTCCTATACCTTCTCACAAAGGCCGGAACAAAGGACAAAGACGAGAGGGCGAACGTCGGTAAGGCTCTTCGAAAGCTGGACGACGCTCTCGGAAAGGTCGCCGAATGGCGCACCCTCCTCAAGGCTGACCGAAAGCGCCTGGCTGAGAAGTACGAGAAATTTCCCAAACCGCCGCGAGTCCTCGCCTGGTTTAGCCTCCACAAGTTCAAGGGCACGGGGCAGGACGTTCTTCACGGCACAGCATGTCTTGTGGAAGTAGGGTGGCTTCTGATGATCGTCATTGCGTGGAGCGAGGAGCTAAGGTGCTGATTAGCCCGCCGCTCGCGGGAGGGGGTGCACAGTGCGCTCGCTAGTGGTACGGCTTTTCGCGGGGCTGGCGGTGCCGCTGGTGCTGGGCGGCTTTGCGGCCATGGGCTTCGGTCTGGCCGCGGAGGGCGACGGCGCTGTGTGGGTGTTCGCCTTCGGCCTGCTGGCGGTCGTGGCTGGCGGGCTGTCCGCGGCGTCGGCGCTCATCATGGCCCGACCGACCGGTCGCTGGCCCAGACTGGCGCGACGTGTCACGCTGGGCGTTCTTGGAGTGATGTGCATAATCCTGGCAAGCTTTCGGTTCGACATCTCGGAGCCCTACGCGCCGCTGGTGCTGCTGGCGGGAATAGCCGCCCTGGCTCTGCTGGTCATAGACATCCGCGAGGCAAGTGGGGAGGTAGATGACCAAGCCCAATAAGGTGCTGATCATCGGCTCGGGGCCGATCATCATCGGCCAGGCGGCGGAGTTCGACTACTCCGGCAGCCAGGCCTGCCGCTCCCTGCGCGAGGAGGGCGTCACCACCGTGCTGGTTAACTCCAACCCGGCCACGATCATGACCGACGAGGGCATCGCCGACATCGTCTACATCGAGCCGCTCACGGTGGAGGTGCTGGCGCGGATCATCGAGCGGGAGCATCCCGACGGCCTCCTGCCGACGCTGGGCGGACAGACGGGCCTGAACCTAGCGGTGGCCGCCGCCGACGCCGGCGTGCTGGGCCAGAACGGCGTGCGTCTGCTGGGGACGCCGGTGGAGTCGATCCGCAGGGCGGAGGACCGTCAGCTCTTCAAGGACATGCTTGAGGAGATCGGAGAGCCTGTCCCTGAGAGCGAGACCTTGACGAGTCTGGAGGATGCCCGCCGGGTGGCGCGCGAGATGGGCCTGCCGCTGGTGGTGCGGCCGGCGTACACGCTGGGCGGCACCGGCGGCGGCGTCGCGCACACGATGGCCGATCTGGAGCACATCGTGTCCGGCGGCCTGCGGGCCAGCCCCATCCATCAGGTGCTGCTGGAGCGCTGCCTTCTGGGCTGGAAGGAGATCGAGTACGAGGTGATGCGGGACGCCGCCGACAACTGCATCACCGTGTGCAACATGGAGAACATCGACGCGATGGGCGTCCACACCGGCGACAGCATCGTGGTCGCGCCCAGCCAGACGCTGACCGACAAAGAGTACCAGATGCTGCGCACCGCTAGCCTGAAGATAATCCGCGCCCTGGGCGTCGAGGGCGGCTGTAACATTCAGTTCGCCCTAGCTCCGCGGCCGGACGTCGTGGACTGGCAGTGGCAGGATGCCTCGGGCTCGCCGTACTACGTGATCGAGGTCAACCCGCGCGTGTCGCGTAGCTCGGCGCTGGCGTCCAAGGCCACCGGATATCCTATCGCGCGGGTGGCGGCGAAGATCGCCGCAGGCAAGCGTCTGGACGAGATACCGAATCGAGTGACAGGCAAGACGACTGCGGCCTTCGAGCCGGCGCTGGACTACCTGGTGGTGAAGATACCGCGCTGGCCCTTCGACAAGTTCCCCCTGGGCGAGCGCAAGCTGGGCACTCAGATGAAGGCCACCGGCGAGGTGATGGCCGTCGACCGCTCTTTCGAGGGGGCGTTGCAGAAGGCGGTACGCTCTCTGGAGGTGGGCGCGCGTTCCCTTCTGTGGGAGGACCCCCGCTGGCGGGATGAGGACCCTCTGCAGTGGGTGAGGGAGACCACCGACCAGCGTCTGTGGGCGGTGATGGCCGCTCTGCGGCGCGACATCCCGCCGCAAGAAGTCGCACAGGCGACCGCCATCGACCCCTGGTTTCTCCTCAAGCTGAACAACATCGTGAGCATGGAGCGTCGGCTGCTGGCCGAGCCGCTGAAGCCCGACCTCCTGCGCCAGGCCAAGCGCCTGGGCTTCCCGGACGAGAACATCGCCACCCTGGCCGACCGCCTGCCGGAGCAGGTGCGCGAGCTGCGACAGCAGGCGAATATTCGTCCCGTGTACAAGATGGTCGATACTTGCGCGGCGGAGTTCGAGGCGCAGACCCCCTACTTCTACAGCACCTACGAGGAGGAGAACGAGGCCGAGCCTCTGGCCGGCGAGAAGGCGCTGGTCATCGGCAGCGGGCCCATCCGCATCGGCCAAGGGATCGAGTTCGACTACTGCAGCGTGCACGCCGCCTGGGTCCTGCAAGCGGCCGGCGTCAAGGCGATCATGGCCAACTCCAACCCTGAGACCGTCTCGACCGACTTCGACACCAGCGATCGGCTGTACTTTGAGCCCCTGGATGCGGAGGGGGTGCGCGACATCCTGGAGAACGAGGGGCTGAACGGCGGTGAGTCGCCGACATCCATCGTTCAGTTCGGTGGGCAGACGGCGATCAACCTGGCCGACCCCCTGGCGCGAGCGGCCATGCCCATCCTGGGCTCCAGCGCGGAGGCTATCGACATTGCCGAGGACAGGGGGCGCTTCGAGGACCTCGTGTCCCGCCTGGGTATCCCTCAGCCGCCGGGGGCAGCGATCAGCACTGTCGAGGACGCTCTGGTCACGGCTAAGGCCATCGGCTATCCCGTGCTGGTGCGGCCGAGCTACGTGCTCGGCGGCCGGGCGATGGAGATCGTCCAGGGAGCGGGTGAGCTGAGCCGCTACATGCGCGAGGCAGTGCAGGTGGGTGGCGATAAGCCTATCCTTATCGACAAATACATGGAGGGGCGTGAGGTCGAGGTGGACGCCATCTGCGATGGCGAACACTCGCTGATCCCCGGCATCATGGAGCACATCGAGCGGGCGGGCGTGCATTCGGGTGATTCGATGGCCGTCTACCCGCCAGTCAGCTTATCGGAGGGGGAAATACAGGCCATCGTCGATTACACCCAGCGCATCGCACGCGCGCTGCGGGTTCGGGGGCTGATGAACGTGCAGTATGTCATCATGCCCGGCGACTCGGGGAGTAGCTCCACGGTGTACGTGCTGGAGGTGAACCCGCGGGCCAGTCGGACGGTGCCCTTTATCTCGAAGGTCACAGGCGTTCCAATGGTGCGGCTGGCCATCAACGTGATGCTGGGCAAGAGCCTGTTCGAAATGGGCTACTGGGGGGGACTGTGGCCGGCTCAGAAGCTGGTGGCGATAAAGGCGCCGGTCTTCTCCATGTCCAAGCTCATCGGCGTAGACACCTACCTGGGGCCGGAGATGAAGTCCACCGGCGAGGTCATGGGCGTCGACTACAACTTCGAGGCCGCGCTGGCGAAGGCCCTGTCGGCCTCTGACCTGATGCTGCCGCGGGAGGGGGCGATCCTGGTGAGCGTCGCCGACCGCAACAAGCCCGAGGCGCTGCCCATCATCCGGCAGTTGGCCAGCCACGGGTACAGACTGTACGCCACAGAGGGCACGGCCAGCATGATCCAGGCGGTGGACCTGTCGGTGGAGATGGTGGCCAGGCGGTTGGAGGAGGGCCATCCCAACGTCGAGGACGTGATCCGCGATGGCCTGGTGCAGGGGGTCATCAACACGCCCGGCGGAGGCGAGGCCTCGGTGATGCGCGACGGCTTTCAGATCCGGCGCGCCGCCGCCGAGAAGCGCATCCCGTGCTTCACGTCGCTGGACACGGCCCGCTCCGCTGTGGACTCGCTCCTGCACAGCGACCGGAGCTTCACGATCCAGCCACTGCGCGAGTATCTCGGGCCGTGAACCTGGAACGGGCCGTCGTCCTGTCGTCCGAGGAAGCCTACCAAGGCACTCGCCTCATCTGGTTCTCAGCGCCGGCGGTGGGACGAGTCGCTCAGTCCGGCCAGTTCCTGATGATCCGCTGCGGCGAGGGCTGGGACCCTCTCCTGCCCCGGCCGATGAGCTTCCATCGCTTTCGCCAGGCCGACGGCGAGAGGCAATTCGCCATCCTGTTCGACCTGCGCGGGCGGGGCACCGACTGGCTGTGGCGCCGCCAGCCGGGCGACCTTGTGAACCTGTTTGGCCCTCTCGGCCGTGGCTACGCGGTCAAGCGGCAGTCCCAGAACCTGCTGCTGGTGGCGGGCGGCATCGGTGTCGCTGCGCTGGTGGCGTTGGCGGACGAGGACATCGCCGATGGCAGGGCGGTGACCCTGCTTCAGGGGGCAAAGACCGTCGGCAAGCTCTTCCCATCGGCCTCGCTGTCGGCAGAGGTGGAGGTGGTGAGTGCCACCGAGGACGGCTCGGCGGGGCATCGCGGGCTGGTGACCGAGCTGCTGCCCCAGTACCTTCCCTGGGCGGACCAGGTCTTCGCCTGTGGGCCCAACGCCATGTACGAGGCGATGGCGGCCATCATGCGGGAGCAGGGCAGCCGCAAGTCGGTGCAGGTGTTGCTGGAGGAGCACATGGCCTGCGGCATGGGCGTGTGCTACTGCTGCGGCGTGTTCACGCGGCGGGGTGTGAAGCTGGTGTGCAAGGACGGCCCGCGGTTCGAACTGCGAGAGGTGTTCTGAGGTGCCGGCGACTGGTGCCATGAAACAGCCCATAGCCAAGCATCTGTACGAGGGCGACTGCCTGGAGGTGATGCGGCAGTGGCCGGATGGCTGCGTCGACCACTGCATCGCCGACCCGCCCTTCGGGATGAGCAAGAAGCGAGGCCTGGGCTGGGCCTTCAGCTCCCACGTTACGATGGAGGAGGCCTGGGACCGCTTCAGCAAGGACGAGTTCTTCCAGTTCAACGTGAGCTGGCTATCTGAGGTCTGCCGGGTGGTCAAACCCAACGGCAACATCTTGACCTTCGGCACTTTTCATAACATCTATCAGCTAGGGTTCATCCTCCAGAACGTCCTGAAGCGCCGCGTGCTCAACTCGATCGTCTGGTTCAAGCCGAACGCCCAGCCCAACATCACCGCTCGCACTCTGACCGAGAGCACCGAGCAGATCGTCTGGGCGGTTAACAACCCGCCCGGCAAGGCCAAGAAGTGGACGTTCAACTACTGGCAGGCGAAGGAGATGGCGGGCGGAAAGCAGATGCGCAATCTGTGGGAGATACCGTACACTCCCGCTTCCGAGCGGGCCTTCGGCAAGCACCCCTCGCAGAAGCCGCTGGCGCTCGTCGAGCGGCTGGTGCTTATTGCCACCAACCCGGACGAGCTCGTGCTCGACCCCTTCGCTGGCAGCGGGACGCTGGCCGTCGCTGCCGAGAGGCACGGCCGGCGCTGGCTGCTCATCGAGAGCGAGGGGCGCTACGTGGAAATGGCCCGCCAGCGGCTGGCGGCGGCCCGCACGGGCGAGCCCGGCTAGTCTGTGGCGAAAGGCATGCAAAAAGGCCCTGCCTGTGGCAGGGCCTCCCTATCTCAACGAGTCGCTTCTACTTGGTGCCGGTCTTCTCGAAGAATCCCTGAACGCTGGTGCAGGCAGCGATGCGCTCGGCGATGAGCATGAACACCTGAGCGACGGGCGAGTCGGGCTCCCGTGCGACGATGGGCACACCCTCGTCGCTGGCGACGCGCACCTGGGCGTCGAGCGGGACCTCGCCCAGGAAATCCAATCCCAACTTCTTGGCCGCCTCTTGAGCACCGCCATAGCCGAAGATCTCCGTGCGCTCGTTGCAGTGGGGGCAGAGGAAATAGCTCATGTTCTCGATGATGCCGAACACGGGCACGTTCAGCTTCCCGAACATCGTCACCGCCTTCGACGCGTCCTCCAGCGATACGCTTTGAGGGGTGGTGACGATAACCACGCCGGCGATCGGGGCTTCTTGGGCCATGCTCAGGGGAGCGTCGCTGGTGCCCGGCGGCAGGTCGACGATCAGATAGTCTAGCTCGCCGTCGGCGGCCCAGGGGACCTCGTGGAGGAGCTGGCGAACGCCGCTGCCGATGAGCGGGCCGCGCCAGATCATCGGCAGGCCGGGCCGCAGGACGAAACCGATGGAGACCACCTTCACGCCATAGCACGTCACCGGCATGAGGCCCGTCTCAGCCTGGTAACCGTGCTTGAGCCCGACCATGGTGGGGATGTTGGGGCCGGTGAGGTCAGCGTCCAGCAGGCCCACTCGCGCGCTGTGCTTGGCCAGGGCGATGGCCAGGTTGATCGCGACCGTCGACTTGCCGACGCCGCCCTTGTTGCTGGCAATGGCGACGATGTTTCGGACGCCCTCCACTGGGCGGGGGCCGCTTAGAGGCGAGTGGGCTTGCACGTCGGCATCCATTTTCACGTCCACGCTCTTAACGCCGGCAACGCTGCGAACGGCCTCCTCGGCCCTGCGCTGCAACTCGTTGCGAATGGGACAGGCGGGAGTAGTGAGCACGAACCTGAAGGACACCTTGCCGCGGCTGACCTTCAGGTCGCGGATCATGCCCAGGCTAACGATGTCTCGACGCAGCTCCGGATCGTCGACGGTGCTCAGGGCGGCCAGGATGGCCTTCTCGCTGGGGCCCTTCTTGCCTTGTCCTCGTTTCAACGCTACCTCCTATTCAGACGCTTTCTCTTCCTGGGAGGGAAGGGCGCCAGTCTCTACGATGAACCGACAGCAGTCGCCGCCGCGCGTCTGGAACTCGGCGGCTCGTACGTGGCCGTCCAGCAATTGACTGAGCAGTTCCAGATGCCAGACGCAAACCTCGTCCTGGCTCTCGGCCACTCTGCGATAGGGGCAGTTGTAGCGGACGATCTCGAAGCCTTCTGCCAGCTTGCGCCACTCGGCGAATTCGCTTTCCATCTGCAGGATGTCGACCACTATCGGCACCCGCTCCTCCAGGCTCTTGCCCTCAAGGCGAGGAGCATACTGCTTGGCCATCCTGCGGGCCGACTTGCGGAAAAGCAGGGCTCTCTTGGCGGCTGGGGAGAGGCCCTCGATCTCGCTGCTGTCAAGGAAGCCCACCTCATCGATGAGCATATCGGCCAGGTGGTCGTAGCGCTTGGGGAAGGTCTCCTCGCCCTTATCGGTGAGTGAGTAGACGAAATGGGGGCGACCGGTGGGACGACGAACCTCGCGGGCGGTCACAAGGTTGTCCCGCTCCAGGGTGGCCAGATGCTGGCGGATGGTCATCCGGGCCAGCTCCAGCGCGGACGCGAGTTCGTCCACTGTGCAACCAGCGCTGCGCTTGAGCAGGGCGAGGATCTGGCTCTTAGTGCTCTGTACCGCCATTGTCTCAGGGACTGGGGAGCAAAGGCCGCCGCAAAATCTGCGGGCGACTGTCAGCGTTAATAGTATAGCGCAACGGCATCACTATAGCGATATTAGCAGAAGAGAGCCAGTTAAGCAACTGGACACAGTAAATATGGCAGAAACCTTGACAAGTTCGCCGGTCTTCGTTATAATTCATGCACTGGTAGTGTAACGTGTCGCTGGCGCTCGGCGTCTAATGAAAGGAACCGGAGAACTGGAGAAGAACGATGAGGAAGACAGCAGTCACTCGGCATAAGCAGGCGACCAAGGGGGCTCACTGTCGGCATCACTGGCTGATCGAAAGCCCCCAAGGGCGCACGAGCATGGGCATGTGCAAGTTGTGCGGTGCCCAGAAGGAATTCAGCAACTCAACCGGAGACTTCTTGTGGGAGGATGAGCCGCTGTCCGAGCTGTCCTCTGGTCGCTGGGGCAAGTCACGCGATTTCCACGCTCCTACGAACGATGGAGGAGATGATAGTGACTCCACGGCGGGCATGGGAGTAACGGGCAGCACGCGTCTGGCGTAGAAGGAACTTAGTACCGCACCCTCCAAGAGGGGTGCACCCGGCAGGGGTGCACCCCTTTTGTTTTGCTGGCCCGTGAACAAGGCACTGGTATAATGACGCCAGCAGGAGGAAAGCGTGAAGCTGTCCGTCGAGCTGGCGCCCAGGTGCAAGCGAGGGCTTCTTCTGGCCAACCCGGTGATGGCTGCCTCCGGTACGTTCGGATATGGGCTGGAGATGGCCAAGGAACTGGACATCCAGCGCCTGGGGGCCATCGTATGCAAGGGGACGACTCTACGGCGGCGTCGGGGCAACCCTCAGCCGCGCACGGTGGAAACGCCCGCCGGGATGCTTAACTCCATCGGTCTGCAGAACATGGGGGTGGAAGCGCTGATCCGCGACATCGCTCCTATTTGGGCGACCTGGCGGGTGCCGGTCGTGGTGAACATAGCCGGCGAGAGCGTCGAGGAGTACGCTCGTCTGGCCCGGCGATTGGATGGCGTTGCCGGGGTCAGCGGCCTGGAGCTGAACATTAGCTGCCCCAATGTGGCCACGGGGATGGTGTTCGGCAGCAGCCTCCAGATGACTGCTGAGGTGACCGCTGCTGTGAGGCGGGAGACTACCCTGCCCGTCATCGTCAAGCTGACTCCCAACGTCAGCGACATCTCCAGCGTGGCGCGGGCGGCCGCGGACGCTGGCGCCGATGCGCTCACCCTCATCAACACCTTTCCCGCTATGGCCATCGACGTGAAGAACAGGCGGCCATCTCTGGGTTGGACCTTCGGTGGCCTTTCCGGCCCGGCGTTGAAGCCGATCGCTCTGCGCCTGGTGTACCAGACGGCGGCAGTGGTGGATGTTCCCCTCATCGGCTGTGGGGGAATCATGACCGGACTCGACGCGATAGAGTACATCATGGCTGGGGCGAGCGCCGTTCAGGTGGGCACCGCGACCTTCGTGAATCCGCGGGCCACGCTCGATGTGAGCGAGGGCATCGAGCGGTTCATGCAAGAAGAAGGGGTGACAGACGTCCACGAGCTGATTGGCGCTGCAAGGGTGTAACGAACCCTTCTCTGGAACGTCTGAATAAAGGGTGGCCCGCATGAGTTATGCAAAGTTATGGCATGACTTTGTCTGTGTTCTGCCCAGTATTAAAAGGGAAGATGGGCAGGCGCTGGGTGAGTATGCCCTTATTCTGACCTTCATTGCGATGGCGGCAATACTTGCGCTGACCGCTCTAGGTCTGGTGCTCCCCGGCTTCTGGGAGCCGCTGCTCAACGTCATCTAGGCTGAGCCCTTGCTCGGTCTGCTAGTGTGGTTCCGTGGTTGCCGCTGGTGCAGCGGCGTCGATCTTGACCGCCTGTTGCCTCTGGATGTACGCTGAGCCTGGTCGGGGTGTAGCTCAGCCAGGTTAGAGCGCGTGGTTTGGGACCACGAGGTCGGCGGTTCAAATCCGCCCACCCCGACCAAACCGCGCTCAGAGTGAGCGGCCACCGTCACTCTTTCCTCACAAGTGCCACCAACGCGCGCACAATGGCCAAATGGCCTTCCCTCAGGAGTCAGAGTTCTCCTCCGTTGCTCTCTGAGCTTCTTGCCACTCGCCGTTTCTGCGGGTAGGATGGGGTCGCCCTGATTGTCCGCCGTGCCGACAAGGAGGGGACAGCAAACATCTAGGGAAGGAGGCTGATGCATCCGTGCAGAAGGTAAGCAAGTTCTGGCTGATCTTCCTGGCCGTGGCGGCGCTGTTGCTGGTGCTGGCGGTGGCCTGCGAGGAGGAAGAGGGGGAAGACGGAACTCCCACTGAGACGCCTGCCGCCACTGTGACTGACACTCCTGCCGCCGTTGAGACAGGCACTCCTACGCCGGTGACGGAGACCCCCGGCATCACCGATACGGAGATAATCCTGGGGATGCACGGTCCTCTCACTGGCACCTATGGGGCGGCATATGCCCCCGTCATCGGCGGCGTCGAAGCCTACTTCGAGTACGTCAATGCGGAGGAAGGGGGCGTCTGCGACCGCCAAATCGTTTTCAAGGTGGAGGATGACAGCTACGACCCGGCTGGGGCGGCCGACGCGGTCAAGAAGCTGCTGGATCGAGACAACGTCTTCGCCATCATCGCTGGCATAGGGACCGCCGCTCATTCAGCCGTTTGGGAGGAGCTCAACGAAAGAGGGGTGCCGGACCTGTGGATCATGTCGGGGGCTCACAAGTGGGCCGAGGACCCCGAGGCGCATCCTTGGTCGGTTCCCCTTCTGCCGGACTACTTCATCGAGGGGACGATCTTCGGCAAGTATATCTCGGAGAATATGCCCGGCCAGAAGGTTGGCATTATCTACCAGAACGACGACTTTGGCAAGGACGAGCTGGCGGGCCTGAAAAACGGCCTCGACCCCGAGAAGAACGAGCTGGTGGCCGAGCAAAGCTATGAGATCACCGCCGTCAGCGTCCGGTCTCAGGTCAGCAATGTGAAGGACGCTGGCGCCGAGGTGCTCGTTAGTGCTTGTATCCCGCCGAGCTGTGCTCAGATCATCAAGGAGGCCGATCGCCTGGGCTGGGATCCGCAGATCTTCATCAACTACACCAACTCTGACCCGATGATGTTCCAGTATGCCTCGCCGGAGCTCATGGAGGGGGTCATCACCCTTCAGGGCAACAAACTGTCGACCTGGACTGACGACCCGGATGTGGCAGAGCACCATCGGATCATGGCGGAGTACGGTGACTTTCCCGCTGGCAACTTCACCATCGTGGGCTCTGCGGCGGCGGCACTAACCGTGGAGGCTCTGCGGGCGACCTGTGATGACCTGACGCGACAGGGCCTGATGGACACCGTCCACACCATCTTTAGGGACTACCAGGGCGATCTCACCTTGCCGGGCATAACCCAAACTCTCAGCCCGACAGACCACTACGCCACCGAAGCGATGCGGATGCTGAGGGCTCACGATGGTGAGTGGGAGTACTTCGGCGACATAATCTCATTCAGGGATTAGAGGGCAACCCTGGGCGCCGCAGCAGGGGTGGATCTCTTCAGTTCGGACGGCATAGACGATGAGGTCGCCTCGGTTGTCTGCTATGCCCACAACAGGGGGATAGCAAACATCCAGGAAAGGAGGCTGATGCATCCGTGGAGAAGGTAAGCAAGTTCTGGCTGATCTTCGTCGCCTTGGCAGCGCTGTTGCTGGTGCTGGCAGTGGCCTGCGAGGATGAAGGGGAAGAGGAGGGAACCCCTGCTGACACGCCTGCTGCCACTGTGACTGACACTCCTGCCGCCGTTGAGACGGGCACTCCTACGCCGGTGACGGAGACCCCCGGCATCACCGATACGGAGATAATCCTGGGGATGCACGGGCCTCTCACTGGTACCTGGGGAGCGGCGTATGCCCCCGTCATCGGCGGCGTCGAAGCGCAATTCAGATACGTCAATGCGGAGGAAGGGGGCGCCTGCGGACGCGATATCATCCTCAAGGTGGAGGACGATCAGTACCTGCCGGCCAGGGCAGTCGAGGCGGTCAAGAAACTGCTGGATCGAGACAACGTCTTCGCCATCATCGGCAGCATAGGCACGGCCGCTCATTCGGCCGTCTGGGAGGATCTCAACGAAAGAGGGGTGCCCGATCTGTGGATCCTGTCGGGGGCCCACAAATTCGCTGCTGAGCCGGAGAAGTACCCCTGGTCGGTTCCTCTCCTGCCAAACTACTACATCGAGGGTACGATCTTCGGCAAATACATCTCGGAGAATATGCCCGGCCAGAAGGTGGGCATCCTCCGCCAGAACGACGACTGGGGCGATGACGTGCTGGCGGGCCTGAAGAATGGCCTCGACCCCGAAGAGAACGAACTGGTGTCCGAGCAGAGCTATGAACTGACCGCGATCAGCATCCGGTCCCAGGTCGCTAACCTGAAGGCTGCTGGCGCAGAGATAGTGATCAGCGCCAGTAACCCACCGACGTCTGCTCAGCTCATCAAGGAGGCCGACCGCCTGGACTGGCACCCTCAGTTCTTCATCGACTACGTTAACTCGGACCCGATGATGTTCCTGTATTCTTCACCGGAGCTCATGGAGGGGGTCATCACTCTTCAGGCGAACAAGCTGTCGCACTGGACTGACGACCCGGACGTAGCGGAGCACCACCGGATCATGAACGAATACGGTGAGTTCCCCGCTGGCAACTTCACTGTCGTCGGCAGCGCCGTGGCGTTCTTGACAGTGGAGGCTCTGCGGGCGACCTGTGATGACCTGACGCGACAGGGCCTGATGGACACCGTCCACACCATCTTCAGGGACTATCAGGGTATCATCACCTTGCCGGGCATCACTCAGACCATCACCCCGACAGACCACTTCGCCACCGAGGCCATGAGGATGCTGAGGGCTCACAATGGCCAGTGGGAGTACTTCGGCGACATAATCTCGTTTAGAGAGGAAGAGTAGAGAGCAGATCCTGGGGGCCAAGGAATAGGTCCGTGGCAGAGTACCCACAATCGCGTGTCAGAGCGAGGGAGGTGGACAGCGGCTATGAGCAGGCTCGATGGGAAAGTAGCGATCGTCACCGGCGGTGCCTCGGGGATCGGGAAGCGCACTGCCGAAATGTTTGTTGAGGAAGGGGCCCGCGTCATCATCGGCGACCTCAACGGCGATGGCGTGGCAGCAGTGGTCGGCAAGCTCGGCGAAGACCGCGCCGATGGCATACAGATGGACATTCGCGATGAGGACGCGGTCAAGCAGATGGTGGACAAGGCCTTTTCCCGCTTCGGGCGGCTCGACATCGCCTTCAACAACGCTGGCATCGGGAGCTTCTTCCCCATCCACCTGCACGCGCTCGAGGAGTGGGATCGGGTGGTTGGCGTGTGCCTCACCGGCACCTTTCTCTGCATTAAGCACGAAGCGGATCGCCTGATCGCCCAGGGGGAGGGCGGGAGCATCATCAACGTCGCGAGCATCAATGCCGTTCAGGCTGCGGAAGGTTTCGCCGCGTATTGCTCGGCGAAAGCGGGAGTGGCCATGCTGACGAAGGTGGCCGCACTCGAACTGGGGCGGCATCGCATTCGGGTGAATGGCATCGGCCCTGGCGTCATTCGCACGCCCATGACCGAGACGCCGCTCGCGATGGTCCCCGGCCTTGAAGAGGCATTCCTCGACGAGGCGCCCATCGGCCGCGTCGGGGAGACCGAGGACATTGCTCGTCTTGCCGTCTACCTCGCCTCGGATGATTCCTCGCTGATGAGTGGCCAGACCCTCTTGATCGACGGTGGTGCCACTCTAAAGAAGTACCCCGAGCTCTTCAGCTACTTCCGCCTGTGAGCGGCGAGCTGGCCTGGGCCTACAGGGGCAGGCAGATTAGGTGCTCTCGGTCAGCGCCCCGATGATCTCGCGGCAGAAGGCGCCCAGGTCGCTGGGCTGGCGCGAGGTGATGATGTTGCCGTCGCGTACCACCTCCGCATCGACGCGGTCGGCGCCGGCGTTACGAACGTCGTCCGCGATAGCGTAGAAGGAAGTGACCCGCTTCCCCTTGAGAATGCCCGCCGAGACCAGCACCCAGGGGGCGTGACAGATGGCGGCGACCACCTTCCCCTGCTCGTACGCCTCTCGCACCAGGCGCAGGACGGCCGGATAGCGGCGAAGCTTGTCGGGGGCGTAGCCGCCGGGCACGATGACGGCGTCCACCTCCTCGGCGCTCACCTGGTCGACAGTGGCATCCACAGTCAGCGGGTATCCCTTGAGGCCGGTATAGCTGGTGCTGATGCCTGTCCCTGCGATTATCACCTCTG
Organism: Dehalococcoidia bacterium; assembly: GCA_020356025.1. GTDB lineage: Bacteria > Chloroflexota > Dehalococcoidia > SM23-28-2 > SM23-28-2 > SM23-28-2. The sequence continues at coordinate 1,585,515 of CP070630.1, read as the reverse complement.
CCCCTTCCTCGCGCAGGCGGAGGACGGGGTACCACAGCTCCAGGTCTTCGTACATGTCCTCAGCCAGGACAACAGCTTTCTGACCCGCAAGGAGCATGTTCTCCTCCCCTCACGTATTCTTGGTGGCATCATGGCACATGCCTCGCCGCCCCGCAACGCGTCTCTAGAGGGGCGGACAGCCGCACAAGGGAAAGAGTGTGGCTGGTCTTGATCGATAGGCTTGCTTGCGGGTTTGTGTCGGTTGATGCTATGCTGAGCGTGAAGGGAACGCAGGGAGGAAGTTATGCCGTCCTTGATCTTTCAGAGCTTTGGCTGGCCTGAGCTACTTATCATCCTGGCGGTGCTTGCTCTCGTCTTCGGGGTGGGCAAACTGGCCGACGTGGGCGGCGTCTTGGGACGCTCGATCCGCGAGTTCCGCCGCGAGGTGAGGGAGGGCCAGGAGGAGGAGCAGAAGGAGGAGGCAGCGAAGGTCGAGGGAAAGAGCGAGGAGAAGAGCTAAGCGAGCGCGCTCGGCACTATCGGAAGCCAAATAAGCCAGCCCTGGGCTGGCTTATTGTGTGGGCGTAGGTGTGGGTGTGGGTGTGGGTGTCCCCTCACCCTCCACTTGAATGGTTACGGAGAGGATCTCGTCGCTGGGCGGCGCGTTAGGGTCACGCCACCCTCTCGGCGTGAGTGACCGGACTACGTCCATGCTCTCCTCGTCTGCCACGCGGCCGAACACGGTGTTGTGATCGCCCAGTTGAGGCAGGTCTTGAAGAGCTATGAAGAACTGGCTGCCGTTGGTGACATGGGTGTCTGTCTCTTCGGCCATGGCGACCGAGCCGACGATGTGCTCCTTGTCGTTCGTCTCTGCGGGCAGGGTGTAGCCGGGCCCATGGTCTCCGCTACAGGTGATGGCGGCGCTCGTCGTGCACGTGGGGTCGCCTGCCTGAGCGGCCAGTTCAGGGTCAACGAAGTGGAAGGTGAGGCCGTCGTAGAAGCCATCGTCTGCCAGGAACACGAAGTTGTTCACCGTTTGCGGCGCCTCATCAGCGAATAGCTCCAGGCGGATGTCGCCTTTCTTGGTCTCGATCACAGCGGAGTACTGTTTGCTCGTGTCGATGGTCATCTCGGGTGGGTTGGAATAGGTCTTGACCTGGAGTGGCGTGGGCTCGGGAGTGACTTCTCCGGCTTGCTGCGTCACGGTCGCTGTGGGTGTGACGGTGGGTTGTGTGGTGCCGCCTCGCATGGTTGCCGCCATGACGGCGCCGAGGCCTACGCTTCCGACGATACCGATAAGGGCAACGATATAAAAGGCGCGGACGTTGAACAGAAGGGATACTGGGAAGGGGGGCTTAGCCCGCGCCTGAGCAACGAGCGACTCCTTCCTTAGGCGTCCTCGCAGTCTCCCCCGCCGTCGCTTTTCTCTGCCCAGAGTCGATCACCCCTTTGCCGGTGGTACCCCCGGCGGGACTCGAACCCACGCACCCGGCTCCGGAGGCCGGTGCTCTATCCAACTGAGCTACGGGGGCTCGCTTCAATCATAGCCTGGCGGCTGCTCGCGGACAAGTGCAGTCGCCAGGGGAGCGTCTACAGGAGGTAGCGAAGCCACACGTAGGCGGTGGCTATGAGCAGTGAGACCATGGTGACCAACACGCTATAGCGCAGAAACTGAATGAAGGTGACCCTATAGCCAGCGCGCTCGGCCACGCCGATCACATAGACGTTGGCGGCAGCCGCCACGGGGGTAAAGTTGGCACCCAGGCCCGCGCCCAGGGCGAGGGCCCACCACAGGGGATTGGCGGCTCCATGTCCCAGCGCCAGGTCGCGGCTCGTCTGGTCCAGCACCGGAATCATCGCTGCTGCGTACGGTATCTGGTTGACTATGCTGGACAGGATGCCCGTCGACCAAAGAGTGAGCATGGCCGCGGCTTCCACATGGCCGCCGCTGGCATCGGCCAGCCTCTCGCCGATATCCTCAAGCAGTCCCACCTCCTCCGCGCCACCCACCACCATGAACAACCCGACAAAGAAGAAGATGGTGGGCCACTCCACCTCCAGCAGGGCCTCGCGGGGGTGCTGACGGCCGATCAGGATGAGGGCGACGGCTCCAGCCAGGGCCACTGTCGCCGGCTCGTAGTCCAGAGAGCCGTGGAGGAGAAAGCCGATGGCAACCAAGGCGAGAATGATCAGCGACTTGTAGAGAAGGCTGTGATCGGTCAGGACCTCGCTCTCGTCCAGCTCCATGATGCGGTGCTCAAGCTCGGGGCGTGTTTGCAGTTGATGGCGAAAGAGGAAGAACACCAGGACCAGGAAGACGGCCAGAATCAGAAGGACGACTGGGCCGAGGTGAACCAGGAAGTCGATGAAGTCGAGGTCAGCGCCGCTGCCGATGATGATGTTGGGCGGGTCGCCGATGAGAGTGCCTGTGCCGCCGACATTGGAGGCCATGATGAGGGTCAGGAGGAAGGGCACGGGGTTAACCTGGAGAATGCTGGCCACAAACAGGCTCAGGGGGGCCATGAGGACGACAGTGGTGACGTTGTCCAGGAAAGCGGATGCTACTGCTGTGATGACTGCCATGAACAGGAGAATTCGGATGGGGTCTCCTTTGGCCGCCTTGGCTCCCCGAATGGCCAGCCACTGGAAGGCGCCTGTCTTCCCTAGGGTGTTGGCTATGATCATCATGCCTATCAGAAGGAAGATGACGTTGAAATCGATAAAGGCGAAGGCTTCTTCCTGATCGAGGACGCGAAAGGCGATCATCGCCACGCCGCCGGCGAGGGCGGCGGTCGTCTTGTGAATTCGTTCAGAGATGATGAGGAGATAGGTAACGGAGAAGATGAGGGAGGCCAGGGCTAGGTCGTTCAAACGCTTCCCTCCGTACTCGCTTGCCCGCGGTGTCCGTGACCTGGGCGTCCCTCGGCCCATTTCCGATGCTTGTCCAGCCAGAGCCGCATCAACTGGAGGCGATCCAGATAGCCAATCACCCGCATCTCCTCATCGACGACGGGCAGGCCCACCAGATCGGTCTCGTGCATCTTGACGAAGGCATCTCTGGCGCTATCCTGCGCGGTGACGTATACAGGGGGCTGCATCAACTCCCCGGCCGTTTGCGCCCGGCTGATCTTGCCGAACTCCTCGATATTCTCGAAGGCTCGCATGCCCAAGAGGAACTCCTCTGGAGCAACGCGCAGATAGAGCTCGGCAACGAGCAAGCGCATGGGGATCACCCCCGCAAGGCGCCCCTGGTCATCCACGACGGCGATCGTCTGGGCGCCGCGGCAGGAAGCCATGGACTCGGCCGTCACGAGGAGATCGTTGTCCTCGTTGACGACGCAGACCGGGATGTCTACCTGGCCCATGGCCTCGGCCACGGAGGTCTCGCGGGTGATCGTGTCGGCCTCCTCTTCCTCTGAGGGGCGATCGCTGGGCAATCCCTCTTTGTCTGGAGTCATTCGTTCCCCCCAATCCTGACGCCTAGCGCCGATTATATCACGCTCACTGGTCAGCGCTCGTCGGTGGGCAAGGAGCTTCGCTCAGGTTGACAGGGGTCACTCTTTGGGGCATGCTGGCAGGAGAAAATAATGGAGAGCCGCCAATCTTACTTCGAGAAGAAACAAGAACGATTTCAGGAACTATGCCAGCGAATGCTGGCCGAACGTCGCCTGATCGTTGCCAGCAACCGAGGACCTGTAGACTACACGGTGGCCCCGGACGGGAGCTTGTCCGCACAGCGGGCCGCCGGTGGGCTGGTCGTAGCCCTTAGCCCCGTCAGCCGTTTCATCCCCCTGACCTGGGTGGCGGCCGCCATGAGCGAGGGCGACCGGCGCCTGGCCGAGGAGTCCGGTGGGCCCACAAGGGTGCCCCTGCCGGAGCAGGAGATATACCTGCGCTTTGTGGTGGTGCCTCGCTCTGTGTACCAACGGTTCTACTCGGTGTTCTGCAATCCTCTTCTGTGGTTCATTCAGCACTACATGTGGAACACTCCCCGCACGCCCAGCATCGCCCGCCCTGTGTACGAGGCGTGGGAACAGGGATATGTGCGGGTGAATGAGGCCTTTGCGCAGGCGGTGGTCGAGGAGGCAAGCGGGAACAAACGGACACCCTTCATCTTCCTGCACGACTACCATCTGTATCTGGCGGCCGCAGGCATCCGCGAGGCTCTACCGGACGCGCCCATCCTCCACTTCACGCATATCCCTTGGCCAGGGCCTAGGTATTGGAGCATTCTGCCGGAGTTCATGCGTCGCGAGATACACGAGAAGATCTGCAGCGCCGACATCGTCAGCTTTCAGACGATGCGCGATGTGCGCGATTTTCTCGTCTGCTGCGAGGAATTCCTGAAGGGAGTGACGGTCGATCATCGAGCCTGCACGGTCGCTCGGGATGAGTGGATCACGCGCGTGACCTACTATCCCATCTCCATAGATGCCGCCGGCCTGTGCCAGTTCGCCGTGTCCCCCGAGGTACAACACTATGAGGAAAGTCTGAGCCAGCTCCGCCGAGAGATTACCATCGTGCGGGTGGATCGTGCCGAGCCCAGCAAGAACATCCTCCGTGGCTTTAGAGCCTACGACAATCTGCTGGATCGCTACCCCGGGTTGCATCGGCGGGTCGTCTTCCTGGCCTTTCTGGTGCCCTCGCGCAGCGAAGTATCCATCTATCGAGCCTACGCCAGGGATCTGTTGGAGCTGGCCGAGACAATCAATGGCAAGTACGGTGACGATGAGTGGCAACCCATCCACGTCTTCTACGAAGAGAACTATGCTCAGGCTGTCGCCGCCATGCGCTTCTACGACGTTCTTCTGGTGAACCCTCTGATCGACGGCATGAACCTGGTGGCCAAGGAGGGTCCGCTGGTGAACACTAGAGACGGGGTGCTAATCCTTTCCGAGATGGCGGGAGCTCATGAGCAACTGGGCGAGTACGCCCTATCGGTTTGCCCAACCGATCTGGAGGGAACGGTGCGCGCTCTCGCTTCCGCTATCACCATGCCGGTTGAGGAGAAGAGGCGACGAGCCACCGCCCTGCGCAGGGCTGTTCAGGAGGAAGACATCACCTTCTGGATGCAGCGTCAGTTTCGCGACCTTATGGCCGTTTCTCGGCGACGACACTAGCTATCGCGGCCAGCAGCCACTCTACCCCAGGGACGCCATCAACCCAGTAGTCGGCCTCCTGCATCACCTCTGGCCCTCTCTCGGGGTTGGCAACGGCAACAGCAGCGCCGCTTACCTTTCCCTCCTGTCGCCAGTGGCGCAGCACCTTGAACGCGTCCACATCGGTCAGGTCATCCCCCAGGTAGAGGACGCCGCTCAGGCGATGAGTTTCGATGAGGTGAGTCAGGGCGGTGCCCTTGTGGACATCCAGGGGCGGGCCCAGTTCGAAGACTAGCCGGCCTTCGCGCGCGCGCAGACCTTTCGTCGTCCAGGGGGCTAGGGCATCTAGAATGGCCACACGAGCGGCCTGGCGGTCGGCACAGAGGCGGTAGTGCAGGGCAAGGATTGGGCCCTTGTCTTCTAGGAGGAGGCCGGGCAGGTCGAGACGGGCGGCCAGGTCCTTCTTCGCCTGTCCGATCATCGCTTCGTAGGGCACTGCCTCGGCCAGCGTCTCCTCGCGGCCCTGCCGCCACCAGGACAGGCCGTGGTTGCCGATGTAGACCAGGCCCTCTAGCCCCACCAGGCGGTGGGCAACCTCGGGCGCACGCCCACTTATCGCCGCTACCATCTCCAACCGGCGGCTGATCTCCTCAAGATAGCGACGGCAGAGGGGGGTAACTGCCGCCGTGTCGGGCGTATCGGCTATGGGGCTGAGAGTACCGTCGATGTCCGTCGCGAGACCGAGCGGGTGTCGGTCGAGGACGGGCTTCAGGGGGCCGATGTCGTCGAGGCGAACGGCCATCACGGCTAGAAGGATAGCATACCCGCGCTGCGCTCTGCCCGTCTGCGGTGGCGAATAATGCTTGCCTAATCGAGGGATGTGGCAGTTGACCTGAGGGTGGGATGATGCTAAGTTTGCCGCAGGAATGGTTGCTCAGGGTTCAATGCCGTTCTTCGTGCTGCAATCAGGTGCGGAGCGAACAAGATGGACGTTCGGTGATGGCGCAGTGGTGGCGCCATCATTGTCTTTTTGGAGAGGCTGCTGATGCGTTTTCCGCTCATCCCCAGGAACTATCGCTTCTACGATCTGTTTGAGCAGAGCGCCCACAATTTGGTGAGCGGCGCTGAAGCGATGGTGGATCTGATGCAGCACTTCGAGAACGTGAACACGAAGACGTCTCGCATTAAGGAACTGGAGCACGTGGGCGACAGCATAATCCACGAGATCGTGGAGCAGCTTCACAAGACCTTCGTGACGCCCCTCGACCGCGAGGACATAACCGCCCTGGCCCAAAACATGGACGATGTGATGGACTACATGGAGGGGGCCACCACCGCTATCTGCACGTACGGCATCCGCCGTCCCAGGGCAGCCGCGTGCAGTGTGGCTGATTTCGTCCGTCTACAGACGGTCCAAGTGGAGGAGGCTATCCCCAAGCTTCGGCACCGGTCACAGCTCAGGAGCGTGCTCGAGCACTGCGTGGAGATCCACCGGCTGGAGAATGAGGCCGACGACGTCTTCCTGGATGCGATGGCCAAGCTCTTTCAGGAAGAACCCAGCCCAGTGGAGATCATCAAGTGGCGGGACATCTATGACCAGTTGGAGCGGGCTACCGATAGCTGCGAACACGTTGCCAACGTTCTTGAGGGAATCGTCCTGAAGCATGCTTAGGCCCCTCGACGTTCATAGAGCCGACACGAGAGGAAGCTCGCCGCTTCCTCTCTTCTTATGCCGTTCGCTCCAGAGGCACGCATGACCGATACCTTCGCTTTTCTCGTCATCACGTTCATCATAGTTCTGGGCTTCGAGGCCGTAAACGGCTGGACGGACGCACCGAACGCTATCGCTACTGTGGTGTCCACACGGGTGTTGGCCCCCGCGGCCGCCGTGGCGATGGCTGCCTTCTTCAATCTGGTGGGTGCGCTGTCGGGTACAGCGGTGGCCACCACTATAGGGAAAGAGATCATCGATCTGGATGTGGTGCCCCTGGAGGTACTGGCAGCGGGAGCATTGTCGGTTGTCATTTGGAGCACTTTCGCCTGGTACTTTGGCCTGCCCACGAGCGAGAGCCATGGACTTGTGGCCGGCCTGGCCGGCGCTGCCGTGGCGGTGGCAGGCACCGACGTCCTCGTTATGGGCGGGTGGGTAAAGGTTTTCGCAGGGGTGGGTCTAGCAGTGACGGTGGGTTTTGTGGGTGCCCTGGTAGTAATGAACCTCCTCTTGTGGACCATTCGTAAGCTGAGCCCTTCGGCTGTCAGACGCATCTTCAGCCCGCTGCAAGTAGGGTCGGCGGCCTTCATGGCCTGGGCGCACGGCACCGCCGACGGCCAGAAGTCCATCGGCGTGCTGGCCGCCGCCATCGCCATCTACGAGGGCAAGGGCACTGAGGGGTTCGCGGTGCCTCTGTGGATCATCCTTCTGGCAGCTACGACTATGGCTGTAAGCACGGCCCTGGGCGGCTGGCGGATCATCCGCACTCTGGGCATGCGCCTCACCCATCTGGAGCCCGTGCACGGATTCGCCGCCGAGGCGACGGCGGCGAGCACCCTGGGCGTCGCCTCCCACTTTGGCTTGGGCATCCCGCTCAGCACCACCCACACGATCGGCTCGGCTATCATGGGCGTGGGCGCCAGCAAGAGGCTCTCGGCGGTGCGCTGGGGCATCGGCTACAACATCGTCGGCGCCTGGATCCTTACCTTCCCGATCTGCTTCATCCTGGGCTGGCTGATTGCCTTGATCGTCCACCAAGCTGCTTAGGTTCCTTCAGGCGGCTTCCGCTGCATTGAGACCGCGTGCCAGGTCATTCTTGCAGGTGGAGTCGGTTGTGTAACATCATGGTCTTGGTGGCATGATGCGTTGTATCATTCACGCCGACCTCGATGCCTTCTTCGCCTCGGTGGAGCAACTCGATAACCCCGACCTGCGCGGTCGCCCAGTAGTGGTGGGGGCTGCTCCCGAGGCGCGTGGGGTGGTCGCGGCCGCCTCCTACGAGGCCCGCGCCTATGGCGTCCATTCTGCCATGCCCATGCGCACTGCCCTGAGCCTGTGCCCGCAGGCAGTGCGGGTCTCTCCCCGCTTCCAGCGGTACGCCGACATATCGAAGCGAGTGATGGACATCTTCCGCCAGGTGACACCCCTGGTGGAACAGATGTCGCTGGACGAGGCCTTCCTGGACGTCAGTGAGCGCGTCGGCGAGGGCTGGTCTCCCGAAGAGGCGGCCAGCACAGTGAAGGAACGAGTGCGACGGGAGGTCGGGCTTACGATCTCGGTGGGCGTGGCTTCGTCCAAGTCAGCGGCCAAGATCGCATCCGGGCTCAACAAGCCCGATGGTCTCACGGTGGTGTCGCTGGGGAGTGAGCGAGAGTTCCTGGCTCCTCTCCCTGTCCAGAGCCTCTGGGGTGTGGGGCCCAAAACCGCCGAGCGTCTGGCTGGCGATTCCATCACGAAAATAGGGGAACTGGCGGGGCAGTCCGAGGAGTGGGCAAGGAGGCGGTTTGTGGTTCGCGGTCTCTATTTCCTGAGGCTGGCAAGGGGCATCGACGATAGCCCGGTGGTGGTTGAGCATGGAAGGAAGTCGGTCAGCGCGGAGACGACCTTCTCCAGGGACGTGGACGATCCGAAGTTGCTGGAGGCTAGTCTGCGCGAGTTGGCCGAGAATACGGCCCGCCGCCTGCAAGACAGCGGCCTGAGGGGAAAGACGATAAAGCTCAAGCTTCGGCTGGCCGACTTCACCACATTCACCCGTCAGACCACAATAGCTCGGCCCACCGATGCAGCGGAGGTTATCCTGACGGAGGCTTCTCGGCTACTGGCCAGGGAGCTGCACGCCGGGCGGCGCTTTCGCCTGCTGGGGGTGGGCGTATCCAACTTCAGCGAGGGAGAGGCGGAGAGCCAGCCCTCGCTGTTCTGGCTGAGCTAGGGCTTGAGACGCCTATCGTGGGAGCGTGCTTTCTCAGACCGCGGGGCGCCTTACTGATGGGGGATGCAGCAGGTGAAGCGAAGCAACTCGGGCCCGGTGTTCATGAAGCAGTGCTGTTCATCGCCGGGCACGTAGACCGCGTCGCCGGGGGTCAGTTCCCACTCGTTGTCAGCGCCACGCAGCTTGCCCCGTCCGGCAAGTATGAACACCTCGTGCTCCCACGCGTGGGAGTGAAAGGGCGTCGAGGCGCCCGGCTGTACCTCAAACACCCGCATGGCGAAGTTGGGAGCACCATCCTCGGCGGAGATAACCAGGTGGAGGGCTACTCCCGGGAGTTCCGTGTCCGGGGTGACGTCTCGGTAGTTGCAGACCTTCATCTTCGGGCCGACTCCTTTCATAGCGGCTGGTTGTGCCTTCGATCCTAGCAATGTGCCGCGGGGTGTCAAGAGGCGGTCAAGGAGTGGCCACATATAGGAGTGCGTGTATAATGGTAATTAGGAAGGTCTTCAATCTGCGAACATAGGGGAGGAGAAGAGACCGTTGCTGGACACTGTAGACGTAGGACCGAGGCCGTTGAGGCAGTACGAGCCCATTGTTGGCCAGGAGGTCTTGGAGGAAATAAGGGGGCTGGCGGCCCCTCTCAGGGGCGCCCGCATAGCTCAGATCAACGCCACAACCTACGGTGGTGGCGTCTCGGAGCTGCTGCGGTCGATCGTGCCGCTCTACCGAGGTCTGGGCATCCACTGCGACTGGAAGCTTATCTCGGCCGGCCCGAAGTTCTTCACCGTCACGAAGGCCTTTCACAATGCTCTCCAGGGCGCACCCTACGAGCTGAAGCAAGCTACCCGGGAAAGGTACCTCATGTCCAGCACCTACAACGCCCGGCAGCTGGAGGAGGAGTACGATTTCATCATCGTCCATGATCCTCAGCCAGCGGCCATCCGCTACTTCCGGGGGCGGGCTGGGGCGAGGTGGATCTGGCGCTGTCACATCGATACCTCCGAACCTAATGAGGAGGTCCTAGACTTCCTGCTGCCATTCCTGGCCGAATATGATGCCCTGGTGTTCACCATGGATCGTTTTGTGCCACCGCGGCTGAATCATCAGCGGTTGGCGACGATTATCCCAGCGATCGATCCCATAAGTCCCAAGAACATGGCCCTACCTAGCGGCATTTGTGACGAGATCCGCGCCTGGCGGGGCATCGATCCTGATCGGCCGTTGGTAACTCAGGTGTCGCGGTTCGATCCCTGGAAAGACCCCATGGGCGTCATTGAGGTCTACCGTCTGGTCCGGAAGGAGATACCAGGACTTCAGTTGGCCTTGCTGAGCACGATAGCTCATGATGATCCTGAAGTATGGGACATGTACAAGGTGCTTGTGGATGAGGTTAGGGGCGATGATGACATCCACCTGGTCACTAACCTCATAGGGGTTGGCGACGTGGAGGTGAATGCCTTCCAACGTTGCTCCAGTGTGGTTCTCCAGAAGTCTATCCGAGAAGGTTTCGGACTGGTGGTCTCCGAGACGCTGTGGAAGGGGACACCGGTGGTGGCGAATCGCCGCGGCGGCATCCCCCTCCAGATGGAGGATGGCGTAGGAGGCTTCCTGGTGGAGAATACTGAAGAGTGCGCCGAGCGAACCCTGCACCTGCTGACCCACCGGGATGAGGCCAGGGCGCTCGGTCTATCTGGCAAGGAGAGCGTCCGTCGCCACTTCCTCATCACCCGCCTGTTCGCCGACGAGCTGCGTCTGGTGGCAAGCCTGGCAGCGCGCTCAACGTAGGAGCCGGCGGCGTTATCCTCCCTCCGGCAGCATCCGGAGCTCGGCGCCGTACGATGGGTCTGGCCCCACTTCGGCGGCGGTCTGAGCGACGGCGTCTCCCACAGGCAGTTCCTCGACGAGGAGCTTCTCCAGCAGGCGCTCGGTTGCGGCGTCCGTGTGGCTGGCGCTGACGGAGCGGGTCCAGCTCACGAAGGCGCTGGCTCCCTTGTCCAGGAAGGCCTGGGCGGTTCTTTGGGAGCGTAACCCGTCGCAGCCCATCAGCACGATCAGCGCCTTGTCGAAGCTGCCCTCCATGCTGTGGGTGATGAACTCGGGGCCTATTCCGAACAACGGCGGAGCGCCTTCATAGTAGGTCGCCTTGCCGAGTCGCCCTCTGGGCTCGTTGGGGTACTTGTCTCGGCGGTAGGGCTCGCCGGTGAACAGGCTGACGTACTCTCTCTGCGTTGTCTCTCCGGTGGTGATATCGGTTTCTTCCGCTATGCCGGAGTGGACCCTGAGGATGATGAGGTCGTAGTCGTGAGTGGGCAGGTTACGATAGAAGTCCACCGTGACCTGCTCGCCCGAAAAGTAGTCCACGGCGTAATCAGCCTGCTCGAGGATGTCGGTGGCCGAGGCGGCGAAGTCCGGGTTCGGCTGGCTGAGGCTGAGCTGGTCGACGATGACGGCGCGTGGCGCGGAAGCGTCGCCGTCGAGCAGGCCGCTCGGCAGCAGGCTGGCAGCGAGACCTGTGGCCAGAAGAACTACGACGACAAGGACGACGGCCGCCCTGCGCAGGCGGCCGCTTTTCTCTCGGCGCGGTTCATCTTTCTTCGGGCGCTTCTTCTGTCTACGGCGGCTCATAGTGGAGCCAGGATAGCATATGAGTCTCTACCGCAGCCAGCCCTTCGCTAAGCTCAGGACAGGCGCCTCCTGGCGTACCAGCCGCCCGCTGCGAGGGCGACGACTGCCGCTGCGGCGATGACAGCCATAGCTGCGTACGGCGGAGACGATGAGCCGGAGGCATCTTCGGCGTGGGCGGAGGGCTCCGAGCTGTCAACGAAAAGTTCTACTGCGCCGCCGCCGGGCGGGGGGCCGGTATCGTGTTCGGCGTGCGCCAGGTTCATCCCGGTGTCGTTGCCATCAATAGGATCGTCAAAGAGGTCGACGCAAACGTCGCCGGGGGGCAGGTAGATCGTATTCCACGGCGGGACGCGATCGATCACCGCTTCTACCCTCACCGGATCGTGGTTGTAGAGCAGTCCCACACCTGGAACGTCAACCTCAAAGAACACATCAAAGAAGCTGTCGGCCAGCGTCCAGATCGTAGGGTGCTCCACGACGGCACCGATGGTTGGGGGGACGTCGGGATTGATACCCGGCACGTTGCCTACCCGCAGAGTGACCCCACCGCCGGTCAGCTCCATCGTGACGATCTCGGTATCGATCTGGTCGCCTGCTTCGGCGTCTCGGTGGACGGTCGTGGGGCCGCTAAGGGTGAGGTCCAGCTCAACGGTCTCGCAGTCATCGCCGTTTAGGTCGATCCCAACTACTGCCGTGGTGCTGGAAAACAGGTCATCCCCAGCAGGGCAGTCATCGACCCAATGAAGGCCCGGACCACACCCATCGGCCCAGGCACGATCTGGGATGAGTGAGGCGATCAGCACAACCAGTGCAATCAGCCCTATCGGTAGCAGAATTGTCCGCAGCATTCTCACGGCCGCACCCCCTTCTAGAACGTGCACAAATCGCGCGCAGACGTTACGGCGTTGCTCGCAGCGGTTGGCGCAACCGAAGACCTTTGCGCCTCGCACCTATCCGTCTCCGCTATGAAGCCTATCGAGGTGATGATAGTTTACATATTCGCGTAACTTTGTCAAGCCTTCGATCTGGTAATTCTGGCAGGCAAAGCGAGGTAGAAAGTACGAGGCGCTGCCCCAGCGCGCCCCTCCCGGCGCGCTGGCCGCCCGCTGCGAGGGCGACGGCTGCTATTGCTGCAACTGCCGCGATTCCCGCCATGGCCGGAAAACGGGAACGCTCCGG
>CP070630.1:1511784-1572613 GCA_020356025.1 Dehalococcoidia bacterium | reverse complement strand
ATCGTGTAGGGGCCGGTGAGCATCCCCTTGACCGGCTTATCGGTGAGACCCTGTGCGTAGCGCCACATCTCCACCGTCATCGGGCCCTGCCAGTGGAGCTTGCCGATGATGATAGGCTTGCGGTAATAGCGGTTCCCGTAGGAGCGCACTAACCCACCGATGGCCATGCTCTCACTGAGCATCTCCGCGAAGTACGCCACCATGTCGCCCCGCTCCATCTCCCCGTGCACCAGGATGTCCAGCCCCACCTCTTCCTGGAGGCGAATCACCTCCGCGGTGGCCTGCCGCTCCAGCGCCACCAGCTCCTCACGACCGATCTTGCCCAGAGAGAACTGGCTGCGGGCCCGCGTCAGGTAGTCGGGCTTGGGGAAGCTGCCAACAGTGGTAGTGAGCAGCCCCTCGCTCATGCCAGCACCTCCCGCGCCTGCCGAACCCCCTCCACCATGCGCTTCAGCTTCGCCTCCGCTACCTCGCGTGGCAGGTACTCCAGGCGGGAACTGGGATTGACATAAAGATTCTCCGCTGAAACAACGTCGCTAACCCGACGGATGCGCTCCACGATCTGCTCCACCGTCTCCAGCCTGGTATTCCGAGCGTCGACGATGCCCAGGCCCAGCTTCTTGGCAAAAGGCGCTCTGCTTATGATCTCGTAGTTGGCCGACCCCATCACAAAGTCCAGCCCGATGGTAGAGAAGGGGAGCTCCAGGATCTGAGGGAAGAGGCCTTCGATATCGCCGAACCAGGTGCAGAGATGGGCCTCGACCGCCACGCCCTCCATCATCTGCTCCAGAGCCTGACGAAAGAGCGGGAAGTCCTCCTTCCGCTTGAGGATGGCCGGCTCGCTGACCTGGATGATAGGCGCTCCCGCCTTCTCCAGAGACAGCATCTCCTGCCGCAGCTCCCGCGCCAGGGCCAGCACCAGCTCGCCGAAGCTGCCGTAGTGCTCGTTGGCCGAGAGGGCGGCCAGTGTGTACGGACCGGTGACCAGGGCCTTCACCGGCCGCGGGCTGTGGGCGGCAGCGAAGCGATAGTCGTTCGCCGCGATCGGCTCTCGCCACTGGACGGCGCCCGTGACTACCGGCTGGCGATAGTAGGTGTTGGTATCGAAGTAGCGAATGAGGCCATCGATGGTGAAGCCGTCCATCCGGCGAGCGAAGTAGGTCTGGTCGTCCTCCCAGCGGATCTGACCGTCGCTGACGATGTCGATACCAGCCTCCACCTGCTCCTGGATCACCTCTATGGTGACCTCGTCCTCCACCCGCCGCAGCTCGTCCTCGCCGATCTCCCCCCGCTCGAAGCGTGCGATGGCAGCCCGCAGCCTGGCCGGCCGAGGCCGATTCGGTATCTTAGGATAGCTGCCGACGACGGTAGTGAGCATGGGCTAGTCCTTCTCCTCCTCAGGCGACGACCCCGCCCCCTTCAGCCACTCGATTCTAGCATGCGCGGGTGCTCCTGGCGACGAGGGAAGTGCCAGCCGGTGCGGAACCAGAAGCCGAAGGGAGGCACGAACCCGCAGTGAAGCGCCAATACCTGTGCGTGCTGACTCCCGTGAACGCAGAACGAGGGCCGAAGGATACGACCCCCGCCCGTCCAGCTTAGCAGCAACCGTGTTGCCGGACAGTATTCTAGCATTCGGTAGGGAGGCGGTCAATGGAGCCTTATTCATGATGCCAGTGGTCATGCTTGCTCACCTGGTGCAACAGGTTCCCTCCCCCAAGCGTCTTACATCACGGAGCCACCGTCTCAAGGCTCCTAGCTCGCAGCGTGCAGTTGCCTGGACACGGAGCCGTTGGAGTTCCCCCAATGGATCCGGCTCCTCGGCGCTGAATCCCCCGTGAGTGCACTGACGCTAGGCTATGCCTCGATCGTGCGGCGGATGACTCGCCACGCGGTCGGAGCGCGGATCACGCAACGGAGGTTTGCCATGCTTAGCCAGGCGAGGAAACTTGCTGTCTTGTTTGTAGTTGGTGTGGTTGCCGTAGGGGTTGTAGACCTGGTCTGGGCCGCGGCGACGAGTCCCTCTGAGGCCCAGCAGGGCGCTATGCACAACTGCCCGCAGCCCGACATGTGGGCCATTGCGGTGTGGGATGGCGACGACGGCACCGACGCCGAGCAAGCCCTGGTCACCTGCGGCGAAGGGGCGGTGGCCGTCGCCTACGGCATCGACCCCAATACACAGGAATGGTTACGCTATTTCGCTGGGCGGCCTGATATCAGCACCCTGACGACTCTGCACAAAATGCAGGGCGTCATGGCCCTCGGGAGTACAGGCGCTCCCTCAACCCCGACCGCAAGCGCCACGCTGACGCCGACGCCCAGCCCGGTGCCAATGCCCAGCCCGACGCCGACGCCCAGCCCAACGCCCTCGCCGACCCCAACCGGAGGCCCGCCTACCGCCTTTCTGGACACCTTTCATGCTGCCCTCCACATGTCAATGGAGGTAGAGGGCTTCGAGATGGATCTTGCTACCGAGGGAGACTTCGAGGCTCCGGCCAGTTGTTCATGCGATATCAGCGCAAGCATGGCCGGCATCCCGCTTCTCGAGCAGCATGTCATCGTGATCGGCAACGAGGCCTGGGTCGACACAGGGGACGGCTGGCGTGAAACAACGACCTCCGATCTGGAGGTGGCTGAGGCCCTTGTCATGTGTCCGCCGTGTCCCTCGTTCTGGGAAATGTACTCCCTGGAACCGCCGCCAGGGCCCGGCGAGCATGAGACCAAGAACGACGTACCAGCGATCCACTACACTGGGGCAGAGTCCTGTGAGACTTTCCTGGGCCTAGTCTGGATACCTGAAGAGCTAGCCATCGAGACGTGCGATCTCTGGCTGGCCGAGGCCGGCTACTGGCCTGTATGTCTGGAGATGGAATTGTCCCAAACCCCGGGCGAGGTATACGAGTGGTCCAGCATACCAATGAGCATCGACATCACCCGAGTGAACGATCCCAGCATCCAGGTGAACGCCCCTTGAGCGCGAGCGAGGCAACCTTCTCACCATCACAGCCGCTGAACCTGTTAACATAACCGTGCCAACCGCGTCTATCTACTGGTAGGAGTGCGATTACCGCCGACGCACCGGTGGGGGTGAACGAAGGTGGACCTGCGCAAGAACCAGAGCACGGAGCCTGTCCAAGAGAAGGACGACTTGACCGCTCAGGTGCTGGACTGGGCTCGGGACAGAACAGAGGCCCTCGAAGGAGGCAGCGAAACAAGCGAGGTGAAACCTTCCCCAGAAACAACCCAAGAGACGCCTCGAAAAGAATCTCAAGAAACGAGAAGGGAAGTTTCGCCAAGCGTAATCGTCGTTGCTCTCCATGAAGGTAAGGATAACTGCGGCGAAGCCCACCTGTTCGACGACCTTCAGGCCGCCGGACACTTCGTCGAGACTCTGGTAGAAGGCGGCCTTGAGCAGGAGCGCCTCACCGTCTTCAACTGCACTCAGCTAAACGTTCAGCTGACCTACCGTGCGGTGGTCCATTTGAAGGCGAGCGAAGAGAACGGAAAGCCAGACGCCTAGACGAGACCTGCAGCCAGTCAGCATGAGGTCGGTCAGGGCACAGTTCAGTGCAGGGGAGGGGACCCGCTTCACTGGCGGCTGAGGAGTGAGGGGGGATGGACGTGGGCGCAAACCACGGCTCTCAGAATGGCCTGGAGGAGCTAGACTTGGCGGCGCGGCTGCCGGACTGGGCGCGTGAGCGAGCGGATGGTCAATGGTACGGGTCACCGGCCACAGGACGATCTTCCCACCAAGCGAAGCCCGAGGCGCGCACCAAGCTGATCCTCATCGTCCCCGACGAAGGCGAGGACGACTGGGCGAAAGCACGCCTCTTCGACAACTCAGGGCAAGCGGCGGCACTGGTGGAATCGCTGGTGCAGGAAGGTCTTGCTCCGGAGCGCATGAGCATATTCAGCGCCACCCAGATGGTGGTAGAGGTAGTCCACCAACCTCGGATCGAACTCAAGAGCCGAAAGCAAGAGGACCCGTCGGCTACAGCGTAGGCCCCTACGTGCAGCCCGCTCCTATGTTCCCGCTGAACGGAAGGACATCGCCCACCGTGGTGATGCTGCCATCGGCGCTGAGGTCCAGCCGCTGGAGGATCGGGGCGCCGTCCACCGGCAGTCCAATGTTGTCCACATAGTTGAGGACGTCCCCCACGACTGTGACAGACCTGTCGACGTTGTTGTCCAGCGGCCAGGCGTCACCGCCAGGGCCAGGCGGACTGTGGACGCAATTGTCCACCGCGACTGTGCTCAGGTAAGTCTCAACGTCGTCGCTGAACTCATCGCTGTCATCATCGTCGTCGCAAGCGTCGCCTAGGGCGTCGCCGACCACCGAGGCGCCGCCAGCCTCCAGATCAGCGTCCGTGTTCGTCTGTTCCTCATTATCCACAACGGGGCAGTTATCGTCGCAGTCCGTGGTCTGGCCCCCACTGCAGGGGTTGTCGCCCTCAACACCGCTTCCATCTCCGTCATCTAGGATGCCGTCATCGTCATTGTCGGGGTCGCAGGCATCGCCGAGAGAGTCGCCGTCGGTGTCCGTCTGGTCAGGATTGGACACGCTCTCACAGTTGTCCTCTTCATCGGTCACTCCATCACAGTCAATGTCCCCGGGGATCTCCGCTTCGTCGGAGTATCCCTGGCTCTCATAGTGGCCCAGGAAGTCGTAATCGACGAGCTCGATGTGGATGAGGTCCCTTATCCACTTGTAACCCCACTTGCAGGGAACCACCAGACGCAGGTTCTCATATAGAGGCTCGCCATCTCTCTCGTAGGCCAGGATGATGTCGTCACGCATGGCTGTTGTGATTGGCAGATCGGTCGTGAAACCATCATCCGCGTAGAAGGCGACCTTCACCGCTTCCGGAGAGACGCCGGCCTGCTCCAATATGTATCCAAGTCTCACTCCAGTCCAGCGACCTTCGTCGAGGGGACTCGTAGGCAGGCCAACGCAGATGAGTACGCCATACACCGTGGTCGGCGGCATTGCGGCAATGTCGTCTATCGTGAGACTCAGAGGAGTATCAACGAACCCGTCTACAATTACCGTCCAGTCCGGGTCCGCGGCGGTAGCCGCCGCTGGCATCGATGTGCGTGTAGGGTCGGAGTCGTCTACAGCCCCTAGGGCCACGTCTCCCTGCATACCGTTCGGCGTTCCTACGGTGTTCCCCACCGTCCAGACCAGGGTTGCCAGACCCAGGGCGAGCACACCTGCCACAACCACGAGAGCAACTCTCCTCACCCGGTTACGCATGGTCAGCCTCCTCAGTACGAGCTAGATCGGCAGGGGCTATTACAAAAACAGAGCCACTCTCTTCCTCTAGCCAATCCGTGAGGCGGCTCCTGTTATTTTGTCTTTCCATGTTCTGCGGGCATGGGACAGACCACCCACGTGCCGACTACGCATCCTTCGATGGTAGGGAGGAAGGATTTTAGCGTCAAAACTGATTTTACACTGTCATACTGCGTAAGTCAAACAGTCGCTGGCCCGCGACTTCTCGGCTGACAGGCTCCCACGCTGCCTGACCCAAAACGAATTGGACGCTCATCGAGCGTCCAATCCATGCCAGCGTCAGAAGGCAGCAAGGAGAAGGCGCGCTGACCTTCAGGTGTTACCGTGTCCGGTTAGCAGAGGCTCTACTTGATGGCGAGCAGCTCCACGTCGAAGATGAGCTGGGCGTTGGCGGGGATCACCCCCGGGTAGCCGCTCTCGCCGTAGGCCAACTCCGGCGGAATGATAAGCCGCCGCTTGCCGCCCACGTTCATCGAGGCGACGCCTTCGTCCCAACCCGCGATGACCCGGCCTGTGCCGATCACGAAGCTGAAGGGCTGACCCCGGTCGAGCGAGCTGTCGAACTTCGTCCCATCGGTCAGCCAGCCAGTGTAGTGGACCTCGACCGTCTGGCCAGACTGAGGCGCATCGCCGGTGCCCACCTCGACGTCGATGAACTGAAGCCCGCTCTCGGTGGTCGTGGGCTCGCCAGAAACGGCCGGGGGGCCACCCTCAACGGCTTCTTCGCCATCGCCGCAGGCGGCCAGTGGCACCGTCAGGCCGATGCCAAGGAGAAGGGCCATGCCCAAGCTCACTCTCTTCATTGCGCTGCCTCCATACATTGGTGTCCGCATTCAACTCACGGTGCTCCCCATCCTACCCGCGGATGCGGCGGTGCGCAAGGCGATGGGGAGAGACGTGCAACCTGTCGCTCCTCTGCCGTGAGCAGGGCGAGCAGCTTCGGGGCAAACACAACGGGAGCCCGAAGGCTCCCGATCATATGCAAGCTGGTGGAGACGGGGGAGAATTGAACTCCCCGTCCAGAAGAAGGCCACCCTGGATATCCTACAGGCTTAGTCGGCGTTTTGCTCTCGCCCGCCGTACCTCCACCGACGGAGTGGCGCCGGGCCAGCCGATATGTCTTTGACAGCCCTTATCGGCGTCGGAGCCGCCGCACCTCGACATTATGGCGCCGATCCCCAACCCATCGAGGAGAGGTCAGAGTCGACGTGGCTCACCTAGATTAGGCGGCCAGAGCGAACTCAGATTCGCCAGTTACTGTTTGCCACCTGTTTTACGAGGTCGATGGCTACCTCGGCCTGCAATCCAGACTCAACCTTCCCTGTCGAACCCTTTCGTCCCCACAGGGATCTGACGAACCTACCTTATTATACCACAGGCATTGTCAACCCCTAGTCGCGACGCCGCAGGGGATGACTCCTCTCGGAGGCCTTCGGGCGTCCCTGGGGACAGACGGCGATGCAGATGCCGCACACCGGGTGATTCACGCCCACCCGTTCCCTGAGCTGGCGAGACGCTTCGACGAAACAGGCGTGAGCATCGAAGAAGTCCTCTCGCGGCCGCCCCGCCCACCATTCCTCATCGTGAATGGCCTCGCCGGGACAGGCACGCACGCAGACCCTGCAATCCTCGCACTCGCTCACCGTGACCGGCGTTCCTGCCGCCAGCGGCATGTCGGTGAACACCGTGACGAAGCGGACTCGTGGGCCGCATTTGTAGGAGACCAACAGCGCCGACCTCCCCACCCAACCCAGTCCGGCCCGCGTGGCGGCAGTCTTGTGATGGAAAGCCGCGCTGAGGCTCCGGATGTCCAGGTCCGGGCCGTCCACCGTGGCGGGGAAGCTCTCCGCCCGGTAGCCCAGCGACCGGACCAATTTGGCCGTCTGGGCGGCGATCTCGTTCAGCCGCTCGTTGAACTGATTGTAGGCTCGGTAGTACTCCAAAGTGGGCCCCTTGGCGATGGGGGCAATCACCTCATCGGGGAAGGCTAGAGCGATGGAGATGGCCCGTGGCCAGCAGGCGAACTCCCCCTCTAGCACCCCCTCCATGTCAGCGAAGCCCACCAGCGTGGCGCCCAATGCCAGAATCTGCTGCTGCAACCCAGATGTCGTCTCGCTCATGTGATAGGCCTTACAAACTCCTAGCCGCGACGCCGCAGGGCCCGCCGCATCTCGCGCTCGGCCTCCCGCCGGGCGATCGCCTGTCGGCGGTCGTAGCGGCGACGGCCACGGGCCAGAGCCAGCTCCACCTTGGCTCGGCCGCCCTTGAGATAGAGACGCAGGGGCACAAGCGTCAGACCTTTCTCCTCCACCTCACGCCCCAGCTCAACGATCTGCTTTCGGTGGAGAAGGAGCTTGCGGCGCCTGCCAGACTCGTGGTTGAAGCGACCGGCGGCAGCGTACGGCCCTATGTGCGCGCCCACCAGCCACATCTCGCCTCGCTCCGGGCGGGCGTAGGCATCCCTCAGGTTCACCCGCCCATCACGGATGGCCTTGATCTCGGTGCCCATAAGGACGAGCCCGGCCTCTACCTTCTCCAGGATATGGTAGTCGTGCTGGGCCTTGCGGTTGACAGTTACCGTCTTTTCGGCCACGGCTCACTCACCGCCGCTCTCAGGGGACCGCCGCCTGAATGGCCTCCCTCAGATAGTCGATGGCCGCGAAGAGCTGGACGTCCCGCCCCAGTTCGATGTCCTCGTCAGTGGGCAATACCTCGATATCCGGTGCCAGGCCGATCGCCTCGATCTGCTCGCCGCCGGGAGTGAGCCAGCGGGCGATGGTGATGTAGAGCGCGCCGCCGTCAGAGAGCTCGCGCAGGTGGTTCACCGATCCCTTGCCGAAGGTGGTGCTGCCGATGAGGACAGCGCGGTCGTTGTCCCGCACGGCCGCGGCCAGCACTTCGGCGCCGCTGGCGCTGCCACTGCCAATCAGCAGCACCAGGGGCATCTCCTCGCCCTCGTCACCGCCGTCGGCATGCTCGACGGTCTCGTTGCCATCCTTGTCCACCTGGATCAGGATGACGCCACTGTCCAGGAAGAGGTCCGCTATCTCCACCGTAGCGCTGAGGCCTCCGCCAGGGTTGCGACGCAGGTCGAGGATAAGCCCTCTATAGCCCTTCTCTTCGATGTCCGTCAGCATATCTGCCAGGTCGCTAACCGACTCCTCAGTCATCTGCTGCAACTCGACATAAGCTATATCACTGGCGGGGATGCCATCGGCATCCTCAACCTCATGACTGAAGACGGTAGGGACGGTGATGACGCCTCGGGTGATGGTGATGTCCTCGCTCTCACCGTTCTCGTGAAGCACGCCCAGGGTCACCTCGGTGCCCTGAGGTCCGCGAATAACGCGAACCGCCTGACCCACTGACCAGCCGGCGGTGGATTCGCCGTCTACCGTCAGGATGACATCGCCAGCGCGGATGCCTGCCTTATCGGCAGGCGAATCGCGGAAGGGCGCAACGATCACTATTTCGCCGCTGACCGGGTCCTGCTCCACGCGAGCGCCGATCCCCTCGAACTGGCCGGTGACGATATCGATACCCAGAGAGTAGGTCTCAGGATCGATATATATGGTGTGCGGGTCGTCTAGAGCGGACAGCGCCCCGTCTATCGCCCCTTGGCGTAACATCTCCGGGTCCACGCTATCCTGGGCGACGAAGTCTTCCCCAATGATGTCGTAGATCTCGTCCAGAATGCCGAAGTCCGCCTCGCCCTGCGCAGGGGACGTAGAGCCGGTGCCCCTGCCATCCTCACCTCCATCGCCGATGGTGAAGCCGACCACGCCCGACATGACCGACAGGAGCACCACCAACAGCCCAAACATCGTCCAGCGCAGAGCCTTCAGGATCAGCCACTCACTTCTTCCATCCGTCATCGGCCACCATCCCCTTACTACACGATTCCTCAGGGACTAGCCAGGACTCACCGTTACCGCAGGTGTGGGATCTTTCGCCGCCCCTCTGCCTGGCCCCATCCACCCAGAAACTCCCACCTCGATCCGCCCTCAGTGTAACATTGGCCCAACGGCCCTGCAATTTGAGCGCCCACGTTGCGCCTTATGTCGAACACTGCCTCTGTGCTAGTCTACGTAAGAGTTATAGTGCGATCATGTGTCCTTGAACGCTTGTCCTTCCCCTGCTGCCTTGTTGTGCCAATTTCTCGTGCCGGCTATCATGGCCTCACTGACAGGCGATCACCATGAAGTACAAGGTCAGCGTCGAGAGGAACACTCTGCGCTTCGCCGCCGCCCATCTCACCACGTCGCAGGGGCAGGCCGAGCCGCTGCACGGCCACAACTACGACCTGCTGGTGGACGTAGAGGGCGACCTCACTGAGGACGACTGGGTGATAGACTTCGCTGAGCTGAAGAGGATCGCCGAGGCCCTCTGCCAGCAGCTCGACCACCGCTTCCTCTTGCCACGTGACAATCCTGCCCTTCTGGTCAGCGATCTGGACGATGCTTGGCAAATCGCCGCCGCTGATCGACGTTATGTCATCCCTAAGAGCGATGTATGTGCCCTGCCGCTGAACAACTCCACCGCCGAACGCCTGGCCGAATGGTTCTGCCACCGCCTGGCAGAGGCGCTAGCCGAGCGAGCCAATATCACCTCCATCACCGTCGGCGTGGAGGAGGCGCCCGGTCAGGCCGGCTGGTGCACCCTAAACCTGAGCAACCGTTGACACGGCGGCCAGAGGCATTATGATGAGGATGGAAAAAGGCCAAGAAAGGTCTCCCTCATGCAGATAGACTGGCGAAAGGCCATCGACGAGATCCTCTCCACCGAGATCTGCTGCCCCCGCTGCGGCGCCCTCGTCCCGGAGGTGGTGGTGGGCTACTCACGCGCCCCCTCAGCCAGCCAGTTCGCCCCCCTCTGCCAGGGCTGCAACCCACGCGAGAGCTGCGATGCCCGTAAGCTGGTGCTGGTGTGCGAATCGTGCGGCCGAGAGCTGCGCCTGCGTGGGCGCAAGGTGAATCAGGATGGGATGATGGTCGCCCTCTTCGAGGAGTGCCAGCGCAACCTGGAGGAGAGCCTCGACTACCTGGGTGAATACTGGCGAGAAGACCTGGACATCGACCCAGAGGATATGGACAAGCGGCTGGAACAGGTCGACCCCCAGGTCTTCGCCCATGAGAACGACTGGCGCCGCCACCTTGAGGAGCAGTACCTGAAGTTCCACGGCTGGTTCCGCGAACGTGGCCTGCGCATCCCCAATCCCGCCTGGCGCTCCGAGTACGTGGAAGAGATCGTCGCCCTCGGCTACGAGACCCTCCTCGGGGACTAGGATGGCCTCGGCCAAGGTCCTCGTTCTCTTCGATAGCCGTGGTGGCCTAACCGAGCAGTTGGCGGAGTCGATCGCCGAGGGGGTGCGCAGTGTCCCCGGCGCCGAGCTGGTCTACCGTCGTCTGGACGAGGCCAGCCAGCAGGAGCTCAAGGACGCCGATGCCCTCATCATCGGCTCGCCCAATTGGGGCGGCATCACCGGCAAGCTCAAGGACTGGTTCGACCACAGCGGCGAGCTGTGGGAGACAGGAGAACTGGCAGGCAAGGTGGGCGCCGCCTTCACTGCCGGCTGGTCGCGCTCTGGTGGCATCGAGGCCACCCTACTCCAGCTCCTCCACCTGCTGCTCTCGCACGGCATGATCACCGTGGGTCTCCCCTGGAGCGACCGCATGCGCCTCTCCGGCTCCTACTACGGAGCCACCGCCCACGCGGAAGTCACGGACGACGATCGCCACCAGGCAAGAGAGCTGGGCCGGAGGACCACCGAGGTAGCCCAGCGGTTGCGAATAGGCTAACCTTATCGCAAAGGCAGCCTGTCTGAGATACCGCTAGACCGCCGCCTAGCCACAACAGCCGCGCGTGCTGGGAACGGGCTTCTGAGCCCGAATGAAGGCACTGACAAAGCTGGGAAGGACCTGCCTTGCCTCGGGCGAAAGGCGGTCAACAGCCTCGGCAATCTCGGTTCCCTCAAGGTCCTCTCTCTTCCAGACTCGCGTCACCTCAACGCCGATGTCCTGGAAGCCGGCAACCTTCAGCTTGACTACGTACTCGCTTTCCTCCAGAGAGCCGGCCAGGCAGCCCACCCACATCTCCAGATTGCGTCGCAACTCCTCCGGCATGCCGCCTCGATAGACGATGTCGGAGATGGCAAGGCGCCCGCCGGGCTTGAGCACGCGATAGGCCTCGCGGAGCACGCTGTCCTTGTCGGGCGACAGGTTCACCACGCAGTTGCTGATGATCACGTCCACCGAGTTGTCAGGCAGAGGGATGTCCTCCATCTCCCCCTTGAGGAACTCCACGTTCTCGATGCCCGCCTTCTGCTGGTTCTGACGGGCCAGCTCCAGCATCTCGTCCACCATGTCCAGACCGTAGGCCTTGCCCGTGGGGCCGACTCGCCGCGCGGAGAGAAGAACGTCGATGCCGCCGCCGCTACCCAGATCCAGCACCACCTCGCCCGGGTGCAGCTCGGCCAGGGCCACCGGGTTGCCGCAGCCGGCGGAGGCCAGTACCGCCTCCATCGGAAGATCCTTCAGGTCCTCCGGCGCATAGATCTGGCCGCTGATCGGGTTGACAACCTCAGATTCGGCCGGCGAGCAACAGCTCGGCTGGGGCGAGCAGCAACTAGTGTCGGCCTGCTGTGCGGCTTGGCGAGCGAGCTCGGCGTAGTGCTCGCCTACTTTTTCCTTGATCTCCTTCTCCTTGACCATCGGCTACCTCCTTACATCCAAACTGCCGATACAGCGCCGTTTGCGAGGACTACCGGCCCAGACTGCTCAGAGCGGCGACCACCTGGCCCAGCGCGTCCTTGCGCAGGCGGTAGTAGCACCACAGCCCATGCTTCTCAACGTGGAGCAGGCCTGCCTCCTTGAGCACCTTGACGTGATAGGAGATGGTGGGCTGACTCAGAGGCGTGCAGTCAACGATGTTGCACTCGCACACGCCGCCCGGGTTTCTGGCCACCAAACTGAGGATTTGCAGGCGAGTGGGGTCAGACAGCGCCTTGAAGACAGCCGCCCAGCGCTTGGCCTCCCTCTCGGCAGCGCAGGCCACCTTCGCCGTCAGGCCAGGGCAGCAGCCCTCCGCTATGGAAATCCTCGGAATTTGATTCACTTGAGCCATGACACCAATAGCATAAAGGCTATATCGAAAGTTGTCAATATAGTTCGCTCACAAAAACGCAGCATTATTTCTGCTGCGTTCGCCCTACCCTGCCGGCCGCGCTCGATAGCCCCAGGAGGCGGGCTCGCCCTCCTCCTCGCCCAGGCCCAGGGCAGCTTCGATGCGCCCCAACAGCTCCGTCAGGCCCCAGCCCTTGACCGCCGACACCAGCAGCGCATCCGGCCGCCAGTATCGCAGGGACGCCCGTGCCTCGGTCACGCTTTCCAGCCCCTCGATCGGCAACCCGTCGGGCCCGCAGATGAGGTCTGCCTTGTTAAAGACGGTAACCCGAGGCTTGTCGGCCAGACCCAGGTCAGCCAGGGTGTCCTCCACCGTCTGAGCCTGTTCGGCGGCGTCGGAATGGGTTATGTCCACCACATGCAGGAGGAGGCTGGCCTCGGACAGCTCCTCCAAGGTAGCACGGAAGGCGGCCACGAGCTGGGTGGGAAGCTTCTGGATGAAACCAACGGTATCGGTGAGGAGGAATGCCCCGCCCTGCGGAAGGGCTATCCGCCGGGTGACGGGGTCGAGAGTGGCGAACAGCTTGTCTTCCACCAGCACGTCAGCCCCCGACAGGGCCCGCATGAGCGTGCTCTTGCCGGCGTTCGTGTAGCCCACCAGGGAGACTACCGACACTCCCTGTCGCGTCCGCCGTCGCCGGTAGAGGGCGCGCTGCTGCCGCACTTCCTCAAGTTGGCGCTTCAGGCGCTGAATCTTACGCCGGATCAGACGACGGTCCGTCTCCAGCTGGGTCTCGCCGGGGCCGCGGGTGCCGATCGCCCCCTCCAGCCGCTCTAGGTGGGTCCACTGGCCGGCCAGGCGAGGCAGCAGGTACTCGTGCTGGGCCAGCTCCACCTGGAGGGCCCCCTCGCGGGTGCGGGCGTGCTGAGCGAAGATGTCGAGGATGAGGGCAGTGCGGTCGAGGACCTTGATCTGAAGGGCATCTTCCAGATTCCGCTGCTGGGAGGGCGAGAGCTCGTCGTCGAATATTATCGTGCCGTAGCCCAGACGATGACGTAGAGAAGCCAACTCTTGCACCTTGCCCCGGCCCACGTAGTAGGCGGGCGTCGGTCGCTCCAGCCGCTGAACGGACCTGCCGACGACGTTGGCGCCGGCGGTCAGGGCCAACTGGGCCAGCTCCTCCAGCGAGCTCTGGCTGGTCCAGCGACTGTTGCCTCGCCCCTTCATCTCCACCGCCACCAGATAGGCCCGCTCGATGGGCTCAGCGGTGACGTGGCCGGTCGTAGCTATGCCCCTCGTCCTCCTTTACAGAATGCGGTTTCCCCCACAAGTATACCGCAAAAGGGGAAATCTTGCCCCGACTGAGGCTATTTTACCGGCCAGCTTCGGGCTGGATTGCCACCACTCGCATCTGCCCGGCCGCCGCCCGCACTTGTTCCTCCGTGGCTGCCTTCAGCCCAACCAGGCGCATCGTCGCGCGCGAGTACAGCCGGTGCCGGCGCCAGTAGTCGAGAAGGACCGCCTCGCTTTCATTCTCGGGCAAGGCGGTTGCCGTAGCGGGAAACTTGCGCCAGCGGACCTGCGCGCGCACCGTCGGGTTAGCCTGCAGGTTGCGATACCAGTCGGAGCGGGCGCCGTAGGCCGAGACCACATAGTACGTGTCCGTGGCTGTATCGTGGCGCAGCACGTCTACAACAGCCTGGCGCGGTCGCCCTGTCTTGCGCCCGACGGTCGTGAGCAGCAACTGCATGGGCATCAGCCCGCCCAGGCCGATGCGATAGAGGACGACCGGCGCACGGAAGAACCAGCGGAGGAGCATGCCGGGTCGACGAGGGGATCGGCGACGGTCGCTCACGCCCCCCACCCTGCCAGCCGCCGCAGGCCCTCCTCCAGTTGCTCATCGGGGATGGTGAGCGACAGGCGGATGTAGCCCTCGCCGTGCGGCCCGTAGCCGATGCCCGGCGTCAGCACCACGCCGATGTCGTCCAGGAGGCGGGTGGCGAACTCTATGGAAGTATAGCCATCGGGCACACGCGCCCAGACGTAAAGGCTGGCCTTCGGCGAGCGCACCCCCAACCCCATCCTGGCCAGCGCCTCCACCAAGCGGTCGCGCCTTCGCTGATAGACGGCGTTGTGCTCGGCGATGCAGTCCTGCGGCCCCTCGAAGGCCGCGATGGCCATGCGCTGGATGGCTTGGGGGATCCCCGAATCGAGGTTCGACTTCACCCGCATGAGGGCATCGACCATCTTGGCATTACCCACCGCCATGCCGATGCGCCAGCCGCTCATGTTGTAGCTCTTGGAGAAGGAGTGGAATTCCACCCCCACCTCCCTGGCACCCGCTGCCTGGAGGAAGCTGACCGGCCGGTAGCCGTCGAAGGCCACCTCTGTGTAGGGAGCGTCGTGGCAGACGGCGATATCGTGCTTCTGGGCGAAGCGCACTACCCGCTCGAAGAAGTCGAGGTCAGCCACTGCACCCGTCGGGTTGTTCGGGTAGTTGATCCACATCAGCTTCGCCCGCCGGGCCACCGTCTCGGGGATGGCCTCCAGGTCGGGCAGGAAATCGTTCTCCTCCGTGAGGGGCATGAAGTAGCACTCGCCGCCGGCGAACATGGTGCCCACGGAGTAGACAGGGTAGCCGGGGTCGGACACGAGAGCCAGGTCGCCGGGGTCGATGAAACAGAGAGCAATGTGGCCGATGCCCTCCTTGGAGCCGATGAGAGGCAGCACTTCCCTGTCGGGGTCAAGAGAGATGTCAAACCGTTGCTCGTACCAGCGAGCGATGACCCGCCGCAGGTCGGGCAGGCCGTCGCTCTCGGGATAGCGATGGTTGACGGGCTCGCGAGCGGCCTGGCAGAGAGCGTCGACAACGTGGGATGGTGTGGGAATGTCGGGGTCGCCGATGGCGAAGCTGACAATGTCCACCCCCTGGGCCCGCTTCTCGGCCATCTTGCGGCTGATCTCTGCGAACAGGTACGGCGGCAGCTTCTCGATGCGCTTGGCCAGTTGCACTATGCCGGTTCCCTCCAGCGCACCTCGTACAGACGCACGGGGTCCTCGAAGCCCCGGAGCGCTACGTCGCCCCGGTCCGCGAACAGGAACCCCTTGCCCGCCGCAAGCTCTCGCACGACATTGGCAGCGAGTATCTCACCACCCGCTGCTTTCGCCGCGATACGAGCCGCCACAATGACCGTCATCCCGAACAGGTCCTTCTCCTCCGCTATCGGCTCCCCAGCATTGAGCCCGATGCGCACCCGCAACGGCTCCTCCGCCGACTCGTTGTGCTCCGCGAACGCCCGCTGCATGGCGATGGCGCACTCCAGCGCCCGCGTCCCCGAGGAGAAGGAGGTCATGAACCCGTCCCCCAGCATCTTCACCTCAGATCCCCCGTGCGCTCGTAGCGCCTCCCGCACGATGCGCTCGTGGGCCCGCAGCACCTCCCGCGCCTTCGCGTCCCCCAAGCGTTCGGTCAGCGCCGTCGAGCCTTCCACATCCGTGAACAGGATGGTGTGAACCGTGCCTGCTGCTGGCGGCTCGGCCCACACTTCAGCCTCCTCACCCTCGCCCATGAACTGGTTGACGGCCCGCAGCGCCGCCGCAGTGTCGCCCAGGAAGATCGCTCCCGATTCCCCTTCCAGGAGAGCCAGGCGGGCGTTCGGTATCCGAGAGGCAAGGCCGCGGGCGACATCCACGCTAAGCCAGGAGAGCTGTCGGCGGTGAAGCACCAGGGTCGGCGCCTTCACCTGAGGCAGGAGAGCCGTAACGTCGAACCCCCCGCTCGCCACAAGAGCCGTCCTCATTGTCTCCTGCGTGATGCATTCGCGCATTAGCGCAGCATAGCG
Source organism: Dehalococcoidia bacterium (assembly GCA_020356025.1). Taxonomy (GTDB): domain Bacteria; phylum Chloroflexota; class Dehalococcoidia; order SM23-28-2; family SM23-28-2; genus SM23-28-2. The sequence goes on along the minus strand of CP070630.1, from coordinate 1,556,359 downwards.
ATGCGCCGGCTCGCCTTCCGACCACCCCAGCACGGTATGCGCCACCGCCTCGCTGTACAGATGCCAATCTGTATCTCTTAGTTGGGCCAGTGCCCGAAGCTGCGACGATGCCGCCTCGTGCGTCACTGCCCAAGAGTGCCACAGAACAAGGTGCGAGACGCGCTCCGGATGGCGAGCCGCGTAGGCAATCGCCACCGGCCCCGAATGAATAGGGCTCAGCAGTACAAAGCTCTCCAGACCCAGACGGTCCACCACCGCCTCCAGATCCAGCGCATAGGCGTCGAGCGAGAAGTCGCTCACGTTTCGATCCGACAGTCCGGCTCCTCTACAGTCGTACCGCACCACCATTCTTCTTTGCGCCAGGGACTCATACCAGCGGCGCCACTGGGGGAACTGCCACTCCATCTGGATATGGCTCACCGGAATCGTCGGCATCTCCACGAACGCCACGCCCTCCCCCAGCGCCCAGAAGGCGATGCTCACGCCGTCAGCGGTCGTCGCGTACTGGATGCGCGGCTCCATAGCGGCTATCCCTGGGGCTCCCTTCTCATCGTCCACATGTGAGGCCCGCCGTTGGGCACGTCGCTTTCCACCACCACCTCGAAGCCGTGCCTCCGGTAGAAACGCACGTTCCTCTCCTTCTCCGTTTCCACATAGCAGACCAAGCCCTCAGCGTCCGCGCGCGCCAGCACCGGCTGTATCAGAGCGCTGCCGATGCCCTGGCCCTGACGCGGCGGCTCGACCCCTAGAGTAGAAAGATACCAGTGGCGCCGCGGGGCGTCCCGCTTGTGCAACCGCACCGCGTAGTTCACGCCGCTCATCAAGCGGCCGAGCGCCGCCCGCCCGAACTTCACGGGCACCAATATCATGCCCGCCAGGATCATCCCCACAACGCTCGGCGGGTACTTCCCGGGAGGAATCCACAGCGCGGCCCCTTCGACCTTGCCCGCGGTGGTGTGCACCACGCCGTGTTTTTGGCAATACCTCGCGCAGGCTTTCATGAACCAGGGCAGCACCTGCGTCCGCCTGGACTCGTCGGGGAGGATCCACAACCAGTGGGGATCGTCATGTAGAGCCCTGGCGAGTACCTCCCCCACCTCACGCATCTGACTCGGCGCGGGCGGGACGGTCTCTACTGTTGCTGCGGTCATGCTCGGAGATCCTCCCTCAGTCCCGCCACCCGACGTCGTACAGCCGCACCGGGTCCTCGAAGCCCCGTAGAGCTACATCGCCCCGGTCGGAGAACAGGAACCCCTTGCCCGCCACCAGCTGCCGCACCACGTCCGAGGCCACGATCTCACCGCCCTCCGCCTTCGCCGCAATGCGTGCCGCCAGGATCACCGCCGTCCCGAACAAGTCCTCTTCTTCCGCTATCGGCTCCCCCGCGTTCAGCCCGATGCGCACCCTTATCGGCTCTTCCGCCGACTCATTGTGCTCGGCGAACGCCCTCTGCATGGCGATGGCGCACTCCAGCGCCCGCGTCGCCGAGGAGAACGAGGCCATGAAGCCATCCCCCATCGTCTTCACCTCGGAGCCGCCGTGGGCCTTCAGCGCCTCCCGCACGATGCGCTCGTGGGCTCGCAAGACCTCCCGCGCCTTGGCGTCGCCGAGCCGCTGGGTAAGCATGGTCGAGCCCTCCACGTCCGTGAACAGGACGGTACGAAAGGCGCCCGCCGGAGGCTCGGCCGCCGCCGCGGCCTCCTCGCCCTCGCCCAGGAACTCGTCGATAGCCGCGAGCAGTGCGTCTGTGTCGCCCAGGTACGGTGTTGCCGATTCCCTCTCTAAGAGGACGAGACGGGCGTCCGGTATTTGAGAGGCAAGGCCCCTGGCGACGTTCACATCCAGCACGGGAACCGGACGGGGGTGAAGCACCAGTGTGGGCGACCTCACCTGCGCCAGGAGCGCCGTAACATCAAACTCGTTGGACGCGCGTGTGGTCGCCGCCAGGGCCTCCTGCGTGATGCTCTCCCGTATCAGCGCGGCGTACCGGCGTGCCGGCTCACCTGCTGACCATCCCAGCACGGTATGCGCTGCCGTCTCTGTGTAGGTCTCCCAGTCCTTGTCCATTAATGCCCGGACTGCCTGAACTTGTGGTGACCGTGACCAATCGGATGCCCGCGCATAGGTGCCCCACAGAATCAGGCCCGATACCCGCTCGGGGTGGCGGGCCGCGTAGGCGATGGCCCCTGGCCCTGAGTGAGACAGCCCCCACAGAGCGAACCACTCCAGGCCCAAGCGGTCTACGACTGCCTCAAGGTCCATCACTCGCGCATCGAGCGAATAATCGGCTATGTCGCGCTCGGAAAGGCCGCTGCCTCTGCCGTCGTACCGGACCAGCTTCCTCTTGTCCGCCAGTTGCTCGTACCACCGCCGAAGCTCAGGTATCTGCCACTCAAGCTGGGTATGGCTGAATAGAAACGGCATGTGCACAAAGGGCATGCCCTCCCCCAGTGTCCAGAAGGCGATGCTCACCCCGTCAGCGGTCTGAGCGTACTGGATGCGCGGCTCCATAGCGCCACTATCCTACACTAACCGCATCTGCCCTGCATAGACAGTCCGCCTCCGCCTCCCACTACTACTTCCTCCACCCCCCCACGAACACCGTCTCCGCCGGGCCTGCTAGATAGCACTCCCCTGCCCCATCCCACTCCACTCTCAACACACCGCCTGGCAGTGTTATGTCGACTCTTTCGCCCACGAGCCCGTGAAGCTGCGCAGCCACCACCGCCGCACAGGCGCCGCTGCCACAAGCCAGGGTGATGCCCGTTCCCCGCTCCCACACACGCGCCTCCATGCGCTCGCGGTCGAGCACCCGCGCCACCCCGAAGTTTGTCCGCTGGGGAAACAGTGGATGGTGCTCCACCTTTGGCCCGATGTCCTCCAGCGGAAACTCCGCGACGGGCCGCTCGGCGAAGTGGACGGCGTGGGGATTGCCCAGCGAGACGCAGGTCACCGCCAAGCGTTCGCCCTCGATGTCCAGCGGCAGGTCCTTCACTGGCGGCTCCCCCTCCGCCAGCACGGGGATCTCCTGGGGAGCGAAGCGAGGCACCCCCAAGCTCACCCGCACTCGCTCCACCGCGCCCTTCTCACCGAAGACCTGGGCGGCGAGAACGCCCACCGCCGTCTCCACGCTGATCCGGCCGCCGCGAGGCGGCGCCAGGCCCTCGTCCACGGCGTACTTGGCGACACAGCGGAGACCGTTGCCGCACATCTCCGCCTCCGAGCCGTCAGGGTTGAACATGCGCATCCTCACGTCGGCCTGAGACGACGGCAGCACTAAAAGCAAACCGTCGGCGCCGATGCCGTAGTGGCGGTCGCACATGGCTTGGGCCAGGCGCGACCAGTCTTGCTCGTCTCCCCGCGCTCTCAGGAGGACGAAGTCGTTGCCCGTGCCGTGCATCTTGACGAACTTCATGCCTGTGATTCCCGAAGAGCCAGATCCCGCGTGATCTGGAGTTGCCCCAGATGGAGACAGGTATGCTCCACCACATCCAGAAGGACCTCTCGCACCGATGTCTCCTTCAGCTCCCCTTCTTCCCCGAACAGCGACTTGGGCGGCAGGCGCCGCTGATCCAGGGCCGGCGGTGCCAGCGCCGCCAGGGCGGTGTCCATATCGTCCAACATCCGCCGAACCTGCGCCGTCAGGTCGGTGGCGTCCGGGCCCGAGGCCCGGAACTCGGCCGACCTGTCGCGCTCCACGTCCTGTCCACAGGCAATGCCCAGCACAAATGCGCGGGCGCAGCCGATCGTGTGGGCAGCGATGACGTAGGCGCTGTTAGCGTCGTGCATAGGCGGTCGCCAGTTTAGTTGCGTCCCGCTTAGCCCCTCCAGACAGGCGCAGACGCGCTCCAAGAGTGACCGGATGCGGCAACCGTAGACCTCCATCTCAGCGTCCATGGGCAACCCTCCTCCCTGAGCCTGGCTCCGATTTCACAAATCGCGCCGCCTCCTCAAAGGGGGCGCCCAGCGATATGTCGATCCAGCGGATGCGCTGGTCGTCCAGGCGGAACCAGGTGTACTGCTGGCGGGCCAGGCGATGGGTGGCCGTCTTGATCCGTGCCACCGCCGTTGCCAGGTCCAGCTCGCCCGCCAGATGCTGACAGATCTGCTTGTAGCCGATGCCGGACATGGAGGCAAGCGAGGGATCGTAGCCCATGGACAGAAGACCCCTCACCTCATCCACCAGCCCCACCTCCATCATAGCGTCCACACGAGCATCTATGCGCTCATAGAGCACCTGCCGCGGGCAGGTCAGCCCCAGGATGAGCACCTCCCACGGCGGCGGGCCCTTCTCCTGCCAGTAGGATATGGGGCGGCCAGTCGCTTTGTGCACCTCCAGCGCCCGAATAACCCGCCGCACGTTGCGCGGGTCGATGCGGGCCGCCGCCTTCGGGTCTACCTGCGCTAGTTCTCGATGCAGCGCTTCTGCTCCCTGACGGGCCGCCCGCTCCTCGAGCTCTCGCCGCAGCTCCCGCTGAGGCTGCAGTCGCGGCACCCGCCATCCCTCCAATAGGGCCCAGACGTACTGGCCGCTGCCCCCCACCAAGAGCGGCTGCTTGCCCCGCGACCACACGTCCTCCAGGACAGCGACGGCCTGCTCCAGGTACTGGGCCAGGCTGAACTCTTGATCGGGATCGATCACGTCGATTAGGTGGTGGGCTGCCAGCGACCGCTCCTTCGCCGTGGGCTTGGCGGTGCCGATATCCATGTGGCGGTAGACCTGGCGTGAGTCGGCGCCCACGATCTCGCCGTCCAGACGTTGAGCGAGAGCGATGGCGAGAGCCGTTTTCCCCGTGGCCGTGGGGCCGACGATGGCGATGAGCCCCTGCGTCACGCCGCCTCGTTGTTCTGAACTGTCTGCTCGACTATGGCAGCGAAGGCGTCTGCCTTGAGGCTGGCCCCGCCCACCAGAGCGCCGTCGATCTGAGACTGGCTCATGAACTCGATGATATTATCAGGGGTGACGCTGCCGCCATACTGAATGCGAGCGGCCTCCGCCAGCTCGCGGCCATAGAGGGAAGCCAGCTCCTGGCGGATGACGCCGATGGCCTCGTTGGCCATCAGCCCGGTAGCGGGGACGCCTGTGCCAATGGCCCACACCGGCTCATAGGCGAGCACGAAGGCTATAGGCATATCCACGCCCGCCAGCCCTCCTCGCACCTGCCGCAGCAGCACCTCTTCCGTGCGACCGGCCTCGCGCTCCTCCAGCGTCTCGCCCACGCACATGATGGGTCGCAGGCCGTGGGCCAGGGCCGCCTTCAGACGACGGTTCACCGTCTCGTCGGTCTCGCCGAAATACTTGCGCCGCTCGGAGTGGCCGACGATCACATACTCGCACAGGTCGGCCAGCATGGGAGGGCTGACCTCGGCCGTGTAGGCACCCTCCTCCTCCCAGTAGACATTCTGTGCCCCCACCTTGATGGACGAGCCCGCCAGCGCCCGCTTCACGTGCGCCAGGAAGACGAATGGCGGGCAGACCACCTTCTCAACCCCCGCCAGGCCGTCGATGCGCTCCCTCAGCGAGCGGCAGAGCTTTCCCGCGCTGCGAGCGGTGGTGTACATCTTCCAGTTGCCGGCGATGATCGGCATGCGTCCACTCATAGATCACGCTCCATATTTGGTGAACCGGTCGGCGTGGGCCATGGCCAGCGGCATTATCTCCGTAGCCGCAAAGAGGCACAGCGACCCCTTCTGGCAGTCCCTCTCATTGAACGCCTCCGCCGAGTCGGGCTGACACAAGCGAGAGCGTAACATGATCGGCACCGGATGCCAGGAGTGTGCACGATAGGTGGAAGGCGTCGAGTGGTCACCGGTGACCATGATAGCGTCCTGTTCAAGGGTGAGCAGTTCGGGGATGATGGCGTCAACCTCCTCCAGCTTGGCCACCTTACCCTCGAAGTTGCCGTCCTCCCCTGTCGAGTCTGTAGCCTTGTAGTGAACAAAGAAGAAGTCGAACTGCCCCCAGTGCTCCCGCACAGCCGCCAGCGAATCGCTGAGCGACGGCCCGGTGGGCAGGGCGGTCATCCCCACCAGCTTGGCTAGGCCGCGGTACATGGGGTAGAAGGCGAGAGCCGCCGCCCGCAGCCCGAACACGTCGGGAAACGACGGCAGGTCAGGCCAGCGCGCGAATCCCCGCAGCAGCACCATATTGGCGGGATGATGGTCGCGCAGTCGCTCACCGGCCTGGGCCACGAAGGCGCCCACGAGCCCGGCCGTGCCCTTCGCCTCGGGAGCGAGAGCTGCCACCTCGACCGGCGGCACGCCCACCTGCTGAGGATCGGTCTCGTTCAAAGCGTCGGAGAGGCCGTCGCCCCGCAGCACCAAGAGGAAGCGATGCTCGCGCACGGGCTCCACGAACAGCTCGGCGCCCGGTAGCTCGATGGTGCGCAGCTCGGCGCAGAGGCGGGCGCAGGTATCGGTGTCGATGCGACCGGCGCGGCGGTCGACAACGAGGCCGCCCTCATCCACCGTGCAGAAGTTGCCGCGAGCCGCCACGTCCTGGGGCCCCAGGTCGAAGTCGACGCCCACCGCCTCCAGGGCGCCGCGGCCGATGCGATAACATAGAGGGTCGTAGCCGAAGAGGGACAGATGACCCGGCCCGCTGCCAGGGGTGATCCCGATGCCTACGTGATAGACCATGCCGCAGACGCTCTCCTGGGCCAGGCGGTCCAGGTTGGCGATGCCAGCCGTCTCCATCTCCGTGCGGCCGGTCTCGGGATGAGGCAGGCCACCCAGGCCGTCCATCACCAGCAGGACGATCTTGGTCTCGGCAGGGATAACGATCTCACGAATCAGGTCAAAATCCATGGCACCACCAATTATGCGGCATCGATCTTCCCACAGGAACGCAGGCCAATCCTAACGCTCCGCGCCCCGGTGGTCGATAGAAACCTCAAATGTGTGCGGCCCACCCTCAAACATGTTGTCGGTATTCACTGATACGATAGCCGTTCCCTTGCTGAACTCGACTTGTAGCGCCCTCCCCTTCTCTTCGCCAGTGCCGATCTCGACGATGGGCACCTCTTCCACCTGCTCCTGCCAATCCTGGCCCATGTTCTGCACATAGAAGTCGACAACGTCCTGGTCTGTCATCTCCGCCGGTGCCTTGTAGATGACGTTGGTGGTCCATCCAACGGCTCCCCATACGCCTTCCTCATAGTATGGATCGTGCTCCGTACTTAGCCACTCGGCACCAGGGAGCGCCGGCAGTGTCTCCAGGATTTTCTCGTTGTGATACACATAGGATGCTACGTCAGCGCCGCAGGCGATAGCCACCAATGCCAGGCCAATGCCCGCGACAGCAATAGCCAATCTCATCTGTCCGTTGCCAGCGAGTTACGCATCTTGCAGCGCCGCCACGCCCGGCAGTTCACGACCCTCCAGGAACTCCAGCGCCGCACCGCCGCCGGTGGAGACGTGGCTGAACTTGTCCTGCAGGCCCAATCGCTCCAGCACCGCCCCCGTCTCGCCGCCGCCCACGATCGTCGTTGCGTCGAGGCCAGCGATGGCCTCCGCCAGGCGATGGGAGCCCTGAGAGAAGGCCTCGAACTCGATGACCCCCAGCGGGCCGTTCCACAAGACCGTCTTGCAGTCTCGCAGGGCGTCGATGAACGCCTTAACCGTCTTCTCACCGATGTCCATGGTCTGCCAATCGGCAGGGATCTCCTTCGCCGAGACCTGTTGGCGGCGGGCGTCGGCCTCGAAGCGGTTGCTCACGATGACGTCCGAGGGCAGGAGAAGCGTCAGCCCCCGCTGGGACGCCCGCTCCATGACCTGGCGGGCCGTTCCCACGAACTCCTCCTCCAGCAGCGACTGGCCCACCTCGAAGCCCTGGGCCTTGAGGAAGGTGCAGGCCATCCCTCCGCCGATGAGCAGGCGGTCCACCTTCTCCAGCAGGTTCTCCAGCACACCCATCTTGGTGCTGATCTTGGCCCCCCCGATGACCGCCGCGAAGGGCCTATCGGGGCTGGCCAGGGCTTTGCCCAGGAAGGTCAGTTCCTTCTCCATGAGGAACCCCGCTACAGCGGGGAGGTAGGCGGCCACCCCCGCTGTGGAGGCATGGGCGCGATGGGCGGTGCCGAAGGCGTCGTTGACGTAGACCTCGGCTAGGGAGGCCAGAGCCCAGGCGAAATCGGGATCGTTGGCCTCCTCCTCGTGGTTGAAGCGCAGGTTCTCCAGCAGGAGCACCTCGCCGGGGCCGAGGGACTGTGCGGCTTCCTCCACCTGCGGCCCCACGGAGTCGTCGGTCATCTTCACCGGCGAGCCCAGCAACTCGCTTAGGCGGCGGGCCACCGGCGCCAGGCGCAAGGAGTCGTTGACACCCTTGGGGCGACCGAGGTGGGAGCAGAGGATGAGCCTGGCCCCACGCTCCCGCAGGTACTCGATGGTGGGCAGGGCTGCCCGAATGCGGGTGTCGTCCACGACGCCGCCGCTATCCGGATCGAGGGGAACGTTGAAATCGACCCGCACGAGAATCCTCTTGCCCTGAACGTCGATATCGGCAATCGTCTTCTTCATGGACTCGCTCCCTATGCCGGCGTCAGCGTCAGCTTCCCCGCTGCCTGTCGCTCGATCTCTTCTCGATCGAACAGCAATGGATGATACTCCAGCCGCCGCCAGGCGTCGATCATATCGCTGTAGTGGCGGCTCGCGGGATGACCCGACTGGCCGCCGGGCAGGATGGCCACGCTGCGGTCGAAGTCGCTCAGGTCGACGATCTGGCGGTAGGAGACAGCGAAACTGCCGACCGCATAGGGCCGGCTGCCGACGTAGCTCGCCTGGGCGACGGTGTTCATGTCGCCGCCCATCGGTACCGGGCCGCGGTTGAACAGGGGCCGCAAAGCCCGCACCCGGCCCAGCACATGCTCGAACGGAGCGTAGTGAAGGCGGCCCCATGTCCAGCGGGACATGTCCTCCCCCAGCGACCGCCTCAAGGCCGCGACAGCCTCCTCCAGACTCTGCTCCATCACCTCCCGCCAATCTCGACCGCCGAACCAATCGACCGGCGCCTCCTTCATCAGGCCCAAGAGCCAGGAAGTAGAGCGATAGAGGTAGAAGCCATCAGGAACGGCCGGATGGACCTCCTTGCCAACGAAGTAGTCGGTGAGAGGGCCCAGCTTCACGGCCACTGTGTTGCGGAGCATCTGGAGGAAGAAGGCCTCTACGATGGTGGCCGCCACGCTGTCCGGTGAAAGCTGGCAGTCCCAGACTCGCAGGAAGTTGAGCGCCCGCCTGGCGTCCTCATTGGCAGGCTTAAGGCTGAGGAGATGCTGGGCCAGCTCGTAGCCAGGGATGGAGTAGATGTCGCCCTGTATGGAGCGAAAGTCCTCCAGGGAGTGCTTCTGCCTAGCCTCCAGCAACTCGATGATCCGCTGGACGCGGTAGCCTTCCATATACTCAGCACCCAGGAAATGGGGATAGTCGTCATCCACGATCTTGTTGTTGGCTGTGGCCACGTAGTGCGTGGGGGGATTGAGGACGGAGGGCAGCTCGTCGAAGGGGATGAAGCCCTTCCAGTCGTACTCATCCGTCCAGCCGGGCGAGGGCACCAGCCCCTGACCCTTGGCCCGCAGGGGCACCAGGCCGGCCATCTGGTAGCCGATGTTGCCCTCCACATCGGCGTAGACAAAGTTCTGAGCGGGCGCCGGCCACTGGCGCAGGGCTTCGCGGAACCCTTCCCAACTGCCGGCCCGGTTCAAGAGGATAAGCGCCTGCACCTGCTGACTCGGCTCGGCCACTATCGTGCGCAGGGCCAGGGCCCGCGTCTCACCGGCGATGCTCGGGCTGATTATCGGCCCGTGGCGAGTGACCAGAACCTCCTCCACCACCGGCTCCCGTCGACCGCGCACGCGGATCTCCTCCCGCACGAGGTCGCCGTCCACCCACTTGCCCTTGTGGTCATACTGGCGGGGATTAGCAGGGTTGATCTGCTCCACGAACAGATCATCGCCGTCGGTCATCGTATTGGTGATGCCCCAGGCAATGCGATCGTTGTGGCCGATGATGACCCCCGGCACGCCGGGGAGAGAGACGCCGATGACGTTCAGGCCGCCGCCGTTGAGATGCACCTCGTACCAGACGGTGGGCATCTGCAGCGGCAGGTGAGGGTCGTTGGCCAGCAGCGGCTTGCCGGTCACCGACTTGTGGCCGTCCACCGCCCAGTTGTTGCTGCCGCCCCCTTTGGCACCGGCCAGATCCTGCACCTTTCGTAGCTCCTCCAGCAGCGGCGCGCCCAAGCCACGGCACTCACCCCCGGGCGGAACGATGAGGGGTGCTCCTACCGGGTAGCCGGGCTCCATACGAGCGGCCTCTTCAGGGCCCAGCCGCTCCACTATCCACGAGCGCACGATCTCGGTATCCCAGTTGCCAGAGAGGCTCCAACCGATGAACTTGCCGATGGTCAAGCTGTCCACGGCGGTCCAAGGCTCCGGCCGGAAGCGAAGGATAAGGAACTCCGGCGGCAGGCGATTCCTGTTCCCTTCGACGAAGGCGTTCACTCCCGCCGCATAGGCATCCAGGTTCTCGCACATCGCCTCGGCCAACTGCTCCACTTCAGCCTCAGCGGCGCGGCGCAACCCCACCCGTCGCAGCAGGCGGTCGGCATCCAAGGCCACCGCCCCGAATACTTCGGCCAGGCTGCCCGAAGCAGCCCGCCGGGCCAGCTCTATATTCCACAGTCGATCCTGAGCGTGGACGTAGCCCTGAGCGAAGATAGCGTCCCTGACGCTGCCAGCGTAGATATGAGGCAGGCCCCAGCGGTCGCGGATGACCTCCACGGCGGAATCCAAGCCCTTGAGGCGAACGGAGCCCTTGCTGCAGGGCACACTACGCCGCAGGAGGGAGTAGACGGCCGCTCCCCCCGCCGCAGCACCCAGCACCAACCCAAGCACGAGATAGCGAACAGCCCTCCCTATCGCCAAGACGCACCTCCTACGACTCGATAGCCCTGATCTTCTCCAGGCGGCGGGCGTGGCGCCCGCCCTCGAAGTCCTCGCTCAGGAAGACCCTCACTATCTCCTCGGCCAGGCCGCGACCGATGCACCAGGAGCCCAGGCAGAGGACATTGACGTCGTTGTGGCGGCGGGCCAGGCGAGCGGTGAAGGCGTTCTGGCAGAGGGCAGCGCGAACGCCCTTCACCTTGTTGGCGACGATGCTCATGCCGACGCCGTTGCCGCAGATGAGGATGCCCCGCTCGTACTCCCCTGCCGCCACCGCCTCCGCCAGCGGCTTAGCGATTTCCGGATAGTCCACCGGATCCTCTCCCTGGCAACCGAAGTCCACCCACTCGTACCCCAGCTCGCCCAGGAGTTCCTTGAGGGCCTCCTTCAAGGCGAAGCCGCGGTGATCGCTGCCCAGAGCTATCTTCATGCCCGTACCTCTCACCCTGTCTCCGGCTCCATCTTGATCTGCCTTGACACACGCTTCCCTGATTTGCCCAGCCGTGAAAAGACGCTAATATCTTATTACAGAGGCAACCAGCAGGCTACATAGAGTTCGCACATCTTGGAGCCATTATGCTGATCCTGGGAATCGAGACATCCTGCGACGACACGACCGCCGCCGTGGTCGAAGACGGGCGCATCATCCGCTCCAATGTCATCTCATCACAGACGAGCGCGCACGAGGCCCTCGGCGGGGTAGTGCCCGAGATCGCGGCCAGGCACCATGTCGAGCTGATCGTCGGAGTTGTCGCAGCGGCGATCGAGGGTGCCTCCGTGTCCCTGCGGGATATCGACGCCGTGGCCGTCACCAGCGCCCACGGACTCGTGGGATGCCTCGCGGTCGGTGTTGGGGCGGCGAAGTCGATCTCCCATGCACTTGGAGTGCCCCTAATCGGCATACACCACATTGAGGGTCACATACACGCCAACCTGCTCGACCACCCGCAGCTGGGCTTCCCCTTTATCTGCCTGACCGTCTCCGGAGGCCACACGCTCGTGGCATTGGTCGAGGGCCATGGGGAATATCGGGTTCTCGGTGAGACCGTGGACGACGCTGCAGGAGAGGCTTTCGATAAGACGGCCAGGCTCCTCGGCCTGCCCTTCCCGGGCGGGCCGGTGATCGACAAGCTCGCCCGTCAAGGCGATCCCCGCGCCTTCAATCTGCCCAGACCGCTCATCCGCTCCGCTTCTTTCGACTTCAGCTTCAGCGGGCTCAAGACGGCCACCAAGCGCTGTGTCGACGAACTGGAGAACAGCGGCGGCCAACTCCCCGTCGCGGATCTGGCAGCGAGCGTGCAGGAAGCGATCGTCGACGTGCTGGTGGCTAAGACTACACGCGCCGCAGCGGCTGAGAGGCTCGATACCGTAGCTGTCTCAGGCGGCGTCGGCGCGAATTCGCGCCTCAGGGAGCGCTTCGACCAGGTCGCCCGTCGTAGCGGGCTGCGGGTGCTCTTCCCGTCGCTCGAGCTGTGCACCGACAACGCCGCGATGATAGCGTGCGCAGGCTATCACAGACTCAGGATGGGATACCGCTCAACGCTGGACCTGGACGCGAAGGCCAGCGCGCCCCTTGGCGCCGTCTAAGCCAACACCACGACCGCAGCCGCCGTCCTAGCTCGCCGACGCCAGACGCACCACCCTCTCCACCTCCCCTCGCGATATCGCGCCCTCCCGCAGCATCCTGGCCGTGGTCGTTGTTATGTCAATGACCGTCGACTCCGGCCCTTCCCTACTCGGGCCGCCGTCGATAATCAGGTCGACGGCGCTGCCCAAATGGCGTCGTACCTCGCGGGCCGTGCGGCAGCTCGGCCTGCCCGAGCGATTGGCGCTGGTGCCAGTGATCGGCTCGCCCAGGCCTCGGATCAGCTCGCGCAGGAAGAGCTGATCCGGCACCCGCAGGGCCACGTTGTCGCCCCCGCCCAGAGCCGCGCTCTGGAAGACAGGCGACCGCCGCAGCACCAAGGTCAGAGGCCCTGGCCAGAAGCGCTCCGCCAGGAGTTGCGCGGCAGGCGGCACCTCTGCACACAAAGGAGGCATATCCTCGATATCGGCCAGAAGGAGGGATAGGGCCTTCTCGGAAAGCCTACCCTTAACAGCAAAAGCCCGCGCCACCGCCTGCTCATCGCTGGCGGCCGCCCCCAGTCCGTACACGGTGTCCGACGGGTATGCAACCAGACCACCGCCCTTCAGGACAGCGATCGCCTCAGCCAGAGAGCCCTCCGCTTCAGCCTTCAGCACCCTTACCATGCAGCATGAGTATAGCACGCCGAGATCGCCTCAGAAATTTGTTAGGGCGCGAACACTTTTTAGCCCAATTCCGCTTGACGCTCGCGATGGCCCAATGCTACTCTTGAGCCACGGGGGACGCTGTAAGAACCATGGCCGACCGGCCTGCCAACCACGTTCGGACCAGCGACGACATCGAGGTCTCCACCTATCTCGAGATCGCCCGCCAGCGCGAGGGTGCCGAGGCGGCCGCGCCCACGCGGCCCGTCACCCCTACCCGCCCGGAGACGGTGGTGATCCTCGATTTCGGCTCCCAGTACAGCATGCTCATCGCCCGTCGCATTCGCGAGTGCAACGTCTACTGCGAGCTTCTGCCCCACAACACGCCCTGGCGGCAGGTGAAGCGCCTCCGGCCCAAGGGCTTCATCCTCTCCGGCGGCCCGGCCAGCGTCTACGGCGAGAACGCCCCGTTGGTCCCGGCCTACGTCGTCGACAGCGGACTGCCTGTGCTGGGCATCTGCTACGGCATGCAGGCCCTGGTCCACCAACTAGGCGGTCAGGTAGCCCCCGGCGAGAGGCAGGAGTACGGACACAGCATCATCTATCAGGACGTCGGCGATGCACCCATTTTCGCAGGCCTTCCCCCCAGCATGGCCGTCTGGATGAGCCACGGCGACCGGGTAGTGGAGTTGCCGCCCGGCTTTCGCTCCCTGGCCTACTCCGACAACTCGCCCGTGGCTGTCATGGGCAACGACCGCGGTGTCATCGGCCTCCAGTTCCACCCGGAGGTGGTGCACACGCCCCAGGGCAAAGCCATCCTCCGCAACTTCCTGTACAACGTCTGCGGCTGCCGCGGCGACTGGACGGCCGCCAACGTCATCGAGAAGAGCGTGAGTGACATCCGCCAGCAGGTGGGCGACGGCCGCGTGATCTGCGCCCTCTCCGGAGGCGTCGATTCGGCCGTGACCGCCGCCCTGGTGCATCGCGCGGTGGGCGACCAGCTCGTCTGCATCTTCGTGAACAATGGCCTCCTGCGCCGCGAGGAGCCGGAGCGGGTCGTCGAGACCTTCCGCCGCAACATGAAGATCAACCTTGTATATGTGGACGCCATCGACCACTTCATGGCCTGCCTGGACGGAGTGGGCAGCCCCGAGGCCAAGCGGAAGATGGTGGGCGAAGAGTTCATCCGCGTGTTCGAGTCCGAGGCCCGCAAGCTGGGACGGGTGGACTTCATGGCCCAGGGGACGACCTATCCCGACGTCATCGAGAGCGCGGCCGGCTCCGACGCCGCCGCCAAGATCAAGAGCCACCACAACGTGGGCGGCCTGCCCGCCAAGATGCGCCTCACCCTCGTCGAGCCGCTGCGCTATCTGTTCAAGGACGAGGTGCGCCAGGTAGGCCTGGCCCTGGGCCTGCCCGAGACGATGGTCCATCGCCAGCCCTTCCCGGGGCCGGGGCTGGCCATTCGCGTCATCGGTGAGCTGACCTGGGAGAGGCTGGAGACCCTGCGGGCGGCCGACTGGATCGTGATGAACGAGATCAAGAAGGCGGACCTCTATGGGGAGCTTTGGCAGGTATTCGCCATCCTCACCGACAGCCGCAGCGTTGGCGTGATGGGCGATGCCCGCACCTACGGCCAGGTGGTCTGCCTGCGGGCGGTGACGGCGGAGGACGCCATGACCGCCGACTGGGCCCGCCTGCCCTACGACCTGCTGGCGCGCATCTCCAGCCGCATCGTGAACGAGGTGCCGGGCGTGAACCGCGTGGTGTACGACATCACCTCCAAGCCACCGGGGACCATTGAGTGGGAGTAACCTCTCTTCCATGAACATCCTTGTCGTCGGCGGCGGTGCCCGCGAGCACACGATTGCCTGGAAGCTGCGCCAGAGCCCTCGCGTCGATGACCTGCTGGTCGCGCCGGGCAACGCCGGCACCGCCCGCGTCGCTCGCAACCTGCCCCAGATAAAGGCCAACGACCTCGAAGGCATTGCCCAGGCCGCCCGCGAGCACAAGATCGACCTCGTGGTCGTCGGGCCGGAGGATCCCCTCACCCTGGGCATCGTCGACCGCCTGGCGGCGGATGGCATCGCCGCGTTCGGGTCGGACAAGGCCGCCTCCCACCTCGAGGGGAGCAAGGCCTTCTGCAAGGAGCTCTGCCAGCGCTACGGCATCCCCCACGCCCGCGGCGCCTCCTTCACCTCTCCCTACGACGCCCAGAGCTACCTCAAGGAGTTCGACCACGTGCCGGTGGTCAAGGCCAGCGGCCTCGCTGCCGGCAAGGGAGCCATCCTCTGCGACACGCAGGAGGAGGCGCTGGCGACGATCGACCGCATGATGATCGAAGCCGCGTTCGGCGAGGCCGGCCGCACGGTGGTCATCGAGGAGCGCCTGTCGGGCCGCGAGATCAGCGTCTTCGCCTTCAGCGACGGCCGCACGGTGGTGCCGATGGTGCCAGCCTGCGACTACAAGCGCGTCTTCGATGGCGGCAAAGGCCCGAACACCGGCGGCATGGGCTCGTTCAGCCAGCCCGCCTGGTACGACGCCGCTCTGGCCGAGACCGTGCGCACCACTATCCTCGAGCCGGCCGTGCGCGGCATGGCGGCGGAGGGCCGGCCCTATCGGGGCGTCCTCTACGGCGGCCTGATGGTCACCGACGACGGCCCGAAGGTGCTGGAGTTCAACTGCCGCTTCGGCGACCCCGAGGCCCAGGTCACCCTGCCTCGCCTGAAGTCGGACCTGGCCGAGGTCCTGCAAGCGGTGGCTACTGACCGCCTGCACGAGGTCGATGTCCAGTGGAGCGACGATGCCTGCGTGGGCGTCGTGATGGCCTCCGGCGGCTACCCCGGTGAGTACGAGACCGGCTTTCCCGTAGTCGGCCTGAGCAACGTCGAGGAGGACGCGCTGGTCTTCCACGCCGGCACCCGCCTGGACGAGGAGGGCGGCGTGGTGACCAGCGGCGGCCGCGTGCTGACGGTAGCGGCCCTGGGCGCCAACCTGAACGAGGCGCGGGGCAAAGCCTACCGCAACATCCAGCAGATCCACTTCAGCCGCTGCCACTACCGCCGGGACATCGCCGCGCCCGCGCAAGGGGCGACGGGGGAGTGATATGGCCGCTGTAGCTATCATCCTTGGCTCGAAGTCCGATGCAACCGCCATGGAGGACTGCCTCCGCACCCTCGAGGCGCTGGGCATCCCCTACGAGTCGCAGGTCATCTCCGCCCACCGCACGCCGGAGAAGGCCCGCCAGTTCGCCCTCTCCGCCCGCGAGCGCGGCGTCGAGGTGATCATCGCCGCCGCCGGCATGGCCGCCGCCCTGCCCGGCGTGCTCGCCTCTTACGCGCCCACCACTCCTGTCATCGGCGTGCCCATCGCCTCGGGCGACATGAGCGGCCTCGACTCCCTTCTCGCCATCGCCCAGATGCCGCCGGGGGTGCCCGTGGCCTGCATGGCCGTCAACGGCGCCCGCAACGCCGCTCTCTTCGCCGCCCAGATCATCGCCCTGCGAGACGAAGACGTGCGGCAGGCCCTCGAAAACTATCGCCGAGACCTGGGCAACCGTTGAAAAACCCGTTGCAACGCGCGAGGCTGGTGACGTAACATCTTGGCGGAGATCCCGCCGAAAGGGGAGGCGCAAGATGCTCACCAATCGTTCCGATGCAACGCCCGTCGAGATGATGCCCGGCGTCGTCCGCCGCACGCTGAGCACCAGCGAGGACATGATGCTCATCGATGTGGTCTTGGAGAAGGGCGCGGTGGTGCCCCTGCACAGCCATCCCCATGAGCAGATCGGCTACCTGGTCAGCGGCCGCGTCCTGTTCGAGCTGGGGGACGAGCAGCGGGAGCTGGGCCCCGGCGATAGCTGGCTGGTGCCTCCCAGCGTCCCCCACCAGGTGACCGCGCTGGAGCCTTCGCTGGCTATCGATGTTTTCTCGCCGCCGCGAGAGGAGTATCGCTCGTGATAGTCCCGTGCATCCTGAGCTTGTCGAAGGATGCTCCTGCTCTGTCTCGTCCTTCGACATGCTCAGGACGAGCGTGTGGATAACGAGGAGTATCGCTAGATGATCGAACGCTACACCCGCCCGGAAATGGGACGCATCTGGTCCCAGGAGAACAAGCTGGACAAGTGGCTGGAGGTGGAGATCGCCGTCTGTCAGGCCTGGGCCGACCAGGGCGTCATCCCCCGCGAGGCGATGGACAAGATCCGCCACGCCCGCTATGACATCGAGCGCATGGCCGAGTACGAGCGGGAGATGCACCACGACCTTCTCGCCTTCCTCCGCTCGGTGGCCGACACCCTGGGCGAGGAGTCGCGCTACATCCACCTTGGCCTCACCTCCTATGATGTGGAGGACACCGCCCTCGCCCTGCTGCTGAAGCAGTCCGCCGAACTCCTGGAGCGCGGCGTCGCCGAGTTGATCGACGTCCTCCAGGAGCGCGCCCTCGAGCAGAAGGACACGCTGATGATGGGCCGCACCCACGGCATCCACGCCGAGCCCATCACCTTCGGCCTCAAGCTGGCCCTGTGGCTGGACGAGATGCGCCGCCACGCCCGCCGCCTGGCCGAGGCCAAGGCCGAGATATCCGTGGGGAAGATCAGCGGCGCCGTGGGCAGCCACGCCACCGTCCCGCCGGCGCTGGAGGAGGCGGTGTGCAGCGGCCTCGGTCTGGGCGTAGCGCCCGTGAGCACCCAGATCGTTCAGCGCGACCGCCACGCCCGCTTCATCACCACCCTGGCCATCATCGCCGCCTCGCTGGAGAAGTTCGCCACCGAGATCCGCCACCTTCAGCGCACCGAGGTCGCGGAGGTAGCCGAGCCCTTCGCCGCCGGCCAGACCGGCTCGTCGGCCATGCCCCACAAGCGCAACCCGGAGAAGTGCGAGCGCATCAGCGGCCTGGCCCGCCTCTTCCGCGGCTACACAACCGCCGCTCTGGAGAACGTCGCCCTCTGGCACGAGCGCGATCTAACCGACTCCGCCCCCGAGCGCATCGTCCTGCCCGACGCCTGCATCCTGCTGGACTACGTACTCGACCTGTTCACCTTCATCATGCGCGGCCTGGACATCTTCCCGGAGCGCATGCGGGAGAATCTGGAGTCGACCTACGGGGTGATCTTCTCCCAGCGGGTGCTCCTGGCCCTCGTCGAAAAGGGGCTGAAGCGCCAGGATGCCTACAAGCTGGCCCAGCGCAACGCCATGCGCGCCTGGAAGGAGCGCAGCCCCTACCTGGACGCTCTGTACGAGGACGCGGAGGTCTTGGAGCACATCTCCCGCGAGGAGCTGGCAGCCCTGTTCGACTACCGGTACTTCGTGCGCTTCGTGGACGAGAGCTTTCGAAGGCTTGGACTACTATCGTAGCCGCAGGGCTTTGGCCCTGCGAACCTGGACTGACAGCTCATCTCAGCGGAAGCCGCGGACGGCGGCAGAAACTGCGCAGTGCGGACAAGTGGAAATTGGAGGCCATCAATGAAATGGCTATCAAGGCTCTTCAACTATGTGCCAGCCCACGAGAGGAAGGGCATTTCTTTGGACGAGCGAGGTTGCTGGCTCATTGATTTCAAGAAGTCTGACTTCACCCTATTTGTCAGAGAAATGGGGATGCTCTTTCCTGAGGGCGCAATAATCTACTTGGAAGGCACAGCCATTGCTCCTGATGTAGAAGAATATCTCCATTCGATTCGTGCCGACAAGATCACAAAAGTGGAAATGGGCACAATCTGGCCAAGGCCAAAAATATTCCACATTCCGCTAGTTGCTGAGTATCTAGAAAAGCTGGCCGCGCTTACTGATACGCATGCAATACCTGAGGTATGCGATCATTTTCATGTATACAAAGACAATCAAGTACTGCTTCAAGGTCATGATATGTTGGACAAAACAGTCTATCTCTCTAATGAGATAGCTGAAAATCTAATCAAAGACTTCTGTGCAAAAGCCAACTGCAAGTATAGAAAAGAAAAGGACGGCGCCTAACAGCGTGTTTGCGATTCGCTACGCTCATCCGACTGCCTTCATCACTTCGCAAGAATGGATCATGCCAGGGGGAGTTAGGGAGCTGCTATGCCCAAGAGATTCCCTCTAGAATCAGAGGAGTTCAACCCGTTCGGAGCACTAATTGGTCTGGATTTTTCCGAGTGCAAGAATGGATTCAGTCGCTGCGCCCTGGAAGTAACCGAGAAGCTGTTCAACCCCAACAAGGTCTTGCACGGAGGCGTTGTTTACTCGTTGGCAGATACCGGCATGGGGGCAGCGCTTCACTCGGACCTGGCCGAAGATGAGCTATGTGCAACTGTTGAGATCAGTATTGCCTATTTCGCAGCGGTCACTTCTGGTACCCTCACCTGTGAGACGAAAGTCATTCACAGAAGCAAAAGGATCGCCATCCTGGAGTCAGAAGTAAGGAATAATGGACGTCTCACCGCCAAAGCGATGGGGACATTTTCAGTATCCAAAGTAAGGAGAGAGCGAAAGTAACCGAACGTATCTGATGGTTTTCCCAGGGCCGCAACCAGGATCGAGGCCCGCTAGTAGGAAAGGAAGAGCCGGATGACCGTTCTTGTCGAGACCGCCCTTGGCGAGGCCAACCTGTTCCACCGCGGCAAGGTGCGCGATACCTACGACCTCGGCGACCGCCTGCTGATGGTGGCCACCGACCGCATCTCCGCCTTCGACGTCGTCCTGCCCAACGGCATCCCCGATAAGGGCCGGGTCCTCACCCAGCTCTCCGCCTTCTGGTTCGACCTGACCAGCGATGTCGTCCCCAGCCACTTCCTCCACCTCATCGACGGCACCGAGGTCGAGGGCGTGCCCTTCTCCATCCCGCCAGAGCTCATCGGCCGCTCGATGCTCATTCGCAAGGCCAAGCGCCTGGACGTGGAGTGCGTGGCGCGAGGCTATCTGGCCGGCTCCGGCTGGGTGGAGTACCAGGACAGCGGCAAGGTCTGCGGCATCCCCCTGCCCAGCGGCCTGCGGGAGAGCGACGAACTGCCGGAGCCCATCTTCACGCCTGCCACCAAGGCCGAGTCCGGCCACGATATCAACATCTCCTTCGAGGAAGTTGTAGACCTGGTGGGCGAGAGGACGGCCAGCGTCCTCCGAGCCCGCACCCTGGCCGTCTACGGCTTCGCCCGCGACTACGCCCGCGAGCGCGGGGTCATCATCGCCGACACCAAGTTCGAGTTCGGCTGGCTGAACGACGAGCTCATCGTCATCGACGAGGTCCTGACCCCCGACTCCAGCCGCTTCTGGCCCGCCGACGGCTACCAGCCCGGTCAGGCCCAGCCCAGCTTCGACAAGCAGTTCGTCCGCGACTGGCTGATCTCCATCGGCTGGAACAGGGAGCCGCCGCCGCCCGTACTGCCGGACGACGTGGTCGAAGGCACAGCCGCCAAGTACCGCGAGGCCTTCCACAGGATAACGGGGCAGGAGCTGCTGGTGCCGTGAGCGCCTACGTCGCCCGCGTCTACGTCACGCTCAAGCCAACGGTGAACGACCCCCAGGGCCTGACCATCAAGGGCGGCCTCCACTCCCTGGGCTTCGCCGAGGTGGAGAGCGTGCGAGCCGGCAAGTACATGGAGATCCGCTTCCAGGCCAACGACAGGGCTCACGCGGAAAAGCAGGTGGCGGAGATGTGCCGCCTCCTCCTGGCCAACCCCGTCATCGAGGAGTTCCGCTTCGCGCTGGAGGAGGCGAGCTAGCCCTACAGCTTGCCCTTAGTGCTGGGGATGTCGCTGATGCGCGGGTCGATGCGGGTCGCATCGCCCAGGGCGCGCGCCAGGGCCTTGAACGCCGCCTCCGCCTTGTGGTGATCGTTCGTCCCGGCCAGCACCCGCACGTGCAGGTTGAACCGCCCTTCCACGGCGAACGCCGCCAGGTGATGCGCGATCATCTCCGTGGGCAGCTCCCCTATCCGCTCGGATGTGAAAGGCAGCTCTACCGCCGCGTGCCCCCTGCCGCTCAGGTCTACCGCCACCAGCGCCAGCGCCTCGTCCAGGGGCACGACGGCGTGGCCCATGCGCACGATGCTCCGTCGCTCGCCCAAGGCTTCAGATAAGGCACGCCCCAGGCCGATGCCGATGTCCTCGATCAGATGATGGGGATCGCGCTCAATATCCCCACTGGCCTGTATCGTTATGTCGAATAGACTGTGGCGCGGCAACTGCTCCAGCAGGTGATCCAACATGCCGATGCCGGTGGCGATGTCGACCTGGCCGCTGCCGTCCAGGTTCATCTCCACCGTCACCTTCGTCTCCTTCGTCTCGCGACGGACGCTGCCTTTTCGTTTAGGGGGCAAGGCTCCCTCCTATCTCCGTCAGAGCCGCCAGGAGCCGGTCGGTGTGCTCCGGCTTGCCCACGGTAATGCGAATGCAGTCCTCCACGCCAGGCGTATCGAAGTGGCGAACGAAGATGCCCTGCTGGCGCAGGCGGCGCCAGAGCTCGCCAGCGTCGATGCCCTGGGTGCGATAGAGGATAAAGTTAGCCTTCGACGCGAATCCCCGCAAGAAGGGCACAGACGCCAGTTCGTTCGACAGCCGCTCCCGCTCGCGCACGATGGCCTGCACCCGCTCTTGTAGCGTCTCCCGATCCTCCAGCGAGGCCAAAACGGCCTCCTGAGCGGCGATGTTCATGTTGTAGGGCATTTTGACCTTGCGCATGAGCCCGGCGACGCCTTTGGGAAAGACGCCGTAACCGGCCCGCAGGCCTGCCAGACCCGCCCACTTGCTGAACGTGCGCAGGACGATGAGATTGTCCTGCTGAGGCACCAGATCCACGAAGCTCCGGTCGCTGAACTCCACGTAGGCCTCGTCCACCACCACCAGGACGCCGGTGGAGAGCATAGCCTCCAGTTCGGCCGCCGAGATGGTGTTGCCGCTGGGGTTGTTGGGCGAAGCGATGAAAACGACCTTGGCGCCCTCCCTCGCGGCCTCCTGCACGGCCGCCATGTCCAGGCTGAAGTCCTCGCGGCGGGGCACCTCGACGACGCCGGCACCCCGGATTTCGCTCACGAATGCGTACATGCCGAAGGTGGGCACGCAATTGACAGCCACATCGCCGGCGGAGAGAAAAAGACAGGCGATGAGTTCCAGCAGCTCGTCGCTGCCGTTGCCCACCACGATGTGCTCGCTGTCCAGGCCCAGGTAGTCGGCCAGGGCCTGACGCACCCGCCGCTGCTCTGGATCGGGATAGATGTGGTAGAGGTCGAATTTGGCCAAGGCCTCCTTGACCCGCGGCGAGGGGCCGTAGGGGTTCTCGTTACCGTCCAGCTTCACGATCTGGTCGGCGGGTATACCCAGTTCCTCGGCCAGCACGTCCACCGGCTCGATGGGCTCGTAGCCCAGCATCTCAAGAAGCTCCGGCCGCACCAGGCGCAGCGCGTCCATCCTCGTTCGGGCAGGGTCAGGCATCAGCGTCCGCCCTCCAGCCGCCGCTCGATCGCCCGAGCGTGGGCAGTGAACCCCTCAGCGCCGGCGATAACCACCGCCGCCGGCCCCAGTTCGGCCAGCGCCGTCTCGTCCAGAGATACGACGCTTATCACCTTCAGGAAGTCGTGCACCCCCAGAGCCGAGGAGAAGCGCGCGCTGCCGCCGGTGGGCATGACGTGGCTGGGGCCAGCCGTGTAGTCGCCCACGGCCTCCGCCGAGAGCCCTCCAACGAACACGGAGCCGGCGTTGGCCACCTGTCCCAGATGGCGCTCGCCGTCGCTAACCGCCAGCGAAAGGTGCTCAGGGGCGTACTCGTTGGCCAGCGCCAGCGCCTCCTCCAGCGTTCCTACTACTATCGCCAGCCCCTGTCCCTCAAGAGCAGCGTCGGCGATCTCCCGCCGCTCCAGCGACTCCAGTTGCTGTTCGATCTCTCGCATCACCGCCTCAGCCAAGCCGTCAGACGTGGTGATGAGAATCGGGCTGGCCAGAGCATCGTGCTCAGCCTGAGCCAGCAGGTCGGCCGCGCACAGGGCGGGGTCGGCGCCGTCGTCGGCCACCACCAGCGTCTCCGTAGGGCCAAAGATGCCGTCGATGCCTACCAGCCCATGCACTGTCTTCTTAGCCAGGGCCACGAAGATGTTCCCCGGGCCGCATATCTTGTCCACACGGGGGATGGTCTCGCTGCCGAAGGCGAGAGCAGCGATGGCCTGAGCGCCGCCGGCCCGAAAGATGCCGTCCACGCCAGCGATGTCGGCAGCAACCAGCTTCAGCGGCGAGATGCTGCCGTCGGCAGCCACCGGCGTAGCCATGTACACCTCAGCAACGCCAGCCACCCGCGCCGGGATAGCGGTCATAAGCACCGACGAGGGATAGACCGCCGTGGTGCCGGGCACGTACATCCCCACCCGCTCCAGCGGCCGCACCACCTGGCCGAGGCCACCCTCATCGAAGCCGGCCAGGGAGTGGTCGAGCTGCTTCTGGTGGTAGATTCGGATGCGGTCGGCGGCAAAGCGCAGCGCCCGCACGACTTCCTCGTCCACCTGCGCGTAGGCACCCTCTATCTCCTGCGCCGACACCTTCAGCGACAGGTCAGCGCCCGCCTGGACGCCGTCGATCTCCCTGTTGTAGCGCTGGATGGCGGCGTCGCCGCCCTCCCGCACGTCGGCCAGGATGCGATCCACCACCGCCTGGGCGTCCAGGTCTGCCCCGAAGACGCGCCGTATCTCCCGGCGGACGGCTGAGGGCAACTCGGCCTCTCCCAAAGGACGACGGAGGCGGGCCAACAGGCGGCGGCCCTCCTCATTGCCGTGAACCAGCCTCAATCCAGATACTCCTTGATGGCCTCACGGCCCTCGTTCAGCGATCTCTCCAGGAAGGCGTCGAGGCGCTCGCGGCTGAGGTAATCGGTTGCCTCAGCCACGAGATCGGGAAGCGTCTTAACGAACTCGGCGATGGCCGCGGGCGTATCGACTCCCAGCCCTTTCAGAGCGCGGCCGCCGAAGTAGCGGAACCGCTCCCAGTCCGGTGAGTGGTTCAGTGACTCCACCATCAGCTCTCGCCACCGTCCCAAAGCGCCCTCATCGATGAAATCAACCTCCAGGTCCTGAACCGGACGGGCGATCTCTTTCACGATGTTGGACATGGCCTGCCGGTCAGCGCGAGCCTGACGGTCCAAATCGTACTGAACGGCACGGTCCATGATGTTCGCTCGGTTGTCACCGGCCATAGGCGAAGACCGGCTGAAGAAGGGCCGATAGACGTCATTGATCCAGATCTCGTCCATCACCAGATGGGAGATGTAGCCGCAAACGAAGGCCACCGTTGACGGACTGAGCTCGGCCGGGCGGGCCAGAGCCGGATGCGCCTTGAACATAGCAGCCACCGCGCTCTGTTCCCCGAACTCCCGTAGATCGAAGAAGTGAGTACGCTCCCTCTCCCACCCCATCAAGATATGGATGTCGGGAGCCGTAGCGCCCAAATAGAGACTCCCTGCGTCTACATCGAGGGCGCGGTGACGGAGCTGGTCGGCGATGCGACTAGCGACGGCGGCATGCAAGGCCAGCGCTGGCATCTCTTCTCGGGCAACCTCCCTCCGCCATTTTATCACCTGTTCGCCGCAGGCGGGGACGAGCCCGCCCGACGGAAGCGTTCGATGAGCTGAGAGAGAAGCTCGGCCTTGCCAGGCGGCGGCCGCCGCTTGCTGGCGATGAGGCAGCTGGTGGAATGCAGGAAGCGGTCAATGGTCTTGAGCTTATTCTCGGCCAGCGTTCTGCCCGTCTGGACACCCTCGATGAGCACATCGGCGTCTTCGGGGACAAACCCCTCGGAGGCGCCGCTGATGGGTATCAACTGATAGCGCCAGAAGTGGTTCTGACGGGCATAGTGATCGGCGATGGCGGGAAACTCCGAGGCCACCCGAATGACCTTCAGCCCCTGGCGACGCCAAAGCTCGACCACCTCGGCCAGGTTGTCAACCGGCAGGTCCTCACTGACCACCGCCGACAGGTCGAACTGGCCACCGCCAAGGTCCACAACCTCCTCCACTGGACTGCCGGGAAACTGGAGAAGATGCTCCATCAGACAGTCGCGGCCACTGACGACCAAGTCGAAGTTGCCCAGAGCCACCTGTTGGGGCATGTCCTGGGGCCGAATGACCTTCAGCTCCAGGCCTTCCAGGGAGCTCCGCGGCCTGCGCACCCACCCCTGCTCGTCATAGCCCTGGCACGACAGTCCAGCCGCCCGCAGGATGGCGGCGGCGCTGGGCTGCTGGTGCCCGTCGGGCAGTCCCAAGCGCACGATGGTGGCCGATCGCTCGGTCGCCAGAGGCGGCCGTGGCGGCGCAGCCAGGGCAGCGGGCAACTCGAGGCCGTCTTCCGGCTGCCGACCGCCCTCCAGGGCCATGAGCGGATCCAGGACGGTGCTCAGATCCTTCCCCTCAAGGCTACGGCGGTGGGCAATAAGCCAAGGTGAGCCCACCAGCAGGCGATACAGCGGCGTCAGCCCTTGCTCTCGCACCTCCTCCTCACTGCTGGCAGCAACCACCGCCAGGTCAGCATCCTCGGGAGGATAGGCCTCCGCCGCTCCCGATACCGGGAACACCCGATAGGCGGGCAGGCGAGCGCTGAGGGCGAATGCCTCGGTCAGGTTGGGCTGCTCGCTGACCAGGCGCAGGCCAGGCACCCCCGCCAGGCCATCCAGGCTGGTCAGACCGCTATCGGACGCTGCCGCCACGTACAAGCTCGAGGGGCTCAGAGGAAGCGCCCTTAGCTGCACCACCGCCTCGCTGGGATAGCGAGTGAGCAGCTCCTTCAGCCAGGCCAGGCTACAGATTCCCAAGTCATAGTTGCCCAAGGCGATCTGGATGGGGATGTCCTTCTCGCGGAAGACCCGCAGGAGCACATCGCGGCGGCCACCCAGGCGCGGTCGATAGGAGCGGGAACCGTCCGTGTAGCCGAGGACGGTCAGGCCAGCCTGCCTCAGAAGCTCATCCGTGGGCCGAGCCAGCTGGCCAGCCGGGAGGGCCAGCTTAAGACCCACCGCCCGTCGCCTCCAGAGCAGCCAGCAGATCGTCGAGCTTGGCGAAGGCCCGCCGCCGCTTCTTGGTTCGATCGTAGAGAGAGTAGCCGATACCCCCAGCAGAGGGCTTCACCGTCACTTCCCAGCGGCAGGCAGAAGACGCACCGCGGACCAGGGCCACCTCCGTCCGCAGGCCCAGTTGCTGCAGCGGGCCAATAGCAGCGAAGGCCGTCACCACGACATCCGCCCGATCAGAGGCAGGCTTCACACAGACAGCTTCCTGCCAGGGAATGACCTCCTCGGCCGAAGGCAGCAGCCTGGCCAGCTTGGCCACGTCCAGGGCAAAGCCACAGGCCGCCACATCGGGGCCGCCCACCAGAGCGATCAGCCCGTCGTAGCGGCCACCCCCTCCGACCCTCTCCCCATCGGCGACGAACTGGAAGACGGGCCCCGTATAGTACTCGAAACTGCCCACCAGGGCCGCAGCCACCTGGCAGCGGCAGCCCAGAGCCGACAGCGTGTCGACCAGCGCGGCCAGTTCCTCCAGGGGACCTGCCATCTGGGGCACCACCGCCTGGAAGGCACTGCCGAGATTGGCCAGATAAGCGCTGCCAGCCGCCTCGCTCTCGAACAGCAGCCGCAGAGGCGCTCCCAGAGCCGGCAGTCGCTCCTCGACCTCGGTCAGAGCTGTCAGATCGCCGTCCAGAATGCGATCATAGGTGCGCACCTGGTCGGCGCGCTCCAGGCCGGCCTCAACGAGAACGGACCGCACAATGCCGGGATGGAAGAGGCGCACCTTGACCGGGCCCAAGCCCAGCCGCTCCAGCATCTGACAGGCCAGAAGAATGAGTTCGACCTCGCCTCGCGGCTGGGTATCGCCGATAAGCTCCACGCCGCACTGCCAGCCCTCGCGCGGCTCGTCCCCCTCCGCGAAACGGAACACGTTCTGGATGTAGAAGAGCTTGGCCAGCTTCTCCTGTTGCAGGCGCTCCACGAACAGGCGAGCGGTCGGTATGGTGGCGTCGGGGCGCAGCACTACCCGCTCGCCGCTCCAGCCATCCCAGTCCAGGAACGAGTAGACGCGCCCCAACATCTGGGGGGAGAGGGTGCCAGCGGCCGTGAACAGATGGAGGTGCTCGATGGTCGGTGTGCGCACCTCCTGATAGCCCCAGGCCAGGCAGGCAGTGCGGAACATCTCCTCCACCCGCCGAAAGCGGGCCATGTCGACAGGCAGCAGGTCGCGCATGCCGCGGCAACGTGGTGACTCTTCGACCATGGACAAGCCTCTTCTACTCAGATTAGGCCCCATTCTACCGCAGGGGCCAGAGCCATTCAATGACTGAAATAATCGTAGACGGCGCGGGAGAGGACGGCGATGGGTTCGGGCTCCCCGCCCTTTTCGGACAGGACAGCGATGATATAGGTGGGCTGCGGATCGTAAACGATACCCACGTCGTGAGTGACCTCGGGCAGATTGCCCGTCTTGTTGGCCACCCCCGCGCCAGAAGGCAGCAGCGCTGGCAAGCGGTCGCGCACCTTCTGGGCCAGCAGAAGGTCGAGCATCTCTCCACTGGCTTCCCTGCTGACGGCCGCTCCTAGGACCACCATCTCCAAGAAGAGCGCCATATCCGCTGCTGTACTGATCACGTCCTCTTCCCTGAAAGCGCTTTCGGTCAGGCCCAGAGCCTGCAAGTCGCGATTGATGTTCCCCGGGCCCACCCTGTCTAGCAGCAAGAAGCCGCTCGTGTTGTCACTGTAGGTGATCATGGCCCACAAAGCGTGGCGTACCGTCAGCGTATCGCATACCTCAACAGGTAAGGTGCCTGCGTCCCAGGAGGCATAATACGGCGTCACCAGTAGCTCCTCACCCATGTCCACCAGGCCCAGTTCCACCTGCTTATAGACCTCGTACATCACCCAGAGCTTGAAGAGGCTCGCGCTTTCGAAAGACTTATGCGGGTTGACTTCCGCCGCGGCCCCATTGACCAGGTTCTTGACCACCACTCCATAGCTGTCCACCTCATCGCCGAGGCTGCTCCGGATAACCTCTTCCAGAGCAGCATCACGATGGGATGGCATTGGTGCGTAGGCCAACGACAGAGGAACATCGGTGGGCCCCGTAAGCAGTTCCTCATCTGCGCACCAGACGGCCGCCACCGACTGGCTGGGCTGAGGAGAAGGTGCTGCCGGCTGGCTGGGCTCAGGGGAAGGCGTTTCCGCCTCTTCAGCACGAGGGCTTGCCTGCAACGCTGCCGGGGTGGAGAGGCTTGGGGTCACCGGCCTCTCGGTCGTGGGCAGGGGCGTCGGCGACCCTGCCGATTCCTCCACGCTTTCCGGCGGTGCAACCTCCGGAGAGTCGCTGCAGCCCACACCCAAGGCAACTATCGCCAGGAAAGCCATAAAGAGAAGCCGCCAAGGGGCTCTTCCATCTGTTACCATTGCCTGC
This sequence comes from Dehalococcoidia bacterium, assembly GCA_020356025.1. GTDB lineage: Bacteria > Chloroflexota > Dehalococcoidia > SM23-28-2 > SM23-28-2 > SM23-28-2. The sequence continues at coordinate 1,527,813 of CP070630.1, read as the reverse complement.
AGATCATAGCGCAAATCGTGGCGGTGGTGCATTCCCGCTCGCTTCTCCGAAACTGGCGGCGGCCAGTAGGAACCGAGCGGCCAAGCGGCTATAATGAGGCTAGACGAGGTTTCGCTCATGAGGAACCATCTCCTGGTCATGCCCCGGATGCAGCGACTGGTTTTTGTGCGCCGTCTGCTCCTCCTGGTCGTCGCCCTGCTCCTCTTGGCCGCCGCCTGCGGCGGGCCAGGCGGGCCGGAGGGAGCTGTCCACGTTCTGAAGGCCGATGGTGACGTGAACCCCGTCATGCACCGCTACATCAACCGCGGCATCGACCAAGCCGAAGACGCCAAGGCGATGGCGGTGGTCATCGAGCTGGATACCCCTGGCGGCCTCATGAGCTCTATGGAGGACATCGTCAAGCGTATTGAAGAAGACCGCATACCGGTTATCGTCTACGTATCGCCGAAGGGGGCAAAGGCTGCCTCGGCGGGAACCTTCATCACCATGGCCGCCAACATCGCCGCCATGGCCCCCAGCACCCGCATCGGCGCTGCCAGCCCCGTCGGAGCCGGTGGCGAGGACATCGAGGGCACCCTCGGCAAAAAGGTGACCGAGGACGCCGTGGCCTATGCCAAGAGCATCGCCAACTACCGCGGACGCAACGCCGAATGGGCAGAGCAGGCCGTGCGCGAGGCCGTCTCAGCCACGGAGACGGAGGCGGTCGACCTGAACGTGGTGGACCTGGTAGCCGACGACCTCCCCTCCCTTCTGGAGGCGGTGGACGGCCGAGAGGTGCAACTGGTCGACCGCACAGTCGCCCTCACCACCAGAGAAGCCGAGATCGTTCACAACAACATGAACCTCGCCGAACGCTTCCTGGACCTCATCAGCGACCCCAACATCACCTTTCTTCTGCTCAGCCTGGGGTCGATAGCCCTCTTCTACGAAATCGTCAACCCTGGCCAGATCTTCCCCGGCGTGTTTGGCGCCATCGCCCTCATCATAGCCTTCTTCTCCCTCAGCGTACTCCCCTTCAACTGGGCGGGAGTCATCCTCATCTTTCTGGCCTTCGCCCTCTTTATCGCCGAGATCTTCGTGACCAGCGGCGGTGTATTAGGCATCGGGGGCGTGGTGGCCCTGATTCTGGGGGGTCTGTTGCTGACCTGGGGCAACCCATCCGGATTCCAGGTAAACATGTGGCTGGTCTATGGTATGGCGGCCGCAGCAGGCGCCTTCTTCCTGTTCGTGGTAACATCGATCATTCGCATCCGCAGCCAGCCGGCGGTGACGGGCGTCGACATCCTCATCGGCCGCCGCGGCGTGGCCCGTTCGCCCCTCGATCCCAGCGGCATGGTGTTCGTAGATGGCGAGTACTGGTCGGCTACCTTGGAAGACGGCAGCGCGGAGGAAGGCGAGGAGGTAGTCGTCACCGCAATCGAAGGCCTCAGGCTGATAGTAAGGAAAAAGGGAAAGGAGCTAGAGAATGGCTAGTGCACCACCGACCGACAACTGGGTAGCCAGACTTCTCACCGGTCTCGGCTACGTCCTTCTGATCCCTCTGTTCCCCCTGGCCGTGAAGATCGTCCAGGAGTACGAACGAGGGGTCATTTTCCGCCTGGGCCGCCTGGTGGGAGCCAAGGGGCCAGGGCTGTTTATCATCCTGCCCATCGTGGACAGGATGGTGAAGATAGACCTGCGCGTCTTCACCGTGGACGTGCCCAGCCAGGAGATGATCACCACTGACAACGTAACGGTTAAGGTCGATGCGGTGATGTACTTCCGGGTGGTCAACCCTGAAGATGCCGTGGTCAAGGTGGAGAACTACTTCCGGGCCACCGCCCTCATCGCCCAGACTACCCTCCGCAGCACCATCGGCCAGTCCGACCTAGATGCGCTTCTGGCCAAACGCGAGGAGATCAACCAGCGTCTCCAGGTCGCCGTCGATGAGGCCACCGAGCCCTGGGGGGTGAAGGTGAGCATGGTGGAGGTAAGGGACGTGCTCCTGGCACCGGAGATGGTGCGTACCATCGCCCGCCAGGCGGAGGCCGAACGAGAGCGACGGGCCAAGGTCATTCACGCCGAGGGCGAGTTCCAGGCGGCCGAGCGCCTGGCCGAGGCCGGCCGCATCATTGCTGCCTCGCCTGGCACCCTGCAGCTCCGCTACCTGCAGACCCTAACGGAGATCACCACCGAGCGCACCAACACCTTGGTCTTCCCCATCCCTATCGACCTGCTTCAGGCTCTGACGAAGGGGATCGCCGCTTCTTCAACGGACTAGACCTGGGACCCAGGAGGAGAGCGCCCAGGCAAGACAAACCGCGCGGGAGATTCTGGCCTAGCGCAGGGTCACATCGCCGGCAGCGATGGTCACAGGGGAGCCATCGGCCCGGCGCAAGACGAGGTTGCCATCGCTATCCACATCCTCGGCCAGTCCTTCTTCCACCTGCTCGCCGAAGCGCACCTGCACCTGCTTGCCCAGCGTACTCAGACGAGCGCGCCACTCCTCGTGGATCGGCTCGCCCGCCTGAGCGGCCAGATAGAGCGCCTCGAACTCGTTGAGGATGGCTGCCGCTAGGCCCTCTCGCGACACCTCCCGCCCTAGCTCGGTCATGACGCTGGTGGCCTGGGGAGCCGCCTCGCCATAGGCAGTCATGTCGGCGTTGACGTTCACGCCGATGCCCACCAGGGCATAGCTCACACCTTCGCCCACCAGCTCCGACTCGCTGAGAATGCCAGAGAGCTTTCGCCCGGCCACCAGCACGTCGTTGGGCCACTTCAGAGTCGTCTGCAGGCCCACCAGCCGCTCGATGGCGCGAGCCACTGCCAGAGCAGCGATGATGACCAGCGCCTTCAGATGCTTGGCCGGTGGGCGGAGGACGACGGTGAGGTAGAGACCGCCGCTCGGCGAGATCCAGGAGCGATCCAGACGACCCCGGCCCGCTGTCTGGCGGCCAGCCAGGACGACCGTGCCCTCGGCTGCCCCCGTCTGGGCCAGCTCACGCGCCAGCTCCTGGGTGGAACCGAGAGCCGCCCGATACTCCAGACGCCGCCCGACAAAGCTGGTCGTGAGGCTTTCCCTCAGGGCCTTAGCGGAAAATCTGGCGGTCATGGCAAGGGAAGGATATACCGCCCCCAAACAAAAAGCCAGCCCGCCGTAGCGGGCTGGCTTTCGCGCTAGGCCCCAGGGCCTAGCCCGCCATCACCTCCAAGGAATGGCGGTGCGGGTGGACAGGCCTGAGGCCCTCGCTACGATTATCGTCCATCCACATCACCTCCTTTCCTGCGATCAATGCTAACAGCTTTCCAGGGAGGGCGTCAATCAGCCGCCGTCACTGATCGAGGTCGCTGGGCTTAGGAAAACAGCTCCCGCAGGAGCTCGCGCGCCACCCGGCACTCGTCCCAGGGGATGACCGTATCGCCGACGGTGATGGACTGCTCGTGCCCCTTGCCGGCAAGGAGCACAACGTCCCCCTCGACCGCCATGGCCAAAGCGTGGGCGATGGCCTCCCGCCGGTCGGGGATGCAAATGAAGTGATGCCCCTCGTGTCGACCCGCCTTCTCCAGGCCCTGAGCGATCTCCGCCAGGATGGCCTGGGGGTCCTCCTGGAAGGGGTTATCGTTGGTGAGGACGGCGAAGTCGGCCTGCTCGCCTGCCGCAAGCCCCATGCCCAAGCGACGCGGCCTCTCCCTCTCGCCTATGCAGCCGAAAACGACGATGAGCCGCCCCCGGCATCGCTCGCGCAGGAACGCCAGGACGCGTCGCAGGGCCTCGGGCGCATGGGCGAAGTCCACCACCACCGTGAAGGGCTGCCCCTCATCGATGCGCTCCAGGCGGCCCGGAACGCCAGGGAAAGACTCCAGAGCATCCCTGACAGCAGCCAGTGAGATGCCCTGAGAGAGCGCTACTGTCGCCGCCGCCAGGCTATTGTGAACGTTGAACAGCCCGGGAAAGCCAACGACCACCTCCAGCTCGCTCCCTTCCGCCCGGAGACGAAAGCGGGAACCCCACTCGGTGGGAGCGATATCCGCCGCCTGGACGTCGGCCGCCTTCTGCACACCATACGTCACGATGCGAGCCCGCGTGAGGCCAGCGAAGTGGGCGACGGCGGGCTCGTCGGCGTTGAGCACGGCCACCTTGCCCGCCCCTTTGTCAGCCGCCTCGTCCAGCATGGCGAACAGGCGACCCTTGGCCGCCAGGTACTCCTCCCGCGAGCCGTGAAAGTCCAGGTGATCGGCGGTGACGTTGGTCACCACCGCCACATCGTATTCGCAGTCGTCCAGGCGGTGCAGGGCCAAGCCGTGGGAACTCGATTCCAGGATAGCGTAATCGACTCCGGCTCTTGCCATGTCAGCCAGGAGAGCCTGCACCTGAGGCGCCTCGGGCGTGGTGAAGTGATACTCGTTGGGCAAGAGACGATCGCCCACCTTGCAGTGGACAGTGCTCAGAAGGCCCGTGCGATGGCCCCTTGCCTCCAGGAGAGCGCTGATAAGATGAATGGTGGTGGTCTTACCGTCCGTCCCGGTGACGCCGATGACCCGCAGCCGCCTTCCCGGATGGCCGTGGAAGGCGGCCGCCAGCGCCGCCAGAGCCCGACGGCTGTCGGTCACCACGATGGCCGGCAGGCGGCCTCCCTCGACGGCGGCCTGCCACTTCGCCCGCCGGTCGGCCTGAACGACCACCGCCGCGGCGCCGCCTGCCACCGCCTCGCTTATGTAGTCGTGCCCATCGACCCGAAAGCCGGGCACGGCCACGAACAGGGCCCCCGGCGCGACCCGACGAGAGTCACTGCAGATGGCCGATATCGGGACATCGGCGCCAAGGATCTCCTTCTCGTCCAGTTCGCCGGCTAATTGATGCAGATGCATAAGAAAGAAAGGACAAGAGACCGCGCCGCCGCCGCGCCTCTAGCGCAGCATCAGCCAGTACCTGACACCGTCCACTTCCCGAAAACCCAACCGCTCGTACAGACGGCGGGCGCGGATGTTGTCCCGCCGCGTGCCAAGCTCCACCCGAATGCAACCGCTCCTACGCGCATGGTTCAGCGCTTCGCGCATCAATTTCGTCCCTATGCCCTGGCCGCGGTAGTGCTCCAGCACGAACAAGTCGTCGAGATAGGCAAAGCACCCTGCCTCCTGAGTGGTAGGCGCGATAGCCAGCGACAGCATGCCACACAGCTCGCCCCCTTCGACGGCGAAGAACAGCTTGAAGGGCGAGTCAGGCGCTAGCGCACGATCGAACAGCTCCATCAGGCGCTGCCCGGGCGGCCCTTCCTCCTCGAATTCCTGGTACATGGCCCCCGCCAGAACGAGAAAGCCTTGCCAGTCCTCGGCAACCGCCAGCCGAACCTCCGCCTGCGAGTCCGCCCGTTTGACCAGACGTCTGCCAAACATATCGCTTGCTCACAATCTACCGCCCCCGCGGAGGCAGAGCAAGGCGTCAGCGAGGCCTAGGTAGCGGCAGCCATTATGGCGCTGCTCATCGCCGCGCCGCCTATGGTGGCCGGCGAGACCGCGTCGGGGTCGATGAGGACGTTCAGGCAGGCCGGTTTTCCGCTCTTGAAGGCCCGCTTCAGGGCCGGCACAATGTCTGCTGGCTTCTCCACCAGCTCGCCGTAGGCCCCCAGGCCCTCAGCGGCCTTCTCATAGTGCACCAGGCCGAGCTCGGTGGCCACCGTCTGCCCTTTGCCGCGGGCCATCTCCTGCCCGTGCTTGCACATGCCCCAGGCCTTGTCGTTGAACACCACGACCACGACGGGCAAGTTGTGCTTGGCGGCGGTATGGAACTCAGCGAAGTTGAGCCCGATCGACCCGTCGCCGGTGGTCACCAACACAGGCTTATTTGGATGGGCCAGCTTAGCCGCCATCCCGAAGCTAAGGCCAACTCCCAGACAGCCCAGATAGCCGTGCGATAGCCAGTGCCCTGGCCTCTTCACCACCGCAGCGCTGTTCATCCAGTCCCAGGCCTCGCCGCCGTCGGCGGCGATGATCGCGTCGTCTGGCAGAAAGCGGGCAACCTCGGTGGCCAGCCGGAAGGGATGGATGGGTGGCTCGCTGGAAGCCAGGCCAGCGGCGAACGCCTGTGAGCGCCCTTGGCGAGTCCTGCCGAGAACCTCCAGCCAGGCATCTCGCTGGGGCCAGGGGTGCTGGCGGGCACCCTCCAGCAACTGACGCAATACCTCGCGGCAGTCGCCCACGATGCCCAACTGGACGTCCCGGTTCCGGCCTATCTCCTCGCCCTCGATGTCCACCTGGATCACCTTGGCACTCGCCGGAATCAGAGAGAGGTAACGTCCGCCCGTGAAGAGCCCCAGGCGGGCGCCCAAAACGAGCACGACGTCTGGTTGGCCGGCCGCCAGGGGCACGAAGTCGCCGAACCCGAGCGGCGTATCCTCAGGGACACAGCCCCTGGCCTTACCATTGGCCAGCACGGGAATCTGGGTCAGCGCGGCGAACTCCCTCAGCTCGTCCGCCGCCTGAGCGAACCATACGCCCCCTCCGGCCAGGATGACCGGCCGCTGAGCGCTCTCCAGAGCATCCATCGCCTTGGCGATGGCCTCGGTCTGAGCCGCCGGCGGCGCCTTGGGCCGGTACTCCTCGGGGAAGAACACCCTCTCCTCCTCCACCTGAGCCTTCATCACATCGTCAGGGATGTCCAGGAAAACGGGTCCTGGACGCCCCGTCGTGGCCTGGCGCAAGGCCATCGCCGTGAACTCGGCGATGCGCTGAGGACGAGGAACAGTATAGGCCCACTTGGTGATCGGCCTCATCATCTCCACCTGGGGCAGCGACTGCTGGGCCACAGTCTCGTCCTCCACTATTGCGCTGCGCCCGGCCAGGACCAGCATAGGGATAGCGTCTGCGTATGCGTTGGCCACCGCAGTGACCACGTCGGTGACGCCCGGCCCGGAGGTAACTGCTGCTACCCCGGGACGACCGGTAACTCGCGCCCAGCCATCGGCCATGTGCCCCGCCGCCTGCTCATGGCGGGTGTCGATGATGCGGAAGCCGCGGCTTTCGGCGGCGCGGAGGATCAGATCCACGTCGCCAGGGAGGGTGAATATCTCCCGGATGCCCTCTCGCTCCAGGATGCGGGCCACCATCTCGCCGCCATCTATCGTCGCCATGTCCGTCCTCCCCCTGCAAACGCTCTCTGCCCACCGCTGGCTTGTTCAGGATGCGGCAGGCATTATACAACGTAATCATCGCTTGACAACAATTTCATCGTGTGCTAAAGCAGGGCTGGCTCGTCATGACTGAAGCATTTGTCACGCCGGCGCTGGTCAAGTGGGCTCGTGAGCGAAACAACCTAACCGCCGACGCGGTTGCCGAGAAGCTCAACGTCGCCGTTGCCAAGTTCACAGCTTGGGAACGAGGCGACGAGCGACCAACGCTTCGTCAGGCACAGAATCTAGCACAGAAGCTTTACGTTCCCTTCGGATTTCTATTCCTCTCTGAGCCGCCGTCTGAAGACATCCCCCTGCCCGATCTGCGGACCGTCACCGGCGCACCGTTGCGTCCGCCTAGCCCCGCCTTTCTTGATCTGGTGTACGACGTGCTTCGGAAGCAGCAATGGTATCGAGAGTACCAAGAAGACGAAGGGGCAGAATCTATCCCATTCATTGGTCGCTTTGCCTTGACTGATGGCGTGCAAACAATTGCCTCTGATATTGTCAACACTTTGGGGATCAATAACGTCATGCGGCAGGAGTCCCCAAACTGGGAAGGATTTCTGCGAGAGTTCATTCGCAGGGCGGAGCGGTCACGAATACTTGTGCTGCGGAGCAGCATCGTTGAAAACAACAACTACCGTAAGCTGGATGTCCAAGAATTTCGTGGCTTCGCGATAAGTGACGATTTGGCCCCGCTCGTGTTCATCAATGCACGAGACTGGAAGACGGCCCAGATATTCACCCTTGCCCACGAAGTCGCGCATCTGTGGATAGGGGAAAGCGGCGTATCCAATCTGGACTACAGGCAGCCTTCTTGGCAGCAGGAGAATCACATTGACCGGAAGTGCGATCAAATAGCGGCGGAAATACTAGTGCCTAATAGCGACTTCGAAGTTCGGTGGCAGGATGATGAAGAAGTAGGAACGAATCTAGACAAACTTGCGCCCCACTATAGAGTCAGTAAGTTTGTTGTCCTGCGTAGAGCCTATGAAAACAAGAAGTTCTCGTCCCAAGAGTATCGGGTTCATTATGAAGATTTGATGGCCCGTATCACGCCTAAGGGCACCGAAAGCGGCGGCGATTTTCATAGAACATTGTTGGCTCGTAATAGCAGCACTTTCACCTTGACCTTGTTGGCTGCGGCTGCTGAAGGGCGACTGTCTGAACGCGACGCAGCCCGGCTATTGAACGTCAAAGTCAGAACAGTTGGAGATGTGCGCAACAGGCTATTTGCAGGCGAGTTAGGATATGCCTGATTTCTGGCTCGATGCCGACGTTTTCATCAGATCGAAGAACGAGTTCTATGCCTTCGATATAGCACCTGCATTTTGGGACTTCTTAGATCAAAAAGCCGATGAGGGTATTATTGCCAGCTCCAGCTTAGTATACGACGAACTTCACAGTGAAACGAGCGACGAACTGAGCAATTGGGCGGATGCTCGGAAAGATACATTGTTCATAGAGCCCGATGCAGACGTTCAAGCTGCCTGTCAAGAGATTGCGGACCACGTGGAAGCGAAATATAGCTTGCCTCAGGCTGCTGGCTTTTTGAAGGGTGCCGATCCCTGGCTGGTTGCTCATGCCAAGGCCCACGGCGGCACAATAGTCACATTTGAAGAGGCACGTCCCAACTCACAGACGCCCAAAATCCCCGATCTCTGCACTGCATTCAATCTGAATCCACCAATCAAGATATGAGATCTCCTCAGAAAATTGGGGGCTTCGTTTAGATAGTTAACTTACTTGTATTGGTGGGATAACAGGCCTTATACCTAGCCTCTCACCAACTGCCAGAAGGAGACGGACCGTTGAAGGCGCTGGTTTATCGCGGCCAAGAGGGGCTGGTCATGGAGGAGGTGGACGACCCCCAGCCTGCCCCGGGCGAGGTGCTGATGAAGGTTCGCTACTGCGGCATCTGCGGCAGTGACGTCCATCTCTTCGCCATGGGCATCTTCTTCCTCGGCACTACCCCCGGCCATGAGGTGTCGGCCGAGGTGCTCAGCGTCGGCCCCGACGTCAGCGGCTGGCAGCCCGGCGATCGGGTGGTGGTCAAGCACAGGAACTGCGGTCAGTGCGAGTACTGCCTTGCTGGCCGACCCCAGCTCTGTCTCCAGCCCGAGGGCTTCGGCAGGGGCATCCGGCGGGGAGCATTCGCCGAACTGCTGGTCTCTCACCACAGCACCCTCCTGCGGGTGCCGCCGGGCCTCGACATGGCCCACGCCGCCCTCGCCGAGCCGCTGGCGGTAGCCGTGCACGCCGCCAACGTATCGGGGATCGAGGCCGGCCAGGCGGCCGTGGTCACCGGAGCAGGGCCCATCGGCCTTCTCATCATCGATGTGCTCCGAGACCGGGGGGTGCAGCCGATCATCGTCAGCGAACCTGTTGAGCGCCGCCGAGCACTGGCCGCCAAGCTGGGACCTGACCACGTGGTCGACCCCAGCACGGCCAACTTGGCCGATCTAGTGCGGTCCGAGACCGACCTCGGCGCGCACGTCGTGTTCGAGTGCACAGGCGTGCCAGAGGCCGCCAACGCCGCCCTGGGTTTCCTGCGCCCCGCCGGCACGATGCTGGTGGTGGGCCACAGCGAGAAGTCATACACCCTATCTAGCCTCATGGTCATGGCGCGCGAGCTACGCATCGAGGGCGTATTCGGCAGCGGCGGCCAGTTCCCTGCCGCCCTCGACCTGCTGGCCGCCGGCAAGATCCACTGCCAGGACATCATCACCCGCATCGCCCCACTGGCGGAAACCGAGGCCTGGCTGCGTGAACTGAACGACGCTCCCAGCGACGGCAAGGTGCTCATCGATCCCTGGGCCGCCTAGCAGCCATGGCGGGGACTATCTCCTTGCGAGTTGAACCGGGAAATATCCAATAGAATACTGGGGAAGGAGGTAGCAAGGCGATGTCTAAACTACGGGATGATATCCGCAAATACGAGGCGGAAAAGGGAACCGAAGTCAAGTGCCTTGGCGGCGTCATAAGGTGCCTGCCTTGCCCCATGTCCGCTGTAGGTTGTCCTCTGGCAAGACTCAAGATGAAATGACCAGGCCCGGCTGGTCTACTGGCCTTCGCTCTCTGTTCCCTCCTCTCCAGCCTCTCCTTCGGCCTGCGAAGGCTCGCGGGCGGGTAGCCTCTCCTCCAGAATGGCAAGGATTCGCGCGATCTGTTCCCTCGTCTGGGTCACGCCAGACAGCATAGCCTTTCAGGGGAACTCCTCGGGCATCTTCTCCATCATCTGCTGCATGTGCGAACACATCCGCTCGGGGAGAGACTGCATGTGTTCTCGCAACCGCCCCGCCAGCCGTCGGCCCAGCAGAATGCTCCCGGCGACGATGGCCAGAAGCAGTAACCATCGCCTCATATCGAACCGCCTCCTTTACCGCTGCCGTCTCGCTGAGATTTCGCGGGCATCATGCCTCAGCGCGATGCCCCTGTCAACAACGGCCCAGGATGGCCATTCTCCCCTCGGTGTCAGCCTATCGAGACTGGGAGCAGGCACACTGAAGCGTTTGGACATCGCGCCAGCCAACTAGCTCGCTGATGCTCGCTTGGGGCTCCCCTGGTTCCCCGACGCCTATCACCGTCTCGATTGTGCCGCCGACCCTGATGCTGCCACTATCATCGAGGGGAATGTTGCTGACCTCCACTTGCACCGGGTAGGTGAAGGCCAGGAGGGAGACGCCGGCAGCCACGATGGCTCCCACGAGAGCGCCAAGGAGTGCGGCGATGCCAAGTCTAATCATGCTGCTACCTCCAGCTGGATTCACAGAGATTCTACCAGAGCACTCTGGCGCGGCGACATGCTCGTAGGGGCAGCACTAGCAGCCCACCAGGCTCATGAGAGTTTGACGCTCCCTACAATACCGCCGTTCGTCTCTCAAGGGACTCCAGAATCTGTAACCGATTTTTCACCTAAGCGTCTTACTAATGAAGCTAAAGGCAAACGCGGCTTCCAGAGTATTAGCGTCCACGGTGTTTAGCCTGAGATCGGACCAGGCACGCGCCGTTCTGACTACTGCGCTGCTCGTTCTGTTTCAGGCGGTCACCACCAGCGTGTCGATTCTGGATTGGATAGATGCGCCAAGACGTTGAAGCACTCCACCAGTTGGCTAGAATTGCCATCCAGGGCTTCGCCGACGAGGACACGCTCACCCGCGCGGCCAGCATCATCCGGCGGGCCACGGGGGTGGCCGAGGCGATGGTGGTCTATGCCGAGAACGCGGATTTCCTCGTTTCCACCGACGCAGGGAACGGTGCTGCCATCGAATTTACCCAGACTGCTCTGTGGATAGTGCAGCGTCAGATCATGGAACTGGGCGGGCCAGTGGCCTTCAACCTAATAGGCCACCGAGTGGAGGATTTCACCACCGCCTGCAATGATGAAGAGCGGGAATTTCTGGCCCTATCGATGCCCACCAGTGAGGGCGCGTCGGAGATGTGCATCCTCCGGGAGATCCAAGAGCATAAGGGCCGGGCTACCATCCTGCGCTTCATGGAATCGGCGACGCCTTCTCTCACTATCATTCTGGAGCGGTTCCTCACCGCCAGCCGGAGCCGCCGCTACGGCGAGAAGCTCAGCGCCCTCGCCAACGCTGCTCAGCTACTCGCTCAATCAGATGACCTACAAACAGCCCTGGCCAACCTGGCCACGGCCATCGCTGGGTCGACCGCTACCGACTACGTAAGCATCGATGTCTACGACGCCGATAGCGGCCGCTTTGTGCTGCGCGCCCTAAACCAGTCGCGTTTTGCGGGTCTGTCGGTGACCCAGGCCTGGATAGACTCATTGGATCCCGACCGACCCGATCCACGCAACCTAGAAGTCATGCGCAGCCGCCAACCGTACCTGTCGCCCGACGTCCAGAACGACGAACGGGAACCCGAGGCTGTGCGGCGGTACTTCGAGGCAACTCTCATAAGGTCAGTGGCGACCTTTCCCGTGCTATTTCAGGACGAGTTCTTGGGCACAGTGGCCTTCGTTTACTATGCGCCCCATACCTTCCCTCCAGAGGAGATCAGCTTCCTCCAAGGCTTTGTCGCCCAAGCGGCCACAGCTCTCAAGGCGCTGCAGATGCATAACGAATTGCAGCGCCATGCCCAGGAGCTCAGAAGATCCGCCGATGAATACATCGCTACTACCAACCTCACCGGGGACATAATCGCCAGGCTGGACAAGCATGGCAACTGGACCTTCCTCAACGACGCCGCCTGTCAATTCTATGGCAAGCCCAGAGAGGAACTCCTGGGTACTGACTCCACGGCCTTGCTACATCCCGAGGACATAGAGGTCACTGCCCAGATCATCCGCGAGACGAGAGCAAGGAAAGCGCCAGCAAAGGGGTTCGTCAACCGCCAGCTCACACCCACGGGAACCAGAGTGGTGGAATGGAACGGTTATCCCCTCTTCGATGACAAAGGCCAGTACGCCGGCGTCCAGATCACCGGCCGCGACATCAGCGAGCGCAGGCAGATGGAGGACGCGCTGCGACAGAGTGAGGAACGCTACCGTCTAATTGCCGAGAACACATCAGACCTCATCTGGATTGTGGACCTAGGCTTGAACTACACCTACATGAGCCCCGCCATCACCCGTATGCGAGGCTACACCGCTGAGGAAATAATGGGTGCCTCTATCGCAGAAACCATGACCCCTGCCTCTCTCGAGGCTGCCAGGAAGACCTTGGCCGAAGAGCTGGCCATGGAAAGGATGGAGAACAAGGATACCTCGCGCTCGCGGAAGCTCGAGCTCGAGATGTACTGTAAGGACGGCTCCACCATCTGGACCGAGATGAACATGAAGTTCCTGCGCGACGCGGACGGCAACCCTATTGCCATCCAGGGCGTCACCCGCGACATCAGCGAGCGCAAACGGATGGAAGAGGAGCGCGAGAGATTGCACGCCGAGCTGGAACTAAGAGCCATCACCGACGGCCTCACCGGCCTCTACAACCACGCCCACTTCTACCAGCGCCTGACTGAGGAGCTAGAGCGCTCCAAGCGCTACAAGCGACGCTTCGCCGTGCTGATGATGGATGTCGACAACTTCAAGTACTACAACGACTCTCGCGGCCACCAGGCGGGCGACGATGCCCTCCGCCTCCTTGCTGACTGCATCCGCACCGGAACACGGCGCTCAGACCTCTCCTTCCGCTACGGCGGCGACGAGTTTGCGGCAATACTACTCAATGCCGCCTCGCCAAGAGCGCAGCAAATCGCCAACCGCATAAACAAGCGCGTCAGCGCAAGGCTGAAGGAGATGGACGACCCCGCTGCAGGCTGGCTAGACCTTAGCACCGGCATAGCTTGCTTCCCGGACGACGGAGCAACTGCCGACGAACTTGTGAAGGCAGCAGACACCGCCCTGTACGACGCTAAGCGGGTAGCACGGCCTTGCGACGCGATGCAGTGGGAACAGGCTATCGACCCGCTAACCACCCCAACCGAGGCTCCAGACGAGAAGCAACCAGCAGTGCTCTCTGCTGCGACCACCCCGCGCCAGCGCTAACCACACGATGGCGCCAGCCGCCAGCGAACCAGAACCCCCTGCCAAAGCAGAGACCCCGGAGCCAGTCGAGCCCCGGGGCCCTGGATGGCATGCGACGCCAAGTGTGATGTCAGTCTGATGACACGAGCAGAGAGCCGGCCGCGACCGAAGTGGGAGATGCAGGCGCAGCTGGGCTCTCCGCCTCTTGAGGCAGGCTTGCCAGCAGACGTAGCTCATCGGCCAGCAGGCGCGTGATGAGAAAGCGCTGGCGTACCCTCTCCCGGCCGGCCAGCCCCCGTTTCCGGGCCTCCTCGCGATTCCTCAGGAGGAACAGCACCCGCTCGGCGCACTGCTCGGTGTCGTCCACAAGGAAACCTCCCGCGCCGTCCTCCATCTGGATGGGGATGCCGCCCGAGCGATTGGCCACCACTGGCGTCCCCTTCCACATCGTCTCAGAGACCACCAGCCCAAAGCCCTCTCGGATCGACTTCTGAATCACCACGTCAGACGAGGTCTGGAAGGCGCACACCTCCATGTCCCCCACACCGATCAAGTTCGTCAGCACGTGGATGTCATCATCGCCCTGCGTCGCGGCGATGATCTCAGAATAGATCTCCCACACCTCGGGGTCATCTGAGGCCATGGAACTGAGCAGGGCCAACTGGAGGCCTGGCACCTCCTCTCGCACCATACGGTACACCTGAATCACCCCCAGAGGGTCCTTCCAGGGATCGAAGCGGGATACCTGGGTCACAAGGGGCTGGCGGGGGTCTATGCCCCTCCAGGCCCGGATCTCCTGACATATCCCCTCTGAAAGCCCCACATTCTTCGGGCTCAGAGGATCGATAGCCGGGGTCATCGTAACCACCCGCTGGTGCTCCAGTCGCGGCGGCACGAAAGCATCCATCGTGAATACCAGAGCGTCATACTCGGCCACGAATGGCAGCAGAAACTCCAAGACGGTCTCATTCGGTTCGGAGGTATCGATGTGGCAGCGCCAGATCCACTTCGCCCCAGCCGGACCTCGGAAATGGCGGATGGCGGCAGGCTGAGGGTCATGCACGACGATGAAGTCGTACTGTTCATCCAGGAGCTGAGCGTTGCGGGTGTTGTACATGAGGTACGTTTCGCGAGCGGCCCCCGTCAGCTTGCAGGATCCACCTTGCAGGGCATTGTGAACGTCTTTAGTGACGTTGAAGAACTCAGGGCGGGCTGAGATAAGCTTCCAGTCGGCCTGAATGCCCAAGCCACGGTACAGAGGCACGATGGACCTCAGCAGCTCGGAGACCCCGCCACCGTAAGTGGTGGCGTTGATGTGAGCTATGCGGGCCCCCCTCAAAGGTGCCGCCAGTTCTCTTATTTCCTCCACAACCTCCTTACCGATGATGTGGGTATAGGCACCCAGCGACCTCGGTCCTACGTCTACGTGATCCAGCATGGCGTCTCCTTTTCTCCTTCTCGACCCTCCCCATCGAGCCGAAACACCCCGCGGCTGATATCGCTACGCTCTTACCAGCCGCCAGGCATGCTGGCGTCGACAGTAATCGTCGAGCTGACCGCAGCGCGTCCGTTTCTACTCCTCTGCGCTAGCGGGGTTCGACACACGGATTAGGAGAGGCGTGCCACTCTTGTCCAGGCACCAACGCCCCCGCTTCCTTTGTTGAATAGGACGCCGGTTCGCCCGCAATTGTTACAGCGATGTGGGCAGCACTTTCTGTCTAGTGGAAACGAGCGCTGCTCAACTGAGAGTGGCCATTGGAGACGGAGGTATCCTTATCAAACTGAGTGAAGTTCCATTCGAGGGGGATTCTGCCTAGGCGCGTTGGCGCGCCAACATGGCCGTCGCCATGCACAGAACGGGCAGCAGCTACTCCAGCCTAGGGCGCATGGCGCAGCACCCTACGTGCAGCTCTCCCCGATCATCCCCTGGTACATCAGCAGGAAGGGGCGAGGCCTCCCTCTGGAAGGCCTCGCCCCTCTGTTTCGCGTGTCGAGCAGGCGTTATCCGCCTCGCTTACCAGTCCTCACCCTACGGGTTCGTGCACTCCACACCCATCATCCCCGAGAAGAGGAGCACGTCGCCAACCACAGTGATGTAGTTGTCCTCGTTGAGGTCTACGCGTTGCGACCAGTTGGCGTCAGGCGGCGGCCCGCCTGTCGCACCTATGCGCCCGGCATAGGCGTAGACGTCGCCGACCACGGTCACGAACGTGTCGATGTTGATGTCCAGCGGCCAGGCGTCGTGGACGCCGGGGTCGTCGGTGCAGGCGTCCGCCGGGTCGGTGCCGACGTAGTTTTCGACGGTAGTAGTGAACCCGTCGCAGTCGTCGTCCCCCACAGGCACATACCACAGCGTGGCTGTCGTCGGGCAGTTGTCGCAGGCGTTGCCCCATT
>CP070630.1:1487040-1511684 GCA_020356025.1 Dehalococcoidia bacterium | reverse complement strand
CGCCTGCCGCCAGATGGAGGTGGAGCTCGTCGGCGGCCACTTCGAGATCACCTACCGCCTCGACCGCCCGCTCGTGGTGGGAGCGATGCTGGGCGAGGTCGAGCGCGACAGGCTGGTGCGAGGCTCGGGAGCGCAGCCCGGCGACGCCATCATCCTCACCAAGGGCATCGCCATCGAGGGGACGGCGGTCCTCGCCCGCGAGGCCGCGGATGCCCTCCGCCGCAAGGGCGTGGCCGCCGACGTGCTGGAGGCGGCCGGGGGCTACATCTTCCAGCCGGGCATCAGCGTGGTCAGAGAGGCCCTCCTGGCGGTGGACAAGGCCGCCGTCCACGCCATGCACGACCCCACCGAAGGGGGGCTGGCCACCGCCCTCTATGAGATGGCCGAGGCCTCCGAAGTGGGAATGCAGCTCGAAGAGGCGGCGGTGTCCGTGCTGCCGGCCACTCGGGCTGTCTGCCAGGCGGCGGGGCTCGACCCGCTGGGCCTGCTGGCTTCGGGCGCCCTGCTCATAGCCGTGCCCCCGCCGGACAGCGACCGGCTCCTGGCCGCTCTGGAGGAGGCAGGCATAGCCGCCGCGCGCATCGGCACGGTTACACCAAGGGATGCGGGCGTTATAATAGACAGACGTGACGGCGGCAGGACAGCCCTGCCTACCTTCGCCAGGGACGAGGTGGCTCGCTTCCTTGCCCAGGAAGGGCAAGCGAGCGAGCCGAGGGGAGGCCACGAGGAAGCGACGTGACCGGCAAGAAACCGACAACCATTGGCGAGCTGCGCAGCTCCGGCTACCAGGTATGCAGCGTCAAGGAGGAGATGCGCCGCAACCTCATCGAGAAGATCCGCTCCAACGAGAAGCTTTTCCCGGGGATCATTGGCTTTGACGACACCGTCGTCCCCCACCTGGAGAACGCCATCCTCTCCGGCCAGGACATCATCTTCCTGGGCGAGCGGGGGCAGGCCAAGTCGCGCCTTATCCGCGCCCTCGTATCACTGCTGGACGACGAGGTGCCGGCCATCGCCGGCTGCGAGATCAACGACAACCCCTACGCTCCCATCTGCAGGCGCTGCCGCGAC
Organism: Dehalococcoidia bacterium; assembly: GCA_020356025.1. Classification (GTDB taxonomy): domain Bacteria; phylum Chloroflexota; class Dehalococcoidia; order SM23-28-2; family SM23-28-2; genus SM23-28-2. The sequence continues at coordinate 1,510,613 of CP070630.1, read as the reverse complement.
TGGCTGGCCGAAGAGGGCGAGGACGTGGAGATCGCCTGGCTGGGGCGCGACGAGCGCTACGGCGAGAAGCTCGCCACCCCCGATATCACCATCGCCGACCTCATCGGCGAGGTCGACCCCGTAAGGGTGGCCGAGGGTCGCTACCTCTCCGATGAGCTGACTATCCACTACGGCCTCGTCCCGCGCCACAATCGCGGCATCTTCTGCATCAACGAGCTCCCCGACCTGGTGGAGCGCATCCAGGTGGGCCTCCTCAACATCATGGAGGAACGCGACGTCCAGATCCGCGGCTATCGCATTCGCCTGCCCCTGGACGTCCTCGTGGTGGCCAGCGCCAACCCCGAGGACTACACCAACCGCGGCCGCATCATCACCCCCCTCAAGGACCGCTACGGCGCCCAGATTCGCACCCACTATCCCCGCAACGCCGAGTACGAGATCGCCATCGTCGAGCAGGAGCGCACCCCCCTCGAAGGCGACGGCCACCCGCTGAACGTGCCGCCCTACATGAAGGAAGTGGTGGCCGAGATCACCCGCCTGGCTCGCCGCAGCCCCGATATCAACCAGCGCTCCGGCGTCTCGGTGCGCGCCTCCATCGCCGGCTACGAGAGCCTCCTGGCCAACGCCCTCCGCCGTGCCATTCGCCTCCAGGAGCGAGACATCGTGCCCCGCATCAGCGACCTGCCCTACATCATCCCCTCCATCAGCGGCAAGCTGGAGTTCGAGACGGTGGAGGAGGGGCGAGAAGAGCAGATCATCGAGAAGTTCATCCAGAGCGCCGTGGCCACTGTGTTCAACCGCTATCTCAGCCTCAGCGAGCTCGAGCCGGTGGTGGCCTGCTTCAAGGAAGGGTTCATGCTTGAAGTGGCCGATACGATGCCCTCGGCCGAGTATGTGCGCATCGTCAAGCAGGTGGAGGGCATGCGCGAGGCCGTCGCCAAGCTGGAGGCGGGCCGCAACCCCGGCCTGGTGGCCGCGGCGGTGGAGTTCGTGCTGGAGGGCCTGCACCTGAACCGTCGTCTCAACAAGGACAAGATCGCTGGAAGAGCGCAGTACAGGGGGTAGGATGTACGCCTACCGCTACTCAGAGTGGGACGGCAGCCAGGACGTGCCGCCCCTGGACGCGGACGACGTTCTGGCCAGCATCACCGACGACCTGATGAACTTCGGTGACCTGCAGCACGCCCTGCGAAACCTGTTGCAGCGGGGCATGCGCGACCCCCTGGGCCAGCGCTTCCAGGGCCTGCGCCAGCTCCTGCAGCAGCTTCGCCAGCAGCGCCGCCAGATGCTCGACCACTACGACCTGAGCTCAGCGTTCGACGACATTCAGAAGCGCCTGCAAGAGATCGTCGGTCTGGAGAAGGAGACCGTCGAGCGGCGGCTGGACGAGGCCACCCGCCAGCTTGAGGGAAGGGAGAGCCCCCTCCGGGCCTTCCAGGAGGCGCTGAAGGACGCCAGCGTCGAACAGGGTCAACCGGATCGCCGGTTCGCCCAGATGCTCAAGGACATCGCCGAGAAGAGGAAGGACCACCTGGAGAACCTGCCTGAGGACGTAGGCGGTCAGGTGAAGGAGCTGCAGAACTACGAGTTCATGGACCCCGAGGCTGGCCGCAAGTTCCAGGAGCTCATGCAGATGCTCAAGCAGGCGATGATGGACACCTTCTTCAAGGACCTATCCGGCCAGATCGCCAGCCTGACCCCCGAAGAGATGCGGCGCCTCAAGGAGATGGTGCGCGAGCTGAACCAGATGCTCTCGGAGAAGATGGCCGGCGGCCAGCCCGACCTCCAGCAGTTCATACAGAAATACGGCGACATGTTCGGGCCCAGCCCGCCTGAGAGCCTGGACGACCTGGTCGGCCAGATGCAGCACCAGATCGCCGTCATGCAGAGCCTCCTCGACAGCCTGCCCGCCGACATGCGCCGCCAGCTTCAAGATCTGCTGATGGAAAAGGTCGGCAACCCCGAGCTTCAGCACGACCTGCACGAGCTGGCCGTCAACCTGGACATCCTCTACCCCATACGCGACCTGGGCAGCCGCTATCCCTTCCGTGGCGATGAAGAACTGGACCTCCTCCAGGCCTTGGACCTCATGGACCGCCTCGAGGGGCTGGACCAGCTGGAGAGACAACTGGAGCGCATCCAGTACGGCGGCAACCTTGACGACATCGACGAAGATAAGCTACGGGAACTCCTGGGCGAGGAGGCCCACGAGACCTTCCGCCAGCTCAAGCAATTCCTGGAGGTGCTGGAGGAGGCGGGCTACATCCGCCGCAAGTCCGCCTCTGGCGGATGGGAACTCACCCCTCGCGCCATCCGCAAGATCGGCCAGAAGGCCCTGGGCGAGATCTACGCCCAGCTCAAGAAAGGCGACCACGGCAAGCATCCCCTGCGCGAGCGCGGCTCGGGCGGCGACCGCACGGACGAGACCAAGCGCTACGAGTTCGGCGACCGCTTCGACCTCCACCTGGGTCAGACCATGATGAACGCCGTCTTCCGCCAGGGGCCCGACCTGCCGCTGCGCCTGGACAAAGACGACTTCGAGGTCTACCACTCGGAGCAGCTCACCCAGACGGCCACGGTGATGATGCTCGACCTCTCCTGGTCGATGGCCGTGCGCGGTAGCTTTCAGGCCGCCAAGAAAGTGGCACTGGCCCTGAACAACCTCATTCGCAGCCAGTTCCCCCGCGACACCCTCTACATCCTGGGCTTCTCCGCCTACGCCCACGAGCTGACCGCCGATCAGCTTCCCTACCTTCGCTGGGACGAGTCGGTGCTTGGCACCAACATGCACCACGCTCTCATGCTGGCCCAGCGGCTCCTGGCCAGGCACAAGGCAGGCACCCGCCAGGTGATCATGATCTCGGATGGCGAGCCAACCGCTCACCTGGAGCACGGGCGCTCCTACTTCGCCTACCCACCCAGCCCCATCACCATCCGCGAGACCCTCAGAGAGGTGCGCCGCGCCACTCGCAAGGGGATCGTCATCAACACCTTCATGCTCGACCGCAACTATTACCTTAAGGAGTTCGTCAATCAGATCGCCAGGATAAACGAAGGGCGGGTGTTCTACACTACACCCGATAAGCTGGGCCAGTACGTCATGGTGGACTATGTGGCGCAGAAGCGCAAACGGATCAGCGGCGCCTGAGGAGGAGCCGTCTTCGGCGGTTCGCAGGTATCTGGAATTGCTGTTGAGAGCCAAGGATAGCACATGCGAAGGCCCATCCGACCAATAGTAGCGCCCATTACCCCGGAGCGGCGCATGCTGGTATCGGCCTTTCTGCTCGCCGGCCTCCTCACTCTGGGCATTATGGGCTACATGTTCATCGAGGGCTGGTCCTTCTTGGATGCCCTCTACATGACGGTCATCTCGATCACCACCGTCGGTTTCCACGAGATACAGCCTCTTGACAACAGCGGACGCATTTTCACCATCTTTCTCATATTGCTGGGTGTGGGCGTGGCCTTCTACATCTTGACTGCGCTCGTGGCCCTGGTGGTGGAAGGAGACCTGGGCTTGGCTCTAGGGCTGCGTAGAATGAAGGGAAAGATCGAGGCTCTAAGTGACCACTACATCCTCTGCGGCTTCGGCCGCGTGGGTCAGGAGATCGCCCGCGACTTGGCAGCTCGTCGTGTACCCTTCGTCATCATCGATTCCAACCCCGAGGCCATAGAGAGCGCCCGCAAGCAGGACTGCCTGCTGGTGGAAGGCGACGCTACCTCCGACGCCGCCCTCATCGAGGCCGGCATCCAGCGCGCCCAGTGCCTGCTGGCCGCTTCCGACTCCGACACCGGCAACACCTATATCGTCCTCACCGCCAAGGCCCTCAACCCCGGCCTGTTCGTGGTGGCCCGCGTGGGTCAGCCGGCCAGCACGACGCCAATGCTGCGGGCGGGCGCCGATCGAGTCATCTCGCCCTACAGCATCGGCGGCCGCCGCATGGCCCTTTCCGCCCTTCAGCCCCTGGTGGTGGACTTCATCGACACCCTGGCCACCGGCCGCCACGGCGAGCAGATCCTGGCCGAACTGGAGGCAAGTGAAGAGTCGGGGCTGGCCGGCATGACCATCAAGAAATGCTTCGAGACCTGCCCCGGCGCCACCGTCCTCGCCCTTCAGAAGGCCAGCGGCGCCATCCAGGTGGGCCCGCGCGGAACCACCGTCCTGGAGTTGGGCGACCGCCTGATAGTGCTGGGGTACGAAGCAGAACTGGAGGCCCTGCACCCACCATCCCCCACCGAGCGGGCGGCCACAGACAAGGGGACTGCTGTTCGGCCGGATGAGAGTGCCGGGATCGCCTAGATGGAGAGGTCGGACAGTGCATCCCGGTAGAGCACGTGGCGGAGCAGGAGCGCGAGCACCTGGGCAGCCAGGCTACTTAGGTTCCTTCCGATGAAAAGGCTCACACCCTGGCGCAGGCTGGCCATTGGCGGCACGGCCGCCCTCATCGTGTGGGCAGTGGGGATCGTTGGCTACATGACCATCGAGGGATTCAGCTTCCTCGAGGCCGTGTACCAGACGATCACGGCGGTGACCACCGCTGGTTTCGGCGAGATCAATCCCCTGGGGAGTGCCGGGCGAATATTTACTATCGTCATCATCATTTTGGGCGTCATCGTCATCTTGTACGTCCTGACTGCGGTGATGCAGATCGCCGTGGAGGGAGAACTGGAGAACGTGCTGGGGGTGCGTAGAATGAAAGGCAAGATTGAGGCTCTACATGATCACTACATCCTCTGCGGCTTCGGCCGCGTGGGCGAGGAGATCGTTCGCGACTTCATAGCTCGGGACGTGCCCTTTGTCATCGTCGATTCCAACCCCGAGGCCATAGAGCGAGCCCGCAAGCACGACTACCTGCTGCTGGAAGGCGACGCCACCTCCGACGCTGTCCTCATCGAGGCCGGCATCCAGCGTGCCTACTGCCTGCTGGCCGCCTCCGACTCCGACTCCGGCAACACCTACATCGTCCTCACCGCCAAGGCCCTCAACCCCCGCCTATTCGTGGTCGCCCGCGTGGGTCAGCCCGCCAGCACGACGCCAATGCTGCGGGCGGGCGCCGATCGAGTCATCTCGCCCTACAGCATCGGCGGCCGCCGCATGGCCCTTTCCGCCCTTCAGCCCCTGATGGTGGACTTCATCGACACCCTGGCCACTGGCCGCCACGGCGAGCAGATCCTGGCCGAACTGGAGGCAAGCAAAGAGTCAGGACTGGCCGGCATGACGATCGAGGGATGCTTCCAGTCCTGCCCTGGCGCCACCGTCCTCGCCCTTCAGAAGTCCAGCGGCGCCATCCAGGTGGGACCGCGCGGAGCCACCGTCCTGGAGTTGGGCGATCGCCTGATAGTGCTGGGGGACGAAGCCGAGCTGGAATGCCTGCGCCCGCCGTCCCTCGCCGAGCCGGCGGAGCAAGCGACCCCAGAGCGAACCTAGCCGCTACCACGACAGAATGCCCTTGCCCCCTGCCTGGCGGAGCGCTAGCATGGCCCTGGAGCGAATGGCTCATGCAGTCGGCCACCGTAATCGTTAATCCTGTCGCCCCCAATCTGCCCTCCCGCCGCCACCTGCGAGAGGCTGCTTACTGGCTGCACAGCCAGGGCTGGCAGGCGGAGTGGGCTCTCACGCGCTCATCAGGCGACGCCATAGCTATGGCTGCCCGCGCCGCCCAGGAAGGACGCTCGCTTGTGGTGATCTGCGGTGGCGACGGCACCCTCAACGAGGCAGCGAACGGCCTGGCCGGCAGCGAAACGGCCCTGGCGGTCATCCCGGCGGGCACAGCCAACGTCTGGGCCAAGGAGGTGGGCATCCCTCGCCAGCCCATCGCTGCCCTGGAGGTGGCGATACGCGGCCAGGCAAGGCGCATTGACCTTGGTCGCGCCAGCTCGCCGTCAGGGGAGGAAGAGCGCTACTTCTTCATGATGGCCGGCCTCGGCCTGGACGGGAGCATCGCCGCCTCCCTGCCCGTGAACGTCAAGCGATATCTGGGCGCTGCTACCTATGGCATCATGGCCATCGGCCAATCCCTGACATATCGGGGCCAGCGGGTCAAGCTGATCGTCGATGGTGAGCCACTGGAGACCCGGCTTCTGATGATGGTGGTGGGCAATACCCGCCACTACGCCGGCGTTACCCAGGTGACACCCCGCGCCTACGTTGACGACGGCCTTCTCGATGCGTGCATCTTTCAGGGACGCCATACCCTGGACATCATCTTCCACACCCTGCGGGTAGCAGCCCAGGCGCACCTGAGAGCAAGCCCCGTCCTGTACCGACGAGTGCGCCGGCTGGAGGTACGCAGCGAGACGCCTCTCCCAGTGCAGCTCGACGGCGACTTCTACCCTGGCTATCCCACCGTCTTTGAGGTTGTGCCGGCGGCCCTCACAATGATGGTGTCCCAGAAGAGGCTTCCCCTGTTTCGGCACCGGACGCCCCGGCCTTAGCTTCCAGCGAGCCTCCAGCCACCTGGAATAGGGTCGCGCCCTTCAGGAAGTCCGCCAAGAAGTGATCCACGTCCGTGGCCGTAACCAGCACCTGTTCGTAGTCGGCAATGGCCGCCAGCACCGCCGCCCGGCGCCGGCCGTCCAGCTCCGAGAGGACGTCGTCCAAGAGGAGCACGGGCGACTCGCCCCGTCGTTCCAGAAGATAGCGGGCCTCGGCCAGACGCAGGGCTAAGGCGACTGTGCGCTGCTGAGCCCGCGAGGCGAAGGTAGCCGCCGAGATGCCGTTGAGGTGGAACAGCAGATCGTCGCGGTGAGGGCCCACAAGGGAAACCCCGGCCCCTATCTCCCGCTCGCCCCAGCGACCTACGACCTGAGCGAAGGCCGCAGCCAACTCGTCCTGGCTGAGGGAGGCGGCTCGGAGGCCATCGACCGCCCCTCCCAACTGGGGCTGGTAGACCAGCTCCAGTTCCTCCTGGCCCTCGGTGAGGGTGGCGTGGGCAGCCGCGGCCAGCGGCCCCAGCGTAGCCACCGTCTGAGCCCGCGCCCGGATGATGTGGCTGCCCTCTCGGACTAGTTCCTGGCTCCAGAAGGCCAACTCCTCCCTGCTGGCGCTGCCCTCTTGCACTCGCTTCAGGAGATGGTTGCGCTGGAGGAGTACCTTGGCGTAGCGCTGAAGGGCCCGCAGGTAGCCTCCATCCACCTGAGAGATGGTGATGTCCAGATAGCGGCGGCGCAGGGATGGTGGACCGTCTATCACGTCCATGTCGTGGGCCGTGAACAGCACCGCGTTGAGCTGACCCACGGCGTCGGCCAGGCGCCTGGCGACGCCGTTCACCCGCACTACCTTGTTCGCGCGAGGGACGCCGGCCGACCGGGCAGGGGGCGAGCCCAGGTCTCCGCCGCGGGCGACGATAACCATCTCCAGTCGCAGAGGCTCACTGTGCCCCTCCACTTCGGCCACCAGGCGGGCCAGGGGCGGCGTCTCCCCTAGCTGGGCGGCCTGCCGCCGGATCAGCTCGCCGTCGCCGTCGGCCCGAGGCGAACGCATCGCCGAAAGGAGATAGACCGCCTCCAGAAGATTGCTCTTGCCCTGGGCGTTGCCTCCCACGATGACCACTGGCCCGGTGGGGAGAGAGAAGTCCAGCCGAGGGAAGTTGCGATAATCGGCTAGCTGGAGACGGCGCACTCTCATGGCAAGCTCCCAGGCTGCTGAGGCCTGTCGGAATGAAAACCCTGCTCGCCGACAGGCAGGCGCCATCATTATAGCCTATGGGCTGGAGCAAGAACCCAGGGGGAGTCGAAGCAGATGACGCGGCAGCGGCGGGAAGCCTAGATGGCCCCCGCCCTCACACGCTCGACGGCGGGCTCCAGATAGCGCTGAACGGCCAAGAAGAAGGTGCTACCGCTCTCGCCGCTCTCCACCCAGATGCGCCCACCGTGCAGCTCTGCTAGAGATTTGGCGATAGCCAGGCCCATGCCCATGCCGCCGGGCACACGCCTGCCGGAGCCCTCTCTACCCCGATAGAAGGGCTCGAAGATGACCGCCCGTTCGTGCTCGGGGATGCCGGGACCGCTATCGGATATAGCGATGATGACCTCGTCCTCTTCCTCGCGCACGTCGACGCTGATGCGCCCACCGGCAGGGGTGAAGCGATGGGCGTTGGATAGCAGGTTCACCAGTATCTGCTCGAAGCGCCGCGAATCCACCAGCACCTTGGGCCCGTGGACGTCGAAGTGAGCATCGAGGGTCTGCCTTTTCGTTTGGATAAGCGGCCGAACGAGGTTGCAGGCGGCGCTTGCCATCTCGCCCGCTCCCGCAGGCTCCAGGTTCAACTGGAGTTGGCTATTGTTTAGGCGGGCCATGCTCACCAGATCGCCGATGAGGGTGTTGAGGCGACTGACGCCTTGCACAATATTGCGGATGAGCTGGCCCCGTGGGCTCTTCGCTGGCGAGTCATCCTCTTCCTGAAGCATCTCGGCTGATGTCTTGACCGCGGTGAGAGGCGTTCGTAGCTCATGGGAGACCGTGAGGAGAAATTCGCTCCTCATTTGGGCCAACTCTTGCAGCCGCTCAGCCCGCTTCCTCTCCTGATCGTACAAGCGAGCGTTATCCAGGGCCAGGCCAATGGCGACGCTGATACCACTTAGGAGCCGACGGTCCCTGGGATTGAAGGTGCCGCTATCGCCGGCCAATCCAAGGACGCCGATCACTTTGTCCGAGGATAGGAGAGGCACGTAGGTCACAGAATACGATTCGCCGAGCCCGGAAAACCAACGATCTCCGGTCGCCGTTCGCTTGCTGACCACCCGACCGCGCAGTACCGTCTCCTGGAGCCCGCTTTCGGTCAGGCGGACGTGGGGAGCCACCTTGAGCCACTGCTCAGGCAAGCCTGCACTGGCCAGCGGCTCCAGCTCTTGCAGCTCGCTGTGTACCCACGCCACCACGGCCGCCTCTGCCCCCAGGAGTTCGGCCACCATCTCGGTGCTGCGATGGCAGGCCTCTTTGAAGCCCCCCAAAGGGCTCAGCTCTACGGCCAGCTTCACCGGATAGAAGCTTGCTCTGGTCAGACGAAGAATGTGCGTGAAGCCTAGCTCGATGGCCAGGACAGCAGTGACCGCCATCGTAAGGAAGATGAGGACGGCCTGTTGTACAGACAGGTCGAAGGCGAACAGGTAAAGCAACACAAGAGTGAGGGTAGCCAGGAATGCACCAACCCTCACCCATCGCTTGAGAAAGCGCACCCCTCGCAGAGGGTCGCTGGCAAAGGGATACCGTCTGATACGAAACATGAGCTGACTCGACAGGTTCTCTAAACATAAAGACACCGCAGCCACGCTCCTGTTACACGTTCTCCCCGCCACGAATAAAATTCGCTATGCGAGGCTATTGCTGGGGAAAAGGGAGCGGATCTCCAACAGCGAGGCCGCAAGAGGACGAAACAGAGAATGACAGCCGGCGGCGGCTGACGAGCGTCAGCCTACCGCACCAGGCGCGCGCTGCTGCGTTTGGCAGTCGGTGGGCACCAGCCGGTAGCCAACCCCTCTCTCGCTCTCGATAGCGATGGTGGCGTCCATCTCCTCGCCGAGCTTGTGGCGAAGGCGCCGGATGTAGACCTTCAGGTAGTCCAGCTCGCTGGTGTACTCCCGGCCCCAGACCTTGGCCAGCAGGGTGCGATGAGGCAGCACCCGACCGGCGTTGCGGGTCAGGTGATAGAGCAGACCGTACTCGATGGGGGTAAGCCTCACCTGCTCGTCCCCCACTGTCACCCTGCGAGTGCCGTAGTCGATCTGGAAGTTACCCGCCTCGAATGCCTCGCCCTCGGCGGGCGGCTGGCTCTGATAGCGACGCAGAACCGCCCGCGATCGCGCCAGCAGCTCCAAGTGGCTGAAGGGCTTGGTGATGTAATCGTCGGCTCCCATCTCCAGCCCACGCACTCGCTCCACCTCTGCGTCGCGGGCGGTAAGCATGATGATCGGAACGTCGGAGAAGCGCCGCGCCTCTTCACACACCTCGAACCCGTCCATATCTGGAAGCATGATGTCCAGCAGCACCAGGTCGGGCGCCTGCTCCTCAATAGCGGTCAGCGCCTCCTGGCCGGTACCAGCGGAGATCACTTCCGCTTCCGGCCAGCGGAGATTGAAGCAAAGTCGCACTACGTCGACAACCTCGGGTTCGTCATCTACTGCCAGTATTCTCATAGCCACCTGCCTATGGTAATGATGAAGACAAGACCCAGCGAACGTACGGGTAAGCTGAACCTGCCCACCCTATGAAGAGACTCACCGCGGCCCGCTATTGTTACATTTCCGCCGAACGAGCATGAGCACGCACGTCAGACCGAGTCGTGGAAGGTCTCCCGTTTCCCAGCCCAACCGTGCACATGCGACGCTGGGTATGAACTTGGAGAAGCGCGCCAGGGCCGTCCCGAACCTACGCCCGCTCGCCCCCAAGCCAGCATCGAATCTAGTGCCCCATGAACGCCATTAAACTGGTCACGGAGTAAACCCGTTGTAACGCGGAGCGAATTGTGGCGTCCTAAAAGAAAGGAGCGCTGGAGAAAGAGGAAACCTAGAGCTATTCTCATGCAACGTACAGAACAGGACCCCCCCGCCGAGATGAGGGTCTCCAGGAGCACAAGGCGATCTGACCAACGCAGCGCACCTGGCGGCGACCTAGCCCGCTTGCGTTGGCAACTCCGAGCCGGTGGGGCGATACTCGCCATTGCTGGAGTCGCCATACTCTCGCTGGCACACGCAGCCAATCTAGGCTGGGAGTTTTACATCCTAAACGTCCTGATCTTCGCTGCCGCCACCTTGACTGCCTATGAGCTGGCTGCCGTATCTCGCAAGAACCACGTAACGCAGGCGCAACACCGCCGGGCGCAGTCGTTCGTCGACACTCTCGAGCTGCAGGACCCGGCCATGCGGGACGACCTGACTCAGCTCTTCAACCGAGGCTATTTCTTCGAACGTTTGGAACGGGAGGTTGAGCGGTCCCGCAGTTTGCAGTGCCCCTTGGCCGTTCTGGTGCTGGATGTCGACCGGCTGGAGGGCATAAACGAAGCCTACGGGCGCCAGACAGGAGACGCGGCTTTGGCCAAGCTGGCCAAAGTGATACTGAAGTGCACCCGTGCCACTGACATCCCTGCCCGCTTGGGCGACGACGAGTTCGGCGTGACCATGCCGGAGACTGATAGGCGTGGGGCTTTCGTCGTGGCCACGCGCATCCGGCGAATGCTGGAAGTTACCTCCGTCTGCGAGCGGGACGGGCAATCCATCAAGCTGACCGTATCACTGGGAGTGTCGGGCTTCCCCTGGGACGGCCAAAACGGCGATGAGCTAGTGCAGAAGGCAGATGGCGCAATGTACGTCGTTAAGGCCACTCGCCGCGGCACTACCGACGCGCCAGAACCCACCCCCTCCGAAGCCGGCCTCACGGGCTGACCCGCTATCCGCCGGGAGATCCATGCGTGCGCCGACCAAGAGCAGCGTTTGATCACCCTCTACATGTACGGCGAGATCGACGACGACTACGTCCGCCGAAAGAGCGGCCCGCTGAAACAGAAGCGCCATAGCCTCCAGGAGGAGCTAGAGGAGCTGGAGAGACAGAAGCGAACCCTCGAAGAAATCGAGTTGGCTGAGGACAGGGTTCAAGAGTTCTGCCAGCGAGTGCGTGAGAACCTGGCCCGCCTGCACTTCCAGGACAGGCAGCAAGCCCTAAAGGCCCTGTCTATCCGAGTGGCTGCGTATCGTGGTCGGATCGAGATCCGAGGCGTCCTGCCTACCTACGTCACCATTGAACGAACATCGGCATGACCACGTGGACGTAGTTCTCCTGGCCCACCGGTCGCAGGACGCCGGGGCTGGAGGGACCGGACGTCTCCAGGGCCACCTGGCTGCAATCCAGCACCTGGAGTACATCCTGGAGGTACCTGCTGTTGAAGGCGATCTTCGCCTCCTCACCCTCCATAGAGGCATCGATCTCGCCGCGGTTGTCGCCGAGTTCCTCGGCCTTAGCGGAGATGATCAGCTTGCCTGGCGATAGCTCCTCGCCCGGCGTGACCTGGACGCGGATGATGCCGCTACCGTCGCGGGCGAAGATAGCGGCGATACGCGTCTCCCGCAGGAACTCGGCCACATCGACAACGGCGCGGCAGGTGTGATCCTTAGGGATTAGCTGGCTGTAGTTGGGGAAAGTGCCCTGGATAAGCTGGGCCACCAGTTCCACATTCTTGAGGCGAAACAGAACCTGGCTGCGGCTGCTGTTGATCGTCATCTCGATCGGCTCTTCCTCATCGGCCAGGAGCCGGTTGACCTCTCGCATCGCCCGAGCAGGAATGATCACCTCAGTACGCTCGGACGCCTCCTCTTCCAGAGAGAGGGTATGCACGGCCAGGCGGAAACCATCGGCGGCGGCCAGGGTGAGGTTGCGCTCCTCCCTGAGCAGATGAATGCCCGTAAGCACCGGACGAGTGTCGTCGGCGGCAGCGGCGAACTCTACCTGATTGATGGCGGTGCGCAGGCTCAGAGGATCGAGAGTAAGGCCCACCCCTTCGCGGATGGCGGGGATGGGCGGGAAGTCGCTCGCATCCATGCCGGCCACGGCAGCCTCGTTGCGGGCGCAGACAATGCGCAACTGCCTGGCCCGTGGAGCCAGGGTCATTTCGATGCGCTCGTTGGGCAGCGAGTTGACGAAATCGCCCAGGAGGCGGGCAGGCACAGTAATCGACCCTTCCTCCTCCACCTTGGCGCCAATCCATGAGGTGATGGCGATCTCTAAATTAGTCGCCGCTAGTTTGAGTCGACCGTCGTCGGTGGCGATGAGGACGTGAGAGGTCTGAGGCAGTGTGCTGCGAGCCGCCACCGCTCGGCCAACAATAGACAGACCCTTGGTGAGATTCTCTTGCAGACAAGAAACATTCATGACAACCACCTATCGTCGTGTAGTCAGGTGAGTATGCAGTTAGACAAAAGTATACACCAACCCCGACAGGCATACAAGATGGACTGAGCCCCCTACGACTATCGGCTCGGGAGTGCAGCCAGAAGGTCGCGCAGACTGTCAACCTGGAGGTCGGGCTCGGGCATGTCCTCAGGCAGGGGACGGCCAGCGCGATTCAGCCAGGCCACCAGGACCCCCGCCTGCCGGGCACCCACGATGTCGGGCATCGGACTGTCGCCAACGTAGAGGATCTGGTGGCGCTCCAGGTCCAGCACCCCCACCAGATAGGCGAAGATGGCTGGGTCCGGCTTGAGGGCCTGAGCCACCTCCGAGGAGACCACGACCTCAAACTGCAAGCCGTTCCTGGCCAGGCAGGCGTGGAGGAAATCGTCATCGGCGTTGGACAGGACGGCCAGCCGATAGCGACTTCGCAGCGCTTCCACCACCTCGGCCACCTCCGCATAGGCCTCGGCCTCGGACAGCTTCTCCTTGAGGCGAAGCGCGGCCAGACCGCCATCGCTCTCGAAGCCCAGATCCCGTGTTGCTCGCTCGAACTGGAAAGCCCAGGCCTCATCGTAGCGGCGATAGATGGGCTTGGCCACGTTCTCGCCCCGAAAGACGAAAGCCGCCTTCACAAACCGGTCCCAGAGGGCCTCCGAGTCGACCTCAAGGCCCTGGGCGCGGGCGATCTCGGCCATGGTGCGGATGAAATCGGAAGTGGTGAACCGGATGATGGTGCCGTAGCAGTCGAAGGCAACGGCGCGAATCGAATCGAGCATCTTGCGACTTGGCCGCCGGGGAGAACGGCTGCTAGCGCGCCGAAGCAGCCTGCGCGGGTCGCACCTTTTCGTAGGCGCCCGCCATCGCCAGGAGGATTTGGTCGGCCAGGCCAGCCATGAGCTCCCACACCTCCACCGCTTCCTCCGCCGATAGATTGCCCCGATGCGCCAGCTCTATGGCCGCGTCATCCAGCCCCTTGCGGAAGAAAATGAAGGCCTCCACGGCGTCACGTACGGGGAGCTGCTTATCGGCGAACTCCTTTCCGTACTGCTGGCCAATCTGGCGCGCCTCCTCCATGAGACGAGAGCGGCGGCTTCCCCGACCCAGGTACTCGGAGACTAGATTCACCAGGCGCTGGCCCAGGGAACGGAATCGCTCCTTGTCGCCCTCAGTCACGCCTGTGTACCAGTGGGCCTGCTGCTTCTTGCCCCGCTGAAGGCGGCGACGAATGCGCATCAGAGCCAGATGGCCCAGGGAGCCGTAGCTGGCAGGGCCCGGTCGCCCTTGGCCAGCCATGAGGGCTCGTAGGTCGTCTTCGGCAAAGCGGCGATGACCACCCGGGGTGCGGAAGGAGCGAACGTAGCCAGCATCAGCCCAGCGACGCAAGGTCGATTCGTTCACCCCCAAGAGATTGCATGCCCGGCTCAAGCTGATCCAGCGGCTAGGGCGACTCTGATCTTGCGTGGACTCAGCAGCTGGCCGAGTTCGCATTCAAACCTCCCTAAAAGTCCTCAAAACTTCGAAGAGTTTCGACGCGCATGGCAGATTGTATAATGGGCAAGCCTCAGTGTCAACAATTGTAAGCGCTGTTTTGCAGCATTTTCCCCACTTAAAGGCATGTCTGAAAGGCACAATGAACTATGCCATGTTTTGCCCCACAGACTATTGAAAATCTTGCCCACCAGTGGTAAATTCCCTCTCAAAGGAGTGCGTTTGGCCAGGCGAATGGAGGCTGCCATGGCTGAAGAAGAAGAGATCGGTCGGGTAAGAGACTACTTCGCCCGCATAGGTGTGGCCGGCATTGACCTCAGCGGCCGCCTCAAGGTGGGCGATACCATCCACATCAAGGGCCACACCACCGACCTCCAGCAGGCGGTGGACTCAATGCAGATCGAGCACGAGAGCGTCCAAGAGGCCGGCCCAGGGGACTCGGTGGGGATCAAGGTGCAGGAGCGCTGCCGAGGCGGTGACCACGTCTATCGGATGACCGAATAACCGCTAAGAGACCCAGCGCAAGACTTTCCCCAGGACAAAGCTGCCAATCCCCGCAGGGGCAACGCTCACGAAGGCAGCGCCTAGCCGCCGGCCATCCCCCGCATCAGGTTGGCCATCTCGATGGCTGACACCGCCGCATCGTAGCCTTTGTTGCCCATCTTCCCACCCACTCGCTCCAGGGCTTCCTCCAGGCTGTCGGCGGTGATGATGCCGAAGATAACGGGCACGCCCGTCTCCAGACCCACCCGGGCGATGCCGCTGCTGACCTGGCCTGCTACGTACTCGAAGTGAGGCGTCTCTCCGCGGATGACCGCCCCCAGGCAGACCACCGCCTGGTAACGGCTACTCTCGGCGAGCTTGCGAGCGACCAAGGGGATCTCGAAGGAACCGGGCACCCAGGCCACGTCCACCCTCTCCTCCTCCACGTCATGGCGTCTCAGGCCATCCTGCGCGCCCGCCAGGAGCTGGCGGGTTATCAGATCGTTGAAGCGCGAGACGACGATAGCTATGCTCAAGCCTTCGCCTCGCAGATGTCCTTCGAAGGTCGTGCCGGCCAAGAAATACCTCCTGTCAGGACATGACATCCAGCAAGTGGCCCAACTTATCGCGCTTGGTCTCTAGGTAGCGCATGTTGTGAGGGTTCGGCGGAGCGACAATGGGGATTCGCTCCACCACCTCCAGGCCGTAGCCTTCCAGGCCCACCCGCTTCGAGGGGTTGTTAGTGAGCAGGCGGATCTGCTTAAGCCCCAGGTCCACCAGGATCTGCATGCCGATGCCGTAGTCGCGGCGGTCGGCGGCGAAGCCCAGGGCCTCGTTGGCCTCCACCGTGTCCAGACCCTGCCCATCCTGGAGAGCATAGGCTCGGATCTTGTTGCAGAAGCCGATGCCCCGCCCTTCCTGGCGCATGTAGATGAAGGCCCCTCTTCCCTCCTCCGCGATGCGTTCCATGGCCAGTTCCACCTGCTCGCCGCAGTCGCAGCGCAGGCTGTGGAAAACGTCACCCGTGACGCACTGGCTGTGCACACGCACCAGCACCGGCTCGGGCGTTGAAATATCACCTATCACCAGCGCGGCATGCTCGTCGGGGTCTATGATACTGCGGTAGGCGATGAGGCGAACCTCACCCCAGCGGGTGGGTATCGTAGTCTCGGCCATTCGCCGCACCAACCTCTCACGTTGGACGCGATAGGCGATAAGCTGGTTGACGCTGATAATCTTCAGATGATGACGCCCAGCAAACCGCTTGAGGTCGCGCAGACGAGCCATCGTGCCGTCAGCCTTCATGATCTCGCAGAGCACCGCCGCCGGATAGAGTCCAGCCAAACGGGCCAGGTCCATCGCGGCCTCGGTCTGGCCTGCTCGCACCAGCACTCCTCCTTCGCGGGCGCGCAACGGGAACATATGGCCCGGCATCACCAGATCCTCGGGTCTGGTGGCCGAATCGATGAGAACACGCACCGTCCGCGCCCGATCGTGGGCCGATATGCCCGTGCTGACGCCGTCACGCGCCTCCACGGAAACGGTGAAGGCGGTGCCAAAGCGCGACTTGTTGTCGCCCACCATCATCGGGATCCGCAGCTCATCCAGTCGCTCGCCCGTCATCGGAATGCAGACGAGGCCGCGACCGTATCTGGTCATGAAGTTGATAGCCTCGGGCGTCACGAACTGGGCGGCAAGAGTGAGATCTCCTTCGTTCTCTCTGTCCTCGTCATCGACAATGATAACGAAGTGCCCCTGACGATACTCCTGAATTGCCTCATCAACGGTTCCCATCACCATGACTCTACCCCTCGCTCCCCTGGCCGGGTCTCTGCTCACTACTCACTACGTATTCGCCAAGTCAGAGCCCGACTCCTTGAGCAGTTGATCGACGTAGCGAGCTATAATGTCTGATTCTAAGTTTACCGTATCTCCTGGTTGTTTGCGAGTGAGGTTAGTAACATCCTGTGTGTAGAGCACCAGGGACACAGCGAACGAACTCTCATCGCGGTCTATCACCGTAAGGCTCACGCCGTCCACAGCGATGGGTCCCTTGACGATGACGTAGCGCATGATCTCGGGCGGGGCGGAGTAGCGGGCTATGACTGCGTCCTCCTCGGGCGTGATGGAGAGAAGAGTGCCGGTGGCCTCCACTACCCCCCGCACCACATGGCCGCCCAGCCGGTCGCTGAGGGTAAGGGCCCGCTCCAGGTTCACCAGATCGCCCGGCTTCAACTGCCCCAGGTTGCTGCGGCGATAGGTCTCCGGCATGACGTTGGACGTGAAGCAGTCCTCTTCCATGTGAGCCACAGTCAGGTCCACCCCGTTGATGGAAATGCTGTCGCCCAGATGCGTCCCCCGCAGGACCTTCTTGCAGGCGATGACCAAGCGCCCGCGTTCCGCTTCCTTTACCGTGCCTGCCTCCTCAACGATGCCCGTGAACATCTACTCACCCCTCTTCATTGGATATCCCGTGACAAGAATGTCGTCCCCCAATCGTTCCACCGTCACATCTCGCAGGCGCCAGGCTTGGGCCAGCCGATCGGCTCCCCGGCCAGCCACAGCCGCTGGTGCCTCGGCAGCACCGATGATCATCGGCGCGATGATCACCTGCACCTTGTCCACCAGCCCCTGGTCGAAGACGGATCCCAGGAGGATGCCCCCTCCCTCCACCAGCAGGGATAGGACCCCTCGTTCCGCCAGCGCCTTCAGCAGCGCCCTCAGGTCAAGGAAGTCGCCATCCCCGGGCAGCACCAGCACCTCCGCCCCAGCCGCCTCCAGGGCCTGTCGCCAGGAAGGCTCGGAGCGATCACTGGTGGCGATGAGTGCCCGCCCCGGCCCCTGAAGCACGCGAGCGTTCGCTGGCGTGCGGTCACCGCTATCGACCACCACCCGCAAGGGCTGACGTTCGCTCTCTTGCCCGCCGGGGCGAGCAGTGAGCTGGGGGTTGTCCACCAGGATGGTATTCGCCCCCACCATGATAGCATCTACCGTCGTCCGCTGCTCATGGGCCCACTCGAGGCTCTGAGGCCCGCTGATCCAGCGGGAATCGCCGCTGGCGGCAGCGATACGACCGTCCAGGCTGGCGGCGAACTTGGCGATGACAAACGGGAGGCCGTTGGTGCGGTGCTTGATGTAGGCCTCGTTGAGCCGCCGCGCCTCCTCCTCGCACTCGCCCACCTGCACAGCGATGCCCGCCGCCGTTAGCTCCTCTCGACCGCGACCGTTCACGTTGGGGTCGGGATCAAGGATCGCCATGTGCACCTCGGCCACGCCGGCAGCGATGATGGCCTCAGTGCAGGGCGGCGTCCGCCCCTGATGGCAGCAGGGCTCCAGGCTAACGTAGAGAGTAGCGCCCCGAGCGGCCTCGCCTGCCTGCTCCAGAGCCACGACCTCGGCATGAGGCCCTCCCGGCGGCCGCGTGAAGCCCTCGCCCACCAGCCGACCGTCGCGCACCAGGACCGCGCCCACCGCTGGATTGGGGCTGACTCGTCCAAGGGCCTGGCCCGCCAGGGCCAGGGCCTGCTGCATGTAGTCCATGGAGATCAGTCCGTTCTTCTCGGGGGGTCTTGATTGTGGCCGTCTGCCAAGGGGCCGATTACCAGATGCCCCTGGCTTGTCTCCTCGTAGATGGAGCAAACACTGAAAACCACCGCTGGCCAGCCACCTCTGCCTTCGGTGGCGTCATTCTAGCATTCGCTAAGAGACAGGGCAACCGGAGAGAACGGAACGAGTCGGTCCGTCCGCTCCCTCCAGTCACCAAGCTAGACACTATTCGATGTCGTAGGTCAGGCTCACGTTGGAGACGATCTGCACCTCCGCCGGCATCGCCGGATCGTAGGCCATGCCCTCATAGCCGTAGGGTTCGGGGTAATACGTATCGAAGGCCGGATCGCAGGGCGAGAGCCCGAGGGGGCTGTAGACATACTCGGAGGCGCCTAGGATATCGCCAACGGAGACCCCCAGCGCATCGGCCAGCCCCTCAGCGTTCTCGCGGCCGTCCTCCGCCGCTGCCTGGCGGGCCTCGCGCAGGAGAACGGAGCAGTCGTCCACGCTGTATAGGACTCCCACGTTCTGGAGGAAGAGCGTTCCTCTTGCGTCTCGTGACGATGTCACCGTCAACAGCTCCACTGCCGTCGTACCGGCCTCCACCACCGGCCCAACCTTGTCCACATCGCGCAGGATCACTGTCACCCGCGCTGTCGCCACCGGGCCGTAGGGATCATGGTAGCCGTCGTTTCGGTAGATGTTCACCTCGATGTCGTCTTCCGAAACCCCCTCGCCCTCGATGGCATCGACCAGCGCCCCCAGGTCTTCCTCGATGACGGGCGGCGGTGAGACCGGAGCGATCTCGCGCGGCACCTCCCCCTCGGGTACGGGCCAGGGCTCGGCGTAGTAGTCGTAGCCTTGCGTGACCACGAACTGCACGCGGGCAGAGTCGGCGGCTGCGGTCGCCCGTCCGAATCCTTGAACGGTTAGACCAGCGACGGCACTTTGGGCAGAGGGAGCCAAGGCCCCTCCAAGGCCATACGGCCCCGACATGCCGGCTCTGGTGCCCAGAACGCCGGGCACGGCTGCTGGAGCGCCCATTTCCGCTCCAACCGGCAGAGCCAGCGACGCGGGCTCCGAAGCGGCCTCGCCTTCTACGCGCTGTTCCGCGGCTGCTGCCAGACCCTTATCGACAGTCACCTTGGCCCCTGCGTCGCCGCAGGCCACAGCCAGAGCCGTCAATCCCATTGCCACCAACGCCAAGAGTGTGATCCTTGTCTTCATTGACCGTCTCCTTTCGAAATACTTACTCGATTGTGTACGTCATGTGGACGCTGACAATTACCTCGAGCTCGCCCAGGCTGATCTCGGTAACCGCCGCTTCCTCCATGGCGTAGCCCAAACCGCGATCGTAGTAAGGCTGCGGGTAGTAGGGCGTGGAGATGGATTCGGTGATGTAGGTAGGCTCACCGATACTCACCCCCGCCAGAGTGGCCAGTTCCTCGGCCTTGGCCTGGGCATCGGCGACTGCCTCCGCGCGGGCTTCACTGCGCAGGGCTGTGGTGTCGTCGATGGTGAAGGAGATGCTTTGCACCTGGAGCAAGTTGCCGCCCTCCTCTACAGCATCGTCGATGACCTCGCCCGCCTTGTCGATGTCCCGCACCTTCACCTGGAGCATGTGCGTAACTCGATAGCCTGTCAGGACCTGCTCATCGTTGCGGTAGTCGTACTCCGGGTAGACGCTGAACTGGCTGGTCTGGATGTCCTTCTCCTGGACGCCGTTGTCCTCCAGCGAGTCCGCCAAGTCGCTCATGGCTTCCTGGGCCTGGCTGTTGGCCGCCTTAACCGTGGCGGCCTTGGCCGAGACGCCCAGGCCCAGCACGGCCATGTCGGGCGCAGCCGAAGCCCGCCCCTCGCCGCTCACGCTTAGCCCCTCAGCCTCCGAGTTACTGGCCTGGCTAGCGGACGCCAGCGAATGCGCCGATGACGACTGCTCCGACGACGTCGCAGACGTCGACCCGTCCGACGAGGCCGATGAGTCTGAACCACAGGCCACGAGCAGGACGAGCGCCAAGAGCGCTCCCGCTATCAGCAGAACCCCTACTCCTTTCTTCATGTTGATCGCCTCCTTTGTCTTACGGTCGGTTTCCGATACTTCTCCGAAAACGGGCAACAGCCCATAGGATCACTAGAGCGCCCACGCCGGCGCCCAGGCCGATCTCCAGCCAGCGTACGGCCTCCTCCCGCGAGAGGCCGCCGCCCTCGTCCTCCTCGTCGACGGCTTGGGCCTCCGCGCCGTCAGCCTGACCTTCATCCTCCACCCCTGCCCCCTCGAGCGCCGCCTTCTCCGAGGGTTCCTCCTCTGAGACATCCGCGCTGATCGCTGGCTCCTCGACGGGCGCCGCTTCTGGCGCTGGTGGGGTTTCCTCGGCTGCTGGCGTCTCCGTAGGCACCACTCGCACCGCAGCCGGCGTGGGAGTCGCTACGACAGGGGGCATGTCCGCGATGCCAGCAGGCTCCGGCGTCCCTACAGGCGCCGCTTCCATCGCCGCCGGTGTCGCCCGCGTTGCAGAGTAGAGTTCCCCCCGCACCCACTCCTCCTCTTCATCACCTCCGCCGGGCAGGCCAGCGAAGTCGCCGATTAGAACCAGGGCCAGAGCGAAGGCGGCGGTCGCCGTGGCCAGACGCAGGCCGAACTCCAGCCGCCTGGCCGCTGGCCGCGGGCGCACCTCCGCGACGGGAGCGGCCGCCAGAGTGAACGAGCGGGGCGCCTCGGCCATGGGCAGGCTGCCCAACGCCTCGACGGTCACCCGCAGTTCTGCCAGTTCCTGGCGGCAGGCTTCGCAAGAATCGAGATGGGCCTCCAGACGACGCCGCGCCCGCTCGGAAAGCATGTCGTCCACATAGGCAGAAAGATCGCGGCGAAAGCGACGATGGCGAAATTGCATCAAGGCTTCCAGCATCACTAGTCCTCACTCTTTATGACGGAACTGACGAGCCAGAAGTTCCCGTCGCGCCATCAAGTAGTCGCGCATCCTGGCCCGACCACGGGCAATGCGCGACTTCACCGTCCCCAGGGAGCATCCCATGGCCTCTGTCAGTTCCTCGTAGCTCAGGCCGTGGACATCGCGGAGGATGATCACCAGCCGCTGCTCCGCCGGCAGGGTGGCCAGCCCTTGCTGCAGGTGCCGGCCCAACTCACGACGCAGGGCCTCTTCCTCCGGCCCGGCCGAGTCTGAAGGGACGTCCGCCGGTGAGCCCGCCTCCAACGCCGCGGCCAGTGATGCCGCCGGTCGGCTGCGTTGACGGCGCAGCTCATCGCAACAGATGTTGGCGGCTATGCGCAGGAGCCAGGCCCGAAAGTTGCCGCCCCGAAAGCCGCTAAGGCGCCGGTAAGCAGCGATGAATGTCTCCTGGGCCGCATCTTCGGCCGCCGCTGCGCCCAGCATCCGCAGACAGAGGTTATAGACCTGGCGCTGGTAGGCTTGCACCAGGGTGTTGAAGGCGTCCAGGTCCCCCTTCTGGCTGCTCCGGACGAGCTGTCCTTCGTCGGCGATGGCCATCAACTTCCCTTACAGGCGCCTCGCTCCTCTGAGCAGGCCCTCGGCTATTCTAGCAGAGGGACATAAGGATACGGCGACACTCCTGAGCGTGTGCCAGCGTTATCTGTTTTGGTATACTAGGATCCTAGGGAGAAAGCCCGTCTGGGTTCTCCTTGATGTTAGTATGCAGTGGCCACGTCCACCGGTAGACCCCGAATTCGAGCCATGGGCCGAGGCAGAGCCGCTATTTGAACCGCCTCCCACGCCCCCGATAGAGGCACCGCCTCCGCGCCGACGGCGGCGCTATCTCACCATCTTCCGGGAGGTCGTCGAGACGCTCCTTCTGGCCCTGCTTATCTTCCTGGCCGTCCGCGCGACTGTCCAGAACTTCAAGGTGGAGGGGCGCAGTATGCAGCCCAGCCTGGAGAACGGCCAGTACATCATTGTCAACAAGCTGGCCTACGCCCAGTTCGACATGGGTCTCTTCGACTTCCTCCCCTTCTTTGACGCCGGCGAGGACTCCACCCACCATCTGTTCGGTAACCCTGAGCGCGGCGATGTCGTGGTCTTCGAGTCGCCCAAATACCCAGAGCGCGACTTCATCAAACGGATCATCGCCGTGCCCGGGGATAGGGTGGAGATCCGCAGTGGGACAGTCTACATCAACGATGAACCCATAGACGAGCCATATACCCAGGGTGCCACTACCTGTCCCTGCGGCCCCTGGGAGGTCGAGGATGATCACTACTTCGTCCTGGGCGACCACCGCAGCAACAGCAGCGACTCGCGCCAGTTTGGGCCCATCGCAGAAGAAAGCATCATCGGCAAGGCCTGGTTCTCTTACTGGCCTCTCTCGGACGTGGGCATGGCTCCCAACCACTCTGTCTCCTTCGCCAGCGGGGACTCAGGAGCCCAAGATGGCGAATGAGATCGAGGGCCTGCTTCGGCAGGTGGGTGCTATCCTCGATGGCCATTTCCTCCTGACCTCCGGCCGCCACTCCCCCATGTATGTGGAGAAGTTTCGCCTTCTAGAGCAGCCGCCCCACACCGAAAGGCTCTGTCGACTCATGGCCGATCACTTTCGCCCCCAGGGGGTGCAACTGATAGCGGCACCCACCACCGGCGGGATCATCCTCGGCTACGAAGTAGCCCGCCAGTTGGGTATCAGGGGCATCTTCGCCGAGAAGGTGGAGGGGGGACGGCGCTTCGGCCGCGGCTTTCGGGTGATCCCAGGCGAGCGCACTCTGGTGGTGGACGATATTCTCACCACCGGCGGCAGCATCCGCGATGTTCTGGAGGCAGTGCGAACCGAAGGAGGTGAGCCCATCGGGGTGGCCGTCCTGGTAGACCGCACCGCCGGCCGCGTGGACTTCGGCGTGCCCTTTTTCGCTTGCCTAACCCTTGAGCTGCCCAGCTACGACCCCGCCGAATGCCCTCTCTGCGCTCAGCAGGTCGCCCTCACCAAGACCTGAGCGACGATCCCTAGCGACCACTTGTCAACTGCTCTCGCAGGTGTTGAGGGAGCCTGTCAGTCGGTTCTGCCATCATGGCACGTTCACCGGCTCCGTTTGTGCCCTTTCCGCCATCAGCACAGCGGGGACAGCCGCCAGAACGGCCAGGGCAAGTATCAGGAAGGCCAGCCGATAGCTATCCAGTGCGTCGTAGATCGCCCCAGCGAAGATGGGGCCAGT
>CP070630.1:1466934-1486940 GCA_020356025.1 Dehalococcoidia bacterium | reverse complement strand
GGAAACATGTTGTGAGAAACCTCGTGGTGGCGCTGGGAGACTCCATTGACATAGTGGGAAAAGACCAGAGCCAGGTAAGTTGCGTTCAGGGTGCTGTCTAGACAACATCCGGCTGTCTCCAGGGCCATGGTTCGCTCCTCGCCCAGCACCCGCCGAACCATATCCAGAGGGAACTGGTCGTGGCCAGCAGGCACAGGTGTGTGGGTGGTGAACACGCATCGCTGGCGGATCGCCTCTATGTCCGCTTCCGTCACCGCACTGAGACCACGCTCGCCGGTCTCTTCCTCCAGCAGGGCCAGAGCGAGGAGGGCGGAATGCCCCTCGTTCATGTGGTAGACTTTCAGCGTCTCGTGCCCCAGGGCACGTAGCATGGCCACACCACCCAAGCCCAGCACGACTTCCTGGCACAGACGGTAGTGCTCGCCTCCGTGGTAGAGGTGGTCGGTGAGGGTCTGATCCAAGGGGCTGTTCTCTGGCAGGGCCGTGTCCAGAAAGCAGACCGGGACGATGTGCCCGGACACGCCGCGCACGAGGTAGCGCCACGCGCGTATCTGCACTTGCCGCCCCTCGATAGTCACGGATACACGGGGCTCTAAGGCTTCCAGGAGTTCTTCCGGATACCAGATGGAGGGGCTCTCCGACTGGCTTCCGCTGGCATCTAGGTGCTGGCGGAAGTAGCCTTTGCGGTGCAGGAGTGTCACCCCCACCATCGGCACGCCCAGGTCAGCGGCAGCGCGCAGAGTGTCCCCGGCCAGCACGCCCAGACCGCCAGCGTACGTTGGCATGGCCGCATCGAGGCCAACCTCCATGGAGAAATAGGCAACCGTTAATGGTTGAGGTGATGTCCCAGGCTCGGGCGCAAGCACGAATACTCCCTGTAGCGTCCTCTACTTGTACTTGCCCTTTTCGGGCTTCAGAAGTTGCCTGACAGTATACATCAACATCCTGGTCACCGCGCTTCTCTATCGTCATAGAGGGTCGATGGCCACGATCTGTTACAGTCGCCAGGAACTTGATTCCCGCAGCTTGCGCGACCGAGCTTCGCACTTCTTCGATCTGGTACGCCGTGTGAGTCGTCACCGACTCCCGCAATCTAGGTAGTGAGTCCGCCAATGGATACTGAGCGCCTGCCTCCCCTCGCCAGGGAGGGTGGCTCCTAAACATCGAAGTAGAGGTAGAACTCCCACGGATGGGGGCGCAGTCGTATGGGGTCCAGTTCCTGCTGCCGCTTGTACTCCAGGTAGACCTCCAGGACATCGCTGGTGAACACATCATCCTTCAGAAGGAAGTCGTGGTCTTGTTCCAGGGCGCACAGGGCTTCCTCCAGCGAGCCGGGCGTGGTGGTGATGGCTGCCTCCTCCTCGGGGGTGAGCTCGTAGCTGCTCTTGTCCATGGGTGGACCGGGGTCGATCTCGCTCTCGATTCCGTCCAGGCCAGCCATGAGCATGGCGGGAAAGGCCAGATAAGGGTTGCAGGAGGCGTCGGGCGGGCGGTACTCGAGGCGTTTGGTCTGAGGGTTGGGCGTGTACACCGGTATGCGCACGCAGGCGCTGCGGTTGCGGGCGGAATAAACTAGATTCACCGGCGCCTCGTAACCCGGAACCAGCCGCTTGTAGGAGTTGGTGGTGGGGGCGCACAAGGCCATAAGAGCGGCCGAGTGCTTGAGGAGGCCGCCGATGAAGTAGCGGGCCGTCTCGCTGATGAGGGCATAGCCCTCGGGGTCGTAGAAGACATTGGTGCTGTTCTTCCACAGGCTGATGTGGGTGTGCATGCCGGAGCCGTTGTCGGCGAAGAGGGGCTTGGGCATGAAGGTGGCGACCTTGCCGTGTTTGCGGGCGATGTTCTTGACGATGTACTTGTACCACATGACCTTGTCGGCCATGTTGGTGAGGCTGTCGAACTTCATGTCGATCTCGCCCTGACCGGCGGTGGCCACCTCGTGGTGGTGCACCTCGATGGGGATGCCCACGTTGATCATCGTCAAGATCATCTCACTGCGCAGGTCCTGCATCGAGTCGTGGGGCGGCGCCGGGAAGTAGCCCTCCTTGAAGCGGGGCTTGTAGCCCAGGTTGGGCTTCTCGTCGCGGCCGCTGTTCCACTCCCCCTCCACAGAATCGACGTAGTAGAAGCCGTACTGTTCGGCCTGGTCGAAGCGGACGTCATCGAAGACGAAGAACTCCAGCTCCGGTCCCCAGAAGCTGGTCTCGGCGATGCCGGTGGAGCGAAGGTACTGCTCTGCCTTTTTGGCGATGCAGCGAGGGTCGCGAGTGTAGGGCTGCTTGGTGAGCGGGTCGTAGATGTCGCAGATGATGCTGAGGGTGGGTACCTGGCAGGCGGGGTCCAGGCGAGCGGTGGATGGGTCGGGCAGGAGGATCATGTCGCTCTCCTGGATCTTCTGGAAGCCGCGGATGCTGGAGCCGTCGAAGCCTACGCCTTCCTCCCAGATGGTCTTGGTCAGGTCGTCCATCTCCGTGAGCTCGGTGACGGGCATGGAGAAGTGCTGCCAGAGGCCGGGCAGGTCGTTGAACTTGAGGTCGATGATCTGAATGTGCTTGGACTTGATCAGATCGAAGACCTTCTGTGCTTCTTGTGGTGTCATCCCTCGCTACCTCCCGTTGGCTCTCAGGTCGGAACACGCTGCGGTACCTACTCTCAGGATAGGGAGGGATTGTTGCGGACAGATTACGCAGAGGTAAAACCTATGTTACGGCGTCGGTTCGATTGACGATGCTTATGATGGAGGGGTCGGATGGAAGCGGTAGCCCACGTTGCGGACCGTCTCGATGAAAGCGTGGCGGGGGCCTTCGATCTTGCTGCGGAGGCGGCGGATATGCACGTCGACGGTCCGGGTGCCGCCATAGAAGTCGTAGCCCCAGACGTTGCTCAGGAGAGCCTCGCGAGTGAACACCGTGCCACGGTTAGAGAGGAGGAAACGCAGGAGCTCATACTCCTTGTAGGCTAAGGTCACGGGCCGACCTGCCAGGAACACCTCACGACTGGCCAGGTTGACGACGAGGTCGCCGCAGCACAGCGTGTTGTCGTCCTCCAGGTGAGCGTGTCGCCGCAACAGCTGACGGACACGAGCCGCCAGCTCGACGGCGGTGGCAGGCAGGACCAGGAAGTCGTCGATGCCTCGGGGCAGCTCACAGTCGGAGAGATGGCTTTCCTCGAGGAGGGCTATCGTGGGCGCGGCCGCAGTCTCGCGGATGTCGTGCAGCAGGTTGGGCAAGCCAACCGCTCCGTTGGTGGAGGTCGCGTCCACGACTACCGCGTCCGGACTGGGCCCATCCGCTGAGGCCGTGGTCATCTCCGCTGGTAGGCAGACAACGGTCCGGTAGCCTTCCCCCGAAAGCTCCCGGGCAAAGGGCTCCATCTTCTTTTTGTCTTGCCCCACAAAGGTCACTCGCCACATGGGCTCACTCTGCTTCTACTCCGCTGTCAGTCTCCTGCTAGCACGTGTAGAGCCTTCCGTACGGCCGCAGATGAAGAGGAACCAGCTTGATGAATCGACTGGCCAAGATCTCTTCGGCATCGTAACCGAAATGGGCTGCGAACTGGGTCACCAAGTCCCTCAGGATGGTCCGGTCCTTTCGGGTCAGTTTGCTGACGCCCACGTCCTTGCCCAACTGGTGCTCGTTGATGTGGCCTCGCAGGTAGATGACCCCGCCGTGCATGCCCGTGCCGACGAAGCTGGCCTTGTGGCAGTTCTCGCCGTTCAGGGTCAGGCCGAGAGCAACCACAATGCCGCCGGCCATGTACTCGCCGAGGAAATCCTGGGCTGTGCCGCCGATAACCAGCGCTGGTCTCTTCTCCTCGTACTCTTTCATGTGGATGGCCGCACGGTAGCCGACGTCTTCTCGGACGAAGATCCTGCCCCCTCGGGCGGACAGCCCGGTGATATCTCCCGCGTGTCCGTGGACTATGATCTCGCCTTCGTTCATGGTGTTGCCACAGCCGTCCTGGGCGTTGCCGTGGACGATGAGCCTTGACCCATCCAGGAAAGCGCCCAGGTCATTGCCCGGCGTACCGTGAATGTGTATCTCGGCCTCGGTGCGGAGGTTGGTGGCGATGTATCTCTGCCCATGCACGTCATGCAGGTCGATCCGTTGGGCGCCGTCTGCCACCGCTTCCCGGATCAGGCCGTTCAGCTCGCGGTAGTGGGTGCCGTTGACATCTATGCGTACGGTCGAGCCTCCGTTACTCGATATATTCGTCGTCATGGCTCTACCTCCCAGCCAATCTCACACCCAGGACATCGAGCTCGCCATCTGTGAGGTCGACCCCTCGCAGATGGAGGCGATTGCCCCGCAGGCTCTCGAGGGCGTTGATGCCCATCCCACCCAGCATCTCCTTGATCTCCAGGCTCCAGCCGCGCAGAAGGTTGACAACGCGCCGGGCGCCGATGTCGGGGTTCACTCTCTTGCTCAGGATGGGGTCGGTGGTGGCGATCCCCCAGGCGCACTTGCCGGTAGGACACTGCTGGCAGACGGTGCAGCCCAGGGCTATCAGGGCCGCCGTGCCGATGTAGACGGCGTCGGCGCCGAGGGCGATGGCCTTCACTACGTCGGCGCTGTTCCTGAAGCCGCCGGCAGCGATGATCGACGCCTGGTTGCGGATGCCTTCCTCTCTCAGGCGCGTATCCACCGAGGCGATGGCCAGCTCAATGGGGATGCCCACGTTATCGCGGATCATCTTGGGCGCAGCGCCGGTCGAGCCCCGCAGGCCGTCCAGAGCGATGATGTCGGCCCCGGCGCGCACCATGCCGCTGGCTATGGCCGCGGAATTGTGGACGGCGGCGATCTTGACGCAGACCGGCTTGGTGTAGTTGGTCGCTTCCTTCAAGGCGTAGATGAGTTGTGCCAGGTCCTCGATGGAGTAGATGTCGTGCTGAGGGGCTGGTGAGAGGGCATCGGTGCCGGCAGGGATCATCCGCGTTTCCGCCACGTCCTCGCTCACCTTGCCACCGGGGAGGTGGCCGCCAATGCCGGGCTTGGCACCTTGGCCGATCTTTATTTCGATGAACCTGGCCACATCCAGATATTCGGGGTGGACGCCAAAGCGACCAGAGGCTACCTGGACAATGGCGTTGTTCGCGTACTTGTAGAGCGTCTGGTGCAGGCCGCCTTCGCCGACGTTGAACAGAGTGCCTGCCTCCGTCGCGGCGCGCGCCAGCGACTCCTGAACGTTGAGGTTGATGGCCCCGTAGGACATGGCGGAGAACAGGACTGGAACGTCGATCGCCACCTGGGGGGCAAGCTGAGTTTTCAGGCTGAGAGAGGCGGGATCCAGTTCCACCCTGTCCGGCTTGCGGCCCAGGAAGGTCTTCAGCTCCATAGGCTCGCGCAGGGGGTCGATGGAGGGATTGGTCACCTGGCTGGCGTTGAGAAGGAGATGGTCCCAGTACACGCGATACGGTTTGTCGTTGCCCATGCCGGTGAGGAGGACACCGCCGCCCTCCGATTGCCTTATGATGTCCTCGATGAACTCGGGCTGCCAGTTGACATTCGGCCGGTAGGACAGGGGATTGAGGCGGATGTTGAGGGCCTGGGTGGGACAAAACACGGAGCAGCGATGGCAGCCGACGCAGTTCTTCTCGTAACTGCGGATCTCGTCGTCCTCGCCATCGTAGGCATGAGCGTCAAAGCTGCACTGCCTGACGCAGACCTGGCAGGCGATGCAGCGCTCTGCATACCTATCGATGACGAACCTGGGGGGCAAGTAAGTCTTCATCAGCGTGACCACTCCTGCCCGATCATGCCGTCGCTTCCTCGACCGCTACCGGCTCCCTCTTGGCGAGGGGCCTCTGCAAGCTTCCGATAATTGGCTCGCCGCCCATGGGGATCCAGGCCCTGTCTAGCTGGGGACAAACCAGACGGATAGCGGATTCCTCTGAGGACAGGAAGAGCAGATCGCCCTTGGTTGCGGCGGTGAGCGGCCGTAGGCGGATCCTGTCAGTCAAGCCGATCATCTCGCCCTGGTGGGCAATGACCACGGTGAACGGCCCGTTCAGTAGGAGGCTGCCGTAGACCTGCCGCAAGGTAGTGTGGAGGGCGGCCTTCTCCCCATCCTCGCGCTCGATCTGGCTCCACAAGGGCGCAGCGAGGACGTCCGCGACAACTTCGATAGGGAGGTGGTGTCTTCGCACCAACAGATCGACGGCGTAGGCAATAACCTCCGTGTCCGTCTGCATGGTGCAGTGGTAGCCGAACATCTCTAGATAGCGGCGGTTTATTCCGTAGGAAGAGATCTCTCCGTTGTGGTTCACCGTCCAGTCCAGGATGCTGAAGGGATGGGCACCGCCCCACCAGCCGCGCGTGTTGGTGGGGAACCTGCCGTGGGCTGTCCAGAGATAGCCCTGATATTCATCGAGGCGGAAATAGTCGGCGATGTCTTCCGGGTAGCCAACGCCCTTGAAAACGGCCATGTCCTTGCCGCTGGAGAAGACGAAGGCATTGCGGACGCCGGTGTTGATCTGCATCACTTTCTCCAGCACGTAGTCGTCATGGGACAGGCCCTGGCCATTCTGAGTGCGCACTTCGAGGAAGTATCGCCACACCAGGGGCGGGTTTTCGATCGCGCGGGTCTTCCGAGTGGGAACAGGTTCGGCCAGGGCGACTCTGAAGCCGTCCTGAAGGAGAGACTCGGCCTCTCGCCGCGCCGCCTCATCCAGATACATGACGTGGAAAGCGTAGTGCTCGGCGTACTGGGGGTAGAGGCCGTAGACAGCGAAGCCTCCGCCCAGACCGTTGCCGCGCTCGTGCATGTTGGCGATGGCCGTGATGGTGTCCCCACCTGAGAATCTCTTGCCGGACGTGTCCATCATCCCGAAGAGGGAACAGGCGGCGATCACCTTGTCGTCGTCGTAGGGGTTGTTGACTCGCTCCCAGTGATCCATGCCTTTACCGCCCATTTCCGCTCGCGTCGCCGCGCTGGCTATTCGCCAAGGACAGTCTCTTGCGCCGCAGGTCGTCGGGGAGGGTCCCCAGGCCGAAGTCGGGAGAGAGGAGGGCTTCCTTGTAGCGGCGGACGTTTACTCGGTCCTTCATGAGGCCGAAGACGATGCCCGACCTCTCGATGTCGCCCACGAAGACCATGCCCACGATGCGGTTGTTCTTCAGCACGATCTTCCGGTAGGTGCCGTTGCCGGCGCTGGAGTCGGCAAGGACTTCGCAGGTGGGGTCGTCCTTGGAGTCGACCAAGCCCGCGGCGACGGTCGAGAGCCCGAAGCAGTTGAGCGAGTGCATGCCGGTGTTGCCCTCGTAGCTGACGCGGCGACCGGCCATGTTGAACCCGGCCACTCGCCCTCCGGCCACGGCGTTGGGCCACACAGGGATAAGGCGATTCGTCTTGTGAACGAAGTCATACGCTTCGGCCGCGTCCCCGCAGGCGTAGACATCCCGGCGACTCGTGATCATGCGCCGGCTGACGACGATGCCTCGGTTGAGCGTCACCGCGGAGCCGGCCACAAGCTCGGTGCGGGGGGCGACGCCGATGGCGAATACGACGCCGTCGCAGGGGATCGTCCGGCCGTCTTGCAGGATCACGCCGCCCACCCGGCGGTCGTCTTCGGGTCTGCCGACGATCTCCTTAGCGGTATGGCCGAGGATGAGTTCGATCTGCTCTCTGCGCAGCGCTTGCTCCACCAAGCGAGAGGCTTCGGTGTCCAGTGCTGTGGCGAGTACTCTATCCATCAGCTCCACCATCACCACCGTCACGCCTCGGTGCACCAGAGCCTGGGCAAGGCTGATGCCTGTGAGCCCGCCGCCGATGATCACCAAGGTGCGTCCTCTGTTCGCCGCTTGCCCTATCTTGTCGGCGTCCTCCAGGGTGGTGAAGGTGAACACTCCTTCCCTGTGGCTGCCCTTCAGCTTGGGAACGATGGGGGTGCCTCCGGTGGCCAGGAGGAGCTTCCGCCAGGCCAGCGACCGGCCGTCCTCGAGCTCGACCAGTTTGGGGCCGAAGTCGACGCGGGCGACCTTTGTGCCGAGGAGCGCTTCGATCTTGTTCCGCTGGTAGAAGTCGGCCGGTCGCAGGAGCATGCTGTCGAGGGAGCGCTCGCCGGCCAGGTATTCGGATATGAGGGGACGAGAATAGGCAAAATAGGGCTCCTCGGACACCATGGCGAGCTTGCCGTTCTTGTCCAGTTCGCGAATGGCTTCAGCGGCGGCGATGCCCCCGGCGGAGTTGCCGATGATCAGGTACTCCATCTCTGGGATGGGCGCCTTCGTCGTGGACGCCGACGGCGGCTGGCGCAACTGGCGACTCTTCTTAGTGGCCACCGGTTCTCTCCTGCGCTGCGGCGGCTAGACGTGATCCTTGGGCATCTGCTCCATCCTCGATACAGACCAGAGCCTCGTTTGGGCAGTTGGCGACACAGGCGGGAACGTCGCGCCCCGGGCAGAGGTCGCACTTGGCAACGATGCCCGTTCCGATATCACGGGTGATGACCCCGTAGGGGCAGACCAGGATGCATGTCCAGCAGGCGCTACACTTGTATGGGTCGACAGCGACGGCGCCGCTGTCGGGGTCCTTGTACATGGCGCCAGTGAGGCAGGCGTCGACGCAGGGGGAATCGGGGCAGTGGCGACACTGCATCGGCAGGAAGAGGCCGTCGGTTCTCTCCACGCGGATGCGGGCGACTGGCCGCGGGCGCTCTCTCTTGAACGCCTTGATGAGGTCTTGCGAGGTGGAGTGGGCAAGAGCGCAGTAGACCTCGCAGAGGCCACATCCCATACAAACGTCTTCCTTGACACACACCCAACGCATGACATATACTCAGCCCATGAGCGGCAAGCGGCAAGCGGCAAGCGGTTGCCGTATGCCGTTAGTTTGTCACACTCGCGGTAACCTGTCAATACCTGCGAACGCTCGATTTGGCGAAATGTAACGTGCTGTTAACATTGCCGTAATGGGGGCGTCATAAGCGTTGTGTAGCCTCGCTAGTGGGGATTGTGTGAGTGGTATCGCCCCTTGGGCCGGGGGCAGGGGCGGAAGGGACTGGGCAGCGATGAGATGCGGTGCGCCCAAAGAGAGGGTGTATCGGCTGGTCAGGGAGTATGTGGCAGCCTGGAATAGGCATGATGTCGACAGGCTAACGTCCCTCTTTGCCGAGAATGGGAGCTACGGCGAGTTCGGCCTGGGGAGGGTTATGCTGGCCCAGGAGGAGATCCGCCGACATCTCAACGCTACGTTTGGCGCGCTGCCCGATTTGACCATAGCCCCAACGGGCGATCCGCTCAGCAGCGGCGAGCGCGTGTACTGGAAGTGGCTCATGATAGCCACCCACGAGGGTGAATTCGCGGGTGTGCCTGCAACCGGCAAGCGATTCGAGCTTCGGGGGGCTTCTGTCCTGCTCACGAACGGCGACGAGATCGTGCGGGGTGCTGATTGCTTCGATGTGGGAAGTATCGTTCGGCAGGTGGTCCCTGAATGCGAGCGGCGCTTGAACGGTGGCTCGAGGGCAATGCCCGACCTCTGGATGTACACCCTCGCGGACGAGGACAACATAGGCTACGGCGAGTGATCCGAGCGCCGTCCTTCGCCAACGTGCCCTGGCGCGAGTAGGTCAACTGCTGAACTCGCGCTGACCTGCGAAGCCTTACGTTTACTCATGGCTGCGTGAGGGTGCGCCTGTCTCAGCGTACCGTCCTTTTAGACCCACCAAAAAGCAGAAGCGGCCTTGGAGGGAAAGCGAGAAGGTGGACCGGTAGGAGCTCAAATGGAGTTCCTGGAGGACCGGCTGGGATTCGAATCCACGACTCCCGGATTAGAAGTCCCACGTTCGAGAGCGAGCTGTGGACTCAACCGTTACGGCGCGATCTAGATACAGAAACCGCCGTCTTGACCGTCCGATTTTTCGTCGAGTCCGCTGCTCAGGTTTGCAGGCCGTCCAGAGCCTCGGATTCGAGGCATCGATTGTACGTCCCCGCGGCTGTCGTTTCAACAGTAGGGATGAGCATCTCTCATCGCGACTCCGAGGGTGCCACACCGGCCTCCGGTGAGCGAAAGTAAGCCTTCACGTGTCTACTAGGAACTGCCCATACAGATTGCAGGTGTTGCTGACTACTCACAGCGGAGGGCCTAGCCGTAGGAAACAGCCCAAAAACCGGCTAGAATAGGAGCCATGGGAAAGCCCAGCATGAGGGACGAGGACGGCCGAACACGGGTGGTCATTGAGGGCGTCCGGCCCGAGATCGACGGCGGGCGTTTTCCCGCTAAGCGGATCGCCGGCGAAAAGGTGGTCGTCGAGGCGGACGTTCTCGCCGATGGCCATGAGGTGCTCTCCTGCGTACTGCTATACCGTAAGGAAGGTGCTCCCCAGTGGATCGAGGTGCCCATGGAGCTCGTGGTGAATGACCGCTGGCGAGGCGAGTTCACGGTCACGGAACTCGGGGCCTACCGCTATACGCTTCAGGCCTGGGTTGATCCGTTTCAGTCTTGGCGCCGGGACTTGCAGAAAAGGGTCGACGCCGGGCAGGATGTTTCAGTCGAACTTCAGGTCGGGGCGGGTCTGGTGCGGGAGGCGAGAGGCAGAGCTTCCGGCGACGACAAAAAGCGACTGCAATCGACGGCGACCGCTCTAGCGCGCAAGGGGATCTCGGCCCGCAAGCTACGCCTCGCCCTGGATGAGGGCCTGGCCAAATTGGTGAGCCGCTACTCTGACAGGCGTTTCGCCACAACCTACGAGCGGGATCTGAAGGTGGTGGTCGACCGTGAACGGGCCCGTTTCAGCACTTGGTACGAGGTGTTCCCCCGTTCGTGTGCCCTCAAGCCTGGCCGACATGGCACGTTCAAGGACTGTGAAAAGCGCCTTCCCTACATCGCGGCTATGGGCTTCGATGTGCTCTACCTGCCCCCCATCCACCCCATCGGCCACACTCACCGAAAAGGGAAGAACAACACTACGGTGGCGAGCCCCAAAGACCCCGGCAGCCCATGGGCCATCGGGTCCGAGGAAGGGGGGCACAAGGCTGTTCATCCCCTGCTCGGGACGCTAAAGGACTTCCGCCGGCTCATGGATAAGGCCAAGGAGCTCAATATCGATGTCGCCCTGGACATCTCCTTTCAGTGCTCGCCCGACCACCCCTACGTCAAGGAGCACCCCACTTGGTTTCGCTGGCGTCCAGATGGCACGCTACAGTACGCCGAGAACCCCCCCAAGAAATACGAGGACATCTACCCCTTCGACTTCGAAACGGAGGACTGGCGGGAGCTGTGGGAGGAACTGAAGAGCATCTTCCTCTTCTGGATCGAACAGGGGGTGCGCATCTTCCGCGTCGACAACCCCCACACTAAGCCCTTTGCCTTCTGGGAGTGGCTGATTGACGAGGTCAAGCGAGACCATCCGGAGGTGATCTTCCTGTCGGAGGCGTTCACCCGCCCGAAGATCATGTACCGACTGGCCAAGCTCGGCTTCAGCCAGTCCTATACCTACTTCGCCTGGCGCAACACCCAGCGAGAGTTCACTCAGTACTTCACTGAGCTGACGCAAACGGACGTCCGCGAGTACTTTCGGCCCAATCTCTGGCCCAACACTCCTGATATCCTGACAGAGTACCTCCAGTCCGGCGGACGGCCGGCCTTCATGACGCGGCTGGTGCTCGCGGCCACCCTAGGAGCCAGCTATGGGATCTACGGACCGAGCTTCGAGCTCTGTGAGAACCGCCCACGGGAGCGCGGGAGCGAAGAATACCTGAATTCAGAAAAGTACGAAATCAAGCAGTGGGAACTTGACAGGCCGGATAGCCTGAAAGACTTCATCGCTCGCGTGAACCGCATCCGTAGGGAGAACCCGGCATTCCAGAGCGACTGGAGTCTGTCCTTCCATCAGGTGGACAATGAGCAGCTCATCTGCTATAGCAAGGGGACAGAGGATCTCGGCAACGTCATCGTGGTCGTGGTCAATCTGGACCCTCAGTACACGCAATCCGGTTGGGTAGAGCTCGACCTCGACAAGTTGAAGGTCGACCCCCAACGGCCCTACGAGGTGCAAGACCTGCTGACCGACGCCCGCTACCTCTGGCAGGGGCGTCGCAACTACGTCGAGCTCAACCCGCGCGTGGTGCCAGCGCACATCTTCCGTCTGCGGAGGCAGGTGCGCAGAGGAAAAGACCTCGAATAGCATGCATGACGAGCGAGGTGAGTGACGAGTGCCTCGGAGTGATACGGGCCACGGGCTAGAGACCGATCCGCTCTGGTATAAGGACGCCATCATCTACGAGCTCCATGTGCGGGCATTCCACGATAGCGATGCCGACGGCGTGGGCGACTTCCAGGGCCTGACACAGAAGCTGGACTATCTTCAGGACCTAGGAGTGACGGCGATCTGGCTCCTGCCCTTCTACCCCTCCCCTCTGAAGGATGACGGCTATGACATTTCCGACTACACCGGTGTCCACCCGGACTATGGCACCCTCCGGGACTTTCAAGCGTTCCTGCGGGCAGCACATCGGAGGGGTCTGCGCGTGATCACCGAGCTGGTCCTTAATCACACCTCTGACCAGCACCAGTGGTTCCAGTCGTCGCGCCGCGCTCCGGCCGGCAGCAGCCGCCGGAATTCCTACGTGTGGAGCGACAACCCCGACAAGTACAGGGAGGCGCGGATAATATTCAAGGACTTCGAGCCCTCCAATTGGGCCTGGGACCCGGTCGCTAAGGCCTACTACTGGCATCGCTTCTACGCTCATCAGCCCGACCTCAACTTCGACAGCCCCCGCGTTCGCCGGGCGGTTCTCAGCGTGGTGAACTTCTGGCTGGGGATGGGCGTGGACGGTGTGCGGTTGGACGCCGTGCCCTACCTCTACGAGCGGGAGGGCACCAGCTGCGAGAACTTGCCGGAGACGCACCAGTTCTTGAGGGAGCTCCGGCATCGTGTCGACGAGAGGTTCAGGAACCGTATGCTGCTGGCCGAGGCTAACCAGTGGCCCGAGGACGCTGCCGCCTACTTCGGGAACGGAGACGAGACTCACATGGCGTTCCATTTCCCCGTCATGCCGCGCTTGTTCATGGCGATACGCATGGAAGACCGCTTCCCGATCATCGAGATTCTTGAGCAGACCCCTGAAATACCTGAGACCTGCCAGTGGGCGCTCTTTCTGCGCAACCACGATGAGATGACCCTGGAGATGGTCACGGACGAAGAGCGAGACTACATGACCCGAGTCTATGCCCAGGACCCTCAGATGCGGATCAACCTCGGCATCCGCCGCCGGCTTGCCCCGCTCCTGCGCAACAACCGGCGACAGATCGAACTGATGAACGCCCTGCTCCTCTCCATGCCGGGGACGCCGGTAATCTACTACGGCGACGAGATCAGGATGGGAGACAATGTCTATCTGGGCGATCGCAACGGCGTCCGCACCCCCATGCAGTGGAGCAGCGATCGGAACGCGGGCTTCTCCCGAGCCAACCCGCAGAAGCTATACCTGCCCGTCATCATCGACCCCGAGTACCACTACGAGGCCGTCAACGTGGAAGCCCAGCAGAACAACCCCCACTCGCTCCTCTGGTGGATGAAGCGCCTCATCGCTCTAAGGAAGCGCTACAAGGCCTTTGGCAGGGGGAGCATTGAGTTCCTCTACCCAGAGAATCGAAAGATCCTGGCTTTCGTCCGCCGCTACGAAGACGAGTGTATCCTGGTGGTAGCCAACCTCTCCCGCTTCGTACAGGGCGTGGAGCTGGACCTCTCCGCATTCGATGGCATGGTCCCCGTCGAGCTGTTCGGCCGGACTGAGTTCCGGCCCATAGGGGAGGAGCCGTACTTCCTGTCCCTCGGGCCACACGCTTTCTACTGGTTCGCCCTGGAACCGCAACGTGTCGAGACGCCCCTGGCGATCACTGCCCCTGAGAGCACGGTGCCTACTCTCACGGTAGCGGGTCCCTGGCACAGCACCTTCCGAGGGAAGGGCAAGGCTGCTCTTGAGACCGTCCTGCCTTACTACCTGAAGGCACGACGCTGGTTCGGCGGCAAGGCGCGGACTATACGGTCGGTCGACATTCTGGAGGCTATCCCCATTGTCCAGGCCCGTAAGCGTCCGCAGTTCTATGTCACCCTCCTCAGAGTTCGCTATTTCGAGGGCGAGTCAGAGACCTACGTGCTCCCCTTCGCCTTCGCCACCGGAGAGCGGGCCGATGGTGTGCTGAGCGAGTTCCCCCAAGCAGCCGTTGTCCGTCTCCAGACGGAAGGCGAAGCGGAAGGAGGATTGCTTTTCGACGCTCTGTGGGAGGGAGCCTTCTGCGAGGCGCTTCTGGAGGCGATCGCCCGGCGTCAGCGATTCAAGGGGACAGCGGGAGACGTGACGGCCCGCTCAACACGAGTGCTCCGGCGAATGCGTGGTCCCGCCGATGAGCCGCTGGAGCCCTCCGTCCTCAAAGCCGAGCAGAGCAACACCTCAGTCATCTACAGCGATAGGTTCATTCTCAAACTCTTCCGACGCCTTGACGAGGGAATCAACCCCGAGCTAGAGATCGGACGCTTTCTCACCGAGAAGACGACCCTGGCGCACATCCCCCCCGTGGCTGGCTTCATCGAGTACCGCAGACGCCGCCGGGAGCCCCTCACCATGGCCATTCTGCAGGGGCTTGTGCCAAACGCGGGAGATGCCTGGCAATACACCCTGGACGAGTTGGAACGTTACTTCGAAGGTATTTTGGCGGCGCAACCGGAGGGGGGAGGAGCTACTGTACCGGCCAAGAGTCTCCTGGAGCTGGCCGAGGAGGAGCCTCCGCAGCTTGCCGCTGACATAATCGGTCCCTATCTAGAATCGGCGCGACTCCTGGGCGAGCGAACCGCTGAACTCCACGTCGCCCTTGCCTCCGCCCTTGACGACCCGAATCTCGTCCCGGAGCCGATATCCCCCTTCTACCAGCGCTCACTTCAGCAGTCCATGCGCCGCCTCACTCGCCAGGTCTTCCAGTTGCTCCGCAACCGTCTCCCGGATGTTCCGCAGGCCCTGCAGGAAAAAGCTCGACAACTCCTCGGCCTTGAAGGGAAGATTCTGAGGAGTTTTCAGTCTATCGTTGACCAGAAGAGCACGGGTACCCGGATCCGCTGCCATGGCGATTATCATCTTGGCCAGGTGCTCTACACCGGCAAGGACTTCGTGATCATCGACTTCGAGGGAGAGCCAGCCCGCCCCCTGAGCGAGCGGCGGATCAAGCGCTGTGCTCTGCGCGACGTGGCTGGCATGCTGCGCTCTTTCCACTATGCCGCCTACTCGGCCCTCCTGAACCAGGAAGCCAGCGGCACTGTCGGACCCGAGGGCATCTCCGCTCTGGAGCCCTGGGCCCGCTTCTGGTGCGTCTGGGTCAGCGCTGCCTTTCTGAAGGCCTATCTCGCCGGGGCGGTGCAGGTTCCTTTTCTGCCCCGAGAGCGAGAGGAACTGCAGGTGATGTTGGACGCCTTGGTTCTGGAGAAGGCCATCTACGAGCTCGGCTATGAGCTGAATAATCGTCCCGATTGGGTCAGAATTCCCCTCCAAGGCATCCTGGACCTAGTCGGCGCACAGGCGGAGCATGGCTAGACCGCCTGTCCACGGCCTCAGCACCCTGGCACGCATGCACGGAGTGCAGACCGCCTTCTACGACGTTGAAAGGCGACGGCAGCAGGCCTCGCCGGAGGCGATCCTCCTCGTACTGCGGGCGCTCGGCGCGCCCGTGGAAAGCTTTGCGGACGTTAGCGATGCTCTGCGTGAGCACCGACAGGAGCTATGGGCCCGCGCGGTCGAGCCGGTCACCGTCGCTTGGGAAGGTCAGCCGGTCGACATCGATCTGCGCCTCCCTGCCACACCATCTGAGGGCACCGTCCGCTGTCACCTCGCCCTTGAGAGCGGGGAGGCCCGCAACTGGACCTCGGATGTCGGCGAGTTGCCTGTGGTTCAGTCTGTGTTCGTGGACGGTGTCCGCTATCAGGCCAGGAAGCTGTCCCTGCCCTTTCCTCTCCCTTGGGGGTACCATCGGCTCGCTCTGGAGTGCGGAGGTAAGCAGTTCGAGACACTGCTCATCTCTGGCCCACGCAGGGCATACGGCCGCGGAGAGGGAGCGGCGACCAAATCCTGGGGCGTATTTCTTCCTCTCTATGCTCTGCACTCACGCAGGGGCTGGGGAGCCGGAGACTTCTCTGACCTTAGAGCCCTAGTGGACGAGGTGGCCGGGTTGAGGGGCAGCGTGGTGGCAACGCTCCCCCTATTGGCTTCCTTTCTGCAGCATCCCCTGGAGCCAAGCCCCTACGCCCCAGTGAGCCGCTTGTTCTGGAATGAATTCTACGTCGACGTCACTTGCGTGCCGGAGCTGCAGAAATGCCCCTCAGCGCAGGCCATCGTGGCATCGCCCGAAGTCCAGCAGGAGGTTGAAGCGCTGCGTTCGCAAGCCTTGATCGACTATCGGCGCGGGATGGCACTCAAGCGCAGGGTTCTGGAGGAACTGGCGCGGTGCTTCTCTGCCGAACGGTCGCAGCGCCACAACGCATTAGCCCACTTCGTGGAGGCCCATCCGTCCTTGGAAGACTACGCTCGCTTCCGGGCGACCATTGAGCGGCAACGTGCTCCCTGGTCTGCCTGGCCCCAACCGCTTCGGGATGGTGTGCTGAAAGCGGGAGACTATGATGAAGGGGTGAAACACTATCACCTCTACGCCCAGTGGGTGGCCCAAGAACAGATGCAGGCCCTCTGCGAAAGGGGTCGAGCGGCGGGAGTGACGCTATGCCTGGATCTGCCGCTGGGCGTGCATCCCGATGGCTATGACGTGTGGCGCGAGCGTGATCTGTTCGCCCTGGGCGCCACGGCGGGGTCTCCCCCAGACACCTTCTTCACCAAGGGACAGGACTGGGGGTTCCCGCCCCTCCATCCTGAAGCGATGAGAAAGCACGGCTATCGCTATTCTATCGACTGCCTGCGCCACCACCTACAGCACGCGGGCATACTCCGGCTGGATCACATCATGAGCCTTCATCACCTATACTGGATACCCAGGGGACTGGAGGCACGTGATGGCGTGTACCTGCGCTACCCCTGGGAGGAGCTCTATGCCATCCTGAGCGTCGAGTCCCACAGGCAAGGCGCCCTCATTGTGGGCGAGGACCTCGGGACTGTGCCCCGCTACGTCAGGAAGGCGATGGCCAAGCACAACATCCACCGCACCTACGTGGTGCAGTTCGAGCTCAGGCCGGAGCGGAGACGTCCTCTGGGACCCGTGCCCGCCGCTTCTGTGGCAAGCGTCAATACCCACGACATGCCGCCCTTCGCCGCCTTTTGGCGCGGCCTGGACATCGACGACCGCCTGAAGCGCGGTCTCTTGGACGACAAGGGAGCTCGCAGCGAGCGAAGGTCCCGCCGACTGCTCAAGCAGTCTTTCCTGGCCTTGCTCAAGCGCCGTGGTCTGCTCAAAGGAGCAGACGATGACGAACGAGATGTGCTCCGAGCTTGCCTGGCCTTCTTGAGTGCCAGCCCCGCTCGCGTGGTTCTCGTCAGCCTGGAGAACCTGTGGTTAGAGACACGACCGCAGAACGTTCCCGGCACGTCCGATGAGCACCCGAATTGGCGGAGGAAGGCATACTACGCCCTTGAGGCGTTCCGTCACATGCCTGAAGTGGTGGAGGTACTTCAGGAAATGGGCCGCCTCCGGGAGCGGGGGAAACGCCTGCGATGACCCGGGCGCCCGCGTTTCCTCTATTGCTTCTTGGCGCGGGGGCTGCGCGTGCGTGTCTTTGGCGTCCTGGGTGCCTTGGGACGCTTCTGACCCGCCTCTTGCTCTTCCAGAATCTGCTTGGCAGCCAGGTAATGCTCCACATCCCTACCCGCGGGTCGCCCCTCCTGCTCCCAAAGGTTATGAGCCATTTGCTTTATCTGCTCTTCCGTGGGCATGGCTACCTCCCTCACGAGGAGCTTATGAGGGAAGGCCAGGTACTGTCAAGGTTTTGGGCAACTTCTGCAGGCCATTTTTCTCGCTGGCAAGGGGCCAGTTCGGGGCCCGAAAGACGTCACGGTGGTCAACAGACACGAAAGCCCTGCAAGTGGCGGGGTTACCCGTTTGATGGGACAATGGTCGTGAGCAGCTACCAGGGAGGCAGCCGGTGATCTCTGACATGACCCTCCTAACCGATGACGATCTCTACCTTTTCAATGAGGGGAGCCACTTGCGGCTCCACGATAAGCTGGGCGCCCACCCCATCACTGTGGACGGAAAGGAAAGCACGTACTTTGCCGTGTGGGCGCCCGACGCGGAGCACGTCTCGGTCATTGGCGATTTCAACGGCTGGAACAAGAAGAGCCATCCCCTGCGACCCAGGGGGCAGTCCGGGATATGGGAGGGCTTCGTCGAAGGCGTCGGCAAGGGTGAGGTGTACAAGTACCATGTCGCCTCGCGGTACAAGCGGTATCGGGTGGAAAAGGCCGACCCTTTCGCCTTCCGCGCCGAAGTCCCTCCCAAGACGGCCTCGATTGTATGGGACCTGGACTACAGTTGGGGTGATGAGGAGTGGATGGCGGGAC
The DNA here is from genome assembly GCA_020356025.1 of Dehalococcoidia bacterium. Classification (GTDB taxonomy): domain Bacteria; phylum Chloroflexota; class Dehalococcoidia; order SM23-28-2; family SM23-28-2; genus SM23-28-2. The sequence goes on along the minus strand of CP070630.1, from coordinate 1,468,455 downwards.
GGGGCGGACACAACGCCCTGGATGCTCCCATCGCCACATACGAGGTTCATCTGGGCTCATGGATGCGCGTGTCCGAAGAGGGAGGTCGCTCTTTTTCATACCGGGAGATGGCCCCCAAGCTGGCGGACCACGTCAAGCGGATGGGCTTCACCCACGTGGAGTTCCTGCCCGTCATGGAGCACCCCTTCTTCGGTTCGTGGGGTTACCAGACCACCGGCTACTTTGCCCCCAGCAGCCGCTACGGCACTCCCCAAGACTTCATGTACCTGGTGGACTATCTGCACCAGCAAGGGATAGGGGTGATCCTGGACTGGGTACCCTCCCACTTTCCCACGGACGAGCACGGGCTCGGCTTCTTCGATGGAACACATCTCTACGAGCACTCCTATCGGGAGAAGGGCTTCCACCCGGACTGGGAAAGCTTCATCTTCAACTACGGCCGCGACGAGGTGCGCAGCTTCCTGCTCAGCAGCGCCCTCTTCTGGCTCGACAAGTACCACGCCGACGGCCTGCGAGTCGACGCCGTCGCTTCCATGCTCTACCTCGATTACTCGCGCAAGAAGGGCCAATGGATGCCGAACGTGTATGGAGGCCGCGAGAACCTGGAGGCCATCGGGTTTCTACGGCGCCTCAACGAGGAGGTCTTCAAGGCTCATCCCGACGTGCAGACGGTCGCCGAGGAGTCTACGGCCTGGCCGATGGTCTCCCGGCCGACCTACGTAGGGGGCCTAGGCTTCGGCCTCAAGTGGGACATGGGCTGGATGCACGACACCCTTGAGTACATGACGCACGACCCCGTGCACCGCAAATACCACCACAGCGAACTGACTTTCAGGATGATCTACGCCTTCCATGAGAACTTCGTGCTCCCCCTCTCCCACGATGAGGTTGTGCACGGTAAGGGCTCCCTCCTGGGCAAGATGCCGGGGGACGATTGGCAGAAGTTCGCCAACCTGAGGCTGCTCTTGGCCTACATGTATGGCCAGCCCGGCAAGAAGCTTCTCTTCATGGGAGCGGAGTTTGGCCAGTGGCAGGAATGGCACCACGATGGGAGCCTCGACTGGCACCTGGCGCAATACGATCGCCACGCTGGCCTGCAGCGCTTGGTGGAGGACCTTAACCGGCTGTACACAAGTGAGCCAGCTTTGCACGAGCTGGACTGCGACCCCGCTGGCTTCGAGTGGATCGATGCCAGCGATAGCCAGTCGAGCTCCCTCAGCTTCATCCGCAAAGGGCGGTCAACTGACGACATCGTGCTGGTCGTCTGCAACTTCACCCCGGTGCCGCGCCATAGCTATCGGGTGGGCGTCCCCCAGGGAGGCTTCTGGCGGGAGGTTATGAACAGCGACTCCGAGGATTACTGGGGCAGCGGACAGGGCAACTTCGGAGGCCTGGAGGCGGCAAAGGTCCCCTTTCATGGCCGCCCGTATTCCTTGAATCTTACCCTGCCTCCCTTGTCTGTCTTGTTTTTCAAGAGCGAGGAGCAGAAGAAGTGAGCGGGAGCTGGAACCTAAGCCTGGG
>CP070630.1:1458197-1466834 GCA_020356025.1 Dehalococcoidia bacterium | reverse complement strand
ACGTCCTCCCAGACGGTCTGGCGGATGTTGACGCGCGTATCGGGGTCCTCCAGCCAGCGCACGGGGATGTCCTTCACGGGATAGCCAGCCTTCTCGGCCAGGATGAGGAGCTCCGTGTCGAAGAACCACTCGTTGTTCTCTATGAGAGGCACGAGTTCGCGAACGGCCTGGCGGCTGAGGGCCTTGAAGCCGCACTGAGCGTCCGAGAAGCGGGTGAAGAAGAGCGCCTTGACCATCAGGTTGTAGCCGCGGGAGATCGTCTCGCGCTTCAGGGAGCGGGTGGTGTCGGAGGCGGACGACAGGCGGCTGCCGGTGGCGACGTGGTAGCCTTCGCTGGCGATGGCCTCGATGAGGGGAGGGAAGGCCTCGAGCTCGGTGGAGAGGTCAACGTCCATGTAGCTGACGATATCGGCCGCGCTCCCCAGCCAGGACGCCTTGAGCGCTCGTCCTCGGCCCTTCTCAGGGATGTGAAGGGAGGCCACGTCCGAGTGCTTTTCGGCCAGTTGTTGGGCCACGGCGAGGGTGTCATCGGTGGAGGCGTTGTCGGCGATGAGGATGCGCCACTGATGATGAAAGCTCAGGCTGAGAAAGCGGCGCAGGGTGGCTACGCTCTCGGCCAGGACGTGCTCTTCGTTGTAGACGGGGATGACGACGTCGACGGTAGCCATGGTTCAATGCCTGAAGTGGCGGATGCCGGTAAGGACCATTGCCATGCCGCGGGCGTCCGCCGCCTCGATGACCTCCTGGTCGCGGATGGAGCCGCCGGGCTGGATGACGGCAGTGACGCCTCCGTCGGCGGCCAGCTCGACGCCGTCGGGGAAGGGGAAGAAGGCATCGGAGGCGAGAACGGCGCCGCGGGCTCGGTTCTCGGCCCGCCGGAGGGACAGATGGACGCTGGTCACTCGGTTGGGCTGGCCGGCGCCCATGCCCAGGAGGGTGCGGTCCTTGACAACCACGATGGAGTTGGACTTGACGTGCTTGACTACCTTCCAGGCGAAGCGCAGGTCTGCCAGCTCCTCGTCGGTGGGAGCGCGCTTGGTCACCACCTTCAGCTCGATGTCGTCGTCCAGGTAAGCGTCGGGCTGCTGGGCGAGGAAGCCACCAGAGACGCGTCGGTATTCCAGGGCGGTAGCGCAGCCGGCGGCGGCTTCCTCATCGAGCTGGAGGATGCGCAGGTTCTTCTTCTTCTGGAGGACAGTCAGGGCCTCCTCTGAGAAGGCAGGGGCGATAATGATCTCATAGAAGGTCTTGCCGATCTCTTCCGCCGCCTCGCCGGTGAGCTCTCGGTTGACGGCGACGATGCCTCCGTAGGCGGAGACGGGATCGCCGGAGAGGGCGCGGCGATAAGCCTCGGCCAGGTCTTGGTGGCAGGCGAGGCCGCAGGGGTTGGTGTGCTTCACGACGACCGCGGTGGGCTCGCTGAAGTCGAGGGAGGCGCGCCAGGCGGCGTCGGCGTCGAGGAAGTTGTTATAGGAGAGAGCCTTGCCATGGAGTTGCTCGGCGGAGACGATGCCGCGGGTGCGGCCTCCCCAGAGGACGCTCTGCTCTTGATAGACGGCCGCTCCCTGGTGGGGGTTCTCGCCGTAGCGGAGGTCGAAGAGCTTGCTCAGCGAGACGGTGAGGTTCTGGGGGAAGCCCGCCTCCTCCGTCCGCAGGTACTGGGCGATGGCGGTGTCGTAGGAGGCGACGTGCTGGAAGGCCTTGAGCGCCAGGCGACGGCGCTCGTCCAGAGGCACTGATCCGCTTCGCAGAAGGTCAAGCAGGGTGCTGTAGTCCGTGGGGTCGACCACCACCAGCACGTGGGGGAAGTTCTTGGCGGCGGCGCGGATCATGGTCGGGCCGCCGATGTCGATGTTCTCGAGGGCGTCGTCCAGGGTCACGCCGGGTCGGGTCACGGTCTCCACGAAGGGGTAGAGGTTGACGGCCACCAGATCGATGGCGTCGATGCCGCTCTTGGCCAGCTCCTCTAGGTGCGAGGGCTGGTCACGACGAGCGAGGATGCCACCGTGCACGGCTGGATGGAGAGTCTTGACTCGCCCGTCCAGGATCTCGGGGAAGTCGGTGAGCTTCGACACGCTTGCGACGGCGACGGCGGCGTCGGCCAGGGCCTTGTGCGTTCCGCCGGTGCTATGCACGTCGAAGCCGAGCTCGGCCAGGCCGCGCGCGAAATCGACAACGCCTGTCTTGTCGGAAACGGAAATAATAGCTTTCACCTGTAGTACTCCTCGCCTTCTTCTTCAATGTCCTCGAACTCCTCGGCTACGCTGGGGGTTACCTCGCCGCTGCCGCCGCAGAGGGGGCAGGGCACGAGGCCTCCCTCCAGGTTCTCGATGCCCTGGAACTCCATGAGCTTGTCGTCCTCGGTCCAGACGTAGGTGCGGTCGGGGTCGAAGTCATCGATGCGGCGGGGGCGCTGCGTGCGGCCGTCTTCATCGATGTAGGCCAGATCTGAGAGGCGCTCCAGGTGCTCCTCGAAGAACGCACGCAGAGCCTCGCGGGCATTCTTGGCTTCGACGTCTTCCTCCCAGTTCATCTCGCCGTGCCGGAGAAGGCCGCGAGGCTCCTCCAACGAGCGGGTGTACTCGGAGTCGATGTGTATGCCGTGCGGTCTGCGGGCGACGTAGTAGATGCGGAAGTTGGGCATGCGCGAGCGCTCCTATTCGATGACCGCGCGCTGTTCGTGCTTCTGGGCGACGACCTCGCCGACCGGCAGCGCATCGGGCAAGTGGGCGCGCAGTGCGTCCATGTCCTGGGGGGCGCAGGCTACCATCATGCCCAGGCCCATGTTGAAGGTGCGGTACATCTCGTCCTCTGCCACGTTGCCTCGCTCTTGGATAAGGCGAAAGATGGCTTGCACCTGCCAGCTGCCCTGGCTCAGGCGGGCGGCCAGCCCGTCGGGTAGGATGCGGGGCAGGTTGCCCGGTATGCCGCCGCCGGTGACGTGGGCGATGCCCTTCAGCTTAGCGAAAACGGGCTTCAGCTCATTGTAGTAGCAGCGGTGGGGTGCGAGCAACGCCTCGCCCAGCGTGCCATCCAGGCCGGGGTAGGTACGGTTCAGGCGGGCGCGCTCCTCGTCTGGGTCGCCGCCGAGGCCGACGCCGAAGACCTTGCGGACGAGCGAGTAGCCGTTGGTGTGCAGGCCGCTGGAGGGCAGGCCAAGCAGCACATCGCCCTCGCGGATGGTGCTGCCGTCGATGATCTGGCCGCGCTCGATGACGCCCACAATGAAGCCCACCAGGTCGAAGTCGCCCCGGCCGTAGATGTCGGGCATGTCGGCTGTCTCGCCGCCCAGGAGGGCGCAGCCTGTCGCCTGACAGGACGAGGCCACTCCCTGAAGGATAGCCGTCTTTGCCTTGTCCGACAGGTGGCTGCTGGCCAGGTAATCGAGGAAGAAGAGGGGCTCAGCGCCTGTAGTGAGGATGTCGTTGACGCAGTGGTTCACTAGGTCGATGCCCACTGTGTCGTAGCGAGCGAGGAGGGAGGCGATCTTGAGCTTGGTGCCGACGCCGTCGGCGCTGGCCACCAGCACGGGGTCTCGATAGTCGCGCAGGCGGAACAGGCCGCTGAAGGGCCCCACGCCGGCCAGTACTTCGGGCCGGTGGGTGGCCCTGGCTAGTTCCTTGATGTGGTCGACCAGGCGAGAGGCAGCATCCACGTCCACACCCGCCTGGGAGTAGGTCATACGCTTAGGGGGATGAGCCTCCTCCATGAGAGGCTAGCGCCGGTCTTGTTCCCAGGTCCAGGCGACGGGCACTGGCTCGGGCTTCTCGCCAGGCCGCGCCGGGCGGCGCTCGAAGACCAGCTTATCCATCTGGAGCTGAACCTCCATGGGGTAATCGCCGGTGAAGCAGGCCATGCAGAAGGTGTCGCGAGTCTGGCCCACCGCTCGCAGCAGGCCGTCGATGGTCTGGTAGGCGAGGCTATCGGCACCGATGTGGCGGCGGATATCCTCCACCGAGTTGTGAGAGGCGATGAGTTCCCAGCGGGTGGCCATATCGATGCCCAAGAAGCAGGGGTTGCGGATTGGCGGGGCGGTGATGCGCATGTGCACCTCGCGGGCACCCGCCCTGCGGAGCATCTCCACCACCCTGGGGGTGGTAGTACCACGAACGATGGAGTCGTCCACTACCACCAGCCGCTGGCCCTCCAGGAGCTGCCGCAGGGGGTTGAACTTTAGATAGACGCCCACCTCTCGCAGGCGCTGGTTGGGCTGGATGAAGGTGCGGCCGACGTAGCGGTTCTTCACCAGGCCCTCGGCGTAGGGGATGCCCGACGTGTGGGAGTAGCCGATAGCGGCGGGGATGGCCGAGTCCGGCACGCCGATGACCAGATCGGCCTCCACGGGGTACTGGCGCGCCAACTCGGCTCCCATGGCCATGCGCACGGGATAGAGAAGCTTATCGCGAAGGATGGTGTCGGGCCGGGAGAAGTAGATGTACTCGAAGATGCAAAGGGCATCGCGTTGGCGGGGCGCGGGTTTGTAGGAGTTGACACCGTTCTCGTCGATGTAGAGGGCCTCGCCCGGCTCCACCTCGCGCAGGAAGGTCGCCCCCAGGTGATCGAGGGCGCAGCTTTCGGAGGCTACGACCCAGCCGCTGTTGAGGGAGCCCAAGCAGAGGGGGCGGACGCCGTAGGGATCGCGCATGGCGAGGAGCCCGCCGGGGGTGAGCCCTACCACGCAATAGGCGCCCTGGATGCGCCGCATAACGTGGCCCAACCGCTTCTCCCAGGTGGTGCCGGGGGCCGACGCCAAGACGTTGGCAATGATCTCCGTGTCGGCGGAGGTTGTGAAACGATAACCCTGCTCCTCCAGGTCGCGACGGAGAACCTCGGAGTTCACCAGGTTGCCGTTGTGCCCGAGAGCAAGAGGCCCGCGGGGACTCTCCAGATATAAGGGCTGGGCGTTCTCGGGTCGGCTGGAGCCGGTGGTGGAATAGCGGGTGTGGCCTACGGCGATGTGGCCGGGCAGGTAGGACAGGTCGGCCTCATCGAAGACCTGGGTGACAAGGCCCATGCCGGTGCGGAGATGGATCTTGGTGCCGTCGGCAGTGGCTATGCCTGCGCTTTCCTGGCCTCGATGCTGGAGGGCATACAGGCCATAGAAGGTAATCCTGGCTACGTCTTCGTCTGGCGCGTAGACACCGAAGACGCCGCAGGACTCTCGTAAGCCGGAATGTGGACTCATTCCCCGCCTAACGCCCCATCCTGACAACAGTGGTTTGGCAGGAAGTCACAGCGTTCAATCCGTCAGGCGACCTAGGCTGCAATCGGGGTTGGAGCACTTGCCGTCTGGGTCCAGTTTCCTGCCACAGAAGAGGCAGTGAGTGTTCTCCCACCACAACAGATACGCTAGCCCGCCGATCGCTGCCACCAGGGGCATGACGGCTGCGACTGCGAATACTGGCGCTCGCTTCCTCATCCAAACGCCTGCTCCCAGGCGTAACTAATTGTAGCATCTGGCCGAATAGGAGTCAAAGGCACCGCCTTGGGAGCGTCCAGCTTCGTTGACAGGGTGAGCGGCAGGAGATTACAATGGCCGCTGTCCAAAGAGCGATTGGAGCAAAGTGATGCGAAAAGATCTGATGGAGATCCTGGCCTGTCCTCTCTGCAAGGGCCCGCTTGAGCTCACAGTGGAAAAGGAGAAGGAGGAAGAGGTTATCAGCGGCTCTCTCCTCTGCCCCAAGTGCTCGCAGCGCTACCCGATCGTTGACTCCATCCCCAATCTTCTGCCACCGGAGTTGCGGAAATAGCGTGAGGGCAGGGCCTACTGGATGTGACGTTGGGAGGTGTCAAAGGATGGAACGATCACAGATGACGGGCGTCCTGATCATGGCGGGTGCTGTCCTCCAGATGATGCTGTTCCTCTGGGCTGCCGCCAGGCGTAGTTACATGGCGGTGGCTCTGCCGGTGATGGCCACTCTCGCTGCCGTCTCTGCTCTCGCCTTCTGGATCGGCTGGACGATGTTCACCACGGAGAGCGAACTGGAGGAGGAGTTCGAAGAGGAGGAGGCCGTTCCCTAGGCCTCGGCGCCCGCTATTCCCTCGTTTCGCTCCCCTTTCTCCCAGGTCCTGGGAGCTATTCTCCTTACTCCCTTCTTACCCACCGAGGCCAGCAGGGCCTTCATAGTTTTCCCCAGTAGCGGATGACGTAGCTCGGGCACCAGCTCGCACAAGGGAACCAGGACGAAAGCCCTTTCGGCCAGGCGCGGATGGGGAATCGTTAGCTCGGGGGCATCCACCACGCGGTCGTTGTAGAGGAGGATGTCCAGATCGATGAGTCGCGGGCCCCATCTCTGGCCGCCCGGTTGGCGGCCGCTCTCGCGCTCCAGGTTCTTGAGGAAGCGCAGGAGGGCCTGCGGCTCCAGGCCAGTGGTGACGCGGCAGACGGCATTCAGGAAGAGGGGCTGGTCGCTGACTCCTTGGGGGTCCGTCTCATAGAGAGAGGAGACATCCCCCAGACAGGCCAGCGTCTGCAGACGAGCCAGGGCGAGCCGCAGATTGGCCAGGCGATCGCCCAGGTTGGTCCCCAGGCTCAGATAGACGGTGGCGGCCAGACTGGCCATGGCAGATCGCTAGTCGTGGCCGCGCACGACGGCATCGGTCATTCGGGCTACGCGGACCATGGCCTTCACGTCGTGCACACGCACGATGTCTGCACCGTTGGCGATGGCGATGGCGATGGTGGCCGCTGTGCCCTCCAGCCGCTCGTTCTCCGGCAGCCCAAGGATCTTGCCGATGGTGGACTTGCGGGAGGTGCCGATGAGGATGGGGCGACCGAGGGCGCGTAGCTCGCTCAGGCGGCGGAGCATCTCGAGGTTCTGCTCCTCGTCCCAGCCGAAGCCGAAGCCGGGATCGATGATCAGGCGCTCCTCGGGGACACCGGCCTGGCGGGCGATGCGGAGGCTCTCCCTGAATCCGGCCAGAAGGTCATCGATGACATCGCGGAAGGGGCGTCCGCGCTGGTTGTGCATGATAACGGCCGGCAGGCCGGTCTCTGCCGCGAGCAGGGCGAGCTTCTCGCCATCCTGGCGGAAGCCCCAGATGTCGTTGATCATGTGCGCGCCGACTTCCTTGATCGCCCTTTCGGCCACCTCCACCTTGTAGGTGTCGATGCTGATGGGCAGGCTGGTCTCTCGCACCAGGCGGCGGATGACCGGCAGAACCCGCTCTAGCTCCTCGGCTACGGATACGGGCTGAAAGCCGGGGCGGGTGGATTCGCCCCCCACGTCGAGGATATCCGCGCCCTCTTCCTCGAAACGGCAGCCCTGCTCCACTGCGGCGTCCACATCGCGGCCGAGGCCGTCGCCTGAGAAGGAGTCCGGGCTGATGTTAATCACCCCCATGACGTAGGTGCGGCTGCCCCAGACGAACTGGCGGTCGCGGATGGTGATAGGAGCCAGTACTGCCACCGTGCTATCTCCTGCTGCTGCGATGACCTATCTAAGTGATGCGTCGGTCGGGACGGTTGTGCACATGGGCGCTCGTCATGCTAGACGATCTCTATCTTCTCTTCTGTGACTACGCCGTCGCGGATGCGGAAGGCGCGCACTTCTGGATTCTCAGGGCTAAGCAACGAGACGATGAAGTAAAGAGACTCCGGCCATAGGGCAGCCAGGCGGACATCGGTAGGGGAAGGATAGGCTGCGCTGTCGGGATGAGAGTGGTAGATGGCCAGGAACTGCCATCCGTTCTCCTCGCACTCTTGGTTGATGCGGAAGAGTTCCTGGGGTTCGATGTTGTAGCAGTAGCGGCTCTGCTCGGCGTTGGTGGCTTGGTAGAGCTTGAGGACGCGGCCATCTTTGCCGCCAAGGACGCCACAGCACTCGATGGGCGCCTCGCGGCGGGCGTGGGCGATCATATCGTCGATGTAGTGCTTCTCGATGGTGAACACCACCATAGCCTGCTCTCGTTGTCCTCCAGCGGCTCCTTACAGACCCTGGTCCGGCGGCATGGACAGGTACTTCCAGCCACCGTCAGCCAACAGGACAACGATCTTACCGTCGTCCATCTGCTCGGCGACGCGCTGGGCGGTGTACAGGACAGCGCCGGAGGAGACGCCGGCGAAGATGCCCTCCTTATGGAGCAGCTCATTGACAGCGGCGCAGGAGGTGCGCGAGTCTACCACCAGGCGGTCGTCGAGCAGCGACTCGTCCAGCACGGGTGGTATGAAACCTGCCTCCAGGCTACGCAGGCCCTGCACCAGATCTCCCAAGGGAGGCAGTGTGGCGACGACCCTGATGTTGGGATTGTGCTCTTTGAGGCGTCGGCCTACTCCGGTAAGGGTACCGCCCGTTCCCAGGCCTGCCACGAATACGTCCAGGTCGGGCAGGTCACGCAGGATCTCGGGGCCGGTGGTTTCGTAGTGGGCGAGGGGGTTGTTCTCGTTGCCAAACTGGAAAGGCATGTAGTAGCGGCGGTCTTTCGCTACCATCTCCAGGGACATCACGATGGCGCCGTTGGTGCCGAGGGTGCCGTTAGAGTAGACGATGTCGGCTCCGAAGGCCTGGAGGAGCTGCGTTCTCTCCTGGCTGAGGTTGTCGGGCATCACGACCTTGACCTTGTATCCTTTGACGATGCCGATCAGGGCCAGGCCGATGCCTGTGTTGCCGCTGGTGGCCTCGAGGATGATCCGCTCAG
>CP070630.1:1451512-1458097 GCA_020356025.1 Dehalococcoidia bacterium | reverse complement strand
GCAATCGCGACAGCGGCCTCGGGGGAGATGACCAGTGCCTGAGGGCTGTGCCAGCGGTCTGAATCGACCAGCAGGTCGCGCAGACAGTGCTCTTCGCCGCGCCGTAGGGCCTCGTTCATCAGGCGGCAATCATATATCAGGGACTCCGCGAAGGCCTCGGGGGCGCTGCCAGAGAGCAAGCGCACGTTCTGAACCGATTCGTTGCTCCACAAGTCGCAGGTCGCCGCAGCCACATTGCCGAGGGGGCTGAAGTGGGCACAGGTGGCCGACTTTCCTTCCATAGAGATGGGACGACCGGTTATGGCCTTCAGGATCGGCCCCTCGTAGGCGCAGTCCTTGGACGGCCCCTGGGCACCGTGCTCAAGAGAGACCAGGCTGCGGGCGGCTCCCACCGCGCGGACAACGGCGGCCAGGGTTTCGGGGATGAGGCGCTGGTGGGCGAGCTGCATCGCCGTGTTAGCGAAAGCGCAGGCTGAATCGCCACCGGCGATCAATCCGTTCCTCCTGGCGCACACGTCCGCTATCCGGTCCCACAGCCAGGCCACGTCCCGCGGGGCGAGCACGCCCAGGGCGAGCATGATGCCGCTTATATCCCCTCGCAGGAGGGCCTCATCGCATACCTCCTTGCCGCCCTCTGATTCGATCGACAGGATGTGAGCACCCGCTTCGGCACAGGCGACAAGGGAGCGGCGCAGCACCTTCCAGAGCGGGCCGTCCCGCAGGCGGGGAGGCCGCTTGCCATAGCGAAGGTCGACAGGGGTTACGCGAAGGGCGCAGGACAGGCCGGAGTTGGCATGTTCGTTCTCAAGCAGCTCTAGCAGCTCAGCGACTATCTGTGCGCCCCACTCTGGGTGCTCCGTCATCGGCGGTAGGTGCTCGAACTCGATTACCATGCCCGGCGCCTCAAGGGCTCTGGCCCGCTGTAGGACTCCCTGCGCCATCTCTCGATACTGCGCTAGCGCGTCAGTCCACGTGCTGTCGATGAGGGTCATACGGGGGAGGGTGAAGTTTACTTCCGGGAAGACCGCTCCGGCTCCTAGCTCGAGCCCGAGGCCGCAACTGACGACCGTGGGTGCGCGACCGAAGACCAGATCACGCGGATCGGAGATGGCCAGACTGGCGTATCTCAAGGCACTCCCGAGGCCTGCTTCTGAAGCTACTTAGCGCAGGCCGATAAGCCTGCGCGCCAGGGCTACGGCGTTGGAGGCATCGGGGGCATAACCGTCGGCGCCGATGTCCTGGGCAAACGTCGAGGTAACGGGGGCGCCCCCAACCATGATCTTCACCTGCGTCGGCAGCTCTGCCTCTCGCAGTACGCCCACGGTCGTCTCCATGGCGGGGATCGTGGTGGTGAGAAGGGCCGACAGTCCCACTAGCTGGGCTCCGCTCTCTTCCACGGCCTCAACGAAACGCTCGGGCGGGACGTCTGTCCCCAGGTCAATCACCTCGAAGCCGCTGCCCTCCAGCATCATCGCCACCAGCTTCTTGCCGATGTCATGGAGGTCACCCTGGACTGTCCCCATGACCACCTTGCCCATTGGCTGATAGTCGCTGGCGGCGAGAAGGGGACGTAGTACCTCCATGGCACCTTGCATAGCCCGAGCTGCCAGTAGCAGTTCCGGCACGAAGTACTCGCCCTGCTCGAAGAGTTCCCCCACTTTCTCCATGCCGCTGATGAGGGCATCACTGAGGATTGTCTCGGCTGAATGGTCCTCGTCGAGGGCGCGCTGGGTCAGGTCAGCGACCGTCTTGTCATCACCCTCTATGAGCGCCTGCCTAAGGATGCTAAGGTCCACGGGCTTCCTCCTGCTCTAGGCTAGGACGATGGTGACTTCACGCTCTTTGCCAGCGGCCTTCCGCGGCACCCCAAATCTACCATCCACCTGGCCGTAGGGCAACAGGAGAGCCGTCGTTGCTGACTATCCCTGGACGATGACAAGCTACATGAGGACGTTAACCGTCGCCAGAAAAGCGGAGGGCTACCTCAGTTTGGGCGCACGGTGTAGTGCGCTACGTGCAACCCTCGCCGATCATCCCAGCGAAGAGTAGCGCGTCGCCGACAACGGTGATGTCGTTGTCCATGTTGAAGTCCAGGCGCTGCCACCACTCGGGGTCGCCCGGCGCAGCGCCGATGCGGTCGCGGAAGTTGAGGGCGTCGCCCACGACGGTGACTCCCTTGTCCATGTTGATGTCCAACGGCCAGGCGTCATGCACGCCTATTTCGTCGGTGCAGTCGTCGAGGGGGTCAGTGGCGAGGTATAACTCAACCGCATCGACGAAGTCGTCTCCGTCGCTGTGGTCACAGGCGTCGCCGATGCCGTCCGGCTCAAAGTCCTCCTGACCGGGGTTGGCGTCAGCGGGGCAGTTGTCGTTGTCGCCAGTCTTGGGTGGCAGGTAGCCGCTGGCCACGCAGATGCCGTCGTTGTCAGCATCATCGTCGGGGTCGTTGGTGCAGACGTCGCCAGCGTCACAGGCCCCGTCTGAATCAGCATCCGTCCCGTCTTGCGAGGGGTCAGCCACACCTAACACCGAGCAGTCGTCGCAGGTGTCGCTGTCCACATCCTGACAGACGTACGGGTCTAGGGGGTCGGTGTCCGTGCCATCGAGTACCGTGTCGTCGTCGGTGTCGGGATCGCAGGGGTGAGTGGCCGCGGCGTACTCCTGGGCGTGGGTGAGGCCGTCGGTGTCGTCGTCATCGCTGGCGTCGGCTGTCCACTTGTCAGTGCAAGCGTAGCCGTTCTCCCATGTGTCGAGCGGACCATCGTTGTCATCGTCGGGGTCGCCGTCGTCGCAGAGGCCGTCGGGTTCGTTGTCCGGGCCGTCGTCGGAGGGGTCGGCCACTCCCAGCACCGAGCAGTCATCGCAGGTGTCAGCGTCTAGGTCCTGGCAGGCGAACTCGTCCAGCGGGTCAACGTCGTCGCCGTCGAGTACCGTATCGTTGTCATCGTCTGCGTCGCAGGCATCGCCGCCCCAGGTAGCACTGGGAGGAGGCTGGCTGCCAGGTACGCCATCACCATCGTAGTCACCGTTGCCGGTATCATAGGTCTCAGGGCAGGTGTCGACATGATCTGGGACGGTATCGCCGTCCGCGTCAATGGAGCCCAGAACGAGTTCGCCTTCGCCGAAGACGTTGTCGGGGCCGGGCGCGCCGCGGTCGACTGCCGCGTTGCTCAGCAGGTATGTCTTGACCTGGGCTGGCGTGGTCGCGAGACCCGCTTCGATGATCAAGGCAGCAGCACCAGCAGCGGCCGGCGTCGCCGCGCTGGTCCCGTTGAAGCAGCCCGGCGCATAGGTGAAGCTCGCGACGCAGGCAGCGGCGCTGATGTCCGGCTTCATCCTGTCCGTTCCACCGTACAGCCCGTCATTGGTTGGGCCCTGGGAGCTATAGGGAGCGATCTCGATTCCAAGAGGGGGATCGACGGCGCCGATGGAGAGCCCGCCAGGGCTGGCCGTGTCCGAGGCGGGCCCGGAGGCGCTGTAGGGATTCTGCCAGTACTCCACGGGACTCCCATTGGTCATGAATTCCAGTACGTCGCCGGATGTACCGTTGCCGGCGTCCCACAAGTTGATCGCCAGGTAGTCCACGGCGTCACCGCCCGGATTGCACGGGAGGTCGAGCTCAAGTGGAGGCGCGCCAGTAGTCTGATCATTAAAGCTGCAGTCAATGAGAGTCTCACCGGCCGGATCGTCAAACACACACACGTCGTAGTCAGTGGGGCTGCCCGCGCCGAAGTCACTCCAGCGGACACCGTTTATGAACCAACAGCCGAAGCCCATAAGCTCGTCGCCGGGCGCGAAGTCGAGCCAGTCGTTGGCGTTGGCATCCGCCCATTGGCCTCGCCAGTACGAGCCATAGTATGATCCGTCATTGGCATTGTTGCCGGCGGAGTTGAACCAGACCATGCCGTCGGCCACGGCGTTGTCGATGACGGTGGCGATTGGCCCGGTGCCGTCCCCCGGGCCGTCATACTGTGCGGTAAGGGACCGGGAGATGATGTCGACCCCCTGCGTGTCAAAGTAGTCGACTGCATCTTGCAGGTCGCTGACGGTGCAGACCGTCGCCAGGTACAGCTGGGCGCCTGGCGCCATCTCGTGAATGATCTCGCTGACCGCTGTGCCGTGTTGCGCGTCCGGGACGACAGTCCAGATGTTGCAGGCGCTTCCGTCACACTGGCAGAATGTACCTGCCGCTGCTGGTACCTCGCCAGCGCCCTGGGCATCGTTCCACACGGTTTCGTCGAAGTAATCGACAATCCCCACCCTGACGCCGGCGCCCGTATAGCCAACGCTATGCCACTGATCGGCGTTGGTCTTGGCGACCTCTTCCCCAACTACGGAACCCCCGTTCTGAGGAGCAGTCGCTTCGCCCGAAGGCGGCAGGATCGGAACGTTCGCCTCCAGGGGAGGGCGGACGAACTGGACGCCAGCGTGGCTCTCCAGGGCCACGAGCCGATCGAAAGGCACCAGCGCCTGCACTAGGACGCCCTCGACCTCACCTTCAACGGTGCCGCCGAGATCGGTGATGACGGCGCTAATCTCGGACGACCCCAGGTCATGCAGCACCTCCACACGTATCTTGCTGTCGACGACATCGATGGCGGGACCTAGTGCCTGCCCTCGTTCCAGCAGTTCCACCGCTGAGCGAAGGGCGCCGCTTGCCAGCGCAACCGAGCTCGCAGGTCGCGCTGGTTGGATGTCCACGACCTGCGCATCCTCATGGGTCAGCGCCGGTGGCTGCTGTGCCTCAGCCGAGAAGCAGGAGACGATCAGCAGTGCTGCGAAGAGCGCAAGAAGTCTCGCCAGTGTCATCAGCATCTCCGATTCCGAGGTTCAACCGGGTAACGGTAAGGGGCGACCAGGTTGGCTCTTGCATTGTGCCCGAATCTGGAGAGGCCGTCAAACGGGGGCGCGAAGCCCCCCGTGCTTACTCTTCACAGGCGATTCCCCCGGGCGATTTTCGCTTGCCCGGCCCGGTTTTTGACACAGCCTCCGCTCCCGTCTAGACTGTGGCGAGAATTGAGCCTTCGAACGTGACTGTTGGCTCGTGGGAGGTTGTCAGATGATTTTCACCCCGTTTCGGCTCGTGCTGGCGGCAATAGGCGGCATTCTGGGAGTTGTGACGTTGGTGGTTGTCCTCGCTGTGCTGGCGGCCTTTGTGGGCAGCCCCGGTGAGTGCGACAGCGGGGACCGCGAGGTGGTGGTCAGTTCGGCCCTCGCTCAATCCCTCCAGGACAAGCTAGACACGTTCGACGAGCAACTGGACGCGGGGCAAGCAGCCTCGTTCACCTTTGACGAGAGTGAGGCCACATCGCGGGGAATCGAGTTCCTGGAGGAGCACGACGCTCCCATCGACGATCTGAAGGTGTGCTTCAACTCCGATGGGCCGTCGGCGTCGGGGAAAGTCAGCGCTGTGGCGGGCCTGGACCTCGACGTGAAGGCTTCCGGCGACGTGGACCTTAGCGGTGCGCATCCCCGTGTCGATGACCTCGACATTGACGTCGGAAAGGTGCCCGGCTTCGTCACCGGTGGCCTCGAAGGGCTCATCAAGGACGTGATCAACGATCAGTTGGATCACATCGACATCGAACATCGACTCACGATAACCTTCGGCGAGGGCACGGCCACCCTGAGCGGTCAGCCCTGAACCGATCAAGAGCTCCCAGTCGAAGGTCCCCAGTAGCGCCCCAGGGCCATCAGCGGGAAGTAGTTGCGGTACATGTGGTAGTTGATGAAGAAATCGCGCGGGAAGCCGGTGCCTGTGAAGTGGGGCTCATCCCACGAGCCGTCCTCTGTTTGGGTCTCCAGGAGGTAGTTAACGCCTCGCATTGCGGCCTCGCTGGCCCCTTGACCGCCAGCCGATAGGCCGAGCAGGGCCCAGGCCGTCTGGGAGGCGGTGCTGGGGCCCTTGCCTCGTAGATCTGGGTCGGCGTAGGAAGCGCAGGTCTCGCCCCAGCCACCGTCCTCGTTCTGGTGTTCTATCAGCCAGCGTACCGCTCTGCGGATGTAATCCTGTCCCATGTCCTCGCCGACGGCTTGCAGGGCTGGAAGGGCTGCTCCCGTGCCGTAGACGTAGTTCACTCCCCAGCGACCGAACCAGCAGCCGGACGGCTGCTGCTCGCGCCGCAGGTAGTCCAGGGCGCGGCTGACAGGCGGGAAGGTCTTGTCGTAGCCCAGCCGTCCCAGGAGTTCCACGATGTGGGCGGTGACGTCCTCGCTGGGAGGATCAATGACCTCCCCGAAGTCGCAGAAGGGGATCTGAGTGACGAGGCGCCTGGTGTTGTTGACGTCGAAGGAGCCCCAGCCGCCGTTCTTGCCCTGCATGCTCAGGAGCCACTGAAGGCCTCGCTCCAGGGCTTGTCTCTTCTCGTCCTCTTCGGGGATTTGGGTGCGAAGGAGGGCGATCATCACCTCGGCTGTGTCATCGGTGTCAGGGTAGAGGTCGTAGGCGAACTCGAAGGCCCAGCCGCCGGGCGGGCCCTTGCGGTTCTTGACCTGCCAGTCGCCGCCGCTGAGGATCTGCTCCTTCAGCAGCCAGCGGGCAGCTTTGACTAGAGCCGGATGATCCGGTGGCAGGCCTGAGTCGAG
>CP070630.1:1400277-1451412 GCA_020356025.1 Dehalococcoidia bacterium | reverse complement strand
ATGGATGAGTCCGAACTGTATGACCAACTGGCCGAACACCTTGACCAAGGCGTGGTTGGTGCGCCCGAATCTCCCGCGTTGATCGAGATCCTAAAGGTACTCTTCCCGTCAGAAGAGGCAGAGGTCGCGCTCCACATCCCCATGCTTGACACGCCTCTTTCTCAGTTGAAGGACCTTTTCCCGAATAAGCCTGACATCGAAGATGTGTTGAACCGCATGGCTAGGCGGGGCACGGTCTTCACCAGCCAGCACCCCGGTCAGGAGCGAAAGTACCGGTTGTTGCCCTCAGTTGTTGGCTGGGCTGAGACACCTTACTGGGGAGGTAAGGACACGCCGGAAGCCCGCAAGCTGGCACCACTATGGATCCGGTACCATGGAGAGGCCTTCGGAGAGGAAATGGGAAGAGGCGGAATGCCGATTATGCGGGTTCTGCCTGTTTCCAAGACAATAGAGGACCCGCGCGAGGTGCTTCCCTTCGACGCATTGAGACCTATGATCGAAGCCACTTCTTACAGAGCCGTGGCCAAGTGCCCCTGCCGACAAATAACGCGATACGCTGGCCTGGGATGTGACCACTCCCTGGATAACTGCCTGCATTTCGGCAGCATGGGGAGATACATGGTCGAGCACGGCATGGCTAGAGAAATCACTGTTGAAGAAACGTTACAGATATTGGAGGCGGCCCACAAGGAAGGCCTGGTGCATATAGCGGACAACATTCAAGGCCGTTTGGATACCATCTGCAACTGTTGCGGCTGCTGCTGTGTTCATATTCAGACGAAGAAGCTGATGGGGATTCACACGCTGTCGCCTTCCAACTACGTTTCCCAGGTCGACGCAGATACATGTGTGGGCTGCGGCATCTGTGAGGAACCCTGCCCCATGAACGCCGTCACCATCAACGACGAGGGCATTGCCGTGGTCGACGAATCGCGCTGCATCGGCTGCGGCGTGTGCACGGGCGTCTGCGAATTTGAGGCTATGGAACTTGTATTGCGGGGCGAGGTCACACCTCCGCCGACTTCGGAGGAAATGCTTGCGGCGCGTTTCAAGACAGCCTGATAGGATCGGTATGAGAGCAGACGCAAAGACACGGCTATTGCGGACAGGGGCAAGAATAGTCCACCAAAAGGGCTTCAATGACGCTGGGCTTCAGGAAATCCTGGAGGAAGCGCAGGTGCCAAAGGGTTCTTTTTACTTCTATTTCAAGAGCAAAGAGGACTTCGGCCTTCAGCTTATTGACTATTACGCGGGCTTCTTCCTGAACAAGGCGGACGAAATGTCAGATGCCGAAGACGGCACGTACCTGGAACGCCTGAAGCGCTACCTGGACTGGCAGGGCGACTACATGGAGGCCAATGGGTATCAGGGAGGGTGCCCTTTTGGAAACCTCTCCCAGGAGATGGCGGATAGGAACGACCGTTTTCGCGAAAAGCTGCAAGACATCTTCTCTCGACTAAGAGACCGGGTCGCCGAGGTCCTAACAGCAGCTCAAAAAGCCGGTGAGATCGACCCTGCTCTGGAACCACGCGAAACCGCAGACTGTATTCTGAGCGCCTGGCAGGGAGTGCTTATCCAGATGAAGGTCGCCAAGAGCGGATACTCCAGAAAGGCTTTCCACCACATGATTTTCGATCGTCTCCTGGCGCCGCCGGCCGGAAAGCAGCGGGAAACGGACGTCCAGCCGTGAAGGTTGAAACGCTAAGAGATTAGAAAAGCTGGCCTTGTTTCTCTGGATGAGGATAACAGCAGTTCATGCACGAGATGGGGATCGCAATACGGATCGTCGAGATAGCGATCTCGGCGATACCGCCGGACATTGAGGACGCACGGATCGAGAGAGTCAACCTGAAGGTCGGAAGGCTGACGGCCGTCGTGCCGGAAAGCCTGCGCTTCTGCTTCAACATCGCCAGCAGCGATACGCCGCTGGCCAGCGCCTCGCTCGAGATAGAGGAGACGCCGATCGTGATCGAGTGCGGCGAGTGTGGCGCGGAAACGACGATCGAGCGGCCGCCGTTCGCCTGTAGCGAGTGCGGCGGCGGTAAGGTGACTGTCGTTTCCGGCCGTGAGCTCGACATCCTCTCGATCGAAGTGGCCGATCCCGAAGTGGAGGCGGTCGAGGGAAGGGAATAAATGACGGAGATCAAGGTCGTCCGCAAGGTACTCGACGCCAACGATACGGTGGCCGCGCAGAACCGCAAACTCTTCGCGGAAAAGGGGCTGTTCGTCATAAACGTGATGAGTTCGCCGGGCTCGGGAAAAACCGCCGTACTGGAAAGGACATTGGTGGAGATCGGAGGGGAAATACCAAGCGCCGTAATCGTCGGCGACATCTGCACCACCAATGATGCCGACCGCCTGGCGCGCACGGGGGCGCCCGTTGTGCAGATAAACACGGACGAGTTCGGCGGCGATTGCCACCTGGCGGCCCATGTGGTGGCCGAGGCGGTGTCGAGACTGGACCTGAGCGGAGCACGCCTGCTGGTGGTCGAAAACGTCGGCAACCTGGTCTGCCCGGCCGAGTTCGACATCGGCGAGGACATTCGTTGCGTGGTGTTAAGCGTGACCGAAGGGGAGGACAAGCCGCTGAAGTACCCGCTGATGTTCCGCGTCTGCGATGTCGCCTTGCTGAACAAGATCGACCTGATCCCGCATCTCGATTTTGACAGGGAAGCCATCATCGCCAACATTCGCGCGATAGACCAGGGTATGCCGATCTTTGAGATTTCCGCTCGGACCGCCGAAGGCTTTGCCCCGTGGCTGGAATGGCTGAAGGAAAAGGTGAAGAGCAAGTCTTGACGCTGTGCATACAAGGAGAGCAATGAACGACAGGAAGGAACTCACACGGTTCGCTATCGACTTCGTGATGACCCAGGGCGCCTGTGTCGCGGGGATCGCGACTACCGACACGCTGGCCGGCGGCCCTCCGTCGACCGACCTCCAGTACGTGCTGCCGGGCGCGAGATCCGCGGTGACGTTTGCCATCCCGCTCGACGCAGAGAAAATTGAGCGCTATTTGAGCAAGCAGGACCATGCCAGCCATCAGAAAGACAACATCCAGACCAACCTGCTGGCGTCCGGCATAGCCGTCGGCCTCGCCTCCTACCTCGACCAGCACGGATACCCCTCCTTCACGGTGGTTGCGAACACGAGCTATCGCAAGGACACCCCGGGAGGCATGCTCGACTTCATGCCCGATATCTCGCACCGCTACCTGGCCGTCCGCTCCGGCGTCGGCTGGTTCGGGCTCTCGGGCAACGTTATCACCAAGACCCACGGTGCGGCCGTGATCCTCGGCTCCGTGGTCACGACAGCCGACCTCGAGCCCACCGAGCCGCTTCCTCCCGAGGAGAAGTACTGCGACGAGTGTCGGTTCTGCATAGCGTCCTGCCTGTCGGGCCTGATGCATAAGAAGGAGCTGACGACCGTGACAATGGGCGGGGTGGAGTTCAGCTACTCGAAGCGGCGGACCTATCACCGTTGCGATCTCGTGTGCGGCGGCTTCACCGGACTGGCCAAGAACGGCAAATGGTCCACGTGGTCGCCGGGCCGCTTCCCGATCCCGCAGAAAGAAGAGGAGTTTCTGCCGGCGTTGCGCAAGGCGGTCATGAGTTCGTGGGCTCGGCCTGAGATCGAGGGCGGCCTCCACCACCCGGCGATGCCGGGCCACCGAAAGCTCAACTTCACCTGCGGCAACTGCCAGCTCATCTGTCACCCCGACCGCGAGGAGCGCGAGCGCCGCTACAAGCTGCTAACCAAGAGCGGCGTCGTCGTGCAGATGGCGGACGGCTCACTCAAGGCCGTGTCGCCCGAGATCGCCGAGAAGCACTTGGCCGAGATGAGTCCGGAGCAGCGAGCCTGCTACGAGGAGGTCTAAGCCGTGCCCGGCGCCCTTTCCTGTGCCAGGTCGCAATAGGCTGCACGCCCTACATCGAGGGCAAAGGCCCATTGTGCATGGTAGCTTCGACTCCCTGCTGTCTCGCCGACTTGAGCGCGCGCTCCACGAGGTCGAGGACGGCGGCCTTCTCCTCTGGGAACTTGTACCCTTCCCAGTCCTGCCTGAATATCGGTGGGTTGGCCATGTGGTCGAAACAGACCCTGGAGGTCACGTCCAGACCATCGATCAAGGCGCCGATTTCCGCCACAACCTTGTAGCGCGATAATGGTTCAAACTCCCCTGCCACATATTCGTCCCACAACGGCGTGCCGGGGATGAGCATGAGGGACCGCATCCTGATGTAGTGCGGATCGATGGCGTTCAGCACCCCCGCCGTTCCCTGCACGTGCTGTCGCGACGCGCCCTTGCCTCCCAGGCCGGGCATCACATACTCAGACAGCTCAAATCCCGCTTCCTTGGCCTTCCTGCCCGCTTCTATCATCTCCTGTGCGGTTGCACCCTTCCTCACCCGCCCTAGCAGATCATCGTCGCCAGTCTCCAGGCCCAGGTGCAACCTGGTGAGGCCGACATCTCTCAATCGTCTCAGTTCGTCCGGCTTCTTGCTCAGAACGGTCTTCGCCCGTCCGTAGGACGTGACCCGCTCCAGCGATGGGAATACCTCATACAGATAGCGGACTATCTCAGTCAAGCCGTCCGTCTTGATCACGATGGCGTTGGAGTCCGCCAGGAACGCCGTCGTCGGTTCGCCTTCGTGTCCCTGGAGATGGAGATGGTCTATCGTAGCCCTTAGCTCATCAATGTCCCCCTTAACCCCAGCGACCGAGCGGATGGTGTCCTTGCGGGGATAGCCCTTGTAGACCGCACAGAACGTGCAATAGTTCCAGGGACATCCCCTCATGACCCTTATTAGCAGCGAATAGGCTTCGCTAGGAGGCCTGATCGGCGGCAATTCATACGGCACGGTACTGCATCTCCCCACAGTTCATTCTAGAGCACGCTTCCATGAAGAGCACCCCCGAAGCGACCGCTGGATGGCGGCCATCGCTATGAAATGGAAGATTTAGTGAGAATCGGTAGCAATTTCCGAGAGATTTTTTAGGAAGTTCCCGGCTTCCCCCCTATAAACATCGCTTTCGCAATGGTAGCCTGGTACTAGTGGCAAGCTAGGGC
The DNA here is from genome assembly GCA_020356025.1 of Dehalococcoidia bacterium. Taxonomy (GTDB): domain Bacteria; phylum Chloroflexota; class Dehalococcoidia; order SM23-28-2; family SM23-28-2; genus SM23-28-2. The sequence goes on along the minus strand of CP070630.1, from coordinate 1,446,344 downwards.
AAACGGCCCCCACAAGCACAAGGAACGGATTTCCTTTGAGGTCATATCCCATCAACCTGGTCGGCCTGGCAGCCAGACGCTGTGTCGTGGTCGGAGGAGGCGAGGTAGCGCAGCGCAAGGTGGAGTCCCTCTTGGAGGCAGGCGCGGAGCGAGTAGTGGTGATCAGCCCTCGCCTGACTCATAAGCTAAGGGCGCTCCTGCAAGCGAACCGGATCGAACACCGCCCTCGAGGCTACCACCAGGGAGACCTGGAGGGCGCTTTTGTTGTCGTCGCCGCAACGGGCGACCCAGATGTGAATAGAGACGTGTGGCAGGAGGCCCAAGAGAGAAGCCTTCTGATCAATGTGGTCGACGATCCCCATCGCTGCAACTTCTTCGTGCCCTCTGTGGTGCGAAGGGGCGACCTGACGATCAGCGTCTGCACTGGCGGGCAAGACCCCGCCCTTTCGGCTCGCCTGCGCCAGGAACTCGAGCCCCGCTTTGGCCGCGAATATGGCGCTTTCCTGGAGATAGCAGGAGGTCTCAGAGACCGCGTCGGCAGAGAGCTTGCGGGTCGGGCCCGCCTCCGCTTCTGGCAAGCCCTGGCCGACTCAGAAATACTGACCTTGCTCAAACAAGGGAAACGGCGAGAGGCGGAACGACTGGCAAACGACATCCTCGCCGCTCATGCCCTGAAGACTAGAGGCCACGGGCGGCGGAAGAGCCCGTCCCTCCAGGATGAGCAGAGCGAAGCGTGACGGCCGAGGAGGGATGTTGACGGCAAACCGGCACACCCTGCTCATCGGCACACGCGGTAGCCGACTGGCCAGGATACAGGCCAAGACAGTGCAAGAGATGCTCTCTTCCCTTCATCCAGACAGAGCGTGGCTGCTACGGGAAATACGAAGCGAGGGCGATGTCCAGCCCAATGCTAGCCTGGCCACCATCGGCGGCCAGGGTGTTTTCGTCAAAGCGCTCGAGGAGAAGCTCCTGGCGGCCGAGATCGACCTGGCCGTGCACAGCCTGAAGGACATGCCGACACGACTGACAACGGGCCTGAAGATAGGAGCTGTCCTTCGCCGTGAGGACGCCAGAGACGCGCTGGTCTCGCGTTCCGGCCCAACACTGGACGATCTTCCAGCAGGAGCCGTCGTCGGAACCGGAAGCACGCGCAGGCGGGCTCAGCTTCTGGCCCATCGTAGCGATCTGGTGATTCAGAATGTTCGGGGCAACGTCGACACCCGCCTGAGGAAGCTGAAGAGCGGAGGCTATGACGCCTTGGTTCTGGCTGCGGCGGCGCTCATACGTCTCCACCACACCTCGGCCATCAGCCAGTACCTGCCGCCGGCGCTCATGCTGCCCGCCGTGGGGCAGGGAGCCCTGGCAGTCGAGGTGAGGGAGAACGACGAAGAGGTGATAGGACTGATCCAGCCATTGAATCACTCCCCCACTGAGAGAGCCGTCAGAGCCGAGCGAGCCTTCCTCTCCGCTCTGGGCGGCGGCTGCGCCGTGCCCGTCGCCGCTCACGCGGCAGTATCCGATGGACGCCTGAATCTCCAGGGCATGGTGGCAGATCCAGACGGCACGAGGGTGATCGGCGACAGCATGAGCGGCTCTCCTCGTCAAGCCGAAGGCATCGGTCGACGCCTGGCAGACAAGATGCTGAGCCAGGGCGCGGCCCAGATTCTGCGCGAGGTGACAGGTGGGCAGTAAGGGTCTGGTCTACCTGGTGGGAGCCGGCCCCGGCGACCCGGGGCTGATCACGGTGAAGGGCTTGGCCTGCCTAGAGAAGGCCGATGTGGTCGTCTACGACCGGCTGGTCAGCCCGGCCCTGCTCAGGCAGGCCCCGCAGGAATGCGAGATGATCGACGTTGGTAAGAGGCCTAGAAGGCACACCCTCCCCCAGAAGGAGATCAACGCCCTCCTGGCGGAAAAGGCGCTCGCCGGCAAGGTCGTGGTGCGCCTGAAAGGAGGCGACCCTTTCCTCTTTGGCCGCGGCGGCGAGGAAGCAGAAGCCCTGGCGGAGGCAGGAGTGCCCTTCGAGATAGTGCCGGGAGTGACCAGTGCCATCGCCGCCCCGGCCTACGCCGGCATACCCGTCACCCATCGTGATCAGACCAGTTCCTTCGCCGTGGTCACCGGCCACGAGGACCCCACCAAGGCCGATTCCAGCCTAGACTGGCAGAAGCTGGCCACAGGCGTGGGCACCCTGGTCATCCTTATGGGCGTCGGCAATCTGCCCAAGATCGTCGCCAAGCTGATCGAGCACGGGCGAGACCCTCACACGCCGGTAGCCATCGTCCAAGAGGGAACAGAAGCGCGCCAGAAGACGGTGACCGGCACCCTGGCCGACATCGTCGAAAAGGCGCGAGGGGCCGACATCAAGCCGCCAGCGGTGACGGTCGTTGGCGAGGTGGTGGCTCTGCGGGAGAAGCTACGCTGGTTCGATACAAAGCCACTGTTCGGCAAGCGAGTTCTGGTCACCCGCTCGAGGGAGCAAGCGAGCGCCCTCTCCGAGCGATTGCGGGAGATGGGGGCAGAGCCGCTGGAGTACCCTGCCATCGAGATCGCCCCGCCCAAGGATATGACCTCACTGGACGACGCCATCGCCAAGCTTCCCACCTACGACTGGCTGGTCTTCACCAGCGCCAACGGAGTGCGCGCTCTTGTGGACAGAATGAGCGAAAAGGGAACGGATATCGAGGCCCTGGCGAGACCGAAAATCGCCGCCATCGGCCCGGCCACCGCCCAGGCCCTCCAGCGATACGGCCTTCGGGTCGACTACATGCCCCAGGTCTACCTGGCGGAAGAGATCGCGACCGGGATCGGTGATGTGGCAGGCCAACGCATCCTTCTCCCTCGGGTCGAGCGGGCGTCAAAGCAACTAACAAAGGCCCTGCGAGACAAGGGAGCAGCGGTCGATGAGGTCACCGCCTACCGAACGCTGGCCGTCGGCGCGCCGGACGAACTGAAAGCCCTGCTTGAGGACGGCCAGATCGATATCGTCACCTTCACCAGCTCGTCGACGGTACGGAATCTGGTGGCCGGCCTCCAAGGCACAACACCAGACAACGTCTTGTCACGCTGCCTGGTGGCCTGCATCGGGCCGGTCACGGCCAGGACAGCGAAGCGGCTGGGCATCCGCGTGGATGTGGTGGCCAGGGAGCACACCATCGCCGGGCTGGTAGAAGCCATTGCCACCGCTGTGACCGAAAGAGAGCGAGATGATGAGCGCTGAGCAGACTGTTAACAGGCTCCGGCTTCGCAAGGAGACGGAGGAGGCCGAAGACATGGCGGCTGCACTTCTCCACCGGCCCCGCCGGCTGCGGCGGCTCGCTAGCGTGCGCCGCCTGGTACGGGAGACCCGTCTTGCCGCCGACGATCTCATCTATCCGCTGTTCGTCGTTCACGGCCAGGGGATCAGAGAGGAAATCGACTCCATGCCCGGCACCTACCACTGGTCGCTTGACCTTCTCCCGGCCGAGGCGGAGGAGGTCGCCCGCCTGGGCATCCCAGGCGTGATCCTCTTCGGCATCCCCGCTGTCAAGGACGCTATCGGCAGCGAGAACTTCGACGAGCACGGCATCGTCCAACAGGCGATCCGAACCATCAAGAAGGCTGTGCCGGAGCTGGCGGTGATCACCGACATCTGCATGTGTCAGTACACCGACCACGGCCACTGCGGCATCGTGGAGGACGACCGCGTGCTCAACGACGAGACGCTGGAGGTCCTGGCGCGGGTGGCTGTCTCCCACGCCTCCGCCGGGGCCGACGTGGTGGCCCCCAGCGCGATGATGGACGGCCAGGTGGCCGCCATCCGTATGGCACTGGATGCGGCCGGCTTCACCCAGGTGGCCATCCTCTCCTACGCTGCCAAGTACGCCTCCGCCTTCTACGGCCCCTTCCGCGAGGCGGCTGAGTCGACCCCTCAGTTCGGCGACCGGCAGGGCTATCAGATGGACCCGGCCAATGCCCGCGAGGCCCTGCGAGAGGTGGCCCTGGACATCGACGAAGGCGCGGACATGGTGATGGTCAAGCCTGCCCTGGCCTACCTGGACATCATCCGCCAGGTGCGCGAGGCCTTCGACTACCCCCTGGCCGCCTTCAGCGTTAGCGGTGAGTACGCCATGGTCAAGGCGGCAGCCCAGCGCGGCTGGATCGACGAGAGGCGGGTGACTCTCGAGCTTCTCACCGCTATCAAACGGGCGGGGGCAGATATGATCCTCACCTACTTCGCCAGGGATGTCGCCCGCTGGCTGGGCGAGTAAAGGGATGATGATGCCGGAATTCCTGCCTCGTCTCATCTTCTGGGAGACAACCGCAGGCTGCAACCTGCGCTGCGTCCACTGCCGCCGCATCGACGTGGCCGACGAGCTGGTGCCGGATGACCTGACCATCGCCGAATCGAAAGGACTCATCGACCAGATTGTGGCCTTCTGCAATCCTATTCTTATCCTCTCGGGCGGCGAGCCTCTGATCCGGCCCGATATCTTCGAGATCGCTGAGTATGCGGTGGCCAGCGGACTGCGCGTCGCCCTGGCGACCAACGGCACCCTCATCGATGAGCCAATGGCGCAGCGCATCGTGGATGCGGGTATTCGGCGGGTGGCGATCAGCCTGGACGGGGCTACAGCAGAGACTCACGACACCTTCCGCGCTCTCCCCGGCTCCTTTGCTCAGACGCTGGAGGGCATCCGCCACCTGCGCAGCCAGGGGATGAGCGTGCAGATCAACACCACCGTGGCCCGCCACAACATCGATGAACTGCCCCAGATTCTAGACCTGGCCCTCTCCCTGGGAGCCGATGCCCTCCACATCTTCCTCCTGGTGCCCGTCGGCTGCGGCGTGGAGATCGCCGACGAGCAGATGATCTCCCCCCACCAGTACGAGGAGGTGCTCAACTGGTTCTACGACAAGGACCAGGAAGGGCTGCTGGAGCTGAAGGCCACCTGCGCCCCTCACTACTTCCGCATCGTCCGCCAGCGGACGGTGGCTGAGAAGCGACAAGCGCCGCCCAGCCAGGAGCGCCAGCGAGCCAGCGACCTTTACGCCATGACCAAGGGATGCCTGGGCGGAACCGGGGTCTGCTTCATCTCGCACAAGGGCGAGGTCTTCCCCTGCGGCTACCTGCCGCTGGTAGCGGGGAACGTGCGGGAGCAACCGCTTCAGGAGATCTGGGAAGGCGCGAAGGTCTTCAGCGCCTTGCGAGACCCCGAGCTTCTCCAGGGCAAGTGCGGCCGCTGCGAATTCAAGCGCGTCTGCGGCGGCTGTCGGGCGAGAGCGTACGGCATGACCAGCGACTTTCTGGATGAAGAGCCCTCCTGCGTCTACGAGCCGCCGCCTCTGCCACAAGCGGCTCGTCTGAAGGAGAGCGGTTGATGCTCGCTGTCTCCCGTCTGCTGAGCGGCACGGTCACCCCCGGCGACCCCCTGCGCTACGGCCGCCTCACGTCCGAGGGGCCATCTCACCTGCTTCACTACTCGCAGGACAAGAAGCCCATCGTGGTCTGGAACCTGACCCGCCGCTGCAACCTGTACTGCGCCCACTGCTACGCCGACGCCACAGACAAGCCCCTATCAGGGGAGATGACCACAGCCGAGGGCAAGCGGCTGATCGACGACTTGGGCGACTTCGAGGTGCCCGTCCTCCTCTTCTCCGGCGGCGAGCCCCTCATGCGGGAGGACCTGTTCGACCTAGCGGCCCACGCCGTGAGCAAGGGAATTCGCTGCGTCCTCTCTACCAACGGCACCCTGATCACCCCGGAGATGGCAGAGCGGATCAAGGAGGCAGGCCTCTCCTACGTGGGCGTCAGTCTGGACGGCGTGGGGGCAACGCACGACAAGATCCGGGGCAAGAAGGGGGCCTTCGAGCAGGCCTTGCAGGGCATCCGCTACTGCCAGGATGCAGGCATCGCCGTCGGCCTGCGTTTCACCGTCCACGCAATGAATGTCGACGAGCTGCCAGGCATATTCGACTTGACGGAGGAGGAGGGAATCCCCCGCGTCTGCGTCTATCACCTCGCCTATGCCGGGCGAGGCGATAAGATGCGCCGCTTCGACCTGCAGCCCAGCCAGACACGGGCGGTGGTGGACTACATCTTCCAGCGCTCCCAAGACCTCCACGCGCGGGGTATCGAGAAGGACATCCTCACCGTGGACAACCACGCCGATAACGCCTACCTCTACATGCGGGTGCACAAGGAGCAGCCCCGGCGAGCGGAGGAGGTCCATCAGATGCTGCTCTGGAATGGCGGGAACCAATCGGGGATCGCCGTCTCCAGCATCGATCCGCTGGGGCACCTCCACGTCGACCAGTTCTCCTGGCACCACTCCCTGGGGGACGTTCGCCAGCGCCCCTTCGCCGAAATCTGGAGCGATACCAGCGATCCGGTGATGCGCGTGCTGAAAGTCCGCAAGTCGCACCTCAAGGGGCGCTGCCGGGTCTGCAAATGGCTGGACGTGTGCAACGGCAACCTGCGGGTGCGGGCCGAGCGCTACTTCGGCGATTCCCTGGCTCCTGACCCGGCCTGCTACCTGACCGACGAGGAGATCGGCATTGCGCCGGGGACGCCGGCAGCCGAGGAGGCGGCCAAATGGCCGGTGCCGGTACAGGAGGAATCAGCGGGGCCGTCCCAATTATTCCCCGCTCCGAGGAGACGCTGACGATGGCAAAAGCCGAAGAGACGACCGCTGAGCAGATGGACATCGTTGATCGCCGCCTGCTCGACATCCTGCAGCAGGACCTCCCCCCAACCGCGCGGCCCTTCGCAGCGATCGGCGAGAAGCTCGGACTGCCCGAGGAAGAAGTGCTGGCGCGCGTGCGACGTCTCAAAAACCCCGGGAAGAACCGGCTCATCCGCCAGATCAGCGCCATCTTTGACACGGCCGCCTTGGGCTACAAGAGTACTCTGGTGGCCATGCAGGCCCCTCAGGACGAGGTCGATCGAGCAGCGGCCGCGATCAACCGCCATCCAGGGGTCAGCCACAACTACCAGCGCGACCACACCTGGAACCTCTGGTTCACCCTGGCCGTGCCCCCACACGAGGATCTGGAGGCTACTGTCGAGGCGCTGGTTGACCAGGCAGGCAGCCATCCCTACCGCCCATTTCCGGCGCTGCGGGTCTTCAAGATCGGCATGCAGTTGGATATGGAGAGTGCGGGAGACATTTTGCCCGCCGGGCCCGCCCAAGGGACTCGGCCCAGCCCTGCCCCCATCCCCAACGCCCGCGATAGGGCCTTCATCCGCGAACTGCAGGAGGATATCGAAATCGTCCCTCAGCCCTTCGCGGGCGTGGCCGATCGCCTGCGGGTAAGCCAGGACGAAGTGCTTGCCTGGCTGCAAGAGGCCAAGGCCGCCGGCTGGCTGCGTCGCTTTGCCGCCATCCTGCACCACCGTGAGGCAGGTTATGTCGCCAATGGCATGGTTGCCTGGCGGGTGCCGGACGGCAGCATCGAGAGAATCGCGACGTTCGCCGCCTCTCTGCCCCAGGTCAGCCACTGCTACCAGCGCCTCACCTATCCCGACTGGCCCTACAACCTCTTCACGATGATCCACGCCAGAAGCAGAGAGAACTGCCGGGCCATCGCCCGGGAGATCTCTCAGGAGACAGGTGTCAGCGACTACATCATCCTGTTCAGCACCAAGGAATACAAGAAGACGCGACCCACGTACTTCGCCCCAGCCGAAGAGATAACGACAAGCAGGTCGCAGAGCCTCCACTCCGAGGCCCAAAGGTACATGCCTGGCGGCGTCAACAGCCCCGTAAGGGCTTTTCGTGCCGTGGGAGGAGAGCCGCTCTTCATTACCAGAGGGGAGGGTCCCTATATCTACGACGCGGACGACCGGCGCTACATTGACTACATGCTGTCCTGGGGTGCCCTGATCCTGAGCCACGCCCATCCGCAGGTGGTAGGCGCTCTAAAAGAGGCCGCGGAGCGAGGGATCAGCTACGGCGCCCCCACCGCGCTGGAGACCGAACTGGCCAAACGAGTGGTGGAGGCAGTGCCCTCCATCGAAATGGTGCGCTTCGTCAGCTCGGGCACCGAGGCCACCATGAGCGCCCTGCGCCTGGCCCGCGCCTTCACAGGCAGGAGCAAGATCGTCAAGTTCGAGGGCTGCTACCACGGACATGCCGACTTCCTCTTGGCTCGGGCGGGCTCCGGGCTGACCACCCTCGGCCTGCCTGACAGCGCCGGCGTGCCAGAGGCTGCCGCCCAGGACACGCTAGTAGCCCCCTACAACGACCTGCAGGCGGTTGACAGGCTGTTCAGCGAGAACCGCGGTGAGATCGCCGCCGTGATCGTCGAGCCCGTGGCAGGGAACATGGGGGTGATACCGCCCGAGCCTGGCTTCCTGGAGGGCATGCGAGAGATGACCAAGGCGGAGGGAGCACTCCTTGTCTTCGACGAAGTGATCACCGGCTTCCGGCTGGCCTATGGTGGAGCCCAGGCCCTGTATGGCGTAACGCCCGACTTAACCTGTCTGGGTAAAGTCATCGGCGGCGGCCTTCCGGTCGGAGCCTACGGTGGCCGCAGGGAGATCATGGAGATGGTGGCACCTCTGGGCCCCGTGTATCAGGCGGGCACCCTCTCCGGCAACCCCCTGGCCATGACCGCTGGCATCGAGACCCTCAAGCTGCTCGCTCAGCCCGGGGTCTACGAGCGCCTCGAGGAGAAGTCGGCGCGGCTGGCGAATGGCCTGCGCGCTGCGGCCGAGGCTGCCGGGACGCCCGTCTTTCAGACCCGCGTTGGCTCCATGTTCTGCACCTTCTTCAGCGCCGAGAGGGTCATCGACCACGCCTCAGCCAAGAGGTCCGACAGCAACAAGTACGCGCGCTTCTTCCGGGCGATGCTGGAGAACGGCGTCTACCTGGCGCCCTCGCAGTTCGAGGCGGGATTCCTCTCGCTGGCCCACAGCGAGCAGGACATCGAACGGACGATCCGGGCCGCGGAGGCGGCTTTCGCGGGGCTCGGCGGGTAGCGGACCAGCGCATCCTCCCAAGCGTCGCCTGCTTCTCCCCTTGCCAGCCCTCGCGGCTGCGAGTAGAATGACGCCGCCATGGTTGTCAAGGCGTGGCGGATCTGGGGCTTGGGCGCTATTGGAGTCGCCATAGTGGCCCTGCTAGCCGTGATCGCCTTTGCCCTGCTTGGCGATGATGGAGGAACGAGCGTCGATTCTGTGCCGATCAGCGAGACCGCCACGCCTGGGCCGAGCCCGACAGCGACAGCAGCGCCACGCGTCACTGATCCCGAAGATTTCGGGGAGTTCGCTGACTTCGTTGCCGGTGCGGCGGCGGAGCAGGACACGGCCTTTTTCGCCGGTCGGGTGAGAGGTACAACCTACACGTGCAGCGAGGCCGACGTCTACGGTGAGGGAATCTATGACAGGAAGAGTGTCTGCCAGGAGGTGGGTCAACAGCTCGAGGTGGTGATGCAATGCACCTGGGCCTCTGAATGCGGGTTGAGTCAGCCCGAGGCCCTTGTGACGGCGATTGAAAGCTACTTCGCTAGTGCCCTGCCGGAGGAGAACGATGAATATGGGACTGGCGCCGTCCGGCTCTACGCCATTGGCGTAACGCAGTGGACCGACCCCGAGCGAGCCTATAAGGCGGCCATCCTAACGGCCATCACCGGCCGCCGCGGAGGGGGAGCCAGCAAGGGCGCTCGGACGGTGCGGGCCATCTTCTTCCAGTACGTCGAGGGCCGCTGGGTGATTAGAGGCATGGAGCGGGCGGATGTCCTCGCTGAGGAACTGCTGAGCCCCGACACGGCACCGTTCGCTGACTGGGAAAGGTACTGACAAAGGTACCCAGCCATATCATTCGACGCGTCGCCCCTCATCGAGACCCCTGCTCGTCCTGCCGGTGGCCAACGCCGTCGTCTGGTTCGTCGTCGCCCAGGGGTGGCCGTAGTGTTCTTTCCCGGCCGTCCGGCTTCCGGGTAGATTCACCGAAGTACGAACACCCGCGTCTTCCAGATCAGCGAGGGAGCGTTTTGCAGAGCCTCGTACCTGGGCTTGGCCACGTTCAGGACTCTGCCCAACGTCTTGTCGGCAAGCCCCTGCAGGTATTCGCATCTCTTGAAGAAGGAGCGCAGGGTCAGCTTGTCGCCGCCCAGGAAGACGTAGTCGAGCCGCTTTTCGTAATCGGCGAACTTGGCTGTCACAACCGAGCACGCCTTGTCAAACAACTCCCGGCTCTGCTCTTCCCTCCTCCGCTCGAAGCGCCGCTGCGACTGGCCGCCGGCCCTATGCCTCCCTTTCACGAACCTGGTGCCCGTCTTCGACGTGAGCAGCCGGTCGCCCTCAAAGACGCCGACCGAGTACCCTCCCAGCCTCAGAAGTACGACCCCCAGTAGGTATCTCTTGTCCAGCAGGGTCCGCAGATAGGAAGCATCCCAGGCCGGAAAGAACTGGTTCAGGTCTATGGGAAAAGGCGGCAAGAGCACATACTTGGGGTCATCGCTCCAGAATAGGACAAGGCCCGTTTCGGACTCAGCAAGGTTAGCGGGAAGCTCCCCCATTTCGTGCAGCCAGCTGCCATATTCGCGCTCTATCGATTCCAGGTAAGGGGACAACTGGCCCGGCTTGACGTACAGAGCAATGCTTTCGCCCTCCGGCTGCTCCAGCTCGGCCAGCCAGCGTTCCAGCCTGCTCCGCGTCATGTAGTAGCGTGCCGCAACCTCCACCATCTTCCCGACTTACCACTTGCCAGGCATCTCCCAAGCTCAAGTCACTCGATCGACTCTTGACTCTGAGCCCGCTCCCGCTCAATGAGTTCGCGCCTCAGGATCTCCCCAGTGTCTGTCTTAGGTATCTCCCACACGAACTCCACTTCCCTGACCCGCTTGTGGGGCGCCACTCGGTCCTCCACAAACTGTATGATGTCCCTGGTGGTGGGGCGCTGGCCCGGCCGGGCGACCACATAGGCCTTAGGGACCTCCCCGGCTATGACATCGCTCTTGGGGATGACAGCGGCATCCAGAACGGAGGGGTGCTGACGGAGGACAGTCTCCAATTCGACGGGAGCGACCTGATAGCCCTTGTAGTTTATGGTGTCTTTCTTGCGATCCAGCACATACACGTAACCGTCCTCGTCGAAACGGCAGATGTCACCAGTCCGCAGCCAGCCATCGGCAGTGAAGGCTTCGGCAGTGGCCTCAGGCTGGTTCCGATAACCCTGCATGACCTGGGGCCCCTGGATGAGCAGTTCGCCAACCTCGCCGACGCCCAGCTCTCTACCTGTCTCCGTGCTCACCACCTTCTCCGTCGCGTCGCTGACGGGCGGCCCCACAGCGTCGAGCTTCGGTTGGCCCAGGGGCGTTTCGTTAGCGATCGCGCTGGCCTCAGTGAGACCATAGCCTTGAATGACGGGGCAGGAGAACAGGCGCTCAGCCGCTTCCACGGTACGCCGCAGCAGGGGGGCGCCGCCGGACATTATGAAGCGTAGGGAAGAAGTGTCGTACTTCTGGCCTTGTTCCGCCAAGTCCACGAGGCTGCGCAAGGCGGGCGGCACCACAAATAGATCCGTGACACTGTATTTGTGGATCAAGTAGAGGATCAGGTGCGCGTCGAACCGGGGGATGATCACCTGGACGGCACCACTAGCCAAGCCCACACTCATCACTCGTACAAGCCCATACGTTTGATGAAAGGGGAGAAAGTCCAGGCTGACAGCGCCCGGCCGCACCACGTCGGTGGCGCGGATCTGACGGACGTTAGCACAGAGGTTGCGATGGGTAAGCATAACACCCTTGGGCAGAGCGGTAGTGCCGCTGGAATAGGGAAGGGCTGCTAGATCCTTCTCCGAGTCGATGTCCACGGGTTCGGCGTAACCACCCGCCTCGGCCGCCATGTCCCAGATGTCAACGATGGCGTAGGTGCGGCGAAGCGCCGGAAGTCTATCCTTCACCATGTCCACCAGAGGCAACAGCGAACGCAGGCCGAACAGAGCGACGGTGCCGGAATCGCTGAGCTGGTGAACCAACTCCTGCTGTTTGAACAGCGGGTTCACCGGCGTGACCACGCCGCCGGCCAGCAGAATGCCATGCACAGCCACCACGTACTCCGGGCAGTTGAACGCGTGGATGGCCACCACCTCTCCCTTGGTTACGCCGACTTCCTCCTGCAGCACTCGGGCGATACGACGGGAAGCATCCCAAACGTCCCCGAAGCTGTGGAAGCTCTCGTCAGGGCCGATCAGAGCCGTCTTATCGGGTTCTTGGTCAGCGTGTTCTCGCAGGCAGTCGGAGAGGTCTCGCGTGGGGTAGGGCGCCTGGCTGGGCCACGGGCTAGTGATCGTCATCTCATACCTCCCTGGGCTTGTTCTCGCTCACTGCGCAGGCGACTAGATCTCCTTCCGCAGCGCCTCGTAGGCAGCCTTCACCTCGTCCATAGAGGCTCCGTCCTCTAGAGTCGTGACGTCGCCGATGACTGCCTCGGTGGCCACTGCCTTGAGCAGTCGCCGCATGATCTTGCCGCTTCGGGTCTTGGGCAGTTTTTTCACGAAGAACACTCGCTCTGGCGTCGCGATCGGCCCGACGGTGCTGCGGATGTGAGCGTTGAGCTCCTTCTCGAGCGCGGACGAAGGCTCGTGTCCCTCCCGGAGAATAGCGAAGATGACGATGGCCTCGCCTTTCACCGGATCGGGCTTGCTGACGGCCGCCGCCTCCGCGACGGGCCCGAAGGCGACAGCGGCGTTCTCTAGCTCCAGCGTTCCCAGACGGTGTCCGGCCACCTTGAGCACCTCGTCGGCCCGCCCAAGGAGCCAGAAATAGCCCTCCTCGTCCTGGATGGCGTAGTCGCCAGTGTAATAGCTGCCGGGGAAGCGACTCCAGTATACCTCCTTGTACCGCTCGGGATCGCCGTAAAGGGTCATAAGCATCCCAGGCCAAGGTTTCTTGATGATCAGCAGCCCTCGCTCGCCAGGGGCGGTGGGCTCGCCTTTCTCGTTCACCACCTGCGGGTCGATGCCAGGCAGGGCGAAGCTCGCGGACCCGGGCTTGAGGGGCGGCAGCTCGATGGCCGGGGCCTGAGCGATGAGAATACCGCCAGTCTCGGTCTGCCACCAGGTGTCTACGATCGGGCAACGCTCGCCCCCGATGTGCTTGAAGTACCAGAGCCATGCCTCAGGATTGATCGGCTCTCCCACCGATCCCAGCAGGTCGAGGCTGCTCAGGTCATGCTTTGCTGACCACTCCTCACCGGCCTGCATGAACATGCGAATGGCCGTGGGCGAGGTGTAAAGGATGTTGACTCGATAGGTCTGGATGATATCCCACCAGCGGCCCAGATCCGGGTAGTTGGGCGCACCCTCGTACATGACGCTGGTGGCACCGAAAGCCAGCGGAGCATACACGATGTAGCTGTGGCCGGTAACCCAGCCAATGTCCGCCGTGCACCAGAATACGCTCTCTTCTTTGGCATCGAACACCCACTTGAAGGCGGAGTGGTTATACACCATGTAGCCGCCCGTACTGTGAACGACACCCTTGGGCTTCCCCGTGGTGCCAGAGGTGTAGAGGACGTACAGAGGATGGCTGGCCTCCACCGGTTCCGGATCCACATGGTCTGACGCCTCGGAGAGCAAGTGATGATACCAGAAGTCCCTCCCCGACTTCATCTCCACGTCGAGGCCAGCCCGGTTCACCACCACCGCTTTCTCGACGGAGGGCGAAAGGTCCATCGCCTCGTCGGTTGTCCGCTTCAGGGGCACAGGCGAGCCCCGGCGATAGCCAGCATCGGCCGTAACCAGGACCTTCGCCTGGAGGTCGTTGATCCGATCGGCCAGCGCCTGGGCGGTGAAGCCGGAGAACACCACGGTGAAGGTGGCACCGATTCGGCCACAGGCCAGCATGAAGATGGGGAGTTCCGGGATCATCGGCAGATAGAGCGCCACCTTATCGCCTTTGACCACGCCCAGGTTCTTCAGCACCGAGGCACAGCGATTGACCTCTCGATACAGGGTGGCGTAGCTCAGGACGCGGGTGTCGCCGGGCTCCCCCTCCCAATAGAGGGCCACTTTGTTCTTCCTCGCGGTCGCGATGTGGCGGTCGACGCAGAGATAGCTGGCGTTGAGCTCGCCTCCCACAAACCAACGAGCGAAGGGCAGATCCCACTCCAACACCTTGTCCCACGTACGGAACCAGTCCAACTGGCGGGCCTCTTCCGCCCAGAACTCTTCAGGATGCCGAACAGATTCATCGTACAGTTCAAAATACCTCTTTCGCGGCCAGTACTTGGACTCCGGAGCGATAGAGCCAGTCATGCAGAAGCACCTCCCATGGCTACAGTCTATCACGAGGAAGACACGACTCGGCAATGGCCCTGGACGAACCCCGTGTATACAATCACCTAAGTGACGCGAAGAACAGACGCCAGGAAAATCTTGGCATGCGGAAGCATAACCCGCAGTGTTCAAGACCGACGCCTCAGGGTAGACTTAGTGATGAAGCTTAAGGAGGAGCAATGGACGCCTACACCTGCATTCGCACCAAACGAGACACCAGGGTCTATCAGGACAGGCCCATTCCTGAGCAATCGCTGCAGCGCATCCTCCAGGCTGGGCGAATGGCGGGCAGCGCCAAGAACCTGCAACTCTGCCGCTTCGTCGTCCTTCAGGACACTCCGAAGAAGAATGAGCTCGCGACCTGCGGCCAGTTCGCCCAGCACACGCCATCGGCGCCGCTCGTGGTAGCCATCGTGCTACCGCAGGACGGCCGTGAATTCGACGCCGGCCGCTGCGCCCAGAACATGATGCTGGCCGCTTGGGCGGAGGGTATCACCTCGTGTCCGGTCACAATGCATGACGGCGATTGCGCGCTGCGTGTCCTGGGGATCCCCCAAGGCCACCGGGTCTCCATCGTTCTCGCTTTCGGCTACCCGCCGCCTTCGGCGCCTGGGCCCAAAGGCACGCCCCGCATCCCACTGGAGGAACTGGTGCACTGGGGCGGCTGGTAACAGGCACTTCCCCAATCCCATTCCGGCAGTAGCGCCTCTACTCCACAAACGTCAGGCCGCCCGGCTGAACACCGGGCGGCCTCGTGTATCAAGAGCCCTAGGTTTTCAGGACGCCGTCACCGTCAGCTCCGTGTGAGCCGTGTTGTTCCCAGCGTCCGGATCGCGCACGTGCTGCATCTCGACGTCCATCGTGTTGTCGAACTCGAACTTGTGCTGGCCAGGCTCGCACAAGACAATGAATGGCGCTTTCAGAGTAACGTTCACGCCTACCGGCAGACCCGAGATCTGCTCCGTATGGCCGTCCGGAGGACTGACCTGACAAGCGCCCGGCCACGTCACGATGGTCTGCGCCACTGCGTTGACTGGGCCGAAGGGCCCATCGTTCCGGATCACGGTTAGCACCATAACCTCCACGTTCTCTCTCGCGGGTATCGTGCTCCCGTCCGGCGGGTAATCCACATACTGATTGAGCATGTTCAGGTCGGCCAGAGCCCACACGTCAACGGCCAGTTGAGTGGAGGCGAAGTTGTTACCCAGATTCGGGTCGATCACCCCGGGATCCTCGGTGGCTATCTGATTATCGAAGGAGAAGACGTGCTGGGAGCGAGCGTCGCAGTGAATGGTCCAGGTCTCATCGACGACCACGTTGGCGCTGACAGGCAGGCTGGCCGACGTGAGGTTGCCAGCACCTGGAGCGGCTGTGCAGTCGGCTGGAGCGGAGGCACTGGCAGAGATGCTGACGTCGACGGGGCCGTAGGGTCCATTGTTGTGGAGAACCTTCATCACCGAGACCACCAAGTCCTCGCACACATCAATGTCCGTGGGCGGGCCGACCAGTTGCTGGCTGTCGATCCTGACGTCGGCCACGGGTATGGGTGTGGGCGTGGGCGTAGGCGTAGGTGTGGGTGTGGGTGTAGGTGTGGGTGTAGGCGTAGGTGTCGGTGTGGGTGTCGGTGTAGGCGTGTCGTCGGATCCGCCTGTTGGTGTGCGTGCAGGAGTGGGTGTGGGTGTAGGCGTGGGTGTCGGTGTAGGCGTGGGCGTAGGCGTGGCGGTCGCCGCGGGCGTAGGCTTGAACGTGAATGCGGGTGTAGGTGTGACCAGGGATTCGCCCGTTGGTGTGCGTGCGGGAGTGGGTGTAGGTGTAGGCGTGGGTGTAGGCGTGGGCGATGGGATAACAGTAGGTCCCGCCACCACAGCCAGCACCTGTGGCACGAGCGTCGGCGTGGGTGTGGGTGAACGGCTGGGCGAGGTCGCCGTGGTCATGGGTGTGGGTATCGGCGTAGGCGAGAGTGCGGCGACGAACCGCGTCGGGAGGCGGGCCTGTAGGGATTCCCGCACCACCAGCGCAACCATCGGCTCACGGCTGGTTCGGCGAGGCTCGCCGATGGTGCACCCTAGTATCCGCCCTTCCTCATCGACCTCCATGTCAACATCAACCACCAACCGCCAGTCTTCCTCGATGTCGCCCTCGATGTGTCTGTGGCAGACCACGTTTCCATCCGTCCGCCCTTTGACGTACAGATCGTAATCGCCTTGCGCTATGCCAAACAAGAACACCTCGTAAGTGCCATCGATCACCCGTCGGAACAGCACTACCTGAGGCTCCTCGCCCGGCTCAGTCATCGTTGTACCAGGCTCCTGGTTGATGGGATAGCCATTGTAGTAGCCCACGCCGGTCAGGAGGGGGGTCACCGCCAAGAGATCAGCAGGCCCGCTCAGCCTCAGCTCCAGCGTACTCGGCGGCGGGGGTAACCGGAACGACTCCACGGGCGTCTGTCCAGGCTTCACTAGCGTGCCCCAACCTGCCTCTACTGTCCTCTGGACGCCTCCCCCACGTACAGCCAGCAGTCCCTTGAGAACGTCCGCGTTGAAAGTCCCGTCGGGCGCCACCACAGTCTGAAAGAGAGTGCCTCGAACCGCAGCGACGCCGGCGGGTGTTTCCACCTCGTAGGCAGAGCGAGGGTCTGTGAACTCGACCACCCGATGCCAGGTCACGCCAATCGACTGGCCGATCCTGGTGAAGAAGCCACCTTCCTCCTCTCCCTCCAGTTTCTCCAGACTCACCTCGGTCTCCGGCTCCATCTCGAGGGTGCTGCCCTCGAAGAAAGTGATCAGTGCACGGGAGTCCGCCGCCGTGCGCACGGTATCCCCCACATCCAGGGTCTCGCCGTCCTCAGCCGCTCGAAACTCGCCTGCGCCTTCATCCCGAACCTCCACCGTACCCGATATGACAGAGAGAGTAGTGAAAGAGGCCTGGACGGCAGAAGGGCCGAGCAACACGAACCTCACAACTAGCACAGCAGCCAGAGCGATGGCCACGGCTATAACCAGGCCGGAGAGCAGTCCACGTCCACTAAACATTGGTACACCCCCATCGGTGAAGGCCCCACTCTTCACCCTTGCCAAGAAGGGCCGCTCCGTCCCAGCCTGGGAAGGCAGCCGAGTCGACTTGCAGATGGAATACCTCGTGCTTCAAACCTTCTGCCTCTCCCTGGAACGCTGAAGATTTCCCAAGCCATCGTAGGCAGCATACTTGTAGACATCGGAGAGCGTAGGAAAGTTGAAAACGTTCTGGATGAAAAAGTCTAGGGTCCCATCGAAGTACATGCAGGCCTGCCCGATGTGAATCAGCTCTGACGCCCGCTCCCCGATGATGTGCACCCCCAGCAGCTTCTGGTCCTCCGGGCTGAAGAGTAGCTTCACCAGCCCGGCAGTGTCGCCCATGATCTGTCCCCGCGGGTTGCTTCCGTAGGAAGCCCGCCCTACGAGGTATTCCTGACCCTTCTGGCTCAGGGAATCCTCCGACTCCCCCACCATAGAGATCTCGGGAATTGTGTACACCCCATACGGAACAAGGGGGGAGACACACTGCTTGTAGTCCAGGCTGAAGGCATGGCAAGCCGCCACCCGGCCCTGTTCCATCGAGGTCGAGGCCAGGGCCGGAAAGCCGATGACATCGCCAGCGGCATAGATGCTGGGGACGCTGGTCTGGAAGTACTCATTCACCTCAATCGTACCCCTCCGCCCCGTCTTCACTCCCACCTTCTCCAGGCCAAGCTCCTGCGTGTTGCCACTGCGGCCACCGCAGAAAAGGGCAGCCTCTGCCCGCACCTCCTCATCGCCGTCCAGGGAGATGCTGACACACTTCTCGTTGTGTTTGACCTTTATCCCTTCCACCTGACGGCCGAACATCACTCGCACTCCCAGGGCCTGTATCTGGTCAAGAAGGACGGCGGCGATGTCCCGATCCAGAAAGGGCAGAAGCCTCTCTCCTCCGTCCACCAGGGTAACTCGCATCCCCAGGGCGGCGAAAACAGTGGTGTACTCGCTGCCGATGACCCCTGCTCCGATCACCACGAGGGAAGAGGGGATGCGCTCGAGGTTCAGGATGCTGTCCGAGTCGTAGACATACTCTCCGTCAAAGGGAACGTGTGCAGGTCGGTGGGGTCGAGAGCCGGTGCTGATCAGGATGTACTTTCCTCTCAGCGAGAACGAGTCCCCATCGCCCCTGTTCACCCGAACCGTGAAGGGGTCCTCGATGGCGGCGACGCCCTGAAAGAGCTCAATCTTGTGCCGCGCGATATTATCCCTGACCAGATCTAGATGACTGTCGACGACGCACTGCTTGCGGTAGAAGAGATCGTCCACAGTGATCTTCTTGTTGAGGGAGTAATCCACCCCATAGAGACCACGCTGCTTCAGCCCGGAAAGATACAGCGCTGTCTCCCTCAGCGTTTTGCTGGGCAGAGTGCCCGTGTTGACGACAGCGCCTCCCACGTTTCCCTTCTCGACGATTGCCACCCTCTTGCCAAAGTAGGCAGCTTGGGCCGCCCCCTTCTCGCCGGCGGGCCCTGACCCGATAACCACGAGATCATAGGCTTCCATGTTCTGCTTATCAGCCAGAGCCATTCTTTGGCCTCGCCCCAAAATCAGAACCCCTGCCAGAGAGCATGCCCCAGGCTCTGCCCTAACAGTTCGCCCGCGAGCGCCCTCCCTCAGCAAGCCCTAAACAAACGAGGCGCGTACCGGTGTCGCCAGGCAGTGAGCACCAGGCAAACAAAGCCCATCGCGGCACCAGCCGCCCCTACCGACGGTTCCACATCACTGGTCGACACGACCGCCAATATGGAAGTCGCATATGCAACTGCAGTGACTTACGCCTATTCTAGCGCATGGGCAAATATTGTCAAGCAGAGCAAACCAAGTGTGAGTACTTCTTAGCTTTCATTCCTCGCCGAAGCTCACCAAATCACGGCAGCGTCGATGTAGCTGGGGGGCTGGCAAGGCGGATAGACCTGACGGTGGCCTAGGGCGGGCTCAGTCGCAGGCGGAAGAGAGGCACCGCCTCCTCCTTGCCCTTCAGGCTGAAGGAGCCCAGATGTTCCGCGGAGATCCGTTCGGCGACGAGTTCTTGCGTGGTCGGGCCGATCCACACCTCGCCCCCGGGAGCCACACCGCAGATTCGCGCCGCCAGGTTCACCGAGTCGCCGATGGCCGTGTACTCCAATCGCCCGAGAGAGCCAACGTTGCCGACCACCGCCTCCCCCGTGTTGATACCGAAGCCAAAGCGAGCCCCAGCCAGCGAAGGGTCGGGATCGGCCAGATGGTCCAACTCCTCCACCGAGGCGAGTGCAGCCCGGCAGGCTTCCAGGGCGTGGTCCGGGCACTCTTGCGGCGCGTTCCATATGGCAACGATAGCGTCGCCGCCGAACTTGTTCACCATGCCCCGATGGGCCACCACATGACCGATGATGATACCGAAACAGCGGTTCAGATAGTCCACCACATCCGAGGCTGACCGCTGCTCGGAGAGGGAGGTGAATCCCCGCAGGTCGGCGAAGAGAACAGTGATCTGGCGCAACTCGCCGCCCAGTCGCAAGTCGCCACGGTCGGCTCGCTCCACAAGCTCCGTCGCGACCTCGTGCGAGATGTAGCGGCCGAACAGGTCCCGCACCTCCCGACGCGCCATGGCCTCCGAAGTAACGCGGTGAGACAGGTTGACCACGAATACCAAAGCCACCAAGACAAGGGGATTCAGCATCGCCAGCACCCAGCCGCGGTCGAAGGCCGTCCACACACTGAGCGCGTAGGCGAAGGCCAGAACCAGCGTTGCCACCAGGCCCCAGCGAAGATTGATGCGGGGTAGCGCCAACGCCGCGATGGCTCCCAGCGCCAGCATGCTCAGGAGCGTCCCCACTCCACCCACCTCTTGAAGGAAGCGCGCCCGCAGGAGAGTATCGAGCGTGTTGGCGTGCAGGTAGAGTCCTGGCAGAGGAGCACTGGATACTGGCGTCTGGTGGCGGTCGCCGGTGCCACTAGCCGTCTCGCCCACCAGCACCACCTTGTTACGGACGGCGGCCGGGTCGAACTGGCCGCTGATGACCTCCCCGTAGGAAACAAAGGAAAAGCGGTCAGAGCCGCCAACGAAGTTGATGCGCATGCTCGCGGACTCGCCCAGGGGCACCTCCCGGCCCAGCACTTCCAGGCTCCCACCATCCAGTGATAGCTGCTCGGGCGGCTCCTGGAGGAAGAACAGGTACAGGGCAGCCAGTGACAGAGCAGGATACTCTTGGCCGTCGGCATCGCGGACGGCCACCGGCACTCGCCGCGCCACGCCGTCACTGTCCTCCGGGAAGTGGGCATGGGCCAGGTAGGGATCGGCCGCCTGCAGAGACGCTGGCGGAGCTGAGACGGCCTCGAAGGTCGGCACCCCGCCGCCCGAGCCCACGAAATTCTCGGGCTTCGTCGCCAGTATGACAGGCATGCCGGAAAGGGCGCCGGCCAGCTCCTCATCCTCCTCAGACTCCTCGATGAAGAGGATGTCCATGGCCACGCCCTTGACGCCGGCCTCTCGCAGGTTCTCCAGCGCATCGGCGTGCAGAGAGCGCGGCCAGTCGAAGACGCGCCCGTGCTCCTCCAGCGTCTTGTCATCGATGCCCGCCACCACGATATTGGGCGAGGCGTCCTGGTGGCGGAAGAGGCGGTCAGTGAGGCCCCACTCCCAGGTCTGGAAGGGCTCCACGCCCCACACGAACAGGGAGAAGGCAACGGTCACCACCACGATGAGAAGAGCAGCCATCCGTCGGCGTGCTTCTCGTCGGCTGCGCCCCTGTAGCGCAGCCAGCAGCGACGAAGCCACACCGTTCAAGGTCGCCCTCCACCCAAGGTATATAGGAACTCCTCCCTGCTCGAGTCTCGGCGATGACAAACGCAGTTGGCCGGCGCAGCCAGGGGTCCCGGAGTGGAAAACACCTCGTCAGCTCTAAGCGGTCAGTCGCACGGGTAGTTGCGAGGGCGTCACGATAGGCAAATGTCCGATCCCGCCCTTCGACTGTCCTACGGGTTGAGTCTTCCCCGCTCGATGAGCCCCTCAGCAATCTGAACCACGTTCAGTGCAGCGCCCTTTCGCAGGTTGTCCGCCACACACCACAGGTTCAGCCCGTTTCCGATGGTTGGATCTTCCCGGATCCGCCCCACCAGCACCATGTCCCGATATTCGGGCTTTCGGACGTCAAGGGGCACAGGATAGGTGCGTTCAAGCGGGTCAGGTCGGGGGCTGTTGGTGTTCGGTTCATCGATGACAACGACGCCCGGCGCATTCGAGAGAATCTCCCGAGCCTCCGCGGCAGTCAGCTTCCTCTCCGTCTCGATGTTGATGCTTTCGCCATGCCCTACCATGACCGCCACCCGCACAGTGGTAGGACTTATCTTGATGGTGTCATCCCCCATGATCTTCTGCGTCTCCCACACCATCTTCATTTCTTCCTTGGTGTAACCGTCCTCAGTGAACTTATCGATGTGAGGAAAGAGGTTGAACGCTATTGGACTAGCGAACACCATCGGATCGAAGGGGATATCGTCCAGAGACTTGAGCGCATGAGGAATCTGGTTCAGAAGCTCCTGCTCCGCCTGCACCCCCCATCCCGAGACGCTCTGATAGGTGGATACGACCACCCTGCGGATCCTGGTAACCTGGTGTATCGCATTGAGTACCAAAACCATCTGGATGGTGGAGCAGTTGGGACTGGCGATGAAGCTCTTGTCGGGCGTCACCGCGTCAAGGTTCACTTCCGGCACCACCAGCGGGACGGTGGGGTCCATACGGAAGTCGCCTCCATTGTCCACGCAGATGGCACCTGCTTTCACCGCCTTCTCGCCCCATTGGACGCTTGCCCCTTTGCCTCCTTCCTTCCCTGCGAAGAAGACAACCTCCGCACCATCGAAAGCCTCTTCGCCGGTCTCCTCTACCTTGAAGCCTTCGCCGGCAAGCGTTTCGCTGCGTGCCCTTGTCGCACAGATCCGTGGGGGCCATTCCATAGGAAAGTCACGTTCTCGCAAAATGGAGACGATTTGCTCTCCCACCATGCCCACACCCACAACGGTGACTTTTAGCGCCATCCTGACCTCCCTGAACAGGCACAGCGAATCTCACTGCTCGTGAGAACCTGTCCCAAGACTTAACCCAATTCTCCCTCACTGAACAATAAAAGCGCAACAGCTTGCGTTAGGCCCGCCGCTGCTCCGCCTACGTGAAGCATTACAGACTGAGCGCCTGCTTGTCAAGATGGCATGACCAATAACGCCTCACCCCACATTGTCGTCGAGGCAGGAACAGGGGCTATCCCATTTTGACCGCAGCGTGACAATTCCGCATTCCACGTATGTGCTTGCCACCTCTTCCACCCGCGAGTACAATGAGTCCGCAAACTTTAGCTAAGGAGGTCAGCCATGCGTAACCCGGGGAGGAAACTTGCTCTCTTGCTCCCCGCAGGCATGCTTGCCCTGGGCCTGTTGGCCTTGGTCTGGGCCATGGGGATCGGCTCGTCAGAGGCCGACGAAGGCACCATGCAGAACTGCCCCCAGGCAGGCAAGTGGGCGATA
This sequence comes from Dehalococcoidia bacterium, assembly GCA_020356025.1. Lineage (GTDB taxonomy): Bacteria > Chloroflexota > Dehalococcoidia > SM23-28-2 > SM23-28-2 > SM23-28-2. Next base: position 1,423,528 of record CP070630.1, on the reverse strand, counting down.
TCCGTCTGGAGCGGCGATGATGGCACCGACGTCGACGATGCTCTTGCCACCTGCAACGCAAGTGGCGTCGCGGTCGCCTACAGCATCGACGCCGACACGCAGCAGTGGTCGCGCTGGTTCGCCGACCGGCCCGAAATTAGCACCCTGGCCACCCTGGACGACATGCAGGGCGTGTTAGCCCTTGGCAGCGCAGGAGCCCCCACTTCGCCAACACCCAGCCCCACGGCTACGCCGGCGGTGCCCGACCTGGCAGCGGGCTGGACGAAGATCGAGCCTGGCGGCGACACCACCTGCTCGCAGGGCACGCCGTACCACTACTGGGTGCATCCGGGCACGGTGAACCGCCTGGTGGTCTACTTCTCAGGCGGCGGCGCCTGCTGGAACGACTTCACCTGCTCGGACCCGGGCTCGTACTATAACGACACCGCGGACGACAGTGGCGATCCGGACGAGGCAGCGGGGATCTTCGACCTGGACAATCCAGATAACCCCTTCAAGGACTGGTTCTTCGTCTTCATCCCCTATTGCACGGCAGACATCCACTGGGGAGACAACACCCAGACCTACACGATAGGCGGCGAGGAGACCACCGTCTACCACAAGGGCTTTGTGAACGCCAGTACAGTTCTGGACTGGATAGAGACCAACTTCGAAGAGCCGGAGAAGATCTTCGTGTCTGGCTGCAGCGCGGGAAGCTACGGATCGGCCATGGGCGCACCCTACATCCACGAGCTCTATCCCGACGTGCCCCTTTACCAGCTCGGCGACGCTGGCGCTGGCGTAATCACCGACGATTTCTTCGCGAGCGGCTTCCCGAACTGGGGCGCAGTGGCAAACATCCCGGACTGGATTCCGGCGCTGGACATTCCCTGGACCGAGATTACGATGGCCAAATGGTACATCGCGCTGGCAAACTACTACTCTGAGGACCGCTGGTCGCAGTACAACACCGCCTACGACGTAGACCAGATATTCTTCTACGGCGCTATGGGCGGTACCGCTGCCGACTGGAGCGACTTGATGCTCGCCAGCATCCAGGAAATTCAGACCAGCGCCTCCAATTTCCACGCCTACATCGCCCCGGGCGAGATCCACTGCATCACCGGCGACGACATCTTCTACACCCGCGAGGTGGAGGGCGTCAAGCTTCACGACTGGGTCGACGACATGGTCAACGACGACGAGGCGTGGGACGAGGTGATGTGTACGGACTGTGAGACCGATCCCTTGGCACCATAATAACCAGACGCCTCTCGAATCTCGATAAGCTTGACCTACGCTGGGCGCCGCTCCCCCGGGGAGCGGCGCCTGCGGCGAACTGGTGACCAAGCCGATCGACACCGCCCTCTGGAACGGGCCAAAAGGAGGTGTGGCCATGCGTTGGCTCCTGACGATGATTCTGGTCCTTAGCGTGGCTCTGTTCGGCGCGGCCTGTCAAGGAGATGAAGAGGAAGAGAGCGAAGCGACCGCCACGCCCACGACGGCCGAGGCGCCATCGCCGGGAGCGACCGCAGAGTCGGCGAAGACTCCGGACCTCGCGCCAGGCTGGACGAAGATCGAGCCAGGCGGCGACACCATCTGCTCGCACGGCACGCCGTTCGTCTACTTCGTGCATCCGGGCACGGTCAACCGCCTAGTGGTCTATTTCCAAGGCGGTGGCGCTTGCTGGGATGACAGGAGCTGCTCGCTCGGCGGGATCTTCAAGGCGGCCGCAGGCGACGGCGACAACCCGGGCCAGGCGGCGGAAGGGATCTTCGATTTGGAGAACCCGGACAACCCCTTCAAGGACTGGTTATTCGTCTTCATCCCCTATTGCACAGGAGACATCCATTGGGGGAACAACACTCACACCTACACGTCAGGGGGTGAGGACGTCGTCATCCATCACAAAGGGTTTGTGAACGTCAGTGCAGCTCTGGACTGGATAGCGGATAACTTCGAGGAACCGGAGAAGATCTTCGTGTCCGGCTGCAGCGCGGGAAGCTACGGCTCGATCATGGGCGCGGCCCACATCCACGAACTCTATCCCGACACGCCCCTCTACCAGCTTGGCGACTCAGGCGCCGGCGTGAGCACGAGCGATTTTCTCCAGAAAGGCTACCCGAACTGGAACGTCGCGGACAGCATGCCGGACTGGGTCCCAGCGCCAGGCAGCTCCTGGGACGAGGTTTCCTCGCTGGCCGACCTCTACATCGCGCTGGCAAACTACTACCCCAACGACCGCTGGTCGCAATACAACACGGCCCATGACGAAATCCAGGGGTTCTTCTTCACGGCTATGGGTGGCGGCGACGACTGGGGCGAACTCATGCTCGCCAGCATCCAGGAGATCCAGGACGGCGCCCCCAATTTCCACGCCTACATCGCCCCGGGCGAGATCCACTGCATGACCGGCGACGACATCTTCTACAGCCGCGAGGTGGAGGGAGTCAAGCTTCACGACTGGGTCGACGACATGGTCAACGACGACGAGGCGTGGGACGACGTGATGTGTACGGACTGCGAGACCGACCCCGAGGCGCAATAGTAGCCTCGCCACTCTCGCGGGCAAAGCCCCTGTCCCCAGACAGACCTACGACGACGGGCCTGCGGGCAGCGCCTCCGGCATGGCCAGGCCGAGTTCATCCGCCAGCCGCTTCAGCATGCTCACCACCGGCGGATGGAGGGGGATGCCCTTGGCCAGCCGCTCCTCACGCGCCTCGAATTCCCGCTGGCCAGCGACCAGCACCCGTTCTTCCCCCGCCACAGTAGGCGCACTGCGAAACGCCTGCAGCATCTCGTCCATCATTGCCTTGAACTCGTCCACCGGGCGAAAGCCGTCGACCCGTAGGGCACCGAAGAAATGCCCCACCTCGTGCTTGATGTAATCGATGTGGAGGCTGTAACCGAGCCCCGGGAGAACGCCAGAGAGGATATCCACCACCATCGCCAAATCGTAACCCTTGTAGGAGGCGGCCTCAGGCGTCGAGCCCAGAGGCAGCAGCCAGCCCTTGCTCATGATCCGCGTGATGTCAGTTGACGGGTTGCCCTCCTCATCTGCCCCCCAGGTAGGAGGGATGGGCTTACCCTCCTTCCTCGCTATCTCGAATTTCCCGTGGGCAGCGGCGCTGGTGGCCATGTCCAGCAAGAAAGGATAACCGCTGGCGACAGGTGCGGCCACGGCAATGGGGTTGGTGCCGAGCATGCGCCCTCGCCCGAAGGTGGGCGCCACCAAGGGAGGGCTGTTGGTGGTGGCCAGACCGATCATGTCGTGAGGAACGGCCATCAGCGCGTAGTACCCGGCAGCACCGTAGTGGCGACTCCTGGTCACGGCCACCATGCCCATCCCGCACTCCCCCGCCTTCTGGATGGCGATGGACATCGCCCGATAGCCGACGACAGCACCCAAGCCGCCGTCGCCGTCCACCAGGGCCGTCGAAGGGGTCTCATGCACAACCCGGATGTCGGGGCGAGGGTTGACCAACCCCTGCTTAAATCCCAGCACGTAGCTCGGATGAACCATAAGGTGGGCGACGCCGTGGGACTCGATACCCATCAGGTCGGCCTCTACCAGGATCTTTGCCGCCAGGCGCGCGTCGTCGGGCGGCACATCCATTCGCTGCAGGGCCTGGTCGACGAAGTCGCTCAGACCGGCGGCGGAGAATCGCTGCTGATCAGACACCGGGCTTGCTCCTTTGGCTAGCTGCGCATACCGCGCTACTGGTACGCAGGACCGCCGGCGGCCCCGGTTTCAGTCCGGCGAACCGCCCGCACGTCTTCCCCGACCGCTCGGGTCATGGCGCCGGAATCGGAGGAGACCAGAACCATGCGAAATCCCTCAGCGATGCGCTTGGGGGCCGTCGCAGCGCTGGAGTTGACGCCAGCCACAACGTTGTGGCGCTGGCATGCCTCCAGGATGCGCTGGCGCGCCTCGGCATAGGCAGGCAGGTCGCCGTCCATCTGCGGCGGCACGCCGAGGGAGATGCTCAGGTCCATCGGCCCGATGTAAACTGCGTCAACGCCCTCCACGCTGAGAATATCGTCCAGGTTCTCCAGCGCGGCCGTCGTCTCTATCTGCGGTATGCAGCACACCTCCTGGTTGGCATAGACGAAGTAGTCCAGGCCAGCGTAATAGACAGCGCGAATGGGACCGAAGCTGCGAATCCCCTGAGGCGGATAGCGACAGGCGGCGACGGCTGCCTCGGCCTCTGCCCGACTGTTCACCATGGGCACTATCACTCCGTAGGCCCCTGCGTCCAGCATCTTCATGATGATATCCGAATGGTTCCAGGGCACCCGCACGAAAGGGGTTGTCGCCGTGGTAGAGATGGCCTGAAGCATAGCTAAGGCCATGCCGTAGTCGATGAGTCCGTGCTGCATGTCGATGCACAGCCAGTCCAGGTCCTGGTGAGCCATCACCTCGGCCGAAAAGCCGCTCGGCATCATGAGCCAGCCACCGAGCGCCGGCCGGTCCTGCTGCCAGAGCCGTTTCACTGCATTCTCGCGCATGTTTCCTGCCCCCACTGAACCGCAAATAACTGCTCATTCCTTAGCACCCTAGTGAACCGCTGTCAACTCCAGTCCGCGACACCGCCAGAGCCCGCCTATCCAGAGCGCGCGTCTTCCTGGTACGCGGGCGCCAGTGTATAATCTCAGACGTAGCTCACTAGTCAGTTCCCAGGAGAATTGGGAGTCGCAGGAGAGAAACCATGAAACTCAAGGTGCCGCAGCTTTACTGGTACGACAACACGGAGCTGGAGCTGGATTTCCCTGACTCCTGGGACGTTCACTTCTTGCCCCCCAAGGGCCACGACCGCCCAAAGCTGACGCCTCAGCAGATAGAGCAGGCATTCGACAATCCCATCGGCACGCAACGCATCCGCGACCTGGCTCGGGGCAAGAAAGAGGTGGTCATTCTCTTCGACGACATCACTCGCCCCACGCGGACCTATGAGATCCTCCCCTACGTCCTGCGGGAACTGGAGCAGGCAGGCATCACCGACGCTCAGATTCGTCTCATTGCAGCCGTAGGCACCCACGGCGCCCACGACAACCACGCCCTGCGCAAGAAGCTGGGCCAGGAGACGCTGGAACGCTTCCCCGTCTACAACCACAACCCCTGGGAGAACTGCACGCCGGTGGGCAAGACCAGCCGCGGAACGCCCCTGGCGGTCAACCGAGAAGTCATGAACTGCGACCTCAAAATCGGCATCGGCTGCATCATCCCCCACCCTCAGGTTGGCTTCGGCGGCGGAGGCAAGATCATCCTGCCGGGCGTATCCCACATCGATAGCATCGACTATTTCCATGGCAAAGTGATGGGCATGGCCCCCCAGACCACGGGAATGGGCAACTACGACGAAAACGTCATGCGCTTTGAGGTCGAGGAGGCCGCCAAGCTGGCCGGTCTCGATATGACAATCGACGGCTTGCTGAACCTGCGGGGTGAGTTCTCAGCCCTGTTCGTGGGCGATCCGGTGCTGGAGCATCGAGAAGGAGTGAAGCTGGCCAAGGAGGTCTACGCAACTGAAGGGATCTCGGGCGCGGACATAGCGGTGACCAACGCCTTCGCCAAGTCGAATGAGGCGGCCATCTCCATCTTTGCTGCCATACGCTCCATCAAGCTACCGGGGGGCACCATAGTGATGATCATCAACGCGCCGGAGGGCCAGATCACTCACTACTTGCTCCGTAGCTTCGGGAAGACCTACGGCGGCAGACAATACACCCAGCGGACGATACCCGCCGCATTCAAGGTCATCGTGCTGAACCCTCTGAAGGACTTGACCTGCGTGGACCTGTTCGGCGACGCCCAGTCGGTCACCTGGGCGAAGGACTGGGGCGAGGTGATGGACGAGCTACGCGCCAGTCATCCAGATGGAGCCAAGGTGGCCGTGTACCCCGACGGCACCATGCAGTACCTGGCGAGCAGCAAGCCCGCCTAGCAGCGCCGCTTCTCGTTCTCCCCTGGCGCTAATTCTGAGTCAGTCATAGTAATTGCCTTGGGCGCTGTATCCTGCCATGTTGGCCGGTCCGAAAGAAAGGGCTGCCCACATTCCAAGACTTGACGCCGCGCACGGGGATCATCCCAGCGAGCCGCCAGCGAGCAGAAGCCGCCGTCCGCGGTGAGGTTGACGCTTGAGCTTCCAAAATACTCGAAAGCGTAGTAACATATGCCCCGCGGTCGTCGCCCGGAAGCACGGATGGAAACGATAGTTGCGGCGATAATTAGTGCTGTCGGTGGCCTCGTTGCTGGTATTCTTCTAACTTGGCTCGGCACACGCCTCCGTGCGCCGAATCCCTGCCTGGCTTTTGTCTTTCAGTCCACCCACGCCATAACGGCAAGGGCGTTAGGAAGACTACGGCGCCGGATCCAAATCACATACGAAGGTACCCCTGTGAAGAGTCTCCATGTCTGCAGCGCCGCCTTCAGGAATACTGGCAATCAGATATTGACTGGTGTAAGACTATCGTTTGTGGTACCCGGACAGGGGAAACTATTCAGGCCCGAGCTCGATGTACCCCAGGCTGTCCAGCTTGGCAAGCACCGCTTGAGACCTGTCGGCGATCCAAAGAGCTTCCAATGCGACCTGGACCACGTTCTGCCGCGCGATCGATTTTCGATAACCTTCCTAGCCGCGGACACGGACCCCGGTGAGGTCGCGATAAGCGTAGAGAAGCCACCGTGTCGCCTAAAGCAAGTTGGGCGACTTGAAACCCCTGCGGAGCAGGTGAGAGAAGCATTCCGCACCGATCCGGCAAGGTTTAGTCTGCAGTTGCTTCTCCCTTTGCTCGCAGCCGCTGGCGCCGCTGCAGCTGGAGTGCTCACAGCCCTCCTTGGCGAATGAGGACAGACGGGAAGGAAGATTGGGTCCCCCCGTGCATGTACGACCACCTGCGTCTCCAGCGGTTCCGCGATGGCCTCCCTTCGGCTGTTAACTTGTGCTTCGCTCAGTACCGCTGATCAAACCAATCGTAGACGGCTTTCGACAGCTCTGCCCCGAAGATATATGCCGCATACTCGGTAGGCATCAGCTGCGACAGGTAGGAGATCGCGTAGGCTATCTGCCTGTCGCCCCGTGTCATCATCACGATCCCGACGTCGTTGTAGACCCAGCCATTCCAGCCCTGGAAGTAGCCGATCTTGTGAGCGACCCTCACCCCCGCCGGAAGAAAAAGCGGCAACACATAGTTCAACCCAGGCTTGATATCGAGGAGTCGATCGATGGCATAGGCAGTCCACTCAGGCGAGAACAGCTCCTCTCGATAGAGCTTGGCCAGGATCATGTTTGTTTCGCTGGCAGTCAGGATGTTCGGCCGCCAATCCTGCCCCGGATAGCCTGGCACGTAGCCATAAACGGACTCCTTCATTCCCCAGCTCCGCATTAGTTCGTCTGCTCTTCTCGTGCCTTCCTCCAGCGATCCTTTGATGCCCCGGACAAAGACAGCCACCTGTGGCGGAGAGCTGTGGCCAATGCCGATCTTTATCCAGTAGGCCCAATCCTCGGCTCTCGCCCTCCCGGCTATGAACTCCTCCATCACCATGAACAAGGTGAACATGTTAAGCGTGCAACCCGTACTGTGCAGTGCATCGCCATTGACACAGATCTGTTCGTTCGTCTGAAGGTCGGCCACGCAAATGGCCACGTCGCCGTAGTAGTTGCGGATCCTGTTCTCAAGATCTGCCTGCAGGGCCAGGAACTCCTCCGACACCTCCTCTGAGAAATACTCTGCGGCCGACTCAGGCTCAGGCGGAATCAGCAGGATCAGTGGCGAGAAGCCCCGCACGTAAGCCATGGTCGTAAGATCAGGCCTTGCGGGAACGTACCGTCGCCAGGTGCCGTCGGCACCCAAGCCATAACCCACAGCAATCTGGTCACTCATTTCCCCTACAGCCACGGTGGCTTTCTCGCTCTCCCCCCAGTAGCATATGCTGTTCCAGCCAGGCGCCAGGACCAGATCGCCTCCGTCCTGCGATGGCTCCTGGACCCAGGGCGTGTACTCGTTCGCCAGGACGAACAGCGCATCACCGGGGCGAACGGTGCGAATGGTACTCAAGTCCGGTCGGTCGGGGAACCAGCGGTCATACCCCTCGTCAGGCCCTGGCCGGTAGACAGCCAAGACATGGTCTCGAGTGTCTGCCAGAGCGTCCGCCAGCAGCCGCTCATCGCCGAAGTAGCAGACGTACGTCCAGCCGGGAGCCAGCGTGACACCGGGCAGCCAGTAAACGATGGAGATGCTGTTGCTGTCGCCGTGGGCTACGTAGACGCGGCCGCTGGCCGAGTCGACGTCAACCGCCGACAGGCCTCCCTCAAGGCCAACCGCGGACATCAGTACGCCAGCGCGGTCGTCAATCACCCACATGCGATCGTCAGAGCTGCTACCCCCATAGACGCGACCGCTCGTGGAGTCAGCCGCCAGCGCTTCGACCGAACTGGGAATGGCGACAGAGTTGACGAGCGAGTTGTTGCTGCCGTCGATCACCAAAACAGTCCCGCCATCAGCGTCACTCGCCTCCTCAGCAGAGGTGGCGACGTACACTCGATTGGCACTGCTATCTACCGCAACATCCCAAGCCTCAACAGACGAATCGCTGGCCAGGGACAAGGTGTCAATCAGGAGGTTAGATCTCCCATCGATCACCCAAAGATCGCCGCTGCCGTCACTGGTCACGTAGACGCGGCCCGTGTCAGGGTTCACCGCCACCGCTGTCGGCAGATTCCCCACAGTTACCGTGGCTATGCGAAGATTGTGGCGGCCATCGATGACCGAGACAGTGCCGTCACCGCGATTACTGATGAAAACACGCCCCGTACTAGAGTCGGCTGCTATGCCCCAAGGTTCCTTGCCCGTGGAGAGCGTGGCGACGACCTCATTGCTTCCCCCGTCTATCACCGTCACCTCGTTGCTCGCGCTGCTGGCGACGTAGACCCTGTTCGCTTTCGCATCAACGGCTATGCCACGAGGAGCAGGACCGACGGCGATGGTGGCGATGACAGTGCCGCTGGCACCGTCAATGACCGATACGTTATCGCTTCCGGCGTTTGCCGCGTAGATGCGGCTGGTACTGGAGTTGACCGCCAAAGCCACAGGCTGGGAGCCATCGGGCTCGAGGGTCAGCGCGGTCACTGCGGCTGCTTCTTCGGGATAGGCAGTCTCGGCCTGAGCAGCGATCCCCGTCGCCAACAGCGTGAGGCTGGCGAGAGCTAGTGCCGCGACCCAGGCCGTCAGGACTGACCGTCTCATGCTAGGCCGTATACCGAAGACTATCGCTGAGCATCGCCCAGACCGCTCGCGAACTGGCCGAGCGCGGCCTGTGCCATGTGCGGCAGGTCTGTCGCCTGAAGCAGTTGCTGGCCAAGGGGACTCGCCGAGCCCCTAGCTCCCTCGCACTGCCCTCTCGATGTCGTCTAAGTGCTCGGCGTTGTGGCCGGTGACCGAGGTCGCGAGGATCTCAGCGATGGTGCCGGAGACACCCCAGGGCATGGTCGCCTCCTTAGCCAGCAACTCGTCGCTGGTCGCCTCGATGGCGCTGATGCTGGCGGCGCAGCCCGACTTCAGTTCAGCGAGGATCTCCTCGACGGGCTTGTCCTCGCGGGCGCACACCTCGCGCGCATTCCAGGCATCGACGTCGAAGCCGCCTTGGCCACCGCCGCCGGAAGAGGGCGGGTTGGCCGCCAAGTTGATGACGAAGGCCGCGCCCCCGGCCATTGCGGCCAAGTGGCAGTAGGCCTGCTTGACGTTCCAGCCACCCTCGTAGACGGTCTTCTGCCAGTCGGCGGGGGAGAGGCTGTCCGCTATGCTTCCCGCCCTGTCCGCAAAGGCGTTTACAGCCTTCACGATGTCCTGTTTGGTGGTAACCATGCTATGCCTCCTGATAGGCACCGCTCCCAACGGACGGTATGCTACTTCCCGCTCAATCTCGTGTCAACCTTCTCCTCTCTGGTGACGATACCCTGCGGCCTTCTGAGGAGCGCGAGCAAGCCTTCAGGGGCCCACCAAGGACTGCTCATCCAGATTCCGAGAGCTCTTGACGAGGCACCGTCGCTACGCTTTGACTATTCCTGACGAATGAGGAATAATCTACAACGTTCGGAGGAGGGGTTGGCTGCCGTGACCCAGGATCTTCCCGAAGGCACCGTCACCGTTCTGTTCACTGACGTCGAAGGCTCCACCGACCTGACGACCCGCCGGGGCGACGAAGCCGCGCAGGAGATACTGCGCGCCCAGCGGGAGCTGGTGCGCCAGCAGGTCGAGGAGCACAGCGGCCACGAGGTGAAGTCCCTGGGCGATGGATTCATGGTAGCCTTCGCCTCGGCGCGGAGGGCGGTGGCCTGCGCCGCGGGCATCCAGCGGGCGCTGGCAGAGCACAACAGCCGCCAGCCTCTTGACCAGCAGGTGCGGGTGCGCATCGGCCTGAACACGGGTGAGGTGATCCAGGAGGAGGCGGACCTGTTCGGCGAGGCGGTGAATGCCGCTGCGCGCATCGCTGCCAAGGCCGAGGGCGGCCAGATACTGGCGTCTGATGCCGTCAAGGCTGTCATGGGCCGGGTCAAAGACGTCGAGTTAGTCGACCGGGGTCGCTTCCGGCTCAAGGGCTTTCCCGAGCGCTGGCGGCTTTTCGAGGTCGTCTGGCAGGAGGAGACGGCAGCGGCTCCGGCCCTTCTGGAGCGGACGCCCTTTGTCGGCCGGGAGGCGGAGCAGGCTGAGCTACGCCGCTGCCTCGACCAGGCTGCACGCGGCAAGGGTGCCCTGGTCATGATCGGCGGCGAGCCCGGCGTGGGCAAGACCCGTCTGGCGGAGGAACTGGCAGTGGAGGCCCGCCAGCGCGGGCTGCTGACCCTGACCGGCCAAAGCTACGAGATGGAGGGGGCACCACCCTACATCCCCTTCGTGGAGATGCTGGAAGCGACAGCTCGGATTGTCCCGCGGGAAGCTCTGCGGGAGGCTTTGGGCGAATCGGCGCCGGAGGTAGCCAGGCTGATGCCGGAGCTGCGCCGCCTCTTCCCCGACATCGCGGCGCCTCTAGAGCTGCCGCCAGAGCAGGAGCGCCGCTACCTATTCAACAGCGTGCAAGAGTTCTTGGAGCGGGCTGGCCGCGCCCAACCGCTCGTCTTGACCCTGGAAGACCTGCACTGGGCCGACGATTCCACCATGCTCCTGCTCCAGCACATCGCCCAGCGGCTCAGTGAGATGCCCCTTCTCATTCTCGGCACCTATCGGGATGTGGAACTTGATGTGGCCCGTCCTCTGGCCAGGGCCCTGGAGGAGCTCCTCCGCCAGCGACTGGCCCACCGTCTAGCCGTCAGACGTCTCCCCGAGGCCAGCGTAGCAGCGATGCTCCAGGCCCTTAGCGGCCAGGAGCCGCCGACCTCCCTCGTGCAGGCAGTCTATAGCGAAACCGAGGGCAACCCGTTCTTCGTGGAGGAGGTGTTCAAGCACCTTGCCGAAGAGGGCAGGCTGTTCGACGCGCAGGGGCGCTGGCGATCCGACCTCAGCATCAGTGAGCTGGAGGTGCCGGAAGGCGTCCGTCTGGTTGTCAGCCGTCGGCTGGAGCGGGTGAGCGAGGACTGCCGTCACGTCCTCACGACGGCCGCCGTCATCGGCCGAGGCTTTGGCTTCGAGTTGCTCGAGGCGCTGGGTGAGGTGGAGGCCGACGTGCTACTGGACGCCGTCGACGAGGGGGAGCGGGCCCACCTTATTACCTCCGCCGGCGACGGCCCCGAGGCCCGTTTCACCTTCGCCCACGAGCTGATCCGCCAGACCCTGCTCAGCGGCCTGTCTCTGCCTCGCAGGCAGCGGCTGCACCTGCGGGTGGCCGAGGCGATGGAGCGGGTCTACGCCCGCGCCCTGGAAGAACGGGCCGCCGACCTGGCCCACCACCTGTACCAGGCGGGGAGCGCCGCCGACCCGCAGAAGACCGCCCACTACCTGGCGCTCGCCGCCGAGCGTGCCTTTGGTGCCGCGGCATTCGAGGACGCCCTGCGCCTGTACGACAGCGCCCTCTCCCTGCAGCCGGCCGAGGACCGGCGAGGGTGTGCCGAGTTGCTGCACAAGCGAGGAATGACCCAGCGCAGCCTGGGCCGCTGGGAGGAGGCGCTGGCCGACTGGCGGGAGGCCCTGACTGCCTACGAGGAACTGGGCGACGCCGAGGCGGTCGGCGGCGTCTCGTCTGACATCACTGTGCAACTGTTGTGGGGCGCCCGTTACGTGGAAGCGCTGCAGATCAGCCGCCGCGGGCTCGTCGCCCTGGGAGAGCGCGTAAGCACCGACCGCTGCCGCCTCCTGGGCTGCGGCGGCATGACCCTCAGCATGGCCGGCTACTACACGGCCGGGGACGGAATGATCACCCAGGCCGTGGCCCTGGCCCAGGAACTGGGCGACGAGCGCCTGCTGGGGGAGGCCCGCCGCTACAAGACCGGCCATCATTACGCCTACATGCAACTCCGCGAGGTGGTCGATACCGGCCGGCGGACGGAGGGACTGCTGCGCTCGACAGGGGATCTTTGGAGACTCGCCAGTGTGCTTTGGTACATCCAGTGGGCCTTGTTGTTCCTTGGTCGCCTAGACGAGACCGTTGAGATCGGCGAGGAACTCGAGCCCTTGGCCAGCCGCCTGGGCCATCTGGGGGCCCTCCTGATCGCCAGGCGGGTCCGGGCCGTGCGTGACCTCATGGTCACCGCGGACATCGATAGCACTGAGGAGTTCGCCAGAGGCGACCTGGAGCTGTGCCGCAGCGCTGACATGCCCTGGATCTCCCTGTCCTACTCCTGGCTCGGCCTGGCGCATTTCTGGCGGGGCCGGTGGGAGGAGGCGCTGGAGCATTCCCAACAAGCCGTGAAACTGGAGCCCCCGGGCTTCATTGCTGGCGGAGGCTGGTCCTTGCTCTTCTTGTGGAGGGCCTATGCCGGCGACAGGGAGGCAGCCCTGGCCATGCTGGAGCAGCGGTGCGACAAGCTCCCCCGCCTCGGCCAGCCCAATACCCTCGGCGCCTGGCCGATGCTCTCCGGGGTGGTCGAAGGGCTGGCCGTTCTCGCTGAACAGGAGGAGGCCGCAAAGCTCTACCCTCTGGTCTTGGAAGCCATCGATACCGGCGTCCTTACGAACTGGGCTAACGGCAGACTATTTCAGTCCGTCGCCGGCATGGCGGCAGCGGCCGGTGGGCAGTGGGACGTAGCGGAGGAGCACTACCAGACGGCCCTGCGCCAGGCCCACGAACTGCCGATCGTCCTAGAGCAGCCGGAGGTGCGGCGCTGGTACGCCCGCATGCTAGTCGAGCGCGATGAGCCGGGGGATCGCGAGAAGGCCCGCGAGCTGCTCACGGAAGCCGTCGCCATGTACGGCCAGATTGGCATGCCCAAGCACGTCGAGATGGCGGAAGCGCTCCTGCGCGAGGTCTAGGCGCCAGCTACGCTCACCATACTAAGAGGCAGCGTCCTACATCATCCCCGTGAACTGCTTGATGCAGACGATGGAGCAGTCGTGACCGTGGATGCGCTCTGCCTCGGCTATCGCTTCTTCGACGCTCGCGGTCGGGATGAAGCCCACGTGTCGTGGCACCGCCGGGTCCTCTGCCCCGGCCACGAACACGCGAGCCGCGTGTCGCAGGCGCTTCAATGGATGCGTCGCCAGTATCCCATGCACTGGATGGAACGCGTACCCGTTGCGATAGCGCTCGATGTAGTCGGCTCGACTGGCGAACTCGTCCATGAAGCGAGCACTGATCTCGTACGGATCAAGGGTCTCCGGCAGCACCCGGTTCCACACCTCCGGGTACGAGGGGTGGTGCTCCAGATCCCAGTCCTCTGGGCAGGGCGTCGCCATGATCACAGAGCAGCCTGGCTTGCCCAGAGCCTGGATGTAGCCCCCCAGGTAGCCAAGCCCGGAGGAGATCAGAGTCAGGATGGGGTTCATGCGCGCGAAGGTGGCATATGGGCTCCAGGCTGGAAGCCCGTAGATCACCACGTCGGCGGGCTCGGTTTCGGCGCGCCGCGGCTGGTACAGCGAAGCCTGCACCTCGAGCGCTGCGGCCCGCGCCTCGTCCACACCGCCCGCAAACACACGCCCGATGGTCGCAGGATTGGCCAGCAACGTCTCCACCTTGAACACCCGGCGGCCCAGCTTAGACTCCAGATGCTGGCCCATCTCATCGAAGACGTCGTGCATCCGGTTGCCTCGCACGGACATCGTCATGCCGTCCGGCGTGTGCGTCCAGCGAATGGAGCGCCAAGTGGACAGGCCAACGCAGACCGATTTCCAGCCGCCGTTGAAGCCCAGGTAGCAGGCGGCGTTGATGTACACGGTCAGATCCGAGTCCTTCACCAGGCGGTGAACCTCAACGTCATATCCGTTGGCCGTTGTCCCCATGTACGTGAGGTTGTCCGGGTCTTCGGCATCGTGGCAGGTCAGACGCGATCCGAAGCGCTGCACGAGCTCCTGCCCCAGGATGGACGCCAGTTCCTCGTGCGTCCACTTGCGGTGAAGCCCATTGGCGCAAACCAGCGACACGTTCTCCTCGGGCACACCGGCGTCCGCCAACTCCTCCAGGATCGCTTCTATGGCCAACCGCCTGATGGGGCCGAACGACGGAGCTGACGGATCGTCGAAGGCAATGAGCACCCGTGCCCCGAGCCGAACCAGCTTGCCCACGCGGGGCAAACCGAGCGGTTCTGCCAGCGCAGCGCGAACGGCCGCCTCTTGATCCGCCACCGGCTCCAGCCGGGGGCCCCCGCCATCGCCGCCCACCAGTCGCGTGCGGTCGGGAAGGCTCACCTTTATGCTCGTGTCACCAAAGAACAGCGACTCTTCGATCATCACCCCGCTCCTCTCGCTCTGCACCCGATTCTAACGGGCGCCACTTGGTCAGGCAAGAAGTCCTGAAGTGCTGGAGCCGCGGCCGACGCACATTCTGATCATGCAGGGCAGCTCGGCTGGCCGGGCGCATCGAGCATGCGAGAGATTTCTGGCAACGATTTTCTATTGACACCAAACCCACCAGCGATAAGATGTTGCCCAAGGAAGACGAGAGGAGGGATTGTACAGGCAAGTTCGCATTTCGCTGCTCGTCACACAGGCTAGGGCGGAGGCTGAAAGGGTCGGGCCCGTCCTTGGGCGGCGCAGAGGGAAAATCAGTCGCTATCGTTTTTTGTTGTCGATCTAATCCCCGAAGTGCCTCCTAGAGACGTACCGAGTTCCTCCTTGCTTTCGCCGGAAGAGCCGAGTCGTTGACCTCCACCATTCGGCTGTCGGACGGGTGGCATCTGTGTTTACTTGCCGCCCACAAGGAGGCGACCGCTGGAACGACAACCAGCGAATGCTTGCACCACCGCTGAGGCGCTTGTCTACTGTCAGCGGCTCGCTCTGAGCCACTACGAGAACTTCACCGTGGGCTCCTGGCTTCTTCCCAGGACACTCCGGCGGCATGTCTATGCTGTCTACGCCTTCTGCCGCCACGTGGACGACCTGGGCGATGAAGCGCCGGGCGACCGACTGAGCCTGCTGGACGATTGGCAAGCTGACCTGGAGCGCTGCTACGACTCGACGCCCAGTCATCCCGTCTTCGTCGCCCTCCAGGAGACCATTCGCCGTTTTGCCATCCCGCCACAGCCATTCCTGAAGCTTATCGAGGCCAACCGCATGGATCAACGGACAAGCCGCTACCGCACCTTCGAGGAACTCCTCCACTACTGCGATCATTCCGCAAACCCCGTCGGCCACCTGTTCCTCTACCTGTTTGGCTATGCGGACGCCGAACGCCAGGGTCTCGCCGATGCCACCTGCACCGCCTTACAGCTCACCAACTTCTGGCAGGATATCGCTGTCGATCTAGGCAAAGGCCGCGTGTACATACCACAGGAAGATGTGACCCGCTTTCGCTACTCCGAGGAGGAGCTGAAGCAAGGCATCGTGAACGCTGCCTTCCGTGCTCTTCTGGCCTTCGAGATCGGCCGAACACGGGAACTGTTCGCCGAAGGGTTGGGACTTCTAGACATGGTGGATGGCCGCCTGAAGGTGGACCTGAAGCTGTTCAGCCTGGGCGGCATGACTGTCCTGAAGGCCCTCGAAAGGAACGGCTACGACGTCTTTCGCCGACGGCCGCAGCTGTCGCGCCGGCAGAAGGCTGCGCTCTTCATCCGTGGCCTTCTGCCCGGCCGACCAAGAGTGAATACCGGCAAGAGGTGAGTTGTGGAAGGATCATTGCAGGCAGCCTACCGATATTGCCAAGAGCTAGCCAAGCAAGAGGCGAAGAACTTCTACTACGGCTTTATTCTCCTGCCAGCTCCAAAGAGACAGGCTATCTACGCCAGCTACGCGTTCGCCCGCCGCTGCGACGACATTGTGGACAACGACCTGGAGCCCGAGGAGAAGGCCCGACAACTGGCCGAATATCGCAGCCGGTTGGAGCAATGCCTGCACGGCTACCCCTCCGGTCCCATCTTCCTGGCTTTGCAGGACACCATCCTTCGCTATCGCATCCCGCCCGAGTACTTCTGGCAGCTCATCGACGGTGTGGAGATGGACCTGAACGTGCGCCGTTATCCCACCTTCGCTGACCTGCGCCGCTACTGCTACGGCGTTGCCTCCACCGTAGGCCTCATCTCCATCGAGATCTTCGGCTACCGGGACGGCCAGCAAGCCCGCCAACACGCTGAAGATCTGGGCATTGCCCTGCAGCTTACAAATATCCTGCGGGATATCCGCGAGGACGCTGAGAGGGATCGCATCTACATTCCCCAGGATGAAATGGAGCGCTTCCGCTATTCAGAAGCCGATATTCTTGGCGGCATCGCCAATGAAGCGTCCCTGCATCTCATGCAGTTCCAGGTGGAGCGGGCGCGCGAGTACTTCGAGCGGGGGCGAAAGCTGCTGCCTCTTCTCCCACGCCGCTCCCGAGCCTGCACAGCCGTCCTGCAGGCAATCTACGGCAGGATCTTGGAGCGTATCGAGGCTCGGCCGTCCGCTGTGTTGCGAGAGAGAGTGAGTCTAAGTGGCAGCCAGAAACTGGCCCTGGCCGGCCGAGAGCTTGTTCGGAGCCTGGTGACGTGACCGAGGAGAAGCCCCAGGCAATCATCATCGGCGGCGGCCTGGCTGGCTTGTCGGCGGCCTGTGAGCTGGCGGATCACGGGTACAAAGTCATCCTCGCTGAGCGGCGATCCTCGCTGAGCGGGCGCGCTTACTCCTTCGCCGACCCTCAGGGACAGGGCGAAGTAGACAATGGCCAGCATGTGTTCCTGAAATGCTGCACCTATTACATCCGCTTCCTCCAGAGGCTGGGCGTTTGGGACAAGACCCGCCTGCAGAAGCGACTGCGGGTGACCGTCATCGATCCCCGCGCGGGAGCCAGCACCCTTGAGGGCTCCTCTCTCCCCGCTCCTTTCCATCTCTTACCCTCCTTCCTGCGCTTCCGCCACCTCTCTCCTTTGGACAAGGTGCGGGCGGCCTACGCCATGCTCTCCATCCTTTTCACTGATCGAACGAAGAACAGCAATCTCGATTCCATCAGCTTCTATCGCTGGCTTAAGGATCATGGTCAGACCGAGGCGGCCATCGACCGCTTCTGGAACCTGATCGGTCTCGCCACCCTCAACGACAACGTCCGAAAGGTCAGCGCCGACCTGGCGATGATGGTCTTTCAGGAGGGCTTCCTGAAGCGGGCAAACGGGGCCAACGTTGGCTACGCCGCGGTGGGGCTCACGAGCCTTGTCGGCACGGAGGCCCGCCGCTACATTGAGGAGCGAGGCGGCCGTGTCCTCCTGGGCCAGAAAACGGAAGATCTCTTGCTAGAAGAAGAACGCATAGCAGGCGTCAGGCTCGCCGACGGCAGCGTCCTGCGGGGAGAGTGGTACGTCTGCGCGGTACCCCACCAGATGCTCCTCGCCGTCATTCCGCCCGATCTTCGCGCCGATCCCTTCTTTGGACGAGCAAGCAAGCTCACCACGAGCTCCATCGTCAACATCCACCTGTGGTACGACCGGCCGGTCATGGATCTCGACTTCGCCGCCTTCATCAACAGCGAAGCGCAATGGGTGTTCAACAAGAGCAAGATGTGGGATCTGGCCGACGACGGCCAGTACCTAGACATCTCCCTCAGCGGAGCGCGGCACTACATCGACCTGTCCAACGAGGAGATCATCGAGCGCTTCACCCGCGAGCTTCGCAAGCTGTTCCCCAAGGCTCGCCGGGCACAGATAGAGCGCTGCCTAGTGGTGAAGCAGCCGCAGGCTACCTTCGCGCCCGTGCCAGGCTCCTCCAAGTATCGGCTCCCTTGTCGTACACCCATCGAAAACCTCTTCCTAGCTGGCGATTGGACGGCTACGGGATGGCCAGCCACCATGGAGGGCGCCGTCCGGAGCGGCCTTGCCTGCGCCAGGGAGATACTTCGCCTCGCACCCCGTTCCGTGCAGAAAGGAGGTCGCCAAGAGACTATTGAGACACCTACCGAGACCTGCTTAGGAGGCAATCTTCATCTGTCATCCGTTAGGAGCAAGGCATGAAGATCAAGAAAGCCAAAGCTCTAGGTTTCTGCTTCGGAGTGCGCCGGGCTATCGAGGTAGTGGAGCGAGGGGCGGAGGAGTACGGGCCCATCGACAGCCTCGGCTCAATAGTGCACAACCCGGAGGTGGTCAAACGCCTGGCTGTCAAGGGTGTTGACGTTGTGAACGGGTTGGAGCATGTTAAGAATGCCACCGTCGCCATCACCGCCCACGGAACTAGACCCGAGGTGATGCAGGAGGCGGCGGCGCGAGGGCTGTGCGTGATCGATGCCACCTGCCCCATCGTGCGCAAGTTGCAGAAGATGGCCCAGCGCCTGCAGGCCGATGGCTTCCAGGTCTTGATCTACGGTGACGAGGATCACCCGGAGGTGCGGGCCGTCCTGGCCTGGACCAATGGTGATGGCTCTGCCTTGCAAGACCCGGAGGCACCTCTGGCGATTCGCCAACGCAAGGTAGCCCTCCTATCCCAAACCACAAAAAGCGAGGAATCCTTCACTGCTTTCGTGGCCAAGTTCATGACCAAACGCATCGGCAGCATAAACGAACTGCGGATCATCAATACCACCTGTCCCGAGACCGAGGAGCGCTACCAGGCCGCACGCGAGTTGGCCAAGGAATGCGACCTCCTTATAGTTGTGGGGGGCAGGAACAGCGCCAACACCCGCAAGCTAACCGACACCTGCGCTGCTACGGGCGTGGAGTCCCATCAGGTGGAGACGGCTAGCGAGATCGATCCTGCTTGGCTGATGGACAAAGACTCGGTCGGGGTGACCGCCGGCGCTTCCACCCCCGACGAGTCCATCGACCAAGTTGTGCAGCACCTTCAGGATCTGGCCAGTCAGCGCCTGCGAGCCCTGAGCGGACAGGGCGAAGCCTTGCCCAGTGTGAAGTTCTCCTTCCGCCGCCTTTTGATTCGCACGGACAAGGGCCCCCAGTTCATCGACATCACCGATCGGGTGGCTGGCCTCGCCCAAGAGTCAAACATCCGCAACGGGTTCGCCATCGCCTTCACTCGCCACACGACGGCAGCCGTTCGCATCAACGAGAACGAGCCCATGCTCTTGCGTGACATGGAAGAGTTCCTGAGGAAGGTCGCTCCCGCCCATATCTACTACAGCCACAATGACTTCAGCCGTCGCACCGCCAACATGAGCGACGGCGAGCAGCCCAACGGCCACTCTCACTGCCAGCAGCTCCTCCTGGGAGCGAGCGAAGCCATCCCTATAGTCGCTGGCCAGCTCCTCTTAGGCCAGTGGCAACGTCTCTTCCTGATAGAGCTCGACCGGGGCCGAGAGCGGGAGGTCGTGGTTCAGCTGGTGGGAGAGTAAGGTGGAACTGCCGGACCTCTTCGCCCGTTATCGTACCGAGCTGGACGAGTATCTCCGTTCGGCGCTCCCACAGGAGAGCCCGGCGCTCCTCTACCGCATGATGCGCTACCACCTCGGCTGGGAGGACCAGCAGGGCCGTCCTCTGACCGAGGGCGCGGGGAAAGCTCTCCGTCCCACCCTTTGTCTCTGGGCCTGCCAGGCAATGGGCGGTGACTGGCGAACGGCCCTGCCGGCGGCCGCTGCCCTGGAACTGGCACACAATTTCTCCCTCGTGCATGACGATATCCAGGATGGCGACAAGGAGCGGCGCCATCGACCGACCGTCTGGAGCCTGTGGGGCCAGCCCCAGGCCATCAATGCGGGCGATAGTCTGTTGATCCTAGGCCATCTTGTCATGCTGCGACTGGAGGAGCGAGACGTAGCTCCGGCCAAGGTCATCGAGGCCTGTCGCGTGCTGGACGAGGCCTGCCTGACGATGATCAAAGGACAGTGTCTAGATATAGGCTTCGAAGGTGAGCGGGAGGTGAGTGTGGAGGCCTACCTGGACATGATCGCTAAGAAGACCGGCGCTCTCCTGGGAGCGTCCCTTCACCTGGGCGCTCTCGTGGCCGTCGATGACGAGCCGACGGTGAGCCGCTTTGCCCGTTGCGGCCACCTTCTCGGCCTGGCCTTCCAGATCCGCGATGACATTCTGGGCGTGTGGGGCGCTGCCGACGTCACCGGCAAGCCAGTCGCGGCCGATATTCGCCGCCGCAAGAAGTGTCTACCGGTGGTCTACGCTATGGCCGTGGCCCAGGCTAAGGAGCGCGAGCAGTTGCTCCGGGTCTACAGCCAGGGGACGCCAAGTGACGAGGACGTGGGCACTGTGCTCCAGCTATTGGACAGCCACAGAGCCTACGACTACTGCCAGCAGATGGCTCAAGAGCGTATCGAGCAAGCCCTGGAGGAACTGGCTCCGGTAGACATGGAGTCAACAGCTCGAAACGAGCTTGAGGCGGTGGCCAAGTTCGTCTTGGGGCGGGAATTCTAGGAGCGTGGCGAGCCCGCCGACATAGAGGGGAGTTGCATGGCCGGACAACCTGTGGAGCTAGCCCTGAAGCTGACCCGCTATCTTGTCGAGAACAAGATCCGAGGACGGCGCCGCTTTCCCCTCACTATGATCCTCGAGCCTCTGGAGAAGTGCAATCTGGCCTGTGAGGGCTGCGGCCGCATTCTAGAGTACGAGCCGGTCATCGATCGGATGATGACAGTGGAAGAGTGCCTGACTGCCGTGGAGGAGTGCGGCGCACCGGTGGTCTCCATCGCTGGGGGCGAGCCCCTGATGCACCCCGATATCGACCAGATCGTGGAAAGCATCGTCCGCCAGAGGCGCTTCGTCTACCTGTGCACCAATGCCCTCCTCATGAAGCGCGCGTTGAGCAGCTTGAACCCTTCCCCTTACCTCAGCTTTGTCGTCCATCTCGATGGCCTGCGCGAAACCCATAACCGCTCGGTGGGCCGCCAGGGCGTCTACGACGTGGCGGTCACGGCTATTCGGTTGGCCCGCCGGACCGGCTTCCGAGTCTGCACCAACACCACCCTCTACAACGGAGTCCAGCCGCAGGAGTTTCAGACACTGTTCGCCATGCTCACCAGAATGGGCGTCGAGGGGATCATGGTCTCGCCCGGGTTCCGATTTGAGGAGGTCGCTACGAAGGACATTTTCTTGGCCCGTCAGCAGGCCATCGCGTTCTTTCAGTCCATCTTTGAAGGATGCCGAAACGGTACCCGCTTCTACAACAACCCTCTCTATCTGGATTTCCTTCAGGGCAAGCGCCATTACCAGTGCAGTCCGTGGACGGTCCCCACCCGGACGCCCCTGGGCTGGCGTCAGCCCTGCTATCTCATCGCCGACCAGCACGTGAGCACGTTCGCTGAGCTTATGAGGCGCACCCCCTGGTCCAGCTACGGCTTCGGCCGAGACCCTCGCTGTGCCAGCTGCATGATGCACTGCGGCTACGAAGGCGCAGCCATTCTGGAGGCCCTGGAGAAACCGGCAGCGGCTTGGGAGATGGCGCGGCGAGCGCTCTTCTCCCCCAGATAGGAGTGAGACGATGATCGCCATCATCGCCGCCCTGGACGTAGAGCTCTCGCCCCTGGAAAGAAGGGCCAAGGCCAAACGTTGCCCTTCGCCTCCTTGGCCGCCCACACGCGAAGGGACGCTCGCTGGAAGGCAGGTCCTCGTAGCGCGGACGGGGATGGGCTCCGCCCGCGCACAGGAGGCCACCTCCGCTCTGATACAGCACCACAGCCCAGAGGCCATCCTTTCGATTGGACTCGCCGGCTCTCTGACGGACGAACTCCGGGTCGGCCATCTAGTCATCGCTCGCCAGGTATATGCCCTGCATGAACCCTTCCATGAGGGTCCACTGGCAGCGTCCAATGGGCTAGCCTGCGACCCTGCACTGGTGGAACTGGCCGTGGCGGCGGCTCGACAGAGGAGGCTGGCCTTCCGTGAGGGCGTCTCTCTCACCGTCCCCCAGGTGATCGACCAGCCCGAAGTCAAGCGGCGAATTGGAGACAGCCTACCGGTCGAGATGGTGGAGATGGAGAGCTATTGGGTGGGCCGCGTTGCCGCCGATCAGGGCATCCCCTTCTTGATCGTGCGAGTCATCCTGGATGAACTTGGCGACCGCCTGCCCGACCTGCCCAACACAGTCGACGAGACCGGAGCCATCGCCAGGAGTCGGGCCTTGCGCCATCTCCTCTCGCGACCAGGGCAGATACCAGCCCTCGTCCGCCTGGCCGTCAACACCCGCCGGGCGAGCCAGAGGCTGGCCGTCTTCGCTGAAGCCTTCGTGGGATCCTGGCCGCCTCGCATTATCCCGGGAGTCAAAAATGAAAGAGACTCAACCGAAAACCGCCGTTAAGAAAAGCACTGCCGATATCTCTGAAGCCGTGGGAGTGGCCATCCAGCGTGCCCAGGACTACTTGCTGAGCATCCAGTACCCAGAGGGCTACTGGTGGGCGGAGCTGGAGACCAATGTCTGCATGGCCGCCGAATACCTTCTGCTGACTCACTTCCTGGGTGCGGCCGACCGTCGCCGTTGGGACAAGATCATCAACTACCTGCGTCGCCAACAGCTCCCCGACGGCACCTGGAGCATCTACCATGGCGGCCCCAGCGATCTCAACGCTACCGTCGAGGCCTACTTCGCCCTCAAGCTGGCTGGCGTCTCCCCCGAGGAGCCAGCCATGGCCAAGGCCCGCCGGTTCGTACTGTCGCGTGGTGGCGTACCCAAGGTCCGCATCTTCACCAAGGTCTGGCTGGCCCTCTTCGACCAGTGGGACTGGCGAGGCGTGCCCGTCCTGCCACCAGAGTTCATGCTCCTCCCCTCCTGGTTCCCCCTCAACATCTACGAGTTCGCCTCCTGGGCACGAGCCACCATCGTTCCCATGCTCATCATCCTC
>CP070630.1:1299986-1400177 GCA_020356025.1 Dehalococcoidia bacterium | reverse complement strand
GCTCGCTGGAGGAGGGGCAGGCCGCGGCGCTTGGCCTCCGTGAGCTCGGCGTTGTCCGGGCGGGCGGCCGCCGTGTAGACGACCAGCTCGGCGTCGCCCAGATGGCTGGCAGCGTGGCCCTCGCGGATGGTGGCCCCCTGGTCCTGCAGATGCTCGGTAAGGGGTGACAGCTTGAGGTCGGAGCCCGAGACCTGGTGGCCCCAGGCGAGGAGGACGTGGGCGATGGCCGACATGTGGATGCCGCCGATGCCCACCAGGTGGACGCGGCGGGGGATGCCCTTCGCCGTCACTTGGCCACCTCCATCAGGAGGCGGGCGATGTTCGTGGCGGCGTCGGGGCGGGCCAGGCGGCGAGCGGCCTCGGTCATGGCGGCCCGTCGCGGCTCATCGGCCAGGAGCTCGCCCACCAGGGGAAGGAGCCCGTTCAGCTTGTTGTCCTCCACGACTATGGCCGCGCCAGCGTCGGCGAGGAAGCGAGCGTTGAAGACCTGATGACCGCCGGCGTATGGATACGGCACCAGGATGGCGGGCAGACCGACGGCTGGCAGTTCACCCATCACCGAGGCGCCAGCGCGCATCAGGGCGAGATCGGCGGCGGCCATGGCCCAGGGAAAGTCCTCGTGCAGGTAGCCGTACAGGTGATAGCGGGGACGTAAGCGGTCGGGGAGGTCGCGGCGCCAACGGTTCAGGCGCGGCTCATCGCGGTGACCGCTCAGGTGGATGATTTGACATAATTCCAGTAACTGAGGGAGGTGGTCGGCGACCATGCGGTTGAGGCTGCGAGCGCCGTGAGTGGCGCCGGTGATGAGGAGGAGACGATCCTGGGGGTCGATGGCGAGACGGCGGCGGGCCTCTGTCTTGGTTACCTGCGAGAAGGCCGCGCGGACGGGGTAGCCAGTGACGACGGTCTTGGCTATCGGGAGGTAGGAGAGGGAGCGGTCGGTGCTGACGGCGACGCGTCGGGACAAGCGGGCCATGAGGCGAAGGGCCCAGCCGGGGCGGACGTCGGGCAGGTAGACGACGAGGGGAGAGCGAGACGAAGTGCGTGCGGCCAGAGCGGTGGGCACACTGGCGTAGCCGCCGGTAGTGAGGATGGCGTGGGGCTGGAACTGGGCGATGGCGCGTCGGGCCTGGGCCACCCCTCTGGTGAGCTTGACGAGGCTGGCCGCCAGCCCCCAGGGCGAGCGGCCGCGAATAGCGCCAGCAGCGACGGCGCGGAAGGGTAGGCCTGCTCTGTCCACCAGATCCTTCTCGATGCCGGTGGTCGTGCCAACGTACAGGGCGTCCAAGGGCTCGCTGTCGCCCAGCTCTTGGGCAAGGGCTGTCGCTACGGCCAGGGCGGGATAGACGTGGCCGCCAGTGCCGCCGCCGCTGAAGATGACCTTCATCTCCTTTGCCTGCTGAACTGAATGCGGCTTCGGGGTGGGTCCCGCTCCAGGTAGCCCTTATTGCGGCCGTAGCGGGATACACTGAGAAGGACGCCCACTCCGGCCAGGATGGCCATCAGGGACGAGCCGCCGTAGCTGATGAAGGGCAGGGGTACGCCCGTGAGAGGTATGGAGCGGGTGATGCCGCCAATGTTTATCAGAGTCTGATAGGCGATCCAGCCTACGATACCCACCGCCAGGTAGGCGCCGAAGGGATCGGGGGCATTGAGGGCTGTACGTACGCCTCGATAGACGAGGAAGGCGAACAGGGCGATGATGGCGACGGCGCCGATGAAGCCCAGTTCTTCTCCGATGATGGCAAAGGAGCCGTCGGTGTGGGAGCCGGGCACGTAGAAGAACTTCTGACGGCTGACCCCCCAACCCAGGCCGGTCGGCCCGCCACTGCCCAAGGCGATGAGCAACTGACGGATGTGGAAGCCGGAGCCCTCCGGGTCTGCTCCGGGGGTGAGGAAGGAGAAAATCCGATCCACACGATAGCTGGCCAGGAAAATGATGGCCCAGCTGATGAGACCAGCTCCTACGATGAGCAGCAGCAGGTGCCTGTACGATGCTCCCGCCACGAAGAAGAGGGTGCAGGTGGTGAGCACGATGATGATGGTCGTGCCCATGTCGGGCTCAACGACGACCAGGCTGGCCACCAGGCTGACCATCAGGACGAAGGGCAGGAAGCCGGCCCAGAAGTGCTTGATATCGTCGCCGTGGCTGCGGCTGGCGAGCCAGGCCGAGATGTAGACGATGATGGCGAGCTTGGCGAACTCCGATGGCTGAAGAGGCGGCAACGGCCCCAGAGCAAGCCAGCGTTTGGCGCCGTTCTGCTCCACGCCGATGCCCGGTAGCAGGACGGCCAGGAGGCCTGCCAGAGCGATTGCCATCATGACTATGCTGAGAGGCCGCAGAAGGTGGTAATCGAGCCGCATGAACACCCACAGCAGCACAAGCCCCACCAGGGCGAAGGCCGCCTGGCGCGCGATGAAGTAGTTGGTGTCGCCGTACTCCAGGTGGCCGACGGCGAAGCTGGCGCTGTACACCACCAGCAGACCTACCACCAGCAGGGCAGCGGTGGCCAGGATGAGGATGTAATCGGGCGGGCCTGGTCGCAGGCGACCCGTCTCTACCGTGGCGATGGCTCCACCTCCTGGGCTAGGTGCAGGATCAGTCGACGGAAATCGGCTCCCCGCTCCTCAAAATCGTGATAGGCGTCGTAGCTGGTGCAGGCAGGCGACAGGACGACTGCGTCCCCGGGCTGGGCCAGGGCGTGAGCGGCTTCCACGGCTCCGGCCAGGCTCCGCACCCGCGTCAGTCTGAGTCGGTCTTCGGCCGCCTTTTGGGCAGCGGCTCGCTGTACGGCCTCCTCTAGGACGGGTCCCGACTCGCCGAAGAAGATGACCGCGCGACAGCGTCGGCAGGCCTCCTCGGCCAGTTCCTCCAGGGGCAGGTGCTTCTCGCGTCCGCCTAGAAGGAGGAGCAGCGGCTGGCTGAAGGAGTGCAGGGCGGCCAGGGCGCGTTCGGGAGTGGTGGCGATACTGTCGTTGTAGTAGGCGACGCCGCCGAGCTCGTGGACGAATTCCAGGCGATGGGGCAGCCCCTGGAACTCGGACGCTGCTCGGGCGATGGCTTGTGGGCGCAGGCCGCAGACGCTGGCCACTGCGGCGGCCGCCGCGGCGTTGGCCCAGTTGTGGCGGCCCGGCAGGCGCAGGCTCTCGAGGGGGAACAGTCGTTTTTCGCGGCCGCGCCGTCCAAAGATGATCCAGCCGTCGCGGAGGAAGGCGCCGTCGCCGGGAATGTCCGGAGTCAGGCTGAAGTAAAGCACCTCGCCTGGGGCGCGCTCGGCCAGGGCGCGCGCCTCGCTGTCGTCGTAGCCAAGGACGGCGTAGTCGTCGCTCTTCTGGTGGCGCAGGATATCGGCCTTCAGGCGGCGGTACTCGTCCCAGGAGAAGCGATCCAGGTGGTTGGGCGTGATGTTCAGCAGGCAGGCCACGTTGGGGCTGCGCTCTGGCAGAAGCTGAAGCTGGGTGTGGCTTACCTCCAGGACAACCCAGGTGTCCGGTGTCAGGGTGGCTAGATGCGATAGCAGGGCGACGCCGATGTTGCCTCCCACGAAGTGAGGGCGGGCGTCGCAGTGGAACATCTCGCCCACCAGGGCGGTGGTAGTCGACTTGCCGCTGCTGCCGGTGATGCCGGCCACAGGGCCAGGACAGAGCTCTAGGAAGAGCTTGAACATCGAGCTTATGGGTGTGCCCCGTTGACGCGCCTCCGCCAGTCCGGGCAGATCGAGAGGCACGCTCTGGGAGAGGAAAATGGCGTCGGCGGCGAGCAGGTCCTGGGGGTCGTTGGCGCTGAGCGACAGGCGGACGGGAATGTCGGCGATCTGCTCGAGCTGAAGTTCGAGCTTCTCGGCGGGCTTGGCGTCGCTGACGGTGATGCGGGCGTGCTGGGCATGGAGGAATCGCACCAGGTCCACCCCTTCGATCCCCAGGCCGACCACTGTGACCTGCTTGCCCTTGAAGTCGTGCTGGCCTGCCATAGTCCCGTCTATACCTTCGACGCCAGGGCCACGCCCAGAAGGCAGCCCACTATTCCCAGGAGCCAGAATCGCATCACCACCTGGGGCTCGGACCAGCCCAGCAGCTCGAGGTGATGATGCAGGGGGCTCATCTTGAAGATGCGTCTGCCCCCGGTGAGGCGGAAGAAGCCGATCTGAATGATGTCAGATAGTCCCTCCAGGACGAAGACGATGCCGATGATGGGCAGGAGCAGCCAGTGGCCGGTCATCAAGGCGACCACGGCCAGAGAGGAGCCCAGGGCGAGGGCGCCCGTATCGCCCATGAAGACCTGGGCGGGGTAGCTGTTGTACCACAGGAAGCCGGCGGTTGCTCCGACGACGGTGAAGCAGAAGGTGGCCAGGTAGGTCTGCTCCTGGAGTAGAGCGATGACGCCATAGGCCAGGAAGGCCAGGGCGGTAGTGCCGCCGGCCAGGCCGTCCAGGCCGTCGGTGATGGCCACGGCGGTGGTGGTGAAGACGATGATGAGCACTGCCAGCGGTATGTATCCGGGGCCGAGGTCGAACTCGCCGGCCCAGGGGATCCCCACGTCCTGCACGTCCAGGGCGAAGTAGAGGACGAGGGCGGCCGTCAGGCCGAGGACGGTGAGAAGGAAGACCTTGAGGCGCTTGTTGAGGCCCGTTCGGGCTCTGCCGACTATGGTGCGTAGGTCATCGATCAGGCCCAGGAGGCCGGCGGCGACGATGGTTCCCAGGGGCAGGAGGATAGACAGGCGGTCGACGATGTTGGCGGCCAGGGTGATGGGAAGGGCCATGGCGAAGATGAGCACTCCTCCCATGGTGGGCGTACCCGCTTTGGTTGAGTGGGAGGGTGGGCCATCGGAGCTGATCTCCTTGCCCAGCCCTCGCCGGTGCAGGAACTCCACCAGCGGCCGCCCGACAACCACCGACACCACAAAAGCCATCGCTCCCAGTATCAGGGCTCGAACCATGTCAGCCCGTCAGTTCCTCGACTACCGTCTCTAGTGCCATGACCCGCGAGGCCTTGACCAGGAGGTGGTCGCCCTCGCTCAATGTCTCGCGGATGGCTGCTGCTGCTTTCTCCTTGGAGGGCAGGAAGTGTACCTCCGGGTGGCCGGCCGCCTGGGCGGCCTCGCCGATGATCCGTCCTCGCTCGCCCAGGGTGTAGAGGACGTTGGTAGTTCGGGCTGCCCGCTCGCCTACCAGGCGGTGCCCCTCTTCCTCGAAGCTGCCCAGCTCCATCATGTCGCCGAGAAGGGCCAGGCGGCGGCCGGGAAGCTCGGCCAGGAGGTCGAGGGCGGCCAGCATGGAGGTGGGGCTGGCGTTGTAGGTATCGTCCAGGATGGTGCTGTCCCGAGGGCCTGTGAGCGTGCGCAGGCGCAGGGGGACATCGGCTGCGGCCAGGGCCGCGGCTACCGCTTCAACGGATAGCCCGTCGGCCAGGCCCACGGCGGCTGCCGCCAGGGCGTTGTAGAGGTTGTGGCGGCCCGGCAAGGGCGCTGAGACGTCTGCAGACTCATTGCCGCAGGTCAGGCGAAAAGAGATGCCCTCCAGGCCGCTGGTGGACAGGACGGCCCCTCGCACGGAGCACTGGGGCGATTCGCCGAAGAGGACAACGTGAGCGGTGGTGCGCTCGGTCATGGGCGCCACCAGGGGGTCGTCCCCGTTGAGGATGGCCCAGCCGTCGCTCGGCAGGCTCTCCACCAGCTCCGCCTTGGCGTCGGCGATGGCCTTCAGGGTGCCGAGGCGCTCCAGGTGAATCGGGCCGACGTTGGTGATCACGCCCATCTGGGGGCGGGCTATCTCGCAGAGGAGGCGAATCTCGCCCAGGCCGTACATTCCCATCTCCAGCACAACCCGCTCGTGCTCCGGCGTGAGCTGAAGGAGGGTCAGGGGCAGGCCGATCTCCGTATTCAGGTTGGCTTCGCTCTTCAGCACCCGATGGCCGGAGCTCAAGACGGCGGCCGTCAGCTCCTTGCAGGTGGTCTTGCCGACACTGCCGGTGATGCCCACCACCTTCACCCTGTGCTTGCCTCGCCAGTAGGCGGCCAGACGCTGGAGGGCGGCAAGGGTGTCGTCAACCTCGAAGAAGGCGATCTCCTTGGGTAGGTCGGGCGGCTGGAGCTGGGCGATCACTCCCGTGGCGCCGCGGCTGACGGCGTCGGCGATGAACTCTTGGCCGTGGCGGTGCTCACCTGGCAGGGCTATGAAGAGGTCGCCGGGCTGGACCTGACGCGAGTCGATGGCCACGCCGCTGAACGCCTGCCTCTCGATGGGCCTGTGCACAACGACAAGCAGGGGGTCGAGAGCGCTCGTTATGTCTTGAGTAGTTGGCATGGCCCGATCTTATCCCTAAGGGCTCTCGTGCACTAGAGCCTCCGGCGCTGGTGGAACTTTTAGATAGTTCAGGATCGACTGGGCCATGCGAGCGAAAACAGGAGCGCACACGGCTGAGCCCCAGGGCACATCCTTGGGCTCGTCGATCTTTATCAGCATGGCGAGAACCGGGTCATCGCTGGGAACGAAGCCAGCGAACGAGGCAATGTAGGCATCCTCTTTGTAGCCGCCCGGGATGGAGATGGATGCCGTACCCGTCTTGCCTGCTACTTGATAGCCCGGTACAGAGACGGCGTAAATGCTCGTGATGCCATCTACCACAGCGTCCATCATCTGGGTAAGGGTGTTGGCCGCCTCAGCGGTGACGACCTGTCGCACTTCCATCGGCTGGGTCACCTGGCGGTCGTCGCTGCTGCGGACCTCTTGCACGACATAAGGTCGCACAAGCTTGCCGTCGTTGGCGATGGCTGAGATGGCAGTGATGATCTGCAGGGGCGTGACGTTGATCCCCTGGCCGAAGGAGTTGGTGGCCATGTCCACCTCTGACCAGACGTCCTCGGCGGGGGTGCGCACCTGGCCAGCCGCTTCCCCCGAAAGGCCGACGCCGGTGGCCTGTCCGAAGCCAAAGCGTTCAACGTAGTCGTAGAAGCGGTCGGGCGTCAGGAGTTCGCTCAGCCAGACGGCGCCGGTGTTCAGGCTTTTCACCAGGAGCTGAGTGGCCGTCTGGGTGCCATGAGCGCCGTGGTCCCAGTTGACGATGGTCCAGCCGGAGACGTGGGCTGCGCCTTCGTCGACGTAGACGCTCTCGGGCGACACCAGGCCGGCGTCGAGGGCAGCGGCCATGGTTATTGTCTTGAAGACGGAGCCCGGCTCATACAGGTCGATGATGGCCCGATTGCGGTAGAGATCCATTTTGCTCTCATCGCTGAGGTCGAGGTTGGTCAGGTCGAAGGAGGGGCGGCTGGCCATGGCCAGGATGGCCCCAGTGCGGGGGTCCATGATGATGATGGTGCCGCCGTTGGCCTCGTGCTTCTCGATGGTGACGTCCAGCTCTCGCTCGGCTAGACGCTGCATGTAGCGGTCGATGGTGAGGATGATATCCGCTCCCGGTTGGGGCGGCACCTGCTCGCTGGAGCCCAGAGCGATCTTGTTGCCCAGGCCGTCACGCTCGTAGAAGAGGGAACCGGCGGCGCCACTTAAGTCACGATCGTAGTCAGCCTCCAGGCCGGTGAGGCCGACATTGTCCCGGCCAATGAAACCGATCAGTGACGCCGCCAGGTTCCCTTCTGGGTAGACACGGCGACTGGTGCGCACGAGCCTGACGCCTGGCAGGCGCAGGTCTTCGACGCGCAGGCTGCCCTGATAGTCCAGCCCGCGGCCAACGATGACCTCGCGGGTTATGGACGTGCTCAGGTCTGTGAGGATATCCTGCGGCGGCCGGTCCACGACATCGGCTAGAGCCGCGGCCCGCTGTTGGGCCTGGGCAGGGTCGTCCCACACCTGGCTGTCCACCATCACGTCGTAGGCATCGACGCTGGCGGCCAGGGGGTAGCCGTTGCGGTCGAGGATGGCGCCGCGGCGGGGGTTCAAGACGAGGCTGCCCTGGTGTTCGTCCTGGGCCTGTTCCTGGTAGTCCTGGTGACTCACGAGCTGGAGGTGAGCCAGTCGACCCACCAGGCCAAGGGTGGCTATCAGGAGAAGGACTATCACTACTCCCAGGCGCTTGGAGATGCCGTTGCCTTGTCTTGCCACTACTTACCGTCCGCTGAGCTGCAGAACATCAGCTATCGAATTCTTCTTCCCGTTTGTTCGATGTGCTTCCGCTGTCTTTGACTGCGCTCGATCATCTAGAGTCATGTTAGGGAAAGGGCAGCAGGTCCAGGAGGGACTGCCACCAAGATCGGTCCTCTTCAACGCCTTCCTGCTTCTCAGGAGGCAGGAAGCGATCAGGGACAGGCTGGCTCTCTGGTCTGGGCACGTCCACGGTGAGGTACAGCGTGTCCTTGGGTGCTTCCATGTGCAGACGCTCGCGAGCTTCCCTCTCGATGCGATCCAGGGCCGCCAGGGAGGCGATCTCCGCCTCCAGCTCGTGGCTGCGCGCTTCCCAGTCGTTGCGCTGGCGCTCCAACTGGCGAATGCTGTAGCCGGTAGTGGTGGTCTGGCTGCTTTGAAGCAGAGGCAAGAGACCAGCCAGGCCGACGGCTACCAGGGCGATGGTCAGCACCACCGGCATGCCGAGAGGCCGCCCCTTGGCGCGTGGGGCGGAGCGCTCATCAGCGACGGCCGTATGCCCTCTCGCCATGCTGTTAGAGCCTTTCCGCTACCCGCAGGCGGCCGCTGCGGCTGCGGGGGTTGGCTGCCACCTCGTCCGGTGTAGGCTTGATAGCGCCTCGCGTGACCAGCTTGAGGCTGGCCTTGTGGTCGCAAACGCAGGTCGGCACGTCCGGCGGGCAGATGCAGTCGCGCGATTCCTGACGGAAGTAATTCTTGACGATGGCGTCCTCCAGGGAGTGGAAGCTGATGGCGACCAGCCGCCCTCCGTAGCCCAGGAGGTCGCGGCTTCCCTCCAGGGCGGCCGAGAGGTTCTCGAGCTCTTGATTGACGGCGATGCGCAGGGCCTGGAAGATGCGGGTAGCAGGATGGATGCGACGGTGGCTGCGCCCCACGGCCTTCTCCACCACCTTGGTTAGCTGGGTCGTGGTCTCCAGAGGCCGTTCGCGGACGATGCGGCGGGCGATACGGCGGGAGCGAGGCTCCTGCCCGTAGCGCCAGAGGAGGTCGGCTAGGGTCTCCTCGGCGTAGGTGTTGACGATGTCCGCTGCGGTGAGGGTCTGCTGGGGGCTGAAGCGCATGTCAAGGGGAGCCTCCACCTGGAAGCTGAAGCCGCGCCCTTCCTCGGCCAGTTGCAGGGAAGAGAGGCCCAGGTCGAAGAGAATGCCGTGCACGGGGGCGAAGCCGTGGTTGCGGCAGATGGTCTGCACGTCGCGGAAGTTGCCTTCCACCAGCATAACGGCGTCGCCAAAGCGGGCCAGGCGGCTGTGGGCTATCTGGAGGGCCCTGGGGTCGGCGTCGATGCCCAGAAGAAGGCCGCCCGGCGAGGCGATCTCAAGGATGGCTTCGGCGTGGCCGCCGCCGCCGACGCTGCAATCCACGTAGCGACCGCCGGGCTGGACCGCCAGAGCCTGCAGTACCTCCTGCGCCATGACCGGCGTGTGGTCTACGGTCGGCTGGGTCGTTGTATTCACTGCTCTACTACCTGCTACTTGCCTTCCTCCGTCCCGGTCTGGCCCATCCAGCCCATCTCCTGGGCCCAGCGCTGAGGGTTCCATATCTCAAGGCAATCCTCACGGCCGCATATGATGACACCCCCGTTGAGGTCGCCCCACTGGCGCAGGAATGGCGGGACGACGACTCGCCCCTGACGGTCGAGCTCGGCGTCGAAGGCAGGGGCGTAGCGGGTGCGGCGAAGATGGCGGCCGTGCCTGGTGGCGACGGGCTCGTCGGTGTAGGCCACGGAGCTCACTTCGAAGTCGTGGGGGTTGTACACCTCGACGCAGCCGTCCTCGCCCTGCACCAGGATGACGCCCTCACTGAAGAGATGGCGATAGCGGGCGGGAATGGCGACGCGTCCGCGGTCATCCAGGGTGTACTCGTAAGTGCCCCGAAAGGCCATGCCAGGCCTCCTTACTAGCCCGTTGCTAGGGAGGCTTCCCCCCAGAACAACGGTTGTGGTATCATCGGTGAGCGAAGAATACAGAGGGAAAGCCCCAGAGTTGGGACAAAGCCCCATAATTCCCCACTTCATGGGCATCTTACCACGCAGTGATCTCTTGTCAAGTAGGACTGAGGGGAATTTGTGGGAATCTCAGAAAATTTAGTCAGGGGAAGAGACCATGGCCCTGCGGGTCGGCATCCTAACAGTGAGCGATAAGGGAGCGCGCGGCGAGCGGGCCGATACCAGCGGCAAGGCCATCCGCGAGATGCTGGCCTCTCTGGAGGCGACGGTGGAGCACTATGAGGTGGTGCCCGACGAGAAAGAGGTTATCGCCTCTCGCCTACGGGAGTTGGCCGATGAGGCAGACCTGGGCCTGATCCTCACCAACGGCGGCACCGGTCTCTCGCCGCGAGACGTTACCCCCGAGGCTACCCTGGAGGTGGTCGAGCGAGTGGTGCCGGGCATGGCTGAGGCTATGCGCCAAGAAGGGCTCAAGCATACGCCGATGGCAATGATCAGCCGGGCCGTGGTTGGAGTGCGCAGTCGCACCCTGATCATCAACCTGCCGGGCAGCGAGCGGGGGGTGCGTCAGAACCTGGCCTACCTCCTGCCGGTGCTGGCCCATGCGGTGGAGATGGTGCGGGGCGAGGCGGGTGATCACCTGGCCGCAGGTGAGAGTGTGGAGCGGTTGCAGGGATAGCAGGCGTCATGCGCATCGATATCCTCACCATCTTTCCGGGCATGTTCAGCGGCCCCTTCGAGGAGAGCATCGTCAAGCGGGCGGTGGAGAAAGGGCTCGTCCAGATATTCCTTCACGACATCCGTGACTACGCCAGCGACAAGCATCGCACGGTGGACGATTACCCCTTCGGCGGCGGACAGGGCATGCTGATGAAGCCGGAGCCGCTGTTTGCCGCTGTGGAGGACGTTCAGGGCCAGGCGGCGGAGCGGGGTCCGATAGTCCTCCTGACTCCTCAGGGCAGGCTCTTCGACCAGGAGGTGGCGGTGGAGCTAGCCCGTCAGGACAGGCTCATCGTTATCTGTGGGCATTACGAGGGCGTGGATGCGCGCGTGCACGAGCACTTGGCGACGGACGAGATCAGCATCGGCGATTACGTGCTCTCGGGGGGTGAGCTGGCGGCCATGGTGGTTGTGGACGCTGTGGTGCGCCAGATCCCGGGCGCTCTCGGCTCGCCTCTGTCCTCGGGCGACGATTCGTTCGCTCAAGGTCTGCTGGAGCATCCGCAGTACACGCGGCCGGCCGAGTTTCGGGGGATGAGCGTGCCGGAGGTGCTGCTATCGGGCAATCACGGCGAGATCGCCCGCTGGCGGCGGCGGCAGAGCCTACTACGAACAGCCCAGAACCGGCCGGATCTGCTGGCCAGCGCCGAGTTGACGGAGGAAGAGAAGCAGTGGCTATTGACTAATCTATCCAGCCAGTAGTTCACTAGAAGGTAGTCATGACAGACCTAACATCGATGGTAGAGTTGAAGGAACGGCCCGAAATCGAGGAGTTCCATCCCGGCGACAGCGTGCGGGTGAGTGTCAAGGTGGTGGAGGGGGAGAGGGAACGCACGCAGGTATTCGAGGGCGTGGTCATTCGCGAGCGCCGGGCGGGGAGCAGTTCGAGCTTCACCGTGCGGCGGGTCACCCACGGCGTGGGAGTGGAGCGGACATTCCTTGTTCATTCGCCTCGGGTGGAGAAGGTGGTGGTAACGCGGCGGGGGCGAGTTCGCCGCGCGAAGCTGTACTACCTGCGGGATCGGACAGGCAAGGCTGCTCGCATCAAGGAGGCGCGCAGGGCGCCTCGCGAGCGGCGGAAGGCGGAGGCGGAAGAGGAGGAAGAGGCCGAGGCCGAATAGTCCCGCCGGCGAAAGAGGAAGAATGCGGGGGCTGTGTGATGACAGCCCCCGTTTTGATCTGCCAGCGGTCGGTGATATATTGACCTGGGATGGGTCGGCTATGCCCTTCGCGGAAGTAGCGGTCAACTCCACTGCGCCTCATCGCCGCACGTTCACCTACTCTCTGCCCACCGACCTGGCGGTGACTGCGGGGCAGGCTGTGTACGTCCCCTTCGGCAACCGCACCCTCCAGGGGGTGGTGCTGGAGGTGACGGAGGAACCGTCCTACCCCGAAACGCGCGATATCATCGGCCCGATGGACTCGCGGCCGCTGCTTTTGCCTCATCACACCGTCCTGGCCCGCTGGATAAGCGACTACTACCTGGCTCCCCTGTTCGACTGTTTGGCCCCTATGCTGCCGCCGGGCTTTCGGCGCAAGCCTCTCACCTTGCTGCGACCGCTGGTCTCGGCCGAGCAGGTGTCCTCCCTGGATCTGACGCCCCGCCAGAGGGAGGTGCTGGAGGAGACGGTTGGACACCGTCAGGTGGAGCTGGAAGAGCTGCGCAAGGAGCTGAAGGTTCGCGGTCTGTCGGCGGCGGTGGAAGAACTGGTGCGCCGCGAGCTGGTGGAGCGAACCTACGAGCTGGCTCGACCCAAAGTGAAGCCCAAAATGGTGCCCCATGTACGCCTGCTGGTGAAGACCAGGGAGGCCCGGAAGCGAGCCAAGGAGCTGAGCGAGTCGGCGAGGGGACGGCGGCTGGCGACTGCTCTGACGGACCTGGTCGAAGAGGGGCCGCTCGTGCCGCTGGCGCAGCTGCGCGCCCGCGTTCGCATCACCAGCGCTGGCCTGGAGAGGCTGGTGGAGAAGGGGCTGGTGGCACTGGAGGAGGTCGAGGTGGAGCGTGACCCCCTGGCGGCCAGGGCATATCCTCAGCGAGAGCCGCCTGTCCTGACGGCAGACCAGCAGGCGGGCTATGAAGAGATCGCCCAGGCCCTGGAGCGTGCACCTGGTGGCGACGGCGGCTCGCCGTCGGTCTTCCTGCTGCACGGCGTCACCGGCAGCGGCAAGACGGAGATCTACCTTCAGGCCCTTGAAAAGGCGGTGGCTCTGGGCAAGCGGGGCATCGTCCTGGTGCCGGAGATATCCCTGACGCCGCAGACGGTGCGACGCTTCGCCGAGCGCTTCCCCGGCCGGGTGGCGGTGATGCACAGCGGCCTCTCACTGGGTGAGCAGTTCGATCAGTGGCGGGGCATCCGCGATGGCAACTACGCCGTGGTCATCGGGCCGCGGAGCGCCATCTTCGCTCCTCAGCCCGACCTGGGCCTGATCGTCATGGACGAAGAGCATGAGTGGACCTACAAGCAGCAGGACCCGGCGCCTCGCTACCACGCTCGCCGGGTGGCCGAGAAGCTGGCGGAGTTGACGGGGGCCGTCCTAGTGCTGGGGAGTGCTACGCCCGACCTGGAGAGCCACTATCGAGCCAGTTCCGGCAGCTACCGTCTGCTGGAGCTGAGGGAGCGGGTGCAACCGCTGGCGTCGGGCGATGGGCGCTCCTGCGTTGTGCGGCCCCTGCCCGAGGTGGAGGTGGTGGACCTGCGGCAGGAGCTGAAGGCGGGCAATCGCAGCATCTTCAGCCGCTCGCTGGCCCAGGCGCTGGGCGAGGCCCTGGCCGCGGGTGAGCAGGCCATCCTTTTCCTCAACCGCCGAGGGGCTGCATCCTTCGTTCAGTGCCGCGACTGCGGCTACGTACCCATCTGCTCTCGCTGCGCCGTCTCCCTTACCTATCACGCCAGCGAGGAGCGGCTCATCTGCCACCACTGTCATCGCGGGCGGCGCCTGCCCGAGCGGTGCCCTCAGTGCGATAGCCCTCGCATCCGCTTCATGGGCATCGGCACCGAGAAGGTGGAGCAGGAGGCCGCGCGCGCTTTCCCCCAGGCGCGCCTGCTGCGCTGGGACCGCGATGTGACCCGCCATCGAGGCGCCCACGAGCGCATCCTGGCGCGCTTTCTGGCGAAGGAGGCGGACGTCCTGATCGGCACTCAGATGATCGCCAAGGGACTGGACATGCCTTCGGTGACTCTGGTGGGAGTGATCTCAGCCGACGTGAGCCTCAACCTGCCCGACTACCGCAGCGGCGAGCGCACGTTTCAGCTCCTGGAGCAGGTGGCCGGCCGGGCCGGCCGAGGGCCGCTGGGCGGGCGGGTGATAATCCAGACGTACACCCCCCACCACTGGGCGATCCAGGCGGCCGCCCGCCACGACTACGCCGCTTTCTACGAGCACGAGGCGAGCCTCCGGCGGCGTCTGGGCTATCCTCCCTTCGGGCGGCTGGCGCGGCTGATCTTCGCCCACACCAATCCGCTCTACGCTCAGGAGCAGGCCTTTCGCCTGGCCAAAAACTTGCGCCGGGAGAAGGACATCCGGGGGATTCCTCACCTGGACATCCTGGGGCCGGCTCCATCCTTCGTGCCCAAGATGCGGGGTCGCCATCGCTGGCAGATCCTCCTGCGGGGCGACGACCCCAGCGAGCTTCTGGCAGAGCTCTCCTTCCCTCAGGGCTGGACAGTAGATGTAGACCCCGTTAGCCTTCTATGAGGCCTCACTCCGCCAGAAGCGCCGCGCCTGCCGGTAGGGGCGACAGTAGGCGCCTTATGTCCTAAAATGGTAGCGATTGCTTGAGGAACGAGAGGTCTTGCCTTGGCAGTTCGGCCGATAACGGTGCTGGGTGATGCTGTCCTCCGTCAGAGGGCCAAGCGGGTGCCGCGGGTGGACGGTTCGATCGAGCGTCTGGTTGAGGACATGATCGACACCATGCACGATGCCAGCGGCGTGGGCCTCGCGGCGCCTCAGGTGGGCGTTCCTTTGCGGGTGGTGGTCATCGGCATCCCGGGGGAGGAGGTCATCACGCTCATCAACCCTGAGATCGTCAAGCGATCGGGCGAGCGCACAGTGACGGAGGGCTGTCTATCCGTTCCCGGCTACTGGGCGGAGGTGAACCGCTCGCTGAGCGTGACCGTCAAGGGGCGCGACCTTCAGGGCCACCAGGTGCGCATCAAGGCGAAGGATGACCTGCTGGCCCAGGCGCTGGAGCACGAGATGGATCACATCAACGGTGTTCTCTACGTCGATCATCTAGCGAGCCTGGACGAACTGAGAAAGACGGCGGCGGAGCCGGAAGAGGAGGTGTCCGCTGAGCTGTAGGGCCGGCGGCTTGTTGGCGCAGGTGGAAGCAGACAGCCTAAGGATCGATCCTCAGACCAGGGGCGTCCTCGCTGAGGTTGCCTCTTTTCTGGATGCTCAGAGTCTGGAGGCATATGTGGTGGGGGGCTTCCTGCGAGACGCTCTGCTAAGGCGGGAGAGCAACGACGTGGACCTGGCGGTGGCTGCCGACCCCCTGTCGGTGGGCAGGGAACTGGCCGACGTCCTGGCGGGCCACTTCGTCCGTCTGCACGAGGAGCACAAGGCTGCCCGCATCGTCCTGCCCGTGGGCGAGGCCGTCCGCAGCCTCGACCTCCTGCCACTTCGCTTGGAGATAGAGGCCGACCTGGCGCAGCGCGATCTCACCATCAACGCCATGGCTGTCCCCATCGAGGAACTGGTGGGTGAGCGAGAGCCGTCGATCATCGACCCCTGCGGCGGCAGGCGAGACCTGGACGAGAGGACTGTGCGGATGGTGCGGCCAGAGGTCCTTCGTGCTGACGCACTGCGCCTGCTGCGGGCAGTGCGCCTGTGCGCCGAACTGGACTTCGCGCTCGAGCCGGAGACGGCGGCCGTCATAGCAGAGTACGCACCCCTCCTTTTCCAGACGGCCCCGGAGCGACAGCGGGACGAGTTGATGCGCATCCTGGCCACGCCGCGGGCGGCGGCAGGCCTGCGCCTGGCCGACGAACTGGGGCTTCTCGAACCGCTTCTCCCGGAGGTGGTCGCCACCAAGGGTGAAGAGCAGCCCAAGGAGCACCAGTGGGATGTCTTCGACCATAGCCTGGAGACGGTGGTTGCCCTGGATGCTCTCCTGGGTTCCGAGGAGCCTGCGGATAAGCGCTGGGCTCGCTTGTGGCGTGAGCTATGGGGGGAAATGGAGGAGTTCCCGGCGGTTCGGGAGCATCTTGAGGAGGAGGTCTCGCAGGGGCATAGCCGGACGGCCCATCTCAAGCTGGCCGCTCTCCTGCACGACATCGCCAAGCCCGAGACCAGAACGATCGAGGACGGCGGCCGCATGCGGTTCTTCGGCCATGCTCAGGCGGGGGCCGTCAGGGCAGCGGCGGTGGCGCGACGGCTGCGCTTCAGCGGTGCTGAGGTGCGTCAGGTGGAGGCGATGGTCAAGGAGCACCTGCGGCCGCTTCAGATAGCGCACGACGGGCCACCCAGCCGCCGCGCTCTCTATCGCTACTTCCGCGATGCGGGTGAGGCCGGCATCGACGTGCTGTTCCTCAGCCTGGCTGACCACTTGGCCACGGTAGGGCCTCGCCTGGACTGGGACGACTGGCGCGCTCATCTGGGCGTGGTAGGCTACATCCTGGCTTGGCGTTTTCAGGAGGAGAAGGCGGTGCCGCCTCGGTTGATTACAGGCCACGACCTGATGGATGCCCTTGGGCTGACGCCCGGGCCGCTGGTGGGACGATTGCTGGAGGCGGTGCAGGAGGCTCAGGCGGCAGGAGAAGTGACCACACGGGAGCAGGCTCTGGCCTTGGCCCGCCAGGAGCTGGAGCGGACGGGAGTTGAGCTCTGATGCGCAATCGCGCTAACCTTTTGACCTTTGCCTTGATCGTCATCCTTACCGTCATTGCTATCATCATCGTTTGGCCCTCCAACCCCGATCGCTATCTGCCCGATTTCTTCCCCTGGCCGAAGGGGCAGGGCCTGCAAATCGGGGACTTCGAGCGGGAGACGATGCGCCTGGGGCTCGACCTCAAGGGCGGCACGTACATGCTGTTGGAGGGTGATCGTGCGTCTCTGCCGGCCGGGGCTGATCTCGACGACGCTATGGAAGGAGCGCGGGACGTCATAGAGAAGCGCATCAACGAGTTCGGCGTCGCTGAGACGGAGATCCAGCGTCAGGGTTCGGACCGACTGGCTCTCCAACTGCCGGGGATAGACCCAGAAGAGGCGCGGGAGAAGATCGGCCGCACGGCCCTGCTGTCGTTCTATGAACCCGAGAGGGACGAGACAGGTGAAAACGTCGTCTGCACCGACGCGGCCGGCGAGACGCTCACCGTCCCGGCGGACGTGGTCGAAACAGCGGATGGCAGCCTCCGGCCGACCAATCTGACGACCACTGTCGACTCCCCCGAATGGCAGTGCATTCCCACTGGCTCCACGGTATCCACGGGTACGTTGAACTGGATTCCGGCCACAGGGATCGGCAGCGACGGGCAGGAGAAGGCTCTGACCGGCCGCTTCCTGAGGGGCAGGGAAACCGAGGTGATCTTCGATGCGGCGGGGAGGCCGTTCGTGCAGCTCAAGTTCAGCTCGGAGGGCGGGGACCTGTTCGAGCAGATAACCACCCGTCTGCTGGGCCTGCCCATGGCCATTTTCCTGGACGAGGAGCTCATCTCGGCGCCCACCGTCCAGGATGTCCTGAGTACGGACTCTGTGATTACGGGCCTCGAACTGGACGAGGCCGACACGCTGTCTCGCCAGTTGAGGACGGGCGCCATGCCCATCAAGCTGGAGGTGATCCAGGAGACCACGGTGGATGCCACCTTGGGCGACGACTCGGTGCGCAAGACCGTGCAGGCGGGCGAGATAGGCATCCTGGCCGTCATCGCCTTCATGATCCTCTACTACCGCCTGGCCGGCGCCCTGGCCAGCACGGCCCTGGTCACTTACACGGCGGTTCTGCTGATGATCTTCAAGGTGATACCGGTGACCCTCACCCTGGCCGGGATCGCCGCCTTCGTCCTCTCAGTGGGCATGGCTGTGGACGCCAACATTCTCATCTTTGAACGTATGAAGGAAGAACTGAGGGCAGGTCGTGGCTTAGTCACGGCCATCGAGACGGGCTTCGCGCGCGCCTGGCCTTCGATCCGCGATAGCAACGTATCGACGTTTATCACCTGCGGCATCCTGTGGTGGTTCGGCGACCAGTTCGGTGCAAACCTGGTGAAGGGCTTCGCGCTCACCCTGGGCATCGGTGTGGCGGTGAGCATGTTCTCGGCCATAATCGTCACTCGCACGTTCTTGCGATTGCTGGTGGGGACCCCGCTGGCCGCGCCGCTGGGGCGGTTGGGCGCCGAGGCGAAGGCTGGGATGCCTGGTGCTCCTGCGCAGGCTTCGTCCAGTCCCTTGCCCGGCAGGAGGTCGGGCTTGCTGGACTTCGTGCATCGGCGCGGCTGGTACTTCCTGCTGTCGGTGGTGATTCTGGTTCCGGGCGTCATCTCCCTGCTCATCCCACCTGCTCTGAAGCCGGGCGTTGAGTTTGCCTCTGGCACCAGCATGACCGTTCGCTTCGAGGAATCGGTGTCAGCAGAGGACGTGCGGTCGGCGATGGCCGACATCGGCCGTGATGAGGCGCGCGTGCAGCGCACCAGCGAGGGCGATTTCATCATCCGCATGGGCGAACTGGAGGGGGTGGCGGACGTTCCGCCGGTGGGGCCGGCCATGCCGTCTGAGCGGGAAGCAATCGAGAATGAACTGGAGGATCGCTTTGGTCCGCTGACGGTGCGGGACTTCGCCTCTGTGTCGGAGATTGTGTCACGGGAGATCGCGCGCGACGCGACGATAGCTGTGGTGGCGGCAGCAGTGGGCATCTTGCTGTACATCATCTGGGCTTTCCGCCATCTGCCGAAGCCGTGGCGCTATGGCATCTGTGCGATCATTGCCGTGCTGCACGATACGTTGGTGATACTGGGGGCGTTCTCCATCTTTGGCAAGGTGTTCGGGATGGAGATCAACACGATGTTCATCACGGGGCTGCTGACGATCATCGGCTTCAGCGTGCATGACACCATCGTTGTATTCGATCGTATCCGCGAGAACATTACCCGTAACCCGGGGGTGGAGTTGCCCGAGATCGTCAACGCGAGCCTCACCGAGACGCTGGCCCGCTCGCTGAACACCTCCCTGACCCTGATACTGACCATCGGCGCTCTGCTCCTGCTGGGCGGCGTGACGATTCAGAGCTTCCTGCTAGTGCTGCTCATCGGCGTGGTCAGCGGCACGTACAGCTCGATCTTTGTGGCCGCGCAGCTCCTGGTGAGCTGGGAGGAAGGCGACGTGCTGCGCATCTTCCAGCGGCTGTTCCTCAGGCCGGCTCCCGCGCCCGGCACGTAGGGCCGTCTGCCGGCGATCGGTGGGAGTGGGTTATGCCCGTCGAGTTCATCGGGAAGCCGATCGAGGTGAAGCTGAGCGACGACGCTCCGCCCGTTCCGGTGGCCTTTCGTCTGGCTGGCAAGGAGTACAAGGTTGCCGATGTTCTCCAGCACTGGGAGGAGCATGCCTCCGGCCAGGCGATCCGCGGGCATGGCGACTGGCGCTCCGGGGCTCAGCGCCTCTACTATCGGCTGCGCACCACTGAGGGCGAGGTCTACGAGGTCTACGTGGACTGGCTGGCCACGCGGCGGCAGGGCAAACGCCGGCAGGAGAAGAGCAAGTGGTTCGCCTACCGGCGGATCTCCTAGACGGCGGCGGCGAATGGGATGGCTGAGTTCATCGGCCGCGAGATCGTGGACGTCTGGCAGGACCACGGCTTCGGCCTGACAGAACCCCTGCGCAAGAGCTGGCGGCTGCGCCGTCACCGCGATAGCCCCCGGCCCACCGACACTCTAGTGGTTCTGGACTTCTGCATGAGAGAGGTAAGCATCACGTGCCCGACATGCTGACAGCGTTCGCGCTGATCTCCATCGCGCTCACAGTCTCAGCCCTGGTGTCGAAGGCAGTGGAGCGAGCACCGCTTTCCTTCCCCATCTTGTTCTTAAGCCTCGGGTGGCTGCTCGGCGACCGGGGCCTGGGCTACATTTCCATTGCGCCCGACGACGGGTCACTGGAGGTAGTGGCCGTCCTCAGCCTGGCCTTTGTTCTGTTCCTGGACGCAGTGAAGATGCGACTAAACGAGATACGGCGGGAGTGGTTCGTGCCAGTGCTGGTGCTTGGACCGGGCAGCATGATGACGATCGGCGCCGTAGCGCTCGCCGCCTGGGCGCTGATCGGGACCACGCTGGTGGAATCCCTGCTGCTGGGTGCGATCCTGGCCTCGACCGACGCGGTTGTCCTTCGCGATGTTGTCCGTGACAGTCGCATTCCTGGATCGATTCGCCGGGCGTTGAGTGTAGAGGCCGGGGTGAATGACATCGTCGTGCTACCGATCATTCTCATTCTCATCGCCGTGGAAAAGGGAGGGACGGACGGAGTACTCGGCTGGTCGAAGTTCGCGGGGCAGTTGTTTGTGCTGGGGCCACTGGTTGGAATAGCTGTGGGCGGGATTGGCTCAAGCTTGATGGAGCATCTGGACGCCAGGGTGGGCATCCGAAGAGAATACCAGGCGCTCTACGGCGTAGGTCTG
The DNA here is from genome assembly GCA_020356025.1 of Dehalococcoidia bacterium. Taxonomy (GTDB): domain Bacteria; phylum Chloroflexota; class Dehalococcoidia; order SM23-28-2; family SM23-28-2; genus SM23-28-2. The sequence goes on along the minus strand of CP070630.1, from coordinate 1,379,815 downwards.
GTGTTGGCGGCCTTCGTCTCTGGCGAGTCGGTGGGAGGCGATGGCTTCCTGGCGGCGTTCGCAGCGGGGCTGGCCGTGGTGCTGTTCAACCGCCAACTATGCGATTGCTTCCTGGAGTATGGAGATGTCACGGCGGAGATGGCGATGCTGCTGGCTTTCGTCCTCTTCGGGGCGGCTCTATCGACGCTTGTGGACGACGTTGAGGTGATCCCCGCTCTGGCGCTGGCGGCTGTGGCGATAGGGCTGATCCGGCCGCTGGCAACGGGGCTGGCGCTCCGGCGGGCGAACATCAGTAGAGGCGCCCGGATATTCATCGGTTGGTTTGGCCCTCGTGGCCTCAATTCCCTTCTGCTGGCGTTGCTGGTGGTGCGGGCGGGCTTGCCCGAGGGAGAGGAGCTACTGGGGATTACTGGAATCGTCGTGATGGCCTCGGTAGCGATACATGGCATGACGGCCACGCCGCTGTCCGCCTGGTATAGTCGGAAGGTGGAGCACGAGACGCTGGCCGAGGAGCGTCAGAGCACGGCTGGGGGGCTCTTCCGTGGGGTTGAAGAAGTACCGCGAATTAGCGTGGCAGAGTTGACGCGCCAACTGGAGGGGCCGAGTTCGCCGCTCGTGCTGGACGTTCGGAGCCGATCGCAATACGCGCAGGATCCCACCGGGATCCCGGGAAGTGTCCGCGTACCGCCGGACCAAGTTGCGGAGTGGGCGGGCAAGCAGGCAATCAGCGGTTCGGTGGTGACCTACTGTGCTTGACCAGACGAGGCCACGAGCGCCCGTGTGGCGCAACAGCTGAGAGCCCTGGGTTACGAGGCGGCGGCGCTGGAAGGCGGGCTGAAGGCCTGGCGGGCTGCCCACCCCGAGGAACCCGCAACCTCGGCATCATAAGCGGCGCAGGTGGTTCGCCTACCGGCGGCTGTAGCTTCTTCCCTTGCCTACACTCGCGGCTGCAGGTAGGATGAGGTGACAGCTCCTGGTAGATAGTCGTTCGGAGGCTGACAAGTGAAGTACGTCAATGGCCAGAATGTTCGTCTGAATGGGCCGATGACGGTCCAAGGCCCGCTAGGGCAGGTTTCCTTGGGCGCTGACGAATCGGTTCCGGCCAGGATTGCCATGGCCTATCCCAACAACACCTACGATGTCCAGACGGCCGAGCCGCTGGCGGGCATCAACTTCTTCGCTGCAGTGAAGGAAACGCAGCTAAGCCCCGCGCAGTAGTCACCAGCGGCCGCCTGTGCCCACCTGTTGGCGCCTGTCGCTCACAGGGGGCCTGGGTTCCTGTGGCTGCGCCGTCAGCGTAGCTAGCGGCGGGAGGTGCATCGATGCAAAACCTTCGCGAGCTGGCGAAAGCAGGCATCGCCACGGTGTGGGCGGCGCTGCTCTCCTTTGTCCCCGGTCGGCGACTCCACAACTGGGGCGGCACGCAGGAGGAAATACAGGCCAGGTCTCGGGGCGACGAGTTGATGCTCGATCCCGATGTCCGGTTCATCCGGGCCATCACTGTTGACCGGCCGCCGTCGCAGGTGTGGCCCTGGGTAGCTCAGATCGGGCGCGGCGCGGGCTACTACAGCTACGATCTGCTGGACAACGGTGGCAAGCCCAGCGCCGATCATCTGGTGGACATCCCGCCGCCCACTGTGGGGGACCGCAACGAGGCGATCGGCAAGGTGGTGCATGTCGAGCCTGGCAGGGAGATCGTCTGGCAGGCGAGTGGCATGCGCTTTCTAGGGGCAGCCGCTGCCATGGTGATGGATTACACTGTGCTGCCCCACGGAGCGGACAGCTCTCGCGTTGTCATACTGATTCTTGGCCGCGTGCGGGGCTGGACGGCCTGGCTGGCCAGGTGGATGTTCGAGGTCATCGACTACGTGATGGCGCCGCAGCAGCTTCGAGGACTCAAGTGGCGGGTCGAGACCTACGCGGACCGCCAGAAGGAGGGGGCTGGCGCTCCCTGTGCAGGCGCGGCAGACCATCAGCGCGACGGTATCGCCTACGCTGGGCAGAGCGAAAGCGGAGCCTAGCAGCCCCAAGCACTCCGAGCGGCGGCGCTGGCAGGCCTACCTACGGCTGTGGCTCCTTCCCTTGCGAGCCGTTGCGGGTGCGGGCACCATTGTCAGGGGCCTAATCGCGGTGTCTCTTCTTGGCTTCGAGGAAAGCAGCCAAAGCGGCCTTGTGCCGTTCATATGCTGTCGGGCGCTCTTCCATCAGGTGTGTTATGCGCTTGAATTTCTCACTCTCTGGGAAGAGCGGCTCCCCTGGTTGTCCAGGCGTGCCGATAAGGGACAGTAATAGCTCCTTCAATTCCTCTTCCAATCGTACCCAATCATTCAGCGCGTCAGCGAATTCCTTGCTGGCTCGCTCACAAGACATGGCCAACCTCCTTGGCTAGAAGCTCGCCCTAATCATAACCCATTTCGGCGTTTCTCTTGCCAACCCTCGCGCCTGCGAGTAGTATGGGGACGCCAGCCAGTCATGCGTAAAGGAGGGTTACTATGTTCAGCGATCTGTCCAAGCCCGCCTTCATGATAGCGGCCCTAATTGGCGGCGCGGCCCTGTTCATCGCGGGGTTCATCATCGCTCTGGAAGTGCGTTCGACGGCTGCCGGCCCTACCGCCCGCGACGTGTCTCTGGCCCAGGGGTGGGAGAACTTCGTGTGGACGGGCGCCGATGGCACCGACCCGGAGGCGGCGCTGGAGTGCATCGAGGGCAAGTACAGCGTCGCCTACAAGTGGACTGGGGAGGCTGGGGGCTGGGAGCGCTACGTGCCGGGCCATTGTGATCAGGTGGGCATCTGTAACATGACCAGCCTGAATACCTACGACCCCCTGCTGGTGATGATGGCTGAAGCGGCAACCTGCATGGGCATGTCAGCTCCTGAAGGCCCTCCGGGGCCAGCAGGGCCGCAGGGGCCGCAGGGCCCGCAGGGCCCGGAGGGGCCGGAGGGGCCACAAGGACCTGAGGGGCCGCAGGGCGAGCCTGGCCTGAGCGACGTCGAGGTGGTTTTTGGGGCGAGCGAGGCCGACAGTATCGCCATAAAGAATGTCACCGTCGAGTGCCCACCAGGCAAGGTTGTCCTGGGCGGTGGTGGTGACATCAACCTTGTCACTGACAGCGTCGCAATCTTCTACGAGGCGCCAGAGAGCACTGAGATAGGGGAGCCACCGACTAGGTGGAGCTCGGGGGCGTATGAGGTGGTTCCTACCGATGAGATCTGGGCCCTGGAAGTGAGGGCTGTTTGCGCAACCGTGGCGCCGTAGCTGGTGCGCCTACCGGCGGCAGCGGCCTGAAGCAGCCCGAGCAGCGCCGCTGGTGCGTCTACCGACGGCTGTAGCTTCTTCCCTTGCCTGCTGTTGCGGGTGCGAGTAGAATGGGGCCGCTGCTGGTTGAAGCGCTACAATAGCGGCACCGACCATCATCACTCGTGGAAGGGGCGCAATACTGAAGGTCAAGGCGCAGCGCGTAGTCAACGCCCGTGTTGACAAGGTATTCAGCTACCTGGCGGACCTCGAGTCGCGTCTTAGGGAGGCTGTGCGCGATGGTAGCGTTGAGAAGACTTCCGAGGGCCCCGTGGGAGTAGGGAGCACGTTTGAGGTACGGGAGACAAGAACAGATATGTACGGGACTCACACTACGACTGTTGTGGAGGAAGTGAAAGAGTTCGTGCCCAACAAGCGATTGGTTTATGAGCGGCTGGTCGGTGAACCACCGGCTACACGAGCGGTGCGGAGTTCGGTAGAGGTCGAGGCAGTCGCTGGCGGCACTCAGATTACCAAGAGCTACGAGCACCTGTTGCGCTCGCTGCGGGCAAAACCACTGATGCTGGGCTTGATATTCCTTACCATGCCGATCCTGAGGCTTGTGGAGTACTGGGACCTAACTCGCGAGCTCCGGCGGATCCAGTCGGCAGTGGAAGCCGAGCAGTCGGGCGGCTCCTCCCAGCCAACGCCATAGTTTGGTGGCTATGACCTACCCCTCGCTGTAGATCTCCTCCAGGCGCTCGCGGAAGGGGCGCTCGACGAAGCGGCCGTAGGACTCCTCCGAGCCGTACTCCTCGGTGCGCACCACCACCGGCATGGGCACGGCGTGGCCGAAGATGAGCGCCTGCTGCCGCGACTCCAGGCGGGCCAGCACCGACTTTAGCTCGCGCTTCTCGGCTACGCCCTCCAGCACTCTGTCCACGTCGTTCTCGCTGTCCAGGAGGCAGGTGATCTTGGTGCCGATCTGGGACATGACCTCGGTGTCGATGCCGCTGGGGCGCTGGTCGACGACCAACAGGGTGACGTTGTACTTGCGCATCTCGCGGGCGATCTGGCCGAAGATCGTCTGGCCGGCAAGCTGGGGATTGAGGAACTTGTGGGCCTCCTCGATGGTGATCACCAGGTGGATGGGCTCCTGGGCGCGGTCGCCCATGGCGGCCTCCTTCTGCTGGCGATAGCGGTCGTGGATGCGGCGGGTGAGGAGGTTGGCGACCAGCACGTAGGCGGTGATGTTATCGCCGTGGCGGCCGAACTCCAGCACCACGTTCTTGCCGCTCTGGAGGTAGTTGAGGATGGTCTGCACCGAGTTCTGCTCGGTGTGGGGACGCAGGAACTCCAGGCGTTCCAGGCGGCGCAGGCCGCGGCGGAGGTTGCGGAAGCTCGAATCGTGGATGGACTCTCGTTGGAGGAACTCGCGCTCCTCCTCGTCCGACGGGTCTAGCGCCAGCGTCTTCTCGATCCACTGGCGGCCGAAGCGGCGCTCAAGCGTGTAGCCGGCCTCGACGGCCAGGTCGGTCAGGTTCACGGTCTCCCGCAGGACCTCGATGTCCTCCGGCTCCACCTCGTCGTAGCCGATCTCGACCACGGCGTCGGTGGCAACCTGGCGGCGGCGGGAGCTCTCCGTGTCGAGGGTGAAGACGGCCACGCTGGCGGAGAAGAGCTGCTTGAGGGCCTTGACCTCGCCCGAGCCGCCCTCGCGGGTGCCCTTCCAGCCGTACTCGTTGTGCATATCGAACACCAGGTTGACCACTCGCTTGTCGGCCTCGCGCTGGGCGTTGCTCTTCTGGATCAGGCTGGCGAGGACGATGCGGGCGAGGAAGGTCTTGCCGGTGCCGCTCTTGCCGAAGACGCCGTTGCTGCGCTCGGCGAAGCGCTGGTAGTTGAGGCAGACCTTGACCTCCATGTCCAGAGGGCTGCCGATGATGAAGTGGCTTTCGTCCTCCTGGCCGAAGATGCGCTCCACGTCCTCCTGGGAGGCGTCCCGCACCTCGGCGAAGTGGACGGGCACGGTCTTGGCGGGCTCCGGCTGGGCGTCGGCGGTGGCTCTCACCTGGAGGTAGGGCACGACGCGCAGGCTGCCGAAGGTGGTCGTGCCGGCCATGACCTCGCGGGCGAAGTCGTCGGTCGCTTCGGGGAGTGACCAGGGGATGTCGCGATTGGCGGCGCGCAGCTCGACGTCGGTGATGATGCCGAAGAAACGGGAGCGGTGGCCCTGGACGGTGACGTAGCGGCCGACGGCCATCTCCTCCACCGAGCGGGAGCTATCGAGCCTCACGTCCAGGCCACCGGCCAGGGAGCCGCTCACCACCAGGCCCAGGCGGTCTGGCGTCGTCTGTGATTCGGGCTTGTCGTGGTCGTTCATGGTCGGATCCTCCTGAGGATAGCGGTGAGACGTTGGGGCTCGTTGGGCAGCAGGCGCGCCAGCTCTTTGCCGGCCGTCAGCAGGAAGGCGCGGGGGTCGGGATGAGCGGCGCTGGCCAGGCGCAGGCAGGCCGCCGCTACCTCGTCGCTGTTGTCGGCGGCCGAGAGGAGCAGCTTGAGGAAGTCCAGGCTTTCGCTGAAGCGAGCCACCTCCTCCTGGGGGCAGAGACGCAGGGGGGCGAAGATGGGGGCAGGATGGGGTGGCAGGTAGTGGCGGAGGGTAGCGCTCTCCCCGTGACCCACCACCACGGCATCGAAGGTGGTGCGCAGGAGGTGGCGGAGGTGGGGGTTGGCGTCGAGGAAGGATTGCAGGTCGGTCTCGCCGGACAGGTGAGCGACCGGCCGTCGCCCCTCGACGCTCTCGGTGCGGGCATCGCAGACGACGGCGTAAATCGGGCCGTCGGTCTGCACCAGGCTGCCCAGGGGCGGTGCCCGGTGAAGCTCGATGCTCTGGGCGGTGAAGGAGGCGATGTCCGCCGCCACAACCTGGCCGATGATCTCTGGGGACTCTTTGCTGTTCATAGCCAACGCGCTCGCTTACTAAGGTCCTTGCCGGATGGGGCGGTGGAAAACCCTTCCGCCGTCACCTGGGCCTCGAGCAGTCGCCGAAAGGCCTCGCGCTCGGGGCCGCCGATCACAGCCTGCTCGTGGGCCTCCATGATCGCCAGGGGATAGCCGAGCCCACGGCGGCACTGGTCGATCAGGAGGGTGTGGAGAAGGCCGACCTTTTGCTCGTCCTGGCCGATCCACAGCGGCATCTCCACTCGTGCTATGTCGTCGGGCACACCGTCGGGCGTGCGCAGGTAGAAGAAGGCTACGCTGTGTTGGCTGTAGAATTGCTTCTCGATGGAGGTGGGCTCCAGGTTTGTTCGCCGAAAGACGGCGCTCCGCTGGCCCGGCCCCAGCAGCGCTCTGAAGAGCGGGCGGTCGGAGGTCAGCCCGACGGCATCGCAGGGCCTGGGTTCGTCTGCCTCGCGGGGGCAGCGGCGGCAGTCGACGGGCCGGGGCGGCTGGGCCTGGGGGAGGGGGCAGACGGCCAGGCGCAGGGTGTGGGCGACCTCGCTGCCGCCGGGGTGGCTGATGTAGCTGGCCAGAGCGATAGGCTTCTGGCCGGCCAGCGTCTTGAGGTCGTCCAGGGCGCGGATGATGCCTTCGTCTAGCAAGACCCGCTTGACTTCGCCGCGAAGCTCCCTGCGCGCCAGGCCCCAGAGCACGAGCGTGCCGTCAAGGAGAGCGAGGGTGGGCAGGCCGCTGTCCTCCTCGGTGGCGAGCCGGGCCAGCAGTTCGACTTCGCGCACGCTGCGCAGGGCAGCGAGAAGGTTGCCCGATAGCACGTCCTCGTGGCTGGCGTCGCTGCGGTCGCTCAGGACGAGGCGTTCGTCCTCGAACGCGAGCTCTGGCTGGCTGGCCAGGTCGGCTTCGGGCTGGCTGCCGTAGCGGATGCGGACGCGGCCCATGTTCAGCAGGTAGCAGGAGACAGGGCTGTGGCGGTCCACATCGACGTGGGAGCCGTCGCTGGCCAGCGCAACGTACTCGTCGGGGACCGGGGGAGCGGGAAAGGTGGCGTCGATGGGCTCGCCCAGCGGTTCGGCCAGGAGCCAACTGGTGCTGGCTGCGTTCAGGCGCTCGCGCAGGCTGTCGGGCCGGTCGGCCCAGGCACGGGCGGCGTCCAGGGCTTGAGGCAGGCGCGCTCGGCCCTCCTCGGCTTGCTCCCTCAGGCGCGGCGCCAGGTCGTCTAGCTGCTTGGCGAGGCGCTGGAAGTCCAGGGTCATTCTGCGCTCACTTTCTCAGCGTCTAGTCGCTGGCGGAAGGACTTCGGCTCTTGGGCAGCCGCTCTTGCTCTTCGAGCCATCTCCTTGTTCCAACTTCCGCGCGATGCTTAAGACTCTCGATGCATTCCCTCTTGTGCAGATCGGCCTGCGGGTCATTAGGGTCCTTCAAAGCGAGGTACGTGTCGCAGGGGAGGTCGGAGCAGAGGCCGCAGTGCTCAAGTCGTTTCTGTTCCACACAGCACTCCCAGATTGGGCAGGTATCCCAAGGGATTTCCTCCAATTTTGTCCAGAAGACCTTTCCTTTCTCTGCACTGCATCCCTTGCACGTTTCTTCCAGGTATTCGCAACGTCCGCAGTAGATCCCACAAACGGCTGCTGGATTCATCTCTGCCATTTCATTTTTCTCCTAGCCAGTGTCCGCCTTCCGGCGCAAGACTCGTTCGTCACCGACGCGGCGGGTGATGCGCTGCTCGTCCAGGTACTCCAGGAGGGCCTGGGCATACTTGCGGCTGGTGGCGAACATGTCGCGCACCTGGGCGAGGGTGATGGTGCCCTGGGCCTTCAGGTGCTCGACGATGCGGGAGGCCATTTCCTCATAGGCCTCCCTGGCAAAGGCGATGCTGTCGTCCGCCCGTACGATCTGGCCCTCTTCCTCCAGATAGGCCAGGAGATCGGGATCGGGAAGGCTATCGGTGGGCGGCGTGTAAGGCTTGGCCCGAAGAGAAGCGAGGAAGGCGTCGGCAGTGGCCTGCTGGGCCGGACTTAGGCTCGGCGCATGTTCGGGCAGGGCCAGGGCGCCTGCCTCCTCACGAACGTCTCCTCGCTCCAGCCAGGTGGCCACGGCGGCATCAAAGGCTCGCGGGTCGAGCCCGAGGCGGCTGCGTAACTCCTCCCTAGCGACGCCTCGGCGCAGCGGACGCTGGCGGTGGAGGGTCGAGAGGACATCCCTTGCCCGCACGGTGAGGTCGGCGAACCCTTGGGTGCTGTAGAGGAGCGAGGCGGGGCCAAGCTTTTGGGCGCTCAGGGTAAGGGCACGGCCGCCGTCGACCAGAGCGGCGGCCGCCGCCAGCACCTGGTCGGAGGCCAATTCTGTGTGGCGAGCAAGCTGGCTCACTTGGCAGGGCTCCAGGCGCGACAGGGTGATGAGCAGCATGTCCTCCGGGGAGCCGCGGTCCATCTTCTCCAGCGTCTCGAGGGTGGGCTGATGGAAGCGGCGATGGCGCCGCACGTGGGTGTCCACCACCTTGCCGCCGCCCAGGGTGTCGTTGGGCGAGCGGATGACGAAGAAGTCGCCGGGGGCCACCGCCAGCGGTTCCTCCAGACGGATCTGGGCCCAGGCGGTCTGGCCGGCTGCCAGTTCGTCGTGGTCGAGGAGGAGGACGCGGCCGGCTACCTCGCTGGAGCCGCTGTGGAAGGAGACCTGAAGGTTGTGGCGAATCGGCCGCGGCAGATAGCTCACGGCCCGCAGGCGCACATCGATGGCTGTGGTGGGGCGAAGCCATCCGGGGTTCGTGACCACCATGCCCCGTCGCAGATCGCGGGGGGAGATGCCTGCCAGGTTCAGGGCCAGGCGGCGGCCGGGCTCGGCCTCTTCCAGTTTGCGCTGGTGGGTCTGCATGCCCCGGATGCGCGACTTGGGGCCGCCGGGGACGATCTCCACTTCCTGCCCTGCCTTGAAGGAGCCGTCCACGAGGGTGCCGGTAACGACGGTGCCGAAGCCGGCCACTGTGAAGGCACGGTCGATGGGCAGGCGAGGACGGCCGAGGTCGCGCTTGGGGGGTATCTGGGCCAGCGTCTTCTCGATGGCGTCCAGTAGTTCGGTGAGACCATCGCCGGTGACAGCGGAGCAGATCACGATGGGTGAGCCCTCCAGGGTAGTGTCGGCGATGGTCTCGGCGGCGTCGGCCTCCACCAGGGGTAGCAGCTCGCTGTCCACCAGGTCCTTCTTGGAGATAGCCACGATGCCTCGGTGCACGTCCAGCAGGTCGAGGATGGCCAGGTGCTCGCGGGTCTGGGGCATGACGCTTTCGTCGGCGGCGATAACCAGCAGGGCCAGGTCGATGCCGCCCACGCCGGCCAGCATGTTCTTGATGAACCGCTCGTGGCCGGGGACGTCGACGATGCTCACCTCCTGGCCGCCGGGGAGCTTGAGCCAGGCGAAGCCCAGGTCGATGGTCATCTCGCGCTCCTTCTCCTCCTGGTGGCGGTCGGGGTCGATGCCGGTGAGGGCCTTCACCTGGGCCGACTTGCCATGATCGACGTGGCCAGCGGTGCCTATAACGTACATCTGTTCTATATAGTACGACGGCTGTCAAGAGGGATGCACGGGTCAAGCGGCTCGTGGCCGATCATAGCATAGGCCAGGGAGGGAACAAAGGGCTTTCTGGGGCAGTCTCGTTGTGGCGTGGGGAGGCGTCTGCTACCATAGAATGGCGAGTCGATTATGCCACGCGTGGGTTGGGTCTACGACCCCTTCTACCTGGAACACGATACGGGCGAGCATCCGGAGAACTCCAGCCGGTTGCTTTCCATTCTGGCGCTCCTGGAAGAGTGCGGACTGCTCTCTTCTCTCATCTCTGTCCCCGCCGTCGACGCCAGCGAGGCCGACCTGGAGCTGGTGCACGATCCGGAGATGATCCGCTGGGTGCGCGAGAGCACGGAATCGGGGCAGCGCTGGCTGGAGGCGGACACAGCGGTCTGCCGCAAGTCGTACGCGGTGGCGCTGCGGGCGGTGGGCGGCTGCCTGCAGGCGGCGGATGCTATCCTAAACGACAAGATAGATTCGGCCTTCTGTCTGGTGCGGCCGCCCGGTCACCATGCCACCCCCGACCGGCCGATGGGCTTCTGCTTGTTCAACAACGTGGCCATCGCTGCCAAACACGCCCAGGTGCGGCGGAATCTGGAGAGGGTGGCCATCGTTGACTTCGATGTGCACCACGGTAACGGCACTCAGGACGCCTTCTACGCCGATCCGTCGGTGCTCTACTTCTCGACCCATCTGGCCCCCTTCTATCCAGGCACCGGCTCCTGGCGGGAGACAGGCGGGGGCGAGGGCCGTGGCTATACGGTGAACCTGCCCCTGCCAATGGGCTGCGGTGATGACGAGTACCGTCAGGCGTTTCAGGAGGTGCTGGTGCCGGTGCTGCATCGCTTTCAGCCGCAGCTCATCCTCGTCTCCGCCGGCTTCGACGCTCACTTCCGGGACCCCCTGGCCAGCATGCGTATGAGCTGCGCTGGCTACCGGGAACTAGCCCTCATCCTGCGTGATGCGGCAGAGGAGTTGTGCGAGGGGCGGCTGATGTTTGTGCTGGAGGGTGGCTATGCGGGCGACGCGCTGGCCTGGTCGCTGCGCACCTGCCTCGACGTGCTGCTGGGCAATCCTTTCGTGCCCGACCCGATGGGCTCCGGTCCTGGCGGCTGGGGGCCGGACATCGAGCCGCTGCTGTCGGCGGTGAAGGAACTGCACGGTCTGGCCTAGTCGGGCAGGAAACGCTGGAAGACCTCGTTGCCCAGCAGGCGGGCGCTGGCCGTGAGGCGAAGGCAGCCGTCGGCTTGCTCCAGGAGGCCAACGGCCTCCAGTTCTTGCACCTGAGCGCCGTACACGGAGATCAGCTCTTGCCCGAAGCGGCGGCGGAATTCCTTAAGGGGAAGCCCGTCTGTCAGGCGCAGGCCGAGGACGACCGTCTCGGCCATCGCGCGAGCGGCTGTCATCTGCTCGGTGGAGGCGATGTGGCGGAGGCCTGCCAGGAAGGGAGGGAGACCCTCGGCGGGCCGGCCATCGCCCAGCGCGCTTTCTTCCACCAGCGGGACGTAGCGGTGCGGGTCTTTGACGTTGGCGAAGCGGAAGCCGCCAAAGCAAGAGTGAGCGCCGGCCCCCAATCCGAGATACGGTTCGTTCAGCCAGTAGGCGAGGTTGTGGCGGCACTGGCGGTTCGGCAGGGCCCAGTTGGAGATCTCGTAGTGCTGGTAGCCAGCCGCTGCTAGCGCATCCCCGGCCCAGAGGTACATATCGGCGGTCAGATCAGTATCGGGTGGGGGCAGGCGGCCGTGGGCCACGTCGTCGGCCAAGGGGGTGCCCTCCTCCAGCGTCAGGGCGTACAGCGATAGGTGGTCGGGCCGCAGGGCGACGGCTTCTCTCAACGTATCCTGCCAGGCGGCCATCGTCTGGCGGGGCAGGCCGTAGATCAGGTCCAGGTTGACGTTGTCGAAGCCCGCCCGGCGCGCCGTATCGAAGGCCTCGCGGGCCTCCGCTGCCGTGTGGATGCGACCCAACGTGGCCAGTTCGTCAGCGTGGAAGCTCTGCACGCCCAGGCTTAGGCGGTTCACCCCCAGCGAGCGCAGCGCCTGAAGGTAGGCGCGATCGACTGTCCCCGGATTGGCCTCGAAGGAGACCTCGGCGTCGTCGGTCAAGAGAAAGTGCTGGCGGAGGGCGGTCATGATGCGCTCCACCTCCGTCAGGGGCAGGACGCTGGGGGTGCCGCCGCCGAGGAAGGCGGTGGCCACGTCCATGTGCTGTGTGGCCTCTCGCCACAGCGCCATCTCAGCGAGCAGAGCGCCGACGTAGGGCTCGATGAGCGACTCCAGGCCGGCGTAGGAGTTGAAGTCGCAGTAGGAGCACTTGGACCGGCAGAAGGGGATGTGGACGTACAGGCTGACGCTTCCGTTGCTCATAACACCTACTGGAATCGTAGCACCGCCTTTCTAGGGCGGCAACGTTGACTTTGCGTAGAGGCCATGCGAAACTCTGGTTATCATGAAAACATACCTTAAGTCCCATAGCTGCGGCGAGTTGCGCGCCGAGCACGAAGGCCAGGAGGTAGCCCTGGCTGGCTGGGTGCACCGGCGTCGCGACCACGGCAGCCTCATTTTCATCGACCTGCGCGACCACGAAGGCATCGTCCAGGTGGTGTTCAGCCCCAAGGAGGCCGAGGAGGCCCACGCTGTGGCCAGCGACGTGCGGAGCGAGTACGTGATCCAGGTGAAGGGCACGGTGGGGCGGCGGCCGCCGGGCACGGAGAACCGCGAGATGGCCACGGGTGAGGTCGAGGTGCGCGCTCAGGGTGCGACCCTTCTCAACCCATCGAAGACCCCGCCCTTCTACATCAATGAGGAGACGGAGGTTGAGGACCTGCTACGCCTGCGCTATCGCTACCTGGACCTGCGGCGGGAGCGCATGCACCGAAACGTTGTCTTCCGCCACAAGATAGTACAGTTCATTCGCAGTTTCCTCAGCGAGCGGGGGTTCATAGAGGTGGAGACACCTATCCTCATCAAGAGCACGCCCGAGGGGGCGCGCGACTACCTGGTGCCCAGCCGCGTCAACCCCGGCCGCTTCTACGCCCTGCCTCAGTCGCCCCAGCAGCTCAAACAACTGCTGATGGTGTCCGGCTTCGAGCGGTACTTCCAGATCGCCCACTGCTTCCGTGACGAGGACCTGCGGGCCGACCGGCAGCCAGAGTTCACTCAGCTCGACATGGAGATAAGCTTCATAAACGAAGAGGATATGCTGAACCTGATGGAGGACCTCCACACGGCGATGGTGGAGACGCTTCGGCCGGACGTGCGGCTCATCAAGCCCTTCCCTCGCCTCACCTACGCCGAGGCGATGCGCCGCTACGGCACCGACAAGCCAGACCTGCGCTTCGGCATGGAGCTGGTGGACGTCTCTGACCTGCTGAGCGAATCGGAGTTCACGGTCTTCCAGCAGACACTGGCCGCCGGCGGAGTGGTGCGGGCCATCTGCGCCCCCGGCGGTGCTGCCCTTGGCCGCCGTCAGATCGATGAACTCACTGCATTCGTCAAGACTGTCGGCGGCAAGGGGCTCATATCTATCGGCTTGACGGGTGAAGGGCCTGTGGAGGAACTGACCGCCGAGGAGTTTCGTTCGCCTATGCACCGCCACCTGCGCCTGGAGGAAGTACGGGCCATCGCCGCCCGAGCCGGTGCCAGCCGCGGCGACCTGATCATCATGGTGGCCGATCAGGAGGAGCAGGTTGGCCAGGCGTTGGACGGCCTGCGGCGGGAGATGGCCCGGCGCCTGGATTTGATCGACGAGGGCCTGTTCGTCTTCTGCTTCACCACTGACTTCCCTCTCCTGGGCTGGAACGAGGATGAAGAGCGCTGGGACCCTGTGCATCATCCCTTCACCTCTCCTAAAGAAGAGGACGTGCCTCTCATGGATACCGACCCCGGCCGCGTTCGTGCCCGCGCCTACGACCTGGTCTGCAACGGCTGGGAGATAGCCGGCGGGAGCATCCGTATTCATCGCCGTGACGTGCAAGAGAAGATGTTCAGCCTGCTGCGGATCGCGCCCGAGGAGGCGCAGGACCGTTTCGGCCACATGCTGGAGGCTTTCGAGTATGGGGCGCCGCCGCACGGCGGCATCGCCACCGGCCTCGACCGCACCGTGATGATCCTGGCCGGCGAGCGGGACATTCGGGAGGTGATCGCCTTCCCCAAGACGAAGACCGCCTCCGACCCTCTGTTCGGCGCGCCGTCCACGGTCTCCGATGCTCAGCTGAAGGAGCTGCACATCGCGCTCAGGCCGGGCGTGGTAATCCCGAAGGAATCTCCTTGAGGCTGTTTCTGCGTTCTGGCTGTTACGGTCTGGCCGCCGTGGTCGTTGGCGTGATGGCTCTCCTGGGTGGCTGTGGCGGCGAGGAAGGGGGCCCCTCGGACGAGGGGACGCCGGCGGCGCCCGTGACCGGCGGCGAGCTGCGGCTGCTGGGCCGCGACCCTCTGACCCTCGACCCCGCCTGCGCCAGCGACGTCGACTCCGCTAACTACATCGTGGAGGTCTTCGGCGGCCTGGTGACCATCGACCGCGAGCAGCAGATCGTGCCGGACATCGCCGAGCGCTGGGACGTGAGCGACGACGGCACGGTCTACACTTTTGAGCTGCGGCGAGGCGTCCTCTTTCACAAGGGGGACCGTCAGGTGACCGCCAGCGACGTCAAGTACTCCATGGAGCGCGCTCTCGACCCCGACACCCAGTCCACGGTGGCCGAGGTCTATCTGGGCGATATCGTGGGGGCCGAGGAGTTCATCGACGGCGATGCCGACGAGGTCACGGGCATCGAGGCGGTGGACAGCTACACGCTTCGCATCACCATCGACGCACCCAAGCCCTACTTCCTGGCCAAGCTGACCTATCCCACCGGCTTCGTGGTGGACCGCCGGCAGGTGGACGGGAGCACCTGTTTCAGCAACACCAACTGGCAGCGCAGGCCCAATGCCACCGGGCCCTTCAAGCTGAAGGAGTGGGACCTGGGACAGCGCATCGTTCTGGAGCCCAACAGCCGTTATCACCTGGGGGCGGCATCGCTGGGCCGCGTGGAGTACACCTTGGGCGGTGGGTCGGCCATCACCATGTATGAGAACGATGAGATCGACGTCACCGGCGTCGGCCTGAACGACATCGAGCGGGTGCGTGATCCGGCCGAGCCTCTCAATCAGGACTTCCATGAAGCGCCTCGCATGGACATCTGGTACATCGGCTTCAACGTAGGGACGCCACCCTTCGATGACCCCAAGGTGCGCCAGGCTTTCGCGCACGCCATCGACAAGGACAAGCTCATCGAGGTGGTGCTGCTGGATGCGGTGGTCGAGGCCGATGGCATCCTGCCGCCGGGCATCCCCGGCTTCAACGAGGAGCTCCAGGGGCTGGAATTCGATGTGGAGAAGGCGCAGCAACTGCTGGCGGAGTCCGAGTACGGCGGGCCCGACGGGCTGCCCGACATGGAGATTGCCTCCTCGGGACGGGGGGCCAGCGTGGGGCCAGTGAGCGAGGCCATTCTGTTCATGTGGCAGGAGAACCTGGGAGTGAGCGTGTCCACCCGCCAGACGGAGTTCGCCACCTTCCTTAGCGATCTCCGCGATGGCGAATACCAGATGTTCGAGCTAGGCTGGGTGGCCGACTACCCTGACCCGGAGAACTTCCTGAAGATCCAGTTCTACAGCGGCAGCAACAACAACTACAGCCACTACGCCAATTCGGAAGTGGATCGCCTGCTGGAGCAGGCGGACACGGAGACGGACGAGGCCACGCGGATGTCGTTGTACCAGCAGGCGGAGCAGATCATCGTCAACGAGGCGCCCTGGATACCCCTGTTTCACGACAAGTTCAGCGTGCTCATCAAGCCCTACGTTGAGGGCTATACCCTCCCTCCGTTCGTCATCCCGCGTCTCCGCTACGTTCAGGTCGAGGAGTAAGCCGCGGCGGCGAGATGTAGAAGCAGATGCAGGGCATACTCCCCTTTGTAGTGCGGCGCCTTGTCTGGGCGCCGTTTGTTCTTCTGGCCGTATCGCTGGCTACCTTCGCTCTGGGCCGCTTCGGTCCGGGCGACCCGGTGGAGATCCTGCAGGGGCAATATCACAACCCGGAGGTGGTGGAGCGCATCCGCCACGAGCGGGGCCTGGACGATCCGTTCTTTATCCAATACGGGAACTATATGTGGGATGTGCTCCACGGCGACCTGGGCACTACCTTTGCCCCTCGGGGCGTGCCCGTGGAGGACATCATCTTCGACAAGATGTGGGTCACTATCCAGTACAATCTGGTGGCGCTGGTCATCATCTTCGCCATCGGCATCCCTGCAGGTATCTGGGCGGCTCTCAGGCAGGGAAGCTGGCAGGACCCCTTGACGATCAGCATTTTTCTATTCTTCAGATCTGTTCCTGTGCTAGTGATCATACCCATTCTGCAGTTCATATTTGCCATCAAGCTGGGCTGGCTGCCCAGCAGTGGCTGGGAGGAGAGGGACATCCTTGGCATGAAGATCGGAATTCTTGATAAGCGGATCATCATGCCCATTCTGGCGCTGTCCCTGCCGGGCATCGCTGCGGTGGCCCGACTGATGCGCGCCCAGACCCTGGAGGTGCTGGACGAGGACTTTGTGCGCACGGCGCGGGCTAAGGGCCTGCGGGAGGTGGTGGTGATCAGCCGTCACGTGGCCCGCAATGCGCTTCTGCCCATGACCACCATCGTTGGCTTCGCTCTGGTGGGCCTGCTGGGCGGCTCCCTGTTTGTGGAGACGCTGTTCGGGATCCCCGGCATCGGCCAGTTCACCTGGGAGGCGGTGGGCAATCGTGATTACGACGTGATCATGGCCGTCACCCTGATAACAGCCAGTGCCTTCATCGTGGCCAACCTGATCACTGACATCACCTATGGCTTCATCGACCCACGCGTGCGGTTGGGTGGGGGAGGGCCGAGGTACTAGCATGACGGAAGCGGAGCTGGGCCTGGAACAGCCGGTGGAAGAGGCACGCCCCGGCTTCGGCGCGACGGCCCTGCGGCGGCTGCTGCGTAAGCGGCTGGCGATGTTCTGCCTGGTGGTGATTCTGGTCATCTATCTGGCGGGCCTCCTTGCTCCCGTGGTATCGCCGTACGGCTACAACGAACAGGACCTGGACAATACCTTCGCCGGTCCCAGCCTGGCCCACCCATTGGGGACCGACCGCCTGGGTCGTGACATGCTCAGTCGGGTGATCTGGGCCTCGCAGACCACTGTCATCATCAGCGCCGCCGCCATCTTGACCGGCGGTCTGGTGCTGGGGGTGGGATTGGGCCTGCTGGCGGGCTACGCCGGCGGGCCGGTGGACAACTTCATCATGCGGGTGGCCGATGCCTTCTTTGCCCTTCCCGATATCCTGCTCTTGCTTCTGATCACTGCCACCGTCAGACCCCGCGTTGAGGACCTGTTCGACAAATTCGAGTCGTGGCCCGTGGCGGGAGGTCTGGTTGAAGCGGGCGCGCCCGACTACTTCCTGGTGTTCGGCGCCCTGGCCCTGTTCGGTTGGGTGGGCATCGCCCGCCTGATCCGCTCCCAGGTTCTCTCCCTGCGGGAGAGCGACTACGTGCTGGCGGCGCGTGCTTCGGGCGCCTCGCTGGGGCGGATCCTTTCCAGGCATCTCTTGCCCAACGTGGGCAACATCATCATCGTCAGCATCACCTTCTCGCTGGGGGCCATGGCGGGGACGGAGATTATGCTGAGCTGGCTGGGAATCGGCATCACGTATCCACATCCCAGCTTTGGTGCCATGATTGCGGCCGGCAGCGATTTGAGCAGCCTGCGCGCTCACCCTCATCTCCTCCTGGTGCCGGCGACGGTGGTGGCGCTGCTGCTGTTCGCGTTCAACCTGCTGGGCGACGCACTCAACGACGTTCTGAGCCCGCGGCGGGGCTGAGCTGGCTGGCTCTCTCGTAGAAGGGCGGGATGCTATAATGCCGCTGCGGAGGTACGCTCTCCAGGCTAGTCGCTGCCCATGGCCGGACAGCGGATGTCGTGAAAGGAGTGGTTCCCATGTTGCATCGAGGTACGCTGTATCTGCTGATCCTCGCACTTGCTCTGATGGTATATCCCACCGTCACGCCGCCGGTCGCGGCTGTTGGGGGAACCTGGGTGGTCGATGATGACTCTTCCGACTGCGTTGACGGCAGCCCCCCTGATTATCCGACCATCACCCAGGCTCTCGCTGTGGCGACGAATGACGACACGATCCGCGTCTGCGAGGGCGACTACCCAGAGCAAACGCTCGTGATCAACGTTTCCCTGACGATCACCGGCCCGGGCGCCACCGCGGTGGACGATGGAGTGGCCACCGTTCACCACGACGGGGGGTCTAGCGCCCTCTTCGACATTAGAGCCGACGGCGTCACACTCGAAGGTCTGGACCTGGATCTTACTCCGCCTTCCGGATTCGGAGCCAGCACGTCTGGCATTGCGAGCGCCGGGAACTACGTTACGATCCAGGACAATGAGATCCGCAACGCCACTTCGTGGGCTGTGTCAGCGGGCGGGATGCCCGCTCCCACGAACGTGAACATTCTCAGGAACAACGTCCATGACAACGGCCCGGGGGGAATCGCTTGCTACTGCGACGACTCCGGCCTCTGGAGCAACACCGTCGACGCCGGTGGTGGTACCGCTCTCAGCCTGGATGGCGATCGGGGTACGATCGCGGGGAACGTGGTGACCAACGGCACCGTGACCGCCATCGGCAACGACATGGTGGTGCAGAACAACCAGATATCGGCAGGCACCGCCAACTCTACCCTCTACGTTTCCGGCAGTCCCGTCACGGTCACGGATAACAACCTAAGCGACGCGGACTATTACGGGATCGATGCAACGCCGCAGAGCGCCCTCAGCACCTCCGTCACCATCAGCCGAAACACCTTCACCCAGATCAGGAGCCCCATCTACCTTTATGACTGGGACCCGGCTGATGCCTTCACGCTGACCGCGACCATCGGCGGCAGCCCAGCGGAGGCGAACACGTTCGTGAACTCGGGAGGCACCCTCGGTGACATCTACTATCTGGTGGAGATGGATGGCCCTACCGCTGGCGTGAACGCCGAGCACAACAACTGGGGACTGTGCACGGCGGCCGAGATCGAGCAGGAGATCTACCACCAGGTGGACGACCCGGCGCAGGGGCTCGTTGACTTCGAGCCGTTCATCGCGCCGGACAGTTGTTCAGCGCCGACGCCGAGCCCGACGCCCACAGCGACAACCACGCCTACGGCCACCGCCACGGCTACCCCGCCTGCCGGGCCGACCCGCACGCTGGTCTGGGGCCCCGGCTGGCAGAACGCCACCTGGAGCGCGGCTTCCACCCCTGAGGATGCCTTCGCCTGCGCGGCGGGCAACTACGCCGCTGCCTATCGATTGGTGGGCGGAGGCTGGGAGCGCCACTTCCCCGACCGGCCGGACATCTCCAACATGGGACCGCTGGAGCCGTACGACGCCTTTCTCATCCTCATTACCGGCGATGTGACCTGCGAGATGCCGGTAGCCGACCCGCCAGGCACTGAACGCACGCTGGACTGGGGCGTCGGCTGGCAGAACGATGGCTGGACAGATCCCGACGGCACTCCGCCGCAGAACGCCTTCGCCTGTGCGGCAGGGAGCTACGCGGCGGCCTATCGGTTGGTCGGTGGAGGCTGGGAACGCTACTTCCCCGACCGGCCGGACATCTCCAACATGGGACTGCTGAACAGGTACGACGCCTTCCTTATTCTGGTCACGGCGCCTGTGAGCTGCACGATGCCCATCGCACCAGGCGGCGCGGCTTCAGAGAGTCCATTCATCGGCGCTTGGGAGTCCACCGACTTCGATGGCAGCCATCAGACACTTGCGGTCGGTGGTGGTGGCGGCGGCATCTACCACGTCACAATAGTCGACGACAAGGCGGCCTTTGCCTGCCCCGGGACTTCTGCGACAGGGACGGGCTCTGGCAGCGTCGAGGGGGATACTCTCCACGTTGAAGGGTCGGCACGGTGTCCGAGCGAGGGGGAAACCTATCCCTGGGAGGCCGACTACACCTACGATTCGTCCGGTGACACTGTTAGCGGTCCCCTGGGCCCCTACTCGGTTCAGTGGAGCCGCATCGGCACTAGCTGACAGTTGCGAGATGCTCGGCGGCTAGCGCCTTGTCCGCCGCAGGGAGGCCCGCGGCGATGGTAGGGAGCCCTGCTACGGGACAAGAGTTGCCATATAGAGCGTATCTGTCCGCCCATGCTATAATGTCTATCCGGAGGGTCGGATAGCGCGTGAAAGTTTCCACCGAACGCATTCCTGAGAGCCAGGTTGTCCTAGAGATCGAGGTCGAGCCCGAGCGTCTGGAGCGGTCGCTGGCTCGGGCATATCGGCAGCTGGCGCAGAAGACGGAAGTTCCCGGCTTTCGCAAAGGGAAGACACCGCGCCACGTGCTGGAACGCTACGTGGGCCGAGACGCCGTCATGCAGGAGGCGCTGGGGCTGCTGATCCCGGAGGCCTACAATCAGGCCATCGAGGAGGAGAACGTCGAAGCCATCGACTATCCCAACATCGAGGTCGTGCAGCAGGAGCCGCTCATCTTCAAGGCCACCGTGGCCGTTCGCCCCAACGTTGATCTGGGGGGCTACCGAGAGGTGAGGGTGGAGCGAGAGCCGGTGACGGTGGGCGAGGAACAGGTGAACGAGAAGATCGAAGAGCTACGCCATCGCTACGCCATCCTGGAGCCTGTGGACAGGCCTGTGCAGATGGGCGACCGGGTGCGGGCAGACGTTCGGGTCAGCGTGGACGGCCGCCAGGTCTTCACCGAGGACGACGCCGAGATCCACCTGCGCCAGGGGGTGCCTGTCTTGGTGCCCGGTTTTGTGGAGGAGCTTCTGTCCAGCGGGAAGGGCGTCGAGCGGGAGTTCAGCATAGACGTGTCGCCGGACCACCCTCAGCGGGTGCTGGCCGGCAAGACCTGCGTGTGCACGGTGGTAGTGAGGGAGATCAAGGAGGAGAAGCTGCCGGAGCTGAATGACACGTTTGCCGCCGTCGTGGGGGAGGGCTTCCCCAGCCTGGAGGCCTTGCGAGAGCGGTTGGAATCAGACCTGCGGCAGTCGGCTGAGCAGGAGGCGGACGCCCGTTATGGGGAGAAGGTGGTGGATGGAGTGGTGGCTGCCGCCTCTCTGGAGTTCCCGCCGGTGCTGACGGAGCGGGAGACGGAACAACTATTGCGCGAGCGGGTTAGCTCCAGCGGAGCTGGGGACGTGGAGCGTTATCTGAAGCATGTGGGCAAGTCGGAGGAGGAGGTGCGGCAGGATCTGCGCCTTCAAGCCGTCGAGCGGATCCAGCGCTCGCTGGTGCTGAGCAAGGCGGCAGAGGCGGAAGCGATCTCGGTGAGCGAGGAGGACGTCGATGCCGAGATCGAGCGCTTGGTGGACTCATCGGGGCCGCGAGGAGACGAGGTACGGAAAATCTTCGGCGGCGCCGGCGGCCGCGATGCCCTGAGACGCTCTCTGCTCACCCGCAAGACCGTGGAGCGGTTGGTGGCCATCGCTTCGGGAGATGAGGTGCCGCCACCGGCCGAGGCCGCGGAAGAAGAAGTCGGCAAGAGCGAGGTTGGCAGCAAGGAGTGAGGTCCATGCACAGCAAGCCTGGCATGATAATTCCCTACGTGGTCGAGACTAGCCCTCGGGGCGAGCGTGCCTTCGACATCTACTCGCTGCTCCTGAAGGAACGCATCATCTTCCTGGGCATGCCTATCGATGATCAGATAGCCAATCTTATCATCGCCCAGCTCCTCTACCTGGAGCGTGAGGATCCCGAGAAGGACATCAACCTCTACATGAATTCGCCAGGCGGCGCCATCAGCGCTGGGCTGGCCATCTACGATACGATGCAACTGGCCCGCTGCGACATCGCCACGATCTGCGTGGGCATGTGCGCGAGCATGGCCACCGTCCTTCTGACGGCCGGCACCAAGGGGAAGCGCTACGCGCTGCCTCATTCCACGGTTCACATCCACCAGGCGCGTGGCGGGGCTACGGGAGAGGCGGCCGACATCGAGATCTATGCCAAAGAGATCCTGCGCAACCAGGAGGTTATCCGCGATATCCTGGCCAAGCACACCGGCCAGGAGCAGGAGCGCATAGCTCGCGACTCCGACCGGAACTTCTTTATGGACGCTGAGCAGGCTAAAGAGTACGGCATCATAGACCAGATCCTCCAGCCTGGTGTGCCAGCGGTGGCTTCAGACTGAGCGAATAGGCCAAAGAACAGGGCATCATAGGCGAGATCCTGGTGCGGCCGCGGATGGGACTTCATGGGCGCTTCGGCCCAGAGCGAATTTTCTTCTTGTTGTTTCCCCGGTAGCTTGTCATATTCTTGTATGGGTGAGCGTCTGCTATAATAAGCGGGAGTCGATTCTCTTGGGAGGACGATAGAAAGCTATGCCAGGTTCTCGCCGGAACCGAACGCAGCAGTATGTTTGCTCGTTTTGCGGCAAGAGCCAGGAGCAGGTGCGCCGCCTGATCGCTGGTCCCAGCTCTGTCTATATATGCGATGAGTGCGTTGAGCTCTGCCACGAGATTCTGGAGGAGGAGGCGGTTCCTCGGGGCGGCGGCGGTGGCAAGGCTCCCTTCCAGCGGGTCCCGCCGCCCAAGGTGATCTATCAGCAGCTGAGCGAGTACGTGGTGGGCCAGGAGCAGGCCAAGAAGGTCCTGTCGGTGGCCGTCTATAACCACTACAAACGGATCACTGCTGGTGACCGCCCGGCTGACGTCGAGCTGGAGAAGAGCAATATCCTGCTGCTGGGCCCCACCGGCTGCGGCAAGACCCTCCTCGCTCGCACCCTGGCCAAGATTCTCGACGCGCCCTTCACCATCGCCGATGCCACTGCTCTGACCGAGGCGGGATATGTGGGCGAGGACGTGGAGAACATTCTCCTGCGTCTTATCCAGGCGGCGGACTACGACATCCCGCGAGCCGAGCGGGGAATCATCTACATCGACGAGATCGACAAGATCGCCCGCAAGAGCGGCGATAACCCTTCCATCACCCGCGACGTATCAGGAGAGGGAGTTCAGCAGGCGCTGCTCAAGATCATCGAAGGATCCGTGGCCAATGTGCCGCCTCAGGGCGGTCGGAAGCATCCTCACCAGGACTTCATCCAGATCAGCACCACGAACATTCTCTTCGTATGTGGTGGTGCCTTCCTGGGGCTCGATACAGTCGTCGACAAGCGCGTAGGCACGGGCAAGCGCAGCCTTGGCTTCCGGGCTGGTCTCGCTCAGGAGGAGGCGGCCAAGGCGCGCGATGAGATTCTGACCCATGTGGCGCCCGATGACCTGCTGGAGTACGGCCTCATACCGGAGTTCGTGGGCCGTTTGCCGGTGATCGTGCCTCTGCAATCGCTGGACAAGCAGGCCATGGTATCCATTCTCACCGAGCCCAAGAACGCGCTGGTGAAGCAGTTTCAGCGATCCTTCGCTCTGGACGGCGTAGAGCTGGTATTCACCGAGGATGCGCTGGAGGCGGCGGCTGAGGAGGCCATGCGCCACAAGATGGGCGCTCGCAGTCTGCGCACGGTGGTGGAAGACACCCTGCTGGACGTGATGTACGAGATCCCCTCTCATCCCGACATCAAGAAGTGCGTGGTGGATGCTGAGGCCATACGCGGTCGGCGCCGGGCTATCCTTTTGAGCGGCGGCGGCCAGGCGGTGGAGTCGCTGGCGGAAGAGGCCCGCGGCGAGACGGCGTAGCGCTGCCCTCCCAGCCGCCTGAACGATCACTGGTCTGAGCGCTTCGCTTTGACTTTCCTCTTTGTTCCTGATTCCGTGTGACGAGCGCCAAGCTGCAGCTTGGCGAACAAGGAGTCGAGTCGTCTCGCGGAGCTCAGGTGGTGGAGGACGGTGCCGCTGTGCGTCGTCTAGCGGGTCGCCTCCTGCTCCTCTGGCTGTCGTTCCTTCTTGCCGACAGCCGAGCGGAGACTGGCAAACATCACCCTGCGGCGCAGGTAGGCGAGTTGCTCCATCAGGGGCAGGTTCTTCGGGCAGTAGTCGTGGCAGGCCAGGAGACCAACGCAGCCGAAGACACCGGCATCGGTTCCTACGACATCGTAGAAGTCAGCGTCAGTACGTTGGTCGCGGGGGTCGATCCAGAAGCGGGCAATGCGGAGGAGCCCTGTCGCCCCGAGAAAGTCATCCCGCATCTGAGCCGTGGCACAGGCGGCGACACAACAGCCGCACTCGATGCAGCGCTCCAGTTCGTAGACGGAGAGAGCTTGGTCGTTGGACATCCGCGCTTCTTCTGCATCGGGGTCGAAGGTCTCGGTGGTGTGCACCCATGACTCGACGCGATGGGCCATCTCCGCGAACCAGCTTCCCGTGTCTACGGAGAGGTCTCCGATCAGGCGGAAGAAGGGAAGTGGATGAAGAACGATCTTGGCGGGGAGTTCGTCGGTGCGGGTGCGGCAGGCCAGTCGGGGGTGGCCGTTGACCAGCATGGCGCAGGACCCGCAAACCGCCGACCGACAGACGAAGTCGAACTGGAGAGAGGGGTCCATCTCCTCCCGGATGAGCGTCAGGGCGGTGAACAGGGTCATCCTGGGGGTCTCCTCCACGATGTACTCCTGCATACGGGGCCCGAAGTCGGGGTCGTAGGGGTTGAAACGAAAGACTGAGAATGTGAGCGTACGATTAGCCACGGGCGCCCTCCTTTTTCGCCGCCTCCCGCGTTTCGCCGTAGCCGCGCTCCCCGGGGGGCAATTCTGTGATCTTGACGGGCTCATAGCTGAGGCGTGGTAGGTCAGCCTCCGCCGGCCAGGTTGCCAAGGTCCGCCTGAGCCAGAGCGCATCGTCCCGGGCGGGGTAGTCCTCCCGGTAGTGACTTCCCCGGCTCTCGGTGCGCTGCAGCGCACCGTAGGCGATGGTAATGGCCAGTCGGATCATGCCGGGGAGGCGCAGGGCCGCCGAAAGCTCGGGGTTCGGTCCTCGTCCGGTGGAGCGCAGCCCCAAGCGCTCGGCGCGCTCTTGGAGCTCCTGCAGCTCCTCCACGGCTGTGACGAGCTCGCGGCCGTTGCGAAAGACGCCTACCTTCTCCATGAGGATCGCTGACATTTGCTGGCGTAGGGCCCAGACATACTCCAGGCCATAGGTGGTGAGAGCAGGCAGTCGCTGCTCCACTTGCGCCTTTGCGGAGCGAACAGGGGCGTCGGGGAAGGAGAAGTCCGAGCCCACGAGGTCTTGGGCGACACTTCTGCCCACCACCATGCCCATGACCACGGTCTCGGCCACCGAGTTGCCGCCAAGGCGGTTGAAGCCATGCAGGTCCCAGCATGCCGCCTCTCCGGCGGCGTATAGACCGGCGAGGCCGTAGGCGCGGCCGCCGATGTCGGTGCGGACGCCGCCCATACTGTAATGCTGAGTGGGTCGTACGGGAATGGGCTGGTGCACCGGATCGATGCCCAAGAAGTCGCGACAGATATCAGCGACGTCGCGCAGGTACGTCTCAATGTGTTCCTGTCCCAGGTGGCGAATATCCAGCCAGAGGTGGGGTCCGTAGGCCGATTCGACGCCGTGACCCTGGCGTACGTGGTGGATCATGCGTCGGCTGACCACGTCTCGAGATGCGAGCTCCTTCTTCTCCGGCTCGTAGTCGGGCATGAAGCGGTGCTCGTCCTTGTCCAGCAGGTAGCCGCCGTCACCGCGGCATCCCTCGGTGACCAGGATGTCCCCAGGCACGACGCCGGTGGGATGGAACTGTACCGCCTCCATATTCCCCAGCGGGACGACGCCCGTTTCCAGGGCTAGGGCCATGCCGGTGCCGTCGTTGATGACGGCGTTGGTGGATTGGCCGTAGATACGTCCGTAGCCACCGGTAGCGATGACGGTGGCGCGGGCCAGATAGGTACGCAACTCGCCGTTGCGGAGGTCTCGGACTATGGCGCCGTAGCATCGGGAGCCATCATGGATGAGGGCGAGGGCCTCGGTTCGATCGTGAACCTGGACCCCGAGTTGGAGGGCGACGTTGTCCATGGTGTAGAGGAGGGAGTGCCCCGTGCCGTCAGAGCAGAAGCAGGCTCGCCACTTCTTAGTGCCGCCGAAGTTGCGGGCGGCGATAAGGCCTTCCTTCTCGGCTGACTCCTCGACGATCTCGCCGCTGGGAAGTCGCTTTGGGCCAGGCACTACCCGGCTCCAGGGGACTCCCCAGTGAGCCATCTGGCGAATGGCCACGGGCGCGAGGTTGACGAAGAGACGAGCCACGTCTTGCTCGCATCCCCAGTCGGCGCCCTTCACCGTGTCCTCAAAGTGGACATCGGGAGAGTCGCCGGCGCTCCTGGCCATGTTGCCCAAGGCGGCCTGCATGCCACCCTGAGCGGCAACGGAGTGAGAGCGTCGGGGCGGCACCAGAGAGAGGATGATGACCTGATTGCCATGCGCAGCAGCCTCGACGGCCGTGCGCTCGCCAGCCAGGCCGGCACCGATTACTAGAACGTCGGTCATGATGGTTGTCATTGTCCGCCTCCGAGAGCGAAGAAGCTTGATACAATGGCGAACTCCACTGCAAGAACAACAGCGGTCAGTGTCGCTAGCGCTGCGTAGGCTCCACGGCGGGAGAGCAGCCCCCATTTAACGGTGATACGGTAGAGGCCGATGAAGGCGTGGCCTACGACGAAGAGCACGAAGAGGATGTCGAACCAGAGGAAATCGGCGACCCGCTCGCCGCTCTTGGCTGCCTCGATGGGTAGCTCGGTGAGAGACACCCAGAGGTGAATCGAGACGAAAGCCATCAGCGCTGCTCCGCTGACCACCTGAAACGCCCAAGTCCATGTGTCGAGGTGCCCCATTTGGCGTAGCTGGCGCACCAGGGTCCACTGCTGGCGGAAGGTGGTTGGCGCCTTACGCGTCACCAGTACGATGTGGGCCAGGAGCAGGAGAATGAGCGGGGGTGCGCCTATATGCAGCAGGTAGTATCGCTCGAGAAACTCCGCCAACGAGTCCAGAGTAGTGGCTCCCGCCAGCACGGTGGATAGCAGAACCATGTGCATCAGAAGAAAGGCGGTCAAGGCGGCACCGCTGATGCTGGTGGCCACGTCGAGCACAGGCGCCGAAAGGGCGGCCCACGCGGGCCGATGCAGCCCCTTGGCTAGCGAAGCTCCCTGGGGCCGGGCGATGGGCATGGACAGGGCCTGCCCCCGAAACATGAAGCCGGAAACGGGGCGCTGGCCATTGCCGCTCTCGTCGGTGCGGCGGAGCGGCACAACACGCTCTGGCTTTTCCATGACTAGCTTGTCCCTTCTCTTCGCGCTCTCAGCCAGTCACCACCTCGCTGAGAGTCGCTTTAACCTAGTGTGCGCGGGTAAGCTCAGGCTACACGGCGAACGGGCGGTGGCTCCTTGCTCTCATCGGCGGGTGCTGGCGCCTCGGCTTCGATGGCCACAGGCGCTGCCCACTCCTCCTCCGAAGCACGGAAGACGCGCTCTCCAGGCTTGAGGTCCAGAACGGCGTGGGCATATTCCCAAACACGCTGTACGACGAGGTCGGGGTCGGTGATCCGCCGATAGCTGTACTCAGGCGTGTCGATGTAGGCCTCGACGCGCTTGGGGGGAAGCGGCGCCCGGCGCTGGAACTGCTCCCGCTCCATGTCAAGAGCCTCTTCTGATGCTTCGCTGTAGAACTGGAGAACGTAGCGAGCCATCTTGACGCCGGCGAGCTGAACGCACCCGTAGGCGGAGGAGGAGCAGCCGCTCCCCTCACGGTAGAACGGGCATGGCGTCCAACCATGCTTCTTGGCGTCCTCGAAGTCTTGGACCTCGCTGTCAGCGAGGCAGATGGTGCAGGGGTTGCCGTAGAAGATGAAAGCCTTGTCCTTCATTGGATTGCCTCCTCTCATGTGAATCCGTGAATATTTTCACCTTCTGGCGCTTGAAGCTACTTCAGCCGAAAGCCTAGTTTTCCCCATTCTTTCGGATATTGAATGTCGAAAGTTGTAAAACCACAGGCCAGTGACAGGGGGCGTCAGAAGGTGTAGACTAGTTGTGAAGCTATTCACGACGCTGTTCATGCTCAAGCCATGGAAGCGATCACTGTAGTGCTGGCGGACGATCATCCTGTGCTGCGGGAGGGCATGCGGAATCTCCTGGAGCAGCAGCGTGACATAACGGTGGTAGGGGAGGCAGGCAACGGGCACGAGGCTGTGGCAGCGGTCAGAGCTCTGCAACCCGACATCGTGCTGATGGACGTCGTCATGCCGCGCCTCAACGGCATTGAGGCTACTAAGCAGATCAAGAAGACCAATCCTACCACTGCTGTGCTGATCCTCAGCGCTTACGACGATGACCGGTACGTGCTCGGTCTTCTGGATGCTGGCGCTGCTGGCTATCTTCTGAAGAACGCCACGGGCCAGGAGGTTATCCAGGCTATTCGTTCGGTTCACGCCGGGGAGGCAGTGCTTCACCCTGCGGTAGCCGCGAGGCTGCTCGCTCGGGCTGGCCGCATTTCGCCTCGTCATGCGCCCGTGGACAGCGAAGAGCCCCTTACGGGAAGGGAACTCGAGGTGCTGCAGCTTGCTGCCAAGGGCCACAGCAACAAAGAGATAGCCAAGGAGCTTGTCCTCAGTGTGCCCACCGTCAAGGCTCACTTGGTGAACATCTTCAACAAGCTGGGAGTGGGGTCACGCACGGAGGCGGTCCTCTACGGGCTAAGAATGGGTTGGCTGGTTCTGGAGGAGGAGGCTTAAGGCCCGTTCAACTGGACAAGGGCAGGACAGGCAGCAATGGAGCAACGAGTTAGAGGGAGACTACTGGAGGCTGTCCGCAGCGTGGAGTTCCTCGCTGCGATAGCGATGTTCCTGGTGGCCATTCCGCTTCACTATCCCGAGCAACTGATGCCTTTCCTGGAGATTGAGGCCCCTAGTTCCGTGTTAGGCTTGGAGCGGCTCGCCCTAGAGCGTCTCTTTCTGCTGCTGCCAATCACTTATCTGGGCTTCCTGTTCGGCATGAAGGCCGGACTCACTGGCTCGGGACTGGCTCTCGTCATCATGCTGCCGAATGCTCTCCTCATCTCTGAGTATCGCGCGGATGCCCTGGGGGAGGTGGGTGGTGTGGTCGCCGCAGGTGCCGTGATCAACGTTGGCTTTGAGCGGCTTCGGAGAGAGCGAGAGCGACGGCGTCTGGTGGGCGAGAAGCTGCGGGTGTCGGAAGAGCGCTATAGGGAGATCTTCGAGAATGCCCACGATGCCATCTGGCTGCAGGACATGCAGGGCAGGATCACTATGGCCAATAAGGCCTGTGCTGAGATTACAGGCTATGCGCCGGAAGAATTGGTTGGGATGAAGGTCAGGCGCTTTCTCACGGAAGATCCTCTCAATAAGGCTAGAGAGATCCGAAGGAGGCTGCTGGCTGGCGAGACGATCGACGAGCCCTACGAACAGGAGATAATGAAGAGGGACGGCTCGCCTGCGCTACTGTGGTTGACCCCCAGTCTGATCACCAGCCAGGGCTGGCCGACGGGCTTTCAGTTCATCGCTCGAGACATCACCGAGCAGGCGCACATGCAAGAGAACCTGGACTTCTATTTGCAGCAGGTTACCAGAGCCCAGGAGCATGAGCGGCAACGCATCGCCCAGGAGCTTCATGACGAGACGGCTCAGTCCCTCATGCTCATGGCCCAGCGTCTCGACAGCCTGGCCTCGAGCGCTAACAAGCGGCGCAATAAGGATGTGACGGCCGAGCTGCAGGAGGTGCGCGGGACCACAATCGAGGCGCTGATGGAGCTGCGGCGCCTGGCCCAGGACTTGCGACCGCGGATACTGGACGACATGGGCTTGGTGCCCGCTCTGGAATGGCTGGCCGATGACCTCACTCAGCAAGACGGGATAGAGGCGCGTGTGGAAGTGGACGGCACCGTGCCGAGGATGTCTGAAGAGGGACAGTTGCTCCTCTTTCGCATCGCTCAGGAGGCGTTGCGAAACGTAGGCAAACACTCAGGTGCCAGCGAAGCTACTCTCTCTCTGCGAGTGGATGACGATCGGCTTGAAATGAGGGTGGTCGACAACGGTCACGGCTTCACGCTGCCCAAGGCTGTGGGCGATCTGGCCGCGACCGGGAAGCTGGGGCTTCTGGGAATGCATGAACGGGCCCGTCTGTTGGGCGGCACGCTCGACATCCGCTCAGAGCGACATGGGGGTACGACGGTCGTGGTTGAGCTGCCGGTGAGCGTTATGAATCGCCAGGTACCCCGAGCTGGCTCGGCGCGTCGGCAGCGTCCAGCCTCGTGACGCGCTACGTGCCGAACACCGCCCTGAGCGGTTCGCCTTGACTTTCTTCTTCCTTCCTGCCTATGCTGAATAGCGTTTCATGGCCAAGCGTCGGCTGGATACTCTATTGGTGGAGAGAGGCCTGGTCGAGAGCCGGGAGAAGGCGCGAGCGGTGGTCTTGGCCGGCAAGGTGCTGGTTGGAGACAGCGCGGTCGCCAAGCCGGGGATGCTCATCCCTGAGGCCGCCGAGGTGCGTCTGCTTGCCGGGGCTCCCTACGTGAGCCGTGGTGGTGAGAAGCTGGCACATGCTCTGCGGGTGTTTGGCGTCAGTGTGCAGGACCTGGACGCCGTGGACGTGGGGGCTTCCAGCGGTGGCTTCACCGATTGCCTTCTTCAGCACGGCGCTCGTTGTGTCTACGCTGTGGATGTGGGCTACGGTCAGCTGGATTATCGCCTGCGTCAGGACTCGCGGGTGGTGCCTATGGAGCGGGTGAACGTCCGCTACCTGCGCTCGCTGCCGCAAAAGGTGGGCCTGGCGACGGTGGACGTGTCGTTTATCGGGTTGGAGAAGGTGCTACCGGCGATAGCCGGATTTCTGAAACCGGGGGGGAAGATCATCGCTTTGTTCAAGCCTCAGTTCCAGGCCCGCCGGCGGGAGGTGGGCAAGGGAGGGGTCATTCGCGATCCTCTGCTGCAGGCCAGCCTCATCGGGCGCTTTGTGGCCTGGGCGGTGGAGCAACGCTTCCGCATCCTTGGCCTGACCCCTTCTCCCCTGCTGGGGCCGGCTGGCAACCAGGAGTTCTTCTTCCTGCTCCTGCCGCTGGAAGCGGAGAGATAAGGTGGAGAGCGTCTCGTGAAGAAGGTGGGCATCTGCTTTCACCCTCAGTGGCCGGCTGCCCAGGCGTTGGCGCAGGAGGTGAAGGGAGCCCTCGCCCCGCATGTGAGCGAGGTCTGGCTGACATCGGCCTGGGACGAGGGAGAGGCTCGGCTCAACCTAGAGGGCACGGACCTCCTGATCTGCGTTGGCGGCGACGGCACGATGCTCTGGGCCGCCCGCCTGGTCATACTCCAGCACACGCTCTTGCTGGGGATCAACA
The DNA here is from genome assembly GCA_020356025.1 of Dehalococcoidia bacterium. Lineage (GTDB taxonomy): Bacteria > Chloroflexota > Dehalococcoidia > SM23-28-2 > SM23-28-2 > SM23-28-2. The sequence continues at coordinate 1,348,751 of CP070630.1, read as the reverse complement.
TGGGGCGTCTGGGCTTCTTGGCTGAGCTGAGGGCGGAGGAGGCGCTGGCCAAGCTTCCACAAATACTGGAAGGCGGCTTTCGGATCGAGGAACGGACGCTGCTCCATGGCGAGCTTCTGGAGGCAACGGGCGCTGCTGCTGATGAAGACGGGAGATACCATGCCCTCAACGACATCATGGTTGGCCGCGGTGTTCCTGGACGAGCGGTACACGTGGAAGCCTCTGTGGATGGCAAGCGCTTGGGTCACTATCGGGCGGATGCGGTGATCGTGGCCACGGCCACGGGTAGTACCGGCTACCTGATGTCGGCGGGTGGTCCCGTCCTTCACCCTGAGGCTCACGAGCTGGTGCTGATGCCTGTGGCTCCGCATCTGGCCATCGCTCGGGCGTTGGTGCTGCCTTCTTCGGTGGTGATTGAGCTGCGGGTAACCAGCGACGAGAAGGGCATCCTCAGCGTGGATGGGCAGGTGAACAAGGAGTTGGCCAAGGGCGAAGGGGTGCGTGTGTTCCACAGTTCTCATCTCGCCCGGTTCTTGCGCCTGGGTTCGCCCCTCGATCACTATGCCGCTCTGAGCGAGCGACTAGGCTGGCTGAACTCGGGCAAGGCCCCCGGGACTTTCCTGCGGTCAGGCTAAGAGAACCTCTGAGGGTGGGGGGACAGCAGTGAGCGAGCAGTTTCGCATCGAGAAGGCCACTATGGCCGACGCACCCGCGATCCAGGATATGGTGAGCAGTCTTGCCTCTCTGGGGGAGATGCTCCCTCGGCCGCTGGCCGAGATCTATGAGCAACTGCGCGACTTCCTGGTGGTGCGCGACGACGGGCGGCTAGTGGCATGTGCTGCCCTTCACATCATGTGGGAGGATCTGGCAGAAATTCGCTCCGTTGCTGTGCTTGACGAGTGGCGGGACAAGGGTGTCGGTGCGCAGTTGGTGGAGTCGTGTCTTGAGGAGGCGCGTGCTCTGGGTATCACCACCGTCTTTGCCTTGACCCGCCAGCCCAACTTTTTCGAGAGGCTGGGCTTCCACCAGGCCGACGTGATGGCCCTGCCCCGCAAGGTCTGGGGCGAGTGCTTCCGCTGCCCGAAGTTCCCCAACTGCGATGAGGTGGCGGTCATCATCGAGTTCAAGGCTCCTCCCGTCTCGTAGAGGCCGGATCTGTTGCAGGCGCCTCGAAATCCCTCGGATCAGGAGCAAGTGGTGGAGAGCCGTCGGGTATACGAGGGGCGGGTGGTGAACCTGCGGGTGGATCGGGTGAAGCTACCCGATGGCCGCTCGGCCGTCCGCGAAGTGGTGGAGCACGCTCCCATCGTAGCTATCGTTGCTCTTGACAGCCGGGGGGATGTCCTTCTGGTACGGCAGTACCGCTTGCCCGTCAAGCAATCGCTCTTGGAGATTCCCGCCGGCGGCGTCGACTCCGGCGAGAGCCCAGAGGAGGCCGCTCAGCGGGAGCTTCAGGAGGAGACAGGCCAGCGGGCCGGCCGGCTGGAGCGTCTGTGCAGCTTTTTCGCCTCGCCGGGCTACTGCGACGAGTACATGCATCTGTATCTGGCGACGGGGCTGGAGCCCAGTGCACTGACGGCCGATGCGGATGAGAGCATCGAAGTGCTGCGCCTGCCTCTGGAGGAGGCGCTGCGGCTCATCGAGCGGGGCGAGATCCGCGATGTGAAGACGATCGTCGGCCTGTGGGCGGCAGCCAGGCATCAAAAGATGTAGTCCCGCGGTTGAACCTAGAACGTCGGGATGCTACACTCATAAACCGTTTGGAGGTGACTGTGGTGCTAACGCATGACGTGTTGGTAATCGGCGCCGGTCTGGCCGGAATGCGGGCGGCCCTGGAGGCGCGCCGCAAAGGGGTAGACGTGGCTGTCCTGTCCAAGGTTCATCCCGTCAGGAGCCATTCCACGCAGGCTCAGGGAGGCATCAATGCTGCCCTGGGCGAGGACGATTCCTGGGAGAAGCACTCCTTCGACACCGTAAAGGGGAGCGACTTTCTGGGGGACCAGGACTCCATCGAGATCTTCTGCAAAGAGGCGCCGGGAGACATCATCGAGCTGGAGCACATGGGCACCGTCTTCGGTCGGGAGGAGGACGGTCGCATCGCTCAGCGGCCCTTCGGCGGCGCCGCATTTCCCCGCACCTGCTACGTGGCCGACATCACCGGTCAGGTCCTTCTGCACGTGTTGCACGAGCAGATACTGCAGGCCGGGGTGCGCGTCTATGAAGAATGGTTCGCTACCTCTCTCATTGTCGAAGATGGCGTCTGCCGCGGCGCGCTGGCCATGGAGATTCGCAGCGGCCAGCTACAGGCCTTCAGCGCCAAGGTGGTGATCATGGCCACCGGCGGCTTGGGCCGTGTCTACGAGCCTTCGACCAACAGCCTGATCAGTACGGGCGACGGTCAGGCTCTGGCCTATCGCGCAGGCGCTGCACTCATGGATACGGAGTTCGTTCAGTATCATCCTACGGCTTTGCGTAACGGCATCCTCATGACGGAGGGGGCGCGGGGTGAAGGGGGCTATCTTCTGAACTCCAAGGGCGAGCGGTTCATGGAGAAGTACGCCCCCAAGATGATCGAGCTGGCGTCGCGTGATGTTGTCTCGCGGGCTGAGCAGACAGAGATCGATGAGGGGCGGGGTGTCAACGGCTTCATCCTCTTGGACCTGCGTCACCTGGGCCGGGAGAAGATCCTGGAGCGCCTGCCGCAGATCCACGAGCTGGCCATGGACATCGCCGGTGTGGACTCCATAGAGGAGCCCATACCAATTCGGCCGAGCATGCACTACTTCATGGGCGGCATCAAGACGGATGTCGATGGTGCCACCCTTCTGCCCGGCCTGTACGCCTCTGGCGAGTGCGCCTGCGTTACCGTTCATGGGGCCAATCGGCTGGGCGGCAACTCGCTTCTGGAGACGGTTGTGTTTGGCCGTCGCTCCGGTGCCGCAGCCGCCGAGTACGCCGGTGGGGTCCCTGCCGGCAACGTCTCGGAGGCGCTGGTCAGCCAGGAGGGGGACAGGATCAAGGCGGTCCTCGACCGCTCCGACAGCGGCGACTCCGTGGCTCGCATCCGGATGGAGATGGGCGAGACGATGAACCGATACGTAGGCATGTTCCGTAACGAGGAGGGCCTGAATACGGCGGTGGCCAAGATAGCTGAGCTCAAGGAGCGCTACAAGCGAGTAGGGGTGCACGATAGGAGTCGGGTGTTCAACACGAGTCTGCTGTTCCACTTGGAGCTGGGCAACATGCTCGATCTGGCGGAGGCTATGGCCTTCGCTCCCCTCCACCGCAAGGAGAGCCGCGGCGCCCAGTTCCGGGTCGATTATCCCCAGCGTGATGACGAGGAATGGTTGAAGCACGTCCTCGTCCGATACACTCCGGAGGGGCCCAGCCTTGACTACTCCCCCGTTACCATTACCCGCTGGCAGCCAGAGAGGAGGGTCTACTAATGGAAGCCAGGCTGAGAGTCCGCCGCTTCGATCCCGAGTCGGGAGAGGGTGCGCGCTATCAGTCCTACGCCCTGGAGGTTCCCGACTACGCCACCGTTCTTGAGGTGCTCCTTCAGATCCGCGAGGAGTTGGACGATAGCTTGGCTTTGCGCTGCTCCTGTAGCAGCGCCATCTGCGGCTCGTGCGCCATGCGTATCAACGGGCAAGCACGGTTGGCCTGCAAGACTAAGGTCTCAGCGCTCGCAGTGGATGGCGAGGAGATCGTGGTGGAGCCTGTGGGCAACATGCCCGTAATCAAGGACCTGGTAGCGGACATGGATCCCTTCTGGCAGAAGGTGCGGGCGGTGGAGCCGTGGATCCAGCCCAAGGGGCCTCCGCCGGAGCGAGAGTACCTGGTGCCCCATGAGGTAATGCGCCCGCTGGCCGACGTCATGGCCTGCATTATGTGCGGCTCCTGCGTCTCCGACTGCACTGTGCTGGAGACGGAGCTGAGCCTGGGCAAGCCGTACGAGCAGACGTTCCTGGCCCCGGCAGCGCTGGCCAAGGCGTATCGATTCGTGGGCGACCCACGGGACGACGCTGATGCCGAGCGTCTGCTGGCTCTCAGCCGTCTTGAGGGCATCTGGGATTGCACCCGCTGCAACTTCTGCCTGGAGGTCTGTCCCAAAACCGTCGCGCCTATGGATCAGATTCTTGCCCTGCGCCGGAAGGCCATCGAGCAGGGTCATGAGGAGTACCTCGGGGCTCGCCACACCCTTGAGTTCGAGAAGACAGTGCGCGAGTCGAGCTGGCTCTAGGGTCTAGGGAGGTTTAGAGGATGAAGTTCGCCTATTGGCCAGGCTGCAGCGTCCCCCGACAGGGGACTCCTGAACTGCGTATCACTGCGGCAGCCGTCTGTGACAAGCTGGGGATAGAGCTGGAGGACCTAAGCCTCGCTCCTTGCACCGGCTCGGGCATCCTTCAAGCGAGGGATCTCGTCTATGCCGACACCCTCAACGCCAGCACCTTCGCCATGGCGGAGGACATGGGCCTTCCCCTCATGACCATCTGTAGCACCTGTCAGGGGGTATTCAGCCAGGCCAGGAAGAGGCTGAAGGAGAAGCCTGATTACCTGGCCCAGATAAACCAGACCCTAGAAGAGCAGGGAATGAAGTACAGCGGCAATCTGGAGGTGAAGCACCTCCTCTGGGTTCTGGTGGAAGACTACGGCCTCGACGAGGTGAGGAAGGCTGTGGTCAGGTCTCTGGCGGGCCTTCGGGTAGCCCCGTTCTACGGCTGCTACCTCCTTCGTCCGTCGGCCGCTCTGGGTATCGACGAGCACCCGGAGCGCGGGACGTGCCTGGAGTCGCTCATCGAGGCCCTGGGGGCGGAGGCGGTGGAGTACCGTGGCAAGACCCTCTGCTGCGGCTACCCTCTGGTGGGCGTCAACGATGAGAACTCGGCGGCGATGGTCGGCACGCACACTGTGGAGGCCAAGGAGAAGGGCGCCGACTGCATGGTCACTCCTTGTCCCCTCTGTCACATGAACCTCGACGGCGTCCAGCCGCAAGCCAGCGAGCAGCGCGAAAGCAAGATCAACATGCCAGTCTTTCACCTGACGCAGCTTATCGCTTTGGCTCTGGGGGTCGACCCGCCGGACCTGGGCTTCGACCGCCACGCTGTCCAGGTCAAGAGCGTCCTCGACAAGCTGGGGCTGTGATCCGACTCCGGCTCTAGCCGATAGCCCCTTATCGTCTCCGCGGTACAATAGGGCCGACGGCCGAGGCCACGTTGCGGCTTCTGCCTGTCGGCGGCTCGGAGTGACGGATTCTCCGTATGAACGCCCTGGTTCGTCCGTGGAGGTTTTGGCGCGGAGCAGCCCTATGGGGCGGCATCTGGCTTGTCGTGCTCGCCGGAGCGATCGTCTTGAGTGTGCTGGCGAGCCTGCACTCGCGGCTGCCGGGCGATCTCGACATCACTGAGTGGGTGCAGGGCTCCCTGTTCCCCGGCATGGGCGTGTCGCGATTGGTGCGGGCGGTTGGCAGCACCGAGGTGGTGCTGGGCACGGGAGGCGCGGTCGCGGTCGTCCTTTGGCTGCTGGGCAGGCGGCGCCAGGCTCTGCTACTGGGCCTGGGGTTGATGGTGCTGCCTTTTCTCCAGCACGGCCTGAAGGAGCTGGTCGATAGGCCGCGGCCCACGGAGGACCTTGTCGACCTGCGGGCAGGCTACTCCAGCCCCTCGTTCCCGTCAGGTCACGTGATGAGCCCAGCTCTGCTCTACGGCTTCCTGCTATACGTATCGGCGCGAATGGCCGTGCCCCAAGCCCTAAGGGCGGCGCTCGTGGGATGGTGCGCCTTCATGCTGGTCATCGCCGGGCCGGCCCAGGTCTACATGGGGGTGCACTGGGCCAGCGATGTGGCAGGCGGGTACGCCTGCGCCGCCGTGCTGGTTCTTCCGCTGGTCTACGCAGACCAGATCACGGACGGATGGCGCTGGCGATGACTTCCTGCTGGCAAACGGCCTAGCCGACGGCCAGCTTGTAGCGGGACTTGCCCTCCTCCAGCAGGTCGCTGCCATAGATGTCGTTGCAGACGATGACCGGGAAGTCCTCTACCTCCAGCCGACGCACGGCTTCGGTGCCCAGATCCTCGTAGGCCACGATGTCTACCTTCTTGATCTGGCGGGCCAGCAGGGCTCCCGCGCCGCCCACGGCGATGAAATACACCCCCTTGTACTGCTTGAGAGCGTCTCGCACGGCCTGCCCGCGGCCGCCCTTGCCGATGATCCCCTTTAGGCCGGCGGCCAGCAGGGGAGGCGTGAAGCGGTCGAGCCGCATGGAGGTGGTCGGCCCGGCGGAGCCGATGACCTGGCCGGGCTTGGCGGGTGTCGGCCCCACGTAGTAGATCACCTGGCCGCGAATGTCGAAGGGCAGAGACTCGCCCTTGTCCAGGGACTCGACCATCCGCCGATGGGCAGCGTCGCGGGCGGTATAGATCACTCCCGTGAAGCGCACGTCATCACCGGCGCGGAGCTTCGCGACGGTCTCGTCGGTCAGGGGAAGCTTGATGTCCATGTTCGGTCTCCCCTCCTACAGCACCGCTTCTTTCAGGCGGGCGCTGTGGCACTGAATGTTCACCGCCACCGGTAGGGACGTGATATGCGTGGGGTGAGTCTCCACATGCACAGCCAGGGCAGTGATCCGTCCACCCACCGCTTGGGGCCCTATGCCCAGGGCGTTCACCTTCTCCAGGAGCTCCCGCTCCAGGTCCACCACCTCGGCGTCGGCGTTCGGCCGGCCCACCTTGCGGGTGAGGGCTTTCTTGGCCAGGGACACGGCCAGTTCGGCAGTGCCGCCGATCCCCACACCCACGATGATCGGCGGGCAAGGGTTGCCGCCCGCCTCCTCCACCGCTCGCAGGACGAAATCGGTAACGCCCTTCTTGCCCTCGGCGGGCAGGAGGATAGCGAGGCGGCTCATGTTCTCGCAGCCGCCACCCTTGGGCATCACCTGGATCTTCAGCTTATCGCCGGGCACGATCTCGGTGTGGATGACGGGCGGTGTGTTGTCCTTGGTGTTGACGCGGGCTGAGAAGGGCCTCTCCACCATGGACTTTCGCAGGTAGCCCTTGTCATAGCCCTCGATCACGCCCTGCTTGATGCACTCGTTCAGGTCGCCGCCCACAATGTGTGCGTCCTGACCGACCTCCAGGAAGACCACGGTTGTGCCGGTGTCCTGGCAGAGGGGGAGCATTTCCTTCTTGGCCAGTTCGGCGTTTTCCAGGATCTGGTCGAGGATCTTCTGGCCCAGGGGCGATTCCTCCTTGTCCCGCGCCTTCTTCAGCGCCTGAAGAACGTCGTCGGGCAGGAGGGAGGTCGCCTCCTGGCAGAGGCGTGCCACCGTTTCGCTGATGGTCTGACAGCTAATATCCCGCATGTCACCTCGATTCTGGCCGGCTCCTCTTCCGGCTACTTCTTGATCAGGCCGACCAACTCAAGTACGGCGTCGGCGGCCTTCTTGAGGCCTGCGACCTCGTCCGGCTCGAGCTCGACCTCGATGACCTTCTCCAGTCCGCCGGCGCCCAGCTGGGCCAGCACTCCCACGAAGGAGCCCTTGATGCCGTATTCGCCCTCCAGGAAGATGCTGCAGGGCAGGATGCGCTTGCGGTCCAGCAGGATGGACTCCACCATCTCTATCGTGCCCCAGGCCGGAGAGTACCAGGCGCTGGTGCCCAGAAGGCCCACGATCTCCGTCCCTGCCTTGCGTGTCCGCTCAACGATGGCGTCGATGCGATCCTTGGGCAGAAGCTGGCGCAGGGGTATGCCCCCGATAAAGGCGTGGCTGACGATGGGGACCATGGTGGCATCGGTGTGGCCGCCCAGGACGTAGGCGTCGACGTCCTTGACCGAGGCTCCTACCTCCCAGCCCAGGAAGGTGCGGAAGCGGGTGCTGTCCAGCATGCCGCCCTGGCCGATGATGCGGTTGCGGGGGAGTTTGCTGGCATCCTTGGCGACGTGGCACATGGCATCCATGGGGTTGGCGAACTCGACGATGATGGTATCGGGGGAGTGCTTAACGGCCTTCGCGGCCACGTCTCGCACGATGTTGGCGTTGATGTTCACCAGGTCCTCGCGGCTCATGCCTGGCTTTCGGGGGGAGCCGGAGGTGATCACCACCACGTCCGAGCCGGCCGTGTCCTTCCAGTCGTTGGTGCCGATGATGCGGGCATCGGAGCCCACCAGCGGTCCTGCATGGGCCTGGTCCAGGGCCTTGCCCTGGGGCAAGCCCTCGATGATGTCCACGACGACGATGTCGGCGTAACCCTTCGCCTGAAGGATCTCGACCATTGATCCGCCGGTGGCGCCAGCCCCGACGATGGTTACCTTTTTGCGCATAGCAGCTTACCTCTCCTTTCTTCTGGCCTAGCTTTGGGAGCTGCGAACCTGATTCAACAGCCCGCCGGCCAGCACAATCTCTATTTGACGCGGCGTCAGCTCGTGACGAGCGGTGAATTCATATCCCTGGATGGTGTTGCGTACTGTGATTTGGCTTCCATCTTTTATTGCCTGTCGCACGTTGGGGATCAGCAGCACGTCCCCGGCGTTCAGGCGGTCGTAGTCTGCATCGTCGATGAAGCGCAGGGGCAGGATGCCAAAGTTGATCAGGTTAGTGTGGTGCATGCGGGCGAACGTCTTGGCAAACACTGCCTTCACGCCCAGATACATGGGGGCGAGGGCGGCGTGCTCGCGGCTGGAGCCCTGGCCGTAGTTGGCTCCGCCTGCGACCATGCTGACGCCTGCCTGCTTGGCGCGCTGGGGGAAGGTCCAGTCCACGTAGTTGAACACGTACTGGGAGATGGCAGGGATGTTGGAGCGGAGGGGCAGGACCCTGGCTCCTGCTGGCAGAATAGTGTCGGTGCTGATGTTGTCGCCCAGCTTGAGGAGGACTTCGCCGCGGATCTCCTCCGGCATCGGCTCCGCCAACGGCAGGGGGGCGATGTTGGGCCCGCGAATGATCTCCACCTCCTCCGGCTTCTCGGTAGGCGGCATGATCATGGAATCGTCGATGAAGAACTCCCGCGGCAGCTCGATGTGGGGTGGCTCGCCCAGCTCGCGGGGGTCGCTGATGACGCCGCGCAGGGCGGTGGCGGCCGCTACCTCGGGGCTGGCGAGATGGACGAGGTCGTCGGGGGTGCCGCTGCGGCCGGGGAAGTTGCGATTGAAGGTGCGCAGGGTAGCCCAGCCGGTGGGGGGCGCCTGGCCCATGCCGATGCAGGGGCCGCAGGCTGACTCCAGGATGCGAGCGCCCGACTGGATGAGGTCGGCTAAAGCGCCGGAGTGAGCGATCATGGTGAACACCTGGCGTGAGCCGGGGCTTATCGTCATGCTCACCTGTGGGTGCACTGTGTGGCCCTTGAGGACGCTGGCCACCACCATCAGGTCGTGGTAGGAAGAGTTGGTGCAGCTACCTACACAGACCTGCGAGACTTCTGTCCCGGCCAGCTCGCGCACGGGAACGACCGCGTCGGGGCTGGAGGGGCAGGCAACGAGCGGCTCCAGAGTGCCGAGGTCGATCTCGACCACCTCGTCGTACTCGGCGTCGGGGTCAGCGGCCAGGGGGCGCCATGCGTCCTCGCGCTTCTGGGCGCGCAGGTATTCGCGGGTCTGCTCGTCGCTGGGGAAGATGGAGGTGGTGGCACCCAGCTCGGCGCCCATGTTGGTGATGGTGGCCCGCTCGGGCACGGAGAGGTTCTCCACGCCCGGGCCGCCGTACTCGAAGACCCTGCCCAGGCCGCCCTTCACCGTCTGGCGGCGGAGCACCTCCAGGATGATGTCCTTGCCCGAGACCCAGGGTGGCAGGCTACCAGTGAGACGTACCAGCACCACCTTGGGGGCTATGACGTAGAAGGGCTGGCCGCCCATGGCTACCGCCACGTCCAGGCCACCGGCTCCGATGGCGATCATGCCCAGGCCGCCGCCGGTGGGCGTGTGGCTATCTGATCCGACGAGCGTCTCCCCCGGCACGCCGAAACGCTCGAGATGCACCTGGTGGCAGATGCCGTTACCCGGGCGAGAGAAGTAGATGCCGTACTTGGCGGCGATGCTCTGGAGAAAGCGATGGTCGTCGGCGTTTTCGAAGCCGGCCTGGAGCATGTTGTGGTCGATGTAGCTCACCGAGAGCTTGGTGCGCACTCGGGGGATGCCCATGGCCTCGAACTGGAGGTAGGCCATAGTGCCGGTGGCGTCTTGGGTAAGGGTCTGATCAATTCGGATGCCTATCTCGGTTCCGGGCTCTAACTTCCCGGCAAGTAGGTGTTCTTCCAGGATCTTGTAGGTCAAATTCTTAGCCAAGGATTCGAGTTCCCTCCTCAGACTCCGCCTGGCAGCAGACCGGCCTCGTCAGCCTGTAAGCATCGCTGTGAGACGCCGCAAGCCACTTGCTGGTGCCATAGTATAATGGGCCGTAAGTCTGGCTGTCCCAGGCAGGAGTCGTATCCGTGATGGTAAAGGCCTATGTCTTGGTGGTGACCGATCCCGGGACGACCCAAGGAGTCATCGACATTCTGCGCGCCATCCCGGGGGTTGTAGAAACTCACGAGGTGATGGGGCCCTACGATGTCGTCGTCGAGGTCGAGGTGGAGAACCTGACCGACATGCCCCCTGTGCTGGGAGAGAAGATCCGCAAAATCCCGGGAATTCAGAGTACTACCTCCCTGATCACCCTTCCTCGTTAAGACTCCAGACCTTTCACTGTTCTCTGCTCGACCTTTCAGGAGCAGTGTTCACTGCTACTGTGCTGCCCTAGGGGCTAATTACTGCCATGACCGCGTCTTTGGGTACCGAGTCCCCAGCGCCAAAGTTTATCGCCTTGACGGTTCCATCAATTGGGCTGGGGATGTTGTTCTGCATCTTCATCGCCTCGAAGACGACGACCACATCGCCAGCCTTGACCGTATCTCCTACGTTTACCTCGTACTGGATGACCATTCCCGGCATAGGCGCCACGATCGCCTCGTCTCCCGGCGCGATCTCTCCGGGTGCGGCTGCCGGTGGCGCTTCCTCTTTCTTCGCCGGTGCTGCTGGCCCCGGTGTTGCCGGGGCGGGCGCGACGGTGTGAGCGGCTGGAGGGGCCAGAGGGGTCGCCGAGGAACCTCCGACCGGTTCCACGTCTACCTGATAGTATTCATCGCCCACAAAGACGTTGAAGGTGCGGACGGCGGGGCCTTTCGGAGGCGGCGCCACGTCGGGCTTCTTCACCAGCTTGCCCTCTTTGGCCAGCTCGATGAGCTCGTCCTCCGCTTGCACTTCCTCCAGGGTCCTCGGCGCCTTTGGCGGCTTCCAGTCGTCCGGGATTTCCTTGTCCAGGCCGTACTTCATTCTCAAGAACCTCATCCCGGTAGTGGGATAGAGGGCATATATGAGGGTATCGGCGGTATTCTTGGCGACGTCCTTGGTATCTTCCTTGGCCTTGTCCAACTCCGGGTCAAGCATGTCGGCGGCGCGAGCGGTGATCGGTTTCTCGCCTCGCTCGTAGCCTTTGAGGGCCGTCTTTCGCACCTTGGGGTCAATTGGGAGCGGCGACTTGCCGTAAAGGCCCCAGCAGTAGTCCTTCACCTCTTTGGTGATCATCTTGTAGCGGCCGGCGAGGACGTTCTGCACTGCTTGGACTCCCACGATCTGGCTGGTGGGGGTGACCAAGGGGGGAACACCGAGGTCCTGGCGCACTCTGACCGTCTCCTGGTGACATTCGTGCAATCTGTCAAGGGAGCCGGCGGCTTTCAACTGGGCGATGAAGTTAGAGGTCATGCCGCCAGGGATCTGGTGGGACAGCACCTCAGGATCGATAACCGCCATCCTTGAGGTGTCGAGGAAGTCCCTGTACTTGGGGGCGATCTGCTCGAGCATTCGATCGCACTTGACCAGTTGGTCGACATCGAGGCCGGTATCCCTCTCCGTTCCGTAGAGCGTTACAACGAGCGGCTCGATGGCTGGGTGGGAAGTACGGTGGGCAAACGGAGCCAGGGAGGTGTCGACGATATCGACGCCGGCTTCGACGGCTTTCAGGTGGGCCATGCCGGCCTGCCCGCTGGTGTAGTGGGTGTGGAGGTCAACGGGTACTCGCAGGCGCTTCTTGAGTGCCTTGACCAAGTCGTACGCATCGTAGGGCGATATGAGCCCGGCCTGGTCCTTGATGCAGATGGAGTCAGCCCCCATCTCTTGAAGGATGAGCGCCTTGTTGACAAAGTACTCGATGTTGTAGACGGGGCCACCCAGGCGGGGCTGGGTGAGCGAATAGCATATCGCTCCCTGGATGTGCTTGCCGGTCTCCTTGATGGCCTTGTAAGCTGTCTCGTGATTTCGCTCATCGTTCACGGCATCGAACACCCTGAAGATGTCGATCCCTGCCTCGGCCGCCTCATGGACGAAGGCTCTGACTACGTCGTCCGGGTAGTTGCGATAGCCAACCAGATTCTGCCCCCGCAGCAGCATCATCAGCTTAGTCTTGGGTATGAGCTTCTTGAGGATTCGTGGCCTCTCCCAGGGGTCCTCACCCAGGAAGCGATGGGGGACGTCGAAGGTGGCTCCCCCCCAGACCTCCATGGCGTAGAAGCCGCACTTGTTCAGCTCATCGGCAAGGAATTCCATGTCCTCGGTGCGCATCCGTGTAGCCAGGAGGGACTGATGTCCGTCCCGAAGGGTGATATCGCAGATCTTGACCGGGTCTTTCGCCTTCGGTCTCGTCTTTATCTTTTCAGCGGTCAATTCGCTTGCCGGAATCATCTTTCCGTCCTCCTCCCTGCCCATCTCTAGACCATCCTTCGGCGCAACGAGGCTGGCGATCTCATTACTTCGCGGCGGCCGAAGATCCGCCAGAGGCTGATTGGCGCGAGAGGCCTGGGCTCTGGCACTGCGGCCAAACGAGCTCTCTCTTCCTCTTCCAGATAAGCGCTGATGGCGGCCATCATGGCTGCCTTTATGCCTTTCTTCTCCTCCACGGCCGTCACCACGCAGACGCTCCTAGACAAAAAATCTGCCACCCTCTTCGGATGGTTCGGAGTCCCGTCTGACGTTCAGCATGTGTGGCTGTGAGCAATTCTGGAGCCTCTCCGCGCTCCTTTGTGGCCTATCCTCCTCCAATAGTTGCGGCCCTGGCCGCCCACCCCGGAGCGCTGCTGAGGGCGGCCGGGACTCATAAGGGTATGTTGCCGTGCTTCTTAGATGGGTTGCTATCGGCCTTGTTCTGCAGCATCTCAAGCGCACGAATGATGTGGTAGCGCGTCTGCCGCGGGTCAATGACATCATCGATGAAGCCGCGGGAAGCGGTGATATAAGGATTGGCGAACCTGGCCCGATACTCCTCGGTGAGTTGCTGGCGTTTCTCATCGGGGTTCTTGGCGCTCTTGATCTCGCGGCCGAAGATGATGTTCACTGCTCCATCGGGACCCATGACGGCGATCTCGGCGGAGGGCCAGGCGTAGTTGATATCGCCGCGGAGGTGTTTGCTGCCCATAACGATATAGGCGCCGCCGTAGGCCTTGCGCACGATGACGGTGACCTTGGGAACGGTGGCCTCGGCGTAGGCGTAGATAAGCTTGGCGCCGTGACTGATGATGCCGCCGTGCTCTTGACCGGTGCCGGGCAGGTAGCCTGGGACGTCGGCCAAGGTGACGATGGGGATGTTAAAGGCATCGCAGAAGCGGACAAAGCGGGCACCCTTGCGGGAGGACTCGATGTCCAGCACACCCGCCAGCACCTGGGGGTTGTTGGCCACGATGCCTACTGGACAGCCGTTCATGCGGGCAAATCCCACAGTGATGCTCTGGGCCCAGGATGCGTGTACCTCCATGAAGTCGCCGTCGTCGATGATGCGGTAGATGACCTCGTGTATGTCGTAGGATTGGGTGGGCTCGGCCGGCACAATGTCCAACATGTCTTCAGCCGTCCGCCTGGGGTCGTCCCCGGGTTCCAGGCGCGGAGGGTCGTCCATGTTGTTGGAAGGGAGGAAGGAGAGCAGCCGGCGGACTTCGTTCAGGCAGGCCTCCTCGCCAGCGATGGCAAAGTGGCAGACGCCGCTCTTGGTGGCGTGGGGCTTGGCCCCGCCCAGGTCCTGGTGGGACACCTCTTCGCCGGTGACGGCGCGGACGACATCGGGGCCGGTGATGTACATCTGGCTGGTGCCCTCTACTACGAACACGAAGTCGGTGATGGCGGGAGAGTAGACGGCGCCGCCGGCGCAGGGCCCCATAATCACCGAGATCTGGGGCACGACTCCTGAGGCTAGAACGTTGCGCAGGAAGATATCGCCGTAGCCCTTGAGGCTTGCCACGCCCTCCTGGATGCGAGCACCTCCTGAGTCTTCGATGCCGATAATGGGGACGCCCACTTTCATGGCCAGGTTCATGACCTTGACGATCTTCTCAGCCACGGCCTCCGACAGGGAACCGCCGACGACGGTGAAGTCCTGAGCGAAGACCAGGACCACGTTGCCGTCGATCTTGCCGTAGCCTGTGACTACGGCATCGCCGTAGAAGCGCTGCTTGTCGATGCCGAATTCGGTGCCCCGGTGGACGACGAGGGCATCGAGCTCTTCGAAGCTGCCTTCGTCCAGGAGAAGGCTGAGACGCTCTCGCGCTGTGAGCTTGCCGCCAGCATGCTGGGCTTCGATACGCTCCTTGCCGCCGCCCAGCCTTCCCTCTTCCTTTAGCTTGTTTAGCTCGGCGAACTTGTCCTCGATAAACATCGGTTTCTCAGGAGAAATGCGCAATCCTCAAGGGATTCCTGATGCTAGCATGCCTCTCTATATGGCGCAAGGGGGTTCGGCCTATCACTGTCTATATATTGCATCAACCTCAGGGCGAAGGCGCGGGTGTGGGTATTATGAGCTCTTGTCCCACTACAAGGCTGGTGGGGTCGGTGATGCCGTTGGCCTCCATCAGTTCTTCAGCAGAGATGCCAAACTGCTCGGCGATAGAGCCTGGATAGTCGCCTTCCTGAACGATGTAGACCCCCTCGGCGCTGACCGTGGGGGTGGCAGCCTCGCCCTCTGGGGTTGCGGTGCCCTCCGGTACCACGTCGGATTCCTGGCCTGGAATGACGAGCGTTTGTCCTACAGAAAGGGTAGCCGGATCGGTGATGTCGTTGGCCTCCATGAGCTCTTCCAGGCTCACCTCGAAGCGCAGAGCGATGTCGTACAGAGTGTCCCCTGCCTGAACGGTGTACGTTCCGGCCGCTGGTCCCGTGGGGCCTCCTGGCCCTCCCTCGACGTAGACCACGGGTGGAGGCTCTGCCCAGGGCGTAGCCGTGGCAACTGTGTCAGGGTCGGTGAGCACCTGGGCGCCGGCAGTACTGGCTGTCTCCTCGTCGCCACAAGCTAGCGTCAGGACGATGAGAGCCGCGAGGAGCGCTGGCAAAAGAAGCCTTTTGAAAACCATCATCCTCTTCCCCCACTGGCACAGCCTGACCACGCGTTTCGGGGGCATATTACAATAAACGGCTGGCCAGCGGCAAGGAGTTGATCCAAGAGTCTTGAGAGATCCTTTGCGGCATGCTTCAGGGGCTTGCCAGTGCGGCCAGCGCCAGGAGGGTCAGCTTCGCGGCCTCCTTCAAGAGCTGTGGCTCGACGAACTCGGCTCGATCTAACTCGGTGTGGTAGTGGGGATCTTCGAAGCGATGAATGAAGATGGCGGGGATGCCCGCGTCCATGAAGCTGATGTGGTCGCCGCTGAGATGAGGGTCTGTTGGCACCGGGTCCAGGCCCAACGCTGTCGCCTCCTGGTCGATCTTTTCCACCAGGCTGGGCGAGCCCATGAGCTGCCACTCGGTGCCCACGCCTACCATATCCAGATTGACCATCGCCTGTGGGCTGGGCTGAGCTTGGGAGGTGAGGGTGGCGACGAAGTGGCGGCTGCCGGACAGCGTTGTCTCCTCGGCGCCAAAGGCGACAAAGCACACCCCTTCCTCCTGATCCGCTAGGTCGAGCACGCGTGCTATCTCCAGGAGGATGGCGCTGCCCGAGGCGTTGTCGTTGGCTCCCGGGGCCGCCGCCACGGAGTCGTAGTGGGCGCCCACAATGAGCTCGCAGTCGTTCTGGGATGGGCGGGCGATCACGTTCTGGGAGGGCTTGGTCTCCTGGGTCGACTGCACTGACAGGCGCACCGTCAGCGGGCCCTCCGCCAGCAGGGCCTGAAGCTGGTGGCCTTCGGCCTGCGATAGGGAAAGCGCTGGTATAGGGCTCTCCTCCCGGAGGTCACCCCGGAAGGGACCCTCGGCGTTGTTGTAGATGACCACTGCGGCTGCGCCGGCGGCAGCGGCGTTGGTCACCTTGTCTGAGAAAGACAGGTCTCCTCTTTCGATCAGGGCGATGCGGTCTTTCAAGCCTTCGGGCGGGAAATCCTGGAGGCGTCCCAGATCCGCCGGCACCAGCTCCGCCGTGACCTCTCCGCTGCCGCTCAGGCGAAGGGGGAGGGGGTTCAGTGAGAGAGGCGTGGGCGTAAGTACTTCTAGGGCGGCCGTCTCGACATAATATTCCACCGTGAATTGCTGCTCCTTTGTTTGATAGCCGTAGGTGGTGAACTGCTGGGACAAGTATTGGGCTGCCTGTCGCTCGGCGTCGCTGCCGACGGGGCGCGTGCCGATGTCCTCTGCGAGAGCCAGCACGTGGAGGTAGGCCTGATCGCCGCTGACGAGAGATGCCACCGACGACCAGGAGAGAGCGGCAGTAGGGCTGGCGGTGGCAGAGGGCTCGGTGGATGGCTCCGTGGCTTGGCAGGCCGTTAGGGCGAGACAGCCAAGGATCAAGGCGCAGAGCAATGAGAGGTGGGACAGAGAGGGAATGAACCTGGAAGGGGGCAAGAGGTTGGCGAAGGAATGGCTAGCGATGGGTTCGCCCCCGTGAGCGCCAGCGATTCCACCATGAGCGCAGGCGCTCGCCGATGCCTGGCTCACGGATCTCCAGCGGTTGGCCGCGCCAACGCTTCTCGACGGGCGGAGGACGGCGGCGCAGCGCGAAGATGAAGGCCGCCACGAACAGGATCAGGCCGGCGACCAGCGCCATCTGGGTGACGGATTTGCCGCCGAAGCCGAAGTAGGCCGCTATGATCAGGGCCACGCCCACCAGCATCACCCGGCCTACGGTGATGCGCGGCAAATGAGAGGCGAACCTGCTGAACCAACGGGACAGCCTGCGGCGGATGCGTCGCCAGAGGGGCTCCCGCAGAGGGAACCTCTTGTACTTGCCGAGGATCTCTTCGATCTCTTGCTGCATCCTGTCCGACATGGTCAACTCGCTCACCAGGGTTGGCCTGGACGCCTCTATCTTACAACGCCCTCGTCAGGGGGTCTAGATAGGAGGGCCTATCTGCGTGACGATTGCTCTGGGGGTGGGGTCTTGGCAGACCGTCCTCAGCGCCTATAATAGTAGCCGCTGTCGTCGGTGGCAGTTTGGCCTGCTGGGGAGGAGACAAGGATGGATTGGCGCGAGGAGTATCAACGCAAGCTGGGGTCAGAGGACGAGGCGGTGAAGGCGGTGAAGGAGGGCGATAGGGTGGTGGTGCCTTTTGGCACGCCCAGGATCCTGCCCGCCGCCCTCGCTCGCCGGCGCCAGGAACTGGGCCGCATCGACCTGCGGCTGGCCGCTCCGGCCGTCGACCCCGGCTGGCTCCAGCCGGGCTGGCAGGACGTGTTCGGCATCGAGTTCGAGCTGTTCATTGGCGACTTCGCCCGCCACGTCACCGACGACCGCCGCGGCACCTACCTGCCCAACACCTTCTCCCTCGGCTTCAAGGCTCAGGATGAAGGGCGGCCGGAGGGGGAGCGGATAGATGTGCTGATGGCGGCCGTGACGCCTCCGGACGAGCGCGGCTACTGCACCTTCGGGCCCCACTTCTGGAACAAGGGCAGCTACGCGCGGCGGGCCAGGACGGTCATAGCTGAGGTCGACCCACTACTGCCGAGGATGCATGGTGACTGCCGCATACATGTCTCCAAGCTAGACCATATCGTGGAGCTGCCGGACACCCCCGTCACTCGGGAGATGGTGGAGGAATGGCTGGCTCCCCTGCCGCCGGAGCGCCGGGCTGATATGATGAGCATCCTTGAGCTGGCAGGGGACTTCAATCGCCTGGCTCCGGTAGGGCCCCTTATCGCTTTCGTGGAGCCCGACGTCCTGCGTCGCTACTTGGGCCTTATGGAGCCGCCCGACTTCGCCAAGGCCATTGCCGGCTATCTGAACGAGCTGGTGCCCGACGGAGCCACCATCCAGATAGGGATAGGCGAGCCGAGCGCTCTTATGCCCAAGGCAGGCGCCTTCGACAACAAGCTAAACCTGGGCTTGCACACGGAGATGGCGGCGCCGGGTCTGGCCAAGCTGGTGGAGGCTGGAGTCATCAACGGCAAGCGCAAGACCATCCATAAGGAGAAGGCAGTGGCGGTGGCCTGGTCCGGCGCCAACGATGAGGACCTGGCGATCATTGCAGACAACCCGACCTTCGAGCTGTATGACCCCGAGTACCTGCTGGACGTCAAAGTCATCGCCCAAAACGACAACTATTGCGCCATAAACAACGCCCTGTCGGTGGACCTTACCGGCCAGATCAATTCCGAGAGCGTGTTCGGGGCGCGGATGATCAACGGCACCGGCGGTCAGCCGGAGACTCACATTGGGGCGCTGTTCTCCAAGGGTGGACGTGCCATCACTCTCTTGCCGTCCACGGCCCTGGGCGGCAGCGTCTCTCGCGTCGTCGCTCAGCAGGAACAAGGCTCCCTTATCACGATACCTCGCTTCTTCGCCGACATGGTGGTCAGCGAGTACGGCGTGGCTCGCCTCATGGGCAAGAATCACCGCCAGCGAGCCGAGGAGTTGATCGCCATCGCCCATCCGGACTTTCGCGCCGAGTTGCGGAAGGAAGCGCAGCGGCTGTTCTATCCGTAGGAGGCCGCCCTGCTATCAGGCGGGAGGGAGAAGGAGGCGGAATGAGGATCGGCGCCCACATTTCCACGGCTGGCGGGCTGGAAAAGGGCATAGAGCGAGCCCAGGCCATGGGGGCGGAGACCATCCAGATCTTCGGGGCTCCTCCTCAGACCTGGCGGAGGAAGGCCCATCCCCCGCAGGAGGTTGAGGCCTTTCGGGCCCAGGCGGCAGCGGCCGACATATGGCCGGTTTTCATCCACGCCGTCTATCTGGTGAACCTGGCTACCAGCAACCGCCAGAACCTGATCAAGTCCCAGGACGCCCTTATCGCGGATATGGTGCTCAGCTCGGCTATCGGCGCCAAGGGCGTCATCTTCCACATCGGCAGCCATCGCGGCGCGGGCTATGAGAAGGTGTTCAGCCAGATCGTGGACTCGGTGCGTCGCGTGCTGGCCGAGACGCCCGACGATAGCTGGCTCATCCTCGAGAACAGCGCCGGCATGGGGGATAGCATCGGCCGACGGTTCAGCGAGCTGGCGGACATCATGAAAGAGGTGGCCAGCCCGCGCCTGAAGGTGTGCTTCGACACGCAGCATGCCTTCTCCTCCGGCTATGACGTGGCGACGACGGACGGGCTGGCGGAGACAGTGGACGAGTTCGAGCGCGAGGTGGGGCTGGCCCATCTGGTGGCGATCCATGCCAACGATTCCAAGTGCCCCCTGGCGGGCGGCGTCGACCGCCACGAGAACATCGGCGAGGGCCACATCGGTCGCGCGGGATTCGAGGTGATCGTGGCTCACGCCGCATTCCGCGACCTGCCGTTCCTGCTGGAGGTGCCCGGCTTCCCCAAGGAGGGCAAGAAGCCGGAGGGGCCGGACAAGGAGAACGTGGATCGCCTCAAGGCGATAGCGGCAGCGGTGGGCTAGCGGCTCTCATCCGCCCGTCGAGCCGGCGGGTAGCTCCAGGTCGTAGATGGAGCGGAGCACCTCTAGGAAGGCCTGGACGGTTCGGACCTGCTTGCGGCTCTTGCGGTGGATGAGGGCGATCTGGCGGCTGATGGCCGGTGCGTTGGTGATGGCTACCTCTGCCAGGAGGCCCTGCTTCAGCTCGCGCTCCAGGCACACCCTCGGCAGGAGGGCGATCCCCAGCCCTTCCTCCACCATCCGCTTGGTGGCCTCCATGCTATCCAGCTCCATGGCCACGTTGGGCAAGACTCCCGCTTGGCGGAAAAAGCCGTGGGTGAGAGCGTAGTAGCTGGAGCCGCGGTCGGCGAGGATGACTGGCTGGCTGCCTACCTCCTCGATGGTGGCCTGACGGTTAACGGCGAAGGGGTGATCGGGGTTGGCCACCAGGATCACCTCGTCGGCGTAGAGGTCGATGGTCTCCACATCGGGGTGGGTGAGAGAGTGCACCAGGCCCACCTGTACCTCGTCGCTGAGCAGCATACTGAGCACCTGCTCTGAGCGGCCGGTGTGCACCACAACCTCGACGCCGGAGTAGCGGGAGTGGAAGGTGCGCAGGATGCGGGGCAGGACGTAGGTGCTGATGGTGAGGGCAGAGCCCAGGCGCAGGCTGCCGGCCTGGACGCTGCGCACCTCCTCTACGCTTTCTTTAGCCTCCCGCAACATCTGGAGCATGCGTTCGGCATAGGGAAGTAGGATGGTGCCAGCGTCGGTCAGGCGCACGCCGCGACCACCCCGTTCGAACATCTTCTCGCCCAATTCTCGCTCCAGGGCCTGGATGCGAGCAGTGATGGAGGGCTGGGTGAGCTGAAGGGCCTCGGCTGCGCGGCTGAAGCTGTGGTGGGCTGCCACCTGCACGAAAGCTTCCAACTGTCCGAAGTCCAAAGTCCTGCTCTCCCAACTGGCCGTCGTCGTCGGACCTATTGATCTGTTCTATGGGAACGGTTCGGAAGTGCTGGGCAGATTATACCACCGGGCGCGATGCAATACCCAGAGGAGGAGAGGTGCTTTTCTTGACGCCGATGCTGTGACTGGCGGCTGGTCATCCCTTATACTAAGGCGAAACTGGGCTGGGCATGGTGGTCAAGGGAGGCAGGAGAGATGAAGGTGATTCCCCTGGGGCACAGCAACGAGATGACCATTGCCACTACGCCGGATATGGGCATCGCTCACCTGGGGCCGGGGGCGTCCTTCTACTCCACGCCAGCCATGGTAGCGCACATCGAGATGACGGCCATCCAGAGCCTGCTACCTTTCCTGGACCCGGGGGAGCAGTCGGTGGGCGTTCGCATAAACATCGCTCATACGGCGCCCACGCCCATCGGCATGAAGGTCACGATCAGGACGACGGTGCAGGAGGTGGATGGCCGCCGCTGTGTGTTTGCCGTGGAGGTCCACAACGAGGGTGGGGTGAAGATCGGCGAGGGCACCCACGAGCGGCGGATCATCGATATCAGCCGCTTCGCGGGTGCGGCGAGGCCGTAATAGGATAATCCGTGTAGTGCCATTGACAGATCGCCCTTTTTGTGCCATTCATATTGGGGGTCTTGCCTCAAGCGGGAGAGGAATCTAGAGTGTGAACAAGGCCATCGAGGCGTTGGACAAGGGTCACCAGTTTTCGGGTACGTCCTTCGTTCTGGATGAGGAGACGGTGGCCCGCTATCTGGAGGCAGTGGAGGACGAGGCTCTGCTTCGTTTGGCCCAGGCGGTAGGTAAGGCCTGGGTGCCGCCTATGGCAGTGGCCGCGCTGGCCTTGCGGTCGCTGATGGAGGAGATGACGCTGCCGGCAGGCGCTATTCACGGTTCACAGGAGTTCGAGTTCCTGCGGGCGTTGGAGGTGGGTGAGCGGATCACCTGCCGTGCCTGGCTGAGCCATCGCTCGCAGCGGGCCGGCTGGTGGATCCTGGCGGTCGGGATGGAGGGCACGGACGAGTCCGGCCAGCCGGTGCTGACGGGGCGGTTGACTGTGATGGTGCCTCGGTGAGCCAGGAAGCGATAGACAAGGAGCGCTGGGTTGTGGGGGCAGAGCTGCCGTCCCTGGCCAAGACACTTAGCCAGGAGAAGATCGACCGCTACGCTCGTGCCAGCGGCGACTTCAACCCGATCCATGTGGATCCAGCCTTTGCTGCTCAGACGCCTTTCGGTGGGACTATTGCCCACGGTATGCTGCTGCTGGCTTACCTGTCGGAGGTGCTGACGGCGGCCTTCGGCCAGGCCTGGCTCTCTGACGGGCGGCTGAAGGTACGCTTCAAGGGAGCAGCGCGGTCGGAGGACGCAGTCACCGTCGGCGGCCACATCCAGCGAGTGCAAGAAGGGCATGAGGAACGCCGCCTATGGTGTGACGTTGGGTGTCTGAACCAGCAGGGCGAGGTTCTTGTTGCTGGCCAAGCAGAGGTGAAGCTGTGAGTCGAGTAGTCGTTACCGGCATCGGAGTGATAAGCCCCAATGGCCTTACAGTGGAGGAGTTCTGGCACAACCTGACCCACGGTGTCTCTGGCGTGAAGCCGGTCAGTGCCTTCGACCCCAGCCCCTTCGCCTGTCGCATCGCGGGCGAGGTGAGGGATTTCGAGCCTGCCCAGTATATGGACGCCAAAGCCGCCCGCCGCACCTCACGCTTCGCCCAGTTCGCCGTGGCTGCCACCAAGATGGCCCTCGCCGACGCGAGCCTTACTATCGACGACCACAACCGTGACTCGGTGGGCGTGGTCATGAACACCGGCGGCGGTGGCATGCCCGACGTGACCGAGGGAGAAAGGGTCTTCCTCACCAAGGGACCCAATCGTGTTAGCCCCTTGCTGATACCTGCGCTGATCCCCAACATGGCCTCCTGTCAGGTATCGATGCTATGGGGCATCCACGGGCCGGTCATTACCTCCATCGAGGCCTGCGCCAGCGGCATCTATGCCTACGTGGAGGCTAAGCGCCTCATCGACCTGGGCGAGGCGGAGGTGGTAATCGCTGGCAGTTCGGAGGCAGCGCTCATCCCGGTGGTCTTCGCTGCTCTCAGCAACATGAGGGCTCTGTCCACCCGCAACAGCGAGCCGGAGAAGGCCTGCCGCCCCTTCGACCTGCACCGCGACGGCTTCGTTCCCGGTGAAGGGGCAGGGGTGATGATCCTGGAGCGCTACGAGAATGCCAAGCGACGGGGTGCGCCGATCTACGCCGAGATGCTGGGGGGGAGCCTCACCGCCGATGCCTATCATGTGACCGCTCCCGATCCCAACGGCTACGGAGCGGCTCTGGCTATGAGCCGCGCCCTCAAGTCGGCGGGCGTGGGCCCGGAAGACATCGACTACATCTGTGCCCACGGCACGGGTACCCCTCTCAACGACGTTTCGGAGACCATGAGCATCAAGAAGGTGTTCGGGGAGCACGCCTACAAGGTGCCGATCAGCTCGCCGAAATCGATGGTGGGGCATCTGATGGGCGCTGCCGGGGCCATTTCGTCCATTGCCTGCGTGCTGGCCATCCACGACGGCATCATCCCGCCGACCATCAATCTGGACACGCCGGACCCCGAGTGCGATCTGGACTACGTGCCCAACGTGGCCCGCCATACGCCGGTGCGGATGGCCATGGCCAACGGCTTCGGTTTCGGCGGGCAGAACTCGGTGGCCGTTTTCAGGGCCTGCGAGGAGTAGGGCTTGCCAGGGGAAATCGCTGCCAGACGCTATTGCTTCGGCTGCGGGGACCTCAACCCCGCCGGTCTAAAGCTGGAGTTTCGATTCGAAGGGAACAAGGCGGTGGCCGATTTCCTGCCTCAGAAGCGGCATCAGGGATACCCTGGCCTCATGCATGGTGGGGTGATGTCCACCGCTCTGGACGAGGCCATGGGCTGGGCGATGTACGGACTGGGCGTGTGGGCGGTGACCGGCAAGATGGAGGTCAAGTTCCGCCAGCCGCTGCCGCTGCATCAAAAGGCGACGGTCTCGGGAGAGGTTATCCGCAACCGCGGCCGTTGGCTGAAGGTACGGGGGGAGATCCGCGGTGAGGGCGGAAGGTTGATGGCGGAGTCGTATGGACTGTTCATGCGGTTGCCCGAGGAGAGGGTTCGAGAGCTGGAGAAGACATACGTCGAGGAGCAAACCTAATCGCAAAATATAGTGGCATGGGCGCGGAGGATCAGTCGGTTGTTTAGGAGAGCGTTGGAGCGAAGATGACAGCCAACAGCGAACAGAAGGCGGCACTGTCCCAAAATAGACATCTCGAGTCCTGGCTGTACCCGGTGAACGTGGCTGTGGCCAGGGTGGTGCCTCTGAGTCTGGCCTACCATATCTCCCTGCCCATAGCGGACATCTTCTACTGGCTTTGGAAGAGCAAGCGAGAGGGTGCTTTTCGGAACTACGCCCGCATGCTCGGCTGCTCGCCCGATGACG
The DNA here is from genome assembly GCA_020356025.1 of Dehalococcoidia bacterium. GTDB lineage: Bacteria > Chloroflexota > Dehalococcoidia > SM23-28-2 > SM23-28-2 > SM23-28-2. The sequence continues at coordinate 1,324,582 of CP070630.1, read as the reverse complement.
AAAAGGTTAAGCGCCTGGCCCGCAGCTCCTTCCGCAACTTCGGCAAGTACGTCGCCGAGTTGCTGCACGTGCAGGGCTGGCCGAAAGGACAGTTCCAGCGGGTGACCATCCAGGGCGACGAGAATTTCGACGAGGCGCGGCGGCACGGCAAGGGGGTCATCTTCACCAGCGCCCACATGGGCAGCATCGAGGTGGGCAGTGCTCTCGTTCTGATGAAGGGCTTTCGCATTACCTCCGTCATGGAGCAGTTGCGGCCTAAGGTGATGATGGACTGGATCGTGACCTGCCGGGCGAAGATGGGAGTGTCCTTGCTTCCTACGGCCGGAACGGGTCTGCACCTACTGCGAGCCCTGCGGCGGGGGGAGATGGTGGCTCTGATAGTGGACGTCGGCTATCGGGACGATGGCGGCGGCGTCCCGGTGAACTTCTTGGGTCACCCCACCTATTTTCCTGCCGGCCCGGCGCGGCTGGCCCGGATCAGCGGCGCCCCTATCGTGTTCGGGGTGGCAGTGCGGCGGCCAGGCAATCGTTTCATCGCCTACGGCAGCCCCCCCATTTTCTCCGATAGGAAAAAGGATGCCGAGCAAGACATCCGCGATGTGACCCAGCAACTGGTGGACATCTTCGAGCGCTTCGTTCGGCGCTACCCCGACCAGTGGTACGTCTTCCGCGATATGTGGCCGGGGGAAGAATAGGGCCGAAGCGCGGGCAAGTCCTACCGCTATCCCATCCCCGTGCGCGGGCCGTGTGCTGTCATCTCCCGTGTCGTGGAGCCGTTTGTCAGGCCTGACCCCGCTGGCTTTCGATGTCGCCCAGGGTGACTACCTGACCGGTGTAGCTGGGGTCTTGGCTGATCAGCCAGAGGGTGGCCTCGCCTACCACTTTAGGGTCGTCCCAGGTGGAGTGGTCGGTGCCGGGGGTAAGATACACGAACCCCTCACTGGCCACGAAGCGCTCGATCTGAAGGGCGTTGACAGCAATGTTGCAGGGCTCCACCTCAGCCGCCAGGCCGATGGTCAGCCTTTCCAGGGCCGCCTTGGACACGGAGTAGGCCAGGCCCCAGTTTCCCACCACCTGGGAGGCGTAGGAGGAGATGTTGATGATGCAGCCGCTGCTCTGCTCGATCATGGTTGGTAGAAACGCCCTGGTACAGAGGTAGACTCCCCGCACGTTAACGTTCATCACCAGGTCCCAGTGCTTTGGCGGAACGTCTAGGAAGGAGCCGGGAGCGCTGACGGCGGCGTTGTTCACCAGAATGTCTATCCGCCCGAACTCTGCCAGCGTGCGCTGGGCCATCGCCTCTATCTCCTCGTCCTTGGCGAGGTTCGTAGGGATGGCCAAAGCACGATGGCCCAGGGCCTCGACCTCGCGGGCGGTTTGGTCGATGGTGCCGGGAATCTTGGACGGGCTGGCCTCACTGGAGCGGGCGGTGCAGACGACGTCGGCGCCGGCAGCGGCGAGGGCGACGGCTATCGCCCTGCCGATCCCGCGGCTGGCGCCGGTGACTACGGCCACCTTGTTTTGGACATCCATGCTGACTCTCCACTACTGCTGCTTCTGTCTGTGCCCTGAAGGCGTAATGCTAAGGGGAATGTTACTGCATTGCCGCGGCTAGCGTCCAGGCTGACCCGAGCCGCAGCCTAGGGCAGCCTCAATCGTTACATGAACTGGTAGCCGCCGCGGATGCCCGGTGGGTCAGGGTCGGTGATGACGTTGACGCAGGCCGGCTTGCCCGAGGCGAAGGCCCGCTCCAGGGCTGGTCGAATGTCCTGGGGCTGCTCCACGAACTCCCCGTGGCCGCCCAGTGCTTCGACCACCTTGTCGTAGCGAGCGCTGTCTCTCAGGACGGTGGCGATGGCCCGATCGGGGCCGTACATCATCCGCTGGCCCACGGCTATCTGGCCCCATTGGCGGTCGTTGCCCACGATGGAGACCACGGGCAGGTCGAAGCGGACGAAGGTGTCGAATTCGAAGCCGTTGAGGCCGAAGGTGCCGTCGCCGTTGACCATCAGGACCCTCTTCTCGGGAAGGGCGGTCTTCACGGCCATGGCGAAACCGGTGCCCACTCCCAGCGTCCCCATCGGGCCGGGGTCGTACCACTGGCCGGGGCGGTTGATGGGCAGCACCTGGGCGGCCAGGTTAACGATGTCGCCGCCATCGCCGATGACGATGGTGTTCTCGTCCACGAAGTCGGCCAGCTCCTTGCACAGACGCAGGGGATGGATGGGGACGGCATCGGAGTTGAGGAACTCCTGGCGGGCGGCCAGGGTCTTCTCCTCCTCCTCGCGCAGGGCCTTGAGCCAGCCATCGTGGTCGGGCTTAGCGTCGCCAAGTTCGGCCAGCAGTTGCTCCAGGACGGCGGCGGCATCTCCTTCGACGCAGACATCGATGTCGCGATTGCGGCCGAGCTCTGTGGGGTCGACGTCCACCTGGATGATCTTGGCCTGGGGGTTGAAGCGTTTGCCGTAGGCGAGGCGGAAGTCCAGGGGGGTGCCGATGATGAGGATGACGTCGGCGCGGGTCAGGGCGCCGCGACGAGTGCGGGAGAAGAACAGAGGGTGATCCTGCGGTACGGAGCCGCGCGCCATGGCGTTCAGATAGACGGGCGACTGAACCCTTTCGATGAGCTGGCGCAGGCTGTCGTGGGCGGCCGACCAGTAGACGAGGCTGCCGGCCATGACCAGCGGCTGCTGGGCCGAGGCCAGGAGCTGGGCTGCCTGACGGATGACGCTGGGGTCGGCCTGGACACGGCCCTGGGGGCGGTAGCTGGAGGGGAAGGTAACGTTGTTCTCTTCCACCCGCGAGAAGAGTACGTCTGCCGGCATCTCCAGAAAGACGGGGCCGTAGCGGCCGCTGAGGGCATGGCGGAAGGCCATGGCCATATACTCGGGGATGCGAGCGGTGTCGTACAGGCAGCGGGCCCACTTGGTCAGGGGCCTCAGGAACTCCACCTGGTCCATCTCCTGGAGGGCGCCCCTCTCGAATTCGGCCAGGGGGCTGCGGCCGCCGATGAGCAGCATGGGGCTGCGGTTCTGATAGGCGTTGGCCACGGCGGTGACGGCGTCGGTGACGCCAGGGCCGGCGGTGACCACTGCCACGCCGCACTTGCGGGTCGCTCGCGACCAGCCCTCGGCGGCGTGGCCGGCCGCCTGCTCGTGGCGGACGTCGATCACTCTGATGTTCTCGTCGATGCAGGCGTCGTAGATGGCCTGAACGTGGCCGCCGCAGAGGGTGAAGATGGCATCCACTCCTTCTCGCTTGAGGCAACGGGCAACCAGATCGCCGCCGTCGACAAGTGCCATGGGTCACTCCCTCCTGACAGAATCAGACCGCTGGGGCTAGAACAGCACCCCGTCTATCACCAGTTGGACCATCTCCTCGTCGTCCATCTGGAGGACCTCCTTGCACACACGCTCCGTGTGCTCCCCGAGCATCGGGGCCGGCCGGAGCCTGCCCGGAGTCTTGCCCAGGCGGAAGCCGGGGCCATCGTAGGCGGTGCGACCGGCCTCCGGGTGATCGAGATAGACGTAGTAGCCGCGCTCCTTGAGGTGAGAGTCGTTCTCCAGCACGTCCCGAGCGTTCTGGACGACGCCAGCGGCCACGCCCGCCGTCTGGAGGGTTTCCATTACCTTCTCGGCCGTCCTGGGGCTGGTCCAGCCCTCCACCAGGCGGTCGAGCTCGTCCTCGTTCTCCTTGCGGCTTTGAAGGGTGGCGAAGCGCTCTTCACGGCACCACTGGGGATCGCCAATAGCCTTGCAGAAGGCCCGCCACTGGTCATCGCTGAAGACGGCGATGACGCACCAGCGGTCGTCTCCCTGGCAGCGGTAGGCCCCGTGGGGGGCAGCGTGGGGGAGGCGATTGCCCTGGCGGTTCTGGCTCCGATCGTTGACGGTCTGGTCAAGAATGGCCGTGCCTACCGCGCATGTTGACGACTCCACCTGGGCCACCTCGACGAGCTGCCCCTTGCCCGTGCGGTTGCGATAACGCAGCGCGGCCAGGGTGGCGATGATGGTGTGGCCGGGATTGATGACGTAGTCGGTGTAGTTGGTGCCCAGGCCCACGGGCACCCGGTCGGGGGAGCCGCTGAGATGACTGATGCCCGCTAGGGGGGAGATGACCGCCCCGAAGCCGCTGAACTCGGCATGGGGGCCATCGCTGCCCTGCATGGGCTCCCGCACCAGGATGATGTCGGGTCTGACCTCCTGAAGCTTCTGGTAGGTGAGTCCCCACTTCTCGAGGGTGCCGGGGGTGTAGTTCTCGGTGACGATATCGCTGACGGCCACGAGGCGGAGGGCTACGTCCAGCGCTTTGGGGTGCTTCATGTTGAGGGTGAAGGAGAGCTTACTGGCGTTATAGTTGTTGAAGTAGCCGCTGACGTTGAGGGTGTACTTGCCCTCCGGCATGGGATGAGCAACTCTGAGGCCGTCGATGTGCGCCTGGGATTCCACCCGGATGACCTGGGCGCCGTGGTTGGCCAAGCTCTCGGTGTAGATGGGCCCGGCGCCAAACCAGCAGAAGTCGGCCACTCGGATGCCTTCCAGCGGTAGCCTGTTGGCCTGCATTAGACTGATCTCCTTCGGCCTCAGATAATCCCGGCGTCAGTGAGGGCCGCCAGTTGTTCCTGGGATAGGCCCAACTCGCCGCAGTAGATCTCCTGGTTGTGCTCGCCGATGCGGGGCGGGCGGTGAATGCGCCAGGGGGTCTCGCCGAACCGGTAGGGCGGGCCGGCGTAAGTAATGGTAGTCGCCAGCTCGTGGTGCTCCGCCGGTGTGAACCAGCGGCGGTGGTTGAGCTGAGGGTTCGCCACTACGTCCTGGGGGGTGTTCACGGGCGCCACCAGCAGTCCCCGCCGCTGTCCCTCCTCATAGAGGTGCTCCTTGGTATAGTCCTTGACAAACCTCACCAGAACCTCGTCGATGTGGGACAGGCGGGGCACCCAGGTTTCCACCAGCTCGGCGTCGGTGCCGAAGTAGATCTCGGCTATGAGACGCATGTCGAGCTGGGCGAACAGATTCTTCCATCGCTCCTCGAGCAGGTCCTCGGCCTTGCCCTCGTCGGCCATCCAGCGCATGAGCTCTGGCCAGGGGGAGCCGAAGCCCGGCACGCCCACCATGAGCATGGCGTAGCCGTCCTGGCACTCGTAGACACCGATGCCCGGCAGCCGCCGCTCGTTCCCCACTCGTCCCCGCAGGTCCTTGCGGATGTCCCAGTACGGGACGGCTGTCTCCTGATTGAGTAACAGCGCCTCCTGCATGGACACCTCCACCTGCTGGCCCTCGCCAGTGGCGTCCCGATGCAGGAGGGCCATGAGGATGCCGGTGGTGGCTTGGATGGAGGCGCAGTAGTTGGTCTGATTGCCGTACGGTCGGTCGGGCGCCTCGCCGGGGAAGCCGGCGAGGTACATCATGCCGCTCATGGCGATGGCCACGATGTCCGGCGCCTGGTAGTGGCTGTGCGGTCCCCACTGGCCGAAGCCGGTGATGGAGCAGTGGATGATATCGGGCTTGATCTGGCTGAGGGTGTCGTATCCCAGGCCGATGCTCTCGAGATAGCCGGGCGGGAAGGTCTCCACGACCACGTCGGCTGTGGGCAGCAGCCGTTTGAACAAAGCCTGGCCGTCGGCGGTGGCGATGTCAAGGGTTATGGAGCGCTTGCTGGAGTTGAGGCCGAAGAAGTAGAGGCTTTTGTCGGGATCAACCTCGTCGTGGAAGAAGGGCTCGATGTGGCGAGCCGGGTCACCGCCCGGCGGCTCGATCTTGACGACGTCTGCTCCCAGCTCGGCCAGCAGCTTGCCGCAGTACATGCCTGGCTCGCCTGCCAGGTCGAGAACACGGATGTCATCAAGGGCGAGGGGAAGGGCTGGCATATCAGGCCTTGGCTGGCGTCACCGACGATACGGCCTCGACGATGTTCTGGGCGTTGGGGAGGTAGGCCTCTTCCAGGGGGGCGCTGAAGGGGACAGGGCAGAACGGGGCAGCGACCCGCAGGGGAGGCGCTTCGAGGGCATCGAAGGCCGCCTCGGCGACCTGGGCGGCGATCTCCGCCCCGAAACCGCAGAACTTCACAGCCTCGTGCACGACCACCACTCGATGCGTCTTGCGCACGGACTTGAGGATGGTGTCCATGTCCAGGGGCAGCAGCGTGCGGGGGTCTATCACCTCCGCCTCGATGCCCCGCCCGGCCAGCTCTTCGGCGGCTTTCAGGGCCTCATGCACCATGTAAGACGTTGCCACGATGGTGACGTCGCTCCCTGGCCGCTTGACCTCCGCTATGCCCAGAGGCAGTTCGTACTGCTCCTGGGGCACGTCGCCGGCCATGGTGTAGCACTTCTTGTGCTCTAGGCAAAAGACGGGGTTGTCGTCGCGGATGGCGGCCGTAAGGAGGCCCTTGGCGTTGTAGGGGGTGGCTGGCATGACCACCTTAAGGCCGGGGATGTGGCAGAGCATGGCCTCCAGGCTCTGGGAGTGCTGGGCGGCCATCTGGTAGCCGCCGCCGCAGGGGCAGCGCACGACGATGGGCAGCTTGGCCTTGCCGCCAAACATGTAGCGCATCTTGGCCATCTGGTTGATGACCTGGTCGAAGGCCACAAAGAGGAAGTCCAAGAACATGATCTCAACCACCGGGCGCAGGCCGGCGGCCGCCGCTCCCACGGCCAGGCCGAGGATGGCCGATTCGGAGATGGGGGTGTCGACCACCCGCTGGGGGCCGAACTTCTGAAGCATACCCAGGGTGACCCCCATGGGTGGATGCTGGCCCACGTCCTCGCCGGTGACGAAGACGGTGGGGTCGCGTTCCATCTCCTGCTGGAGGGCTTCATTGAGGGCCATGAGATAGATGATGGGTCGCATAGTGTTGCTCCTCGTGCTCTCAGGCGTACACGTCGGTCAGCAGCTCGTCCTCTGTCGGCGGCGGGCTGGCTTCGGCGAAGGCGATGGCCTTCTCGATGCGGGCGGCCACTCGCCGGTCGATATCCTCGGCTTCCGCCTCGGTTAGGGCCTCCGTCTGGATAAGGTGGCGGCGGAAGCGCACGATGGCGTCCTTTGCCCGCCACTCCTCGATCTCCTCGGCTGATCGGTCGGCGACGCCGTCGCCCACCCCCTGGTGGTCGAAGTAGCGGTAGGTCTTGCACTCGACGAGGGAGGGCCCCTCGCCGCGGCGGGCTCGCTCCACTGCTTCGCCGACGGTCTCATGGACGGCCAGCACGTCCATGCCGTCCACGGTGACGCCTGGCATGGCGTAGGCCTTGGCCCGCTCGGCGATGTCCTTGACGGTCTGATGGCGGTCCTGGCGGGTGTACTCGCCGTAGAGGTTGTTTTCGCAGATGAAGACGACGGGCAACTTGAGGACGGCGGCCATGTTCATGGCCTCGTGGATGGTGCCCTGATTGGTGGCGCCGTCTCCGAAGAAGCAGAGGGAAACCCCTCGCTCGCCCTTGTACTGGGCGGCGAAGGCAGCCCCCACGGCGATCGGTGGGCCGGCTCCGACGATGCCGTTGGCCCCCAGAATGCCCAGGTCCAGATCGGCGATGTGCATGGAGCCTCCCTTGCCGTGGCAGTAGCCGTCCCGGCCGCCGAAGAGCTCGGCGTACATGTTCTTAGGGTCGCCGCCCTTGGCGATGAGGTGGCCGTGACCGCGGTGGGTGCTGGCGATGTAGTCGTCCTTGCCGAGAGTGAAGCAGGCCCCTACTGCCACCGCTTCCTCACCGGCATAGAGGTGGATGAAACCCTTGATGCGGCCGTCGCGCATCAGGCCGGCAGCCCCCTCCTCGAACTGGCGGATGGTCACCATGCGCTCGTACATTTCGATGAGCTTTTCCCTGGGGATGTCCATAGTTTCCTCCTTGCTGGGCAGAGGAATCATAAGCCCTGCCTTTTCGGCAAGTCAACAGAAGGCTTGTCCGCTCGCCTACGGTTTGCGCAGCACCGCCAGCAGGTTCACCCGCAGCGGCGCCAGGATCTCGAATCGATTGACCAGCCTCTCGTAGGCGACGCCGAGGGCGAAAGCCAGGGGGTGGAAGGCCAGGTAGACGGGCGGCGTCTCGAACAGGCGCAGCACGGCGACCCGCAGGCCAACCTGGCGGGCCAGCCATCGCAGGCGGCGGGGCGTGTTGGCTCGATAGGCGGTGGGGTGAACCTCCTCCGGCGTGAGGCCGCGGCCGCTGGCGACCAGGCGGTGCACGCGCTGAGGCAGGAGGGATGCCAGAAGAGGGACGTAGTGGAAGCGGTTGGGGGTCAGGATCAGGAGCCGCCCGTGGGGCCTGAGGATGCGGGCCAGCTCGCGGAGGGCCGACTCGGGCTGCTCTAGGTGCTCCAGCACGTGCTTGCAGATAATGAGGTCGAAGGTCTCGCTGGCGAATGGGAGGGCGGCGAGGCTTCCCCGCAGCGGCGCATCGATGTTGGGGTTGTGAGCTACGTCGGGGCTGATATCCACCCCCACGGTGAGGCTGGCGCGGCCTCGCAGGTCGTAGGCGAAGCGGCGGCCGCTGCCGCAGCCGGCGTCCAGCACGCGGTCGCCGGGGCGCACCAGGTGCTCGATGGCCTCCAGAAAGCGCCGCTCCAACTCGCCCACGGCCGAGGGGCCGTAGAAGCGGCACACCAGTTCTCGCTCACGCCAGCGCAGCTTCGCCAAGATCGTGGTTCCCAGTTCATCCTAAAGGATGTGGCATCGCAGGGGAACGCCATAGGTTTGGGAGTACGGTGTGGCGCGAAGCCGGCGGTGCTATAATCCGCTTGTGAGCGGGAAGCGCGATAAGCCCCTGCTGGTTCTTCTGGACGGCCACGGTATCATCCACCGCGCCTATCACGCCGTGAAGGAGCCTCTCACTGTGCGCAAGACGGGCGAGGTGGTGACGGCCGCTTATGGCTTCGCCAGCACACTGCTCTCCGTCCTCCAGGAGCTGAAACCCACTCACTTGGCGGCGGCCCTGGACAAGGGGAAGATCACCTTCCGCCACGAGCAGGAGCCCACCTACAAGGCCCACCGCGTTGAGATGCCGGAGGACCTGCGGGCTCAGATGGGGCGTTGCCGTGAGCTCATCCAGACGTTCGGGATTCCTATCTACGAACTGGAGGGCTACGAGGCCGATGACGTGCTCGGCACCCTGGCGCGCCAGGCAGCGGAGCAGGGCATCGAGACGTATCTGGTGTCCCTGGACAGCGACATCGCCCAGCTAGTGCAGCAGGGCGTCCATCTCTTCATGTTTCGCCCCTACCAGCGCGACACGGTGGTGTACAAGGAGCCCGAGGACGTGCAGGAGCGCTACGGCGTATGGCCCCAGCAGATGACCGACCTCAAAGGCCTCAAGGGCGATCCTTCCGACAACATCCCCGGCGTGCCCGGCGTGGGCGACAAGACCGCTGTCAAGCTGCTCCAGCAGTACGGGGACGTGGAAGGCGTCCTGGAGCACGTCGATGAGGTGGAGCCGGCGCGACTGCGGGAGGCCCTGCGCGCCCACCGTGAGCAGGCGCTCAAGAGCAAGGCCCTGGCCACCATCGTCACTGATGCCCCCGTCACCCTGGATCTGGAGGCCTGTCGCTCCGACCGCTACGACCGCGACAAGGTGCTCGACCTCTTCCGCGAACTGGAGTTCCGCAGCCTGATCCCCCGCCTGCCCGACGCCGAGCCGGCGGCGGAGGAAGAAGCGCCGGAACCGGCGACGAAAGAAGCTGCCGTTGAGGTGGACTATCGTCTGGTGCAGACAGAGGAGGAACTGGAGGCCCTGGCGCGGCGCATCGAGGCGCAGAAGTCGTTCACCTTCGACACGGAGACCACCGACATCGACGCCATGCGTGCCCGGCTGGTGGGCATCGCCATCGCTCTGGAGACGGGCCAGGCGCACTACATCCCCGTCGGCCATCGTCTGGCCGCCAACCAACTTTCGCTAGAGACGGTGCTGTGGCGGCTGGGGCCCTTGTTCGAGGACGAGGGCATCGAGAAGGTCGCCCACAACGCCAAGTACGACATGCTGGTCCTGGCCGGCGAGGGGGTCTGGACCCGCAACCTGACCTTCGACACGATGATCGCCGCCTATCTGGTGGGCGAGGGTGGCGGCGGCAGCTATCGCCGCGGCGAGGGCGCTCTCTCCCTCAAGTGGCTGGTCTCCAAGTGTCTGGGCATCGAGATGACTCCCATCAGCGAGCTCATCGGCAAGGGGAGCAAGCAGATCTCCATGGCCGATGTGGACGTGGAGATGGCCGGCCGCTACGCCTGCGCTGACGCCGACATGACCGGCCGTCTGCGCTCGCTGATGGAGAATGAGCTGCGCCAGCAGCATCTTTGGTCGCTGTTCGTGGAGGTGGAGATGCCGCTGGTGCCGGTACTGGCCCGCATGGAGATGGCGGGGGTGGCCTTGGACGTGGCGGTGCTGCGGGAGATGTCTCAGACGCTGACTGGCGAGGTCGCCAGGGTCGAGGAGGAGATCTGCGGGCAAGTGGGCCACCGGTTCAACATCGGCTCGCCTCAGCAGCTCAGCCAGGTGCTCTTCGAGCAGATGGGGCTGCCCAAGACGCGCAAGACGAAGCTGGGATACTCCACAGACGCCCAGTCCCTGGAGGGCCTGCGGGGGCTCCATCCCATCGTCGACCAGATTCACGAATATCGAGAGCTCACCAAGCTCAAGTCCACCTACGTCGATGCCTTGCCCGGCCTGATCAACCCCCGCACAGGTCGCCTCCACACTGACTTCAACCAGACGACAACAGCCACCGGTCGTCTCTCCTCCAGCAACCCCAACCTCCAGAACATCCCCGTGCGCACGGAGCTTGGCGGCCAGGTGCGGCGGGCCTTCGTGGCTGGCGACATCGGGCCCGACCCCCTGCTTCTCTCGGCCGACTACTCCCAAATCGAGCTGCGGATCATGGCCCACATCACCGAGGACCCCGGGCTGGTCGGTGCCTTCGAGCGGGACGAGGACATCCACGCCGCCACCGCCTCCCAGGTGTTCGGCGTGCCTCTGTCTGAAGTGACGCCGGAGATGCGACGGCGAGCCAAGGTGTTCAATTTCGGCGTACTGTATGGGCTCACCGAGTTCGGGCTGTCCCAACGGGAAGGCATCTCGCGGGAGGAGGCGGCGGAGTTCATCAAGACCTACTTCGCCAAGTACCCCGGCATCCGCAAGTACAGCGAGGAGACGGTGCAGCGGACGCGTGAGCGGGGCTACGCCGAAACGCTTCTGGGCCGCCGCCGCTACATCCCCGAGATCAACTCCGCCAACGTGAACGTCCGCCAGGCGGCCGAGCGGGCAGCGATAAACATGCCGGTGCAGGGCACCGCCGCCGATATCATCAAGATCGCCATGAACCGCATCGACGCCGAGATGCAGGCGCGCGGTCTGGCCAGCCGCATGATCCTCCAGGTGCACGACGAGCTGATCTTCGAGTGCCCGGCCAGGGAGGTCGACGCTGTGCGAGAGCTGGCGGTGAGTATTATGCCTCGTTCCCTGGAGATGAAGGTTCCCCTGAAGGTGGACATAAAGAGCGGCCCGAACTGGGGGGAGATGCAGTAGGTGAGTGTAGGTGGCGGCTCGCACAGACACGCGTGGGGCAGTTGCTGAAGAGCCAGGTAACAGAAGGTTGACCAACGGCTACCATCGCAGGTTATACTTGTTGCCAACTGTCACGGGCTAAGGAGGAAACGGAATGATCAAGCTGACCGGCTACGTTGCCGAAGGCAACATGCCTGATATCACGAACCTGGCCGATCTGCGCGAACTGCTCAAGTGGTTGGATGAGACGTGGGACGAGGCCAAGCGCGACGCCGAAGCCTGGGGCCTGGAAGGCGCAGAAGCTCGGGTGGTCAAGCTAGCGATCAATATCGAGAAGGAAGAAGAGGAGTCTGCGTCGGCCTGAGCGCATGCTCGCTGCCCGGTAGGAAGCCTTCCTGATTCGTCGGCCAAAGATCGGGGTTACACGAGGTTGATCAACTACATCCCCCGCGGGTTATACTTGGTGTCGATCGTCGCGAGTTTGGACGGGCCTGGTTTGCTCTGATCGGAGCGTAGAGGAGGCAGACATGGGTAATCGGAAGGCACAACGGATGTCCTTTTCCCTGCTAGCCTCTCTGGGCAGCAGAAGAGATCACGCCGCAGGCGGTGTCCTGAGGCCCCGGGCCGGCCTGCTGTCACTCCTGTTTCTATCCGCCTTAGCGGTGTGGTTCATCGTGTCGGGCATCGGCAGCCAGCCGGCGTCGGCCGCCGTCACCAATGGGGGCTTTGAGACAGGTGATCTGACCGGTTGGAGCACTGGTACGGTCACCGAAAGCGTAACGGTGGTGGGTAGTGACACCATCAACGCCGACGACAGTGTGGTGGCGACGCCTCTGGAAGGCGATTACATGGCCCGCCTGGGCGACCCACAGCCGACGGACATGGAAACCCAGCCCATGGGGCCCAACGAGCTATACCAGGACTTCACCATCACCGAAAACGTCCTTCGCTTCGCCTACAACATCTGGACCTACGACTACACGGGATTCGATGAGTTTCGCTGGGAGGTGCGTCTGACTGACTCGGATACCGTCATTGGCACCTTCCAGACCCAGGCCTGGGGCACAGGCGGCGACACATCTCGCAAGACCTCTGGTTGGCAGGTCGTGGAGGTGGACACATCGCCCTATCAGGGGAGACCGGCTCGCGTCTCCTTCAGCGCAAGGGGCACGGAGGACATGCTGTATGCCTTCTGGGTCTACGTAGACTCGGCGGAGCAGTCGCTGGCTCCGGGGGTGGTTGACCTGCCAGCGATCAGGGTAAACGGCTTTTCGCCGAGCCAGAACCCGCAAACGCAGACGATCTTCGTCAGGCGACCGCCCGCAACGGGCTCAAACACAATCGAAGTACCCATTGTTTGTCCTCCTACCTGCGGTGGCGGGCCCGTTCCCAACAGTGTCGAGCTCATCGTCTCCGGCCCTGGTGGCTATCTGGAGACCTACGAGATGACCAGGACTACCGGCGACATCTGGCGGGTCACTTTCCCCACGCCACCTGGCAGCCAGGGCGATACGTTCACGCTGACGCTACGGATCGATTGCTGCGGCACCATCATTATCGTTACTATAGGGAGCCTCACTCTCATCGATCCCAGCGGCTTCGTCACCGACGCCGTCACTGAGGAACCGATTCCCGAGGCGACGGTGACGCTGCAAAGGTTAGACGATAGTACCTGGGCGGACGTCAACCCTTACGAGACCGCTGGCGATCCACCCTCGCCTACCATAAGTCCTCAGGTCAACCCACAGCTCACTGACGAGGAGGGCCATTACGGCTGGGATGTGGTAGCGGGTACCTACCGTGTGGTGGTGGAGAAGGAAGGCTACGTGACTCAGACCAGCCCGTCCGTGGTAATCCCGCCGCCCGTAACGGATCTGGACATTGAGCTGGTGCCGGAGACGGCGACGCCCACACCCACGCCGACGGTAACGCCTACGACGGGGGAAACGCGAACGCTGCAGTGGGGGCCGGGCTGGCACAACGTCGTGTGGACGGGCGCCGACAGCACATCGCCGCAGGACGCCTTCTCTTGCGCCGACAACAGTTACGCGGCGGCATACCGCTCAACGGCCGGCGGTTGGGAAGGCTACTTCCCGGGCCGGGCCGACATCTCCAACATGACGGACCTCGCTCAGTACGACTCCTTCCTTATTCTTCTCACGGAGTCCGTCAGCTGCGAGATGCCGATCGCAGCGGCGCCGGGGACGAGTCGGACGTTGCAGTGGGCCGCGGGTTGGCAGAACGCGGGCTGGACAGGCACCGACGGCACAACGCCGCAGAATGCCTTCTCCTGCGCCGACGGCATCTACGCGGCGGCCTACCGGTTAACGGCCAGCGGTTGGGAAGGCTACTTCCCGGGTCGAGAGGACATATCGACCCTGACGGCTCTGGATCAGTACGATGCCTTCCTCATCCTGGTCACGGCGTCGGTAACCTGCGACATGCCGATTGCTGAGTAAGGCCTGACCTCTGCTGCACTGTCCGTACGGATCGAGCGCTGCCACGCGTCCGAGGCCTTGATGACGAGCGCGAAGTGGCTCGTGCAGGGGCAGTTGGGCTTGGGCAGGTGCCCCAGGACAGTGTGCGTCGCGTGGCAAGCATCTAGAGGGTTGAGGCATTGCTTGGAGGAGGCGGAGGTGCCCGAGCTACCCGAGGTAGAAACGATACGTCGCGATCTGCTGTCGCGAGCGGTGGGTCGAACGTTCAGCCACATCCGCGTATTGCCGGGGGCGGAACGGATCGTCCAGTGGCCGTCGCCGGCCGAGTTCTGCCGTGGTCTGCCTGGGCGGCGCATCGAGGACGTCTCGCGCCGGGGCAAGTATCTCCTGCTCCAGCTCTCCGACGGACGCTGTCTCATCATTCACCTGCGCATGACGGGCGCCATCCTCCATAGAGATAAGGGCGCACCAGAGGATTCCTATCTCCGGATTTGCCTTTCGCTGGATGATAGCAGCGAGCTGAGGTACACTGACCTGCGCAAGATGGGCAGCATGTGGCTGGTGGAAGAACCGGAGTCGATCGTGGGCAAGCTGGGGCCAGATGCCCTGGAAGGCCTGACCTGGCAGACCCTGCGCTCGCTGACGGACGGCAGGTCGGCTCCCATCAAGGCGGTGCTGATGGACCAGCAGGCGCTGGCCGGGCTGGGCAACATCTACTCGGAGGAGGCGCTGTTCAGGGTGGGCATCGACCCTCGACGTCCGGCCAAGAGCCTGGCGGGCGATGACCTGAAGCGGCTGGGCAAGGCTATCAGGGAGGTGCTGCTTGAGGCGATGGGCCATCGCGGCAGCAGTTTTCGCGACTACCTGGACGCCGAGGGTCGGGAGGGCCAGCACCAGTGGCACGTGAAGGTGTATCGTCGTACCGGCGAGCCGTGCTACAACTGCGGCACGCCTATAGAGCGTATCAAACTGAGCGGGCGGAGCACTCACTTCTGCCCGCGCTGTCAACGGTGAATCAAGCATCGTAGGCCACTGAAAGGAGGAAGAGGATGACAGAGGCCGTCGTTGTTGACGCCGTGCGGACGCCCTTTGGAAGGGCAGGAGGCAGAGGCGTTCTTAAGGACATCACCCACGTGGATCTGGTGGTGCCTTTGCTGAAAGCCATCGTTGAGCGGAACAAGCTGGACCCGAACCTGATAGATGAGATCAACATGGGCTCGGTGGGCTTGGTGGGCGTGCTGCTCCGCTCCCGCACCTACTTGTTCGAGGCGGGCTTCCCCGACACCATCTCCGCCACCGACATAAACAAGCAGTGTGCATCCGCTCTCCAGGGGATAGTGATGGGTGCTCACGCCATCATGTGCGGCATGTCAGACATTGTCCTGGCCGGTGGCATGGAGACCATGGATCGTGTTGGGCCGATACCGCCCGGCGGCGATGCCCTATCGATGGACAACCCCCAGGTCATGATGGAATTCATGAAGCGGGAAAACTGGCAGATGTACCCGGACAAGCAGGCCAAGCTGTTGCCCCAGTGGTTCAACGTCAAGGCACCCTGGATCATGAACATGGGCCAGACGGCGGAGAAGCTGTCCGAGGTGTACAACATCTCCCGCGAGGATTCTGACAAGTTCGCTCAGGCGAGCCAGGAGAGGGCGGTGGCTGCTCAGGACGCCGGCAAATTCGACCGGGAGATCGTCCCCATCACCATCGAGTACCTCGATGGCCGCACCGAGACCATAGACAAGGACCAGAACCCCCGCCGCGAGAGCAGCCTGGAGAAGCTCGCCACCTTGAAGGGAGCCTACAAGCCTGACGGCGCGGTGACGGCCGGCAACTCCTGCCCTCGCACCGATGGTGCCACCCTGGTGCTGCTGATGTCCAAGGAGAAGGCCAAGGAGCTGGGCTACAAGCCACTGCTCACCTACCGGGCCGCTGCCACCATCGGCACCGACCCCGAGGTCATGGGCATCGGTCCGTTGCCCGCCACCCAGAGGTTGCTCCAGCGCACCGGCATGTCCCTGGACCAGTTCGAGCTCATCGAGCTGAATGAAGCATTCGCCTGCCAGTGCGTGGCGGTAATGCGCGGCCTGGGCACGAGCGAATGGGATGAGCGGCTGAATGTCAACGGCGGCGCCATCGCTCTAGGTCACCCTCTGGGGGCCACCGGCGGACGGCTGGTGGGTACCATGGCCTATGAGATGGAGCGGCGTGGTGCCCGTTGGGGCCTGACCACGTTGTGCCTGGGCAGCGGCATGGGCATGTCCGTAGCCTGGGAGCGCGAGGGCTAGCGGTAAAAACTAGTGCCGCCTGACGCCATCACGTCCATCCCCGGCCTGCGCGTCGGCCACTGGACCGATAGGCGGGCGGCCACCGGCTGCACCGTCGTTCTCTGCGAGGGAGGCGCCGTCGCCGCCGTCGATGCGCGCGGCGGCGCCCCCGGCACCCGCGAGACCGACCTCCTGCGCCCCGGCAATCTGGTGGAGCGCATACACGCCGTTCTCCTCAGCGGTGGCAGCGCCTTCGGCCTGGACGCCGCTGCGGGGGTGATGCGCTACCTGGAGGAGCAGGGCGTTGGGTTCCCCACCCCCGGCGGGCTGGTGCCCATCGTGGTGGGGGCCGTCCTCTATGATCTGTCCATCGGGCGCGCAGACGTGCGCCCGGATGCCGCCGCTGGCTACGCCGCCTGCCGAGCAGCCAAGAGCGGTCGAGTCTCCCAGGGGAGCGTGGGCGCGGGTAGCGGCGCCACCGTGGGCAAAGCCCTGGGGATGGAGCGAGCGGTCAAGAGCGGCATCGGCACCGCCAGCGAGCGGGCGACGGACGAGATCACCGTCGGAGCGCTGGTGGCAGTGAACTGCCTCGGCGAGGTCATCGACCCCGACAGCGGTCGTATCGTGGCCGGCGCACGGGATGAAAAAGGTGGCTTCGTGAGTACCCTGGACATCCTGCGAGGGCGGCCTCCCTCGGCCCTCTCCGGTGGCTTCATCAACAGCACCATCGGCGTGGTGGCCACCAACGCTCGCCTGAACAGGGAGCAGGCCTATCGCCTGGCGGTGATGGCCCACGATGGCCTGTCGCGGACCGTTCGCCCCGCTCACACGCTTGTGGACGGCGATGTCTTCTTCTCTCTGGCCACAGGGGCGACAGAGGCTCCTGTCGATCCTATTACGCTCGGCGCGCTGGCAGCCCGGGCGATGGAGCGAGCCATCGTGCGGGCAGTGACGGAGGCGCGGGGGCTGGCGGGCGTGCCTTCTCTGGCAGATCTGCGGCGCTAGGGGGAGGCGCCTCCGGCGGCCGGCGGCGGATCAGGAGGGGTTGAGCGAGGCCATATCACGGTCGTGACCCCCAGGATGATCAGCGCGCAGCCGGCGATGCTGTTGATGCCGATCGACTCGTCCAGGACAGCCCAACCGAGGATCAGCCCCGTGATGGGGACGATGTAGGTTACCAGAGAGGATCTGACGCTGCCTACCGTGCTCAGAAGCCATAGGAAGGCGATGTAGGCCAGACCAGTCCCCAGTACACCCAGAGTGATAAGAGACAGCCAAGCCTCCAAGCTAAGGTTGTAGTTGGGGACTCCGTCCACGGCGAAGAGAGCCGGCGCCAGGATGAGGGCCCCAATCACTAGTTGAAGCCTGGTCAGATTGAAGGGATCTTCGGAACGGAGGAGCATCCGGGCATAGACAGCGCCGGCGCCATAGCAGGCTGCGGCGCCCACCACGGCCAGTTGTCCCAGAACGCTGGAGTCGGTGACGTCTAGGATATCGCCGCCGGTCAGGACGGCCACTCCCAGGAAGCCCAGGAGGAGGCCGGAAAGCCGGAGCCAGGTCAACCGCTCGTCGACCAAGATGAGGCTGGCAAAGAGGGCTGTGAACAGGGGCATCGTGGAGTTGAGGACGGACGCGGTGCCGCTATCGATGTGGATCTCGCCCCAGGATATGAGAAGGAAGGGGACGATGGTGCTCAGGATGGCCAGGCCGGCTACCTTTGCCCACAGGCGGAGAGATGTTCTGGCTGAACGACGACGGCTGAAGGCCATAACGGCGAGGACGGCAAGGGCGCCAAAGGTGATTCGCCCCTGCACGAGGGCGAACGGCGAGGTCTCCTCCACCACCACTTTGATGAATAGAAAGGAGGCTCCCCAGACGGAGCCCAGCAGCAGAAGTACCCCGAGAGACCGAGTGGTCATTCTGACTTGTAACCGTTAGCGCTAAGCAAAAGGAACAGGAATACTCGACCGGAAGCGAGAGACGTTGAGTGCTGTCGCAGCGGCGCGAAGGCTGTGATTCTATTGAAGCGGGTTTCAAATACTGCGTCAAGGGCTATTGCCACAAGGCGACCAACCCTGTATAGTGACAGTGCCATCGACCTATAGGCGGTGAGCCAAGGCGCGATAAGCGTCGCCTATATCCAGAAGCGAGAGCTCGCTTGGATCGGGCAACCGACCGAGACGGCACATAGAGCTGGACAGTGGCTGATTGCGAGGCCCTCTCGGTCGCATGCCGAGAGGGTTTTCTTGTGCCGGGCGAGCCACTAGCCAGGAGGGAGCGACATGAGAACCATGCTCAAGAGCAAGATTCATCGGGCCCACGTGACCGGGGCCGATCTCGACTACGAAGGCAGCCTTACCCTGGATCCGATTCTCATAGAGGCGGCGGATCTCCTGCCCTTTGAGCTGGTGCATGTGCTCGACATAACCAATGGCGCCCGCCTGGAGACGTACGTGATCGAGGGTGAGCCGGGTAAGGGTGAGGTGGTGATCAATGGCGCCGCTGCTCACCTTATGCACAAGGGTGATCTGGTCATCATTCTGGCTTATAGGCCGGTCAGCGAGGAGGAGGCGCCGCACTTCCTGCCCAAGCTGATCTACGTCGATGAGGAGAATAAGATCGCCAGCGTGGGGGGTTCCGCCGTTGAGCCCCAGAGAGCGGCGGCGTAAGGAGGGCGGCATGAGACGCGTATCCATCCATGTCCTCAAAGAGATGAAGAAGCGGGGCGAGAAGATCGCCGTGCTGACGGCCTACGACTACCCCACCGCTAGGCTCCTGGACGAGGCGGGCGTGCCTGTCATCCTGGTGGGCGATAGCCTGGGCATGGTAGTCCTGGGCTACGACTCCACTCTGCCGGTAACCGTAGACGACATGATCCACCACACTAAGGCGGTGGTGCGGGGCACTCAGCGAGCCCACGTGGTCGCTGACATGCCCTTCATGAGCTATCAGGCGGGGTTCGAAGATGCCGTGCGCAACGCCGGCCGCCTGATGCAGGAGGCGGGCGCCCAGTCCGTCAAGCTCGAGGGCGGCAAGACGGTTGCCGATACCGTGCGCCGCTTGGTGGAGGCGGGCATTCCGGTCATGGGCCACATCGGCCTGACGCCTCAGTCCCTCCACCAGTTGGGCGGATACAAGGTGCAGGGCAAGACGCCGGCGGCCGCTGTCAAGCTGCTCAACGACGCGCAAGCCCTGGACGAGGCGGGTGCCTATGCCATGGTCCTGGAGACGATTCCCGCCGCCCTGGCCGAGCTTATCACCGAGCGGGTGAGCATACCCACCATTGGCATCGGCGCGGGGCCTCACTGCGATGGCCAGGTGCAGGTGATTCACGACATGCTCGGGCTTTTCCCCGATTTCGTCCCGAAGCACGCCAAGCAGTACGCTCAGCTGGCGGAGGAGGTCAGCCGGGCCGCTCGGGAGTTCGTGGCCGAGGTGGCAGAGGGCCGATTCCCCACCGAGAAGGAAAGCTTCGTCATGGACGAGGCGGCTCTCTCGGAGTTGACCCGCGTCGCCTAGACCAAAGCAGCTTCCACCAACATTTGCCGCATCCCTGCTCGCCGGCCAGTAGGGATGCGGCTGACATTCACTCAACATGCAAGTCGTGACCACAGTGGCGGAGATGCGGCGTCTGCGCGCCCAGATGACGGGCGGCGTCGGCCTCGTCCCCACGATGGGCTACCTCCACGAAGGCCACCTCTCCCTGGTGCGCTGCGCCCGCGCTGAGAACGAGCATGTGGTGGCCACCATCTTCGTCAACCCCACCCAGTTCGGCCCGCAGGAGGACTACCAGCGCTATCCTCGCGACCCCGAGCGCGACCTACGCCTGCTGGAGCAGGAGGGGACAGACGTCGTCTTCATGCCAGAGGTGGAGGAGATTTACCCGCCGGGCTTCGACGCCTGGGTGGAGGTGGGCGAATCGCTCACCGGCCGCCTGGAGGGAGCCTTTCGGCCCGGTCACCTCCGGGGGGTGACCACGGTGGTGGCCAAGCTATTCAACGTCGTGCAGGCGCAGCGGGCTTACTTCGGCCAGAAGGACGGCCAGCAACTGGCCGTCATCCGCAAGATGGTGGCCGACCTGAACATGACCGTGGAGGTCGTGGCCGTGCCCACCGTGCGGGAGCCCGACGGCTTGGCCATGAGCAGCCGCAACAGTTACCTGTCGCCCGAGGAGCGGCGGGCGGCCACCGTCCTCTGGCGCTCCCTCTGCCGCGCCCGAGAGCTGTTCGACGGCGGCGAGCGGCGGGCGGAGGTCATCCGCAGGGAGATGCGCGACGTTCTCGCCTCCGAGCCGCTGGCGGAGGTGGACTACGTGAGCGTGGTCGACGCCGAGACGCTGGCCGAGCTGGAGACGATCAGCAGGGCGGCGATGGTGTCGCTGGCGGTGCGCATCGGCAGCACGCGGTTGATCGATAACGTGACGTTGGCGGACTAGAAGAGGCGAGTGCTTCCTCGCCTAGGGTTGTGCGCCTGTCAGCCTTCTCATGGCCTCGTGGAGTTCCTGAAGAAGGTCATCGCCGGTGTGAAAGCGCGCGGGGTCAGCCCAACTGCTCGGCAACTGATGCATCCAATCGATTGGTGCCGGCGGCCCGTCAGTCCACTCGCTCCCGCTTGCATAGAACAGGTAGGTGTCCCAGGCTATCGCGTCCTCTGAGCCCAGACTCTTCGCGATGGCCTTTCCCGCTCGCTTCTCGGGGTCGTGGAAGTGGCGAACGCGAAGGTCATCGATGATTCGCGCTGATGGTGCGGCCGCCGCGCTCGTGTCATCCGAGAGCATGTCGATCCAGACGATGCTGACACTGATGTCGGCGCGTGGGAAGTCGTCGATGATCGATCTTCGTACCGCCCGGGCACCGTGGAAACAGAGCGGTCAAGTGGGCGACAGCAAGGCGAGAAACCGACGCTTGCTTCTGTTGCGGTTGAAGTGATCCTTGAGCGGCTGCAGTGAGCCGCCAAGCGAGACGACCTCCACCCATTCGTCCGGATTGGCCTGCGTTCCCATGGGTTTCCATTCTAGCGCATTTTCGCTGGAGGGGTAGGGCATGGCGGGCAGCGCGCTGGCCTCCCTTTGACCGCCTTCCCGCCTCTTTGCTAGAATAGGGCAGAATTCGCTTACCCCGCCGCTCACGGTGAGCCCGTCGAACCGTGAGCTCCTTCGACAAGCTCAGGATGGGCGGGGGCAGGCGGAGTACGGAGGCCCGCTATGGGAGGCCACTCGCACTGGTCCCAGGTCAAGCGCCAGAAGGGCGCCAGCGACGCCAAGCGCGGCCAGCTCTTCACCAAGCTCGGCCGCGAGATCATGGTGGCCGCTCGTGAGGGCGGCGGCGATCCGGAGATGAACCCTCGCTTGCGTCTGGCTCTGGCCAAGGGGCGCGAGAACAACATGCCCGCCGACACCGTCGAGCGGGCGATCAAGCGGGGCACCGGCCAGCTGGAAGGCGCAGCCCAGCTCGTCGCGGCCACCTTCGAGGGCTACGGCCCGGGCGGCGTCGCCATCCTGGTGGACGTCCTCGCCGATAACCGCAATCGCGCCGTATCCAGCCTGCGCACCACCTTCTCTCGCGGCGGCGGCAGCCTGGGGGAGAGCGGCTGCGTGGCCTGGCAGTTCGACAGCAAGGGGCTCATCCTCATCGAGGCTTCCGACAGGGACCCCGAAGAGGTCGCCCTGATGGCCATCGACGCCGGCGCCGAGGACGTCGATGTCGAAGACAAGCGGGTCGAGGTGCACACCGCTCCGCAGAACCTGGAGAAGGTGCGCCGCGCCCTGGAGGAGATGGGGGTGACGCCGCTCTCGGCCGACCTGTCCATGCTCCCCAAGAGCACCATCAGCCTGAACGAGAAGCAGGCGGTGCAGGTGCTGAAGCTGCTGGACAACCTCGAAGAGCTGGACGACGTTCAGCGGGTGTACTCCAACGGCGACTTCCCCGATGAGGTGCTGGTGGAGTATGCTAGCCGCTGATGAACGGCGTCTTTCATCGCCGCTGTGGTCACTCTTCTCCCTAAGCCGCTGCCCTCTGGGCTGTTGATCCTGGGCATCGACCCGGGCCTCTCCACCACCGGCTACGGCCTCGTCCTGCTGAGCGGGGATCGACCGCAGGCGGTGGCCTACGGTACGCTGAATGCCCAGAGGCGGCGGCCCCTGCCCGAGCGCCTGCGCCAGATATACGATGGCATCGCCGGCGTGATCGCCGACTGGCAGCCGGCCGAGGTGGCGGTGGAGGACTTTCTCGTCGGCAACGTGCGGGCGGCAGTGGCCATCGGCGAGGCGCGGGCGGTGGTTCTGCTGGCGGCGGCTCAGGCCGAGTTGCCGCTGTTCCAGTACCAGCCGGCTCAGATCAAGCAGTTCGTCACCAGCTACGGCGGCAGCCAGAAGGTGCAGGTGCAGGAGATGGTGCGCCTTCTCCTCGGCCTGGACGAGGCCCCTCAGCCGGCGGACGCCGCCGACGCCCTGGCTGTCGCGCTCTGTCACTGCGCGCAGCGGCGGCACGAGCTGCTGGAGCGTTCATCTGGATAGAGGGAGCGTGAGATGATCTCGCACCTGCACGGGATACTGCGCAAGAAGAACGAAGAGGAGATGAGCCTCGAGGTGGAGGTGAAGGGCGTCTGGTACGAGGTCTTCCTGCCGATGTTCGTCTGGCGGGCGTTCGAGGATGCCGAGCTGGACGAGGAGATCGAGCTGGACACCTTCTACTATGCGGCGGAGCGGCAGCCCATCCCCAAGCTTATCGGGTTCAAGCGGCCGGTGGAGCGGGAGTTCTTCGCCAGGTTCATCGAGGTGCCCGACGTGGGGGCAACGAGAGCCCTGAAGGCGCTCGTGTTCTCCGTATCGACGATAGCGTGCTGGATCGAGGAGGGCGACGTCGCGTCTCTTCGGCGGCTGCCGGGCATCGGCGCCAGGACGGCCGAGACGATTGTGGCCCGACTGCGGGGCAAGGTAACGCCCTTCGCGCTGCTGCGCGACGAAGGCTTCGCGGAGATGCCTGAGGCGGCGGCAGCGCTGACGTCGGAGGAGGTTAGGCGAGACGCCGTAGGGGGCATGGTGGGGCTTGGCTTCAGCCAGCGGGAGGCGAGCACGCTGGTGGAGGAGATCACGCGCGAGCAGACCTTGGCGTCGGTGGAGGAAGTGATAAGGGCCGTCTTCGAGCGGATGCAGAAGGGGTGAGGCGCAACAGCGCTGGGCAGCCAATCGTAAGCCTCCCGAATGATAGAATGGCTACGTAGCTATGCCTGAATTTCGTCTCGTCTCTGACTTTGCGCCCACGGGCGACCAGCCCCAGGCCATCGAGAAGCTCGTCGAGGGTTTGGAGAAGGGCTATCGCGCCCAGACGCTGCTGGGGGTGACCGGCAGCGGCAAGACCTTCACCATGGCCAGCGCCATCGCCCGCTGCAATCGGCCCACGCTGGTCCTTTCGCCCAACAAGACGCTGGCCGCCCAGCTCTACAGCGAGTTCCGCGAGTTCTTCCCCCAGAACGCCGTCGAGTACTTCGTCAGCTACTACGACTACTACCAGCCCGAGGCCTACATCCCCCGCACGGACACCTACATCGCCAAGGACGCCGACATCAACGAGGAGATCGACAAGCTGCGGCACGCCGCCACCCGCGCCCTGTTCGAGCGGCGTGACGTGGTCATCGTGGCCTCCGTGTCGTGCATTTACGGTTTAGGTGAGCCCTCCGAGTACTATAACTTCGTCCTCACCTTCAAGAAGGGCGAGCCCAGCAATCGCCAGCGCAGCCTGCGCAAGCTGGTCGACATGCAGTACGAGCGCAACGACATGAACCTGCTGCGCGGGCGCTTCCGCCTGCGGGGCGACAGCCTCACGATCATGCCGTCCTACGAGGAACTGGCGGTGCGCGTCGACTTCTGGGGCGACGAGGTGGAGCGCATCTTCCAGCTCGACCCCCTGACCGGCGAGGTGCTGGGCGAGTTGGACCGGATAGACGTGTATCCGGCCAAGCACTTCGTCACGTCTCAGGACAAGCTGGAGGCGGCCCTGGAGGACGTCCAGGCGGAGCTGGAGGAGCGGGTGGAGTGGTTCAAGGCCCAGGACAAGCTCCTTGAGGCGCAGCGTCTGTGGGAGCGCACTCGCTACGACATCGAGTGCCTGCGCGAGCAGGGCTACTGCGCGGGCATCGAGAACTACTCGCGCCACCTGGCGCGGCGGCCGCCGGGAAGCACGCCCTGGACGCTCCTCGACTACTTCCCGGACGACTCCCTCATGTTCATCGACGAGTCGCACATGGCGGTGCCGCAGATTCGCGGCATGTACCACGGCGACATCTCGCGCAAGCAGACCCTGGTGGACTACGGCTTCCGCCTGCCCTCGGCCATCGACAACCGGCCCCTGAACTTCTCCGAGTTCGACCGCCACGTCAACCAGGTCGTGTTCGTCTCGGCCACGCCGG
>CP070630.1:1294744-1299886 GCA_020356025.1 Dehalococcoidia bacterium | reverse complement strand
AGCAGCGCGCGCCGTCTCAGCCGAACGGTATCTCTCATTGATGTCTCCCGCGCGCCACCCAATCGCCCTGCCTGGCCGTTCACAACAGGGCCGAACAGATCGGCCATAGTGTGGCGCTCTGTCAGGGGAGAAGCTCTGAGGGGTGCTGCGATGACTCGACGCGAAGCCCGACGCGAGAGACTGCGACAATGCCTGCGAATCCCTTTCCCACCTGTTTCGCCCCAGACCTGGCCCCATCCTGCCATCTCGGACGGCGCTATCCTGCCCGCTTGGAGAATGCCATCTGGGCGTTCTGACCGCTGCCAGGCATGTCCTCTGGTACACGCACGAGGCCCCCGGGTGGTTGTCGGGCGGTCGTGAGACCATTGCGGTAGGACCATATCTCTCCTATACTGTGTGTTGGCTGGTCTGAGGTGTCTTCCTTGCCGCCGAGTGGCTATAGTCTCCGGGCCGCGCGCCGGGCGTGAGATCGCTCGTAACGCTTCGGCACGACCGAGATAAGGAGAATGATCCCTCGGCGTCCGGTCCGGAGCTTGTATTGCAACCTGCGGCACGACCGCGCGATTGAGGAGCGGAAGCGGGACCGGAGACGACGAGGAACACCGGCGGCAGCGGCAAGACCAGCAACTGGGAGCGGAGCAGTGACCGAACACAAGACCCTGTGTGTCGGAATCGATGTCTCGTCGCGTCATCTGGAGCTGGCCTGCTGTGATGGTTGGGGCGTGCCGGTGGGCAGGACGCACTCTTTCCCCAACAGCCCAGCAGGAATCGCAGCGCTCTGTGATGCGGTGGTGGCCAGTGGGCAGAAGCTGGGGTCTGACTTGCAGATCATCGCCGGACTGGAGTCCACCAGCGACTTCCATCGCCCCGCGGCGAAGGCCCTGGCTGGGGAGACGCGTCTGCAGATCCAAGTGCATGTGCTGAATCCGCGGAAGGTGAAGTGGTTTCGACACCTGGAGCTCAAGGACACCAAGACGGACCGTGTGGACGCGGAGTTGATCGCTCGTTTTGTCGCTAAGATCCGTCCTCAACCGCGGGCTGTTGTGTCGGAAGGATGTATCCAACTCCAGGATGCCACACGCACCCGTCGCCGCTGCATGGAGGAGCGCTCGCGTCTGAAGAACCGTCTCCATCGGCTGCTGCGCACCTACTGGCCTGGCTGGCGAGAGGCCGTGGGCAAGCACTTCGGCGGACGCACCCTGGTGGCGCTCAAGTCTTGTCCTTCGCCCCACGATGCCCGCAGACGTGGCGCCAGCCGGATCGCTCAGCTGCGCAACTGTGACGGCAGGCGCATCGGACGAGTCTTCGCCGAGAGATTCCTGGCAGTGGCGAAGGATGTCCCCTCACAACAGCTTCCGATGATGGTCCGGATCTCGATCCAAGATGCAGCTGCCCGCATCTTCCAGCTCAACAGCCTCCTGAGACGCTTGGATGCGGCTATTGCCGAAGAGCTCGAACGGGTCTTCCCGGACAACGTTCTGCTCTCCCTCCCCGGTCTCGGGCCCGTGTCGGTCGCCTCCATCCTGGCCGAGATCGGCGATATCCGACGCTTTCCAAACAAGGAGGCCTTCATTGGATACTGCGGCTTGTATCCCATAGCCTGGGAGAGCGGCAATACGAAACTGCGCTTCTGCATGACCCGCAAGGGCAACCGCATGCTCAAGCTCTCTCTGCTGCTGGCCTCTGGTCCTGCCCGGCAGTGCAACCCCTCCTTGCGCCACTTCTACACTCGCCTCCGGGAACGAGGCAAGTCAGCTAAGGCTGCTGGCGGCGCGGTCGCCCGGAAGCTGGCGGAGATCGTGTGGGTCACCCTGACGCGCAACGAACCCTGGTCAGAGAAGATCGCCCTGCGCGGCATCGCGAAATCAGAGCGCATGACACAAACAGACCAAGGGGAGCGACGCCTCACTAGAGATGCCGCGGGTCAAACGCCGGTGGCGCGACCCATCAAGGCGGCTTCGAGGTCAAGCGCTCCCCGCCCTGATTCTACCAAATCACCGGGGGCCAGTCAGGCACCATACCACAGACTTCGCCCCTCAGAACGACTCGTCGCCCCTTGACAAATGCTATTGCATCTCCTTCTCGTACCAGTCGGAGGGGCTGCAGGGCGCCCGACAAGGGCCTCTCGTCTCATGCGTAGTCGACACCGCCACCGAGGCCGCGCTGCCACGTCAGGACGACGTTGAGGGGAGGTCCCTGCCCTCCTTGGCAGTAAACTGAGGTGGCGCGCAGGCGGTTGGAGAGAGCGAGGAGTGGACATGGCGAGACTCGCGAGCAAGGGCATACCCCAGGTGCTGGCCATCTTGTCCTGCACAGCTGACGGTCAGGTGGGGCTGAAGAAGGCGGTCCGGACCTACCTCGGCGTGAGGCCGGGTCAGGGCCTGCAACTCAGGATGAGTGGAGAGGTTCTGCTGCGGGCGAACGCGGTGGGAAGGGGGAGACTGTCCCTTGACGAGAAGAGCCGGCTCTGCCTGCCAGCTCGGGCGCTGGACAGGCTTGAGATCGCGGGGAAGTCCTTGGTGGCGCTGATCGAGAGAGCAAACGGAGTCGCCGTCAAGCGGTTCGAGGTGCTCGAGAGGGCGGGTGAGCAGGCCGGGCTGGTGGACATCGAGACCCCCTGTGCGCTGGTGCGCACTGTTGAGACTGACCCCATGCCCGCGGAGCTTCTGCCCCGGCTGATCGCCCGGCACAAGGGGACACGACTCAGACACGACATCTCCGCCTACCTGCGTGGGAGACTAGACTTCGAGGCCTGGCAGGCACGTCGGATCCTCGGGGCGCGCGGGGCGTCGGCGGAGACGCTGAGGAAGTCGCTGGTGAGGCAGCGGCTTGACACGCAGGAAGCGGATGGCTCTTGGCAGGGACGGGTGACAGTCACGGCCCGCAACCTTCGGGAGCTGGCCGACCTGGGCTTGAGGATAGCCGACCCCCCGATACGCCGAGCCGTCGCGTGGCTCACATCAAGGCCTGAGTCCGAGCACAGCCCCGGCATGTTCTTCTCCACCGATGAACTGGTGGAGGAGCAGGCCGCCGTCGTGGAACAGAGGCGTCGGGGTGAGCGAGCGCGCTTCAGGAAGATCAAGGTTTCGGAGCAGAATCTGGTGAGGGCCGCGGATGAGTTGGTACGGACGCCCTGTGGACCCCGGATCATGTGGCCGAACGCCCTTGTGGTGGAGGCGCTGCTGCGCCTCGGCTGCGAGGAGGCGCCGCGGGTGAAGAGAGCACTGGAGACCATGCTGCACGAGTGGTGCGAGTGCGGGTATCAGCATGGGACCGGCTCGTGGCGAAGGATGACGATGGAGGAGCTCGAGGCGTTCGAGGCGGGCTGCCTTCACGAATTCAGATACGGGGGAGTGCGGGACCTGCGCGAACTCGAGAAGGCAGATATGTCTCGGGTGCCATTTCAGCACCCGAGGATCGCACATCGCGCGACGCCGAGGGGTGACGAGTACCCCCTGGCAACGCCAGATCATCTGCAAGGGTGCGAGGTCATCACCACGCGTGCCGTCAGCGGCGTGGCCGACAGTCGGATGCGGCGGTTCGCGGAGGCACACCTATGGCGATTTGCGAGCCGGCAGCGCGCTGGCGATGGGCAGTTTGCCCCAGAGAAGTATGGCAGCGGACTCTCGCAGGCCGGTCTCCTCGAGGTTTTCGCCCGCTATGATCATCCGGCTTCCAAGGTAGTGGCGATGAGAGCGCTGCCCTGGATCATTGAGAGTCAAAACGACGACGGGTCCTGGGGGGAGGGGCCGAGCAGGGACGCTGATACGCGTGCCATCGCAAGCGTACTGGTGAGGCTGCAGGATCAGTTGCCGATTGAGATGGTCGGGTAGACCCTGACCTGCGCCTTCGGCTGGGTCCGTGTGTCAAGCGCTCAAGGGACCGCTGCACGTGGGCTCATACCGCTCCTTATGTGCCGGGCCAGAGGTCCCTACGTGCCCGGATGAGGCTTCCGATGAGCACACTCCTGGATGCCTCAGATGAGTTTCGGCACACTTCGGGTCTGGCGGACTCCGGACAGGGACCAGGGGTATCACGAACGCCCGACAACGACCGAGGTGTTCAGCACACCGGCCGTTGCGGGTGTCCCAACTCTCCCCCGGGCGGGACGGCGCTTCGGACCAGCAACTCCGGGCCCGCAGGAATCGGAATCCCCACCTCAACTTGCCCCCGCGAACAGCATCTCCTTCGCGCTGCCGATGGATGCTGCGAGTTCACTTCCGGTGGTTCCTATAGACGACAGGAACGAACAGATCCATCTGATGGTATCCCATCATCTCCTTCGCATTGCGGGGCGTGATCACATGCCCCATATCATATCGTGCGCTGGCACTGTCGCTGCGAGGAGGTTCATCGAAGATCTCGCTCCTCGCTACCCATTCGTGGACCAGCCTATTCGTCCGCTCAATCTCTGGCCCATCATCTCTGCATGCAGCGACAGCATACAAGCCACCGGGGAAATCGAACACCTCATAGCCGCCTGTGTCCTCTAGTCCCTCGGGAAGGACGTACAACCACTCGAAGCTGTTCAGTTGTGGGTTGAACCACATGAAGTCCTTCGGAAACAAGCTGGTCTTGTCCTGAGCGGCAGTAGCCGACCACCATGCGTCGAACGCGCTCAGCTCCCCACTGCCTGAACGCACCATCCTGACCGGTGGCAGCTCTATGATGCGCACGAACACCGCTTCTGGAGCACTCGTGGACATGCCCATGCCTCCCGTGTTCGTCTGTGAGCGTCCGTGGCCTCGCAGTGTTCCGAGACTCGTCCGAGGACGTCTTCGGCAGGTGGAGAGCGGGACCTGCGCTTTGGCGTGGCGGATCGCTGAGGCTCCGGAGGACACGCGCGTCACCGAGGCCCACCATGACGAGCCCGTAGGTCCTTGTCGAGCGTCCGTGAGACCGACGGTCGTCGTCAGGCGATCCTCAAACCGTTCGTGGATGTCAGGGCCCTGCGAGCCCCCCACCATTGGACCTGTACGTGCCGTTCCAGTCCCAGTCGCGGTGGTCACCACGCTGAACACTGGTCCGAGTTTTGCCCGTCAAAGCCCCATGCCACCAGCCCCGAGTGGCTGCTGAGCTTGCCTGGTCAGTCGCACTCCCATCTCCGGTGGACCCAACTGCGCTGGTCAACCGGTGCGCCTT
>CP070630.1:1263303-1294644 GCA_020356025.1 Dehalococcoidia bacterium | reverse complement strand
CGCGGGTTCGAATCCCGTCTTCCGCTCCAGGGCGACGTAGCCAAGTGGTTAAGGCAGGGGTCTGCAAAACCCTGATCGGCGGTTCGAATCCGCCCGTCGCCTCCAAGACATGGAAGCCAACTCAGAACATCGGCACCTGCCCGGGTTCTGAGTTTTGCATTCTGCAGCAAGCACCACCCACGCGGCGGGCCAGGGGCCTGTTATGTAGAGTGCCGAGGTGGCGGAATTGGTAGACGCGGCGGACTTAAAATCCGCTGAGCCGCCAGGCTCGTGTGGGTTCGAATCCCGCCCTCGGCACCAGCGTTACTCAGGTAGCCTTGCTCCAAAGAGCCTCCACTGCTATACTAGCGAGCGATTTGCTTATGACCAACGTTGCTACTGAGTACGAAACCGTAATCGGCCTCGAGGTGCACGCTCAACTCCTCACCAAGAGCAAGATGTACTGTCCCTGCAACGCCGATTACGCGGACTCTCCCCCCAACACCCACGTCTGCCCCGTCTGCCTGGGGATGCCCGGCGTCCTGCCGGTCATCAACCGGCAGGCGGTGGAGTACACGATCATGACCGCGCTGGCCCTCAACTGTCAGATCGCTGAGGTTTCCCGCTTCGATCGCAAGAACTACCCCTACCCCGACCTGATGAAAGGCTACCAGATCTCTCAGTACGACATGCCCTTCTCGCACGACGGCTGGCTGGAGATCGACGCGGACGGCGAGATGAAACGAATTGGCATCACGCGCGTCCATCTGGAGGAGGATGTTGCTCGCCTGGTCCACGTTCAGAACGAGGCAGGGGAGACCTACAGCCTGGTGGACGTCAATCGCGCCGGCGTGCCCCTGATGGAGATCGTCGGCGAGCCCGATCTGCGCTCGCCGGAGGACTCCCGCCAGTATTTGATGAAGCTGCGCCAGATCCTCCAGTACCTAGGGGTGAGCACGGCCAGCATGGAGGAAGGCCAGTTTCGTTGCGATGCCAACGTAAGCATCCGCCCGCTGGGCAGCCAGGAGTTCCTGGGCAAGGTGGAAGTGAAGAACATGAACAGCTTCCGCGCTGTCTACAGAGCCCTGGCCTACGAAGTGGAGCGGCAGCGACAGGTGGTGGAGGCAGGCGACTGCATCGAACAGGAGACGCGCGGGTGGGTCGAGGAGGAAGGACGCACCGTCTCGCAAAGAACGAAGGAGTACGCCCACGACTACCGCTACTTCCCCGAACCGGACCTGCCGCCCTTAACCATCGCCCGCGAGTGGGTGGAGGATATCCGCGCCCGCATGCCGGAGCTGCCCGACGCTAAGAAGGAGCGCTTCCTCCGCTGCTACGGCCTTACTGAGTACGAGGTGAACCTCCTGACGGAGACACGTGCGAAGGCCGAGTTCTTCGAGGCGTGCCTGGCCTCGCTGGAAGGCGAGGGGGAGACCAGGGTCAGGCAACGGGCCAAGGCGGTCGGCAACTGGATGCTGGGCGACTTCGCCCGTCTCCTGAACGCCGCCAACGTGGAGATCGGCGACGCCCTGGTGAAGCCGGAGCAGATCGTCGAGATGCTGGACATGATAGACAGTGGCGTCATCAGCGGTAAGATCGCCAAGACGGTGTTCGAGGAGATGTTCCAAACAGGAAAGCCGCCCCGCCAGATCGTGGAGGAGGCGGGCATGACTCAGATCAGCGGCTCGGATGAGTTGACGGAAGCGGTGGACAAGGTACTTGCGGCCAATGCCAAGGCAGTGAGAGACTATCAGTCAGGAAAGGAAGGAGCACTACGGTACCTGGTGGGGCAGGTGATGCGAGAGACGCGCGGTCGCGCCAATCCGGACCTGGCGAACCAGATCTTGCGGGAGAAGTTGGTGGGCGGCGGATGAAACTTTTGTGGTTAAGTTGCGTTATTAGATGAAGAGCATGAATCGCCTCCGGGACGCTGATTTCCTGAAGTGGCTATACCCAGGCATGCACATCAAGCGCTGGCTGGCGCTGCTGATGTTGGGCGTAGCCATAATGGGGCTAGGGATCGCCTACATCCTGCGAGAGGCCTATGTCTCCTACACCTTCCCCTCTTTCATCTACTATCTGACCCTCCAGTTCATCCCGCGCTTCTGGCGCGGCATCATGTTCATGATGGCCAGCACCGGCCTTACCCTCTTCGCCCTGTGGCACCTCAATAGCTCTCTCCTATCGGCTGTTCTCCCCCGCAAGCGCGATTCGAGCCTGGTGAACATCATCTGGGGTAAGCGCTACCTGCGACGGGGGCCGAAGATCGTCGCCATCGGCGGCGGGACGGGGCTTTCTATCCTGCTGCGCGGTCTTAAGCAATATACCGGTAACCTGATAGCCATAGTCACGGTGGCCGACGACGGCGGCAGCTCTGGCAGGCTGCGCCGCGAGCTGGGTATCCTGCCGCCGGGCGACGTGCGCAACTGCATCGCAGCCCTGGCCGACGCCGAGCCGCTCATGACCAGGCTCTTCCAATATCGTTTCTCAGACGGTTCCGACTTGGCCGGTCACAGCTTTGGCAACCTGTTTATCGTGGCCATGAGCGGTGTGCTGGGCAACTTCGAGGAGGCCGTCAAGCAGACCAGCCGCGTCCTGGCAGTGCGCGGCCAGATCGTCCCCTCCACCCTAGTCGACGTGACCCTGGAAGCCAAGACGGAGAACGAGGAGACCATTCAGGGCGAGGCCAACATCAGCGAGAGCTCCAGCCGCATTAAGGAAGT
Organism: Dehalococcoidia bacterium; assembly: GCA_020356025.1. GTDB lineage: Bacteria > Chloroflexota > Dehalococcoidia > SM23-28-2 > SM23-28-2 > SM23-28-2. Next base: position 1,291,942 of record CP070630.1, on the reverse strand, counting down.
GCGTCTCCAGCCACCCAACCCTCAGGCATGTCCGGAGGCGATCCGGGCCATCCTGGAGGCGGACGTGATCGTGGTGGGGCCGGGCAGCTTGCTTACCAGCGTCCTGCCCAACCTGCTGGTGGACGGCATAAAGCGGGCGATCAAGGCCTCCTCTGCCGTGAAGGTGTACGTGTGCAATGTAGCCACCCAGCCCGGCGAGACTGATGGCTTCAACGTGGTCGACCACGTGCGGGTCCTAGAGAGCCACGTGGGCAAGGGCCTCTTCCGCCACGTGCTGGTCAACAGCAACATCGAAAACGGGCTGCCCGAGACACGGCGGTCGCAGCCGGTGCGGATCGACGGTGGAGATTCCATGAGAGCGAACCTCATTCTGGCCGATGTGGTCAGCGAGGAGAACCGCTATCATCACGACTCCAAGAAGCTGGGAGAGGCCCTGATTCGTTTGTACTACGACCGCAATCAGCTGGACCAGACCCTGGCAGCGGAGGAGGAAGCGGCGGAGGCCAAGGTGGCCAGCGCTATCGAGTAAGCGAGAGCGCGACCCTCCCCCTTGGAGCGAAAGCGACAAAACATGGAGTTCAAAGACTATCTCAGCATCGTCCAAATCATCATCTCTCTGACCTTGATCCTCATCGTTCTCGCTCAGGCGCGGGGAGAAGGGGGATTCGGCACACGGGCAAGCTCCATCGTCCGCACCCGCCGCGGTGTGGAGAAGACCCTTTTCCAGCTGACTATAATCCTGGTGGCCATCTTTCTCTTCATTTCAGCCGTGAGTGTGCGCGCCGGCCTCTAGGCCGACGCTCTCTCCGGGTCATGGGCGCCCCGGGGGAAACTGGAGCCTTCATCTCCCCTGCCTCTAAGGCGTCCCAGGAGGCATGTCAGTGAGCAGACGCTCCCGTTGGCCGCTATTGGCTGGCCTGGTGCTGGCCATCGTCGGCCTGTCGGCCCTGTGGTACGCTACCAGAGAGGGGTCAGGACCGGAGGGGCCCGCCCACGGCGGGCGCTACGTGGAGGCGGTAGTAGGAAGTCCCCTGCGCGTCAATCCCCTCTATACGGCGTTCAATGAGGTGGACAGGGACCTGGCTACCCTTGTCTTCTCCGGCCTCACCACGCTAGGCCCTGACGGGACGGTCTTGCCCGACCTGGCCGAGAGCTGGGAGGTCAGCCCCGACGCTCGCGTCTACACCTTTCATCTGCGTCAGGACGTCACCTGGCACGATGACACAGCCTTCACGGCTGACGACGTCATCTTCACCTGGAGTGCTCTCAGCGACCCCAACTTCAAGGGTGAACCATCGCTGGGGCAGTTCTGGCAGCAGATAGGGTGCTCCAAGCAGGACGATTTCACGGTCGTCTGCGAGCTGCCTGAGCCGTTCGCTCCCTTTCTTGCCCACACTACCATCGGCATCCTGCCTCGACACCGCCTGGAGGGTTTGAGCGCCGAAGGGCTGTTTGTCGCCCCCTTCAATGAGCAACCCATAGGCACAGGGCCTTTCATCCTCAGGACTCTCAACAGCCAGATGGCTCTTCTGGAAAGCAACCCCTCTTATCATTGGAGCGAGCCCGTGATCGCTGAGATAGAGCTTCGTTTCTTCTCCGACTATCGTTCGGCTGCTTCCACTCTTCAAGATGGGCAAGTGCAGGGTCTCTTCCTGGGCCCAGAAGCCAGCCCTGACATCCTAGAGCAACTGGAACAAGACAAGAGCCTGCAGCGTCTGGCCAGCCGCCGCAACAGCTACACGCTTCTCTATCTCAACACCCGCATGGCCCCGCTCGACGAGAGTTCGGTGCGCCAAGCCTTCCTCTACGCCCTGAACCGCGAGGCTATTGTCGCCGATAGGCTGGACGGAAGAGCCGAGCTTGCCGACAATCCTATCGTCCCCGGCACGTGGGCCTACAGCGACGACATCAGGATCTATCAGCACGACCTCGAGCAGGCGCGTTCGCTGCTAGCGGAGAGCGACTGGCGGATCAACTCGCGGGGGGTGCTGCAAAAGGAGGGCCAGGAGCTGCACCTGGAACTCCTGACCGATGACGACCCCGAGCGAGTGGCCATCGCTCAGGAGATAGCGGACCAGCTCAGAGAGGTTGGGGTGGATATCAGCCTGCAATCGCAGGCAGGCAACGATCTGGTGCGCGACTTCCTCCTGCCCCGGCATTTCCAAGCGGTCATCTACGGCTGGGATCAGGGATACGACCCCGACCCCTACCCGGCCTGGCATAGCTCGCAGGCGCAGGAGCGGGGATTCAACCTGGCTGGCTACGCCGACCAATCGGTGGACCGAATCCTCAGCGAGGCGCGCCAGACCTGCGACGTGCAAGAGCGCAAGGACCTCTACAAGGAGTTCCAGCAGATCTTCGCCGAGAAGGTGCCCAGTATCCTCCTCTTCTATCCCGTCTACAACTACTTCGTCGACAAGGAGATGCGCGGGATCAGCCTGGGCGTCCTGTTCGAGCCCGCTTCTCGCTTCGCCAATGTCCACCAGTGGTACATCAAGGCGAACGGCATCGGCCCCTAGCTGAACGCTCGATATCATGGCGAACCCCATCATCACCCTGACCACTGACTTCGGCCTGGAGGATCCCTACGTGGCCGCCATGAAGGGAGTCATCCTCACCATCAGCCCAGAGGCCACCATCGTGGACATTAGCCACGCAGTCCGCGCCCAGGCCATCGAGCAGGGGGCCTTCCTGCTGGCTTCCGCCTCGCCCTACTTCCCCCGCGGCTCCATCCACGTGGGGGTGGTCGATCCAGGCGTGGGGACGGAGCGACGGGCCCTGGCCGTGCGGACGCCGGCCGCCACCTTCGTGGGGCCAGACAACGGCCTGCTCTCGCCCGCCCTGCCCGACGAGGTGCGAGAGGCGGCTTGGGGCCACGATCAGCCTGTCCTCGTCAGGCTTCCGGAGGGCTATCGAGCCGTCTCCCTCACCAACGAAGCCTGCTTCCGCCAGCCCGTGAGCAGCACCTTCCACGGCCGCGATATCTTCGCTCCCGTGGCCGCTCACATCTCGCTGGGCGTGCCGCTGGAGGAGCTGGGCCCGCCGGCGGAGGAGGTGCTAGCCCTGGCACCCTTTCGCGCCCGCCGTCGGTCTGATGGCAGCCTCAAGGGGCGAGTGATTCATATCGATGTCTTCGGCAACCTGGTGACCGATGTCCGCTGCGAAGACCTGCCGGCCGAAAGGCCAACGGTGGAGGTGGCCGGCCGCCGCATCGTAGGCCTGAGCCTCACATACCGGGAGGGTAGCGAAATCGTGGCGGTCGTTGGCAGCAGCGGCTATCTGGAGATAGCAGCGCCCAAAGCAAGCGCCGCTGAGCTGCTGGAAGCGACCTTGGGGATGCCCGTGCTCGTACGGCCGTAGGACGGCTAGGGCTGGAGCAACACGGGGATCTGAACCACGTGGACGGGGCTGCCGTCGGCGGCGCTCAATTCGTACACCTGCACGCACCCCGGCCCCTCGGCAATGGTCCTGAAGGCGATATCCGCAGCGAAGGGAGCGGAGAATTCGGTCACCTCCAGCGTGGACGGGGGAATGCGCCCCTCTGCGGGCAGAGGAGGGACTTTCTCCTCAGCCACGGGCTCGCCGGTGGCGTCGTAGATGGCCACCTGCACCCCCGCATCTTCGAAACCAATGCCAGCGCCCCAGCCGCGCACGTGAGCAGGGCTGATCAGGACGTGGTCCTCCTGGGGCTCTTCCACCACCATGATATCGGGAGTGGCGGGGTCAGGGTTCTCGGGACACACATTGACCACAGGGGTAGGCGTTGGGCTAGGCGTCTCAGTCACTACCGGCGTCAAGACGGGCGGAGGCGTAGGTGTGGGCGTGACGGTAGTGAAGTGTAAGCCGATCTCGGAGGGAACTTCTTCATCCTCTTCCGTACAGGCTAAGAAGAGCAGAGGCAAAACCAGGGCGAGGGCCAGCGCCGCCAGCCATCGAGAGAAGACAACAGCCCTCAACATCAGTGACCAGTTCTCCACAATTCACATAGTATAACACCTTAACAGCGATTGAGGTTTCCCTGGGAGGCGTGCTAGAATCTGCGCGCCTGGCGGGCAGGAGCAGAGAGCATGCGATTGGTGTTCATGGGCACTCCCGAGTTCGCCCTCCCCAGCCTGCGTGCGCTGGTGGAAGGAGGATACAACATTGTGGGCGTGTACACTCGGCCCGATCGTCTCGCGGGACGAGGGCGCGCCCTGACGCCGCCCGCCGTGAAGACTGCCGCGCTCGACTACGGTCTGCCCGTCTTCCAACCGCCCGGCCTGCGCCGACCGGAGGCGGTGGAGGAACTGGCCTCCCTCAAGCCCGATGTCATCGTGGTGTGCGCATTCGGAGTGATCCTCCGCCAGCCGGTGCTAGATACCCCTGCCAAGGGTGTGCTGAATGTCCACCCTTCGCTTCTGCCTCGCCACCGCGGCGCCTCGCCCATCGCGGCGGCCATCCTGGCGGGCGACGAGCAGACGGGGGTGACGATCATGCTCCTGGACCCTGGAATGGACACCGGCCCCATCCTCAGCCAGCGGGCCGTTCCCGTCTCGCCCCAGGACACGAGCGGCAGCCTCGGCGGGAGGCTGGCGGAGGTCGGAGCCGAGCTGCTGCTAGAGGTTCTGCCGCGCTGGCTGGCCGATGAAATAGAGCCGCAACCGCAGGACGATTCGCTGGCCACCTACTCGTCCCTCCTGAGCAAGGAGGACGGAGAGATCGACTGGAATCTGCCAGCGATCGATATCTGGCGGCGGGTGCGGGCCTTCAACCCCTGGCCAGGAGCGTTCACGACGATGGAGGGGCAGATCCTGCACATCTGGGAAGCCTGGCCCCTATCGGTTGGCGGCGCGGAAGAGCCAGGGACGGTCTTGTCTCTGAGCGCCGAGCAAAGGCAGACGCTGCCGCCAGAAGTGGACGAAAAAGAAACCCTCGCCGTTCAGACGGGCGAGGGTTTGCTGGCGATCCTACGACTGCAACGGGCGGGTCGCCGCTCCCTTACGGCAGCCGAGTTCGTACGGGGACAGCGAGACCTCTTCGGCCGCCGGCTGGGCCCATAGGGCGCGAGCCGGCTATCCTTCCTCGCGCTCTCTCTTCCCCTCCTCGCGCTCTCTCTCCCCCTCCTCCGCTTCTGCCTCCTCTTCCTCGACTCCCTCTTCTGGCACTTCAGCGCCTTCCTCGAGCTCTTCCTCGACCTCTTCCTCCACCTCCTCGATCAGGCGCGGTGCCGCCACCTTTGCCACTACCAGCTCGGGCTCGGCCAGAACGGTGACGTCCGGACTCACCTCCAGGTCCTTCAGATGGACGGCGTCGTCGATCTCCTCCAGGCCCGAGACGTCCACCTCGATGAGGGGAGGCAAGTCGCCGGGCAGTCCCTCCATAGTAATGACATTGACGTTCTGCAGGAGAATGCCCTGGTGAACACTAACGGCCGGGGCCTCGCCCACGATGACCAGAGGCACCTCGATCCTGATCTTCTCCTTGAGCGATACCTGATAGAAATCGATGTGCAGGAACTCGTCGGTGATAGGGTCGCGCTGAACGGTGCGGACGAAGACCGGTCGTCGCTTCTTCTCGCCCTCTACGTGGAGCTGGAGCATCGTGTTGCGGCCGACTACACGAATGGTTCGGGCCAGGTCAGGCGTGAGCACCTGCACGGCCTGAGAGGGGATGCCGTGACCGTAGATGTTGGCCGGTGTTATGCCCTCTCGGCGCAACGTCTTGACCTTCTTGCCCAGGATGCTCCGGGGCGAGACCGCCAGCTCGATCTGGGTTGCTGCCTGTGTCATCTATGGCACCTCTCTTGTGACGGCTTCCACCTTATCAGATAGCCGACGCTCAATCAAGGCCATGTGCTCAAGGCGGCAAAAGACGCTCTGCCAACCGTCCGGCCACCAGAGCACCCGTAACACTAATGGGTGATCTGGCGTCTTCTTTACTCGGAAGGCAAGGCAGCGGCTGCCTTGCCGCTCATCAAGGGGAGGGGAAAGAATGATGCCGATAGGTTACTCTACGCTGACCTTTTCTGGGCCTTGCCCCCATTGTGATGGCCCTCTATTCGAGCTGTCAGACATGTGGGGGCCCTTCTATGCCTGCGAAGACTGTGGCTACGAGTTTAGCCCTCTGGTGACGGCGCCGAGTCGTGCTCAGCCACAAGACCAGCCAACCTTCAGCGGCAGCCTCTGGCTGAACGAGAACAAAGAGTCGGATCAGATCTTGCACACAGCCTACGCCGCGTAAGATCCCGGGCGCTGTCCCTCTTGCAGTCCGCATAGCGACACCACTCTGGGTGTCAGCCATGTTCCTGAACCTGATCAGGGAACCTCTACCGGCGGCTATCGCGCAGCGCGGGCCCTGGGCACGTAGATGACCCCCTCCCGGGGGTCGCCCACGGCTTCCGCCTGGCCCTGTCCGTGCAGATAGGCCGTGTAGGCGGATACGATAGCGTCGAGTTCGTCGTGGCTGAGGAGGCCTTCGTGCTCGACCAGGCCCGGCACCAGGCCCTTCAGGTGCTCGCGAAGCCAATGGCAGCCGGCCTTCGTGGTCTTTTTGGGGATGGGGCCCTCGAACAAGCGGACCTTGGAGGCGTAAGGATAGACCTCCATTAGGGCATAGCCCTGCTCCTCCAGCACCCGCCGTAAGCGCATCGCCCGATAGACCATCGCCTTGATGATCGACCGCTTGGTCGTTCGGAAGAGGCCTATACCCTCCTTCAGCAGGGCGCGCTCGGCGACCCTGAGGCCGTCGGGCGAGGCGGCCGCACAGGGGCAACTCTCCTCCAGGCAGCACATGCCCTGCGGCAGGCTGAGGGGGGCATCGATGGCCAGGTAGCGAGGTCGCCAGCGCCGAGCAAGGGCCAGGATATCGCCGTCCTCTCGCACCAGGCCCAGGTCGCGCAGGCTTCCCCGGTCGTCCAGGACTGCGAAGGCAGAGGGCCGCTGCGAGGCAGACGTAAGGTCGAGCCCAAGGTAGGGCGCCATCGTACCGCTAGGAGGCGGCGTGAGCGACGACAACGATGGCAAGGCCGACGACGGCCACAGCGGCGAACTCAGCCGCCGTGGGCAGGTCGAGCTGGCGGAGGAGGTGGTTCTGGACGACGCCCGTCGCTACGTAGAGGCACAGCAGGAGAAAGGCGGCGGCCAGGAAGCTCTCCAGGGGCAAGAAATGGAGGGACCAGGTCACCTCCGCCAGGAGCATGGCGATGGCGGTCGAATGGAGGACGGTTGTCCGCAACTGCAGCTCAACCTCGCGCAGCAGCTCCAGCGAGAGAAGGAGGCTCACCAGGCCCACGCAGAAGGCCGTCGCCAGCAGACCCAACTCGAATTCGTAGACGACGGAGAAGAAGGCGAAGGCGGCGACGTAGACGGCGATGTTGGCCACCAGGCGAGCGGCAGCGTAAGCGGGCGAGCGGGCGTCCACCGACAGGTACTGGCCGTAGAGCACGGCGGCGAACAGGGGAACGGTGGCGAAGGCTGCCCCCAGCGACCAGTAGCCGCTGACTACGTCCTCCAGGAAGAGGCCGCCGCCGAGGGCAAGGAGCGCGGGAAGAAAGAGGAAGGCGGCGGTGTCGTCGGGGCGGGTGAAGGGGCTGGCCGGATGGGTGCGCAGGACGCCGTCGGTGCCCAGGGCGGCGAGGCCAGCCACGAGGAGGAGGAGCCAGGGCTGGGTGGGCTCGATGGCCAGGTAGAAGGCCATGCCCACGCCGAGGAGGATGGCCAGCAGGTTGGCGCGGTCCAATCGGGGTACGGCCTGAACGAACGTATCCACGGGGGCAATGCTAGTGGAGGCGCCAGGTAGTGTCAAACCGCTGCGCTCGCCCCCGCAAGTTGCTCCATGACCCGCTGGAGGGCCTGGGGCCAGGCCGGGCCCAGCCGGGCTCGCTCTAGCCACAGGGTGGTGCGGCCGAGGCGGACGCCGTCCGGCAGGCGGTCGCGTAGAGCGTCGGCCGGGAGCAGGCGACCCTCCTTCAGACGCACCACGATCTGACCATCCTCCGTAGCGATGGACTGCACCCCCGCCTGGAGGGCCAGCACCCGCAGGCGGACGACGTACAGGAGGTTCCTGGCCAGCGGCGGCGGTGCTTGGAAGCGATCCGTCAGCTCTTGGGTCACTTCGTCCACCTGGCTGAGGCTGTCCATCTGAGCCATGCGCTGGTAGAGGGCCAGGCGCAGGTTGATGTCGGGCACGTAGCTCTCGGGCAGGTGGGCCGACAGGGGCAGGTCGATGGTCACCTCCGGGCCTTCCTTGGACGGCGGAGGCGGCGTCTGTCCCTGCATCACCGCCCGCAGGCGCTCGACCGCCTCCGCCAGCAACCGACAGTAGAGGTCGAAGCCGACGGCGGCCATGGGGCCGCTCTGCTCCGGCCCAAGCAGGTTGCCGGCACCGCGGATCTCCAGGTCGCGCAGGGCGATCTGGAAGCCGGCTCCCAGCTCGGTGGCCTCGAAGATAGTCTGGAGGCGCTTCTGGGCGGCCTCCGTCAGGCGGGCCTTGCGGTCGTAGATCAGGTAGGCGTAGGCCAGGTTTGCCCCTCGGCCCACGCGGCCGCGAAGCTGGTAGAGCTGGGCCAGCCCCAGCTTGTCGGCCTGGTGGATGACGATGGTGTTGACGTTGGGGATGTCCAGGCCCGACTCAATGATGGTGGTGCAGACCAGCACGTCGATGCGCCCGTTGACGAAATCCAGCATCACCTGCTCCAGCTCGTGCTCCGGCATCTGGCCGTGGGCGACCGCAATCTCCGCCTCGGGCACGACCTCCCGCAGATGGCGGGCCACGTAGTCGATGCTCTGCACGCGGTTGTGGACGAAGTAGACCTGGCCACCGCGGTCTAGCTCGCGGAGGATGGCCTCGCGGATGAGCCGCTCGTCGAACTCCGAGACGTAGGTCTTGATGGGCAGGCGCTCCTCGGGCGGCGTCTCCATGGTGGACATGTCGCGGATGCCGCCCAGGGCCATGTACAGGGTGCGGGGGATAGGCGTGGCCGAGAGCGTCAGCACGCCAACCTCGCGCCGCATCTGCTTCAGGCGCTCCTTGTGAGTCACCCCGAATCGCTGCTCCTCATCGATGATCACGAGGCCCAGGTTCTTGAACTGCACGTCCTTCTGGATGAGGCGATGGGTGCCGATAACGATGTCCACCGCCCCCGCGGCGAGGTCGGCCACGATCTGGCGCTGCTCGGCGTCGGAGCGGAAGCGTGATAACATCTCGATGCGCAGGGGGAAGCCGGCCAGCCGCTGGCTGAAGGTCTGGAAGTGCTGCTGGGCCAGAACGGTGGTGGGCACGAGCACCGCCACCTGCATGCCGTCCAGCACTGCCTTGAAGGCGGCCCGGATGGCCACCTCCGTCTTGCCGTAGCCCACATCGCCGCACACCAGGCGGTCCATGGGCCGCGGCATCTCCATGTCCTGCTTCACCTGTCGGACGGCCAGGAGCTGGTCGGGCGTCTCCACGTACGGGAAGGAGGCCTCCAGCTCCATCTGCCAGGGGGTGTCCGGCGAGAAGGCGTGGCCGGGGATCACCTCGCGGGCGGCGTAGAGGGTCAGTAGCTCCCTGGCCAGGTCGCCGACGGCGCGGCGCACTCGCGTCTTGGTGCGAGCCCACTCCTGGCTGCCCAGGCGAGTGAGGCTGGGGGTATGGTCGCCTGGACCGACATAGCGGCTCACTCGGTCTAGCTGATCGGTGGGCACGAACAGCCGGTCGCCGCCAGCGTAGTGCAGCTCCAGGTATTCGCGCTCATGGCCGTCGAAGGTCAGGCGCACCAGTCCGGCGAATCGGGCGATGCCGTGCTCCACGTGCACCACGTGGTCGCCCGTTGCCAGCTCGGCCAGGAAGGCCTGACGGTCGATCCCCCGCCGAGGGAGGGCCCGCCGCTGCTTGGTGAAGCCGAAGATCTCCGTATCGGTGAGGAGGGTGAGGTCGTGGGAGTCGACGGCCAGGCGCCAGCCGCCGGGCAGCGATCCCTGGATGACGGCCAGTGCGCCCGGCTCGACAGGCGACACGACCTCACTGCTGGGCGTCGCCACGACGTCCTGCTCGCCGAGCAGGTCAGACAATCGGGGAGCCTGCTGGGAGACGATGACGAGGCTCTTGCCCTGGCGCATGCCTGTCAAGGCCTCGCTGATGACCGTGCGCAGGCGGCCGCCGTAGGCAGGCGCGGGCAGGAAGGGCGGACGCAGGGAGTCATCGCCTTCGCCGCTGACCCAGCGAGACAGGTCGATGCGCTGCCAGCGGTCCTCCAGATGAGGCGCTAGCTCGCGCCAGGTGAGATGGGGCAGGGGCAGGCCGGCGGGCAGTTCGCCTTTCTCCTCCAGTTCGGCTCGCACCTCCTGGGCCTGGGCTTCCAGTTCGTCCAGAGCGGCCGCGAGGTCGGAGGGCTCGTCGCAGACGACGACGGCCTCGGACGGCAGGAAGTCCAACAGCGCGCCTTGAGCAAGGAAGGGAACGTAGAAGGCATCGCCGCTGAAAGAGGCGGCCGCGGCCAGCGACGATAGCTCCTCCTGGAAGCGGTCGACCACCTGCGACAGGCAGCGGGCGAAGTCCAGACGCTTTCGCAGCTCCTCCAGGCCCAACGGCGGCAGGAGCACCTCTCGCGCCGGGCCGATGGCCAGCGCGTCCAGAGGTGAGACGGAGCGCTGGCTGGCAGGGTCGAACAGGCGCAGGCTCTCGACTCGATTGCCCAGCAGCTCGATGCGCAGGGGCATGTCGCTGGTCGGGGGAAAGACGTCGATGATACCGCCGCGGCGGCTGGCCTGGCCGGCCTCGTCCACCAGCGGCAGGAAGCGGTAGCCCAGGAGAGCCAAATGACGCAGGAGGGACTCCGGCTCCAGAGGCGAGCCCACACCGACCGTGACCAGCGCCTCGTCCTGAGCCTGGGGCGATAACGTGCGCTGGGCCACGGCCTGGCCGGAGGCGACAACGATAGGGGCTGACCCATCGTCGGCCGCTGAGAGGAGCGAAAGCACTCGCAGGCGGTCGCGCACCGCCTCCGGGTCGGGCGCCAGACGCTCATAAGGCAGGGGGTCGCGTTCAGGGAAAAGGAATACGCGACCCTCGTCCCCGAGCCAGGCGGCTAGCTCTTCGAGGAGGGCGCGCGCGCGGTCGGGTCGTGGAGCCAGCACCAGGATGGGGCACGATAGGCCCTGGGCCAGGGCGGCGATTGTCGCCGCCTTGGCACCGTCGCTTAATCCCAGCACCAGGCGTCGCGGCGAGCCCTGTTCGAGGGCCGCCAGGGCGTCGCCGAGGGCGCTGGTGGAGCGTATCAGCGGCAGCAGGCCGGAGAGCTTCATTGCCAAACGCCTCTAGGGGCTGGCCACTTCGACCAGCCCCTCAGAGATATTGTAGCAATCCGCCGTGTAGGCGGGCAACCTGACTAGTTATAGCGGTTCATAGCGACCGCCAGCCCCTCGCGGAGGACGCAGGCCACCGCCTCCGCCGCCCGCTCTACCGCCGCCTCCAGCGCCTCCTGCTCCTCGGGCTCGGGCTCGCCCAGGACGTACTTGGCGACGACGAGAGGGTGGGTGATGGGCTCCCCTTCGGCCGTGCGCGGTCGGCCGATGCCGATGCGCAGGCGGGGGAAATCCTCGCTCTCGATGGCATAGATGATGTCGCGCAGGCCGTTGTGGCCGCCGTCGCCGCCGCGCGGCCGCAGGCGGATGTTTCCCGCCGGCAGCTCGAGGTCGTCGCAGATGACGAGCATCTGCTGCGGCGACAGCTCGTAGCGCTGGAGGAGGCTGGCCGCCGCATCGCCGCTGCGATTGACGAAGGTTCGGGGCTTGGCCAGCACCAGGGGGTGGTCATCCACCTGCCCCTCGCCTAGCCTGGCCCAGCGGCTGCTCTTGAAGGGAATGCTCCAGTCGCGGGCCAGTCGCCTGACGCACCAGAAGCCCACGTTGTGACGATGGGCCGCGTAGGCCTGGCCGGGGTTTCCCAAGCCCACCACGAGGCGAACATTGGGCGGTGTCTTTTCCATCACGTTGAGGCGTCCCCGCCGCGTACAGAGCCCTAGTCCAGCCCAGCTCGGAAGCGATGATAGTCTATCACCTTGCTCAAGGCATTGGCCCCCTGCTGGAAGCCGGCGAAGGTGGCGATGCCGCGCTGCAAGAACTTGGTACGTATCTTCACCATCTCTCCCTCCAAGTGCCACGGCTGGAGGATCATGAGAAATGGCTTCTGACAGCGCTCTTTGTAGTCCGATACGAAATCCAGCAGGTTGTCCAGCAGGGTGCGGGTCATAAGCCTGTGGCTCTTGAGGAAGGTGGCCGCCGACTCCAGCACGACGGCGTCGACGTTGGCGTCCTCCTCCAGGATGTCCAGCATGCGCTGCAGATTGCCCATGTGGAAGCCCATGAGCACGGTACCGCCGGCGTCGAGGGGGTTGCGATAGCTGCCGCCGATGATGTTGAAGAAGGAGGCCAGCTTCTCGTAGGAAGCGGGCGTGAGGAGTGGCACCTCCAGGTCAGTCCGGCCGAAGGCATCGGCGATGATTACCGACTGGCCGCCGGTCATAGCCACCAGGCCTACTCGCCGGCCGGTGCCAGGCTTGATATAGAGGAGGCCCTTCACCACGTCGACGATCTCCTCCAGGCTGTCGGCGGTGACAGCCCCTGCCTGACGCATGGCGGCGTTCCAGAGGGCGTCCTCCGTGGCGAGGGCGGCGGTATGGGAGTAGATGGCGCGGGCGCCAGCCTCCGTCCGGCCACCCTTCCACACCACCACCGGCTTCAGGCGAGTGGCCCTTCGCAGCGCATCGAAGAAGCGGCGGCCATCGCGGGGGCCCTCCACATACATGCCGATGACCTCGGTCTGGGAATCGTTCGTCATGTAGTCCAGATAATCGTCCACGTCCAGCACCTCGGCGTTGCCGTAGCTGACCGCCTTGCTGCACCTGACGCCGTGGACGTAGGCCAGGTGGCTGAAGTTGATGCAGTGAGTGCCGCTCTGGGAGATGAAACCCACGTTGCCCGCTTCGCCCCAGGGCTGTTCCGCGTTCTGGCGGAGGCCCAAGCCGGGATTGTAGATGCCCATACAGTTGGGCCCGACGAGGAGGAGGCCTGCCTTGCGAGCCATGTCGCCCAGCTCCTGCTGAAGACGAACGCCCTCCTCTTCCTCCGTCTCAGCGAAGCCGGAGGTGAACAGGGTGACAGCGGTCACCCCCTTGCGGACGCAATCGGCCACGATGCGAGGGCTGACCGCCCGGCCGACGGCGCAGACCACGTAGTCGACCTCGTCGGGGATGTCGAGAAGGCTCATGTAGTTGGGGATACCGAGGGCCTCGATGCCTGGGATCTCGTCCTCGCTGATCTGGACGGAGTAGATCTTACCCACGAAGTCTTTCAGGGCGTTGAGCCAGAGGTAGCCCATCGCGCGCTTGTCGCCGACCACGGCGACCGTGCGGGGGTTGAACGCTCGCTCCAGCTTCTGGTTCAGGTCCTTCAAGCGCGTGCCTCCGTCTGAGCGGTCTGGCAAGAGGAGAGGGTGGTGTGAAGGAACATCCGCTGCCTCAGGACAGCACGATGCGGGCGTCCACGGCCAGGGCGCCGTCTTTGTAGGCGAAAATGGGGTTCAGGTCCAGTTCCTGGATCTCCGGGTGCTCCTCCACGAAGGCCGAGAGACGCATCAGCATGTCCTCCAGGGCGGCGAGATCGGCGGGCTCCTGCCCGCGGAACCCCTCGAGCACGGGGAAGCCCTGGATGTCGCGGATCATCTGGCGGGCGTCTCGCGGCTCGAGGGGGACGATGCGGAAGGATACATCCTTCAGCACCTCCACGAAGACACCTCCCAAGCCGAACATGAGCACGGGCCCGAACTGAGGGTCCATGGTCATGCCCATGATCACCTCGACACCGGGCCGGGCCATCTTCTGCACCGATACGCCGAGAACGGTGGCTTCCGACTCGGCACTGCGGGCCGCCGCAACGATCTCGTCGAAGGCCGCTGTCACTTCCTCCTCCGAGCCGAGGTTGAGCTTCACGCCGCCGACGTCGCTCTTGTGGCTGATGTCAGGCGAGACGATCTTCAGAACGACGGGCAGGCCTATCCGGCGGGCGGCGGTCACCGCCTCCTCGCGGGTGGTCGCCAACTGGGCGTCAGCGATGGGGATGCCGGCCTCGCCCAGGATCTGCTTGGATTCCACCTCGGTGAGAATGGTGCGCCCTTCGCTCTTGGCCCTATCGATGATTTCGATGGTGCTCATGGGAGTTCATGCCTTCCTTGATCTCTACGATACGTGGGCGGTGCCTATGATAGGGAAGGTTGAAGATAGGATCAACCGAACGCTAAGGGAAGGTCAGCCCTCGCTAAGGGAGCGCTGGATGGCCTCGCTGTAGTGTCCCCAATAGGTCGGCGGCAGGAGGCGGCCCACGGCGACCATCACCTGCTCGCGAGCCCGGCGATCCCGGTCCCGGCGCGGGCCCTCTTTGGCTTCGGAGAGGGCGAAGGGCTCGCCGAAGCTGACCATCAGCGTGTCGCCTTCTTCCCAGATGCCCGTCGGCACCAGGGGGAGACCGCGTTCACTGAGGGCCTGCAGGAACAGCCCGCTGCCCTCCAGGGGCTCTCGGAGGACACCCGAGCCACCCGCCTCGGGCGTAACGCCGATCGACTCTCTGCGCGCGATCCTGGCAACACGTCGCAGGACAGCAGCCCGTCCCACAGCCCGAGAAGCCTGGCGGGGCATGACCAGCAGTCCGTACACCTTGCCAACCTGTCTGAATGTCCAGCGGATGAGCCAGACCGGAATGGGAATAGGGCCCATACGGTATCCATACCACTCGCTGGTGATTATCCAGCGGATGGCGGGGGAAAGGGGTCGCCCCTCGGCGATGACGGTCGTGATGAACATGGCGCAGTGGTAAGTCCGCAGGCCGCGGCGGGCATAGTGATTGGTCACCAGAACGAAGGGGCCCTCGGAGGGTAGGTTCTCCAGCCCCCGCACCTGCCGGTGGTAGGGGTTGGCGGTCATCACCGTCCGGCTGTCCTTCAGGAAGGAGCGTCGCCGCCCCAGGAGTAGGTCCAGGCCAAAGCCGGCAAGAGGCAGGCGAGGGAACTCATAGTTAGGTGGGTTCAGATTTGCTGGACCAGTGTCTGCACTCATGGGGACAGTATGCGAAAGCCTGTTGTGCCAGCCCTCCCCGGCGTGAATAGAACCGGCGGAGGCTAGATGATCGATCCCTCTTGATACTCCCCGAAGACCTCACGCATGACGTCGCAGATCTCGCCCAGGGTACAGTAGGCGTTGACAGCATCGAGGATGTAGGGCATCAGATTCTCGGAGCCCTGGCAGGCCTCTCGCAGTGCGTTGAGGGCCTGGCTGGCCAGAGCGCTGTCGCGCTCCCGCCGGAGGTGGGCCAGGCGCTCGCGCTCGCGTCGCTCACCTTCGGGGTCCATCTCCAGGATGGGGATCTCGATGGGCTCATCCATGACGTACTCGTTGACGCCCACGCTGATCCGATCCTTGGTCTCGATCTCCCGCTGATACCGGTAGGAGGCTTCGGCGATCTCGCGCTGGAAGAAGCCTGCCTCAATCGCGGGTATGACGCCACCCAGATCCTCGATCTGGCGGAAGTAGTTGTAACACTCCTCCTCCATCTGATTGGTGAGGGACTCCACGAAGAAGCTGCCCCCGAGAGGGTCGATCGTGTTGGCCGCGCCCGACTCGTGGGCAATGATCTGCTGGGTACGCAGGGCCAGGCGAGCCGCCTTCTCGCTGGGCAGGGCCAGGGCCTCATCCCAAGAGTTGGTGTGCAGAGACTGGGTGCCCCCCATGACGGCCGCCAGGGCCTGGATGGCGGTGCGCACGAGGTTTAGCTCCGGCTGCTGGGCGGTGAGGGAGCAACCGGCCGTCTGGGTGTGGAAGCGCATCCACCAGGAGCGGGGGCTGCGAGCGCCGAAGCGCTCCTTCATCTCTCGGGCCCAGATGCGACGGGCGGCGCGGAACTTTGCCACTTCCTCGAAGAAGTCGTTGTGGCAGTTGAAGAAGAAGGAGAGCCTGGGGGCAAACTCATCGATGTCCAGGCCACGCTCCAGTGCCCAGCGCGCGTACTCCAGGCCATCGGCCAGGGTGAAGGCCAGCTCCTGAACGGCGGTGGAGCCAGCCTCGCGGATGTGGTAGCCGGAGATGCTGATGGTGTTCCAGAGGGGCAGCTCGCGGGTGCCGAACTCGATTGTGTCCGTTACCAGGCGCATAGAGGGACCGGGCGGGAAGATGAACTCCTTCTGGGCGATGAACTCCTTGAGGATATCGTTCTGGATGGTTCCTCCCAGCCGCTGCCGCGGCGTGCCTCGCTTTTCAGCGGCGGCGATGTACATGGCCCAGATGATGGCAGCGGGGGAATTAATGGTCATGGAGGTGGTGATCTCGTCCAGGGGGAGGCGATCCAAAAGGATCTCCATGTCGGCCAGAGAGGACACACAGACGCCACACTTGCCGAACTCGCCAGCGGCCTCGGGGGCGTCGGCGTCGTAACCCATGAGGGTGGGCAGATCCAAGGCTATAGAAAGGCCTGTCTGGCCTTGCTCCAGCAAGTACTTGAGGCGAGTGTTGGTCTCCTCGACGCTGCCGAAGCCGGCGAACATGCGCATCGTCCACAAGCGGCCGCGGTAGCCGGTCGAGTGGACGCCACGGGTGAAGGGGTACTCGCCAGGCCAGCCGACGTCTCGTTCATAGTCGACTGCGGCGATGTCGGTAGGGTCGTACAGCGGCTGGATAGGCCGACCGGAGGTGGTGACGAACCGCCGCTGGCGTTCCCGGTCGCCGTCGTCGATTCGCTTCTTCCAGGCCGCCCGCCGCTGCGACAGTGCTTTCAGCTTGGTGGAGTCATACATCTTCCGCCCCCTCCCTCCGCCTGTCTCCGACAGACAGGGATGCTACGGCCAGGGTAGAACGCGTTATGTCATAGTGGCAAGCCTATTCGCAGGTAGGACGGCCGCTTTCCTAGCAGCCTTGATTATCAAACCAGTTGCCCCCTGCCTGCACAGGTACTCCGGCACGGCCTACCTTAGCCCTCGGTTCCTAGCCTACCACATGGCCGCACCGATGGCGACCAATCCGCAGCCGCAACTACAGCCACGGCGATAAGCAAGCCCCGTTGGCCGGCCAATCCATCCCCGTCGCTGGCCTTCTCTTGCCCACACTCGCGGCTGCGAGTAGAATACATGTACGATCGCAGCCAGATGCAGTAAGTGAAACGTGGATATGACGACCGCCGAGCACCTCACAAGGCGTGACGAAGAAATTGTCCGTTTGTATGTGAAACAGGAACTGGGCCTCAAAGAAGTCGGCGCGCTGGTCGGCGTGAGTCCATCAACGGTATGGCTCACACTCGAAAGAGCTGGGGTGAAGCGCAGGCCGCGCGGCAGGCCTTCGCCGATCGTGGCAGGGCGCGAGCAGGAGATCATTCGGGCGTATACGGAAGAGGGCCTGTTTCTCAAGGAGGTGGGGGCGCGGTTTGGCCTGAGCCCCAGCACGGTGTGGCGGGTACTGCTGGAAGCAGGCGTGAACCTCAGGAGCCGTAGCTGGCGTTCGGGCTGGCCATGGAGAGACCCAAAGCGGCGCAGCGAGGAGATCGGCGGTGCGTACTCACAAGAGGGCCAAACCTGTGGCGAGATTGCGGCGCGGTTTGGGCTCGATGAGAAGACTGTGATCCGCGTGCTCGAGAAAGCCGGGGTGCCTTTGACGCAGCCGAGCAGAGCTGAGAGGCGCAAGCAGGAGATCATCCGCGCCTATGGAGAACAGGGCCTAACCCTCGAAGAGGTTGGGAGACGCTTTGGCCTGAGTCCATCGACGGTACGGCGCATACTTCAAAAAGCTGGGGTGGGCCGCAGGCCGCGCAGTAGCGGCCCTCCCAAGCATCTCCAGGAGCGCAATGACGAAATCGCTCGGCTATATGCGGAGGGAGACCTAACGCTCAGGGAAATCGGCGAGCGGTTCAACCTGAGTCACGAGCGGGTGCGCCAGATCGGGAAAAGGGCTGGAGCCCGCCCAAGGGCGTCCTCTGAGTGCCTTAAGAGTCGCAACGAGGAAATCGTGCGCCTCTATGTAGAAGAGAAGCTGCCGCTGAGACACGTAGGCGCACGGGTCGGTCTGAGTCACGAGCGAGTGCGGCAGATACTAAGAAGGCGCGGCGTCAAACTAGAGCGAAAGAGAGGCCGCCCCAGCGGCTCGCGTGACAGGGCCTTGGCACAGCGGAACGAAGACATCATCCACGCGTATGATCAAGAGAAAAAGTCGCTCGCGCAAGTTGGTGCGCTATTTGGCCTCAAGAAAGACAGAGTGTCCGATATACTCCGAGAAGCGGGGGTCAGTCGGAGAAAGCCCAGCCCGTCTCGATTGCGTATAACGGGGCGCGACATAGAGACAGTTCGTAGGCATGATCCGATCAAGCCGCCTATCGACGATGTGAGCGAGCGCACCTTGCAGATTGTTCATCTATATCTTGAAGAGAACTTATCCCTCAAGGAAGTTGCGACATGCGTTGGCCTGAACCCTAGCGCGGTGCAGCAGACGCTGAAAAACGCTGGAGTCAGTCGGAGAAGCATCAGTGGGCCTCGGCTGAGTCTGATGCAGCGCAATCAGGAGATCGCCCGCCTGTATCGGGAGGAGGGGCTGACGCTCAAAGAGATTGGGGCACGCGTGAACCTAAGCCTGGACCATGTCCACCGTATACTGAAAAAGCTCGGCGTACGCCGAGGCCAGCGCGGCTCCAAAAAGGCATCGACCTAGGTAGACCGGCCGATGAAAGGCTGGCTCCTCGTCGATACCCTGCTCGTCCTGCTGCTGCTTAACGCCATCGCGTGGTTCATGGTGGCGGTGGGGTGGCTGTAGCCTCCTCCCTTGCCAGCCCTCGCGGCTGCGAGTAGGATGGGCTGCCGCGTGTTGCCGCGGTCGAGACTTTCTGGCATGATGCAGGCGCCGCATGATTGAACCGAAGGTGTGAAGCGACCGGGACAGCCTCTCCGGCGAGTGGATGAAGGGAGTCCTGCCATGCTGAAGAGAGGCGTTCTCTCCCTGCTGCTCTCCGCCCCGTCTGTGCTCCCCTAGCTTCGCTGTCGTTCAGTCGAAGATGTCGACGCGCTCCTCGATCTCGTCTTCGGAGCAAAGCTGTTCACTACCCGGGTGCGCCGGATTGCCGGGACTCTCAATGTGGCGGACGCGAATCCAGCGGCCATCCACCGTCGGTGATATGACTTCGGCGATTGTACCGTCCACCAGTCGGACGCGATCACCAAGCTGCAGGTCGTACAAATCCATGCGTCACCTCGATCTGTGCCTCGGCACTGGTCGTCTGACGACTCCTGACACACATCATACGCTACACCAGGAGGCGGTGGCTGGGGTAGGGCTGGCCGCTGCTGCCCAACGCCATCGGCTGGTTCGTGGTGGCGATAGGGTGGGGCAGCGAGAAACCGCGAGGAGTCAGCGCGGAACGGAGAAGCTGACACCCTCGATGCGGACAGAACGCTCCCTGGCCTGGACTTTCGCACCAAGAATCGTCTCGGTCAGCCACAGGTTCGTCTCCAAGTGCTCCGTCACGGTAGGGACTGAGTAACTGCTGAGTCCGTCTGCTAGAGCGGCGTACAGCACCAACTGGTCAGCCAAGTAGCGGTCAACCGAGGCTCCGCTGTCGAGGTCCTGCAGCAGGGAGCGCGCAACATGTTCCCCGATCGCCTCTGAAGTACGCCGCGGAGCTCCTGCTCGGTCGGAGCCAAGAAGGCAGCCGTCCGCAGTCTCAGCAAAGACAGCCAGGGCCGCACCAGCCTGTATGGCCGTGGCGTCGTGCAGACGCTCAAACTCCACACGATATCCGTGGCGCTCCAAGACCTGAGTGCAGCGAGCGGCCATGCGCTCGCTGACTTGCCGCTCTTCAAGGTGAGAACAGAGGGCCACTCCGGAGATACGTCGGATCGGCCCGCGATGGAAAGGCAGCGATAGAGCGCCAATCTTGCCCTGAAGTGGCTTCACGCTCGCCTCGATGATGCCGGCACCCCTGGGTACGTATCCCGGTCGGACTATCCGCAGCTCGGCTCGGACGCCCATTCGGGCCAGGGTGGGCAGAAGGACACGCTGCATGTGGTACGCGGAGGGGGCAAAGTCCTGGAAAAGCCCGCCTTTCAACCGAAAGGTGCAGGGACGGTCGACAAAGCAGGCGAGAGGGATGAGGGTCATAGCCATCATGGTCGTGGAGCCAGCACTGCCAATGTCCCAGGAATAGCTGCCGCCACTCGGGACCTTTGCCGGACGAAACCAGATGTCACCTGAACCTAGCTTCAGTCCCTGCAAAGAAGCATCGGTCAGCTCGGCGATGGCCCGGGCGACTGTAAGGTGTTGAGCTCTGAGGCCAGGCTTCGGTCGCTTGGCGCGAATGTTGTACACATGGAGCGGTTCGCGTAGAAGCGCTGCCAAGGCCAGCGCGCTCCGCACAATGGTGCCACTACCTGACTTCTGGCTGCCGTCGATTTCGATCACTAACGCAGCATAGCCCCAAGAACACCGAATGGAAAGACAGGGTTTTGCGCGTGGTGGCCTTAGCTTCTTCCCTTGCCAGCCCTCGCGGCTGCGGGTAGTATTGGGGCTGTCGTGACTCAAAGAGGCAAACCAAGCATGGAGGCAGCACCGTGAAGACAATGAGCATGGCGATGGCCCTTCTCTCTGTAGTCTGCCTGGCGGTCCTGGTGGCGCTAGCGGTGGCCTGCGAAGACGAAGAAGAGGAGGCGCCTGCGCCCACGGGCACGCCCGCCCCGACGCCGACCGGCACTGCCATGCCAGCGGCAGAGGTACCGGGAATCACGGATACTGAGATAATCCTGGGGGCCGATTGCCCTCTTAGCGGTGCCTTAGGAGCCTTCTACGCCACGATCCCTCAGGCCACAGGAGCCTACTTCAACTACATTAACGAGACCCAGGGAGGTGTCTGCGGTCGCGACATCGTCTATAAGGTGGAAGACAACAACGACGACCCAGCCAAAGGCGTAGAGGCGGTGCGCAAGCTGGTGGAGAAGGACAAGGTGTTCGCCATTGTCGGCTCCCTGGGCGATTCTCCCCATCCCGCCGTTTGGGAGTACCTGAACGAGAAGGGTGTGCCCGACATCCTGTGCTCCGCCGGGTCCCACATGTTCGGCGCCGACCCAGAGGGGCACCCCTGGACTGTCCAAATGATCCCCAGCTTCAGGATCGAGGGGAAGTTCTTCGGCCAGTACATCTCCGAAAACCTGCCTGGCAAGAAGGTGGCCGTCCTGTACTCAAATATCATCAGTGGCATAGATGAACTGGAAGGAGTGAAGGATGGGCTGAACCCCGACAAGAACGAGATCGTCTCCGAGCAAAGCTTCGAACTCACGGATGTCTCCATCAGCTCCCAAGTGACCAACATGAAGAAATCCGGCGCCGAGGTGGTCGTTGTCAATGCCAGTCCCGGCTTCAGCGCTCAGGCCATCGAACAGGCCGACCGCCTGGGCTGGGAGGTCGACTGGTTCATAAGCTACGTCAGTTCCGACGAAACGATGTTCTTGTTCGTTTCGCCCGAACTCATGGAGGGTGCTATTAGCTTCCAGGCCCTCAAGCCGGCGGCCTGGACTGACGACCCGGCCGTGGCGGAACACTACCGGCTCATGGACGAGTACGGCGGACCCCAGCCCACCAACTTCACCGTCTATGCTCAGACGCTGGCAGAAGTGGCGGTGGAAGCTCTTAGCAGATCCTGCGATAACCTCACGCGAGAGGGACTGATGGATGCACTGGAGTCCATCAAGGACTTTCACAGCGATTTGTTCCTAGATGAAGTGAATGTCTCCTTCTCCAGCACCGACCACGGGGCCCTGCAGACCGGCAGGATGCTGCGGGCTGTCGTCGAGGATGGGAAAGGGAGGTGGGAGTACTTCGGCCCGCTATATGAGTTCGAAGAGGAGGATCAGGAATAAGGCCGGTGCCGATCATCATTCTTGCCCGCTATAGCCGCATCGTCCTGGAGCGAGGACAGGCGAGGAAAGCGCCTTCTCGCTAGCATCGCAGGTCTGCAATTCAGGAACACACGTGGCCAAACGAACATGTCAGGCAAAGACGATCACCATGCAGAAGGAAATCACTAGCCCGTCCCCCTTGCTTGACGAAAACGGGGAGCTTGTACAGGTTGGCTGGGCGCGGCGACCCTACCTGGACTGCAATCTAGAGAATGTCCATTTCTACCGTTTTCGGCCCCTGCAGACCCTGCGCATCAAGCGCTGGGACTACTACGGGGTCACCACACCAGATTTCTTTCTCTCCGCCACCTTGGCTCACATGGGATACGCAGGGACAGTCTTCGTCTACATGCTGGACTTCGCCAGCGGCGAACTGCACGAGGAAACGTTGCTCGTGCCCCTGGGACGCGGAATCTACCTGGCACGCAACAGCGACCGTGGCGACAGTTACTTCGACAGCGGTCGCGTTCGTGTCGCCTTTCGGCTAGAGGAAGACGCACGTAGGGTGCAGGTGAACTGGCCAGCCTTCAATCGAGGCGAGGGAATCGCAGCCGACTTCGCCCTGCACTGCCCGTCAGACCACGAATCTATGGTGATCGTCACCCCCATTGGGGGCCGTCGTTTCTACTACAACCGCAAGTCCAATTGTATGCCCGCCGAAGGGTGGGTCAGTCGCGGTGACCGCCGCTTTCGACTGAGGCCGAGCGACGGCCTGGGGAATTTGGACTGGGGACGTGGAGTCTGGAAGTATCGGAGTTTCTGGATCTGGGCCAGCGCCTCGGGATTCCTGGAGAATGGCCAGACGCTGGGACTGAACATGGGACGCGGCTTTGGCGACCCGAGTGCGGCAACGGAGAACGCCCTTATCCTGAATGGCCGCATCCACAAACTGGAAGAAATCACCTTCGACTACGACTCCTCCGACTTCATGTGCCCCTGGCAGATGACCTCCTCGGATGGGCGCCTGAAACTGGAGTTCGTCCCGTTCAAAGAGCGAGTGGCGCGGAGTAGCCTCCTGTTGATTCGCAGCGAGGTCCACCAGATATTCGGCCGCTACTCCGGGACGCTAGTAGCCGATGATGGCAAGACCTTCCGTTTGCGCGACCTGACAGGTTTCGCTGAGGAACACCATGCCCGCTGGTGACTGACGCCGGAGGTGCAGAGACGACCGGTAACAGCATCGCTGGGTGGGCGGGTCTGCGCAGAGGCTTGAGATGAGCAACACCGTCCAGTTGGAGCGGTACGACGCTGTCCCTATGCTACTGCCCGACGCCATCGCAGGCGCGTGGTATGCCAGGAGGCGGTGAGTGGGGTAGGGCAGCTTCTCCCCCGCCAAAGGAAAGGAGGAGAGCATTTGCCCTCCCCCTTCAGATGCTAACCGATGGAGACGCCAGCTACGGCTCCACTGGCATCCCCAGGCACTGCACGCCGCTGGCCGTCACCAGCACCAGCAGGCTGTCGTACTTGTCCACCGTGGCCAGGGTGGTGATGTCTGGGTCACCGGGCACGTAGCGCAGCCAGCGCCCTGCCTCCAGTGCATAGGCGATGGCGAAGTCGCCGGCGATGCAGTTCAGGGCCGTGTCCGCAGCCGTGCCGTCGGCTCCTGTCCAGACGAAGTTGTTCCAGCCCAGCGGCAGGTCGAAGTCACGCGTGGCTGCCACCGGCGTTGGGCTCGGCGTAGGACTGGGAGTGGGACTAGGGGTCGGTGTGGGGGTAGGGCTCGGGCTCGGCGTAGGAGCAGGCTCCGTGGCCCAGGGGTGGAAGACGACCGCACCCTTGACGTCGTCTGGAGGGGGACACTCGGTGCCGTCGTCGTCCTCGTCGTTGAAGATGCGGTTGGCGATGTCTATGGGGTTGGTGCTTCCCCACCAGTTGTAGGTGGCATCCACCGTGTTCTCTGCACCGCAATGCAGCTCCACATAGTAGGGGCCGGCCACGGGGTCGAAGGGACCGCTGAAGCTGTTGGCGTTGTCAGGTGAGCCGCCGATCTGGATGAAGGCCTCCGCCGGCGCGCCGAATATAGAGATGCCGTCGCTGGTGGAGCCGGTGGTGTCGATGTGATTGCGGTGGATGCGCACCTGAGTCTTGCCAACGACCTCTATCTGGGCGTCGGCGTTGCCCGATAGCTTGTTGTCCTCCATCAGCGACTCATCCTCGCCGAGAAGCTCGATGCCATAATGAAGGTTGTCGTTGATGTCGTTGTTTCGCACCACATTGCGCGCTCCACCGTCCATCTGAAGGCCATCCTCGTCGTTGTCATGGACATGGCTGAGTTCGATAGCCGAGTCCTCAGCGTTTAACATGCGTATACCGTCCTCCCACCCAAAAACCTCTACATCGCTGATGGTGAGGTGGTCGTAGCCGTCGCTGACGATCCCGACTTCGACTGCAGCAGAGCCGCCCAGCGTCAGGTGGCGGATGGTCACCTCGTCATGCCCTATGATCAAGCCGTCCGTGGGATCCGAAAAGTCATTCTCTATCACCACGTCAGCCCGTTCA
Source organism: Dehalococcoidia bacterium (assembly GCA_020356025.1). Lineage (GTDB taxonomy): Bacteria > Chloroflexota > Dehalococcoidia > SM23-28-2 > SM23-28-2 > SM23-28-2. The sequence continues at coordinate 1,267,519 of CP070630.1, read as the reverse complement.
GCTGCTTCCAGCCCTTCGATGGTGAGGCTTTTGTCGACGGTGACATCCCCCTGGTAGGTACCCTCGCAGATGACCAGGGTGTCACCATCACTAACGTCCATATTGTCGATGACAGCGTCAATATCGTCCGTCTCGAAGTTGGGCGTGTTGCAGCCGCCCTCCGCTGGCAGTAGGTCGTCATTCACAATCCAGGTATCCTGAGCCTCGGCTGGCCAGCTCTGCCACGTCGCCAAAGCGATGGTGAGAACGGCCACGGCTGCCACCAGCGCCACCACTGCTGTCCTAGAGCGAATCCATCTCATACCTGACCTCCTTCCATCGCGTCTAGCCCCGAAGTCGCTGTTGATGACAGGATGCTAGTTTCTGCTCCTTCCTGTGTCAACGCTTCCGTCGCTAGTATAACGGTAGCCTGCTCCGCCCTTGCCAACCCTTCTGCCTACGAGTAGGATAGTGGCGCTATGGAGCCGCGTATCCAGTACGCCCAGACCACCGACGGGGTGAGCATTGCCTTCTCCACTCTGGGCGAAGGCATGCCCTGGTTACAGACGCCGGTGGCACCATGCGGGGTCCTGCAGGTGGAATGGCAGGTCCCTGAGTTCCGCTCCTGGTACGAGCGTCTGGCGCGGAAGAGAATGCTGGTCCAGTACGACTGTAGAGGGACGGGGCTGTCGGAGCGGGGGGTAGCCGACTACTCGCTGGACGCTATGGTGTGGGACCTGGAGGCGGTGGCAGACTGCCTGAAACTGCCGAGCTTCGCTCTGTGGGGGTCTGTCAACTTCGGGCCGGTGGCGATCGCCTACGCCGCTCGCCACCCCGAGCGGGTGTCACAGCTTATGCTCTGGTGCACGTACGCACGCGGCTCCGACTTTTTCACCCCGCAAGCCGAGACGATGACCGCACTGGTGGAAAAGGACTGGAGGCTGTACACGGAGGCGCTGTGCCACTACTTCCTCGGGTTCTCCACAGGTGAGACGACGAGTCGGCTCGCTGCGCTGATCCGGAAGGGCGTCACTCCGGAGGAGTGGCAGGCCGCCTATCGCAGCGCCGCCAAGTTTGACGTTGAGGCCCTGCTAGCGGAAGTGAAGGCGCCGACGCTGGTGCTTCACCGCCGGCAGCTCCCCTGGCTCAGCGTGGACGTCGGTACGGATCTCGCCTCCCGGATACCGGGTGCGCAGCTCGCCGTCCTAGAAGGAGCGGCGGGGGGCTACGCCGTGGAGGACTGGCAGGCCGTGCTTGCCGCCGTCGACGACTTCCTAGGCGAGGGTGAGGAGGTCGCAGCCGAGGCCAAGCCTCTGGCTAGCGAGGATGTCCACACCATCCTCTTCACCGACATGGAGGGTTCCACCACCCTAACCCAGCGCCTCGGCGATGCCAGAGCCCAAGATGTACTTCGCACCCACAACACCATCGTTCGCGACGCCCTGAAGGCCCACAGCGGGTCCGAGATCAAGCACACGGGCGACGGCATCATGGCTTCCTTCACTTCCGCCAGCCGCGCCCTGGAATGTGCTATCGACATCCAGCGAGCTCTCGCCCAGCACAACGAAGCGGACCCGGACACCCCTATCCGCGTGCGCATCGGCCTCAACGCTGGCGAGCCCGTGGCCGAGGAAGAAGACCTGTTCGGCACCGCCGTCCAGCTGGCCGCACGCATTGCGGCGAAGGCGGAGGGTGAGGAGATATTGGTCTCGGATACGCTACGAGGACTCGTTGCGGGCAAGGGTTTCCTGTTCTCCGACCGAGGCGACGTGGCTCTGCGAGGGTTCGAAGACCCGGTGCGGCTGTTCGAGGTCAGGTGGCGGGAGGAGTAGTTGAAGGGGGCGAAGCCATGAAGCGGCTTGTGTTGGCTATCTTGGTCGTGACAGTGGTCGCAGCCGCCGTGTTCGCGATACTCAACCGGCCGGGTGCTGAGGCCACCCCCCCAGGCGCGACCATCACCGTCAATACTTGGCTCGACGAGAACGTGCGCGACGACAAGCTCAGCCTGCGTGAGGCCATGATGCTGGCCACGGGCGACCTGCTGTTCACCCTCCTGTCTGAGGAGGAGTGTGCCCAGGTTTCCACGGTGTTTTGGTTGGAGGAGCCCATTCATTGGTGTGCGGGCGCGGCGGGCAATCCCCCTGGTGCCGACTACGCGGACACCATCGTCTTCGAGGAGGGGCTGGCGTTAGACATCACCCTCAACTCAGCATTGCCCCCGCTGGGCACCGGCGACGACACCGTGGACGGCTCCTCGGCCTCGGTCGCCATCCACGGCGGCGGAACGGACGCGTTCGACTGCTTCGAGATCACCTCCGACGGCAACACGATCAGGCTAGTCGGCGTGATGGAGTGCAAAACCGCCGTGTGGATCCACGGCGGCAAGAACAACGCTATCGAGCCCCCGTATATCTGGTCTTCGGCCACTGGCGTGAGTATCACCGGCAGCGGCACCAGCGGCAACTCCGTGATGCGTGTCTTGGTCCAGGGTAACGGGAGGAACATTAGGATCTCGGGAGGAGCCCACCACAACATCATTGAGAGCAATAGAATCGTCAACAGCACCGAATCCGACGGTGTGTCCATCTGGGGCAGCGGTACTAACTCGAACGAGGTCAAGGGCAACTGGATCGGGACTAACAGCTTAGGCGAGCCACAGCCGAACAAGGTCTGGGGCGTCGGCATCGGCGACGGTGCCCAGGGCAACCTCATCGGTGGCACTAGCCCTGACGAAGGGAACGTCATCGCCTTCAATACCGAAGCCGGCGTATTCGTGCAGGAAGGTGCCCTCTACAACACCATCCGCGGCAACTCCATCTACTCCAACGGAGGAAAGGGCATCGAGTTGGCCAGTGGCGGCAACGCCGAACTGGCCCCGCCCACCGTGGACAGCGTGGGCTCGGTCTTCGGCACTGCCTGCGCCACCTGCACCATCGATGTCTACTCCGACGAAGAGGACGAGGGTAGGGTCTACGAAGGCTCCACTACGGCGGACGGCGATGGGAACTGGAGCTTCTCCGGCACGCCCGGGGGGCCGAACATCACCGCCACGGCCACCGACTCGGACGGCAACACCTCCGAGTTCTCAGAGCCGCTGGAGCCTCCCTGGCCCGCGCCGTCGCCCACTCCCAGTCCCACGCCTGAGGGTGACAGCGACGGAGACACCGTGCCCGACGATGTGGAGGAAGCACTCGGCTCTGACTGGAACGACCCCGACAGCACGCCCGAGCACGCGGCCATGCCGGGCACCTGCAGCGACGGTGTGGACAACGACGGGGACGGGCTCATCGACGCCGAGGACGACGGGTGCGCCGTTGCGCCTACACGCACCCTCGTTTGGGGCCCCGGCTGGCACAACGTCACCTGGACGGGCGCCTCCACCCCTGAAGAGGCGTTCGCCTGCGCGGCGGGGAACTACGCGGCTGCCTATCGCCTGGTCGGCGGAGGGTGGGAGCGCCACTTCCCGGACCGGCCCGACCTCTCCAACATGACCGACTTGGCGCAGTACGACGCCTTCCTCATCCTGGTCACGGGTGACGTGACCTGCGAGATGCCGCTGGTCGCCACCCCGGGGACTGAGCGCACACTCGATTGGGGCGTGGGCTGGCAGAACGATGGCTGGACCGGTGCCGACGGGACTGCACCGCAGGACGCCTTCGCCTGCGCCGACGGCAGCTATGCTGCAGGCTATCGGCTAGTGGGCGGAGGGTGGGAGCGTTACTTCCCCGACCGACCCGACATCTCCAATATGGGGCCGCTGGACGAGTACGACGCGTTCCTCATTCTGGTCACAGCGCCCGTGAGCTGCACCATGGCCATCAGCCCGCGATAGGGCGTGGAGGCTTTCGCTGCCCTCACCGCAAGCGCCTGGTACGCCAGGCGGCGGTGGCTGGGGTAGACACCTTCTTCTCCACCAAAGGAAAGGAGAAGAAGCTGCCCTACCCCTTCGGATGCTAGCTGATGCGGAAGCCAGCTACGGTTCGACTGGCATCCCCAGGCACTGCACTCCGCTCGCCGTCACCAGCACCAGCAGGCTGTCGTACTTGTCCACCGTGGCCAGGGTGGTGATGTCTGGGTCACCGGGCACGTAGCGCAGCCAGCGCCCTGCCTCCAGTGCATAGGCGATGGCGAAGTCGCCGGCGATGCAGTTCAGGGCCGTGTCCGCAGCCGTGCCGTCGGCTCCTGTCCAGACGAAGTTGTTCCAGCCCAGCGGCAGGTCGAAGTCACGCGTGGCTGC
>CP070630.1:1249495-1263203 GCA_020356025.1 Dehalococcoidia bacterium | reverse complement strand
GAATGCCCGTCAGCTCGTCGCCGCTCAGCTTCTTCTCCAGCTTGTCCAGCGCCGACATCGCCCGCAGAGGCGCCACGCCTCCCCCAACCACGATCCCTTCCTCCACCGCCGCCCGCGTCGCCGACAGCGCATCCTCCACTCTCAGCTTCTTCTCCTTAAGCTCCACCTCAGTGGGCGCGCCCACCTTCACCACAGCCACTCCGCCGGCCAGCTTCGCCAGCCGCTCCTGCAGCTTCTCCTTGTCGAACTCCGACGTGCTGTCCTCTATCTGCGCCCTGATCTGCTTGATCCGCCCCTGGATCGCCTCGTCACTGCCGTGCCCCTCGATGATGACCGTGTCCTCCTTGGTGGACACCACCCGTCGGGCTCGGCCCAGGTCGGACACCTGCGTGGCGTCCAGCTTGCGGCCCATCTCCTCCGTGATGTACGTACCGCCGGTCAGGATCGCGATGTCTTCCAGGATAGCCTTCCGCCTATCCCCGAAGGCAGGCGCCTTCACCACCAGAGCGCTGAAGGTACCGCGCAGCTTGTTCACCACCAGCGTGGCCAGGGCCTCCCCGTCGCAGTCCTCACAGATGAGGATCAGGTTCTTGGTCACCTGAAGGACCCGCTCCAGAACGGGCAGGATGTCGGCTATGGCCGATATCTTCTTGTCGGTGATCAGGATGTACGGGTCGTCGATGATGGCCTCCATCCGCTCGGGGTTGGTCACGAAGTAGGGCGACACGTAGCCGCGGTCGATCTGCATCCCCTCGACGAACTCCGTCTCCAGGCGAATGCCCTTGCCCTCCTCGACGGTGATCACCCCGTCCTTGCCAACCTTCTCCATCACGTCGGCAATGATCTCGCCGATCTCGATGTCGTGACCGGAAAGGGTCGCCACCTGAGCGATCTGCTCCTTGCCAGCCACCGGCCGAGCCACCGCCCGCAGAGCGCCCACAACCGCCTCCACGCCTTGCTCCAGCCCATGCTTGAGGGCCATAGGGTTGGCGCCGGCCGCCACGTTCTTCATCCCCTCCCGGACGATGGCCTGGGCCAGGACCGTGGCCGTAGTAGTGCCGTCGCCAGCGACGTCATTGGTCTTGGTGGCCACCTCACGCGCCAGTTGAGCGCCCAGATTCTCGAAGGGATCCTTCAGGTCGATCTCCTTGGCCACGCTGACGCCGTCGTCCACCACTGCCGGCGGCCCGAACTTCTTCTCCAGCACCACGTTGCGGCCGCGGGGACCCAGGGTCACCCGCAGGGCATTGGCCAGCGCGTCAACCCCATCCTTGAGCTTGCGTCTGGCCTCCTCATCGAAAACCAACATCTTGGCAGGCATACCTTTCCCCTCCTTAGCCTATCCCTGACGAAGAGATTACGGGAACAAAAACCGCTTTCTAGCCTTGCAGGCGGGCCAGGATATCGCTCTCCTTAAGCACCAGGTACTCCTCCTGATCGCCGGGCAGGATGCCCCGCGGCACCTCCTGGCCGGAGTACTTGGCGAAGAGAACACGCTCCCCCACCTTCACCTCGATGGGAACGCGCTTGCCGTTCTCATCCAGGCGGCCGGGCCCCACGGTGATGACCTCGCCCAACTGGGGCTTCTCCTGAGCGGTATCGGGGATGACGATACCGCTGGCCCGTACCTCTTCCTGCAAGATCTGTTTCACCACGATGCGATCGCCATAAGGAATGATCTTGGCTGACGGACGTCTCTTGGCTGGCACAACCATCCCTCCTTTACAGAGCCGTTTACTCAGCACAGATAATTTAGCACTCTCCTCGGAAGAGTGCTAAATTACCAATCGCATCTTAGCCTATCGTCCCTCTGCGAGCAAGGGCAAATAGCGCCAACGAGAGCAATAAGTCCAGTATCAGCTTATATGTGGGCCTATTTTCTTGTACTGTCTCGCTCAGGCTCGTGCGATCTGGCTAGTGCGGCCTTGGGGCAGTTCACACATCAGCCCTACCCCTTGATCTTTTACGCGGAAGCGTGTAAGATCCGTGGGCAATGGTGGCTAAGGAGAGGCGAAGACGAGGGCCTGTGTGGAACAGCCAGCAGGTGAGAGCCCTGCGCCAGCACCTGGGCCTGACCCAGGTGCAGATGGCTGCGGAGATGGGCACCCGTCAGCAAACCATCAGCGAGTGGGAGACGGGTCAGTACCAGCCACGGGGCACGTCGGTTCGCCTCCTGACTCTCATCGCCGAGCGGGAGGGCTTTCCGTACCGGGCTGGGGGTCAGGAGTCGGCGGTCGAGAACGAGGGGCAAGACAGGGATTGAGCACAACGCTTCTGGGTCGGCGAGTCCTGAATGATGAGCGAGCGGACCGGTCCAACGAAAGGGCCCAGTCGCGTGATGTCCGCACTTTGGTCCCTGCCCCTAGCGAGGCCCAGTTGGTGCGTCTGTGGGAGGGACAGCGCTTTCCCGCTCAGGCCCTGGTCAGCGGCGATACTTCGCTCCTGCGCGTCGTCTTTCGTGGCCGTCCTTGCAGCGGCGGCGCCGGCCCCGACTTTCGCGATGCCATCATCGAGCTTCGTGGCCGTCGGCTGCGAGGAGATGTGGAGCTGCATGTGCTGGCCAGCGCCTTTCGCCGTCACGGCCATCATCATGACCACGCCTATGACAACGTCATTCTCCATGTGGTGTTCTGGGACGACGACGGGGAAAAAACCTGTCTGGCCACAGGCCGACGGGTACCGGTGGTGGCTCTGGGACCCTGGGTGGCCCGGCGAGCGGAAGAGCTGCAGGCCTGGCTCTGTCGGCCTCCTCTCTGGCAGGAGCCCTGCTGGAGCGCTAACCGACGGCTGGGGACGGAAGCGGTTACCGTCATTCTTGATGGCGAGGGCGACCGACGCTTCCGAGAGAAGGCGGATACCTTCGCTGCCGCCTTGATCGAGGAGGACGGCGAGGAGATCCTTTATCGAGGCATCCTGGAGGCCCTCGGCTACAGCCAGAATCGCGAGCTCTTCCGTCTGCTGGCGCGGGCTCTACCCTGGCGGCAACTCCGCTCCTGCATCCGAGGTCATCCACCGCAGGAGCGGGTACTGGCTGCCGAGAGTGCCCTCCTCGGAAAGGCCGGCTTTGCTGGCCCCCTGGCAGGAGATCCGGGCGCTCTCCCCTCCTGGGCAGCCGATCGGAACGGGGTGGAATCGCTCGGCCTCCCCTGGCGCCTGGCAGGGATCAGGCCAGGGAACCATCCGGCGCGGCGTCTGGCGGGCGCTGCTCGCCTCTTGGTTCGCTACCTGGGAAAGGGGCTATTGACTGGTCTTCTGGAGAAGGCAGCGGAGGCCTCTGAAGAGAGGCCTCAGGTGCTGACGACAGCCCTGCGGGTGGACGCTGGTCTTATCGGTCCCCGCCGGGCTGACGAGATGGCGGTGAATGTGGTGCTGCCCTTCGCCCTGGCCTGGGCCGAGGCCAGGCAAGACAAGCCTCTGGCCCAGGCGGCCCTGACCCTCTACCAGCGTTATCCAAAGCTCTCCCCCTACGGTATCCTGAGAAGGCTGACCGCCGCCCTGGGCCAAGAGCTGACTGCGGGGGTCCGCCGTCAGCAGGGGATGCTTCGCCTCTTCCACCGCTGCTGCCGCCAGGGCGAGTGCAATCGCTGTCCGCTCGCCTAGGGGGTCAAGGGGCAAGTATCTGGCGGCCCTTGCTACTGTCTTGGAGTAAAGATAGGATGGGCGTCGCCCTGACCGACGGCGGTCAGGGCGTGAGGGCGAAGTCTGGAGGATGAGCCATGAGATCGAAAACGGCTTTTCTACTAGTCTTGGCCGGTCTGGGTGCGCTGATGGGTGGTTGTGGCGGCGGCGAGGAGGATGCACCCGCAACACCCACCCCCAACCCATCGCCTACCAGTGAGGAGATGCCTACTATTGCCCTGCCAGACCCTCGCCTCAAAGGGGAGATGAGTTTGGAGGAGGCAATCCTGAAGAGGCGGTCCAGGAGGAGCTTCAGAGACTCCCCCCTAACCTTGGGGGAAATATCCCAGGTCCTTTGGGCTGCCCAGGGCATCACTGGTGAGATAGGGCTCAGAGCCGCTCCTTCGGCAGGAGCGCTTTACCCGCTGGATCTCTATCTAGTGGTGGGCAAGGAGGGCGTGGAGGGACTCGACGAAGGGGTATACCATTATGTTCCTCAGAGCCACTCCTTAGAGCCTACGCTGGAGGGAGACGTTCGCCAGACCCTGGCCCGGCTTAGTCTGCAACAGATGTCTATTGCTGATGCCCCGCTGAGCTTGCTGATTACCGCAGAGTATGAGCGCACTACCGGGAAATATGGAGATCGAGGGGTGCGCTATGTCCACATGGAGGCGGGACATGCGGGACAAAACGTCTACCTTCAAGCGGAGGCTTTGGGGCTGGGCACGGTGGTCATCGGGGCCTTCCAGGATGAGGAGATCTCTGAGGCATTGAACCTCCCCCGCAGTTACAGGCCTCTCTATGTGATGCCCATCGGCCATCCGAAGTGATAGCAATGCCAGACCGGCGAGCGCGGCCCTGGTCGTGGGCTGGCCGGCCGTCTCGTCGCAGGAGGTCTCGATGGCCAGAACCCCTATGATTCGGTGGGTAGAAAGGCGATTAGAAGGGCAGCGAACTCGGGCAGATGGCGCACCAGGGAATAGAGCTCGGGCAGGATATCCTGCGCCTGGAGGGCGAGGAGACCCTCCATGACTTGGTCATCGGCAATGGAGTGCAGAGAGGTAGTTGTCAGGAGAAGGGCATCGCCAGCGGTCACCTGACACCAGCTGAAGCTCGGGTAGAACTCAGTGGCGATGCCGATGGGCTCGACCGCCGTTGCTTCCTGAGGGGATAGCATCTGTAGCTGGTCTTGATGGCGGCAGTAGGCGAGAGATGGCCCCGCCTGGGCCAGGTAGGCCTCGGCCCCTCGCAGTGTCAGACAGGTCGCGCCGGCACCCACACGGTGCTCCCGCAGGCTCTTATCGTTCCAGTCCCGCAGGTGATTGTGAGCCGCCCGCAGAGAGGCCAGCAAAGCACCGGTGACGGATAGCTTCTGCTGGCGGAAGAGACGGCCGATGACCGCCACCAGGGGCTGACAGAAGTCTTCGCTGCCGGGGAGAGAGGGCTCCACTAGGACGTAGAGGTCAGCGGCAAGCGCGCCGCCGCGAGCGGGGAACACGCCCAGCCAGGGACCCCGCTCGCTGGCCTCGCCGCCAACGATGCTGAACTGGCCGACCCAGATCTCGGTAACCATTTTCCCGCCCAAGGATTATAGCACCCTGTTTGGCTGGGTGAGCAAAACATCTGGCGGCTGTTGTCGGCGTCAGCGGTGGTGCCTTGGAGCAGGCCACGGCTGGGGCAGCGATTTCGGAAGCTGATCCTCTGAGAGCTAAGGGGCGCCTTCAGCGGCGAGGGGGCGAATGCGGTAGGTGCAGGCCCGCTCGCCGCGCAGCAGGCTTCGCACCAGGCGGGTGTCGGCGCCTGTGAGGAGACGGACGAGCTCGAGATGAAGGGTGCAGACCGAGCTGTCCTGCTTGGCCATCTTGGAGAGGGGACAGGTGAACTCGTGCAGGAGGAACTCACCGTCCTGTGGCTCCCAGTCCACCAGACAGCCTTGCTCCTGCAGGATGAGCGCCGTCTCCTCCACTCGCTGGGCCAGGCTCTTGCCCTGCACTCGTTCCCAGAAGGACTCAGCCAGCCGCTGGGCCACTCGGTGGAGCAATTCATAGAGGCGCTCGCTCCCCTCCTCGGCCCGAATCTCCTCCAGAAGGGCGGTGGCCAGCTCGTCGTAGCCCTTGGGGAAGAGGGTCTCGGCCTTCTCAGTAAGGGTGTAGACCAGGGTGGGCCGTCCGACCCGGCCCCGCTCCTCACGCGCCACCACCAGGCCGTCGCGCTCCAAGACGGTGAGATGTTGGCGGATACCGGTGGAGGTGAGCCGCAGAACCTGACCCAACTCCTTGACGGTGGCGCGGCCGTGCCGCTGCAAATGCTCCAGGATCTGCTGGCGCGTCGTCTGCATTGCGTCTCTGCTTTGCTCGGGGCGAAGGAACTGCTATATTGAATCCAGGCCGGTTCGATCAGTTTAGAGTGTTTGCAGAAAAGATTCTATCACATCTGTCAAAAAGGGTAAACATCGGGGGAAGCATACTTGGTGAACCAATGACCTCGGAAGATTACGACCCTTTGGCCCACAAGGTCCAGGCCGATGCCTTTGTCGAACGGGCAGCCCTGCACCTGCGAGAGCTCCTGCGGGAGGCTGTGAGCCATCTCGACCCTTTTCCACCCTTCCCCGGCGCCTTCTTCACCCACGCTCTCGAGGCTGAGCCCGCTGCCGCTGCCCACGCCGAGCGCGGCTGCGTGGTGGTTTGCCCAGATGGTGAGCTCTACGAGCTGGTGATGGGGGTGGAGCTTCCGTCTTTCCCTGATGATCCGGCCAACCCTGTGTCCACACGCAAGGAGGAACTCAGGAAGCTGGACGACCTCCACCCGCGCGACTATCTGGTCTATGCTTACAATGCCCTCACGCGAGTGGTGGAGATACTGCTGGAGCAACAGGAGGCGAGGGGGAGCTAGACGAAAGCGCTGCCTACTCCAGCACGATCTTCCCGCTCTTGCCGCCCGACTTGCGCGTCAGGCGCACCCCCTCGATGCGTATCCCTCTGTCCACGGCCTTGCACATGTCGTAGACGGTGAGGGCGGCCACCGCCACCGCCGTCAGGGCCTCCATCTCCACTCCCGTCTTGCCCGTCGTGCGTACGCTGGCGGTAATGTGCAGGGCGCTCTCCTTTTTGTCGGGCTTGAGCTGGACATTGATGTCGGTGAGCAGGAGGGGATGGCACAAGGGGATCAGCTCGTGGGTCTTCTTGGCGGCCATGACGCCCGCCACCTGGGCCAGCGAGATGACGTCGCCCTTGGCCACTTGCCCGGCCTGGATGAGGGCCAGGGTCTGGGGCTTCATGTAGACGCTGCCCTTGGCTACGGCCTGGCGGGCGGTGTCGGCCTTGGCGGTTATGTTTACCATCCGCGGGCGGCCCGATTCGTCCAAATGGCTGAGCCTGCGCGCCATGACTAAAGGTCCCTCATTCTCTGCAGGGCCACCGGCAGGCCTCTACCCTCCGATCTGAGCCATCTTCCGCCACTTCGGGCGATTGCCGTCCCCCAGGTGATGGGCATCGGGCTTGCTGTCCAGCGCCTTAAGGATGCGCTGGCGTAGCTCATCGTCGCTGCCGCCTCGGCGCAGCGTCTCCTTCAGGTTCACTTCCTGGTCGGTGAGCAGGCAGGGGCGGATCTTGCCGTCGGCTGTGAGGCGCATGCGATTGCAGGTGGCGCAGAATTGCGCCTCGCTGAGAGGACTGATGAAGCCGATGAGACCCTGGGCCCCGGGCAGGCGATAGTACTTGGCGGGGCCGCCGCCCGTGCTGGTCTCCGCCGCCTCCAGCGGGCCCAGCGCCTCCTCGATCTGCCGCTTCACCTCCTGGCTGGGAATGAAGTCCAGCGGCCGCGAGGTGTCCCTGATGCACGTCTCCTGCTCGTCCATGAAGGGCATCAGCTCGATGAACCGAACCTGCCAGTCCTCCTCTAGGGTGGTGCGGGCGATCTCCACGATCTCGTCGTCGTTGACCTCCCGCATGATGACCACGTTCAGCTTCAGGGGGGACAGACCGGCGTCGCGGGCGGCGGCGATACCCGCCATAACGGCCGAGAGGTCGCCGCGCCGAGTGATCTGCTGAAAGCGCTGAGGGCGGAGAGTATCCAGGCTCACGCTGACCCGCTTCAGGCCGGCGGCGGCCAGCTCGTGGGCGTAGGAGGCGAGAATCATACCGTTGGTGGTGAGAGAGATGTCCTCGATGCCGGGCGTCTGGGCGATCCAGCGCACCAGATTGACGACGCCTTTGCGCACCAGGGGTTCGCCGCCGGTGAGGCGCACCCTGCGCAGGCCCATGCCCGCCGCCACCCGGATGATGCGGGTCATTTCCTCCAGTGTGAGGATCTCCTGATGCGGCACGAACGGGACGCCCTGCTCGGGCATGCAGTAGACGCAGCGCAGGTTGCAGCGGTCGGTGACGGACACCCGCAGGTAGCTTATGGAGCGCTGGAGGGGGTCAATCAGTGGCCTGGGTGGCGCGAAGTCGTTGCTGGTGCTCATGCAGCAGTTCTTTCAGTACTTGGCGGGCTTTCTGGGCCGCCCGCCCGCGATGGCTAATGGCGTTCTTCTCCTCCGCCGATAGCTGGGCCATGGTCAGGCCTCGCTCCCGCAGATAGAAGATGGGGTCATAGCCGAATCCGCCTTCCCCCTGGGGAGCCTCGGCCACCAGGCCCTCGCACTCCCCTCGACACAGCCGCACCCCGCCTTGGGGATCGGCTATCGCAATCACACAAACGAACCGGCAACCCCGCTCCGAAGGCGGCACCCCCTGGAGGCGCTCCAGAAGGAGCGACATCTTCTCCTGATAGGTAGTCCCCTCGCCGCCGAAGCGGGCTGCCCGTGGCCCCGGCTCGCCTCCCAGCGCGCCTACCTCCAGGCCGGAGTCATCGGCTAGGGCGTGAAGGCCGCCCACTTGAGCGGCCTTCAGCGCCTTCAGTGTAGCATTTTCTTCGTACGTATCGCCAGTCTCCTCGGCCGCCAGGCTCAGGCCCAACTCACTTGGCGACACCAACTCCCAGCCACAGTCGGCCAGGAGTTGGCGGTACTCGCCGACCTTACCGAGGTTGTTGGTGGCAAGGAGAAGTTTGGGCACCAGCTAGTCCAGCGCCTCCCAGCGATCTGCCAGCTTCTTGGCGATGGCCGGCATGGTGGTGTACTCCATCTCCTCTAGCGGCAGGCGGTGCGGCTCGAAGGGGCCGTGCGCGCGCATGTAATCGGCTATCTCGTTGGCCTTCTGGCGGGTGTGATCGTAGCTGGGGTCATCGAACATGTCCCTCGGGCCCACCAGCTTGCCGTTCGCCAGCTGGAAGCCCAGGCACGCGATCCGCGGCGGCCCATCGAAGCGGGTGGGGTGAGCGTCCTTGAGCCCGACCGGCATCCAGGGGCCATGGTGGGAGCCGCGCATCCACCCCTCAACGATGAAGGGCAGCGCGAACGGGTCCAGGACCTCCCCCACGGCGGGGAAGTTCCCTTGAGAGCGAACCATGCACACGGGGTCGTCCTTGCCGACGTAGCGGCCGGCGATGAAGGAGAGCCGGTCGGTGCTGGAGACGGCCCCTACCTCGCCGGTGGCCCGCGAGAAGACCTTCTTCACGGCGTAGCGGGAGGGCGCTCCCAGGAAGATGAGCAGGTCGTATATCTCCTCGGGAGCGTTGAGGGTGATCTTCTTGTGCTCGACGACGTCCTGCACCTCGAAGCTGAAGCCCTGGTGGAGGCTGTCAGCGATCACCAGGCCAGCGGTGGTGAAGGGGTCGGCGAACATCTTGTACAGGGGCATGTTGAAGGAGCCTGCCGACGTCTTGTCGCCCATGAAAACGAGGAGCGGCTCGGAGGGGCGCTCCTCGATCTCCATCTCTGCCGAGCCGGGGCCGGCGCCGCGGATGTTCCCCGAGAAGGCGTCGGTCAGGAGGTCCTGGCCAGCGCCATACAGCTTCAGCTTCTTGGCCACATCGGTGCATGCTATGAAGGTATCCCAGGCCAGCTTATGTACCGGCTCATGGTTCTCCCCGTGCTCGTGGGTCATGATCAGGAACAGGTCATCTCCGCAATAGCTCACATGGTGATCGATGAGGAGACCCTGCTTGCGCGCCTTTTCCACCTCCTCGCGGCCCTTTTCTAGCACCTCGGGGTGCATGGCCGAATGGCCCACATAGCCACCGATGTCGGCCTTGATAGCGCTGATAGTGATCACAGCGTACTTTCCTCCCACTGCAACTACGAACCGAAACGGCTGCTCCTGGGGAAAGGATGGGAAACGTCGTCAGGCATCGAGCCGGTCGGTTCCTTTCCGCACGAGCAAGGCCATGTTACTGACGGTTGCCCAGGCCGTCAACCCTGCTCGGCGGCAACCTCTGACGTCTCCAGCCGCTTGAGCACCCGCTGAGCCAGACGGCGGGCCAGTTTCTCCCACCAGCGATGCTCTTTTTCGGGGGCACGGGCCAGGAACTGCCGTAGCTCTTCCGCCATCGATTGCGCTTTGCGGCGGGCATCCTCGGTATCGAGCGGTCTGAATCCCTGAAGCTTGCGGGGGCCTTCTCGGCCCCCCTCACTGATGTACCAATCGCGGAAGCTGGCCCCGCAGCCGCTAAGAAAAAACAGGTACCCCAGCGGCGTCGCCGCTGGCGGCACGCCCAGGGTCAGCATGCGCTCCGTGGGCCGTTGTCCCTCCGACTCGTATTCCACCATCAGGTGACCGCCGGGTGGGATGAACTGGCCCAGCAGCCGGAAGAGGCGACGGTCCAGCCCATCCGCGGCTAGGTCCAGCCGTTCGCCGTTCTCGAAGACGGCGCTGTCTTCATAGCGGATCACGTCAATCCAGTTGTAAGCGGGATAGCGGCCGCTGTTGTGCAGACCCAGGAGCAGCGGCTCACCGCTCAAGCGGCCGTCGGCGAGCCTCAGGAAGACCTGAAAGTAGGACGCACCGAAAGCATTCTTCGGCCCCAGCAGCACCAGCAGCCGGACCGGGCCGAGGGCGCGGTTCTGGAGTCGGCCCAGGGGGTGGTCCTCTCGCGCTGGCAGAGACCAGCGCCGCTCCAGAAGGGCGGCGATGCGCCGGCGGTCGCCTTGATGAGACAGCATGCGCTCCAGGTACTGGTGGGCATTGCGTTTGCTCATAGCTCAATTGATCATACAGTTCGCACACGCTTCTGTCTCGTTGAGCCAGCGGAAAGAGCGGTGCTATAATCCAGCAGATCATCAGGAGAGGAGACTGGCAGCATGAATCTGGTCATCAAGCTGGCCTACAGCGCAGCAGTTGCCGTTCTCCTCACACTGGTGGTGTCACTTGGCATTCGCGCTACCTACGAGGAACCTGATTACCCGGGATGGCCCGCTCTGCAATCGGAAAATGTCGAGCGGCAATGGGAGGAAGATTGCCAGGACTACCATCGTAACGTTTTCCTCATCGCTGGCCTCATCGGTCTGGGCTCGATCGCCAGCGGGGTCGCGTTGAGCAGACGCCTGGACGCCATGCGACTCGGTCTGATAGTGGGTGGTGTGGCCACCTTCATCTATTCCTTTGCCCAAGCCGGCGAAGACATCGACGACATTGCCGCCACCGGCATCGTGCCAGTGGCGGCGGTGGGACTTGCCGTACTCCTTCTTCTGGGATACCGTCGACTGGCCGAGCGGGATGAATCAGCCAGCGAGGGGTCTTGATACCCGCCCGACTATGAACTACCGCCAAGCCATCGAGTACGTTCTCGGCTTCACTGACTGGGAGAGAGCGCCCGCCCAGACCTTCGCCGCCGCCAAATTCGACCTGCGCCGTGTCCAGTCTCTGCTGGCTCGCCTGGGCAATCCCCACCTGGGTCGCCAGGCCATCCACATCGCTGGCAGCAAGGGAAAGGGTAGCGTGGCCGCCATGATCGCCTCTATCCTGCAAGCGGCGGGATATCGCAGCGGCTTGTACACCAGCCCCCACCTCCACAGCTTCCGCGAGCGCATAGTTGTGGACGGCGAGCCCATCGGCGAGGACGAATTCGCTCGCCTGACCGAAGCTCTTGTCCCCCAGGCGGTCGCAGAGAACGAAGACGGCCGCTTCGGTCAGCTCACCACCTTCGAGCTGCTGACCGCTCTGGCCTTCCTCTGGTTTCAGGACAGGGATGTCCGCTGGCAGGTGCTGGAGGTGGGCATGGGCGGTCGCCTGGATGCCACCAACGTAGTGGATGAGAAGGCAGTGTGTGTCATCACTCCCATTAGCCTGGAGCATACGACTGTCCTGGGCGATACTGTGGAGGAGATAGCCGTGGAGAAGGCCGCCATTCTTCGCCCTGGAACGACGCTGGTGATGGCGCCCCAGACCTACCCGGAGGCGGCCGCCGTCATACGCGCGAGGGCGGCGGAACTGGCTGCTCCGCTGCTGGAAGTGAGCGGAACTTACTCTGTGCAGCGCCTGGGATGGGACCTGACGGGCCAGAGCTTTCGACTGGCGGGACCCCGCTGCTCGCGGGAGTTGTGGCTGCCCCTTCTGGGGGATCATCAGCTAGAGAACGCCGCCACGGCTGTGGCCGCCATCGATGCCTTGCGAAGCGGCGGTGTCGCCGTATCTGAAGAATCGATAGAGGAGGGCCTCAGCCAGCTGTCTTGGCCGGGCCGTTTGGAGGTGCTGAGGGACAAGCCTCTGATAGTGGTCGATGGCGCCCACAATGGCGACTCGGCCCGCCGCCTGCGGCAGGCGCTGCGAGATCACTTCTCCTTCGGCCGCGCCATTCTGATGATGGGCGTATCGGGGGGCAAGACGATAGCAGCCATGGCTGAGGAGCTAGCGCCTCTGACTGACCGGCTGATCGCGACTCGCTCGCAACACCCGCGGGCGGCTGAGCCCGAGGCGGTGGCGGCTGCCTTCGCCGCCCAGGGCGTGGCCAGCGAGACCTACCCCACAGTGGCGGCGGCCCTGGATCGAGCCCGGGCCCTGGCTGAACCTGACGACCTCATCTGTGTGGTGGGCTCGCTTTTTGTGGTGGCCGAGGTGCGAGAGCAGGTCTTGGGCTTGTCGGTGACAGCCAGCTAGTGCGACACGATGGTGTCATGAGGAACGAGAGAGTAGCTATCTTCGATCTGCGTGCTGGCGGGCAAAGGGAGTAGACCATGCGGGTACTGGTAGTGGGAGGGGCTGGCTATATCGGCAGCGTGACCACGGCCGAGTTGCTGGCCGCCGGCCATCGTGTGATAGTCTGCGATAGCCTCATCAGTGGCCATGCCGCTGCTGTCTCTGACGAGGCCGATCTCATAGTAGGAGACGTCCGCGACCAGGAGATGCTGGCTCGCGTCTTCGCCGACCACCGCATCGATGCTGTCGTCTACTATGGCGGCTTCATCGTCGCTGGCGAGTCGATGAGTGAGCCCGGCCGCTACTTCGCCAACAACATCGGTGGCGTCATCTGCCTTCTGAACACCATGATGGAGTATGACGTGAAGCGATTCGTCTTCAGCTCCAGCGCTGCCGTCTACGGACAGCCGCAGGTCGTCCCCATCCCCGAGGACGCGCCCATCAACCCCGTCAACCCCTACGGCGAGTCGAAGGCGGTGGTGGAGCGGCTGCTGCGCTGGTACGACAGCCAGTGCGGCCTGCGCTACGTATCCCTGCGCTACTTCAACGCTGCTGGTGCTACCGCTACCCTAGGAGAGGACCACCGGCCCGAGACTCACCTCATCCCCATTGTCCTCCAGGTCGCCTTGGGCCAGCGAGAGGTGGTCCCCCTATATGGCACCGATTACCCTACCGCCGACGGCACCTGCATCCGCGATTACATCCATGTGCTGGACCTGGCTCGTGCTCACGTGTTGGCTCTCAACCGCCTGAAAGAGGCGAGCGCCGTGTACAACCTGGGCAACGGTCAGGGCTTCTCCAACCTCCAGGTGATCGAGACCGCTCGCAAGGTCAGCGGTCAGGACATCCCCGTGCGAGAGGAGCCGCGGCGGCCGGGCGACCCGCCGTCCTTGGTGGCCTCAGCAGAGAAGGCCCACAGCGAGCTGGGCTGGCGGCCCCAGTTCCCTACCCTCGCGGAGATCATCGAGAGCGCCTGGCGCTGGCACCGCGAGCACTCTAACGGGTACGGGTAGTATCCGCCTCAGGCTTGGCCCAGGGGGAAAGCGGCGACCCGCTCATAGACGGCGCCGCCGGGG
>CP070630.1:1241192-1249395 GCA_020356025.1 Dehalococcoidia bacterium | reverse complement strand
GGGGCTGGCTACTGACGTCCGCACACGTTCGCCAGCCGGCTCCTAGGGGGTCTTCGCGCCGGCAGAGGGCAGGCACCTCTCAGCCTGGGGTTGCCCTCTCTGACGCCGTACCGCCGCTACTCGTCCTAGTCTGCGCCTTTCGATATTCAGAAAATGGTGGGCGATAGAGGATTTGAACCTCTGACCTCAGCGATGTCAACGCTGCGCTCTAACCAACTGAGCTAATCGCCCGCGTATGTAAAAGCTAGCAGAAGGGCCGAAATAAGTCAACGAGGCGTGGTTGGTGGCAATAGCAGGCGCTCGCCGTCCGTCCCTTGTCAACCCTTGCGCCTGCGAGTAGGATGGGTGCGTCAACGGGACTGGTTCATGGGAGGTAAGCCATGAGATTTCGGTGGCTCTATCTGCTCGTGGTCATGGCGTTGGTGGCGGGTTCCCTGCTGGTAGTGGCCTGCGAGGAGGAAGAAGGAGAGGAAACGCCCACGCCCACTGCCACTCCTACCGCTGCCGCGACCGGCACTCCTACTGAGGTGGGGGAGGTTCCGGGCATTAGCGACACGGAGATAATCCTCGGCAGTCACTTCGCCCTTAGCGGCACCTACGGAGCGGCGTACGCTCCCATCCGCTCCGGCCTCGAAGCCTATTTCAGGTACGTCAATATAGAGGAAGGGGGCGTCTGCGGCCGCCAGATCTTTCTCAAGGTGGAGGATGATAACTACGACCCGGCCAGGGCCGTCGAGGCCGTCCGCAAGCTGGTGGAGGAGTACAAGGTGTTCGCCATCATCGCCGGCCTGGGGACGGCCGCTCATTCCGCCGTCTGGGAGGATCTGAACGAGCAGGGAATACCAGACCTGTGGATCGTATCGGGGGCCCACAAGTGGGCCGCTGACCCCGAGGCGCATCCGTGGTCGGTTCCCATTGCGCCGGACTACGTCGTCGAGGGGACGGTCTTCGGCAAGTACATCTCGGAGAATATGCCGGGCAAGAAGGTCGGCATTCTCTACCAGAACGATGACTTCGGCAAGGACGTGCTGAGCGGTCTGAAGAGTAGCCTGGACTCCGCCAAGAACGAGCTGGTGTCGGAGCAGAGCTATGAGGTCACCGCCATCAGCATCCGGTCCCAGGTCGCCAACCTGATGAACGACGGCGCCGAGGTGGTGGTTGGTGCCTGTATCCCACCGCCGTGTGCTCAGCTCATCAAGGAAGCCGACCGCCTGGGCTGGGATCCCGAACTTCTGATCAGCTACGTCAATTCTGACCCCATGATGTTCCAGTATTCCTCGCCAGAACTCATGGAGGGAGTCATCAGTCTTTGGCCCCTCAAGCAGTCGGACTGGACCGATGATTCGGCGGTAGCCGAGCACTACCGAATCATGCAGGAGTACGGCGACATGGTTCCCGGCAACTTCACCATCGTCGGCCAGGTGGCTGGGGTACTAACCGTCGAGGCCTTGAGCAGGACCTGTGACAATCTGACACGACAGGGCCTGATGGATGCCGTCCACTCCATTAAGGACTACCAACTCGAGCTTGTCATACCCGGTCCCACCATCAGTCTCAGCCCGACAGACCACTTGGTATCCGAAGATATGATGATGCTGAGGGCCACGGTAGAGGACG
Organism: Dehalococcoidia bacterium; assembly: GCA_020356025.1. GTDB lineage: Bacteria > Chloroflexota > Dehalococcoidia > SM23-28-2 > SM23-28-2 > SM23-28-2. The sequence goes on along the minus strand of CP070630.1, from coordinate 1,247,778 downwards.
GTAAGGGCAAGTGGGAGTACTTCGGCGAGATAATCTCCTTTAAGGACTAGAGGGCAACCATTGGGGGCGGAAGGGCGCCGCTCACGTCGCCATCTTTGCTCCCGCAGCACTTGAAGACCTCTCACTCCACACCTGCCCCCCCTGCTGACCAACGCCATCGTGTCGTTCGTAGTGACGATGAGGTGAGAAGCCTGATTCTTGCGCGCACTCGTGGACTTGCCAAGAGGGCATCCGATTATGTATAATTCAAGAAAGAGAATACGGCCGAACTCCGGCGCAGATCGCTGGGGGCGGGGGAACCAACCAGTGGGGTGAATCTCCGAATCATTCGGGGTAGGCAATCTCCCTTCGCCGAACCCGTCAGCTAACCCCGTAGGCACCAGGGAGAGGCTAGTCACACGGACAAGAGGTCTGGGGCTAGGCCCCGGACCTTTCTCTTTGTCGGGAACTGGCAGGCCTGTCACTCGTTGTGACGGAGGTGGCGTGAAGATGGCGAAGCGATGGCAAGAGCGGCGAGAGGGCGCAGAGCACGTTCGTGAAGCCAGCTGGCACACACATCTCACGTCGATCAAGGGGAGGAATCGGGCACTGGCACAGGTGCCTGGCGGAGCGGTTGGATCGGCGGTGGCAGTGGAGAGTACGCGACGTATTCGACGCTCCACGGCAGCTTCTGAACTTAAGAGAGTCTATACCGAGGCTGACGCAATCGAGAGAGTCCAGCTGAACCTGTGGGTATCTTGCCCAGACTTCCCTTTGACAGATCTGCACCATTGGCCAGCAACCCATCTCCGTGAACAGCTCTGGTCTGTAGCATCCACCTGGACACATCCTCTAGGCCAGTACTGGTACTTGGAGTGGCAGGTGGATGAACTGGGAAGACACCAGAAGCCAGCGAATCAAGCCACGGCAGTCTTTGAAGATATCGTCCGGAGCTGGTGTCGCACGTTGCGGCTCTGGTGAGTCCGCGCCTTTCCTTCTCCTGCTGGTTGCTACCGCCATCGTGAGGTTCGTGGCAGCGATGGAGTGAGCGACCACCGTTTACACCCCTCGCCCCTGCCGCTAGAATGAGCCCATCATAGCGTGGTCAGCCTGATCGGGAGATACACAAGGCCGATTTCAAATGAAGGAAGGTTTGTTTCATGCTACCTCGTTGGCCCCGTAGAGTGATGTTGCTCAACCTGGCTCTTTTCATTCCGGCGCTATTCCTAGGCGGTTACATCCTCTGGCAGACGACACAACTCTTCTTCTGGCTATACATCGTAGTCTGGGTGGGAATCCTGACGGTCGGGCGTTACTTCGTATGCCGCACCTGCCCTTACTACGGACAGGACTGTCCGACCTACGGCTGGGGGCATCTTACGCGACTCATGTTTCGCAGAGATGAGACTAGGGGGTTCAACGTCGCTGCGGGCGTCATCGAATTCGCAACCACCATTGTTGCCACACTACTGCCTGTGATCGCCTGGGTAATCGGGTTCTCTGGCAAGGTCGCGGACTTTGGCACGACGGAACACATACTAGTGGGCATTCTTCTCGGTTTGGTGGCGGCAGGGTTCGTGGTTCATCAAGGGACCGGCTGCAGCAAGTGCGAGTTGGAGGAATGTCCCTTCAGCAAAGCGGCGCAGGAAAAGCGAAGGCGGTTGGTTAGATCCGTTTGATTCGACTCTCTCTCCCTGTTGGCCGACTCCATCGTGTCGCTCGTAGTGGCCGTAGCTTCTTCCCTTGCCAACCCTCGCGGCTGCGAGTAGGATGGGCACATTGAGTCGCCTACTCTTTTGTGGGAGGTAAGCCGATGAGGTGGCTTACTGCTTTTCTAGTTCCATTGCTGATCACAACGCTGGCTCTTGCCTGTGAGGGAGAAGAGGGGGAAGAAGCAGCTACGGCAACGCCCAGTCCAGCGTCGACAGCAGCGGCGACTCCACAGCCAACGCCGACCACTGAGGCAACCCCGACCGCCGAGGCCACGCCTACGCCTGAGCCTGCCCCTAGCCCATCTCCCACACCCACAGCAACGGCGATGCATCGCTATGAACCGCTAGGTACGTTCCCCGACCCTGCTACTCTCCCGGTGGCCGACTGCTGGACAGGGTCCTTGTCAACGCTGCGCGCCGACGGTTTCAGGTGCAGCCTGGATGAAATGATCCATGACCCCTGCTTCTTGAGCGCTGAGGCGATGATTCTAGCCTGCCCTGACGACCCTCGTGATGAAAGTACCACCATCTTCGCTCGATGGGGAGGAGAGGACGACCCTGCTGACGTGCGCGGGCCAGCTGGAGAGGAATTCCCTTGGTTTCTGGTACTTCATGCGCCAGGAGATCCCCTCTGCCACTTGGTAACTGGCGCGACTGGTGAGCTGCCCGGCGGAAGAAGGGCGGATTTTGCCTGCTCTGACGGAATCGACTGGTGCGCCTCCCCGGAACCTACTGGCTCAGGAGACCTCGTAGTCTACTGCTATCCAGGCGTCCGTCCTGACTGGAGTGAAGAAGAGATGTTGACCGTGGAGATCGCCTACACTGTCTCCGAGGCGTGGCACTAGGGAGAAAAACACTGGGGGCCGTTGCCGTGTGGCTTGGGTTACCCTGCTAACCATTGCGCCTGCGAGTAACATGACGTTGCCACTGGGAACGTAGTGCATTGGAAGTGTCCCGATGAAGTGGCTCGCTGCTCTCTTGGTTCCGCTCCTCGTCGCAACGCTGGCCGTCGCTTGCGAGGAAGAAGAGCAAGAAGCGGCTACAGCAACGGCCAGCCAAGAGGCGACGTCGTCTGCATCGCCAACCATTGGCGCGACTCCCAGGCCAGGTACTGCAACGCCGGAATCAGAGGCAGATCGAGCGCTGGCTGCGGCCGAGGTTGTTCTTGACGGCGTGGCCGGCCCGAACTGCACGCCGACTGATGAGAGTCCGGTTTGCATTCTTCCGCTGCCTTCGACCGGTACCCCAGAGCGTGGGATAGCAGCGTTCGAGACTAGTTTCTATCCAGGCGGAGGAGCGATCGAGTTCTTGGGTAGAACGCCCGAAGGCGAATGGCAATTCTGGTTCGGCACGCAGAACATCACCTACCAATTGACAGTACTACCAGGAGACATGCGTGTCTGCGCCGGCGGTGCGGGTCTGAATCTCCGCGCTTCGCCCTCGGTAGAGAGCGAGGCCCTGGCCCTGCTCAGCGACGACGAAGTCATCGCAGTCGATCGCTTCGTCCTTACGGAGCCGGGGAAAAGGTCGCCAACCGCGGTGGAAGCCGGCTACGGTTGGTATCACCTCACGAGGCCCGAGGAAGGATGGGCACACTCGAAGTATCTCTCCGACGCGTCCCTCGGCGACTGCAGTGTGCACGATGCCCAGGTACCATTCGCTACGCCCACGCCAACGGCGGCGGGCGCTGACCCCGAGGACTTCGTGGAATTCGCTGACGTAGTTGCCCAGGCAGTGGAGGTAGAGGACACAGCCTTCTTCGCCGATCGGGTGGAAGGTATAAGCTACACGTGCAGCGAGGCAGACTTCGCTCAGGAGGGATTGGGACCAGCCTCCGAGCCGGGTCTGTGCCAGGAGATGGATCAGCAGGTCGAGGTGGTGGAGCATTGGTACTGGCGTTCTGAGGGCCTGTTGATGCGGCCCACGAGCCTTGTGACGGCAATCGAGGACTACTTCTCCAAGGCCCTCCTCGAAGAGGGTGATGACTATGGGCCCGGCGCCGTGCGGCTCTACGCGATCGGCAAGTGGCGCTCGACGGACCCTGAACGAACCTACGAGGTGGCCATCCTGACGGCGATCACTCCCGACGGCCCAGCCAGCGAGCCTGTTCGGACGGTGCGGAGCATTCTCCTGCAGTACTTAGATAGCCGCTGGGTGATTAGAGGCATGGAGTTCGCGACCGTTGGCGCTGAGGAGCTCCTCAACCCCGAGACCGCACCGTTCGATGAGTGGGAGAGGTATTGACAGGGATACCCACCCATATCATCCAACACCCCGCTCCTTGTCGGGCTCCTGCCCCCCTTGCTCGCCAACGCCATCGTGTCGTTCGTAGTGGCCGTAGCTTCTTCCCTTGCCCACCCTCGCGGCTGCGAGTAGGATAGAGTACACCAACTCTTGCTCGGGAGGTTCGCGATGCACAACTCTATGGGGAAACTTGCGCTCTTGTCCCTGACAGGTGTGCTTGCCCTGGGCCTGCTGGCCCTTGTCTGGGCGATGGGGCAGGGTTCCTCCGAGGCTCAGGATGACACGATGCACAATTGTCCCCACCCAGGCAAGTGGGCCATAGCGGTTTGGGACGGCGCTGACGGCACCGACGCTGAGCAGGCTTTCGACACCTGCGGCGAGGGCGCTGTGATCGCTGCCTACGACCTCGATCCCGGGACGCAGGGCTGGTCGCGCTGGTTCGCTAAGCGGCCCGAGATCAGCAACCTGACGACTCTGGATCAGATGCAGGGGATCATCGCCCTCGCCGAAGCGCCCCAATACGAGGTGACGGTACAGTTCAATACCTCGGTAACGCAGGACGATATCGATGAGGCCGCTGCGCTGCTGCGTGCTTACGACGAAGACCTAGAGTTCTTGATCATGGAGATTTGGCCGCCCATCGGCCGCGCCCTACTGACGACCAATGTGCCCGACTTCTGTCAGACGGTGGAGACCGAGCTGGAAGCGAAGAGCTACGTCGACGACGTCTCGTGCGGGCCAGCATAGCCGAGGGGGCTTGCGAACCGTAGCTTCTTCCCTTGCCCACCCTCGCGGCTGCGACTAAGGACGGCGCATCGTGCGGTATAGCCATCTGCACGCGCCAGCAGAGGTCGCAGGAGCTGTGAGGGGAACGGCCTACGGACGCAGGGGCGGGCTGCACCATGCACGGGAGCCTTACGGGTCACAGCCCCTATCACTCGATCAGGCGCACGAAATGAAAGGAACCCTCGGGGTCATAACTTCCGAGCAGCGCGGGAAGGCTCACCTTAGCGTTGACAAAGCGGCCCTCTACTTGGCAGCTGGCAGGGTTGCAGCTGCCCGGGTCGAACTGCTCTAAGAAGAACAGTGCGAACTCCAGCACCGGCATGAATTCACTTGACCCTTCCGGGAACTCATCGATCACCACGATAGGCACAATCAGGCAACTCTGCACTTCATCACAGCTTTCCACGCCCGCTGCAAACGGGTTGCAGCCGGCGTTTATTTCATACGTGCCATCGCCTGTGGACGCAAATACGTTGTCGAAGACCGCGCAGGTGCCACTGGTGTTGTCCATTCGCCAAACCACGGCGCCTTCCGACTGAGCCATGATCTGAGCTTGGTTGCCGGTCTGAGGTTTGACCGCTGTGTCACAGCCCGGGATCGGTATCTGGTTTACCGAGCAGATCATCTGCTCGGCTCCATATTTGATGTTCTCCTCGTACTCGTCACCGCCGGGCTGATCGAGAACAATGCCGCCGAAGTTCCCTTCTCCCATTCCGGGAGCCCCGAACTCCAGGGTAACCGCCTCTCCAGTCTCGATGGCTTGTTGAACACTCGCCTCTTCTGTGGCCCAGGGCACCAGGCCGCTCATGCCAGCCGGGGAACCGATCCGTGCGGTGGCATCGGCGCTCATCGTGTCGCTGGTGAAGCCCAGCACCCGGGCGAAGGCGAATGGGACGTCCCGCTGCAGCCGAACGGTAATGCTGTCATTGGGGACGTAGGTAGTCACTATCTCGACGGACCCAAACTCGCCGCCATCGATTCCGTTGTTCGCCGCCCACTCGTGCGCCTTCTGCATGGCGTCCGCCGGTGACCCCGGCAGCTCGGCGGCGCCGGCCAGTGCAGCAGCGTCGGCCGCCTTCTGAAGCTCCCGTCTCTCGTGGAGGAACAGCCCAACATCGATAGCCATGGCCGCAAACGCCAAGATCACCACCATGGCAAGCGTTGCTACGACGAGGCCTTGGCCTTGCTCCTCACGAGCCTTTGCGAGCAGCAACCTCCGCAACATAGCACCCACCTCCTCTGGACGCGATCATCCGCCGCGTCACTGCATTCACGACGGGGAGACGAGTTTGCTTCGCCCTGGTCGACGGTCTTCCATCACACAGGACCGCCTGACTTCTGTCTGTCGTCCCCTTCCCTCACAGTCGGTTCCACACAGTAAGACGCTTCACATAACGGTTGCGTTAACGGTGGTGTTAACGTTTAATCCGTTGACGAACCGATCACAAGGCCTTGACACGTCCCGTTGGGCCTCGCGAGGCGGCGTAGAACGGGATCTGGCGCGCTGTTGGCAAGGAGCCAACGGCTGACCGGAAGTTGATAGTGGATCCGTGAGTGAGCCACGGGGCGTGGTGCGCGGAGGAACGTGGTATGCCAGGAGACGGTGGGTGAGGTAGGGCTTGCTGACGCTGCCTTCTTCCCTTGCCCACCCTCGCGCCTGCCAGCATGGCACGGCTGGCCTTGACTCCTATCGCCTATGTAATAAGATATGAAGGCATCCATCTCGGTTTGCTTTCGGGCCGCTAGCTCAATTGGAAGAGCAGCTGACTCTTAACCATTTGTGCTTAAGCGCTGTGCCACCAATACCTGACCCCCAAGCGTAAACCCCAAAGTTATCCGCTGTTCAGACCCGCTATCGAAAAGCA
>CP070630.1:1172940-1241092 GCA_020356025.1 Dehalococcoidia bacterium | reverse complement strand
ACGTTCTCTCCCGCCCCTTCTTCGATCTCCTGCCGGATCTGGGTGACCACGAGGATACCGTCTTCCCCCTGCTGGCCGAGAGGGGCCAGTTGCGGGCCTACCGCGCCCGTTGTTACTGGCGCTCCATCGATACGATCAAGGACCTAACAGAAGCGGCCCAGGATCTGCCTCTGTTCGCCCCGGAAGAGCCGAGGCCAACTGGCTAGGAAAGGGCTTTCAGTGATGACAACCGAGATCAAGTTCGGCACAGACGGCTGGCGGGCCATCATCGCCGAAGATTTCACCTTCCCAAACGTCCGCGCCTGCGCCCAGAGCGTAGCCCTCTACCTGAAAGAAACCGGCCTCGCCGAGCGAGGACTGGTGATCGGCTACGATACCCGCTTCGCCTCCGAGGACTTCGCCGCCGCCGTCGCCGAGGTGGCGGCCGCCAACGGCATCCACACATACCTCTGCGACTCGCCTGTGCCCACGCCGGTAGTCAGCCATACCCTCCTTCAGAGAAAGGCCGGCGGCGCAGTGATCATCACCGCCAGCCACAACTCTGCCCAATGGTCCGGCTTCAAGTACAAGCCCGAGTACGCCAGCAGCGCCTCGCCCGAGACCATCGCCCGCCTCGAGGAGACCCTGCCCTCCATCCTGGCCTCCGATGTGCCTCGTCTGCCCCTGGCCGAAGCCCAGGAGCAGGGCCTGGTGGAGTTCATCAGCCCCCGCCAGCCCTATCTGGAGCACCTGGCCGAGCTGGTCGACCTGGAAGCCCTGCGAGCCGCCGGCCTACGAGTCGTCGTCGATTCCATGTACGGAGCTGGCATCGGCTGGTTGCCCCAGCTCCTGATCGGCGGCGCTACCCAGGTGCAGGAGCTGCACGGCGAGCGCAATCCACTGTTTCCCGCCCTTCAGCCGGAGCCCATCACCCGCCATTTGGGAGAGCTCATCGATACCGTCAAGGCGACCGGCGCCGACGTCGGCCTGGCCACCGATGGCGATGCCGACCGCGTAGGCATCGTCGACGAGAAGGGGGAGTTCATCAATCAGCACCAAGTGTTCGCCCTGCTGGCCTACTACCTGCTGGAGGTACGCGGCCAGCGCGGGCCCATGGTCAAATCGGTCACCAGCACCCGAATGATCCAGCGCCTGGGCGAGCTGTACGACGTCGCCGTGCACGAGACGCCCGTCGGCTTCAAGTTCCTGGGCCCTACGATGATCGCCGAGGATGCCCTCATAGCCGGCGAGGAGAGCGGCGGCTTCGCCTTTCGTCATCACCCGCCCGACCGCGACGGCGTCCTCTCCTCCCTCTACTTCCTCGACCTCATGGCCCGCCGTGGCCGCCGCCCCTCTGAGCTGATCGCCGAGCTATACGAGAAGGTAGGGCCCCACTACTACGACCGCGTCGACATCCGCCTGGAGTCAGACCAGAAGACCGAACTGATCGAACGCCTGTCGCGCGCCCGCCCCGAGCGGCTGGCCGGACTGAGGGTCGTCCAGACTGACACCACCGACGGCTTCCGCTTCTGCCTGGAGGGCGGGGAGTGGCTGCTCGTTCGCTTCTCGGGCACCGAGCCTCTGCTCCGCATCTACACGGAGGTGCAAGACCAAGTCCTGGTGCAGAAGCTTCTAGCGGCCGGAAAAGAGCTGGTTGGCCTGCCCTGAGCCTGCCGAAGGAGCTGTAGCCATGAGCGTGCTAGACGACCTCGCCGCCTACAAGAGGATCGACCCCCAGGGGATGATGGACCGCATCCGCGACCTGCCCCACCAATGTCGCGCTGCCTGGCAGGAGGTCCAAGCCTTGAAGCTGCCGGACGACTACTGTGACATCGACAAGGTGGTCATCCTCGGCATGGGCGGCTCGGCCATCGCCGGCGATCTCCTGGGCTCCCTGGTAGCCCTGGAGAGCCCCATCCCCATCTTCAGCCATCGCGACTACGAGCTGCCCCTCCTGGTGGACGGAAGGACGCTCCTGATAGCGTCCAGCTACAGCGGCAACACCGAGGAGGTGCTCTCCTGCTTCGAGCGTGGCCTGGGCACGGGAGCCAAGAAGGTGGTCATCACCGGCGGCGGCAAGCTTCTGACCACGGCCCGTGCCAATGGCGTCCCCGCCTTCGTCTTTCACTACGAGTCGGAGCCTCGGGCCGCCCTGGGCTACGGCATCATGCCCCTTCTGGCCATCGCCCAGAAGGTGGACATAGTGGCCGACAAGAACGAGGACGTGGACGAGACCATCGCCGTCATGATAGACCTGGCGACCCGCATCGACGAGACGATGCCCCTGGCTCGCAACCCCGCCAAACAGCTCGCCCAGCGGCTACACCAGCGGCTGCCCGTAGTCTACAGCGCCGGCATCCTGGCCCAGGTGGCCCGCCGCTGGAAGGGCCAGCTCAACGAGACCAGCAAGATGTGGTGCTTCTACGAGGAGCTGCCCGAGGCCAATCACAACGCCATCGTCGGCTATGGCCTGCCCAAGGAGATAGCAGGCAAGGCCCTGGTGGTCTTTCTGCGGGCGCCCTCCCTCCATCCGCGCGTTCTCCTGCGCTACGACCTCACCCAAACGGCTCTGGAGGAGGCAGGTGTGGAGAGCGCGACGGTCGACGCCGAAGGGAAGAGCCCTCTGGCCCAGATGATGAGCGCCATCCTGTTCGGCGACTGGGTGAGCCTCTACCTGGCGATTCTGAATGACGTCGAGCCTGCGCCCACTCCGCCCATCGCCACGCTGAAGGAACGGCTGGCCGGCCGTTAGCGCTTGGTGTACTGAGGCGCCTTACGGGCTCGCTTAAGCCCGTACTTTTTGCGCTCCTTCACCCGCGGGTCGCGCGTGAGAAGCCCAGCCTTGCGGAGAGTCAGCTTGTACTGCTCGTCGGCGGCCACCAGCGCCCGCGCAATGCCGTGAGCGATGGCCTCGGCCCAACCAGTGGTGCCCCCGCCGTTTATCTTCACCTGCACGTTGAACTTGTCCAGGGTCTCCGTGAGAAGCAACGGCTGGCGGACGATGACTTGGTAGGCCGGCCGGTTGAACACCTCCTCGAAGGGCCTGCCGTTGATGACGATCGTGCCTGTGCCCGGATACAAGCGCACTCTGGCCACCGCCCTCTTGCGCCGACCCGTTCCGTAGTAGTAGTGCTGCCCCTCGATGACCTGCTCTTCGACCACTTTCCTTCGTCCTCCTAGCCGGAAGCTGCCTCGCCGGCCGCCTCTTGCGCCTTCTGGGCGCCTTTCACCTGCGCCTCGTGGGGGTGCTCCGGCCCGGCGTACACCTTGAGATTGCGCAGCAGCTTTCGCCCCAAGCGATTGTGGGGCAGCATGCCCCGCACCGCCATCTCGATGACCCGCGTGGGCTTGCTGGCCATCAGCTCGCCCAGCGTGATGCTCTTCAGCCCGCCCGGATAGCCGGAGTGTCGATAGTAGACCTTATCGCTTAGCTTCTTACCGGTCACCCGCACGCGCGCGGCATTCACCACGATGACGTAGTCGCCCATCTCCAGATGAGGCGAAAAGGTGGGCTTGTGCTTGCCCCGCAGAAGGCGCGCTATGCGCGTTGCCAGACGTCCCAGCGTCTGGTCGGCCGCGTCTACCACCACCCAGTCGCGGGTGATATCGCCGCCCTTCAGGCTAAAGGTTCGTGTCCTCTTCGTGGCCACTTTCACTCAAACCCTCGTACTCTACAGCCATCAGGCAGAGCCCCTGCGGCGGCGCCACCTGAGTGGCTGCTCCTCTCTCAGCCGACGCCAGCAGCCGCCGGAAGTCCTCCACCGTCTGCTTGCCCAGGCCCACCTGCACCAGCGCCCCTACCGTCCGTCGCACCTGCTGCAACAGGAACGAGTTGCCTTCGATGTCGAACGTCACCCAGGAACGCTGACGCCGAACCACGGCCCTGTACACCGTTCGCACAGTCCTGCCGGGGGCCGACGGTGCAGCGAAGGACGCGAGATCGTGCTCACCCACAAGTTGTCGAACTGCCGCCTGCATCGCTTCTACGTCCAGAGGCTGGGCGACGTGCCAGCAGTAGCCCCTGAGAAGGGCTGGCCGCTCCCGCCCGTTGTATATGAGGTAGCGATACCGCCGCCTCTTTGCCTGCCGACGCACCTGAAAGCTTAGCGGCACCTCACGGGACGAACGCACGACGATATCCTCAGGAAGATGTACGTTCAGCGCCCGCACGAACACCTCCACCTCGTAGGGCGCCCGCGTCCGAAAGGAAGCTACCTGTCCCTCGGCGTGGACACCGGCGTCGGTGCGACCGGCCAGCGCCACCCTCGTTCGTTCGCCTGTTAGCTTGCTCAGCGCTTTCTCCAACTCCCCCTGGATGGTGGGAACATTCTTTTGATACTGAGAGCCGGCATAGGCCGCTCCGTCATACTCCACCACCAGGACAATTCTCCGAAGGGATCTTTCCTCCTCGCCCTGCTCGACCACCACGATGACAACCCGCCACCCGCCGGCTGGCCGACAGGCTCCCTACTGCTTCTCCTCCTCCTCTTCCTCTTCCTCCTCCACCAGCTCCAGTTGGGCCATCCTAGCGGCATCGCCCTGACGCGGCCCCAGCTTGATGATGCGCGTATAGCCGCCGGGCCGACTGGCATAGCGAGGCCCCAACTCATCGAAGATCTTCTTCAGCACATCCTTGTCGCTCACGATGCGCAGAGCCCGTCGCCGAGCGTGAAGGGTTCCGTGCCTGCCCAGCGTGATCACCTTCTCGGCGATGCTCCGCACCTCCTTCGCCTTGGCCTCGGTGGTCACGATCTTCTCATGACGTAGCAGATCGGTCACCTGGTTGCGAAACATGGCCAGGCGGTGGCTCGGAGAGCGACTCAGCCTGCGTCCAGCGATACCGTGCGCCATGTCGGCTAGCCCTCGCCCTCCTCGCCGACCTCGTCCTTCAGCTTTTGCAGCATCCGCTGCCACTCGGCCATCTCTTCGCCCTCTTCTTCTTCAACCGCTGGCTCTTCTGCCTTGGCCTTAGCCTTAGCCTTGGGCTTAGCCTTAGGCTTAGCCTTGGCCTCGACCTCCTCCTCAGTCGGCGCGGCCACCGCCTCCTCAGCAAGCTCTGGCGCCGCCACCTCGGCCGCTTTCGGCAGCGCTGCCTCCTCGACGACCACCGTGGGCTCTTCAAGACCAGCGGCCGGCTCTGCCGTCACAGCCGCTGCCTCCCTGCCGCGCCCGACCACCGCCGGTAGCCCTTCCTCTTCGATCACCGAGGGAACCTCGACCGGCAGTTCCTCCTCCACCGTCTCGTCGGGCAGGAAGTCCAGTTCCCGCAGGCGCGTCTTGAGCTCGTCGTAGGACTTGCGGCCGAAGTTGCGTAGGGCAAGAAGCTCGTCCTCGCTCTTCTCCAGCACCTGACCCACCGTCATCAGCCCGCTGCGCTTGAGGCAATTGTAGGCCCGCACCGACAGGCTGAGGTCCTCAATGGTCGTGTTGTAGCGGTCCGGCGTGAGCACGGTGCCCGCACCCAGACCGCGCTCCACCATTGGCGGCGCCGGCTTACCCAACTGACTGAACGGGGAGAGCTGCTCCAAAAGGATATCGGCGCTCTGGCTCATGGCCTCCACGCCGGTCATGGTGCCGTCCGTCCAGGCCTCCAGCACCAGGCGGTCATAGTTGCTGATCTGGCCCACGCGCGTGCGCTCCACCCTATAGTTCACCTTGCGCACGGGCGTGTAAATGGCGTCCACCGGGATTACCCCAATGGGCAGTTCATCGCTCTCCCCCGCCGGGACATAGCCATGGCCCTGCTCCACATTGAACTCCACCCTCAGCTCCCCCTCCGCCGAGTCCAGCGTGGCCAGGTGCTGCTCAGGGTTGAGGATCTCATAGTCCGGCGGAACTTGGATCTCGGCGGCGGTTATTTCCCCTTCACGACCGCTCACCTCTAGCAGCAGCGTGCCCGGCCGGTCGGACAGGGCCCGCAGGCGAAGCTCCTTCACGTTCAGGAGGAACTCGATGGTGTCCTCCTTCATGTGAGGAATGGTAGAGAACTCGTGCTGTATGCCGTCGATGCGCACGGAGGTAATAGCAGCGCCCGGCAGAGAGCTGAGAAGAACCCTCCTCAAGGAATTGCCCACGGTAGTGCCGAAGCCTGGCTCCAGAGGCTCGGCGACGATGCACACATAGTTGTCGTCGCTCTCCACAATCTCAACCTGGGCAACGACCAACTGGGTCACTGAGACCCACCTCCTCACTCTGGCAACAAGTGATTGCTAACGCGAGTAGTACTCAACAACAGTAGCCGGGTCGAATTTGGCGCCGATGTCTTCCATGGTTGGTAGCGACAGCACCCGCCCCGTCATTTGCCCACCGTCCAGGCTCAGCCAGGATGGAAGAGACCGCTCGGCCACCTGCTCCTTGACCACCTGGAAGATTCCGCTCTTAGCCCCCCTCGCCGTCCAACCGATGACATCGTTCACCTTGATGACGTGAGAGGGGATATCGGCCTTGTGGCCGTTTACGCTGATATGGCCATGCAGCACCAACTGGCGAGCCTGGTTGCGCGAATCGGCGAAGCCCAGACGGTACACAACATTGTCCAGCCGCATCTCCATGATGCACAGCAGATCCTCGCCCGTGATGCCCTTGCTCCGCACCGCCTCCCTGTAGTAGCGGCGGAACTGCCGCTCCAGCAGGCCGTAGGCGGAGCGCGCCTTCTGCTTCTCCCGCAGCTGAAGGCCGCGGTCGGACACCTTGCGCCGCCGCATGGAGCGTCGCCCAGGTGCGTAGGGACGGCGCTCAAAGGGACAGCGGGGAGTGTAGCACTTCTCCCCTTTCAGATAGAGCTTTTCGGCCAAGCGCCGACATATCCGACAAACAGGTCCTCTATAGCGTGCCACTAGCTCTCCTTCACCACCTGAGACAGAAACGTCCCCACCTTACACTCGCCGCCGCTTGGGTGGGCGACAACCGTTGTGGGGAATAGGGGTCACGTCCCGGATGCTCGTCACCTGGATGCCCGCCCCCTGGAGAGAGCGTATGGCCGCCTCGCGCCCGCTACCCGGCCCCTTCACATAGACCTCCACCTGGCGCAGCCCGTGCTCCATCCCCCGCTTCGCCGCCCTATCGGCCGCTATCTGGGCAGCGTAGGGCGTGCTCTTGCGGGAGCCCTTGAAGCCGACCGTGCCCGCGCTAGCCCAGGCGAGCACGTTGCCGTTGGGATCGGTCAGTGTAATGATCGTATTGTTGAACGTGGACTGAATGTAGGCACGGCCCACGGGAACGTTCTTGCGCTCCCGCCGTCTTGCCCGGCTTCGGCCTTTCTTCTCAGCCATATCCCTCCTTGCTGCTTACCTCTAGCTGGCCGTCCTACTTCTTCGTCATCGCCCGCCGCTTGCCAGCCACCGTCTTGCGCGGGCCTCGCTTGCAGCGAGCGTTGGTCCGAGTGCGCTGGCCACGTGCCGGCAGGCCACGGCGATGGCGCACTCCCCGATAGCAGTTGATCTCGATGAGGCGCTGCACGTTCTGCCGCACTCCCTTGCGCAGCTCGCCCTCCACCGTATAATTCCGGTCGATAAACTCACGGATGCGGCTGATCTCGTCGTCCGTTAGGTCCCGCACCTTCGTGGCGGGCTCCACTCGTGCGTTGTCGCAGATGTTGTGGGCCAGAGTGGGCCCTATGCCGTAGATGTAGCGCAGCGACACGTCCACCCGCTTGTCCCTGGGAATGTCCACGCCAGCGATACGTGCCATAACGCCTCCTCTACCCTTGGCGCTGCTTGTGCCGCGGGTTTTCGCAGATCACCCTCACCACACCCTTGCGACGCACGATCTTGCACTTATCGCACCGTCGCTTGACCGAAGCCTTTACTTTCATCGTCAGTCCTGCTGCCACCGAAAAGTCTAGCGGAGCCGATAGGTAATCCTACCACGAGTAAGGTCGTATGGCGACAGTTCCACCAGCACTCGGTCGCCGGGCAGAATACGGATGAAGTGCACCCGTATCTTGCCAGAGGCGTGGGCAAGAACCCGGTGCCCATTGGGCAGCTCTACCCGAAACACAGCATTGGGCAGCGCTTCTTTGACTACCCCTTCGACCTCTATAGCTTCTTTTTTACCCATAAAGGGCCCGAAGCCCAATCACCCCCAGATAGTTTACCAGCATCCTCAACGAAGCGTCAGCACCTCCGCCTCGCCTTCCGTTATCACTATCGTGTGCTCGAAGTGGGCGGCGAGGCTACCATCGGCTGTTCGCACCGTCCAACCGTCGGAATCCTTCTTGGTTCGCCAATTGCCGGTGGTAACCATCGGCTCCAACGCCAGCGTCATGCCCTTCTGAAGCAGCGGCCCCCGGTCGGGCGGACCGAAGTTGGGCACCTGCGGCTCCTCGTGCATACTCCGACCGACGCCGTGGCCCACGTACTCCCGCACCACAGAGAAGCCGTTCCCCTCGACCTGAGCCTGAATGGCCGCTGAGATCTGCCCCAGACGGCCGCCAGCCTTCGCTGCCTTGATGCCCTGCCAGAGCGCTTCCTCCGTTACCCGCACAAGGCGCTCGGCCACAGGGCTTATGGTCCCGACGCCGACGGTGATGGCCGCATCGCCCACGAAACCCTTGTACGTGGCTCCCAGGTCGATGCTCACGATGTCGCCCTCCTGAAGGACGCGCCTATCGGGTATGCCATGCACCACCTCGTCGTTCAGCGACACACAAGCGCGCGCCGGATAGCCCTGATAGCCCAGGAAGGTGGGAACCACCTTTCTCTTGGCGAACTCCCGTCGCACAATGTCGTCCAGCTTCTTGAGCACCAGCCCCGGCCGAAGCTCCTGCAGCATCATATCCAAAACCTCGGCCACAGCCCGGCCCGCCTGCCGCATCAGGGCTATCTCCTCGGGCCCCTTCAGCTCGATAGGCATGGATTCTCGTGGGCTCCTTCCTAGGAGCCCTCCACAGCCGCCAGCAGGTTCTCAGCAACCTCCTCCACTGACTTATCGCCGTCTATCTCCAACAGCTTGCCCCTCTCCCGGTAGTAGTCAATGAGGGGCGCCGTTTGCTGAGCATAGACCTCCAGACGCCTTCGCGCCGTCTCAGGCTTATCGTCCTCTCGCTGGTACAGCTCGCCGCCGCACTGGTCACAACGACCGGCCTCTCGCGGCGGCTGGAAGCGCTCATGATAGACGCTCCCGCACTGCCGACAGCTCCACCGGCCGGAGAGACGGCTCAACAGCTCGCCCTCCGGCGCCTGAATATAGACCACCTTGTCGATGACCCTGCCCTCCCGGACCAGGGCCTCATCCAGAGCGGCTGCCTGTTCCAGCGTGCGGGGGAAGCCATCCAAGATGCAGCCATCGGCACAATCGCCCTTCGATAGGCGCTCCAGCAGCATCGCGATAGTAAAATGATCGGGCACCAACTGTCCCCGATCGTAGTAGACCTTGGCCTGCTTCCCCAGCTCCGTCTCCTGTCTGATAGCCTCCCTGAACAGCTCCCCTGTCGTAATGTGCGACAAACCCGTCTTCTCGGCCAGAAGTACTGCCTGAGTTCCTTTGCCCACGCCTGGAGCACCAAAGAGGATAACGTACAAGGGCTCTCGTCCACCCCCTAGCGGATGAAGCCCTCGTACTGACGCATCAGCAACTGGGCCTCCAGTTGGCGCATCGTATCCAGCACCACACCCACCACGATGATCAGGCCGGCGCTGGTGATGCCCAGGGATAATCCCCCTCCGCGGCCTAAACTAAGGGATTGCTCCCCCGTCAGGGCCGAGGCAACGAAGGGTATCACCGCAACAAAGCCAAGGAAGAGAGCACCAGCCCAGGTGATGCGAATGAGCACCCGCGTAATGTACTCCGCCGTGGGGCGCCCCGGCCGGATCCCAGGGATGAAGCCCCCCTGCCGCTGCAGGTTCTCCGCCAGGTTCTGCTGCTGGAAGATAACCATCGTATAGAAGAAAGCAAAGATTACTACCAATAAGAACAGAAAGATCCAGTACCCCCAGCTTGAGGGATCGAAGACCCCCTTCACCTTGTCCGCCACGTTCGCTATCCAAGCGGTGTCCGATGTCTCGAACATGCTGGCGGCATACGCCGGGAAGATGACAATGGAAAAAGCAAAGATAAGAGGGATCATCCCTGCAGAGTTCACCCGCAGCGGGATGTGCGTCTGACCCGACTGCCGATACATTCGCCCGCCTCGGAACAGGCTGCGCGAGTACTGAACCGGGATGCGCCTCTGGGCCTCCTGGAAGAAGACAATGACCCCCAGAATGAAGATGATGAACAGAACCAGCATCACAACGCCCGTCATCGCCGTCGAGGTATAGACCTCGGTCCAGATCATCCGCGGTATGTTGGAGACGATCCCGGCGAAGATCAGCACCGATATGCCATTGCCGATCCCCTTCTCACTGATCAGCTCGCCCAGCCAAACCAGGAACATCGTGCCAGCCGTCATAGTGGTGATCATGGAAAGAGTGGGTATCAAAGCATCGCCGGTGAGGCCGATCTTTGTCTCTCCCCCGAAACCGCCCAGGTTGTCGATAAGGAACAACTGCCCGTAGCCCTGCACTATGCACATCGGTATTGTCAGATAGTGCGTGTAGATCTGGATCTGACGGCGGCCCTGCTCCCCCTCCTTCGTCAAAGCCTGAAGTTGGGGCACTATGGGGACGAGTAGCTGCATGACGATGGACGCCGTCACGTAGGGATAGACCCCCAAAGCGGCCACACTCATGTTCCGCAGGGCACCCCCGCTGAAGATGTTCAGAAAGCCAAGGACAGCATTCCCCTCGAAGATGTCCGACAAGGCATCCCTGTCGACGCCTGGGAGCGGCAGATTGGCCACAAACCGGAACACCACCAGCAGCGCCAGAGTGAATACGATCTTCTGCCGGACGTCCGCCTGCTGGAAAGCGTCGATGACGGCCTGGAGAAGCCGCGGCCTAGCGACCGTGGGCGCTCGCGCCATGCGCTACCTCCTCGACGCTTCCTCCAGCCGCCTCGATCTTCCCTTTGGCCACCGCCGAGAACCTGTGGGCCCGCACTATCAGGGCCTTGGTTATCTCGCCGTCGCCCAGAACCTTCACCGGCTGCCTCAAAGTCTTGATGATTCCTACCTCGCGCAGGAGTTCGGGCGTCACCTCCGTGCCCTCCTCAAAGCGCTCCAGCTGCTTCACGTTCACGGACGCATACTCCACCCGGAAGATGTTCGTGAAGCCCCGCCGCCGGGGTAGACGCTTGATGAGAGGAGTCTGGCCGCCCTCAAAGCCCAGGCGAGGCCCGCCACCGGAACGCACCTTCTGGCCTTTCGAGCCGCGTCCCGAGTGGCTACCGTGACCGCTCGCATCGCCGCGGCCGACTCGCTTTCGCTTGTGTCGAGCGCCTTTGGTAGGTCTCAACTCGTGGGCTTGCATCCCTACTCCTCCACCTCCTCCACCTCCACCAGATGGCGCACCTTAAGTATCATACCACGCACAACTGGCGAGTCGCTATGCTCCACCACCTGCCTCAAGCGCCGCAGCCCCAGGGCGCGGATAGTCCGCCGCTGGTTTGGCGCGTAGCCGAGAGCGCTCTTCCTCCAAGTGATCTTCAGCTTGGCCATCGCTCCCTACGTCTCGACGGTAGCCAGAGCACGACGTTTGGCCACCGTTGACTTGACGTCCCTCATCTGGGAAAGCCCGAGCATGGTGGCTTTCACCACGTTCACCGCGTTGTCGCTGCCCAGCGACTTGGCCACCACGTCCCGAATGCCCGCCATCTGCAACACCGCTCGCACGCCCCCGCCAGCGATGAGGCCGGTGCCCGGCGGCGCCGGCTTGATCAGCACCTTGGCTGCGCCAAAGTGCACCCACGCCTCGTGAGGGATGGTCGTTCCCTTCATGGGAACCCTTATCAGGTTCTTGCGCGCTACGGTAGTAGCCTTACGGATGGCCTCGGGCACCTCCCTGGCCTTGCCTATAGCAGCGCCTACACGCCCCTCGCCGTCGCCTACCACCACGACGGCGGTGAAGTGGAAGCGGCGGCCACCCTTGACCACCTTGGCCACTCGGTTGATGAACACCACCTTCTCGGCCAACTCCAACTCCAGCGGGTCGATCTTCTGGTCACTGCCTATGTATTTCCTGGGATTCGACATCTCTCCCCGTCTCTAGAATACGAGCCCACCCTTGCGAGCGGCATCAGCCAGCGCCTTGACCCGACCGTGAAACTTGTAGCCTCCGCGGTCGAACACCGCCGTCCCGATGCCTTTCTCTTGGGCACGCTCGGCCAATCGCTGGCCCACGAGGCTGGCCACCTCTGTCTTGCGCTTGCCGTTAGCCTTCTTGCGGATGTCCGCCTCCAGGTCGCAGGCCGCTACCAGCGTGTGGCCGCTCTCATCGTCGATCACCTGGGCATAGATGTGATTGACGCTGCGAAAGACGCACAACCGTGGCCTCCGGAGGGTGCCCATCACCTTCTGGCGCACCCGCCGATGGCGACGCACTCTTGCTGCTCGCGCTGTCTTCCTGCCCTTCATGACTAATGCTTAATGACCTTGCCCGCCTTGCCTGCCTTGTGGCGGACCCTCTCGCCCTGATAGCGGATGCCCTTGCCCTTGTAGGGATCGGGCGGCCGCACAGCACGAATATCGGCTGCCACTTGGCCCACCAGTTCCCTGCTTATGCCCTGCACCATCACTCGACTCGTGCCCTCCACCGCCAGCGTGATCTCTGGCGGCGGCGTTATCTCCACCGGCTGCGAATAGCCCACCTGAAGCACCAGCTTCTGCCCTTGCATCTGGGCTCTATAGCCCACACCATGCAGCTCCAGCATCTTGGTGAAGCCCTCGCTCACGCCGGTGACCATGTTGGCCAGCAAACTGCGAGTGAGGCCGTGCAGCGAGCGATGTTCGGGCCGGTCGCTGGGCCGGCTGACCAGCAGCTGTCCATCGTCCAGACGAATGTCGATGTCAGGGTGAAACTCGCGGCTGAGCTCCCCCTTGGGGCCGCTCACAGTCACCCGGTCACCCTCGATGTTCACCTTCACCGCCGAGGGAACGACTATCGGCTGTCGGCCTACCCGAGACATTACCGCCTATCCCTTACCATACGTAGCAGAGGACCTCGCCACCCACCTGCCGGCGCCAGGCTTCCTGTCCAGTCATCACCCCCTGGGGAGTGGTGAGAATGGCGATGCCCAAGCCGCCATACACGCGCGGGATCTCCCGTTTCTGCACATACACCCTCAGGCCGGGCCTGCTTACCCGCCGCAGACCGCTGATACTGGGATCCTTGCCGCTGTAAGCCAGATTGATGCGCACGGTCCTCTTGACGCCCTCAGGCACTACCTCGAAGTCCTTAATAAACCCCTCTTCCTTCAGCACCTTCGCGATAGCGATCTTCATTTTGGAGGCCGGCACCTGAACGGACTCGTGCCTGGCCACCAGCGCATTGCGAATGCGCGTCAGCAAATCGGCGATGGGGTCGGTCACCATATGTATCACTCCCTACCAACTGGATTTCTTGACCCCGGGCAATTTGCCCTCTAGCGCCAGCTCGCGGAAGCAGATACGGCAGAGGGCAAACCGCCGCATGTAGGCCCGCGGCCGCCCGCACAGCCTGCAGCGATTAATCCGCCGCACCTTGTATTTCGGTTCCTTGTAGAAGGCCTTAACGTAAAGGGCCTTACGGGTCAACGCTCCCTCCTTGCCCTGCCTGCCTCCAAGCAGGCTCAGCTACGGGCGAAAGGCATGCCCAACAGCTCCAGCAGCCGCTTGCCCTCCTCATCGCTCCTGGCGGTGGTTACCACCGTTATCTGAAAGCCGCGAATTCGATCGATCTTATCGTAGTCCACCTCGGGAAAGATCAACTGCTCCTTGATGCCCAGGCTGTAGTTGCCGCGCCCATCGAACGAGTAGGGCGACACCCCCTGAAAGTCGCGAATGCGGGGCAAAGCGGCGTTCACCATACGGTCGAACAGCTCGTACATGCGGTCACCCCGCACCGTCACCGTAAGACCGACAGCCATCCCCTTGCGGATCTTGAAGGCCGCGATGGACTTCTTAGCATGCGTGATCACCGGCCTCTGCCCTGTGATCGTGGCCGCGTCCTCAGCCGCCGAGTCCAGCGCCTTCGGGTTCTGGAGTGCCTCCCCCATGCCCACGTTCAGCACGATCTTCTCCAAGCGCGGCGCCTGCATTACGTTCTTGTATCCGAACTCCTTCACAAGAGCCGCCACCACTTCCTCTCGATATCGCTCCTTCAGCCGGGGTGCCATCGCTACTACTCCTAGTCCAGAGGCTGATCGCACTGGTGGCAGAAGCGCACCTTACCGCCGCCATCACGGAAGCGAAACCCCACCCGCGTCGGCTTGCTGCAGCTCTTGCAGATGACCATGACGTTAGACACGTGGATGGGCGCCTCCCTTTCGATGATCCCTCCAGGGCGATCGGCGCGCGGTCGCATGTGACGCTTCACTATATTCACACCGGTGACAATCACCCGCCTCTGACGCGGCACCACCTGGCGAACCACGCCCGTCTTACCCCTCTCTTTGCCCTTGATGACCAGCACTGTGTCCTCGCGCCTGATCTTGGCCATGACTACACCACTTCCGGTGCCAGGGACACGATCTTCATGAAGTTCCTCTCCCGCAGCTCGCGAGCCACCGGCCCGAAGATGCGCGTGCCCCTCGGATTCCAGTTATCAGCCAGGATGACAGCCGCGTTCTCATCGAAGCGGATGTGACTGCCATCCGGCCGGCCGTACCCCTTGGCCACCCGCACCACCACTGCTCTAACCACCTCGCCCTTCTTCACTGATGAGCCGGGTACAGCCTGCTTGATCGTACCCACAAAAACGTCGCCCACGCGGGCATACCGACGGCGTGAGCCACCCAACACCCGAATGCACATGATCTGGCGGGCGCCAGTGTTGTCGGCAACCTTGAGGCGCGTAGACGACTGGATCATGATTTCTGCGTTTCTTCCTTCTCAGACTGCTCTTCCTCTTCAGCCTTCGGTTCCTCTTCTTCTGCCGGCGGCTCTTCTTCTTCCGCAGCCTCCGGCGCCTCTTCCTCTGCCGGCGGCTGCTCTTCCTCCTCGGCCTCAGGCGTCTCTTCCTCTGCCGGCGGCTGCTCCTCTTCCTCAGCCTCAGGCGCCTCTTCCTCTACCGGCGGCTGCTCTTCCTCCTCAGCCTCCGGCGCCTCTTCCTCTGCCGGCGGCTCTTCTTCTTCCGCAGCCTCAGACGCCTCTTCTTCTGCCGCCGCTGCCTCCGCCGCCGCTCGTGCCGCCTCTTCTTCTGCTGCCGCGGCTTCAGCAGCTATTGCCTCGTCCAGCTCCCTCACTTCCTCAGCCACCTCTTCCTCGATGATGGCCTTCTCCTCCTCAGGCAGGGCAGCGGTCGCCAGGATCTCGGCCACCCGCCAGCGCTTGTCCCGCGATAGGGGCCGCGTCTCCACGATGAGCACCCTATCGCCCACCCGACAGGCGTTCTCCTCGTCGTGTGCCTTATAGCGCGTCACCCGCCGCATGATCTTCTTGTACAATCGATGTCGCTTGATGGCTCCCACCGCCACCACCACCGTCTTCGACATCTTGTCTTTGACTACCACCCCCACACGGGTCTTCTGGCGACCGTAGCTGACTTTCGCCATCCTACCCCTTCTCGGCAGCCACCTGCGCGGCCAACTGCCGCTCCTTCTGGATCGTCTTCAGCCGAGCAATCCGCCGCTTGATCTGTTTGATCTGCCGGTAGTTGGACTCCTGGCGGGTCATCCAGCGCAGGCGCAACGAGAAGAGACGGCGGTGCGCCTCCTCCATCTCCTTGGCCAGGTCGCCATCGGACAGGTGGCGAATCTCATCAGCCTTTCGGTTGACCCTTGTCACCGCTATCCCCTCAAGGCCGTCGCCTCGCGAGCCACCACCCGCGTGGGAATTGGCAGCTTGTGCGACGCCAGCCGCATGGCCTCCCGTGCCACGTCCTCCTGCACACCAGCGATCTCGAACAGAATCCTCCCCGGCTTGACCACCGCCACCCAGTGGTCGGGGGCAGCCTTGCCGCTACCCATGCGCGTCTCCGCTGCCTTCTTGGTGACGGACTTGTCGGGGAAGATGCAGATCCACACCTTGCCGCCACGGCGCATGTGGTGGGTGATAGCGCGACGCGCAGCCTCGATCTGGCGTGCGGTTATCCAGGTGCATCCCAGCGCCTGGAGCCCGAACTCGCCGAACGTCAGCCTGTTGCCGGCATTGGCTTTGCCTCTGCGCCGGCCTCGATGAACCTTCCGATGTTTCACTCGCTTAGGTTGCAGCATGGCCGCTCACTCCCCAGCACTCGGCGAGGGAGATTCCTCCTCTTCCATTCGTTCCCTGGCCTCGGGCACAATATCGCCCTTATAAATCCAAACCTTGACGCCGATGCGGCCGAGCGTGGTGTGGGCCTCGGCAGTGCCGTAGTCGATGTCCGCTTTCAGGGTATGCAAAGGCACTCGCCCCACCATCTCCATGTCCGTGCGCGACATCTCGCTGCCGCCCAGACGCCCCGACACCCTGATCTTGATGCCCTCGACCCCCCGTTGCATAGTTCGGGCCACCGTTTGCTTCATCGCTCGCCGATGCGACACTCGCCGCTCCAACTGATCTGCCACCGCCCTGGCCACCAGGGTAGCGTCCATCTCCGGCATGCGGATCTCGACGATGTTCACCCGCATCCGCCGTCCCGTCAGCCCCTCCAGCTCCTTGCGCACCTCGTCCACCCGCTGACCGCCGCGGCCGATCACGATGCCCGGCCGCGCCGTGTGAATGGTCACCGTCACCTGGTTGGCGTTACGGTCGATCTCCACATTGGACACGCCGGCGTCGGTCAGCATTCGGCTGAGCACCTGCCGGATTGTCAGGTCCTCGTGCAGAAGGTCGGTGTAGGCCTTCTCGGCGAACCACCTGCTCTTCCAGCCGTAGAGATAGCCGAGGCGAAAGCCGTGAGGATGAACCTTCTGACCCATGCTAGCCTCCAACCTCCTCTACTACAATCGTAACGTGGCTGCGTCGCTTCAGGATGGGAGAAGCCCGTCCGCGGGGGCGCGCCCGCCATCGCTTCACCACCGGCGCATCGCCAGCATAGGCAGCGATGACTCGCAGGTAACGGGGGTCTATCTGGTAGTTGTTCTCGGCGTTCGCTACTGCCGACCGCACCACCTTGGCCACCACCCTGGCATGAGGTGACGGCATGTGACGCAGACGGGCAAGAATCTCGGTCGTGCTCCTGCCCGGCAACTGCTGGAGCACCAGCCGTATCTTCTTAGGCGATACGCCTACGTTCCTGGCTACGGCTTTCACCTGCATACTACGTCCCTACCGTCGCTGAACCTTGGTGAACTTCTCCGATCGGCCACCGTGGCCGCGGAAGGTGCGCGTCAGGGCGAACTCTCCCAAGCGATGGCCGACCATGTTCTCAGTGATAAAGATAGGCACATGGCGCCGACCGTCGTACACAGCGATGGTCAGCCCGACCATCCGAGGCATGATAGTGGACGCCCGCGACCAGGTGCGAATGACTGCCTTCTCGCCTGACAGCTGCACCGCCTCGACCCTCTTCGCCAGCTTGGCTTCTATGAATGGCCCCTTCTTGGTCGATCTGGTCAACGCTTACCCCCTACCTGCCACGGCGACGTCGCACAATGTACTTGTCGCTGCCCTTGCGCCGGCGCGTACGATAACCCAGCGCCGGCTTGCCCCACGGCGTCTTCGGCCCAGGCATACCGATGGGCGACTTGCCCTCGCCGCCGCCGTGAGGGTGATCCCGCGGGCTCATGGCCGAGCCGCGCACCGTGGGCCGCCTCCCCATGAGGCGGGCACGTCCTGCCCGGCCGAGCTTGATCTGACTGTGCTCAACGTTGCCCACCTGCCCGATAGTCGCCAGGCAGTCCGCCAGGATCTTGCGTATCTCCCCCGAGGGCAGCCGCACGAGCACGTATCGCTCCTCCTTGGCCATCACCTGGGCAGAGCCGCCGGCACTGCGCACCAGTTGGCCACCCCGCTTCAAGGCTAGCTCCACGTTGTGCACCGCCGTGCCCAACGGTATCCTCCTCAGGGGCAGAGCATTGCCCGGCCGTATTTCCGCCTCGGGGCCACACATCACCGTATCTCCCACCTTCAGGCCCACCGGCCAGAGGATGTAGCGCTTGTCGCCGTCCGCGTAGTGGATGAGAGCGATGCGCGCCGAGCGGTTGGGGTCGTATTCGATGGCTGCCACTTTGCCCGGCACGCCAAAGTTGTCCCGCTTGAAGTCGATCAGGCGCAGCATCCGCTTGGCGCCGCCGCCGCGGTGGCGCACGGTGATCCGCCCCTGACGATTGCGACCAGCCTTCTTCTTCAGAGGCACCGTCAGAGACTTCTCCGGCTTCCTCTTGGTTATCTCCTCGAAGGTGTAGCCGGTCGCTCCCCGTCGGCCGGGAGAGGTAGGCTTGTACTGCTTAATCCCCATCTCTACACGCCCTCGAACAGCTCGATCTTGTCCCCTGGTGCCAGCGTGACAATAGCCTTCTTCCAGGTGGGACTGACCACTTGCCTTCTGCCCCACCGTCGCTGCTTACCCCTCACGTTCATCACGTTAACCGCCGTCACCCGCACGTCGAAGGCCTTCTCCACCGCCTGCTTGATCTGGGTCTTGTTGGCTCCTCTCGCCACCCGGAAAGCATACTTGTCCTCGGCCAGCAGGTAGCTCCCCTTCTCAGTCATTAGGGGCTGCTCAATTATGTCGTAGGGGTGAAGGGCCTTGGGCATCCTAGCTCGCCTCCTGCCCACCGGCAGCCACGCCCGTCCTTGGCCGCCGCTGCCCGACGCGATCGCCGCCCCAAAGGGCCTCGCAGCGGCGCACCGCCGCCACCGTCATCACCAGATCGCGATGCGTGATCATGTCCACCACGTTGAGGTAGTCGGCGGGCAGAACCTTCGTCTTTGCTATGTTGCGGGCGCTCATGTGCACGCCCCGGTCCGGCTCGCCGGTGACGATGAGGGCCGAGCGCTCGATGCCGATGTTTGTCAGTACGCTCACCATGTCCTTGGTGTGCGGCTTCTCCAGAGCCAGCTCCTTGACCACCATCAGGCGGCCGTCGGCCACCTTGCCCGATAGGACCGAGCGGATGGCCAGCCGCTTCATGCGCTTGGGCAGCGCCTGGCGATAGCTGCGAGGCTTAGGCCCGAAGGCGACACCGCCGCCCCGACGGTGGGGCGCGCGATTCGGCCCCTGACGCGCCCGGCCAGTCCCCTTCTGTATGCGCACCTTAGCAGTGCTGCCCCGCTTCTCGCTCCGCGTCTTCGTGCTGGCGCTGCCAGCCCGCTGATTGGCCTGCTGAGCCACAAAGGCCTGATGCACCACCGCCAGGTTAGGCTTCATGGCGAATACCTGATCGTCCACTGTGATCGGCTTCAACTTCGCTCCCTGGGCGCTGTATACGGGAAGCTTCACGACTGCTTGCCCTCCGTATCCTCGCCCTCAGTATCCTCAGCCGGAAGCTCTTCGGCTGGCGCTTCCTCGGCCTTCGCCTCCTCAGCCGGAGGCTCTTCGACCGGCGCTTCCTCGGCCTTCGCCTCCTCGGCCACCGGCTCTTCGACCGTCGCTTCCTCGGCCTTCGCCTCCTCAGCCACCGGCTCTTCGACCGGCGCTTCCTCGGCCTTCGCCTCCTCGGCCACCGGCTCTTCGACCGTCGCTTCCTCGGCCTTCGCCTCCTCAGCCACCGGCTCCTCGGCTGGCGCCTCTTCGGCCTTCGCCTCCTCAACCGACGGCTCTTCGACCGGCGCTTCTTCGGCTTTCGCCTCCTCGGCCACCGGCTCTTCAGTCGGCGCCTCTTCAACCGGAGGCTCTTCAGCCTTCCTCTCGACCACCCTCCGCTTCACAGCTTGCTTGCGCGCCACCCGAATCCTCAGAAGGCCGTCCTTAGCCCCAGGCACGGAGCCCTTGACCATGATCACGCCTCGGGCCGGATTGGAGTCCACCACCTCTAAGTTGCGCACCGTCACCTTCACGGCACCCATGTGGCCGGCCATCTTCAGGCCCTTGATCACCCGCGAGGGGCTGGCGCTGGCTCCAATGGATCCGGGGGAGCGATAGCGGTCCGACTGGCCGTGAGTCTTGGGCCCGCCACGGAAGCCGTGGCGCTTCACCACGCCAGCGAAACCACGGCCCTTGGAGATGCCGCTCACGTCCACCAGATCGCCGGGCTCGAAGACCTCTGCGCCCACTCGCTGGCCCACCTCCCACTGGCTGATCTCGTCCACCCGAAACTCCCGCAGGTAGCGGAACGAGCCCAAGCCCTTGAAGTGCCCCTTCATCGGCTCGTTGGCTCGCCTTCGCACCCCGAAGCCCAACTGGACGGCCTCATAGCCGTCGCGGTCCTTCGTCTTCACCTGAAGCACAGTGCAGGGCCCGGTCTCGATGACCGTCACCGGCACCACCGTGCCGTCTCGGTCGAAGACCTGCATCGTGCCCAGCTTGCGGCCCAGAAGTCCTTCGATCATGATTACAGCTTGATCTCGATGTCCACACCCGCAGGCACTTGCAGGCGCATCAGCGCATCCACCGTCTTGGATGTGGGCTCCACAATATCGATAAGCCTCTTATGAGTCCGAATCTCGAACTGCTCCCGCGAGTCCTTGTCGACGTGCGGTGAGCGAATAACACAAAACTTCCTGATCTCGGTCGGCAGCGGCACGGGGCCAGCCACCACCGCCCCCGTCCTCTCCGCCGCCTCGCAGATGAGGACGGCGGACTGGTCGAGGATTCGATGATCGTAGGCCTTCAGCCGAATGCGTATCTTCTGTCTGGGCATGCCCTACCTTCTCACGTATCCTCTTACCCGCCCCAGCAGCGCCTCCGCCACTGAGCTCGGCACCTCCTCGTAGTGGTCAAACTCCATAGTGTAGGTAGCCCGACCTTGCGTCAAGGAGCGCAAACCGGTGGCATAGCCAAACGTCTCGGCCAGCGGCACCAAGGCCCGAATCAGCCGCATATGGCCCCGCTGGTCCACCATGCTAACGTGGCCACGCCGCCCGTTGACGTCGGCCAGCACGTCGCCGAAGAACTGCTCCGGCGTAGCCACCTCTATCTCCATGATCGGCTCCAGCAAGATGGGCTTGGCCTGGGACAGC
Organism: Dehalococcoidia bacterium; assembly: GCA_020356025.1. Lineage (GTDB taxonomy): Bacteria > Chloroflexota > Dehalococcoidia > SM23-28-2 > SM23-28-2 > SM23-28-2. The sequence goes on along the minus strand of CP070630.1, from coordinate 1,220,055 downwards.
GCCTGACGCACCGCCATCGAGCCGGCCATCCGAAACGCCAGCTCAGACGAGTCCACCGGATGATAGCTGCCATCCACCAGCGTCACTTCCACATCGACCACCGGATAGTTTGCCAGGACACCTGTCTCCAGCGCTTCCTTCACCCCCTGCTCCACCGGCGGGATGAACTCTCGCGGGATGGCCGCGCCCACGATCTTGTTCGCGAACTGGAAGCCAGCGCCCCGCTCGCGGGGAGCCACCTCCAGCTCCACCACGCCGTACTGACCGCGGCCGCCCGTCTGGCGGATGAATCGACCCTCGGTCTTGGCCGGACGCGTGATCGCCTCCCTGTAAGCCACCTCCGGCTTGCCCACGTTCGCCTTCACCCGGTATTCCTTCATCATGCGATCGACGATGATCTCCAGATGAAGCTCCCCCATGCCGGAGATAATCGTCTGGCCTGTATCAGAGTCATAGCGGGTGCGGAAAGTGGGGTCCTCCTCCGACAGACGCCCCAGGGTTTCGCTCATGCGATCCTGGTCGTCTTTGGTTCTCGGCTCGATGGCTATAGAGATAACCGGCTCGGGGAACTTGATGGCCTCCAGGATGATGGGGTGGCTCTTGTCGCAGAGGGTGTCGCCAGTGAAAGTCTTCTTGAGGCCCACCGCCGCCACGACGGCGCCTGCATACGTCTCCTGAACGTCCTCTCGCCGCTCGGCGTGCATGCGCAGCAGGCGGCTGATGCGCTCCCGTTCACCGCGGGTGCTATTGTAGACCGAAGAGCCCTGGCTAATCTTGCCGGAATAGACCCGAAAATAGGCCAAGCGCCCCACATAGGGGTCGGCCACGATCTTGAAAGCCAGCGCAGCGAAGGGCTCATCATCGGCAGCCTGGCGCTCGATCGTCTCCCCTGTCTTGGCATGCACACCCTTAATGGGTGGCACATCCACTGGCGACGGCAGGTAGTCGATCACTGCGTCCAGCAAGGGCTGGATGCCCCGGTTGCGCATGGCGCTGCCGCACAGAACGGGAGTGACCACGTTGGCCAGAGTGGCACGGCGGACGGCCTTGTCCAGCTCAGCCGCTGCTACGTGCCGCCCTTCTATATAGCTGATGAGCAGCTGGTCGTCCAGCTCGGCCACCGCCTCAACGAGTTCCTCCCGCCGTACCCTCGCTTCTTCCAGGGAGCTGATGATAAGCTCGCTTGCTCCTGGAGCTATTGCATCCGCCAGCGGCAAGGCAGCCACGAACTCCTCAGGCCAGCCGTTGCGATCTTCGCCGTACCTCTCGGGCAGGGGAACCTTGACGGGCCCCTCGTCCTTATCACCGGGGAAGATCCAGACCACCTCTTCTACCAAGTCGATGACCCCCAGATGCTTCTCCTCCACACCCAGCGGGATCTGGACGGGCAGCGGCCGCGCTACCAGCCTGTCGTGGATCATGTCCACTGTACGCCAGAAGTCCGCCCCCACCCGGTCCATCTTGTTCACGAAAGAGATACGGGGGATGTGATAGCGATCGGCCTGGCGCCATACCGTCTCCGACTGGGACTGGACGCCGGCCACAGCGTCGAACAGGACGATGCCGCCGTCCAAGACCCGCAGGCTGCGCTCCACCTCCACCGTGAAGTCCACGTGGCCGGGCGTGTCAACGATGTTGATCATGTGCCCTGCCCATTGGCAGGTGGTGGCGGCCGCCGTGATAGTGATCCCTCGCTCCCGTTCCTGGGTCATCCAATCCATCACAGCCGTCCCCTCGTCCACCTCGCCGATCTTGTAGGTGCGGCCGCTGTAGAAGAGGACACGCTCGGTAACGGTCGTCTTGCCCGCATCAATGTGGGCAATGATTCCTATGTTGCGAACCTTCTCGATGGGCACAGGTCTAGTCATGGCTTTATCTCAAGATCATCAGGAGAGGGAATTCGTTAAGCGTTCATGGGTGCGGCTGCTACACAGAGGTTACCATCGGTAGTGGGCAAAGGCCCTATTGGCTTCGGCCATGCGGTGGGTGTCGTCGCGACGCTTGATGGTCACACCCTGGCCGCTGGCGGCATCCATCAGCTCAGCGGCTAGCCTCTCGGCCATGGGCCTCCCCGTGCGAGCACGCGTCGCCATCAAGAGCCAGCGTATAGCCAGTGCCATCTGCCGCTCCGGCCGCACCTCCAGCGGGATCTGATAGGTGGCACCACCTACGCGCCGGGGCCGCACCTCCAGAATAGGCCGGGCATTGCGTATCGCCTGCTCGAATACCTCCACAGGGTTCCGGTGGGCCCGCTGCTCGATGATGTCCAGGGTGTCGTACATGATCCGCTCGGCGGTACTCTTCCTGCCGTCTTTCATCAGCTTGTTTATGAACATCTGTAGCCAGACGCTATTGTGCTTGGCATCAGGCGGCACCCGCCTACGGATGACCTTCCCTCGCCTCGGCATCGCTCTCCCTTTCCTACCTGGGCTCCTCGGTGCGACGGGTGCCGTACTTGCTGCGACTACGCTTCCGCCCCACCACCCCCTGGGAATCGAGGGCCCCCCGGATGATGTGATAGCGCACCCCCGGCAGATCCTTCACTCGCCCTCCCCGGATCAGCACCACCGAGTGCTCCTGAAGGCTGTGCCCCTCGCCAGGAATGTAGGCAGTAACTTCCATCCCGTTGGTCAGACGCACCCGCGCCACCTTGCGCAGAGCGGAGTTAGGCTTCTTGGGGGTCACCGTCCGCACCTGGACGCACACACCCCGCTTCTGAGGAGCCCCCTGCGCCCGGACCATCCTGTTCCTCAAAGCGTTGTAGGAAAAGCGCAGCGCTGGCGCCTTCGTCTTCTTGACCAGCTTCCTGCGCCCCTTCCGCACCAACTGATTTATTGTCGGCAAATCCTCTCCCCTTCAGACACAGCAAAAAAAGGTCGAAAACCTTATTTCTGAGCCAGTACGGCGGTGGGGCTTCAATCCCCAATTATCCGCCGACCGTTGTCACTTTGGGGTCTTTCGACCTGCTACGTATAGCGTATATACGTAATAGACGCCAGACGCCAAAGCTAGACTATATCAAACTTCAGCCGCTGTCAAGAGCGCTCACACACTCGAGTAGCTGTGGAGACCGCTCAACCAGAGATTGACGTCGAACGCGTGACCCCAGTAGAGCAGGCTAGCCATGTAGCGGCCAGGGCCAGCCAGAACATATTGATGGAGAGCCGCTCCATGCCATGACTCATTTCCCCTGCACTAGGGCCAGAAACTCAGAGCGAGCGTATTTCCCCTTGCGAAAGGGGCCCTGCACTGCCAATGTCACCACCCGCGTGCCCGGCTTGTGCACGCCTCGCATGCTCAGGCAGAGATGCTCCGCCTCCAGCACAACCCCCACACCATCGGCATCCAGCGCCTCCAGAATGCAATCGGCCAGCTGCCGGGTCAGACGCTCCTGAACCTGCGGCCTCCTGGCCAGGATGTCCAGCGCCCGGGCGATCTTGCTGATGCCCACCAGTCGACCATTGGGGATGTAGCCCACGTGAGCCACTCCGTGAAAGGGGAGAAAATGGTGCTCGCAGAGGGAGTAGAAGGGCACGTCCCTGAGGACCACCGGCTCATCCTTCTCCCCCTCGAAACCGCTCCGCAGCACCTCCAGGGGGTCCCGGTCGAGGCCGGAGAAGAGATCGGCGTACATCTTGGCGATGCGCCGCGGCGTCTCAGCGAGACCCTCCCGCTCGGGGTTCTCCCCGATGGCCTCGATGATCTGTCGCATCGCCTCAGCGATCCTGGCGCGATCTATCACGTCCCCCACCTCTAAGGAAAGTCCGCGCCTGAGTCACTGGCAGCAGCCAAGTGTCAGGCGCGGTCGCAAACTGGCAGCTTGCCGATATTCTACAGGCGGGCCCACCCCACGATCAATCAGTACGAAGATGCGGTACGCACCTACGCCACGCCGATGGCCTTCTCTACAGCGGCAAGGTCGGCGGGCACCTCGCGGATCTCGGCCGGTATAGACATGGCCGTATCAGGGTCCTTAAGGCCGCTGCCGGTGATGATGCAGACGATGGTGCTTTTGTTCAGGTCCAGCCCCTGGCGGCTCATCTTGAAAAGACCCGCCACCGACGCTGCCGAGGCCGGCTCACCGAAGATGCCCTCCTCCTGAGCCAGCAGGCGATAAGCCTTCAGGATCTCCTCATCGCTCACCGCCTCGATCACGCCGCCCGAAGCGTCGCGAGCGGCCTCCGCCCCCTTCCAACTGGCCGGATTCCCGATGCGTATGGCCGTGGCCACCGTCACCGGCTCTTCCACCGGCCTTCCCAAAACGATGGGAGCCGCCCCCTCTGCCTGGAAACCCATCATCCGCGGCCTCTTGGTGGCCTTCCCCCTCTGGTGATACTCCACGAAGCCTCGCCAGTAAGCGGTAATGTTGCCGGCATTGCCCACCGGAATAAACAGATAGTCGGGAGCATCCCCCAGGTGATCAATGATCTCGAAGGCAGCCGTCTTCTGACCCTCCAGGCGATAGGGATTGAGCGAGTTCACCAGGGCGATGGGATGCTTGTCGACGATGGCCAGGGCCAGCGACAGGGCTTGGTCGAAGTTGCCGTTCACAGCGACCACCTCGGCACCGTGAGCCACCGCCTGGGCCAGCTTCCCCTGGGCGATGTTCCCCTTCGGCACGAGAACGTAGGCCTTCAGACCGCAGTGAGCGGCATACGCCGCCGCAGCGGCGCTGGTATTGCCGGTGGAAGCGCAGAGTACCGCCTTCCGCCCCTCCTCTATCGCCTTCGCCACTGCCACCACCATGCCGCGGTCCTTGAATGAGCCGGTAGGGTTGCAGCTCTCGAGCTTGAAATAAAGCGGGCCACAGCCCAGTCGCGCCTCCAGCCGCTGCGAGCGCACCAGAGGCGTCTCCCCTTCTCCCATGCAAACGAGGGGCGTGGCATCCGTTAGCGGCAGATACTCCCGATACCGGTTCAGTACGCCAGGCCGATCACTCGCCGCCCAGCTTGAGGTCACGCTGCTTCATCTCCTTCAGTTCCTGTTCCATCGCAGCCAACTGCCGCCGTTTCTGGCGCTCCTGGAACTGGCTCATCTTGCGCAGGTAGGCCGCCACCTGCTGGCGTTGTTCACGGATCTGCTGCTGAAAGGCCGCCAGGCGCTCCGCCTGGGTCTGGCTCTTGCTCTCCAGCAGCTCCAGCGCACGAGCGTGGTCTTCGGCGTGCTGCCGCCGCTCTCCCATCGCCTGCTCCAGCACCTTCAGCCGCTCGTCCAGCCGCTGGCCCTCCGTTCGCCAGTGCTCCTGCACGTCCGCCAGCTCCTGCTGGACCACCCGATCCTCGGTGAGAATGGTCACCTGCTCCCCCAGCCGGCGCACCTGCTCCACCAAGAGCTGCGCGCGCTCCGAGAGGATAGCGTCCTGCTTAGTCAAGGCGTCGATCTCACTGTGCAGACGCCTCCCCTCCTCTTCCAGACGCTTGACAGCTTCGCCGTGCCGAGCCGTCTTCCCCCCCAACTCTTCGACGCTCTTATCCGCAGCCTCCATCCGCTTCTCCAAGAGAGAGCTATCATCCCGAAAGCGCCGCCCGCCCTCCTCCACCGCCAGCATGCGCCCCTCGTAGGATTGGGTCAGCCTCTCCGCGGCCTCCAGCCGCCGCAGGGAGGCACTGTGCAGCTCCCTCTCCCGCTCAGCCGCCGCCTGCTGTTGACGGATCACCTCTTCGATGCGACTCTGATTGGCCAGTTGCCGCTCCTGCAAGCGCCCCAGTTGCTCCTTGGCCTGGCGCACCTCATCCTGAAGGTGGGGAAACGCTGCAAGATGTGTTCCCAGGGCAGAGAGAACGTCTTCCCCCTTCTGCACACTCTCCGCCAGGTTCCAGACCTGGTTCCGCGTCTGCTCCACCTGCTGCCCCAGCTTATGGAGCTGGCTCTTGGCCTGCCGCACCTCCTCCTCCAGCCAGGGAACAACGTCGGCCGAGGGAGCATCCGCGTCCCCCCGCGGAGGATCGGCCTTTGGCCCCTTCTTGTCCGCGCCCATCGATATCACCCCTGCCTGCCGCTACACCGGTCAGCTCTCCACCCGCAGAAGGTTGCCGATGCGACTCACCACCGCCAGCTTGCCTGCCTCCTCGATGGTCTTCTGCACCGATTCCTCGCGCGCAACGTGAGTCATAATGACCAGTTCCGCCGTCTGGGCCACCTCGTCGCTCTCCTTCTGGATGACCGAGGCGATGCTCACGCCGTGATCGCCGAAGCAACGGGCGATCTGAGCCAGCACGCCCGGCTGGTCCGCCACCTCCATGCGCAGATAGTAGCGGGTGGTCAGTTCGGCCACCGGCTTCATGCGCAGCGGCCGACCCGCTCGCCAGGGCAAGCGGTCTCCCCTCCGGCCGGCCCGGGCCGCTGCCACGCTGCGAGCAGCGTCCATGAGATCGGCCATGATTGCGCTGGCCGTGGGAAGAGGTCCAGCTCCCGGCCCCTGAAAGAGCACCCGCCCCAGTAGATCGCCCTCCACCTGAACCGCGTTGAGCACCCCGTCCACGTTGGCCAGAAGCTCCTCCCTCGGCACGAACGACGGGTGCACCCTGGCATCCACGCCGTCCTCCTCCATTCTGGCCACAGCCAGAAGCTTGATGCCATAGCCTAGCTCCTGAGCGTAGCGGAAGTCGCGCGCGTTGAGACTGGTGATCCCTTCGCGGTAGACATCGTCTGGCTGGACATGAGTGTGGAAGGCCAGACTGGCCAGGATGGCCACCTTGTAGGCGGCATCGAACCCTTCCACGTCGTTGGTGGGATCAGCCTCGGCGTAGCCCAAGGACTGAGCCTGCCTCAGCGCCTCGTCGAAGTCCAACCCCTCTTTGCTCATGCGGGTGAGAATGTAGTTTGTCGTGCCGTTGATGATGGCCCGAATCGAGGTGATCTCGTTAGCCGAAAGGTCGCGCCTGAGGGGGCCAATCACGGGCGTGCCGCTGCCCACGCTGGCCTCGAAGAGGATGTCCACCTCACGCTCCTGGGCCAAAGCCATCAGCTCGAGTCCATGCTTGGCCATGACCTCCTTGTTCGCGGTCACCACGTAGCGACCCGAGCTCAGGGCTTCCTTGATGAAATCATAGGCCGGCCGCTCGCCGCCCAGCAGCTCGATGACGATATCGACCGCTTCGTCGTCCAGAACCGTGCGGGGGTCATCGCTGACCAGACCGCGGTCTACGGGCACCTCGTCAGCCTTGTGCAGATCGCGCTCCAGGATGTGGCGCAGGTTTAGCTGAAACCCCAGTTGCTCGGCGTAGGCTGATCCTTTCATCAGGAGGGTGCGCGCCACACCGCTGCCTATCACCCCTATGCCCAGCAAAGCGACCTGGATCTCATCCTGCTTGGCCATCGCTCCCTTTCCTACAATCCATAAGCCTTCTCGGCTGCCCACTGGAACTTATCTTGGTCGCTAGATACGAACTCCGTGCTGGGCACCAGCGTGCTCTGCTCGTCGAGCCAATGCGTGAAATAGCTGCTGCTGATGCTGGTCCGCTGCTCGTCCGTCACCTCCCGGTCGGCCTCCTTCTCCTCCACCTCAAAGATGAAGTAGCCGCCCGGCCCGGGGATGGGCTCACTCGGAACACCCACCTCCAGATCGAACACCCTGGCAGCGTACGATAGGTTCAGTTCGTCGCGGGCCAGCCACTGCCGCTCGACCTCTTCCTCCTCGCTGGCGTTGTCCGGCCAGCCCCGCTCGCCGCCCTGCTCCTTGGTCGCCTCATCCAGAGAAAGCTCACGAGCCAGATCGCCGAAGTCTTCACCGGCCTCCAGACGTTCCAGCACCGAGAGGGCTTCATCATCCGTACCTACCAGGATCTGGCGCATCTTCACCTGCTCGATGGTCTCGGGCACAGACAGCGAGAAGACCTCCTGCGCCTTGGTGCCTAAGAGACCCGCCTCTATCATCCCTCGATACTCATCTTCCGAGAGATCACTCCTCTTCAACTCTTGCTCTAGGGCGGCGGCGAACGCCTCCGGATTGCTCTCCGTCAGGCCCAGCTGCTCGCCGATCGTTAGCTCCAACTCCTCCGGCGTTACGGACACGCCCAGGTCAACGGGCGCTCTCTGCCGCAGCAGTTCCTCGCTCCCGAGAGTATTGGCCAGCAGGCCAACGACCAGAGAGGCCTGCTCAGGCTGTTGTTGAAGGCCGTACTCAGCGACCATGAGTTTCAGGCGACGGGCAAAGTAGTCGAGATCGAAGGTGGTTTCGCCTACCTCAAGCGCCTTGGAGTTGGGACGCTCGACGTTCTCCTCGTACCAATCCTGAAAGAAGCCAAGGCCGATGATTCCCCCGATGACGACCAAGAACAGCACAAACCCGGCAATGACCGCCACCTGGAGCCGAAATTCGCGGCTCCACGGCCGCCGCTCTGGCCGCGGCGGGATCGGCAGGGGTCTCTGTCGTCTCTTCTTGACCAAGGATAAAACCCCCTCAAGGATAACGGACGGAGAAGCGAGCGAAAACCCTCTCCCACCGTTCCAGCCTGGACAGCACCAGCTACTGGCGCGATGAAAAAGATCCCGTTGCTCGAATGTGCTCTGCCGTGTAGGGCAGAAGGGCCAGATGCCTGGCCCGCTTCAGGGCCTGCGATAGCGCCCTCTGATGCTTCGCGCAGGTCCCCAGCTTCCTCTTGGGCTCGATACGCCCACGATCGGACAGGAAGCGCCGCAGCTTACCAACGTCTTTGTAGTCGATAGCCGTGACGTGCTCCACACAGAACATGCACACCTTGCGCCGTCGGCCGTACCGCCCACGAGGCCTGCGTCTACCCCCCTCGCCTGCGTCCTCTTCTCGGGGATGTCCTTCTGACTGCCTTACCATCGCTCAGACCCATCTACTCAAAAGGTAGCGCCTCGGCTTCCGTCGTCTCGGCTTCCACCGTTTCCGCCTCTCCCTCCTCCGGCAAGGGGACACCCATCGCCCGGTCGAGGAAGATCACCCTGTCCGCGATGACCTCAGTGCGAAAGCGCCGCTGGCCATCAGGAGTGTCCCAAGAGCGGGTTTGGAGCCGCCCCTCCACGTAGACCCGCCGCCCCTTCTGGAGGTACTGGCTGCACTGCTCCGCCAGCTTCTGCCAGGCCACCACTGCGAACCACTCGGTCTCTTCCCGCCGCTCCCCTTCGGCCGTGGTGAAGCTGCGGTTGGCAGCCACGCGGAAGCTCGTGACGGCCCTCCCGTTGGCAGTGTAGCGCATCTCCGGATCGGTGCCCACATTGCCAATAACCATTACCTTATTCAAACCCGCCATCGCGCCAGCTCCTTTCGCTCAACCCCGCGACGCCCGCGTACTTCAGGGGGCGGCGCTTTCGCCCTCCTCCTTCCGCACGACCAGATGGCGTATCACTTCCTCTGTCAGCTCCATGCTCGCTTCCAGATCGGTCACCTGTGTCGGGTCAAGCTTGAACTGGGTAAGTACGTAGTCGCCCTCCGTATACCGCTTGATGGGATAGGCCAGCTTCCTTCGGCCCCAGCGGTTCACGTCGGCCACCTCGCCGCCGCGGCTGGTGATCAGCTGGCCCACCTTGTCGATAGTATTGGGCACTTCCTCCTCGGGAACATCAGGACTAATGATTATCACCAGCTCGTAGTCGCGCAAGGGCTCGCTCCCCTCCTTCTTGCTAGCAGGCGAAACCCAACGTCCACCCGCCGCGCTCCATAGAACGCAGCGCATTATAGCATGCGACTGCTTCCTTCACAAGCGAAGCGGTTTCCGGGCAAGCCCCGCCAACGCTCACGCGCCGGAGACCCGTCAGCCCCTGGCTGCATCGGGCACGCCCGGCACGGGGAAGCTGCTGGCGAGTTCCGCCACCTCCCGACGCACGGCCACCGCCACCTTCTCATCCTCCATGTTGTCCAGGATACTCCCGATGAGCGCAGCGATGCGGCGCATCTCGTCCGGCCCAAAGCCCCGACTGGTAACGGCCGGCGTGCCGATGCGGATGCCGCTGCACACCGTCGGCGGCCGCTCGTCGTAGGGGATGGTGTTCTTGTTCACAGTGATGCCCACAGCTTCCAGCGCCAGCTGGACATCACGACCGGTGATCCCCTTTACCCCCACGTCCACCAGCAGCAGGTGGTTGTCGGTGCCCCCAGAGACGATGCGCAGGCCGTGGCCCTGAAGCTCCTCGGCCAGCACCTTCGCATTCTCCACGATCCGCCGCTGATACTCGCCGAACTCCGGACGCAAAGCCTCGCCGAAGCAGACGGCCTTCGCGGCGATACTGTGCATGTGAGGCCCACCCTGAGTGCCCGGGAAGACGGACCGATCGATCTTCTTGGCCAGGTCCGCCTCGCAAAGAATGAAGGCGCCCCGCGGTCCCCGAAGCGTCTTGTGTGTGGTGGATGTGATCACATGGGCGTGCGGCACCGGCGACGGATGCAGTCCCGCAGCTACCAGGCCCGCGATGTGGGCTATGTCCGCCAGGAGGTAAGCCTTCACCTCATCGGCGATCTCCCGGCAGCGGGCGAAGTCGATGATCCGAGGGTAAGCCGTCGCCCCCACCACGATGACCTTGGGCTTGTGCTCACGCGCGAGAGCGGCCATCCCGTCGTAGTCCAGAAGCTCCGTCTCCCGGTCGACGCCGTAGTGGACGAAGCGGTACATCTTCCCCGAGAAGTTCACCGCGAGGCCGTGGGTAAGGTGGCCGCCCTGGGCAAGGTCCATGCCCATGGCCGTGTCGCCCACCTCCAGGAGGGCAGCGTAGGCGGCCCTGTTGGCCTCCGCGCCGCTATGTGGCTGGACGTTGGCGTGATCGGCGCCGAATAGCTGCTTCAGCCGGTCGAGCGCCAGATCCTCCACCTCGTCCATGTGCTGACAGCCGCCGTAGTAGCGCTTCCTCGGATAGCCCTCGGCGTACTTCGTGCCGAGGACAGTGCCCAACGCCTCCAGAACGGCGGCGCTCGCATAGTTCTCCGAGGCGATGAGCTCGAGACCCAGGCGGTGCCGCTCCTCCTCGCGCTGGATGATCCCCGCCACCTCACGGTCCTGCTGTTCCAGAACGCCCATCTCTTCCCCCTCGTCCGTTCAGTCCGCTAAGAAAAAGGCAGGCCAACCCGTGAAGGTCGTCGCTCCTGCCTCTCCGTCGCCCTCGTTGCCGTTTGAAGAGAGCCTGCTCCTCTTGATGTCGGCCCCAGTTTAGTCCAGCGTCTGCCCGGCGTCAACGTCAGCCTTCGCCCCCCAGCCGACGGTCGTGCTCCTGCCAGGCGTACTCCACCAGCGCCATCAGGCCCCCCGAGACCAGCGAATGGCCGCCCAGCATCACCGGTATGGGCGCCCGGCCGGCCGCCTCCGTGAACTGCCGCAGGAACGGCTCCTCGATCGCCTCATGCCGCCCAACGTCCGAGAGGAAGCGGTCGGCGCGGCTCGCCTCGATCCCCCGATGAGCCAGGAGCACGCGCGTGTCCAGGAAGGCGGCGTCGGCCAGCTCCGCCAGCGTCACGAAGAAGCGCTCCGCTCCCACCTCGCCCAGGTAGAATCCCAGCAGCGAGCGCGCCTGGCCTCCCTGAAGACGCCCCTCGGCCTGCATGCCCCGCTCCTCGGCGAAGAAACGCACCCGACACGCCGTCTCCTTTTCCAGATACTGCCATACCTGGCTGCCCACCCGACCGGCCACCAGAACCTGAGCTGCGGATTCGATGAAATAGGCCAGTACCCCTCGATAGGGCGCTACGTCCAGTCGCCAGCAGTCCAGCAGGCCCTGCAAGCGCGGGCCCGCTCCTCCCACCAGCGTCAGGATCGCCAGGTCGGACGGCGAGTCGATGTCGAATTGGCTCGAGACGCTGCGGGGCAGCGGCCGCGCCGACAAGCCTGCCTGCTCGGCCAGCAGACGCGCCAGGGGGTTATCGCTCTCGGGCAGCTTGATCTTCTTCACGGCTTCCCCCGGCGAGAAGGCCACCAGGTCCGCCGAGTACAGGTTGTTGGTGATGACCAGGCCAGCGCCTCGACTCAGCTCCTGGGCGATGCCCACGAACTCCTGAGCCGACAGGAGAGGCAGACCGCCGCCGCTGAAATAGACGACCCTCTCCACACCGTACCTATCGATGACCCGCGCCAGACGGCGGCCGAAGTGGAAGGCTTCAGTGTCCACGTCCAGAACGACACCGGCCGGCAGCTCTGTCAGCCCCTCTTGCGAGTCGGTGACAAGAATCGCAGAAGCGAAGGCCCCTGTGGAGAGCGCTCGCTCCAGACTATCGAGCGCAGCAGCGCGGCGAGCGGCGGCCACCATCTCCTCCAGAGGACTGCCGCTCAGACCGCCCAGAAAGGCTACAAGGGTGGGAGCCTCAGACAAATCATCAGAAGGGAAACCTCTATCTACAACGCCTCGGGGATGATCATGCCGTAGTCCCCCTCGCGCCGCCGATAGAGGAGCGCGTATGTGTTAGCGTCGGCATCGAAGAAGAGGAAGAAGTCGTGGTGCAGAAGCTCCATTTGCTCGATGGCCTCCTCCTCGCTCATCGGCTTTACAGGAAAGCGCTTAATGCGCACCACTCGCCCCAGAACGATCTCTGTCTCCTCCTCCTCCCGTTCCTCTTCCTCCTCAACTTCCGCAGGCTCAGCAGCCTTGCCAGCCAGTGCTGCCTGTCTGGCCTTGACATGCTTATCTCTGTGATACACCTTCTCTTTATAGCGCCGCGCCTGATGGGATAGAATGTCGGCGGCGGCGTCGATGGCAGGCAGCAGACGAGAGCCTCTCTCCTCCGCCCGCAGGTAGGTCCCATCACAGTTCACTGTTAGCTGTACCACGTACCGCCGAGCGTTCTCGCCCCCCTCCTGCTTCAACTCAACCACCGCCTCATCCACCGGAGGTAGATAGCGGCTCAGACGGCTCAGCTTGCGGTTAGTGTACTCCCGCAAGCTATCGGTTACAGTGACACGACGCGAACGAAAGGTCAGCTCCATATCGGTTCAATCCCTCCTTGGAGTCCCTAAGCTCAAGCCTGCGATCCCATTGTAGAACGACCTCGCTTCCCCCTTCAAGGCGGTCAGTCCTCCCGCGCGAAGGTAAGCGCCCAGACGGAGGCAGCGCCGGCTTCGCGCAAAGCGTGCGCGCACGCGCTAAGGGTGGCGCCGGTCGTCATGACGTCGTCGATGAGCAGAACTCGCTTGCCCTCCACTCGGCGACGGTCAGCGCTGAAGGCATCGGCCACGTTCCGCTTGCGCGCTTCCGCGTCCACACTTCGAGCCTGCGGCGGAGTATTGCGACGCCGCGCCAACCCTCGCTCCGCCAGCGAAAGGCCGCACAGCCGCGAGAGTTCTCGCGCCAGCAACGCCGACTGGTTGTAGCCCCGCAATCGCCTCCTTCTCCCGTAGAGAGGCACCGCCACCAGCAGGTCGGCCTCTATGTCCTCCTCTTCTACATAGCCCGCCATAAGCTGCGCCATCGGCTGAGCCAGCGCGGAGAGGTAATTGTACTTGAGAGCGCGCACCGCCTCACGAGCCGCACCCTCGTAGATGTAGAGCGAGCGCGCCCCCTGGAAGGCAGGCCTCTCCTCTCGGCAGCGACCGCAGGGAGTCGACCGACGCTGCGGCTGCCAGCAGATCGGGCAGCGCGGCGGCCGAGCGCGCGGCAGTTCCGCTTGGCAGGCCTGGCAGAGAAACGAGCCGTACACCCCGCAGCCGACACAGCGCGACGGAAAGAGGACATCCAGCACCACCTGGCCCACGCGGGTCAGAGGAGAAAGACCTGCCATCGCTTGCCTCCCTGTCGCGGGTACCTAGTATTATACCTCCTTCGTCTTGCCCCGCCCGAGACGGCTGCATTAGACTGGAGGCAGACAAAACCATGAAAGCCACAGTGAAATTCTTTGCCGCTTTTCACGACATGACCGGCAGACGCGAGCTAGATCTCGAAGTCAGGGAAGGACTGACGGTCTCCGAACTCTACCACGACCTCCGCGCTCGCTTCCCCCGCCTCGCCGACTACGGCGGCAGCCTGCTGTTCACCGTGAACGCCGAGTATGTCCCCGCCGACCACGCCCTGCATGACGGCGATGAGGTGGCCTTCATCCCCCCCGTCAGCGGAGGCACTCATGCTCATTAGCATCACCGCCGACCCCCTCGACCCTCAGCCCTTCATCGAGCACGTCCGCCGCGACGAGAGCGGCGCGGTGGCCCTCTTCCTGGGCGTCGTTCGTAGCAGCAACCTGGGCCGCCGCGTCCTCCATCTGGAGTACGATGCCTATCCCCAGATGGCCGAAAAGAAGCTGCGGCAGGTAGCTGAGGAGATCATGACGCGCTGGCCCATCAGCGATATCGCCATCGCCCATCGAACCGGCCGCCTGGGGGTAGGGGAGACCAGCCTCGTCGTGGTCGTCTCATCCCCTCATCGCCGCGAGGCCTTCGACGCCTGTCAGCACGCCGTGGATCGCATCAAGGAGGTCGCCCCCATCTGGAAGAAGGAGGTCTGGGAGGGAGGCGAGGCCTGGATCGAGGGGGAAGGGCAACCTACCCTGCATCCTGAATGACCAGCGCTCATTTCAGCCTCAGCCCGCCCCGCTTCTGCCCCAACTGCGGCGGTCATCTCAGCGAACGCCTCCTAGAGACGGAAGACCGCCCCCGCCTGGTCTGCGACCAGTGCGACCGCATCCTCTACCTCAACCCTAGAGTCGTGGCCGGCGTCATCATCGAGCGCGGCGGCCGCCTGCTTCTTCTGCGCCGCGCCATCGAGCCCCGTCGCGGCACCTGGACCTTCCCCGCCGGCTACATGGAGATCGACGAGACAGCCGAGGAGGCAGCCGTACGGGAGACAGAGGAGGAGGTCGGCCTGAAGGTGAAGGCAGGACCGCTGGTGGGCGTCTACTCGCGGCCAGCCCCCGAGAGCCCGGGGATCCTCACTGTGGTCTTCCAGGGCCAGCGCCCGACGGGTCGCGCGAAGGCCGGGCACGAGGCGCTCGAGGCCCGCTGGTTTGCCCCGGACGACATCCCCTGGGACGACCTCTCCTTCCCAACCACCCACTCGGCCCTGCGCGACTGGCTGCGCGCCCGCCGCGACACCCGCCGCCGTTCTCAGCGAGCGGCCCGCTTGCGCCCTCCCCGCCGTGCCGGCTGAGGCGGCGGAGCCTGCTTCCTGGGCCGCCCCCGATAGTCCGGCGCCTCTATCTCGAAGATCATGCTCACCTTGGTGTCATACATGCGCGAGACCCAGGAATCGGGCAGGTCGTCCAGGGCGCAACCCACCGTGATGACGGTCGGCAGTTTGGCATTGTAGCGATAGTTGAGGATCTGGAACAGCTTCTCTTGAGCCCACGGAGTAGCGCTGTGCACCCCCAGGTCGTCAAGGATCAGGCAGGGAGTCGTGCGCGCCGCCTCGAAGATCTGGTCGAACTGACCGCCTGCTGCCTCCTCCCGAAAGGACGAGCGCAGCAGCTCCAGCAGGTCGGGCACCACGCAGAACTCCACTGTTATGCCCTTGCTCTCCAGATGGTGGCCGATCGCCGCTGCCAGGTGGGTCTTGCCACAACCGGTTCGCCCCAGCAGCACAAGCCATCCTTCAGGGCTCTCCGCGTAGTTCTTAGCCGCCCGGAAAGCATTACGCAGGCTCTGACTAGCCTCCGAGCTGATACCGATGCCTCCCAGATAGAAGCTCTCGAACGTCATCTCGCGGATGACCGGCAGCGCCAGCCCACCGAAGGCAGCCGTCCCTCCACCCAGCCCATCTTCCAGCACGAACACCTGCGCCAGACTCGCATCGCTCAGGCGCGTGCGCAGCCGCTCGTCCATCTCCTCCAGGGGAACACCGGTCGTGAAGACGGTCGGAAGCCGGTGGTTGTAGCGATGGTTCAGTAGCTGGAAGAGCTTCTCCTGCGCCCAGGCAGTAGCGCTGTGACCCCCCAGGTCGTCAAGGATCACCAGCGGAGCGTTGCGCACCTGCTCGAACAGTTCATCGTACGAGACCTCGCTGCCCGGCTTGTAGGCAGCCCGAAGATGATCCAGCAGGTCGGGCACCACCACAAAGAAGGCCGGCCGCCCCTGCTCGATGGAGGCGTTGCCGATCGCCGCCGCCAGATGCGTCTTCCCGCAGCCGCTGGGCCCGCCGAGCACCAGCCAGCCGCTCGGCTCCTCGGCGAACTGCTGGGCCGCCGCCACCGCTCGCGCGAACCTCTCTTGGTTGCCGGGATCGGTGCTGCGGCCGCGGCTCATCAGGTTGGCGAAGGTCAGGCGAACCAGAGGCCCCAGGTTGCTGTAGCGCTGCAGGCGCGCCAGCCGCTCCTCTTCCTTCTCCTCCAGCACGCACCGGCAGGGGAAGGCCCGACCGAAGTCGGTATCGTCGAGCGGGACATCCTTGCGCACGAAGCCCGCCCCCCGGCACAGCGGGCAAACGCCCTCCTCGACCCGCTCAGCGGCCTCAGTGACGGACGAGATGTCGGTATCGCCCTGAGAGGGAGCGTTTGCGCCCAGGCCCTTCAGAATCTCGTCCAGCCTTCTCATAGTCCGGACCCTCTGTCTCCCATCGCCTGAGAATCGCAGCGATGTAGCTCCAGCTACGCTTGTTTTGTTCCACCGCTATCCGAAAGGCCGGCTCAAACCAGTCGGCAGGATACTGCCCCTCAGCGTCCTTCAGTTCCTCGGCGACCATCGGCGTCAGGGGGCCGATGTGTTGTTCGTAAAGGTCGAAGATGTTGGGCTTGAGTTCAGGCGGCTCAGTCGGCGAAGGCAGGAGCCGCCCCAACCTTTGCTCGCCAGCCTCGATCGCCGTCACCTGCCGCCGGCCGGCCGCCGTGTTGAGGAAGTACAGCTCTTGCGTCTGCCCCTCGTGCCCGCCTGCCACAGGCTCAGGCTCCACGTCCAGCCGCAGAAGCGTTCCCCGCTCCACCGCCGCGTCGACGCCCCGTCGCAGGGCGCCCTCCCCCAGTGGATCGAGCGCGGCAGCCAGTACGCGATCCGCGCTCAGCTCAGCGTAGGTCAGAAAGCGGGGCTGCCCCTTCTTGCGGCCGTGGGCAAAGAAGCAGTAAAGGCTGACCACCAGCTCCGCCGGGTCGCTGATGCGGGGCAACACAGCAGTGAAAAAAAGGTTCGGGATGGTGGTCGCCAACGCCCCGGCAGGAAAGCCCTCGAACCGACTCTTCTCTAGTTCCATTCGCCCTCCCCTTCTGAAGGGAGGACGAGGAGGTCTTCAAAGCGAGCCGTCTTCTCCCGAAAGCGCAGATGGAGCGTACCCGTGGGGCCGTTGCGGTGCTTCGCCACGATGATCTGGGCGATGCCTTGCGGGTAGCTCTCCCCCGGGCGGTCGGGATGCACGCGCTCCCATT
Organism: Dehalococcoidia bacterium; assembly: GCA_020356025.1. Classification (GTDB taxonomy): domain Bacteria; phylum Chloroflexota; class Dehalococcoidia; order SM23-28-2; family SM23-28-2; genus SM23-28-2. The sequence continues at coordinate 1,202,837 of CP070630.1, read as the reverse complement.
CGTCCCTGCGCACGTAGGCATCCTCGCGATAGATGAAAAGCACCACGTCGGCGTCCTGCTCTATGCTCCCCGACTCCCGCAGGTCGCTCAGCATGGGTATGTGGGTGGCCCGCGCCTCCACCGCCCTCGATAGCTGCGACACAGCCAGCACCGGCACGTTCAGCTCCCGCGCCAGCTCCTTGAGTGAGCGCGAGATGTAGCTGATCTCCTGCACTCGGTTCTCCGCCGGCACCCCGCCGTGCATAAGCTGCAAGTAGTCAACGATTATCAGGTCCAGCCGGCCCTCTCTGGACAGACGCCAGGCCTTGCCCCGCATCTCGGGCACGCGCACCACGGCGCTGTCGTCCACGTAGATGTTGGCGTTGGCCAGCACGCCGATAGCCTGCATGATCCGCCGCTCCTCGGCCTCGTTATGGGTGCCGAGGCGCAGACGGGTGGAGTCGACGCTGGACTCCATGGCCAGCAACCGCTGAGCCACCTGCTCGCCGGCCGTCTCCAGGCTGAAGACGGCCACTGTGGCCTGCTGGCCCACAGCGGCATTGCGAGCGATGTTCAGGGCCAGCGACGTCTTCCCTAGGCTCGGGCGAGCGGCCAGGATCACCAGGTCGGCCCGCTTGAGTCCTCCCAGGAGCGTGTCCATGTCCATGAAGCCGGTGCGGATGTGACCGCCGGACACAGCGCCCGCCTCCTCCATCCCCGGCCCCTCCACGTGGCGTTCCAGCAACTCCTTGATGTGCACGAAATCGCTGGCCAGCTTTTCCCCCCGCACAGCCACCAGCAGGCCCTCGGCTCGGGACAGCAGCGCCGCCTGGTCGGCACCTCCCTGGTAGGCCATCTGTTGTATCCTCTGGCTTGCATCGATCAGACGGCGATAGACGGCGTCCCTCTGCACGATCTGGGCGTAGTACTCGACGCCAAGAGGGGTGGGCAACTCCGCCACCAGCTGGCTCAGGTAGGCCACACCGCCCATCTCCTCCAGCCGCCCTCGCCGGGCCAGCTCGTGGGCCAGGGTGATCTGATTTATGGCCTCGTTACGCCCCCAGAGGGCCAGGCAGGCGTCGTAGGCCCAGGCGTTCTTCTCCCGAAAGAAGTCCGCTGGTTGCAGTACCGGCGCTACCTTGAATATGGCCTCGCCGTCCACCAGGAGCGAGGCGATAACCGCCTCCTCTGCCTCGACGTCGTGCGGGGGAAGCCTCTCGGCTACTACCGTCGCCACAGCCTCGGCCTACTCCTGCTCGCGAGACCTTCTACGCGCGACGATCTCCTCAGCCGAGCGGCCGAGGAGCAGCCTTCCCAGGCTCCTGTGCCCTACCTGGAGGTAGTACTTCCGCCAGGTCTGACGGATCTCGTCCGCGGTCTTGGCACCGTCCAGCTCTTGCTCCGCTTTCTTCAGAAGGGCTTCCGTCTCTTCGACAGACATGGTCATGGCTGACCTCCTCTATTCCTGCGACGACTCTTCGGCCGCTTCCTGCGTCTGTTCCACCTCCGCCTCCCCGACAGGCTTCTCTTCCTCCTCTACCTCCGCCTCCTCGACAGGCTTCTCCTCTTCCTCTACCTCCGCCTCCTCGACAGGCTTTTCCTCTTCCTCTACCTCCGCCTCCTCAGCAGGCTCCTCGGCGACTTCCTCTGACTGCTCCTCTGGTTCCGCCACCTCCGCCTCCTGCGGAGCCTCTGCCTCAGCGGCTTCCTCTGGCTGCTCCTCTTCCGCAGCCACAGCGGCCAGCAGTTCCTCCAGCGTCTGCCCCTCCCCCAGCACTGCCACCTGCACGCTGCGACGCACATTGCGCGAGAGCCTCAGCGGCACCTCGAACACTCCCACCTGACGAATGGGCTCTTCCAGCTCCACCTGCCGATGCTCCAGCAGAAACCCCAGCGGCTTCTCCAGCGCCTCGCTGATGTCGCGACCGGTCACCGAGCCGTACAGCCGGCCCTGCTCACCCACTTTCACCTCGATACTGACGCTCAGCCCAACGAGCTTCTCCGCCAGCACCTCGGCATCGGCGTCCAGCTTCGCCTGGCGCTTGGCCTCCACCTCGGCTCTCGCCTGAGCTATACGAACGTTGTGGTCGGTGGCAGGCACGGCCAGCTTCCGCGGCAGAAGATAGTTCCGAGCGTAGCCGTTGGCCACGTTCCTCACCTCGCCGATGCGGCCGGAGCCCTCCACCTCCTCCAGAAATACCACCTTCACTGAGCACCCTCCCCGTCAGGATGACCGCCTCCCGCCGTCAGCATCATGCCACGACCCGATGGCGGCGGTTCAAGACACTTGTCCACGACGTTATCCACGCCCTATCTGCCGACTTATCCTTTGTTATCCACATTCTCCACATGCGAACATGTGCTCTATTCCAGTGTACTATGTGCCCTAAAGATGTCAAGCCCGTAAGAATGCAAGAAGGGCCGCCTCCCTATCGCGGCCCACGTTCCTGCCAAGCCCATCTCGCCTCATGTTCCCAGCGCCCTCTCCACGCCTCCCCCATAGGCGACCGCCAGTTCGGCCACCGGCAGGTCGACGTAGCTCCCCAGCACCAGCCGCTGGCCCGCCACCCGCCCGATGTGAGCGATGGGCACATCGTGGGCGGCCGCAACCTCTGCCAGTCGTTCCCCCGCCTCCGGCGCAACCGCCATCACGATACGCGACTGCCTCTCGCCGAACAGCGCAGCGTCCACACGACCGCCCGTCTTGATACCCGAGGCGTCGAGACCCAGGCCGCCGATGCACATCTCCGCCAGCGCCACCGCCAGGCCGCCCTCCGAGCAGTCGTGGCAGGCCGTCGCCAGCCCCTCGCCAATGGCCTCCAGCGCCGCCCGCTGCACCCGCACCTCCAGATCGGGGTCGATCGATGGCCGCCCGGCCACGAGGCCATGCGCCTCTTTCAGGTACTCGCTCCCCGCCAGCGCCGAGGCATCGCCCTCCAGCCCACCGCCCAGCAGGAACACCTCCTGCCCCTCCTCAGCGAAGGCCATCGGGCAGCGACGGGAGACATCCTCCAGCAGCCCCAGCATGCCGATGACCGGCGACGGGTAGACGGCTTCCCCGCCGGTCTCGTTGTACAGGCTCACGTTGCCCGATATCACAGGAACGCCCAGCTTGGCGCAGGCCGCGGCCATCCCCCCGATGACCTGCTCCATCTGGTAGTACACCTCCGGCCGGTTTGGGTCCCCGAAGTTCAGGCAGTCGGTGATGGCGACGGGCTGCGCGCCCACGCAGACCACATTGCGGGCCGCCTCCGCCACAGCGATGGCCCCACCCGCGTACGGGTCCAGGTAGCAGTAGCGCCCGTTGCCGTCGGTGCACAGAGCGATGCCCTTTTTCGTGCCCCGGATGCGCATCACGGCAGCGTCGCCCCCAGGGCCGTCCGCAGTATTGGTGAGCACGTGGTGGTCGTACTGACGGTACACCCATTGCTTGCCAGCGACAGTGGGCCGCGACAGCAGCCGCAGGAGAGCGGACCCCGGCTCGGTCTCGTCCGGCAGCGAATCGAGTTCAAACGCCTGCAACTCGGCCAACTCAGCGGGCGGCACCCCCTGCCGGCTGTATTGGGGCGCCTCGGTCAGCATCCCCACCGGCAGCCGTGCCACCTCCCGCTCGCCCTCGCGGATGCGCGCCAGGCCGTCGTCCGTCACCACGCCGATGATCGTCGAACGCAGTTCCCAGCGGTCGAACAGCGCCTTCACGTCGTCCTCGTGCCCCTTCCTGACGATGATCAGCATGCGCTCCTGCGACTCGGCGATCATGACCTCGTAGGGAGTCATCCCCTCCTCTCGCCGGGGCACCTTGGCCACGTCGATCTCCAGGCCGCTGCCCCCTCTAGCCGCCGACTCCAGGGAGGAGGCGGTGAGTCCGGCCGCCCCCAGATCCTGAATACCGACGATCCACTCCGCGTGGTTGTGAGCCAGGTCCAGGCAGGCCTCCATCAGCAGCTTCTCCAGAAACGGGTCGCCTATCTGCACCGCCGGCCGCAACTCGTCGTAGCGAGCGTGCGGGTCGGTGCGCGAGGCCAGACCCGAGGCGCCGTGCAGGCCGTCGCGTCCCGTGTCCGCCCCCACCAGCATCAGCGGATTGCCCGCTCCTGTGGCCCGAGCGCTCGCCAGCTGCTCCTTGAGCACCACCCCAACACACATCACATTGATCAGCGGGTTCTGAGAGTACGCCCTCTCGAAATAGACCTCGCCCCCCACGGTGGGGATGCCCAGGCAGTTGCCATAGCCAGCGATGCCCGCCACCACTCCCTCGAACAGGTAGCGATTCCGCTGCTCGTTGAGCGGCCCGAAGCGCAGCGAGTCCAGCAGCGCGATAGGCCGCGCCCCCATCGCGAAGACATCCCGCACGATGCCGCCGATGCCGGTCGCCGCCCCCTGGTACGGCTCGATCGCCGACGGATGATTGTGGGACTCGATCTTCATCACCACGCACAGCCCGTCGCCGATGTCGACGGCGCCGGCGTTCTCGGCTCCCCGCCGGGTGAGCACAAAGGGCCCTTCAGACGGCAGAATGCGCAGTAGCGGCCCGGAGTTCTTGTAGCCGCAGTGCTCGCTCCACAGCGCGCCGAACATGCCCAGCTCGAGCTCGTTGGGCTCGCGCCCCAGGCGCTCCACAATGAGCTCGTACTCATCCCAGCTCAGGGCGATCTGGTCGAGGAAACTCTGCGATACAGACATGGCTGTGGCTCCGGTGCGGGGCCACAGCCATCTTAGCACAAGGTGGGCGATCTATTGCAGGGAGAAAGGCGGATATTCGTCACGAAGCAAAAGAAGGTATGCTTCGACCCGCAAAGTCCACCTCATCGCACCTTGGCCGAACTGCCAGAGGCCATTGGGGTAGCGACCAGTGAAGAGCACGGCGAACCAGCCTATGATGGCCGTGACCACCCAGGCGATGAGTACGAAAAAGAGCACTATCGCCTGTGGAATAGCCAACAGCAACCGGAAGCCCACCGTCCAGCGGTTCCTGCCCTCGATGACGGCGGGGAAGTCAGCCGAGACCGGGTAATCGCCGTCGCCGAAGGGCGGATACTCATCGCGCAGGAGGGCCTCATAGGCTAGCGCGCGTGCCCGCCAGCGGAGGTAGTACTGCTGCAGGCTCAGGAGGCCCTCGTTGGCCCGCCCTGTGAACACGATGATGAACCAGTTGATGATCGCCGCGACTGCGGCCACCGTTCCCAGGACCCCTGTCCGGTCACTGCCCACCCCAAGCCCAAATCCCGGGCCTCCCACGAGCAGTAGGTGCGGGATCGCGAGGATGAACCGGAAGGCGACCGTCAGCCGGTTCCGCTCAGCGATCTGAGGCTCGACGTCGTAGGTGACGGGATATGCAACAGCCTCATCAGCCATAGGATTCCCTCCTCGAGGTGCCTCTAAAACACAAACGTGATTCCTGGCCCCGCACCGAGGCCCCAGCCATCCCTAAGCGTTGGTGAACGGCGGGTATTCGTCCGTCAGCAGCAGCACGTAGGCGTAGACCCGATTGTTCCAGCGGTAGTAGCCCACGACCAGATCGAACAGGGCCTTCGGATAGCTCGCGGTGAACAGGATAATGAAGAAAGCCACGAGCGTAATGGCGTTGGCCAAGATGCCGTAGCCGTAGAGGATGATCAGGTGGGGGATGGCCAGAAACCACTTGACGAATATCTTCCAGCGCGAGAGCTGCTCCGGGTACTCAACCTCCAGCCGCGCCGGGTAGTCGCCGCCGGTACCGAACGGCGGATATTCGTCCCGCAGGAGATTCGTGTAGACATTCACGCGAGCGCTCCAGCGCAACAGGCCCACCGCGAAGTCGAACAGCCCCCGTGGGTAGCGGCCGGTGAACAGGATGGCGAACCAGGCGATGATCAGCGTAACGAAATAGGCGATGCCGTAGAGCATCAGCACAATGTAGTGGGGAAAGGCCAGAAGCCACTTGACGAAGATCTTCCAGCGCGAGAGGCGTTCCGGGTGGTCCACATCGAAGGTCACGGGATAAGCAGCACCTTCAGTAGCCATAGCACTCCCTCCTCTAAGAATGCCTTGCCGCCGCCAACTTACACGCCACGGCGAAGGCTGTCAACGCCCCCTCACTCGAACACGTACTTCACCGTCTTGGCGAAGGCGAACCCCGGCGAGAAGTCCAGCCGCTCCGGGTCCACCTCCGAGGGCACCTCGAACACAACCTGCACTGTCGTCAGCTCGTCCTCCTCCACCTCCTCCGGCGCGGCGTGACCGTCGACCGTCACCAGTTCGGTGTCGTGCTTGTCCCCTTCTTCGTCCTTGAGCTTGAAGTCCGACTTCTTGATCTCGACGTCCCGCCAGCTATCGTTCAGCATCGAGAACTCGAACATGATCAGCCGGTTGCCGCTCTCCGGCTCCAGAAGCGTCTCCTCCTCCGCCAGCGGGTCGGTCGCCGAAAGCATCGACACCCTCACATCACCGACCTCCACGCCCATAGCCGGCACGCCCGCCTGCAACCGCTCGTAGTTCACCTCCACCTCCAGATCCTCCGGCAGGGTTACTGCCAGTACGACTCCTCCAGCGATGATTCCCCCCGTCAGCAGAAAGCCGATGATGGAAGAGATGAGGTAGGCGTCCCCGCCTGCTGGCCCAGCCGTCGCCGACAGGTTGAAGGGCGGATACTCGTCCGTAAGGGAGAGAACATACGCGTTGACCCGCGCGCTCCAGCGGATCACCCCCACCACGTAGTCGAACAGCCCCTTGGGATATCGCCCCGCAATGAGAGCGTAGAACCACGCCACAATGGTTGCCAGCAGAGCGCCTATCCACAGGAAGAAAAGAAGGATGAAGTGGGGAATAGAGGTGATGACCTTCCAGACGAGAACCTTCCAGCGGATAAGCCGCTCCGGATAGCGCACGTCGAAGTCGATGGGGTAGTCGCCCTCGAAGGGCGGATACGCCTCCGTCAGCAGAAGAACGTAGCTCATCGCTCGGTATTGCCAGCGATAGAGCGCCACCTGGAAGTCGAACAGCCAGCGCGGTATCCGCCGCCTGACGATGATCGCCAGCCACGAGCCCAGCACCACAGCGTCCGCGGCTGACGACACGACCGCCCAGAATATGAGGACCGGAATCGCCAGGAAGATGCGCAGCAGCACCTTCCAGCGCGACACCCGCTCCGGACACACCGCCTCGAAGATCGCCGGGTAAGGTGCCGATTCAGCCGTAGCCATAGCCGTACCCCCTTCTCACGCCGCGCTCGGCGCCGAGGCTTCGATGATCGAGCGCCAGATGGGAAGACCGCCCTCGCCTCCCAGCAGCGCCTCGCTCGCCCGCTCAGGGTGAGGCATCATCCCCAGCACGTTTCCCCGCTCGTTGACGATGCCGGCGATGTTGTTGGCGCTGCCGTTGGGATTGGCCTCCGCCGTCGCCTGGCCGTCGGCGTCGCAGTAGCGGAAGACCACCTGCCCTTCTGCCTCCAGACGCGCCAGCGTCTCGGCGTCGGCGTAGTAGCGGCCCTCGCCGTGCCCGATGGGGATGCCCAGCACCTGCCCCTGCCGGCAGGCGATGGTGAAGGGCGTATCGATGTTCTCCACCCGCAGGTTCACCCACTGGCAGCGGTACTGGAGGCTCTCGTTCCGTATCAGAGCGCCCGGCAGCAGCCCCGCCTCGCACAGGATCTGGAAGCCGTTGCAGATGCCCAGGACCAGCTTGCCCACCTGAGCCTGGCGCACCACCGACTCCATCACCGGCGAGAAGCGCGCGATGGCCCCCGCCCGCAGGTAGTCGCCGTAGGAGAAGCCGCCGGGCAGGATGATGCAGTCATAGGGGGAGAGGTCGGCCTCACGATGCCACACATAGTCCGTGGGCTGGCCCAGGATGTCGTTCAGGACGTAGTAGCAGTCGCCGTCGCTCCAGGTGCCCGGGAAAACGATGACCGCGAAGCGCATCTCCCGTCGATTATACCCGACGGCGGCCTCGCTGGCACCCTCTGTCGTCTTTCGAAGCCCTCCGGCAGCTTACGCCGGCCGCTCTATCTCCATCGGCGGCGAACTGCCGTCGATCGGCGCGGGGGGCACCTGCTCCAGGAAGCGGGCTGCCTGCGCCGCCCTCTCCTCCTCCGTGGGAGGAGGGTACTCGACGCGCGGGTGGTAGACCCCTCGCAGGTCAGCCTTGAACGACTCACCGATCACCTTCAGGTCGCGCAGCGTGAGGTCGCATTCCTCTAGCTGGCCCTCGGTCAGCCGCTCCGAGATCACCGCGTCCACGAGCGCGTCGATCCGCTCCGGCGAGCGGTCGCGGCTGCTGCGCACCACCGACTCCGCCGAGTCGGCCAGCATGACGATGGCCGTCTCCTTGCTCTGGGGCTTCGGGCCAGCGTAGGCAAACAGGCGGGGGTCCACGTTCGGGTTCTCCTGACTCGCCTTGCGATAGAAATACGTCACCAGGCGAGTCCCGTGGTGCTCGTTGATGAAAGCCCTCACCTGCGGCGGAAGCCTGTGCTTGCGCGCCAGCTCCATCCCGGCCGCCACATGCGCCAGGATGACCCTCGCGCTGGTGTAGGGATCCAGCCTCTCGTGGGGGTTGCGGTTGTCCAACTGGTTCTCGATGTAGAAGCTGGGACGCATCATCTTGCCGATATCGTGGTAATAGCAGCCCACGCGCACCAGCAGCGAGTCGGCCTCCACCAGGTCGGCCGCCCGCTCGGCCAGGTTGCTCACCACAACGCAGTGGTGGAAGGTGCCTGGCGCCTCCGCCTGTAGTCGCCGCAAGAGGGGATGGTTGAGCTGGGCCAGCTCCATGAGCTGCACGCGCGTGGTGATCCCAAACATCAGGCCCAGGACGATGAAGGCTCCCACCGTGATCACCGCCGACAGAAGTCCCCCCAGGCTGGTGGTCAGAAGGGCCCAGGGCAGATCCAGCCCCTCACGCCCGGGGTCGAGCAGCCAAAAGATCAGCAGACCGACGAACGAGATGAAGGCCACGCCCGCGCCGGCCATCAGGTAGCGATTCACTCGCTCCGCCCGATGAACGCCGTATATGCCCACCAGGCCGGCCAGCGTGAACACCGCCGCCATCTGGAAAGCCCCCGTCGGGTTGCTGGCCACCACACTACGAGCATCGGGCTGATAGAAGCCGGCAAAGGTAACGAGGAAGGCCAGAACGGCCGCCACCGTCACCGCCAGGCCCGCATCAAGGAGCGCGGCCACCAGCATCGGCGCCGCTGCTACCGGCAGAAGGTAAGCCAGGAACATCCTGTCGTCGTCGGGCAGCACCTGACCCAGCAGGAGCTTGGCGGCCGCTACCCACAGCATGACCAATAAGGCCAGCAGCATAAGCCGAGGCAGGCTGGAGGCATCCCTGGGCTGAAAGAGGTACAGGTAGCCCCCCAGGGCCAGCGCTCCCAGCAGTGCCGCCAACACCGCCGCGGCCACGTGCTCTCCCTGCAGGTGCACGTCTGCCAGCCCGGCATCCCGAAGCTGCTCCATCGCCGTGGCCCCGACGACCTGCCCCTCCTGGACGATGACCTCGCCGTGGGCGGTGATGTCCCGTGTGGCAATGTCACCCTCCCGGACATCGAAGGGCGCGGGAAAGACGGGGAACAGAATGAAGATGAGGACCACTCCTACGACGGCGCTGAAGACGGCCGCCCGCAGGCCCGAAATTGCCCTTCCAGTGGTCGATCTCGTACGCACAGATTGCGCCTGCCTAGTCACGTCTTCCCATGATATCAGACGCGAATCGCAGGCGAAAGGACAAGAGGAGTAGGAAGGCTAGGACTGAGAGGCTTCGGCCAGCAGTTCCGTGACCACCTCGTTTATCTCGCGGCCCTCGGCCCGGCCTGCTAGCTGAGAGATGAGGACGGGCATCACCTTGCCCTTGTCGGCTGGCCCGCTTGCTCCCGTCTGAGCGATGACCTCGCGCGCTGCCTTGACGATCTCCTCGCGAGACATGGCAGGGGGCAAGTAAGCCTGAAGGACGGCCAGTTCCGCCTCTTCCGCGTCCACCAGATCCTGGCGCCCGCCCTTCTGAAACCCCTCGATGCTCTCGCGATGCCTGCGCACCTCTTTGGTGATCACCTTCAGCACACCCGCATCGTCCAGAGGCTCACCGCCAGCCACCTCGGCATTCTTGACGGATGCCATCACCATACGAATAGCCGTCTTGCGCCGCTCATCGCGGCCGCGGATGGCATCCTTCAGATCGCCTGCAAGTGTATCCTTGAGGGTCATATTGAGCGAATTCAGACTACCTAAAGCGGCGACTGTTCTTGCGGCTCTTGCGCAGTTTGGCAGCTTTCTTCTTCTTGGCCTTGACGCTGGGCGGCTCGTAGTGCTCCCGCCGTCGTGCTTCAGCCAGAACGCCCGTCTGCTGGACTATTTTGCTGAATCGTCTCAGGGCCTGCTCGAACGTTTCGTTCGGGCCCACGACTACTTCCGGCAAATACTTCCCCTCCCCCTGGCCATGGATAATGAAGGCACGTGTCCAATCTTATTTATGTCATAGCTTACAGTCAACCCTACGCGGCGCCCGATTCCTCGGCGCGCCAGACCACCCGCCCTCCGACGATAGTCATCTGCGGTCGCAGAGCCAGCAGTTCGCCCGGCTGGCAGGCCATCGGATCGCCCGACAGCACCACCAGATCGGCCAGCCTGCCCGGAGCGATGCTGCCCCGCTCCCCTTCAGCGAAGGAGGCGTAGGCCGCTCCCGTCGTGTACTGCCCCAGCGCCTCCTCGATCGAGATGCTCTCCTCCCCCCCGACCTCCTGACCCCCCTTGCTGCGACGCGCGACGGCCCCATGCAGCCCAGCAACGACCTCCGGCCCGACCACCGGGCAGTCAGAGCCGGCAGCCAAGCGAACGCCCGCCCTCAGGAGCGAGCGCAGGGGATAGAGGTAGGCCTGCCTCTGCGGCGCCACCTGCCGCAGGTAGCGGTCGAGGTTGTAGTAGAGGAACGACGGCTGAGTGACCACCATCACCTCCGCCTTCCCTATCCGCTCCGCCAGCGCCGGCGGGCAGACACTGCAGTGCTCGATGCGATGGCGATGATCCTGGCGTGGGAGCTGCGCCAGCGCCCGCGACAGGGCGCCAGCAGCGGCAGCCACCGCCCGTTCCTCCACGGCGTGAATGGACACCTGCCAGCCCTGAGCGTGGGCCTGGGCCACCATCTCTGCCAGGACATCCTCCTCGGGGTAGATCTCCTCCCCCAATTCCTTGATGCCGATCTTCACCGCCCCCAACTCAACGCAGCCACCGCCGCCTTCGTCCTCCTTCCAGCGGCCGGCTGCCTCTCGATGGTCGAAGCCCACCATAGCCGTCAGGCGGGGCAGCAGATGCCCCTCTTCACACAGCCGTCGCAGAAGCTCCCACTCTGGCGGCCCGTTCGTGTGGCTCGCGTCCACAACAGACGTGATGCCTGCGGTCAGGAAACGCCCGCTGGCCAGGCGCACGCCCTCAGCAAGCTCTTCCCAACTCAGAGGAGGAACAGCCCGCCTCACCAGCTCGTTCATCTCCAGCAGGAGACCGCTGGGCTCGCCGCTGGCGGCGTCACGCTCCATGTACCCGCCGGGCGGCTCCTCAGTCTCCCCACCGATGCCGCACAGATGCAGGCCCAGGCTGTTGAGGACGCATGCGTGGCCGCTAAGGTGGATCAGCCGCACCGGGTGATCCGGTGCCGCGAGGTCAAGATCCCAGCGAGTGGGATGGCGTCCCTCGGCCAGGTCGATCTCGCTGTAGCCGACGGCGCGGATCCAGCGCCCAGCGGGAGTGGCCTCCGCCTGCCGCCGCACAGCCGCCTGGATGTCGCCGATGGACGATACAGCATCTGGGCTGCAGTCCACAGCGAGGAGGTTGGCGGCATACGCCAGCACGTGGCAGTGCGCGTCGATGAAGCCGGGAAGCACCGCCTGCCCTCGGCAGTCGATGGCCTCGGCCTGAGCGCCTCTAACCTGGCGACGGATCTCCTCATCCGAGCCGACCGCCAGGATGCGCCCGCCCTCGACAGCGACAGCCTGGGCGCGCGGCTGCCGCGGCTCCATCGTGATCACGCGCGCATTGTGTAGCACGAGAGTAGCGGTCAAGCCAATCCCCCTACAGCGGAATCATTTCCTCGATTGCGCTGGCTGGAGCATCTTAGCATTGTTGGAAGCTCTTTGCCCACCAAGAGAGGCTATAATAGACTCGATCTGCGTGGCTAGAGAGGAGCACTATGGAGAAGACGGTCACCTTCGAGGAGGCCCTTGAGCGCGCCAAGCGCATGTCCGAGCGCTACGTCGAGCGTGGGCCCTACCAGTTCTTCCCCCTCGCGGACACCGTGGACAGCATCCAGCGGGGCCTGGCCAAGAACCTCGTCAACCACGGCCGCCTCTACTGCCCCTGAATGACCCTCAGCGGCGATCCCGTGGAGGATCGCAAGAAGATCTGCCCCTGCGAGAGGCATCACGAGGACATCGCCCGCGATGGCTTCTGCATATGAATGTTCTTCGTGAGCGAAGAGTTTCTTCGCCGCTACGAGGAGACGGGGGAGATAGCGCCCAGCACCCTGGGAGAGGTGGCACCTCTGGGAGAGAGCCTCTTCCCTGCCGCGGAGGAAGCAGCTAGGCTTCCCAAGAGCAAGCGCGCACCCAAGAAGCCATAAGCCACCATCCCCAGTGGGCACAAAAAGGCCGCTGAGAGCATTCCCAGCGGCCTCTCCTTTTCTCCGGCGAGCGGGCTAGTCAGCCGACGGCAGAACCTTCGGCTCCAGCAGCTTCATCGGCACTCCGCAGCAATGGACGTTTCCATTGCTTGGCTTGATGCACAGCACCTCTGTCCCGCACTTCTCGCACTGAAATCGCTTACCCAACTGGTTAGCCATGCTCCACCTCCCCCTATTGCTTCAGTTGCATGGGCTCGCCACAGCAGGAGAGGTTTCCCTCGCCACCCTTGGTAACGATCATCTCCGTGCCGCACTTGGTGCATTGATACCGCTTGCCCACCTGATTGGCCACTTACCGTCAGCCTCCATCACACGTATACAGGGCAACGCTTCTCGACAGAACGCCCACCCTTCTCGGCCTCAGTCTAGCCCAATCTGGAATGCTAGTCAATCCCGTGCGCTTCTCGTACTCGAAGGGGATCAGATAGCGTGTGGCTCGATGAAACGGGAGGTCAGCGCTTACCCGCCGACCGCGCCGCTTTCGCCGCCTTCTCAGCGTCGGCCAGGAAGCGCTCGATCCCCACGTCGGTCAGGGGATGGCGAAGCATCCCTTTGAGCACGCTGTAGGGCATCGTCGCGATGTGAGCGCCGGCCTTCGCAGCCCCGATCACATGGAGAGGATGCCTCAGGCTGGCCGCCAGCACCTGATTCGGCAGGTGATAGCGCTCCAGGATCTGCACACTGTCCGCCACCACCGCCATGCCATCGTGCCCCACATCGTCCAGGCGCCCGACAAACGGGCTGATAAAGGTCGCCCCTGCGTGGGCGGCCAGGAGAGCCTGATTGGCGGAGAAGACCAAGGTCATGTTTACCTTGACCCCCTCCTTGGATAGGCGGGAGGTCGCCTCCAGCCCCGCCTCATCGATGGGTATCTTCACCACCACGTTCGGGTGCCAGCCGGCGACGCGCTTCGCCTCCTCCACCAGTCCCTCCACATCGCGGGAGAGGCACTCGGCAGAGATAGGCCCATCCACAATGCCGCAGATCTCCACAACGACATCCCGGTAGTCGCCTCCGCCGGCCTTGGCCCAAAGCGTGGGGTTGGTGGTCACCCCCGAGATAACACCCAGCTTTGCCGCTTCTCGGATCTCATCGACGCTCGCCGTATCCAGAAATAAGCGCATCGTGACCCTCTCAGAAAGGATTATAGCCTCTTCTAGTCCCCCGGAAAAGCGCCCCGCCCGCCGCCAGCCTCACCGACGGCGAGACGTTTCCTCGACGGCGGCTGCCGAGGCGGGCAACTTCCCAGCCCTTCGCGCGACCGCCTCCAGAAAGCCCCTAAACAGAGGATGAGGCCGGTTGGGCCGGGAGCGGAACTCGGGATGGAACTGTGAGCCCACCATCCAGGGATGATCCCGCAGCTCGCAGATCTCCACCAGCGTCCCGTCGGGCGACAGACCGCTCGGGATGAGGCCGGCCTCAGCCAGCGCCTTCCGATAGGCATTGTTGAACTCGTAGCGATGCCGGTGCCGCTCCACCACCTCCGGCTGGCCGTAAGCAGCGCGCGTCTTGCTGCCATCCACCAGCTGGCATGGGTAACCGCCCAAACGCATCGTGCCTCCCTTGTCCTCGATTCCCTCCTGCTCGGAGAGAAGGCTTATCACCGGATACGGCGTGTCGGGGCAGAACTCCGTGGAGTGAGGATCGTCGCTCTTGAACAGATGCCGGGCGAATTCGATGACCATGATCTGCAGGCCCAGGCACAGCCCCAAATAGGGCACCCCCTTTTCGCGCGCGTAGCGGGCGGCACGAACCTTCCCGTCGATGGCCCGCTCGCCGAAGCCGCCGGGCACCACGATGCCGTCCACCCCCTCCACCGCGGCCACACCGCCGCCCTCCTCCAGTTCGCCTGCGGGCACCCAGCGGATATCCACCGCCAAGCCGTAGTGAACGGCCGCGTGGATCAGGGACTCCTTCACCGAAAGGTAGGCATCGGGCAGTTCCGCGTACTTCCCGACCACCGCCACCGAAACCCGACCGCTCGGGCTCTTCAACCGCTCCACCCACTTCTGCCAATCGGCCAGATCGCGGGAAACGCCGGGGAGATTCAGGCGCTCCATCATGTAAGCCGTCAGGCCAGCCTGCTCAAGGGTCAGCGGCACCTCGTAGATAGTCGACATTGTAGGAAGCGGCACGACCGCCCGCTTCTCCACGTCGCAGAACAGCGAGATCTTGTCCCGCAGGTCGTCGGTCATCTTGTGATCGCTGCGGCACATGATCACGTCGGGCTGGATGCCCATGCTGCGCAGCTCGCGAACGCTGTGCTGCGTGGGCTTGGTCTTCAGCTCACCGGTGGCGGAGATAAAAGGCAGGAAGGTCACATGGATCGCTAGCGTGTCCTCCCGTCCCTCCTCCTTGCGCATCTGGCGCACGGCCTCCAAGAAGGGCTGCCCCTCGATGTCGCCCACTGTGCCCCCCACCTCCACAATCACCACGTTGGCTTCGCTCTCCCGCCCGACAGCGCGAATGTGCTCCTTGATCTCGTTCGTCACGTGTGGGATGGACTGGATGGTGCGGCCCAGATACACGCCCCGTCGCTCCTTGGCGATCACCGCCTGATAGATCTGGCCGGAGGTCACGGAACTGGCCTGCGTCAGGTCCTGATCCAGGAAGCGCTCGTAGTGGCCCAGATCGAGGTCGGTTTCCGCGCCGTCGCTCGTGACGAACACCTCGCCGTGCTGGTAGGGGGACATCGTGCCGGGGTCGACGTTCAGATACGGATCGAGCTTCTGGATGACGACGGGGATGCTGCGGGCCTTGAGGAGCCGACCGAGAGCGGCGGTGGTGATCCCCTTCCCCACGGAACTCACCACACCGCCGGTGACGAAAATGTACTTCGTCATGTAATTCACAATCATCATACGGGCGGCGGCAAAGGCCTGTCAAGCATTGGGGAGGCCCGGGGGAACTAGCCAAAAAGGTAGATCGATTATCAGAATCCCGACCGCGAAGAGAGCCGCAGACCCGAGATCAGGTCACCCTCTTTCTTGACCATCCGATTATCGCTCACCTATACTGAGCCTACTCTCGACCGGCTTAGAAAGGGGGCGTGCATGCCCATCTCCTGGGAGATCTCCGAGCTCGCCAACGGCTTGCGAGTGGTGACCACGCCCCTCGCCACCGCCCAGTCCGTCAGCGTCGGCTTCTTCATCGGAACCGGCTCCCGAGCCGAGGAGCGCGGCTCTCAAGGGCTCGCTCACTTCTTGGAGCACATGGTATTCAAGGGAAGTGAGCGCCGCCCCACCGCCATGGCCATCGCCGAGGCCGTCGAGGGGGCGGGCGGCGTCCTTAACGCCTACACCTCCAAGGAGGTCACCTGCTTCTGGAACCATCTCCCCTACGAGAAGCTCGAGCTGGCCGTCGATGTGCTGGCCGACATGCTCTTGCACCCCTTGCTCGATGCCCAGGAGATGGAGCGGGAGCGCTCGGTCGTCCAGCAGGAGATCCGCCGCAATCGCGACCAGCCGGGCGCGTGGGTGGGCGAGCTGCTGACCCAGGCCTTCTACGGCGACCAGCCCCTCGGCTGGAGCACCGCCGGCAACGAGGAGACGGTGGCCACCATGCAGCGCCAGGACTTCCTGAGCTATATGGATGCCTGGTACGTGCCAGCCAACACCGTCATGAGCGTGGCCGGCAACGTCAGCCACCAGGATGTGCTGACCGTGGCCCGCCGCCACTTCGAAGACCGTCCAGCCAAACCCTCCCCTTCCTTCCTGCCCCTCGATCCCGACCTCCCCACCCAGCGCGTGGCCGTCGAGAGCCGTCCCATAAGCCAGGCCAACCTGGCCATGGCCCTCCCCGCTTTCGCCAGAAAGGACCCCGACCGCTACGCCCTCATGATATTCAACAGTCTCCTCGGTCGGGGCATGAGCTCCCGCCTGTTCAAAGAGGTCCGCGAAAGGCGAGGCCTGGCTTACTCGGTCGGCTCGTCCGTCAGCCGCTACTTCGACACCGGCCTGCTCGTGATCAGCGCCGGCGTCGCCCCCCAGAACCTGAAGGAAACAGTGCGCGTCATTGTGGGCGAGCTGCACAAGCTCCTCGAGGAGCCCGTGGGTGCCGACGAGATGACGAAGGTCCGCGACTACAGCGTCGGCAGCTTCCGCCTCAGCCTCGAGACGTCCATGGCCCTGGGCCAGCGAGCCGGCGACCTCCTCCTGACCATGGGCGAGATCGAGCCCATCGAGTCCGTGGTGGAGAAGGTGCAGGCCATTACCGCCGACGATGTCCTCCGGGTCGCCCGCCGCATCGTCCAGGCGGGCAAACTGGTTCTGTCAGTGATCGGCCCCGACGTGGAAAGCGAGGAGCTAGCGGATCTGGCGTCGGATTAGCGAGGTGCCAGCGATGGTACCTTCGTGAACCTTCAGGTGGCCATCTTTCACCCGCTCCGAGGGGAAGACGGCCCAGGCGGTCGCTGAGAACGAGGACGAGTGCATCCCCTGCACCCTGTGCGTGAACCGCTGCCCCTTGGACGGCGTGAGCCTGATCAAGCTGTACTAGACCTGGGCCGCGTGCCGCCAAATGACGAACCCTTGGAACTGCCGACTTCTGAGGTATCATCATGCAATATTGGAGCGGTGACTTGTGGATTGTGGGTTTTTGAGGAAAGGCAGAAGAGTAGTACAATCTGGGCATGAACAGGAGCACTGACCTCGCTCTCGCCATAGCGTGGGCGCTGGCCACCACCCTGATTGTGCTCCTTGCCCCTTTTGCTGAGCCAGCCCGCATTGGTCTGGGGCTCGTCTTTGTCCTTTTCCTGCCTGGGTATGTGCTTGTGGCAGCTCTCTATCCCCGGAAGGATGACCTAGACCTTGTTGAGCGGCTGGCGCTCAGCCTCGGCCTGAGTATCGCGGTAGTCCCCCTAATAGGCCTGGGCCTCAACTATTCTCCTTGGGGCATTCGTCTCAATCCGATACTGGCCTTCGTAACCCTGTTCATCGTCCTCGCCGCCGGTGTGGCCACGTACAGGAGATTGATCCTGCCCTCGGACGAGGCCATGAGGATTCCTGCTAATCTCGCCCTCCCGAAATGGCCGCGGCTCCGTCTGGCGGACCGACTCCTGGGCCTCGTCCTTGTACTCGCACTGGCGGGCTTGGGAGTCGGCGCCTACTTTCTGGCCACTTCCTCGACCGGTTCGGAAGAGTTTACGGAGTTCTACGTCCTGGGGCCGGGCGGCAAAGCTGAGGGGTACCCCAGGGAGGTCGATGTCGGAGACATATTCACGCTCATCGTCGGCGTTGTGAATCACGAAGGGGAAGAAGCCAGTTATCGAGTGCAGGCAACGATAGCCGGTCAGCCAGCTGCGCGCGTTGACAGCCTCCACCTCGCAAACAAGGAAAAGTGGGAAAGCCCCCTGGTATTGATGGCCACGCAGCCGGGCAGCGACCAGAAAGTGGAGTTTGTCCTCTACAAAGGGGAGGACGACGTGCCCTACAGGACTCTCCACTTGTGGCTGGACGTCGAGGGTTCCCCGCCGGAAACAATCGTGACTGAGACCCCGAGCCCCGAGCAGGCGACGCCGTCAGCGACCGCTACCCCGGAATCACCGCCTCCCAGCGCTCCCGCGGAGTCACCCTCAGCGACCCCTCAGACCCCAGCGCCCACGGCTCTAGCGGAAGCCCTGCCCCCTGGCCCTCTTCCTTCCCCAACGACTCCCTCGAGCCTGACCTATGTGGTGCAGCCTGGCGATACATTGATAGACATCGGCACTGTCTTCGGTCTCCATTTCACTGAGATAGCAGCCGCCAATGACATAGCCGATCCAAACTTGATTCACGCGGGGCAAACACTCGTCATACCCGGAAGGGCCCCCTAGGAGATTTCGCTTGCGAACGCTCTACGACGCGGTCGTTGTCGGCGCTGGCCCAGCGGGCTCAGCGACCGCGAGGGACATTGCTCGGAAAGGCTTCAAGGTTCTCGTACTTGAAGAGCACGCGGCCGTGGGCCGCCCGACCCATTGCTCAGGGCTAGTTACGCCCAGGACGCTAGAGGCGACCGGTGTCGGGCATGACATAGTGCTGAACAGGATCGTTGGCGCTCGTGTCTCCGTTCCTTCCGGCAAGGAACTCGTGATCGGCGGCGATAGGGTTCATGCCCTGGTCGTGGATCGGGCCCGATTCGATGACCTTCTATGCCACCAGGCACAAGAGGCCCAGGCCCTGCTAGAACTCAACGCGCGATTCTCATATCTGCAGAGGGAGGGAAGGCTCCTAAGAATCTACGTGGAACGACATGGCAGGCGGCTGTCGTTTCGGACAAAGCTTCTCATTGGCGCCGATGGTGCGAGTTCCACGGTGGCGGCGCAGGTGGGACGGGGTCGGGCGGACGGGACCATAAGTTGCCTCACAGCTGAGGTCATTGGAGGAACGCCTTCCCAGCAGATGGTGGAGGTTTTTCTCGACAAGAGTTCTGCCCCCGGATGGTTCGGATGGGCCCTGCCTATGGGAGACGGTCGATGGCAGGTGGGCACTGGCGTAGCCGGTGAGTTCAAACCTCTGGAATCTCTTCGGTTGCTTGCTCAAGCGTTCCCCGCGCGCCTAGGCAATATGAGGCCGATGCGGTTTGAGGCGGGAATGCTGCCGCTGTGGATGCCCATGAAGCCGTACGCCAGCAACGTTCTACTTGTGGGTGACGCTGCTCGTCACATGAAGCCCACATCCGGGGGAGGCATATACCCGGGTCTGGTCGGGGCCAGACTTGCGGCCCATGCGGCAATAGAAGGCCTAAAGGAGGATAACCTATCCGAGGCCTTCCTTTCCCGGTATCATAGGATGTTCATGGACGAACTGGGAGACGAGTTCAAGCGGGCCACAGATGTTCGACGCGTCTTCCTCAGCCTGAGCAGCGAACGGCTAGAGCGACTATTGGCGATACTGAGCACTCGGAGACGGCAGGACATTCTGCGGGAGTACGGCGACATCGACTTTCCTTCTCGTCTATTCTATGAGCTCGCCAAGACCTCGCCCAGCCTGCTCACTCTTGTTCGCGTCCCTCCACGCTATCCATGGGCCTGGCTGCCCTGGCGTTACAGAGGCGGGGCCTAGTTACTGGGCCGGCGGCGCCAAGCGGGTGGGTTCGTTTCGCAATTCTGTTCCCATTTCCGTTGGCCTTGGGTTAAACATTTGCCTAGAAAAGCGGTTAGGACTTGACAACGGCCTTATATTCTGGTACAAGTGAGAGTAAGCCGATGGTTTCGAGCATTACGACAACGACGGTTTCGACGGTTACCAGCACGGCGGGCTTCGCGGCGTCGCTGGGGCTTATCGCTGTGCTAGCGTTGATCAGCCTGCTGGTGGCCAAAGAGCTCGCCAGCGCGACTGACGCGCCCCGATTGCAGCGGTTTGGCCGCGGCCTCAACGTGGCCATCATTCCGCTTCTGATGGTTTTCACGGCCATTGTGGCGGCCAAGGTGGTGGAAGTGCTCTAGAGCGGCGCAAGAGTGTCGTCTAGAGATGGATTTGACTCCCTCGGTGAGGGAGTCGTTTTTGTCCCAATCGGTGTAGGGATGCGTAATGCCTACTAAGCCTCGGTAGCGTCTAGGTGTCAACCTGGTTCAGGCAACCCCGATCAGTCGACGGCGATGGTCGTGAACGGCACTATGACATAGAGAACCACATTGGCTATTCCGTGAGACAAGGTCACGCCCAGCAACGACCCGGTTCTAGCCACTGCCCAGCCAAAGAACAGCGCCACAAGGAACACAAAGGCCACATCTGGCACTGACTTGTACCCCACGTGGAGTGCAGCAAACACGATAGCCACGTAGACGATTGTCGCCTTGCCCAGGGCGTCTGTCGACGCGGACTGCATCACCCCTCGGAAAATCAGCTCCTCACCGAACCCTGTGGCGACCAGCAGGATCAGTGCGGGCCACCAGGCTTGCTGCCAGGTCAGCTCGTCAATGAGCGGCTCAGGCTTCAGGATCAAGTACTCCGCGACGCCCAGCGCCAAGCCCGTGGCGCCTATTAGCAGCTGCACAGGGATGGCCCGGACAGTCAACCCGAGGTCGTACCGGGTCAGCCCCAGAGTGCGCGCAGCCAGGAAGGCGGCCACGATCATGGGCGCGCCCACGATCAGGAACCAGTAGACAAGATCCACATCCTCCAGGGGCATGCCTAGGCTAAGGATGCGGGTGAGAGGCGCTAGGCCCAGTGCCAGGCAGAGCTTGGCCTCTGAACGTTCCGTGGCCCAGGCGAAGTGGACAAGCAGGACCCAAAGAATGGCTACGTGAAGGCCCACGCCCCAACGAGCGTCGACCAACGCTGTCACGATCTCGGCCGTGATGATAGCGGCAGTGTACGCCGGCAGGACAACGACCGAGAAAAGCGATAGCCCTGGCCACGCAGACGCTTCGAGACGGGAGCTGACGCCGCTCATGCCCGACCTTCCGGCCTTGCTTCTTGAACCACGAGCCCAAGCAACAAGCCCAATGAGCAACGCCAATGGAAGCAAGCCTCTTCCGGCTCTGCTTGGCCGCCTCCTGGGGCCTCGGCTGGCGAAGGGAACGAAGTGTGGCAAGAGTGTAATACACGTTAGCTTGACCGGATCGTCTCCATCTTCCGCTATTTTGCCCCCGAGTGACAAGAGGCCCCTGCCGAGAACAGGGGGAAGGCATCTACGCAAGTTGAGACCAGGGGTGACGAATACCGGGGCGGAGTGAGGCTTGCCAAGGGCTTGTGGCCAGGCGGCGGTCTTCGTCAGCCAGCCTCACCACCCTGAAGCCAGCCAAGCCCGTGCGGTCGTGCGGTTGACCGCGGTTCGCAAATCGTGCTCCGTCTGGCAGACTCCTACCAGTTCAGCGGGCAGGGGCTGGCTAGCCCCACCGTCGGCTGTGAGCGCCATCGGTCGCGGGTAGGCCCCGTGACTTCCGCCCTCCCCAACAGAAGCGCCCAGGCCTGGCCATTAGCATGGGTTGTCGCGCCGTCCAACGCTGGAACGCCCTAGTCACCGCCGCCCGCTGCTCGGCCCGCAGACGCGTGTAACACTAATGGACATGCGCCGTCCTAACTAAGAGGTCAGAGACATTGAGGGGCAGGCGTGTCCACCATATTTGACCGCTTTGTTTCCGGGTGGCGTCCCCTTGCCACGTCAGCGACAGCGAGCCTCCCTGTTGTCGACCTGGCAACGGCAGCTGCCCTCACACTACTCGGCGCTCTTGTTCGCTTGAGCGCCCAAGACGGTGTTCTTCTCCACCCCGACTCCTATCAGTTCCTCCTGGTCATCAAGGGGCTCTCCCACGGTCTTCCCCTAGATGCTTCCTTGGGTGTGGGCGGCGATGCCTGGTCCATCCCTTTCTATCGAATTGGGTATCCCTTTTTGGCCTTTCCCATCTACCTGCTCACCCGCGACCCGGAGGTGGCGACGAAAGCCCTGTCCTTCGCCGCTGGCACGGCCACAGTCCCCGCTGTCTACTTTCTGGCCCTCATAGTCGTGCGCTCTCGAGCAGCGGCCATTGGGGCTGGCCTGGCGCTAGCCCTTTCCTTCAGCGCCGCCGCTTGGTCCAACTTCGTCATGCCTGAAGCGACCGCCGCTTTTGTCCTGACCCTGGCCGTGCTCCTGGCCTACCTGGCGGGGTGCAACCGGTCAAGGGCTGTGGTGATAGTGGCAGCCCTATCGGCCGCGATTCTCGTCCTCGTTCGCTTCGATCTGATCCTGACGATCCCCAGCCTGGTGGCCTTCATGGCCCTCGGCGCGCGCTCTCGTCAGAGCAGCCCAGCGCCCGTTATCAAGACCTACCTGATGTCTATGGCCGGCCTCTTCGCCGTGTTCGTCCTCGCTCTTTGGTGGGCGGCCGGCGATGTGATGAGCGGCTACAGCTTCAACCCCGCCCAATTCCTCAGCGACCACTTCGTGGATCCCACCGCCGTTGCGCATGAGGGGGCGCTGGTCTTCACGGGCCTTCACGACTTCCTGAACCAAGAGCCTCTGCTGGTCATCGGCGGCAGCGCCGGCCTCCTTCTGGCGACCCGTTGGCGGCCGGAATACCGCTGGGCTCTGTGGCTCCAAGTGGTCCCCCTGTTGGTTATCTACCTTCCACGCAACGACATGCGCTATTTTGCCTTGCTGGTGCCCGGGCTAGCCTTTGGCACCGGTCTTGTTTTCTGCGAGGCCTGGGAATTCCTCTCGCGCTTTGTCGCCAGGCAGCGGGCGCTGCCAGCGCTGGCCCTTTCGACCGCATCGACCGTCGCTTTGCTGGGGCTTCTCCTGTGGCAGGTGGACCTAACCAACGACACCTGGCATGCCAGCAGAAGCTATGAGTACACGGCGGCGACTAGGGTGGAGCAGCGCTTGGCCGATTCGAATCTTTTGGGACAGACGACCCTTTGCGCCCACTACGCCGAGGCCTACCATTTCGTCACCGAGCTGCCCACCCGCCGAGCGAACGGCGATGACCCGAGCGCATGCCTACACCGGGATGGCGCTGGCCGCCAGGTGGTGCTCATCGTAGATGCGCCGCTGCGCCTGCTGGTCAGGGAGCACACCAACGGACTCGATAGCATCGAAGGATCCAAGATGTTGCTAGAGGTGAGTCCGACTGCCCCCTTCCTTTATGGCCGCCAAAGCTACGTCGATACGGAGCCGATAAGGGGGTACCTGCTACGCTAGGGACACGTCGTTTTCCGGGGACACCCGCCTCCAGTAGTCTTGAGCGGGCCCTTCTAGCAGCCAGCGTCACCATGCTGTTTGCCATGGGGCTCCTGAACGCTGGCAATTATGGCTTCACCGTCCTGGTGGCCCGTCTCCTCCCGCCTGAGGAGTTCGCCACTTACGCCATCCTGTACGGAGCAGTCATCCTACTGGCCGTGCCCGCCAACGTCCTCCGCTTGGCCATCGTCCGCCTGGCCACCGAGAATGCAGGACGCTCAGACGAGAACACGATCTCTGCTGAACTGACGGCTCTGCGGCGCAACCTGCTCGCCTTCGTGCTGGCGGGCGGGACCGTGCTCCTTTTCCTTGTGACTTTGCCTCTCTTTACCGTAACAAGGGGTGCCAATCTATCGTCATTTCTTTTGGCGGGATTTGCCGCAATTATAACGTTCACCTTGTACCTGGACAGGGGGTTCCTGCAGGGAGGGCTGCGATTCTCGTGGGTGGCTATAACTGTCCTCGTGGAAATGGTAGCGCGCATCGGCTTCCTGCTCCTTCTCGCGTTGGCGCTGAACGTGGGACTGGTGGGCACCATGGCTGCGCTCCTCCTGGGCGCACTCCTGGCCAACGTCGTCTCGGCCAAGATGATCGAGCGCTGCGCAGCGGGTGCCAGCGAGGGGAGGCCAGCGAGCAGTGGCCAGAAGTCGCCAGTCAGGAGACTCCTGGGCTACACCTCCATAATGATGGCAGTCTACTCCGGACACACAGCGTTGTACTGGCTCGACCTGCTGGCCGTCCAGCGCCTTTTCCCTGGCGAGGTGGCCGGTCAATACGCCGTCCTCTCCTTTGCCGGCAGGATCATCCTCTTCGCCAGCCTGGGCATCACCGAGACCCTGTTCACCTTCGCCAACAAGGCCCACTGGCAGCAGCAAGCAGGCGAGCCGCTCCTAACGCGTGCGCTCCTTCTCACCGCAGCGGTGGGCCTCCCCATTCTGCTCCTATACGCCGCTGCCCCCGGCCCTGTCCTAGAGTGCGTCTTCGGTTCGTCCTATGCGGGGCTGGCATCAAGCCTCTGGATCATGGGCCTGTTCATGTTCCTGCTGTCGCTGGCAGGGGTGCTCATCGCCTACATGTTGGCCTGCGGCATGGCCCGGGGAGCCCTAGCCTCAGCAGCGGCAACAGTTGCCCTGGAACTGACTCTGCTCCTAGCCTTTCACGACACTATCCAAACGGTAGTTTTGTGCCTATGCGCAACCGCGGCCTTCTACCTGGCGGTCCTATCGGCCCTGATAGCGTGGAACTCTATCAGGGTGAGAATGACTGCCGCCTTGGAGGCCGTACCAGAATAGGAGGTGCCCGATATGAGGGAAGCCGTAGCCGTACTGCCCGACAGCGGCTCAACCACCGCGACAGTAGATGAGACAGGGACTGAGGAGTGCCAGCTAGATATCTCCATCGTAATGCCCTGTCTTAACGAGGAGGCATCCATCGCCATCTGCGTGCAGAAGGCAATGGCCTGGCTGGAGAGGTCCGGCTACAGGGGCGAGGTTCTGGTGGTGGACAACGGCTCCACCGATCGCTCCCGCGAGCTGGCCCTCGCGGCGGGAGCCAGGGTGATCGAGGAGCCGCGCCGAGGCTACGGTCGCGCTTACCTGACGGGGGTCCCCCAAGCCCAGGGCAAGTACATCATTATGGGCGACTGCGATGATACGTACGACTTCACCAACCTTGAGCCCCTCATCGCACCCCTGCGTGACGGGTACGACTTGGTGGTGGGAAACCGCTATGCTGGCGGCATCCGCCCGGGGGCGATGACCTGGAGCCACCGCTACATCGGCACACCCGTCATCACCTTTCTACTGCGGACGTTCACCGGAGCCCGCCTGGGCGACAGCCAGTGCGGCCTGCGCGCCTTCACCCGAGAAGCCTACCAGCGCCTGGGGCTCCACTCCACCGGCATGGAATTCGCCTCGGAGATGATCCTCAAGGCGATGCGCCGAAGGCTGCGCGTCGCTGAGGTCCCCATACCCTACTTCCCGCGGGTGGGGGAGGCCAAGCTGAACACCTTCCGCGACGGCTGGCGACACCTGCGCTTCCTGATGCTCTCCACGCCAGCCTACGTCTTCACCGTGCCAGGCCTAATCCTTTCCCTTATGGGGGCGATCGCGATGGCGTCAGCCCTACTGGTCTCGCGCGGGAACGCCGACGCCTGGCCCCACTGGTCTGCGGTGTTTGTCGGGCCGATGCTCTTGGTGGTAGGGATCAACGCCCTGCTCCTGGGATTGGCTGCTCACCTCGTTGCCTCAGGCAAAGGCATCATCGGCAAGAGTCGCTTGTCCAGACTGTATCGGCAGCACTTCAGCCTGGAAGCCTTCCTGGTGGCGGCGGGAGCGTTGATCCTGGCGGGGATAGGCCTGTATGTCTTCCTCGGCGTTGCCCCTGCCCTGGACAGCCCGCCCCAGGAAGCTCAGGTAGGAGCCCTGGCGCAGAGCCTCATGGTGGTGGGCGTCGATGTCGTGCTGGTGGCCTTTCTCCTCGGCCTCATGAAGACGGAATAGGAAGGTTCCATGAAGATCGCCTTCGTCTACGACGCCCTCTATCCGTTCACCAAGGGGGGCGGCGAGAAAAGGTACCATGAGCTGGCCAAGCGGCTGGCTTCCAGGCACGAGGTGCATTTCGTTTCCTGGCAGTACTGGCCATCGGGCCCTAGTGTGCAAGGCGACGGCGTGTGGTATCACGGCGTAGGTCAGCCTAAGCCCTTCTACGGTCGGGATGGTCGCCGCACCATCAGCGAGGCGGTGGCTTTCGCAAGCCGACTTCTGCGATCGTTCCCTACCGAGCGCTTTGACGTCATCGACTGCTCCTCCATCCCCTACTTTCCCACTTTCCCTTGCCGCCTCATCGCCCGATCCAGACACATTCCCCTGGTGGTCACCTGGCACGAGTTCTGGGATGATTACTGGCTGAGCTACCTGGGCTGGCGGGGGCACCTAGCGCGGCTAGTGGAGCACGCCTCCGCCCGGCTCTCCCAGGTGCCCGTGGCCGTCTCGACATTCACAGCTCGTCGCCTGGCGCGGGCAGTCCTGGCCGATCACCACCTGCCAGTGGTGCCCAACGGGGTCGACTACGGGCTTATTGAAGGCATCCCGCCGCAAGGGGCGGAGTCGGACATCATCTTCGTGGGGCGACTGCTGAAGCACAAGAACGTTACCACCCTTCTGAAAGCCGTTAACCTACTAACCCACGAATTCCCCCACTTGCGCTGCATAGTGGTGGGCGCCGGCCCCGAGCGAGAGTCTTTGATGGCACTCAGCGACCGGTTGGGACTGGCAGAGAACGTGACCTTTACCGGGTACATCGCTGACCATGACGACCTCTA
The DNA here is from genome assembly GCA_020356025.1 of Dehalococcoidia bacterium. Lineage (GTDB taxonomy): Bacteria > Chloroflexota > Dehalococcoidia > SM23-28-2 > SM23-28-2 > SM23-28-2. The sequence goes on along the minus strand of CP070630.1, from coordinate 1,176,250 downwards.
TGGCTTGATGAAGCGATCGAAGGTCTTTGTCTTGCCCTCCCGGCGAGAAGGCTTTGGCATTTGCGTCGTCGAGGCTCAGGCCTGCGGCCTGCCCGCCGTGGTGGTGGACGCGCCCGATAGCGCTGCGCCAGCCCTCATAGAGGAGGGCGAAAACGGCCTCGTTTGCCGTGACGATCCCCGCTCCCTGGCGTCGGCCCTGGCAGGGCTTCTCGCCGAGCCAGTCCGGTTAGCGACGATGGCCGAGCGAAGTCGGTCTCTTGCGGCCCAGCAGGACTGGTCCCACATCGCCCAAAAGATGGAGGCCCTATATGAACAGGCGTTCTGTACGAAGGACGAGCGCCGCCTATCTGCACAAAGTCTATAGGCAAACCGAGCAGGCCAACAGGTCAGAGATTCTGGACATCGTCGAGCCCCGCCCGGGCGGCCGTCTTCTCGATTGCGGCTGCGGAAATGGCGAGTTCACTGTCCAGGTGGCGCGGCGTGCCCACGTGTCAGACGCCTACGGCATCGAGTGCGTGGAGGAGCGGATCGGGGAAGCCATCGACCGGGGCGTCATGGTAACCAAGGCCGACCTCAACGAACCGCTGCCGTACGAGGATCGCTTCTTTGACATCGTCCACGCCAATCAGATCATCGAGCACCTGTTCAACACCGACCTCTTCCTCAGAGAAATCAAGAGGGTGCTGCGGCCGAATGGCTACGCCGTCGTGTCCACCAATAACCTGGCCAGCTGGCACAACGTCTTCTCCCTAGCCCTAGGGATGCAACCTACGCCTCTCCACATATCCAACGAAGCCATCGTAGGCAACGCCTTCGACCCGCTGCGAGGAACGCGCCATCCCTCCCAGGGCGATAGCCATCTGCGAGTCTTCAGCTTTCAAGGCCTCCGCGAGCTGTGCCTTTATCACGGTTTGAAGATCGAGGGTCTGAAGACGGCTGGCTACTATCCGCTTCCGCCCGGCCTGGCCCGCCTGGTCTGCAAGATAGACAGCGTGCATGGCGTCTACCTGATCGCTAAGCTCCGACCGAGGCACAATGGCCTATGATCCCAGCAGGACAGACTGAGAGGCGGAGCCGCCTCTGGTTCACCGCTGGCGCCTTCTTGCTCATCCTGGCCCTGGGACTTCTCCTCAGGGCCGTCGTCCTGTTCCAGCACGAATATCCGCCCGGCGGTGACTACAGTCACGTCCTCCTCCACACCAACGAGATCATGGAGAACGGGGAAGTGCCCACCTACTTCCCCTACCACCAGTTGGGAGGCTTTCGCTTCCAGTCGTTGCCCGGCCTGCCCCTGCTACTATCTGCCCTATCGTTCATGACCGGCCTGGAGTCCATCCCCCTGACCTACTACGCTCTGATCTTGTGCGGCCTTGAAATGCTGACCATCTTCGTTCTAGCCCGCCTGTTGGTCGGCACAGGCCCCGCCCTGCTAGCGACCCTCATCCTGGCCTTGCTACCCTCCGGCCTGGAGATGCTGGCCTGGTCCGGCTACTCCAACATCTTCGCCCTCGCCCTCATGCCCCTGGCGGGATGGGCGCTCCTCAAGTTCCGCGCCTCCCGGCTGGCGGCTGGCCAGGATGGCTCGCTGGGCTGGGCTGCCCTCGCCGCAGTCCTGGTCGTGGGAATAGCCCTGATCCACCACCTGTCTGCGTTGGTCTTGGTGCTGGCGCTGGCCGTCTTCGCCCTGGGGGACATCGCACTCGCCCGCTTGCGCCCCCAAGTGGTAGCCGGCTACCTCTTCATGGCCACCTTCGGCCTGGCGCTGGGCCTGCCCATTCTCGTTCACCTTATCGATACCTATTTCGGGGCCGATGCCATCCAAACCACCTTGGGAGAAGGGACCTCGGCCACCACCAAGATCACCTTTGCCAAGATGCAGCAGGCCTTTACGCCAGTGATCGTCCTCGTGGCCGGGGTCGGTCTTGTAGTTCTCCTGCTGAAGAATCACTCAGGCGCGGGAGGCCGGCTGCTAGTCCTGGCTTTCGCAGGAACCGCCGCCCTGCTGGGCTACTCCTGGATTTTCTCCGTGAACTTCTTCTATCAACGGTTCCTTTTCTTCGCTCCCATCGTGCTTGCCCCGGCTGCCGCCTACGCTATCTGGCATACCCACAAGACCATCGTCCGACCGCTTCTAGTGGCTGCTATCATCAGCTACCTGACCCTGGTGGGCGTTTTTCGTGCCGAACTTGATAGCGATTTCTACGTGGTGTTAACCCCTGACTCCCACGACGCCCTGACCTGGCTGGCCGACAGCACTGAAGAAGACGACGTAATCCTCACTGACTACTGCCTAGCCTGGCCCATCGACTTCCTTTCCCGCCGGCCGACGGTGGCCGCCTTCACTCCAGAGCTCTTGGCCTCCACCCAAGAAGAAGCCATTGCCGCCGACGCCCGCACGATGCTCCTGGAGAAGCGGTCTCAGATGCACCTCTTCGACGAATATGGGATCGCCTATGTGGTCGTCGATGCTGGCTGCTTCGGATTGAACACTTCCGTGATCCTGCACAATCTGGATGCTGAGCCCTTCCTGTACCATCTCGCCGACTTCGGAACCGTTAGCGTCTACAGAAATCTAAGAGACGGGCCAGCAGAGGTGTCAACTCATGTCGCACCCTAAGTATCTCCCCAAGCGAGCCTTCCTTGCTCTTCTTGCCCTGGCCGTATTCGTGCCAGTGTATCTCCTCAGCTTGATGCCAGGCCGAAACAACAGGGATAGCGACAAGGACGACGCCGGCGCGGTGTCACATGAGCTCGTGCAGCGTCGCATCTACCTCCTAGGCCCAACGCTCCTCGTCCCTTCCGCTGTTGCCCTATTCCTGGCAATCGATCTCCTCGGGCTGGTGCCAAGCAGCAGCAGCGAAAGCGTCGCCCCCGTACGCATCGAGAATATTCAGGTGGACCGTTTGCCTCACGCCACCTCACCCCTCATCGAGGTGAAAGTGGAACTGAAGAATCACGACTCAGAGGCCCACGAGATCCAGGCCTGGTGGTTACTGGCCACACCCAACGCCTGGGAACCATGGAATCCCTACGCCTTCCAGTCGACGCAGGCACGACACACCCTGGCGGCGGGTGAAAAGGTCGAGCTGATGTGGCAGGAGGAGATAGCGGCCGAGCCCGGCATCTATGAACTCAGCGCCTGGGTGCACGCCGTCGAGGGCGATGTCACCCGCCACTCCGACGGCAAAAGCCTGAAGGGCCAAACCATCCACATCGACAGCCAGTGGTCACCATTCAGCCGGCGGGCCATGCCACCTCCAGGCCTCCGCGTATCAGCCGTTGATCTCACCGCCCCCGTCCTCGACGGTGG
>CP070630.1:1156397-1172840 GCA_020356025.1 Dehalococcoidia bacterium | reverse complement strand
CGCGCCAGTAGGGCAGGATGCTCTCGACCAGCTGACGTTCGTCGTCGGGGGCCATGACGAACGTGTTGCAGTCGCGCCGCGCCAGGTTCGGCAGCTCGCCCAGGATGCGTGCGGCGACGCCTTCCGGATAGATTCCCGCGCCCAGCGGCTTGCCGGTGACGTTGCCCACCAGCAACTCGTCCGCCTCGATGCGCACGCTGATCTGGCCCAGGATGTGCTCCAGGGCCCGAGCCTGGCGCAGAACGGCGGGCTGCCCCTCCGTCTGGCGGTACGACTCGGTGAGGTAGCGGGCGCGCTCTACGCAGACCTCCCGCTGCCCGCGCAAGAACCGCTCGCGCAGACGATCCACCCTGTCGCCGACGGCAGCCTCTGCCACCGCTCCTGTCGCCTCTGGCGCAGAGGCTTTCGCCTCCTGAACCGTCAGCCCGACCGCAGCGCAGTGATCGCGGTAGATCTGGATCGCCTGCGGCAGCGTCCAGGCCGTCTTCATGATGAGCGCTGCGTTGCCCTCGGCCCTGATCTTACGCGTGGCAAAGGCGGTGAAGACGTTGAGTTGGCCCGAGTAGACGTCGTGGAAGCTATCGGCGCTGAGGATGAGGGTGAGGTCGGGCTCCTCGGCGCTATTGCCTGGCCCGATGCGCATCTCGCGGCCGCCGCGCGTGTCGACGAAGACGGCGATGTCCGGCTCCTGGATGCGCACTTGGACCAGCGCGTCCAGCCCCAGCCATGTCCTGCGAATGTCGTCGCTGCCCCGCAGCCGTTCGAAGTAACCCGCAGCGAACGGCTCCGCCTGCTTGGGATCGCGGTAGGGGAAGGGCATCGTCTATCTCCTTATGTACGGTAGACTGCTTCAATTATAGCGCCCGTGGCGGGTTGGAGCTACGAGAGCGGTGCTCTGGCGCTGCTACTGCCTAGTCCTGCGCCTTTGGATCTTCCAGCGCCTCCCGCGAGTCCCACACCGCCGCCCGGAAGATCCCGCGGGTCATCGTTGCCCGCGATTCGTCGGCACGACGCGAGTAGACCTCGGCGCGCACCTCGTGGACCTCGGCGTTGCTCGGATCCGCCGCCATCGCCCAGTCGACAAGGTGGCTCGCCATGGCCAGGTCCCCGTCGGCCATCAGCTTTCGAGCGCGCTCGACGATCGGCCGCGTCCCGCCGGCCAGACCCGCGATCTCCGCCCCCTGCTGCGCCTGGGGTGCCGGCTTCAGCTCCGAGGGCGTGCCATCGTACCAGCCGCCGTATAGCCGCCAGATGTTCCTCACTATGAACTCCGGCTCATCGTAGACCGGCTGAAGGTAGGGTCGCCCCTCAAGCTGAGCCGGCGGGCGAACCGTGTGCAGGACGGTATCGAGAGTCGCGCCCTGGTTCATCAGCGCCACTGTCTGATCGTGCAGCGATTTCAGGAACTCCGCCGTATCGGTCAGAGCCTGCCGCACTCGCTCCCTACCGACCACGATCACCCCGTGCCCGGGCGAGAGCACCTCTGCCTCCAGCGCCGCCATCTTGCGAAGCGCTCGCGCCCACTCCAGGGGGTAGCGCTGCACCTTCTGCGGGTTGCCGGCGTTGGGCACGGCCCAGATGAAGAGATCGCCCGGGCAGAGGACCTTCCGGCCCGGTACCCACACCCACGTGTGATCATCGGTCTCGCCCCGGTCATGATAGAGCTCGAACCGTTCTCCACCCACTGTGAGCACCAGAGAACGGGCATAGGTCGTATCGGGGTACGTGTATTCGGTCGGCCACTGGATGATGGCGCGCGGCGCCGTTTCGCCGCCGCTGCTTCGCCTCAAGGCATCGGAGCCAAACTGGCGCGTGTTGATGATGCTGTTGTACCCAGCCGTGAGGATGTACCGCTGGAAGCGAGCGGACACTGCTTCGTGGCCGACCACCCGCGGCTGGAGCCAGCCGCGCCCTTTGGCCTCCTCGGCGAACGGTGGCACGCCGAAGACGTGGTCCACGTGGCCGTGCGTGTAGACCGCGGTGTCCAGCCTCTCCTTAGACCACGAGCGGATAGCCTCGAACGTCTGCCTCTGGTTGAAGTAAGCGCCGGTGTCTATCAGCACCAGGCCGCCCTCTGTGTCGAAGGCGGTCACATTGGCGAAGTGGCGCCAGAAGATCGTCTTTTCCGCGATCTCCTCGATGTCCCCGACGGGTGTCCAAGGGTGGTGCTCATCCGTCGTGACCTCTCCCGTCCACATCTTCTCCGCCAGATCCATCACTGTCCCCATGAAGATGCCTCCTTGACTGCCGACCGCAGATGGGTCCCCCTGATGACACCCGACCACCCCTCCGGCCCCCGTCGATTCTAGCACGCCCCGTGAATTCGCTGTAACAGTTGCGCTCCAGCGACGTCCTGGAGTTTTATTTCTACTGTCGTGGCCAAGGACAACATCGTGGCCACACAGTTCCACCCCGAGAAGAGCGCCGGGTCTGGCCTCCGTCTCTATGAGAACTTCCTTCGCATGAGCCAGACGAGCGCCCTCGGGTAAGGCATAGGCCTCTAACCACCGGGCTGTTGACGCCGCCACCGCGAGGCGCCTAGGATCACCGTGACTCCCCCCGTCGGAGAAGGACGCCCCTTGTGATCTACGGGACGTGGCGGCCATGAGCAACCTGCACCATCGCGAGACATATAGAGAAGTGGTCCCCTTCCCGGCCTGGATCCAGGGCCTCGCCGTCCTTGCGGTCGCCGGCATGGTAGCGGCCTTGGCGATACCGACGGCCGCTGCCGCCGACTGGCGGTTCTATGCCTGGTACTACCCCGTCATGGGGCTGGCGGCGCTGGCCACGCTGGTGGTCGTCATGAACTTCCGCTACCTGACCATCGTCGTGACCGATGAGAGCGTGCGCTTTCGCTTCGGCATCTTCGGCACCTCCCTGCCTCTGGAGACGCTGCAGGGCTGCGAGGTGAAGCGCTATCGGTGGCTACCCTACGGCGGTTGGGGCCTGCGCATGGCCACGGGAGGCAGGATGGCCTACAGCGTCCTCGGTGTGCCGCGAGGGGTGGAGATCACTGCCACGAAGAAGGGGAAGCTGCGCCGCTACTTCGTGTCCTCGGCCCGCCCGGAGGCGCTGGCCGCGGCCCTTGAGCGCTAGGCCCTAGCCTGGCATAGACTATAATGGGGGGTGGGTTTTCACCCCCGATGGCAAGGCGCCGCCAACAACGAGTGAAAGGCAGGAACCATGAGAACTTCTCAAGAGTACCGAGACAAGCTTTTCAAGATGAAGAACAACGTCTACATTGACGGGCAGTTGGTGGGCAGGGATGATCCCAGGATGGCCCCCGGCATCAATGTCATCAATCAGACCTACGACCTGGCTCAGGACCCCCAGTATGATGGCATAATGACAGCCACTTCCCACCTCACCGGCGAGAAGATAAATCGCTTCTGTCACATCCATCAGAGCGTTGATGACCTGCTGAACAAGCAGAAGATGACCCGCCTTGCCTGCCAGAAGACCGGCGGCTGCATCCAGCGCTGTATGGGAATCGACGCCATGAATGCCCTCTCCGTAATCACCCATGCTATGGATCAATCCCTGGGGACGGAGTATAACCAGCGGTTTCTCAAATACCTCACCTACTTCCAGGAGAACGACCTCACCGCCAACTGCGCCCAGACCGATGTCAAGGGGGATAGGAAGAAGCGCCCCCATGAGCAGGTCGACCCCGACCTCTACCTCAGGATCGTGGAGCGAAAGAGCGATGGGATCGTCGTCCGGGGAGCGAAAGCTCACAACACCATCGGCCCCTATGCCGACGAGATCATTGTTACGCCCACCCGCTTCTTGACCCCCGAGGAGAGCGATTGGGCTGTCTCTTTCGCCCTGCCCGCCGACTGGGAGGGGATTCACCTGGTATGTCGCCCCTCCTTGCCCAGGCCCAGGCGGAAGCTCCATGCCCCCATAGCCACCTTCGGCGATGTGGAGTCCTTCACCATCTTCGACGACGTCTTCGTCCCCTGGGAGAGGGTATTCATGTGCGGGGAGCGGGAGTATGGAGGGATGCTGGCTCTGCTGTTCGCCCTCTACCACCGCCATAGCTACACTGGATGCAAGCCGGCCACGTCAGATGTGCTCATGGGCCTGGCCGCCCTGGTGGCTGAGTATAACGGGATAGAGAAGGCCGAGCATGTGAGGCACAAGCTCGCCGAGATCATCAGTGTCGCCGAGCTGGTGTATGCGGCAGGGATCGCCGCTGCCGTAACTGGAAAGAAGCAACCTTCAGGGACCTACACCCCAGACGTCGTCTACTGCAACGTCGGTCGCAGGCACGCTGGGGTGAACATCTACCACGAGTTCGAGATCGTGGCCGACCTGGCTGGCGGTCTGCCGGCCACCCTGCCCCCTGAGGGTGACTTCTATCACGAGCAGATAGGGCCCCTCATGGAGAAGTATATAATGAGGAACCCCGAGATCTCGGCGGAGAATCAGCATCGCTGCTTCCGGGCCCTCAGCGATGTGATCTGCTCCGGTCAGGGGATGCTGGTGCAGATAGCTGGGCTTCACGGAGGTGGCTCGCCGGTGATGGAGACCATTGCCATCCTCGGCACCTATGACCTGAAGGCAAAGAAGAACATTGCCAAGTACTTGGCAGGGATCCCCATAGACTAGACCCCTTCCCAAATCTTAGGGGAAGGGGATATACTCTGAACAGTTGCTGTCTCCTGCGGATCATCTCCCGACGTAGAGGCAGGCTATCCAGATGCGGGAGATCTGTCCCCGACAGCAGATCGGAGTGGAGCAGGAGGATACTGGTGGCGAAAAAACTTTACGTAGGCGGCCTCTCATTTGACACAACCGACGAGACTCTCCGCGCCTTCTTCGAGCAGGCTGGCAAGGTGGAGTCGGCATCCGTAGTGACGGATCGCTACTCCGGCCGCTCCCGTGGATTCGGCTTCGTCGAGATGGCCACGGGCGCCGAAGCTCGCAAGGCCATCGGGGAGCTCACCGGCAAGACTCTGGACGGGCGCATGATCACCGTGGACGAAGCGCGTCCGCCGCAGGAGCGAGGAGGAGGAGGGGGCCGAGGGGGCGGCGGCCGGCGTCCCGGCGGTGGCGGTCGAGGCGGAGGAGGACGCCGCTGGTAGTCGCCCCAGCCTGAACGATGCAGGGCTCTCAGGACAATTCGTCCCTCTTGCCGGATCGAGCGCGCACTCTCCGGCCACCGGTGGTGGGTAGCTAGCCGCAGATGCAGGCCGTCACTGGCGACGCCTCCAGGCAGCGCCCAGCGCTAAGAGGTGTCTTCCACCTCTACGCCGCTGTGGCTGCCGTGGTGGGAGCGGCCGTGCTCCTGCTGGTGGCGGATTCCGCCAGGGCTTACGTTGGCGGAGCGATCTTCGCGGCGAGCCTGATTCTGCTGTATGGAACCAGCGCTGTATACCACCGCATCACCTGGACGCCCACAATGCGCGGCCTGATGAAGCGCCTGGACTACTCGATGATCTTCGTGCTCATCGCCGGCACGTACACGCCCTTCTGCCTGGTGGTGCTCAACACAGCGTGGGGCATCACCATGCTGTCCGTCATCTGGGGAGTGGCCGGCGCCGGAGTCCTCGTCAGGGTCGCCTGGCCGACGGCACCCAAGTGGCTTGCGGTCAGTTTATACGTGATAGTGGGCTGGCTGGCGCTCATACCGTCGTGGGAGCTGGCGGCCTGGTTCACGGCCCCCCCTCTGGTGCTGTTGATCCTGGGTGGCGTGCTCTATACGCTAGGCGGCATCGTATACGCGATCAGGAAGCCGAACCCCTGGCCGCGCGTATTCGGATACCACGAGATCTTCCACCTGCTGGTGATCCTCGGCAGCATCCTGCACTACTCCCTGGTCGCCATCTACGTCCTGCCGAGCTAAGCAGCCGCCCTCCTCGCCCTCAGCGCAGGCGCCTGGTATGCTGGGAGGCGCCGGATCAGGTAAGATTGCCTGAAGCCGGCGGGACTTCGGTATGAGCCGCCAGCGCAAGGCCAAGCGACGCTCCAGCAAGCGCGCGTCCCCCGAGGCCCAGGAGGCCGCCGCCGCTCGCGCCAAACGCAGACGCGATCTGCGGGACAGGATCGCCATCCTCGTCGCCGCCGCCATCATCATCCCCGTCGTCGTGTTCACCTTCCTCACCTTCACCCGCTCGGATGACTCAGACCAGCAGCCGGCGGTCCCAACAACGACGGGCTCCGCAGCCGGCCCCAGAGCAGCCATCGTGGACCACCTGGCCCTCACCCAGCCTAATCCCGACTTCGCCGAAGCAGCCACCGACCTGCTGGAGCAAGCCGGATATGCCATCGACTACTACCCGGGCGAGCAAGTCACGGTGGAGTTCTACCGTCAGCTTCCCACCTTGGGCCACGAGCTGGTCATCCTCAGAGTCCACTCGGCGCTCGGTAGGGTTGGCGATCGGCTGGCTGACTGGGTCACCCTCTTCACCTCCGACTCGTATGACAAGACACGCTTCCGAACGGACCAGACGAAACAGCGTCTAAGCATGGTCTCGTACTACGAGGACGGCCCGCAGTACTTCGGCATCATGCCGGGCTTCATCAAGTCCAGCATGCAAGGCGACTTCGCAGACACGACGATCGTCATCATGGGTTGCGATGGACTGAAGTCCGACACCGTCGCCCAAGCCTTCGTTGAGAAAGGCGCGAAGGCCGTCGTCGCCTGGGACGGCCTCGTCTCATCCAACCACACCGACGCCGCCACCGAGCGCCTGCTTGAGCACCTGCTGATCGACGGCCTCACGCTACCAGAGGCGGTAGCACAGACCATGGCCGAGCTTGGCCCGGACCCATCCTACGACAGCGTTCTCCGACTCTACCCTTCCGAAGAGCCAGTATCCGCCCTCCCATAGCCCGCCCTGCTCATCGCCGGCTCCATCCTGCACTAGATCCTCGGACAATAACTTCCCCTTGTTGACAATGCCGTGAAAGAATGTATCATAACGATGCCTATGCCACGAGAGGCCAACGTAAGCGGTAGATAGCAGGGTGGAAAACCAATGAGCAAAGCTGCCTCCAAATTACGTTGGCGGGGTAAAAGCGTACTGGTTGCGCTCACCCTAGCGATAGGTGTCCTTGGCCTGCTCCTCCTGGGTAGCAGCGCCAAGGCCCAACCACCGCGGTTCAACGTCACCGTCGAGGTTGAAGTCAGCGACCCCGATTGTCTGGCGAACGCGGATATCATGAGGACATTCAGCATAGACGATGACCCCAGCATAGACGATGACCCCTGGCCAGCCACTATGTACGATGTCCAGGTTAGCTTCACCCCCAACGAGTGGTATGTCGCGGCCGCCGACGATGGCCCCATAGGAGCTGTAGTGGGGCAACTCGATGCTCTGGCAACCCTTATGAACAGTCCCTGCACCTCGGCCCTTAGCCTCAGCTTCACTCTGATGAACTGCACCTTGGACAAGTCCGATCCGATCCCCTTCGACGAGCAGATCTACGATGTCAACCCGGCTAACGGCATTAGTGACGGCTGCGACAGGTGGCCCGACTTCCTGGACAACCTGTTCCCCGGCCTGACGCCCATAGCACGCATCGCCGGCTTCACAAACCTCAGCGGCATCGACCTATCGACGAACGTCCTCATTTTCGGGCCTGGCACCAGCCTGCCCACGCCAAGCCTGCCGCCTTCTTTCTCCCCTGACCTGGGCTACATCGCGGTGTCCGTCCTCAACGACCCCAGCGCCCCTTCGACCCCGGACTTGGTCGACTTTTGCCTGGTCAGCGCCACTACCGACTACGGCTTGACCCACGACAACCCGAGCACCGCCGAGGACGAATCCGACCACCCCTGGCGCGCCAACCCTGAGTGCGCCGGCACCTATACTTTCTACGATTACGTCAGTTCCATCCCCGACGCTGACGGCGACGGCCTCGACAACGAACTGGACTCCTGCCCCCACATTGCAGCCGACGGCGACGATGATGGCGACGACCTCGGCAACGCCTGCGACCCCACGCCGGACGACCCTGACACTAACCCTGACGGCGATGCCTTCCCCAACCGCCAGGACAACTGCCCGCTGGTGGCCAACGACGACCAACTGGATAGCGACTACGACCGCATCGGCGACGCCTGTGACCAGGACGACTGGAACGACGACGGCGACACTGACGACCCCGGCGAGCCTACGGGGTTCAGCCCCGACACGGCCGATGGCGACATGGCGGAACTCTGGTTCGAGGCCGACGTAGAGATCTACGGGCCGTCTTGCTGTCCCGAGGAGACGGCCATGCCGACACCCACACCCACGGTCTCGGCCGAAGTGACACCTACGCCCACGGCCACAGAGACGGTCGAGCCGGAGGCTACGCCCACGCCCACGCCCACACCCACACCGACAGTCGAACTGGAGATCTGCGCGCCGGTGTTCCCCGGCACCTACAGCGGCCTGGTCCGGATCGACGGTCAGCCGGCAGCCGCTGGCTACGAGGTCACGGCCAGCATCGACGGCATCGACTGGGGTAGCGCCATCGTCTATGACGGCCGCTACGCTGTGGACATGCCGGACCACATGCCGTCGTCGGAACCGTGCTTCGAGGCAGGCACCATCACCTTCTCGCTTAATGGGATGACCTGCACGCCGACAGCGGATTGGGCCTCCGGCCTCCACACCGTCGACCTGAGCTGCGCGCCGGCCGCGCCACCGGTCACGCCTACAGAGCCAGCCACGCCCGAGGTCACACCCGAGCCCACGCCCGTCGCTCCGCCGCCAGGCGGCGCCGGCGGACTCTCCGGATCGAGCTCTGGGTTGCCTCTGTGGGCGCTGGCCCTGGCTAGCTGGGCCGGGCTGACGATAGTCACCGGCCTAGGGACGCTGGTAGCAGTGAAGCGACGGTAGATTCAGGATCAAGAGTTGGCCACCCCGGCCGCCTCGCTAGTATCGGGGCTACCGGGGTGGTTTTGTGTTCGGCGTGAACTGCCATCAGACGCTTCACCCAGCCTGAGCCCCCACGACCGTCGTAACAAAGGCCCACCGTCCGCGTCAGAACAGTAAAGGCAAGCTATAGCCATGTCGATAACGCCAAACCAAGAGGAGGACGGGCGCCCCCGCGGGCAGCCTCCCACCGCAGTCCAGTGCGCGCTCGCGCTGGTAACTGCCGGCCTGGCCGTCGCCGCGGCCATGCTGGCCCTGGTCGGCACCGCCCAGGCCGACTACCTGGCCTCCCTTCCGGAGGACGAGTCATATCTCCAGGATCCCGCCTCCACGCCCGCACCAGCCCGCGCGCTCTGCCCATCCACCCTCCCCGCCACCTACAGCGGCACCGTCTGGCTGGACGGCCGGCCCGCCGCCGAGGCCTTGACCCTCACCGCCAGCATCGATGGCGAGGCCTGGGCCACAGCCATCATCTCCGACAGCCGCTACACCATAGACATACCCCAGCACACACCGGAGATACCACCCTGCTTCCCCGCCAGCGGCACCATCGTCTTCACCCTGGACGGCTATACCTGCATGCCCGCCGAAGAGAGAGAGGGGACGGGTTGGGTCGCGCTCGGCTACCGCTCTTTCGCGCCGGGCCTCTATGATGCAGACCTCGTCTGCCTTGCCACGCCAACCTCCACGCCCTCACCAGATGACGCCGCCCTGGCTGTTGACGACCCTGACGGCAGTCTGGAAGCCGCCGCAGACGATCCACAGTCCTGGCAAGCCCAACTCGATTCCGCCTGGGCCACCAGAGTCGCCTGGGAGCAGACGCTCAACGCCTTCCCCAACTCTGAGTACCGCACTCAAGCCTATCTCTGGCTGACGAAGCTAGACCAGGCACTGCTGAGCCATAGCGAGGGAACGCCCGCGCCCGATAGCGCCGATGCCCCGCAAACTCAAGCCTGGCTCGAGGGCCAGACCGACATCCCTTCTGGCGAGCCCGAGGGAATCATCCAGACGCCTGCCGCCCCTGACTGGGATGCAGTTGAAGGATGGCTGACTTCCCTCTGGGGACCCGAACCGCCTTGGCCTGGGCCCGCCCTCTTCGACTCAATCGCCTGGCAGTCGGGCCAGCAGTTCCACCAATCGGGCCTGGAGCGCGAGGCCACCGGCATCTTCCTCCTACTCATCGACGAGAGCAGCTCGCAGCCCTGGAGCCTCTACCGCCTGGCCCGCGCCTTCGACGACCTCGATATGCCCCACCTGTCCGCCCGTACCGCTACCCGCCTGCTGTGGAAGGTCGATAGCCCCCTGGAGCAAATCCCTCGCGCCCTCGTGGAGCTGGCCTACCCTCTGGCCTACCCATCACTCGTCCAGGCGGCCGCTTCCGAAAACGACCTGTCGCCCCTTCTCCTTCTGGCCCTCATCCGCCAGGAGAGCTTCTTCGATCCCCTGGCCGTCTCGTCCGCCGGCGCTCTCGGCCTCACCCAGGTCATGCCCTCTACCGGCCAGGGAATCGCGGCGGCACTGAACCTTGAGAGCTTCTCCACCTCAGACCTGTTGCAGCCGCAGGTGAGCATCCGCTTCGGTGCCTACTATTTGAGTAGCCAACTCGATTCCTCCGCTGGCAATCTACTGTTCGCTCTGGCTGCCTACAACGCCGGCCCGGACAACGCCAGGCGCTGGACCGAAAACCTCCCCATCCCGGACATCGACCTCTTCATCGAGCTCATAGACTTCGCCGAGACCCGCAGCTACGTGAAACTGGTGCTCGAGAACTATGCCGTCTATCGTTTCCTCTATGCCGACGCTGACGAGCCTGCCCTCCTGACGAAACCTGACGAGGCCACCCTCCCGACAGACCCTGACGACCCCGCTTTCATGGTAGAGCCTCGCGGTCCCGCCCTCATGACAGAACCTCACGACCCCGCCCTTCTGGCAGACCCTGACGAGCCCGCTCTCCCGACAGAGCCTCACGGGCCCGCCCTCATGATAGAGCCCCACGACCCCGCCCTTCTGACAGATCCTGACGAGCCCGTCCTCATGATAGAGCCTGACGAGCCCGTCCTCATGATAGAACCCTGACAAACCCCCACAAGGCCCCTGAGCTCAAGACCCAGCGCTAGCAGCCCACTTAACCGATTACACCCCATACTTTACCTCTTACGGACAAAAAGCCCCCATTTCCTCAAGAACCCTCCCCACAGCATGTAACATTCACTGAACAATAACGTCAATTTGATATAGAAACCATCCACAGATCGATGAGGCGGATTTGATATGTAAAGTATCCAGAGATCAATAACGCCGACTTGAAGTGGAAAAGACCAACAATCCGTGAAAGGGGGTGGTCGCACAAAGACAGAACCACTTGTGCACCATGCACTCCGGCCAACAGGGAAGGTACCAAACGGGTAAGTCTTGAGGAACGTCTACCTCAAACCTGAGGCACCTAAAGGAGGAACGCTGAATGCGTGGTAGACTGACAAGGCTGTTCCGCAGCCTGCACAAGAGAGAGGAAGGCATCACCGGCCTGGAGACGGCCATCATCCTCATCGCCTTCGTCATCGTCGCCTCCGTGTTTGCCTTCGTGGTCCTGAGTACAGGTCTCTTCAGCGCCGAGCGCGGCAAGGAGACCGTCTTCGCCGGCCTGGAGAAGGCCCGCGGCAACCTCGAGGTCCGCGGCGCCCTTACCGTCACCGACGTCGACACCAACGGGACCATCGATGACTCGGACGACATCCAGTTCAACGTGGGCCTCGCCGCCGGCGGATTCCCCATCAGCCTGGACCCGGCGGCCTACACCAACACCGTCGTCATCAACTACATCGACGCTCAGGCCCGTGAGGCCGATGTCACTTACAGCGTCACCTGGATCCTGGACGACTCCGACGACCTCCTGGAAGTCGGCGAGCTGGCGGAGATCACCGTGAATCCCCCCGCTGGCAGCAGCCTCGCTTCCAACGAGAACTTCACCCTAGAGGTGGTCCCGCCCTCCGGCGGCACTCTCCTCGTCAACCGCACCATGCCTCCGGAGATCGACGACGTGATGGACTTGCACTAGAACCACTTCGGGACCGGCTTTGCTGGGCTGCGGCACGCTGACGTGAGCCGTGTCGCGGCGTGAGCTGCGGCACGCTGACGTGAGTCGTGCGTGCGCGGCGTGGCCCGCAGCCCAGCGCGCTCCCGCGACCACCGGCACTCTAGCCGATCGACGGCCCCAATCCGTTCATCGCAGCCGGTCGACCACACCGGCCAGTAGCGCCATCCTTACTCGACCATGCCCGCTAGAGCCTCCCGCTCCTGACGCTGGCGCAGCCACCCATGCGCCTCACCATCTCCAATCGACACCCGTGGCCCTCAGCTGTTCGTCGCCCTAGAGCAGCCGGAGCGATCGGCCCGGCGCCGCCAGCCGCACTTGACCTCTTACCCCGAGGCTTTACAGCTTATGGCCCCAATCACCGCTTCAACCCGGAAAACCTCGCAACGACCTGTAACATTGACAGCTCAATGGCGTCAATTTGATGAAGAAGTCATGCATTAAGTGATCACGAACGCCTCCGGCGCGCTTGCCCGCGGCTTTCAGTGCCGACTACCGGCAAAGCAGAGAGTCTCGGCAGAGCCGGAATGGGAGTAGACATCATGCAGGCTTTGGTAGCTAGCCTTGAACACCTCGAACGCCGCCTTGCCAGTGGTGACGCCCAGGTTTGCGTCATTGGCCTCGGCACGGTGGGATTGCCGCAACTATTGGCCGCCGCCGAGGCCGGTTTCCCGGCGGTCGGGATCGACATCGACACCACCACAACCGACAGGATCAATCGCGGTGTCAGTCCGGAGGCAGACACAGACCCCGAGCTCCTCCGGCAGATGGTCGCCGGCGGAAGACTGAAGGCCACCACTGACTTCGACGCCGTTTGCGACTCGGATTGTGTGATACTCTGCGTCCCAACATCTTGGTCTCCGGAGGCTTTGCCTGATCTCTCGGCTGTGACGAGCGCTGCTCAAGAAGTCGGCCAACGCTTGCGCAGCCCCAAGCTCATTGTTCTGGAGAGCACGGCCCCGCCCGGCTCCACGCGCCAAGTGGTGTTGCCTCTGCTGGAGTCAGGAGGGCTACAGGTGGGCTCAGACTTCTGCCTCGCCTTTGCCCCTGAGCGGCTGGACCCTGGGAACAGCAGCTTCTCGACACTTGACATCCCTAAGGTCGTCGGCGGCATCACGCCCACTTGCACCGACCTTGCCAGTCGCTTCTACTCGAGGCTGGCCATTGAAGTGCATCCGGTGTCCTCCCCAGAAGTGGCCGAGGCCACAAAGGTCTTCGAGAACACCTTCCGCTTCGTCAACATCGGCTTGGCTAACGAGCTGGCGCAAGTCTGCAGCTCCCTGCGCATCAGCCCTCGCGAGGTTCTGGACGCCGCCAGTACTAAGCCCTTCGGCTTCATGCGGCATTCGCCCGGCCCGGGCGTCGGCGGCCGCTGCATCCCTCTCGCTCCTCGCTACTTCCACTGGACGGCGCAGCGAAAAGGCGTTGGTACCAAGATAACCGACGCAGCAATCGCGGTGAACGACCGCAGGCCCGAGCTGGTAGCGAAGGAGACCGTCGCCCGTGTACATCAGGCTCTCGCAGGGCAGGCGCGGCCGGTGGTGTTAATAGTGGGGATGGCCTACAAGCCAGGGATAGGCGATGTAAGGGGCTCTGTGGCTCTGACCATCGCCTCTCTTCTTAAGAACGCTAGGGTTTGCGTCCAGTATCACGATCCCTTCGTCCCCATCGTTGCCCTCAACGGAGAGCAATTGACCTCTCTTCCCTTGACAGAGGACTCGATCCGGAACGCCGACTGTACTCTGATCCTCTGCCCTCATGGCGACATCGATTATGAATTCATTAAGATGCATTCTCGCTGTGTTCTCGACCCAACCAACACGATTGTCTAGCAGCTTGCAAAGGGGCCCACCGTCATAGTGAAGCTAGCAATAGTCATCTTCGCCTTCAACGAGGATAAGTCCATCGGCGACGTCCTCGGCCGCATCCCCACGTCTATCGAAGGGATCGACCGCATCGACGCAATCGTAGTGGATGATGGCTCGACCGACCGAACCCGCGCCCTCGCTCTGAAACGAGGCGCGCAGGTAGTCTCTCATCCGAAGAATAGAGGCCTGGGAGCTACCTTCGCCACAGGAATCGATGCAGCCCTGCGAGCCGGGGCCGACGTCATCGTAAGCTTGGACGGCGACGGTCAGCATCCACCGGAAGCTGTCCCTGAGCTGATCGCCCCACTCTTGGACGGACAGGCCGACTTTGCCACGGCCACGCGCTTCAGCGACCCCAGCCTGATACCGGACATGCCGGCGGCCAACCGCTTCGGGAATTGGCTCATGGCCCACATCACGGGGTTTGCCTGCGGTCGTTCCTTCACCGACGCTGCATGCGGCTTCCGTGCGTATTCCCGCGACGCCGCCATCAGACTCAACGTCTTCGGCGCCCACACGTACACTCAGGAGTCGTTGCTGGACCTGGCCCGCAAGGGCGTATCCATGACCGAAGTGCCTATCGCGATCCGCGGCGTCCGAGAGCACGGCAAGTCACGCGTAGCCCACAACCTCGCCCGCTATGGCGTCCGCGCCCTCACCATCCTGACCCGCGCCGTCCGAGACCGACTGCCATTCGCGTTCTTTGGAGCGATCGGTGCCGTCCTCGCCCTGATGGGCGGAGCCGCGGAGATGACAGTGTTCACGAACTTCCTTCTCACCGGCAAGACCTCGCCGTACCAGTCCCTCACCATCCTGGGCGCGATCTTCCTCATCCTCGGAGCGTTTTCCTTCCTGATTGCCCTTCTCGCCGACATGCTCAGCCGGATGCGCGAAACCCAGGAAACCGTTCTGTACCTGCAAAAGCGACGCTACTACGACGACTTGGCCCGCCAGCACACCCATCTGGACGGGCAGCAGCAGGTTCCCGTTCCCCCCCATCTCGCCACCGGGAATGAGGAGGCCTCGCCGGCCGTGCCCCTGAGAGTGGAGTGAGCCGACATGTCGGCGAGCCCCGCTGTGCGGCCCTCGCTGCTGGTGCTGACCAGCACATTCCCGAAAAGCGTCAATGATAGCACGCCGCCGTTTGTGTTCCAACTGTGCAGCCACCTCCTGCCCCATTTCGATGTGACGGTGCTCACGCCTGCCGTGCGGGATGCGCCACAGACAGAGACTCTGCAAGGAGTCAAGGTGCAGCGATTTCACTATTTCTGGCCGCGCTCCCTGGAGCGCCTCGCCGATGGCGCCATCCTCGAGAGCCTGAGCCGAAGTCCCTGGCTCTTCCTTCAGGTGCCCTTCCTGGTTCTTTTCGAGCTGATCACGGCTTTTCGACTGGCCAGGACGAGTCGCCCGGACGTGATCCATGCCCATTGGTTCGTCCCCCAGGGGATTGTCGCCGTGCTAGTGAGCCGAATCCTCAACATCCCGGCGGTGATCACCGCTCATGGGGGCGATGTCTATGGCCTCCGCGGCCGGCTATTGGACGCCCTGCGCAGAGCCCTGGCCTCGCGCTGCGAGGCGGTGACCGTCGTGAGCCGAGACATGGCGGCGAAGCTTCCGGAGGTAACGTCCTGCCGGGGGGAGCCCCCAAGCGTCATGCCGATGGGCGTTGATACCCGGCGCTTCTCTGGCGAATCAGAGCGTGGTGACAATTCGGACCAGACCGTGCTCTTCGTGGGACGGCTGGCTAAGAAGAAGGGGGTGGAGTATCTGCTTCGGGCCTTCCCTGACGTCCTCGCTTGCCATCCGGACGCCCGCCTGGTTGTCGTGGGCGACGGCCCCTGTCGTGGGGAGTTGGAGGCCCTTTCGTCGCAACTGGGCCTGGCGCAGCGGGTCCGTTTCGCCGGTGCCCAGCCGCCAGCGGAGCTTCCCAGGTTCTACAGCAGAAGCCGCGTGTTTGTTGGCCCCTCAGTCGTGACCCGGGGCGGCGACACCGAGTCGTTCGGCCTCGTCTTCGTCGAGGCCATGGCTGCCGACTGTCCCGTCGTCGGCACATCGGTAGGCGGCATTCCGGATGTCGTGATTCATGGGCGAACAGGGCTGCTGGTGGAGCCTGAATCCCCCGCTGCTCTGGCGGCGGCGATTAGTGGACTGCTCGACTCCCCGGCGGAGGCCGACAGGATGGGCTCGCTCGCCCGGCGCTGGGTGAGGCGCAAGTTCGACTGGCGACAAGTCGCCCGAGGATATGCGAACCTGCTGGCTCGGGCCGCGGGGGTCACCGAATAGTGCGCCTCGATCTTGCTCGGGCACCCCAGAGGAAGCTGCTGGCGTGGCTCGTGCTGCCTCTTACCCTGGCAGTCGGCATCTTCCTCCTGATCCGCTTCTACGAGATCCCTAGCATCGTCGATCCCAACCCGCTTGCCATCGCCCTCATCGTGCTCCTGACCGGCCTTTTGGTGGCGGGATCGGTCGCTGCCGCTTACTGCATCCTGGCAGGCGTCGATGGGAACCGTTCGGTCGGGCAGTTGTACCTGGTGGTGACGGCCTCCCTCGCCGCCAACTACTCGACGCCGGTCAAGGCGGGCATCCCACTACGCGTCTACCTCTACAAGCG
>CP070630.1:1129204-1156297 GCA_020356025.1 Dehalococcoidia bacterium | reverse complement strand
CCCTGGACCGAGAAGCGGCTGGAGCGCTTCCGCCAGGAGAGCGGCCTCTTCGTGTGCAGCAGCCGCGAGTGGGAAACCGACTTCGGCCACATCATCGTGCTGAGTCTGCGCGGTGATGTCCAAGGGAGCGAGCGAGCGGACGAGCTACACCGCCAGGCGCGGGCCCAAGGCGCCTTCATGATCCTGGTCCATCCCTTCCGCTTCTTCCCCAGCCACTCCAACCGCCTTTTCGGACGCCAGTACGATCCCTCGGCCTTGACGGCGGCGGAACTGGCTCAGCACCCCGTCTTCGAGCTGGTGGACGCGATCGAGGTGTTGAACTATGCCTGCACCGAAAAGGAAAATCAATTGGCCCAAGAGGCGGCGCGGTTGCTGGGGAAGCCAGGCGTGGCTGGCAGCGATGCCCACACCTACACGGAACTCGGGCGCTGCGTCACCATCTTCGAGCGGGCGGTTGGGAACGAGGAAGAGCTTATCGAAGAGCTGCGTGCCGGCCGCTACAGTCTAGCCCAGCGCAGGCCCAACGGGGAGTACGTGCCGCTGGCCTTCGCCACACCCTGAGGACTATCCGCTGACGCCGGCTATGATCAGGCGGATCGCCACCACAAAGAGAGCCACAGCGAGAAGGCGGACGATAACCCCTGCCGGCAAGCGACCAGATAGCCTGGCGCCTATCTGAGCTCCTGCCACCACTCCGACGGCTAGGGGTATCATCCTTGCCCAGCCTTCAGCCAATGATCCGTCCACTATATGCACCGCGGTGCCAGCGAGGGCGGTGAACACCAGAATGAAGACGCTTGTGGCAGTAGCGACGTGGGCGGGGAAGTCCAACAGGCCGACCATAGCCGGCACGTGGATGATGCCACCACCTATCCCCAGGAAGCTGGCAATGAATCCCACGAAGAAACTGATGGTGATTCCCAGCCCGCGATTGAAGCTATAGTCGTAGGTGACACCGGCGGAATCCGTTAGGGTTCGCTGGGCGCTGGGCCGCAGGCTTGCCAACCTCCTGCTGCCCATCGCGCCAGCGCGGGTGGCGATGTAGATCGACACGGCGATGAGCAACAGGCCAAAAGTGAGGTCGAAGGCCTGCCTAGGCAGCCAGTTGGTCGCCGTCGCTCCCACGATGGCTCCAGGTAGGGTGGCCACGGCGAAGGCGAGACCGGTACGGTAGTCTATGCGGCGAAGTCGGGCATAGCCCAAAGAGCCCGACAGAGCGGTGAAGAAGACGACGGCCAGCGAGATGCTGGTGATGATAGCCGGATCATCGTCTGGATAAGCGAGGAGCAGGATAGGGACAAGGATGAACCCGCCGCCCACGCCGATGATCGCACCGAAGCATCCGACCACCAACCCCAGCCCCACCAGGAGGACAGCCGTTAGCAGGCTCATGGCTGGGAGAGCATCTGGTTCAAGCTGCCCGTTTTGTAGCCCTCCAGATCCAGAGTGACGTAGCGGTAGCCCAGCTCCCGCAGTCTGTCCGCCACCGCCCGCCGATTGGCCTCCGACGTCAGAAGAGCCATGCCCGCGTCGTCCGTCTCGATGCGGGCCACGCTGTCGTGATGGCGGACGCGAAGCTGGCGCACGCCCAGGGAGCGGATGAACTCCTCGGCCTGGGCGATGCGATTCAGGGATTCGGCTGTCACCGACGTTCCGTAGGGGATGCGTGAGGCCAGGCAGGCCATGGCCGGCTTGTCCCAGGTGGTCAGACCCAGCCGGCGGGAGAGAGCGCGGATGTCGTCCTTGGTGAGGCCGGCCTCCATCAGGGGGCTGCGAACGCCGTGCTCACGGGCGGCTTGCTGGCCTGGGCGAAAGTCGCTCAGGTCATCGACATTGCAGCCGTCAGCGATCCAGGCCATGCCCCGCTCGGCGGCCACGCGCCTGAGCTTGCCGAACAGCTCCTGCTTGCAGTGGTAGCAGCGCTGGGACGAGTTGGCCACGTAAGCGGGGTCGCCCATTTCGTCCGTCTCGATCAGCAGGTGGGGTATGCCTATCTGGCGGGCCGACTCCTGGGCCTCTTTCACCTCCGAAGGGGGGATTGCCGCCGACAAGCCGGTAACGGCAATGGCGTTGTCTCCCAGCACATCGAAGGCCACTGCTGCCAGGAGGGTGCTGTCTACCCCTCCCGAGTAGGCCACCAGCAGGGAGCCCATCTCCGCCAGGATCTGCCGCAGCCGCCTGAGTTTCTCCATCCAACCCCCTCCCTTGCTAGGGCAGCCGACTGCGATCATATCATGCAGCCCTGGTCAGAGTAAGGGCCTCGGCCGAACGGCCGAGGCCCTCCCGGTTGTGACAGATGCTACAGCTTAGGGCGTGAGGGCTATCTTGAGGACGCCTTCGCGCTTGTCACGGAAGAGGTCGTAGGCCTCCGCGGCCTGGGAAAGCTTCATGCGGTGGGTGAACAGCGCCGACAGGTCGACGTTGCCGTACCTTACGAGGTCGAAGAGGTGGTTCAGGCGGACGTGGCCCGAGGTGCAGAAAGTGGTCACGACCTTGCGGTGGTAGAAGGAGGGGGCCATCGTCGCCATGGAAACCTGGGGCAGAATGCCGTAGACGCCAATGCTGGAGACGGTGCCACCACGGCGTATCGCTCGGGTGGCCTGTTCGAAGGTCTCCTGCAGGCCGACCGCCTCCACGCTCACGTCCACTCCCTGGCCGTTGGTCAGGCTCATGATCTCTGATGCAGGGTCTTTCTCCTTGGGGTTGATGACCACATTGGCGCCGAACTTCTTGGACATCTCCGCCCTCTCCGGCACAGATTCTACGGTGATGACTAGGCCGGCCCCCCTGACCCTGGCCCCAGCGGTGGCGCAAAGGCCCAGCGGCCCCTGGGCGAAGATGGCCACCGAGTCGCCAATCTTCATTTCGGCCCGCTCGATAGCGGCGAAACCAGTGGACATGATGTCGGTGGCGAGGATAGCATGCTCGTCGCTGACCTCATCAGGCACTTTGGCGGCATTGATGTCGGCGAAGGGAATCACATAGTATTCGCTCTGAGTGCCGAAAAGGGTCCTACCACCGCCGGTGCAGATGCTGTAGTCACCCGTGTAGCATTGGACGCACTTGCCGCAGCCGTAGAGACAGGAGCAGCACACCCGCTCACCTGGTTGGAAGCGGGTCACGCCCTCCCCCACAGCGTGCACGGTGCCCACGCCCTCATGGCCCATTGGCAGTCCCGGCAGGCCGGCCATGAACTCAGCCAAGGAGGGATACAAGGCGACCAGCAACTCAGTGGGGCCTTCGTCTAGGAAATGCATATCGCTGCCGCAGACGGTGGCCATGGTGCTCTTGACCACTATTTCTCCGGGGCCAGGTGTAGGTGTGGGGATGTCCAGCACCTCGACCTTGGCCAGGGCTGTCTTAACGCAACTCAGCATGTGGTTGCCTCCTCTTGGGTCTGCTTGCCGCGTAAGCGGACGCAATAACCTCGCCCGATTTTCTGCTTATGGGGCAGCTATTGTCAAGTTGCTGCAAGAAGGCAGCGGGGGTCAGCTAGCCCCGGTCCCGACGGAGGTTACAGGCAACGGCGAGAGGTGATCCGCGAGCCCGGGGTGGGCGGGCAGCGCTCTCGAGTTACCTTGCGAAGCGTATACGCCTGTGCTAGCATGAGCCTTGGTCGGGGCGTGGCGCAGTCCGGTAGCGCACCTGAATGGGGTTCAGGAGGTCGCTGGTTCAAATCCAGTCGCCCCGACCAACTCGACTTAAGGGTGGTGTGATGCGGCAGCGGCAGCAGGAGGAGGAGAAGGGCCCCGATACGGGCTTCGTTGACGAGGACGGCACCACCTGGGAGCTAGACCCCAGCGACCCCAGCCACCCTGACCACGACCTGTCGGAGGCGGCAGGCTATGGGGCGTGGGAACCGGCGGAGAAGCCTAACCCCTGGCTACGAAGAGTGCTAGTGGTCTTGTCCCTATTAGCCGTCCTGGGGCTGACACTTCCGCCGCTCATTCGGCTCCTGTTCGACTAACGGGAAAAGGCCCGACACGAAGAGGCCGCCCGACGAGGCGGTCTCGTTCTTGTTCAGCCGTTGCTACCTGCTGAGGGCCAGCCCTAAGCAGCCATCCCCATGACCCACAGGACAGGCCAAACCAGGCGAAGGAGCAGCCAGGGGTCATGGTCGCGGTGGAGAGAAGCGACGTCTTCCTCGTTGGGGTAGTAGAGCATCATGGGATACATGGCTCCCTGATAGTCGGGCTCCTCGCGGTGTGACATGCCGGTGCAGTGGCCGAACTCGTGCAGCAGGGTCTTCTCGGGGACGTCTGATAGCCAGGTGGAGGTACCTGGCCAGACATAGGTGGATCTCTGACAGAAGACAGCGGCGTTTAGGCTTATTTCGCAGTGCTGGTAGAAGCGCAGGTTGAGCCAGTTCGACTGGTTGGAGGGTGCATCCACACGAGCCCAGCCAGCCGGCTGAGGGTTGCCAAAGTCCTCGATGATGATGCGCAGGTCAGGCGTCACCCCCGGTATGCACAAGGGCTGGGAGTCGACGCCCCAGTGCTGAGAGAGGTTGTCCTGCACCCAGGCGTCGCTGGCGCCTACGCCGGCCCTGTCCTCAAGGCAGAAGAAGATCTCGTTGTCGTAGAGGGGAAACCACCGGAAGAGCTGAGCGGAGGTAGGTTCCTGCTGCCAGTGGGAAGCCACAGGACCGTCGTCGGACAGAGCGCTCGTGGCTGTCCACAGGAGGGCCAGAAGCAAGCAGCACGCCACTCCGGCTCGTGCCGCCAGCCAGGCTATCTTCCAACATACGCTTGCTCTCGGCATCGGTCATTGCGGGAGTCAGACTCCCGCAATGCCAGCGTAAGGCGATGAGCATCGTTATGTCAGTTAACGGCCGGTGAACTTCTTCGTTCTCCACCATCTGTTCACTTCCCTTTACCGCGTCTTTACCTCGATTGACCGGCCAACGGGGACATTGCACCACCGGTGAGCGTGCTGGCGGCTGGCTGCGGAGCGTGCGCTACCTAGAAGAGCTATTGGGGGATGGGTCGGCGGCAGGAGAAAAAGCCTCGGCTGTGGCAACGTTCACTACGATGACCGGCGCCTTCCACACGAGGGTGGGGTCAGAGAGATAGGTCGCCTCGGCGTCGGTGAGGGGCACAAACCCCGAGCCGCGCATGGGAGAAGCAGCGCCAATGTCCGCCCCCCTGGCCACGTGGACGTCGCCGACAACAGTGAACGAGGGCAAGAGAAAGGAGACCCTGTGCGGCTCCTTGGCCACGTGCTCCAGCGGCGGCTGAACCTCGGCTCCTGGCGCGCGACGCTCACGAGGTATCGCCAGGACAATGGCTTCCCTGCGGACCTGAGCCATCGGCCAGTTGAATACCTTGTCCGATTCAGGCCCCAGCCTCTTCAGCTCTACGTCATGGAGCACGATGACGGGCTCGCCGCGGAAGTTGAGAAGGTCCACCAGGCGGGCCTGGGTAGGAGGCAGATCCAGACGGCCCACCATGCAGAAGCCATCCGTGATCAGCTCAGCCTGTAACAATACCCGAGCCGACTCCACCATCGCCAGCGTCTCTCGCAGAGCCATGTCGTGCGACAGTCTTTCCTCGCAGGCGTCGCCTGCCACTGTCGGAACTACATTGCCTCATACGATAGGGGGACCGAGTGTTCGCGCGTCGTATCTTCATGTCGGACAAGGTCACTGATCTCAAGCCGTAGCAAAGCCTCCACCACCTAGGGATCGAACTGGCTGCCGTCATGCGTGAGCCTCCTCCCCCGAGGTCCCCTGGCCCACCAAATCGGCGACCGCCGCCTCTTCGCCCTGCTCCCGCGGGAAGGCCTTGTCCTCAACCAGCCCTTTACGGTCGGCTGCCAGAAACGCCTCTACCACCTTGGCGTCGAACTGTGTGCCGGCGCTCCGCTCGATCTCCCTCACGGCGGTGGCGTGGGACACTGCCTTGCGATAGGGACGATCGGAGATCATGGCATCGTACGTATCGGCCACAGCGAATACGCGCGCCGCCAGGGGTATCTCCTCCCCCTTGAGGCCACGAGGATATCCCCCGCCATCATGACGCTCGTGGTGGCCAAGAATGATCTGCCCTGCCTCCCGAAGGAAGGGAGCGTCCCTCACCATCTCACAACCCAGCTCTGGATGCCTCTGGATCTTCTGCCACTCGTCGTCTGTGAGCGGGCCGGCCTTGCCTAGAATCGCCTTCGGCAACTCTAAATTGGTCATATCGTGAAGCATCGCTGCCCGCTCCAGATGGCTCAGCGCCTCATCAGAGAAGCCAAGCTCACCACCTATGGCCAAGGCCAGACGCGCTAGCCGCAGGGTATGGCCTTTGGTCGCCCGATCCCGCAGGTCCAGGGCAGCGGACAGCACCTGCAGCAGCGAATCGTGGCTGCGCTTCAGTTCCTGGCTACGCACCATCATCTGACGCCTCTGCCTGCTCATGATGGAAGAGCCCCGCCCGACGATGGCCAAAAGGACCGCATACAAGAAGCCCAAAGCACCAGCCACCGCTACGTAGACGACCGTCTGTGAATTCTCGATACGATCAGCGATGGGGCCGTAAGCCTGGTGTACCTCCACGGCAGCCGCCACATCGGCCTCGCCTTCAAAGGCCAGGGGAGCATAGACCGCCAGCACCGAGCCGGAGCCCACGCTGGCAGGACCCCCCAGATCATCTGGGCTGTCCGCCACCTGGGAGGCAGTGCTGCCGCTGAAGGCAGTCGCTAGCTTCTGGCTAGGGGAAAAGTTCTGACCAATCTGGCCTGGGCTGTCTGACGAATATAGCAGCGTACCGTCCTGCCCCCAGAGCCTCACCCGAGTCGTGTCGGCTGAGATGATTTCGGTCTGGACGAAGCTGTCGAACGCAGCGTACTGCTCCCCTATCAGAGGTGTGACAGCCTGTCCGGGCGATAGGTGGACCATGACGAGTCGAGAGACGTGCTCCTCGGCCTGCTCGGCCGCATCATCGATCTCGCTATCCTTAATGGAGCCGGCCAGGTAACTACTGAGGCCAAAGCCGGTGAGGCTCACCAGCACGACGCTGAGCAGGGCGAACACCAGGGTGAACTGGAGGGTGAACTGCCATACGAAGGCGTGGCTCGTCAGCCACTGCCAAATACTCTTGGACCCTGCTCCCAGGCCGAAGCCCTTCTTTCCCAGGACCCGTGCCTTGATTGATCCGGGCCTCATTGCCCCACCCCCATGCTGGACGGATGGAGCCTTTTCCGCGCCTAGACGCTTTTCCGCGAGCGTTCGCGAGTGTTGGACAGGGGGCCAGCGTTATTCTTGCCGGAAGTCTTGGCAGCATACATGTGCGTATCTGCCCACTGGACCACCTCATCCACGGTATCGCCGCCCCAGGGAAAGCCTGACACCCCCAAGGATACGTTCATCTTGAGGGAATCACCGTCCTGCTCGTAGACAGGGGTAACGTCTAAGGCTCGCTGGAGCCGCTTGGCCACGGCAAAAGCCCCGTCCTTATCCGTCTCTGGCATTACCACGCCGAACTCATCGCCACCCAGGCGGGCGGGGATGTCGCTGGTGCGCGTGCACTTCACCATCAGTTTGGCCAGGTTGACCAGCACTATGTCGCCCGCCTTGTGACCGTAGGTGTCGTTCACACCCTTGAGCCGGTCGACATCCAGCACCAGGATGGCCAAGGGGCTTTGCAGGCTGCGAGCTCGGTCAAGCTCTCGCCGCAAGCGCTCGAAGAAGTAACGCCGGTTGAAGAGCTGAGTCAGGTCGTCCCGCATGGCCATATCCTGTAGCTCCAGGTTGCGAATGAACAGGCGCGCGCGGTAGCGCCGCTCCAACTGGACATGCAATCTACGGGAGATGGCAGCTAACGCATAGGCCATCAGGATGACGCCCACCAAGACAAGACCGTTGATGGCGTGGAACTCCCAGCCTAGACCAGAGATGTGCGCCAGCGATAGTGTGCCACCAGCAATAAGAGCGAATGCCGCTCCAGTGATGCGAAGCACCCAGCGCAAGCGCCCCAGATCGGTGGCCGGCGCACCATCACGCTCGGCCCGCCTGGCAATGGTATAGGCACTCGCCACGCTGGCAGTTTCCTGTTGCGTGTCCTGCATAAGAAAAGGTCCTGATCTTGCCCTTCCTACCTTCAGAAGGTAAGACGCCTGAGTCTGCTATCGGTTACAGTTGGGGGCGGCATCCTCGGCGGCTGAGCGAGAACTCGCCCGCTAGCGCTTGCTGGTGCGGTGGGACGTGGGGGGAGAAGCTTTGGCCCCGCTCCGGCCGCCAGTCTTAGCAGCGTACATGTAGGTGTCGGCCCACTGCACTATGGCGTCGACATCGTCGCCACCCCAAGGATAGCCCGACACCCCCAGCGATATGGCTAGCTTGAGTCGCTTACCGCCCTCCTCAAACACCGACGCTGATTCCAGAGACTGTTTTAGGCGGTTAGCCACGGCGAAGGCCGCCGACTTATCCGTCTCAGGCATGACGATACCGAACTCGTCACCGCCGATGCGGGCAGGTAGGTCGCAGGTGCGCGTATGCTGCACCAGTAGCCTGCCTAAGGTGGCCAGGAGCAGGTCGCCGGCCTTGTGACCATAGGTGTCGTTGACCTCTTTGAGGCGATCGACATCCAGCACCACCACCGCCAGGGATCGGTGGAATTCGCGCGCTTGCTCCAGCTCTCGCTCCAGGCGATTGTAGAAATAGCGGCGGTTGAAAAGCTGGGTCAGGTCGTCCCGCATGGCCATGTCCTGCAGTTCCAGGTTGCGGATGAACAGCCTCGCTTGATAGCGCCGCTGCGATTCTTCGAGCTTTCTTCGAGACACATAGACAGAGGCAAACCCCAAGACCTCCAGCGCGGCAACGGCCGAAACGGCAGTGACAAACGCCACGGTGTACTCCTGATGGAGGTGGGCGATGAATACGGCCACTACGAGCGCCGCGCCTAGAATGACGTTGACCCCGAGCAAGAGAGACGGCGGCGGGGGAGGGCCGAATGTTTGCTCCCCTGGTGAGTCCCCCTCCGACTGCACTCGTAGCGCCTCTGGCATCGAGCCTTCAGTTGCCATATCTGCACTATCCCCTCTGCCAAGAAAGACGCACAGCAGCCCCCGTCATTACAGCGACGCTTGGGAGAGCGATCGAACAAGCCCAGAAAAGCTCGTGAGACGCCGCCTAGGCGGCCGGGCCTTTGGGCAGGCAGAAGGCCAGTTCCCCACCTACGAAAGTCATGGCCACCTCCAGACCATCATCCAGGGCCACCAGGTCGGCATCGAAGCCGGGGGCGATGCGTCCTTTGCCGCCTTCCAAGCCCAGGGCTGCGGCAGGATTGAGGGAGGCCATCCGCAGGGCTTGCTGAAGCGTGGCCAGGCCCAACCGCACCAGGTTTCGCACCATCTGATCCATGGTGCTGACGCTGCCGGCGAGGGTGCCGTCGGCGAGGATGGCCCGCCCACTCGTCACCTTGATCTGCCGTCCGGCCAGCGAGTACGTCCCCGGGCTGAGTCCGGCCGGGGCCACGCCATCAGTCACCAGGATCGTCCTCTGGTGCCCTTTGGCTCGCAATAGAAGGGCCATAGCCCCAGGATGAACGTGAACTCCGTCGGCGATCAGCTCGGCGGCCACCTGAGGCGAGGCTAAGATGGCCCCCAGACAACCGGGGTCGCGATGATGGAAGGGACGCATGGCGTTGAAGCAATGGGTGGCGTGAGTGACGCCCAGGGAGATACCCTCCAGAGCCTCCTCATAGGTCGCATCGCTGTGGCCGATGCTTACCACCAGGCCCTGATCCCTGGCTGCGGCTATCAGCTTGCGGGCGCCGGCCAGTTCCGGCGCCAGGGCAATGAGCTTCAGACGGCCCCGAGCTGCCCCGACATGGGCCAAGAGCTCACTCACGTCCGGCGGCCGCAAGCCCTCCGGCGGGAAGGACGCCTTTCGCTTTGGGTTGACGAAGGGCCCTTCCAGGTACACGCCCAGGGGCGAGGCGCCGTCGGACAGGCGCTCGTCGACAGAGGCGGCCGTCGCCAGCCAGCGCTCCATCTGGGGTCGCCCGGCCGCCGCCAGGGTTGGCAGGAAGGCCGTAACCCCTTTGCCCACCACCCAGCGAGCGTAGGAGCGAATCTCATCCCCGTCTTCGGTCATGAGGGAGAAGCCACCACCCCCATGGACGTGAATGTCGATGAAGCCGGGAGCGAGCGTCAGACCATCCAGATCCATGATCTGGGCACCCGCGGGCAGCGGCAGGCCCTCTCCCACAGCGGCGATGCGGCCCTCCTCGAGGATAACGGTGGCACGGGGGATCTCCTCGTCGGGGGTGAGAACGCGGGCGTTGATAAGGGCGATGACCATGATCAGCTAACGTGTGCCTTCAATTTTGCCTATGATACTATGGATGCCAAATAGGAGCTAAGAATGGCGCCTGTCCAGAAGCGGCAGCTGATGGTGGTCTCCCACACCCACTGGGACCGCGAGTGGTATCTCCCCTTCGAGGCCTTCCGCAGCCGGCTGGTGGTCATGCTGGACCGCCTCCTTGACCTCCTGGAGACGAACCCCGACTACAAGCACTTCACGCTGGACGGCCAGAGCATCATCCTGGAGGACTACCTAGAGATACGTCCCGACCGCCGCCAGGACATCGCCCGCCAGGTGCAGGCCGGCCGCCTGCTGGTCGGCCCCTGGTATGTCCTTGCAGACGAATTCTTGGTTGGCGGCGAGGCCCTGATCCGCAACCTTCAGATAGGCATCGCCATCGCTCGCCAGTTCGGGCCGCCGATGATGGTAGGCTACCTGCCGGACATGTTTGGCCAGATCGTCTACATGCCCTCCATCCTGACGGGCTTCGGCATCCCCGCCGCCGTCATCTGGCGGGGAGTCGATAGATCGATCCCCACCTCCGAGTTCTTCTGGCGAGCGCCGGACGGCTCGGAGGTGCTGGCCATCCACCTGCCCCAGGGCTACAGCCTGGGCCGAGCCCTGCCCCTGGAGCGAGAGCCCTTGATGAATCGCCTGCACAGCATTCGGCAGGTCCTGGAGCCATGGGCCAGCACCCCCCATTTGCTGGTGATGAACGGTGACGACCACCTCGAGCCGCAGCCCGAGCTTCCAGCCGTCATCGCCCTGGCCAACGAAAGCCTGGAGGACGCCAGGCTGGTGCAGGCCACCCTGCCCACGTTCATCGAGGCGATTCGCCAGGAGATGGGCGCCAGGAGCCATTCCTGGCCGCGCGTCGAGGGAGAGTTGCGCTCGAGCCAGCGAGCCCCGATCCTGTCCGGGGTCACATCAGCCCGCATGTGGATCAAGCAGCGCAATCAGGAGTGCGAAGACCTGCTCCTGCGCTGGGCCGAGCCCTTCTCCGCCTGGGCCAACCTGCTGCGGCAGCGCAGTGAGGGCGATGGTGGGACCGCCTCCGATGCCGGTCTTCTGAGAACCGCCTGGAGGCCCCTGCTTCAGAACCAGGCGCATGACTCCATCTGCGGTTGTAGCATCGATGAGGTGCACGAGCAGATGGCGGTTCGTTTTCGGCGCTGCCAGAGGCTGGTCCAATCCGTCAGCCGCCATGCCCTGCGCTACATTACCGACATGGCCGCCCCGGAGGATGGAACACATGTGGTGGTCTTCAACCCTCTCAATGGCCCTCGCAGCGATTTCTGTACCGCTCGCCTTCCCCTTCAGGATGAGCGCGAGCCGCTGGCCCTCGAGGATGAGGGTGGCAGGCGGATCGCATTGCAGCCACTTCGCCGCAGCCTACCCTCGGCTGGCGCCATCCAGGAGCGAGTGGAGGCGGGCTTCCTGGCCAGCGATATCCCCGCCTACGGATACAAGACCTTCGGCGTCATCTATGGCAAGCCGACCCGCCCCAAGCCGCCACGGCGAGCGCAGGCCATGGAGAACGACTACTTCCGCATCGAAGTCGACTCCGAGGATGGCACCATCTCCCTGATGGACAAGGCGTCCGGCGTGACCCTTGACGGCATCAACCGCTTCGTCGACGGCGGGGACTGTGGCGACGAGTACAACTACTGCCCGCCAGCCCACGACGACCTGGTGGACAGTCCTCGGCGTGCGCCTCGCATCCGCCTGGTGGAGGACGGCGCCGCTCGCTCCACTCTGGAGATCGCGCTGGACTACAGTCTGCCCAAGAGACTGACCGGAGACCGGCAGAGGCGCTCTCGCCAGCGGCGGATCTGCCGCATTGTCAGCCGCGTCAGCATCTATGCGGGCGTGCCCCGCGTGGACTTCGAGACGGAGGTGGATAACCAAGCGGAGGACCATCGCCTGCGGGTGCACTTCCCCACCGACCTGCGCGCTCGGTTCGCCCATGCCGAGCAACACTTCGGCGTGCTGGCCCGGCCGCTCGCGGTGCCGGAGGACGACGGCACCTGGGCAGAGACACCGATCGGCACCCACCCCCAGAAGGCCTTCGTGGACGTGAACGACGGCCGACGCGGTCTGCTCCTGGCCAATCGCGGCCTGCCGGAGTACGAGGCCATCGATGGCTTCCAGGGTGTCACCATCGCGCTCACCCTGCTGCGCTGCGTCGGCTGGCTGGCCCGGCCAGCGCTGCCCAACCGGCGGCAACTGGCTGGCCCGCCCATGGCTACGCCGGCTGCCCAGTGCTTGGGCAAGCATGTTTTCCACTACTCACTGGTACCTCACAGCGGCGACTGGGAGTCGGCCTTCGTCCAGGCCCATCGCTTCGCCCACCCTCTGCAAGGCGTGACCACCACGGCGGGCAAGGGCGAGCTTAGGCCCAGGGCCAGCCTCCTCTCAGTAGCGCCCAGCGCCCTCGTCCTCTCGGCTCTGAGGGCAACCGAGGACGGGCAAGGCATCATCGTCCGCCTCTATAACATCGCTTCTCAGCCGAGACGGGGCGAGGTGCGCCTGGAGGATCCCTACGCGGCCGCGGAGGTAGTCAACCTGAACGAGGAGCCCTTGGGCCAGGCCGAGGTCGAGGATGGCAGGGTGCGCCTATCGCTCAAGCCAAACGAGATCGCCACCCTGCGCTTCCGGACCAGCCGCTAGCCACGCTGCAACGTCGACATAGAGGCCCCGCTCGCTGAGCACCGGCTGGTCTGCATGCCATCACCCCCTTGGAATTCCTACTTCAACCAGGCATTCTCGCAGGGGAGGGAACTCATGTTCGACGGCAAGTGGGTCTGGATCTGGAACTGGCGTCGCTGCGACGGCGGCGAGGCGACGACGGTGGCCCAGCGATTGAAGGCAGCAGGCTGTGCGGGTGCCCTGGTCAAAGCCCACGACGGGCCCTACTGGTTCGACCAGGGCCGGCCCTGGCGGGAGATATGCCGCGCCCTCAAGGCGTTCGGCCTGAGGGTAGGCGGCTGGGCCTACCTGTACGGGCATGACTGGCAGGGCGAGGCCCAGCGGGCCGTCGAGACGATCCACTACGGGGAAGCCGATGCCTACGTGATGGACGTGGAGAGCGAGTTCAAGGGCCGCCCGGACGTAGCCGAGGCCCTCTGCCAGCGCCTTCGCCAGGGAGTGGGCCAGAGCTTCCCCCTGTTCTACTCCACCTTCGCCATCGCTCGCTATCGTCACCAGTTTCCCTATGCGGCCCCCGAACGCCACTGCTCGGGGACGCTGCCCCAGGTCTACTGGAACGCCTTTCGCTGGCCGGTGGAACAGGCGCTGGGCTGGACGTACGAGGACTACGCTTCCCTGGGGATAGCGGCCGACAGGATCTTCCCCGTGGCGGGAGCCTACGCCCAGGGCTTCGTCGACTACCCCAGCAGCGAGGAGCTACAGCGCTTTGTCCAGACCACCAGCGAGCGCGGCAGCAAGGGCGTGAGCTTCTGGTCCTACGAGCACATGGACGACATCAGGTGGCAAGCTTTGGAGGGCACCTCCTGGCCGGTGGAGGGCATGCCCTGGACGGGCTGGACGGATGAATCAGAGGAACTGCGGCAGGAGATAGCCAGGCTTCGGCGCGAGAACCAGGAGCTCTGCCGCCAGAACGTCGAGTTCGCCGGCCGCATCGGCGGAGGGATGGAGCTGGCCCGCGAGCTGCTCGAGGTGCTCCAGGGAGAAGCATAGCGACCGGCCTTCTTAAGCCGCCGCTCGCCCTTCGACAAGCTCAGGATGAGCGGGCGCAGGCCATCTGATCCTCCATCTCTCACCTAGACTGAAATGCTAAGGGTCTGCCTGCCTGCTGGCAGGCGTGCTATAATCGCCGCTGAACCTGCCTTGTCGGTGGGTGGGCTTCGTCGATGGTTGAACAGAGGGTGGCCAACGTTTCCAGCCGGGTGGATCTGCGCTACGCCAGCTTCGAGACGCGGCTGGTGGCTTTTGTGCTTGACGTGATAGTGCTGTTTTCCGTCTTCCTGCTTTTCATCACCATCGCTGGCCTGCAGCTCCTGCTGCGCAGCGACTTTGGCGACGTCGACCCGCCTGACTCAGCCTTTTACCTGGCTGCCATCATCCTTCTGATCTACTTCTTCCCCTTCTTTCCTCTCTACTTCCTGGCCCTCTGGGTTTGGCGAGGCCAAACGGTGGGCAAGATGGCCATGGCGATTAAGGTGGTGCGGCGGGATGGCCATCGCCTGGGAGTGGGGACAGCGCTGCTGCGCCTGGTGGGCTACCTGTTCTCAACCCTGCTCCTGTTCGCAGGCTTCCTGATGATCGCCTTAGACCCGCAGCGGCGGGCGCTGCACGATAGGCTGGCCGATACTCTGGTGGTGGAGCCGAGATGACAAGTCCAGGGCCGATCTCTGCTGTGCCCCTTCTGCGTGGCGCCCTCCAGTGGCTGTTCGGCAGCCTCCTTGCCATCTCCCTCATCGGCTTCTTCCTGGCGATCAACGGAATGCAGCTTACCTCCTCGGGCACGGCCCAGCGCATCCTCTCGCGGGCGACGGCCGACCTCACGGAGATCGATGCCATCCTGCCCACGATCCAGGCCGACTTGGTGGAGGTGGCCGAGGCCAGCGAGGAGGACACCGTCATCGTGCCGCACTTCCCGATGGCGGTGGAGCTACCGCGTGAGGAGGCGGCGACGATATCGACGGAGGAGCTGCGGTCGCTCCTGCTGAGTGAGGCCGCGGAGGCGATCTACAAGGAGGGGATGTCGGTGTGGGCGCTGGCCGACCCCGAGGCGGAGCAAAGCATCGACATACTGTCGCCGGAGGGAGGAGTGCACCGAGGCCTGGGGTTCCTGAGCGACGATAATCATCAGGCCCTGCGCATCGCCGCCATCGTTCTGGGCTTCATATCCCTGGCTCTGGCAGGGCTGTTTCTCGTTTCGACGCAGGGAATGGGCCGGATCGTGGCGCTGGGGGCCGCTCTGCTGGGAGCAGCGGTGCCGTCACTGGTAACGGCGGTGGCCGTGCGCTTCGCCTTTCGCACCGCCAGTGAGGACCAGGAGGACTACCTGCTGATGCGCCTGCTGGACCTGGGCAACGACGCGGCCTGGCTTACGCTGCGCAACTACACGATCCTCACCCTTGTGGGGCTGGGGCTGGTACTGGTGGGCCTGGTGCTGGTACTGCTGGAGATGCGCCAACGGGCGGCGCCGGCGGCGCCGGCGGCGCCCGCGATTGGCAACGGCCCGGCGGAAGCCTAGGTACCGTCTTCGCGGGGCGAGTGTAACTCAGTTGGCAGAGTGCCTGCTTCCCAAGTATGCCGCTCCTAGCGCTGTTCTCCGTATGTTGGAGATCAGAGCAAGAACCCCTCAGTTATCCGCTGTTGAATTGACCTCCTAAAGCTTGTCGTAGCGTCCCGCCCGATGATCTGTCGGGAAATAGCGCCCGCAATTACTTGACAAAACGGCAGCACCGTTTATAATCGTGGTGCTCTATTCGCATAGGGTTGATTCTTCATGCTGGCCTGGATAGGGATCTAGCTAATGGTGCGGATGGCTGGTCAGCAGGCGGCACGCCCCGAACACGCTGGTCTACCCCAGGGACAAGTTGTGCTCTGTAAACAGCCTTGGCCTAGGAAGTAGGCTGTGCCGAAGAGCTACACAAAGACCACGGACAGGCGAGACCGCCAGAGCCAGGCGTCGCAAGGGTGATCTAGGGAGGTTACGATGAGCAAAGTTCTTCGCCTCAGCTTCGTTCTAGTGGTGGCATTGGTGGTTGGGTTAACCTTGCTATGGACTCAGACCGGCCAATCGCAGGCCGAGGACCCACCTCCTCTGGACATCACCGCCGACGGGAAGCTGATACTGACTTACTCCAGCGGAGCCAACGTGAAGCTAGTCTTCGTGGAGGCTGGATACAACAACGACTTCGGAATCGCAAGCCCTGTAGACCAGCACATCTTCTACTGCAACGATGTGCCACCAGGATACACCGTGGATCTGGGCACGTTCTCGCCTGGCGAACTTATGTTCAAGTTAACATCCCCGGATCCCTATACCTATTACACCGGGCCTGCCGACAGGAATCCCGACAATGTGGTCCACGCCCTCATCGATAGGCTCTCCCCGACCTCAGCTCAGATCCAGTGGGAGGACCTCTACGGAGGTGGAGACTTCGACTACAACGATTGTGTCGTGGATTTGGTCGTGGAGCCTATCGAGGCCGACCTGAAGATCGTCAGCCAGGAGATCCTGGCCGCCAACTGCGTCGACCTGGCACCCACCGACATCGACGTCAGCAGTGACGTCGATATCTGCGTCAAGAAGATCCTCCACAACAACGGCCCGGTGAGCCCGGTAGACGTCGACATCGCCAAGACGGCCAGCGCCCCGGCAGGATGCACCATTGTGCCGACTGCCGACAGCGACCAGGTCGTTCTGGACATCTCGGTGGACGTGGAGCACACGGAGATATTCACCATCCACTGCTCGGAGCCCAGCACCCACGGGCCCTTCGTCATCGAGAACACCATTGCCCCCAAGGATCCGGACATCTTAGACCTTCAGCCCGGTAACAACTCGGCTACCAGCCAACTGACCGTTGATGCCTGGGCATACGCCGACGTGAAGATCCTCAGCCAGGAGTTCATCGACCCGCCCGCGGAGATCGATGTCAGCGGCAACGTGGTGGTCCACCTGCGGAAAGAAGTTCACAACAACGGCTCCGCGCCGGTGACATTCAATATCAACGCGGTCGCGACGCCCCCGCCGGGCTGCACCATCGACCCGCTGCTCCTCGACTATCAGCAGTGGACGCTGGGGCCGAGCGAAGACGTAATTCTGGACGAGCCCTTCACCATCCACTGCAGCGAGCCCAGCTTCCACACCTTCACGGTGACTAATACCGTCAGCGCACCCAAGGAACCCCACGTCATCGACCCCGACATGGGCAACAACAGTTGGGTGACGGACCTGACGGTGCCGGCCATCGCCCAGGCCGACGCCAAGATCATTGAGCAATGGATCGAGGGGTGCGAAGACCTCAACGGCAACACCATCTGCGAGCTGGGTGAACCCTCACTCCCGGCCCCGCTAGAGATACCGGTCAGCGAAGATGTCCCCATCATGGTGAAGAAGACCATCCACAACAATGGAACGTACGGGCCGGTAAACCTCGAGACAGTCAAGACCGCCGTAGCTTCGGCTGACTGCGAGGTCACGCCTGGCCTCCACGTCGAGCAGATTCACGACGTGCCGGTCAGCGTAAGCGTCACTCACAACGAGCCCTTCACCGTTCATTGCTCCGAGCCCAGCGAGCACACCTTCACCTTCGACAACGTGATCAGCATCAAGGACCCGCACGTCACCGATCCCAACGGCGGCAACAACACCGCCCACACCGACTGGATAGTGCCTGCCATCGCCCAGGCCGACCTGAAGATAGTGGATCAGAGGATTGTGGACTGGCCCAGCGATGTCGACGTCAGCGAGAACCGGGTGGTCACCCTGGAGACCGACGTGCACAACAACGGCCCCTATGGGCTGGTAGAGGCGGAGTTCGAAGGCTGGCTGACGCCCCCCAGCGAGTGCACGATCGTGTCCGGCCCCATCAGCCAGCAGGTGGTGCTGGACGCCGGCGAGACGCAGACCATACAGCAGCAGTTCACCATTCACTGCGGCGAGCGCTGCCTGCGGACGTTCACCTTCCACAACCGCATCACAGCCAAGGAGCCCCACATCCACGACCCCGAACCAGCGAACAATGAGGATTCCCGCGTGTTGCCCTCCGTCCACTCCTGGGCCCAGGCGGACGTCAAGATCGTGAGTCAGGGCTTCCTTAGCCCGCCGGCTGAGATACTCGTCTCCGAGGACGTCGTGGTCACGTTGGAGAAGGTACTGCACAACAACGGGCCGTACGCTGGCGCCGTGACGGTAACCATCAACAAGACGGCCACCGCCCCCGCCGACTGTAGCATCAGCCCGCTCGGCCACAGCGAAGACGTAGTGCTGCCCGAGAGTGTGGACGTGACCGTCAATGAGGACTTCACCATCCACTGCTCCGAGGGCGGCACGTACACCTTCAGCGTGGACAACATAGTGGGCGCGCCCAAGGAGGTGCACGTCGCTGACCCCGACGACACCAACAATGTCGAATCCACGGACCTGACGGTGGAGGCCATCGGCGAGGCCGACGTCAAGATCATCAGCCAGCAGTTCATCGACCCGCCCAGCGAGATAGCCGTCAGCGAGCAAGTGCTGGTCACCCTGGAGAAGATCGTCCACAACAACGGCCCGTACGGGCCCGTTTATGTGGACATCACCAAGACGGCCACCGCCCCCCCTGGCTGCACCATCGACCCGGAGATCTACACCTACCCACAGGTGGAGCTGCCGGTGAGCGTGGATATGGTGCTGATAGAAGACTTCCTCATCCACTGCTCCGAGCCCAGCGAGCACACCTTCACGGTGGTCAACGAGGTGAGCGGACCCAAGGAGCCGCTCGTTACTGACCCCAACATGGGCAACAACATCTGGGTGACGGAGCTGACGGTGGCGGCCATCGCTGAGGCCGACGTCAAGGTGACGAGCGTACAAGTCAGCGGGCCAGCGGAAATCGAGGTAAGCCAGGACGTGAACATCACGGTCAGCACCACCTTCCACAACAACGGCCTCTACGGCCCGGTGGAGGTGTCCGGGAGCTACGGGGCGCCCGGCGTACCAGCTGACTGCAACGTCGCCACCGTCGACCCGCCCCAGTATGTGCTGCCGGTAAGCGTGGACGTGGTGGACGACCACACCTGGACCATCCACTGCGATGAGCCCAGCGAGCACACCTTCACCTTCGCCACCGACATCCTGACCATCAAGGACCCCCACGTCGTTGACCCTGACCCGGACAACAACAGCAACTCAGGTGACTACACCGTGCTCGCCATCGCCTACGCCGACATGAAGGTGGCCGACCAGTACGTGGAGGACCCGCCGACCGAGATCTCGCCGAGCGAGGACGTGCCTGTCGTCCTGGACAAGATCATCCACAATAACGGACCCTGGGAACCGGTAGACGTGCTCACGGAGACGGTCGTCACCGCGCCGCCGGGCTGCACGGTGTATCCCGAGGTTCATGCTCAGCAGTTCCACAACGTGCCGGTGAGCGCGGACATCCTCCACCACGAGCCCTTCACCATCCACTGCTCCGAGCTCGGCCAGTTCACGTTCATCTTTGACGACACGGTTGAGCACAAGGACCCTCACGTGTGGGATCCCGATCCCGACAACAACTCGGCTACCACAGAGCTAACCGTGAATTCGGTGAGCGAAGCCGACGTCAAGATCGTCAGCGCAAGCTTCGTCGATCCACCCACCAAGGTAGACCTAGGTGTGGACGTAGATGTCACCCTGGAGAAGGTGCTCCACAACAACGGCCCCTGGGAGCCGGTCGACATCGCCATCGACGCCACTGCCACAGCACCCACCGGCTGCACGGTCGTCGAGAACAGTGTGCCCGATTTGGTCAGCGACGTGCCCGTCAGCGTCGACCAGGTGGTGACCGAGGTCTGGACCGTCAACTGCACGGAGACGGGTCTGAAGACCTTCGTCTTCGACAACACCATCGACGTGGCAACGCCGTATGTGTCCGACCCCGACCCGGGCAACAACACCAGCCACAAGCTGCTGACGGTGATGGACGACGCAAGCGCGGAGGACGACGCCGACGGGGACGGGCTGTGCGACGCCTTTGACCCTTGCCCGGTCGACCCTGACTGCGATGACGACGGCGTATCGGACGGCCCGATCAACCCGGACGGTGACGGCCCCATCGTGGCAGGCCCCGACAACTGCCCCTTGGTCGCCAACCCTGACCAGGCCGACTTCGACGGGGACGGCGTGGGCGACGCCTGCGACACGGATGACGCCGACGCCGACGGCTTCCTCGATGGGGTCGAGCTGCACGTGGGCACCGACCCGCTGGATGCCTGCCCCGACGACCCATCGGACGACGCCTGGCCTCTGGACAACAACATTGACAGCACAGTGACGGTGGTGGGCGACGTCCTGAGCTTCGGCGGTCACATCGGCGCCGCGCCGGGCGACTCCGAGTGGAACCAGCGCCTGGACCTCAACGCGGACGGCGTCATCACGATCGTCGGAGACATGCTGCTGTACGGCGGCAGGATCGGAGAGAGCTGCACGTAGGGTGCTGCGTCGTGCGGGAAAGCTGAGGACGGCCCCGGCTGCGCCCGCCGTTGACAACGGCGCGGCGGAAGCCTAGGATCGTATCTGCGGGGCGGGTGTAACTCAGTTGGCAGAGTGCCTGCTTCCCAAGCAGGTTGTCGTGGGTTCGAGTCCCATCACCCGCTCCAGGTTCCTGCCTGCCTCCGCGGCCAGCCCATCGCCACCACAAACCGCATGATGGCGCGGGCAGCGTACCGCTCAGGTGCCGCGCGAGACGGAAGCTATTTCTTCCCGTGGAAGAGCTCGCTACCCGCTCCGGGATAGACGACGCGCTGGGCCTTGGGGGTGGGCTGTGTGACCTGGGGCCACTTACCCGACTGCGCCTCTGCACCCTCTTGAGTTGTCTCAGATGGTGCCGAGTCCTTCATAGCGGGGTTCCGGCGGATGTCGATGCCTTCGACGTTGTGGCTGAATTCTATTGGGATGCCGTTGGGATCAAAGGCATAGATGGAATGTATGAACCCGTGGTCTATCATGTCAGAGACAGGAAACCCGGCGGCCTCAAGCTTGTCCTTGAGCTCCCAAAGGTCGTCCTCGCTTACGACGCCAAACGACACGTGGTCGAAGACAAACGGCCCCTGCACTGGCCTACCATGATCCTTGTGGGCAATTGCCTTCACCCCGGGCCACTCGAAGAATGCGATGAGGTCGTAGTCGGAGATCTGGAAGAAGTAGTGCCGGTAGCCCGGCTGTCCCAGGCCAGCGACGAGCCGCATCCCGAGCAGATCTCTCCAGAAGCGGATGGTGGTGTCCATGTCGCCGGTGGCCATCGCGAGATGGTTGACACCGTTGAAAGTGACCATTGATCTTCCCCCTTGTTCTGGTGCGGCCAGCCAGACAGCCCGCCACCACCAAGCACACGACGGCGCTGGGGAGCAAGAGAGCGAGCAGACAAAGAGCGGAACCCTGCTACCTCGCCCCAGCTCCCGATTCGTCTACCTCCACGACTCGCCCGATGATATTCTCCTCGGGGATCTGGCCGATAGTCCGCGAATCGCTGGTCTTGGTGCGGTTGTCACTGAGGACGAAGTAGTGGCCCTGTTCGATGTTCCACGGTCCGCAGGGACAAACCACGGGATCCCATTTGTATGGCTCGTCTAACGGTGTACCGTTGACGTAGACTAGTCCATCCCTAATCTCCACAAGGTCACCAGGTACGCCGATGATGCGTCTGATGAGGGGAAGGTCGGGGTTCTCGGGCGAGCGAAAGACCACTACGTCACCCTGTTGAGGTTCGTCGATCCCGTACTCTTCTACATGCACGATAGTATCATGGGGAAATGACGGCGCCATAGCAGAGCCCCCTACCTCGAACTTCCGCGCATGATCGCCATCGAAACAGGCCGCCGCGAGCACCGCCAGGCAGATGCTGACGATCAGCAGGCTGCTCACGCTTACCGTCTTCACTGCGCTGCCTCCAGGTCTGCTACTGTCTAGGGCTCGATCCTACTCGCAGGCGCGAGAGTTGGCAAGGTAAGAAGGTAACCCATCGGCAGCCTGAACCACACGATCGACACATAGGGATAGGCTAGCGTCCAAGCTATTCTCTGGGCCCCGCCCGCGCTGATTCGCCCCTAGGTGGACAGGATGTGCAGCGAAATGGCGGCCACCTCGGCCCGCAGCATACCGCCGCCGTTTTCGGCCAGGGCTACCTTGGCCCCTTGCACCTGGTGATCGCCCGCCTCCCCTCGGAGCTGGTCGAACAGCTCGCAGATCTGGGCGACGCCCGTGGCCCCGATAGGGTGTCCCTTGGATAGCAGGCCACCGCTGGTGTTCACTGGTACCTTGCCAGTGAGTTCGGTGTAGCCGCTGTCGATGAGGGGGCCGCCTTCACCCTTGGCACACAGCCCGAGCTCCTCGTAGAGGATGATCTCCGCTGGCGCCGAGGCATCGTGCAGTTCCACTAGGTCCAGATCCTCTGGCGTCACCCCCGCCATCTCATAGGCCTTGGCGGCGATCCGTTCGGTGGCGCCGGGCTCGTCGGGCCTGTGGTCCTTGCCAGAGTCGACAAAGGAAGCACGCACGAAGATGGGCTTGCTGGTGAACTGCCGGGCTTTCTCCTCGCTGCACAGGATGGCCGCTGCGGCGCCGTCGCCGATGGGCGAGCACATCAGGCGGGTCAAAGGCTCGGCCACCAGCGGCGATGCCAGGATCTCCTCCAGGGTGTAGCGCTCGCGGTACTGGGCGTGGGGGTTAAGGCTGCCGTGGTAGTGGTTCTTCACCGCCACCCTGCCGAACTGCTCTTTGGTAGTGCCGTAGCGATGCATGTGGTCGCGGGCCGCCATGGCGTAGAGATCCATGAACATGCTGCGGGACTCGCCAGCACCACCTTCTTCCCCCTCCTTCTTGGAGGTGGCAGCCATCTGGGCCATGATCCGCTGCATGATCTCCACATCGACGGCGGCGCCGATGGCTTGGAAGGAGCGTCGCTTGTCCTCATGGTAGAGCTTCTCCACCCCCAGGGCGAGGGCAACGTCGTACATGCCGGAGGCCACATAGAGCCAGGCCAGGTGAAAAGCGGTGGAGGAGCTGGCGCAGGCGTTCTCGGTGTTGATGATGGGGATGCCGCCGATGCCCATGTCTCGTAGCACCACCTGGCCGCGAATGCACTCCTGGCCAAACATCAGGCCAGCCACGGCGTTGCCCACGATCGCCGCCTCGATCGCAGATTTGTCCATCCCTGCCCGCTGTAGGGCTGCATCCACGGCCTCCCGGCTCAGGTTCTTGAGGCCGCGGTCGATGTACTTGCCGAAGCGAGTCATTCCCGCTCCCACGACAGCAACGTTTCTCATGTCAACTACCTTTTGTTCTCTGCTAGGACAGCGTCTCCTTTTGCTTGCGCGAGGATCAAGAGCGGATAACGACCCTGGTCACCATATCAGTCCGGAGCTACCGGAAGCACCCCAGCTCCCGAGCGATGACGTGCTTCTGGATCTGGGTCGTGCCGTCGGCGATGGTGGTCGCCCGCACGTCGCGATAGTAGCGGGAGACCGGGGTCTCGTCCATGACCCCCATGGCCCCAAACACTTGGACCGCGTAGTCGGCGGCCTGTTTGGCGCTCTCGCAGCAGAAGTACTTGGCCATCGCCGACTCCTTGGCATGAGGCTGGCCCCACTCCATGAGGCGAGCCGCCTTGTCGCGAATGAGGCGGCTGAGTTC
This sequence comes from Dehalococcoidia bacterium, assembly GCA_020356025.1. Classification (GTDB taxonomy): domain Bacteria; phylum Chloroflexota; class Dehalococcoidia; order SM23-28-2; family SM23-28-2; genus SM23-28-2. The sequence goes on along the minus strand of CP070630.1, from coordinate 1,132,655 downwards.
CACATGAAGGGCCATGTCCACCAGCATCGCCTGTACGTGCTGAAACTCAGCGATGGGCCGGCCGAAGGCGTTGCGCTGCTTGGCGTAGTCTAGGGCCAAGACCAGGCACTCCTCCGCCAACCCCAGCGCTGTGGAGGCCAGGACGATGCGGGCGGCGAAGAAGCCCCGCACGATGCTGCCGCGACCGGTGCCCCGGGGCCCCAGCAGGTTGATGGCCGGCACCCGGCAGTCATCGAAGGCTAGCTCGCGGGTGTCGGAGGAGCGGAGGCCCATCTTCCCGCGGGCAGGCATGACGGTGCAGCCGGGCGTCCCTTTGGGCACGATGATGGTGTCGAAGCGGCGGTCCTCGGGGTTGGTCAGGCAGAGGACGGTGGTGAATACGTTGTTCTCCAGACCAGCGTTGGTGATGAAGGCCTTGCTGCCGTTGATCACCCACTCATCGCCGTCCAGCACGGCGCGGGTCCGGATGGCGGCCGTGTCGGAACCGGCATCGGGCTCAGTAATAGCGGCGCTGGTGACCGCCTCGCCCCGCACCACGGGGAGCACCCATTTCTCCTTCCAGAGCGCCTTCTGCTCCTCCGAGCCCAGGAGCACGATCATGTTCGCACCCGCCACTCCGACCAGCAGCGTCCAAGACAGGGACATGTCGACGCGGGCGATCTCCTCAGCGGCCAGGCAGGCGGAGAGGAAGCCCGCTCCAGTGCCACCGTACTCCTCGGCAAAGGTCATGCCGGTAATGCCCAGGTCGCCCAGCCGACGGTACAGGTCGTAGTCGAACCGGCCGGTGGCGTCCCGCTCGGCCGCGCCGGGGGAGATCTCCTTGCGGGCGAAGTCCCGCACCATGCGCCGGATGGCCTCTTGCTCCTCTGTGTACTCTTTGATCATGAGGCGTCCTCCCGCGGGTTGGGAGTGTCGAGGGTGAGGAGAAACGTTTGGGCATCCGCGGGGACCGCGAGGGCCGCCCCTAGCGCAAGTAGCAGGGCTGTGAAGAAAACAACCTGGGCCGATCGCGTCACGGCAAGACACCTTTCTCCAGCCCAGTCACATCGCGAAGGGGCACTGCGAAGGCGTGTAGGGCTCCGCCATCATATCTAGCGATGGCGTGTCTGTCAACGGCTAGGGATGCTGAAGGGACGCGTCATCGTACTCGCAGGCGCGCGTGTGGGCAAGGAAGCGCGCGCGTCCCTACCCCTACCCCTGACCGGCCCGCCGGCGCAGGTAGAACCGGCGCATCCCCCAGTCGATGAAGCGAGGCGAGATGCTCTTTAGCATCACGGCCCCTCGGTCGAACCAGGTGACATACACCTCCGGCCGCTCGTCGCGCGCTGCTTTGACGATGGCCTCGGCCACGCGCACGGGCGGTATGCGGCGCAAGGCCCGATAGGCCGTGGGCGGCTCGATCTCCTTGATGGCGTTGTCCCGGAACGGCGTGTCGATCGGCCCGGGGTAGACGGTGATGACCTTGATGCCGTGGTCGCGAAGCTCCAGGCGCACGGCGTCGGAGATGGCGTTGAGGGCGAACTTGGTGGCGGCGTAGGCCCCTTCGTAGGGCGCGGCTATCTTCCCCGCCACCGAGGAGACGTTGATGATCTGGCCTCGGCGCTGCTGCTTCATGTACGGCGCCACCGCTCGAATGCAGTTGAGAGCGCCGAAGACGTTCACCTCGAACAGACGGCGGACGTTCTCCATGCTCCCATCGGCGAGGTTGGCGTACAGGCCGAGACCGGCGTTGTTCACCAGGATATCGACGCCGCCGAACTCCTCGGCGGCCGTCTTCACCATCGCCTCCACGGCCTCGCTGTCTGTTACGTCGGTGGGAACCGTCAGGGAGCGTCCGCCGTAGGGCTGAAGCTCCTGAGCTACCTGCGCCAAAGCCTCGGCGTTCCGCGACGCCAGCACCACATTGGCCCCGGCGCGGGCGAGCAGTCGCGCTGCCTCCCGACCGATGCCGGCGGAGGCGCCCGTCACGATCGCTGTCCTATCGCGCAGCCTCATCGTTCTGCCTCCCGAACTACCTGGGAGCAAGCCTCCCAGTATTCCTCCCCAGAGCCGTGGGAGGAAGTAGCTGCCGTGCATATGGTAATTGACAAGGAGGTCGCTAGGGAAGCCTGTGCAGGTGGACTACCCATAGGCGAGTGGGTTCCCAAATAGCACGGCGGGCGCTTCCACGAACCACATGGATAGTGCGCCCGCCCGTCGGCTATGCTTCGGCGCGCAGGTTCTTAAGTTTCCGGTGGGTGAGCTCTCTTACGCGGCCTTAGTCTTGGGTTGGTAGTCTTGCCAGCGCTTCTCCAGGTTGGGGTCCTGGATGGTCTCCATGATATAGTCGCAGAGCTCGGAGCCCTTGGCACCGGTGGGTCGGCCGGTGACTACCAGCTTCTGCTCGAAATTGCCGCAGATATCGAGGGCCATCTCCAGCTTCTTGCCGCGGTCGGTGAAGCCGAGGTGGTTCAGCATCATTGACGCCGCCCGAATAAGGCTGCTGGGGTCGGCGTACTCCAAGCGGCCCTCCTTCACCATGCGGGGGGCACTGCCGTGGATGGCCTCGAACATGCCATAGCGCTTGCCGATGTTGGCGCTGCCGGCAGTTCCTACGCCACCCTGGAACTCCGCCGCCTCGTCGGTCAGGATGTCTCCGTAGAGGTTGGGCAGCGCCATGACCCGGAACTGCGTCCGCCTCTTGGGGTCGACCAGCTTGGCAGTCATGATGTCGATGTACCAGTCGTCCCATTCAACCTCGGGGTAGTCCTTGGCGACTTCCCGGGCGACGTCGAGGAATCTGCCGTCTGTGGTCTTGACGACGTTGGCCTTGGTGACGATGGTCAGCTTATTGATGCCGGTCTTCTTGGCGTAATCGAAGGCCAAGCGGATGATCCGCTCGGCGCCCTGGGCGGTGGTCACCGTGAAGTCGATGGCCAGGTCGTCCGTGACGTTGATGCCGTTGCTGCCCAGAGCGTAAGCGCCCTCAGTGTTTTCGCGGAAGAACATCCAGTCGATGCCCTGCTCCGGAACCTTCACCGGCCTGACGTTGGCAAACAGGTCCAGCTCCTTCCGCATGGCCACGTTGGCGCTCTCGATGTTTGGCCAGGGGTCGCCCTTCTTGGGCGTGGTAGTGGGGCCTTTCAGGATAACATGGCTGGCCTTGAGCTCCGCGAGCACGTCATCGGGAATAGCTTTCATCACCTTGGCCCGGTTCTCAATGGTCAGGCCCTCGATGACGTTGAACTGCACCTTGCCACTCTTGACCTCATCATCCAGCAAGAAGGCCAGGATGTGGTGGGCATGTTGTGAGATGATCGGCCCGATGCCGTCGCCACCCACAACGCCAATGATGATCGGCTTGATCACGCCATAATCCAGCCAATCCTGGCCCGCCTTCATCTCCTTTACACGGGCCAGTTGTTCGGCCAGCAACTTGCCAAAGTGCTCTTTTGCTTTTTCGATTGCTTCT
>CP070630.1:1118159-1129104 GCA_020356025.1 Dehalococcoidia bacterium | reverse complement strand
TGTCAAGCCCCGAGCTGGGAGCTCTTGGATACGGGGCGTTCGTTTTTAACCATGCTTTAACAGCGATTAGACACAGGGTATGGGAAGAGTGAGGCCGCTCACATGGGAGGATGACGGGCAATGCCTGAAACGGCGCTGTGGCAGCTTATCTTGGATAAGATTGACGGGGATCGTCAGAGATGGTTTGTGGTGGCGGGGGAGGCATGCGTCCTAGTTGCCGAGGGCGGCCTACAGCTCTCGAAAGTTGACCAGGCGCTCGAAGTCGATGGTGCCGCTTTCCGAGAAGTTGTCGGCCTGTACTCCAGCCTCTTCGGCAGCAGCTATAGGGTTCATTCCGCCCAGCAGCACGATTCCTATCTTGTTCAGGCCGACGGGGATCTGGCACACAGGCTCGCTGGCTTCGCCCATGAGCAGTATTCCGTGGATGCCGACCTGCTTGAGCTCGGCTGCTGTGCTCTCCACGATGGGTCTTGCCGCGGCCGGTATCTCCCGGAAGTTGGCCAGTATTGTTCCGTTGCCTGTGGTTGCGACGTCGCGCACCTGTGTCATTCTGGCTCTGATGTAGGCCTCGGAGGGGTCCAGTGAGGAGCCGGCATAGGTGATTATGGCCAGGAACCGCTTGGGGCGTGATTTGCGCATCTCCAGCACGCCTCCGAACCTGGAGTCGGTGGGGACGCCTGCTTTCAACAGAAGTCCGTTTACGACGGCGCTGCAAACGGTGGCGAAGCCAACCATACCCTTTGGGATAACGAGGTCGCCCAGCTTCTCGCCCTCGGAGGCTACGGCCACCAGTTCGCTAACACATAGGCCAGCGCTGAAGGCGTCTCTCATCGCCGCTAAGGCATCCCCGAATCTGTCTTTGGGAAACAGCGACGTATTGACCGGCACGTGGCCGGTCCGTCGGCTTGGGTCGAAGGTGGTCTGAAAGGCCAGCAGCTCGATCCTCTCGATCACGAAGCCAACCTGGTCGGGCACGAGGGCGCTTCTCAGTTCGGCCAATCCCTCAGGCGTGAGCACTCTTCCGTCCCTGCCGTGAGGTTCGGTGAAGCCGCGCTCGTCGGTGATCTTGAGGTGATACCTGACCGTTCTTTCGCTCAAATGCACGCCGTGGGATTCAAGCGCTCGGGCGATGAAGGTGGAGCCAACCGGCTCTGAGGATTCGCTGAGGACTTTGAGAATTGCGATGACTTTTCTCTCAGTGTCGCGATTCTCGTCTCGAATAAGCATGACGACTCACCAGTCGGTATGAGCGAGTTTGCTCTGGCGACCGCCGGCAAAATCCGCCTGCTGATACTGTAGCGCTTTTTGGCAGCTAGCGCCAGTGGGTGCGGGACCGACCATACCATTGCAGCAGAAGCGACTATCGCCTGACCAGCGCACCCAAGGCGAACACGTTGTCATTGTGGCAGACAGGAGGGCTGGCGGTTAAGGCGGTGCCTGCTGGGGCTGGCGCTGACGGGCTAGGGCGATGAGCTGCTCAACCGGCTCGAAGGGGAGGGGGATATCGCCCAGGTCGCGCTCGTGCGCGCCGCCGATGCCGTGGAAATCGCTGCCTCCCAGGGGCAACAGATCGTGCTGGCGGGCGATCGCCAGGAGGCGTTCGATGGCCTGTTGGTCGTAGTCCTGGTAATAGACTTCGATGCCGATGAGGCCAGCTGCTTTGAGCTCCGCCAGCAGGGACTCCATGTTTTGGAGGTCGCGGGGGTGAGCCAGGACGGCTAGGCCAGACGCGTCGGTGATAAGCTGTACCGCCTCAGCGGGGGTTATCTTCTCGCGCGCCACGTAGGCGGGGCCGTTGCGGCTGAGGTAGCGGTTGAAGGCTTCTTCTAGGGAGGAGATGTGGCCGGCCTCCAGCATGGCCAGGGCGATGTGAGGGCGCCCTACGGCGCCATCGCCGGCGATCTCTTTCACACGCTGCCAGGGGACGTCGAACCCCAGGTGCTTGAGCTTCGTCAGCATCTTCTGGCCGCGCTCCATGCGTGACCTGCGCAGGTGAGTGAGGCGACCTTGGAAGCGTGGGTTCTGCCATTCGAGGAAGTAGCCCAGTACGTGCACCTCTTCCTGGGGCAGATCGGTACTCAGTTCTACGCCGGGAATGAAGAGCAGTCGGGGGTGCTTCTGGGCCGCTTCCAGGGCTTCGGCGATGCCATCGGTGCAGTCGTGGTCGGTGAGAGCTAGCACATCCAGGCCTCTGCTGACTGCCTGCTCGATGAGCTCAGTGGGGCTGAGGTTGCCGTCGGAGTAAGTGCTGTGGGTGTGGAGGTCGGCCCTACTGGCCATGCTTGCTGATCTCCCGATCGATGCGGACAATGCTCTGGGCGCGACCGCTGGCTTCATCGACGTCTATGAGGACGGAGTTGAAGATGGCAGGCCCGCGCTCCACCGGCGAGAAGCGGGTGGGAAGCTGGGTGAGGAAACGCTCGATGATCGGCTTGATTTCCACGCCGATGATGGAGTCGCGTGGCCCCACCATGCCCGCGTCGCTAACGAAAGCAGTGCCCTTGGGCAGGACACGGGCATCGGCGGTGGCGACGTGGGTATGGGTGCCGATGACAGCACTGACTCGACCATCCAGGTACCAGGCGAGGGCCGCTTTCTCGCTGGTGGCCTCGGCATGGATGTCGACGATGATCACGGGGACGTCCTGGAGGCGCTCCAGGGCGTTGTCGGCGGCGCGAAAGGGGCAGTCTGCGTCGACGCCCATGAAGGTACGGCCTTGCAGATTGATGAAGGCTGCGTCGTGGGCAATGAGCAGGCCACGGCCAGGGACGCCGGGCGGGTAGTTCAGGGGCCGCAGGATGGGAGATTCGCCGTCCAGGATGGGGTAGATCTCGCGGATTTCCCAGACGTGGTTGCCGGAGGTGATAACGTCTACGCCGGCGGCGAGGAGTTCGTCGGCGGTGGCCAAGGTGAGGCCACGGCCACCGGCGGCGTTCTCGCCGTTGGCGACGACCAGTTCGGCCTGGGTCTCTTGCTTGAGGGCAGGCAGAAGGGCCTTCAGCGTCCTGCGGCCCAGGCGGCCCACCACATCACCGACGAAGAGAATCTTCATTAGCGCTGCTGAGGGCAGCAAAGGGGGGAGCGGCGACGTTGGGTCAAGTGGCCGCCGCTCCCCCCTCCTTCGCTATTTGGCGTACTCGATCGCGCGCTTCTCGCGGATCACGGTAACCTTGATCTGCCCCGGGTACTCCAGTGTCTCCTCGATCTTCTTGCTGATGTCTTTAGCTAGGCGCAGTGCCTCCAGGTCGTCGACGTCTTCCGGCTTGACGATGATGCGAATCTCGCGGCCAGCCTGGATGGCATAGCACTTGTCGACTCCTTGGAAGCCGTTAGCCACTTCCTCCAGGGCGCGCAGTCGCTTGATGTACTGCTCCAGAGACTCGCGGCGGGCACCAGGGCGGCTGCCGCTGATAGCGTCGGCGATGATGGAAATCACAGCCTCGACGGTGTTAGGCTCCACTTCTTCGTGGTGGGCCTCGATGCAGTGGGCCACCGCCGCGCTCACGCCATGGCGACGAGCCATCTCGGCACCGATAAGAGCGTGTGTTCCCTCCACTTCTTGGTCGATGGCCTTGCCCAGGTCGTGAAGGAGGCCGCCGCGACGGGCAGTGTTGGCATCGGCGCCAAGCTCATCGGCGAGCATGCCAGCGATGTGGGCCGACTCGATGGCGTGCTTGAGCTGGTTCTGGCCGTAGCTGTAGCGATACTTGAGGCGTCCCAGCGCCTTCACGATCTCCGGGTGGAGGCCAGGCACACCTGCCTCGACGACAGCTTCTTCGCCTGCCTCTCTGATAGCGGCATCGACCTCTTTTTGAGCCTTCTCCACCATGTCCTCGATGCGAGCGGGATGGATGCGACCGTCGGTGATGAGTTTGGTGAGGGCCACCCGGGCGATCTCGCGGCGAACAGGGTCGAAGGTGGAGAGGGTCACGGCATCGGGGGTGTCGTCGATGATGACGTCGACGCCGGTGAGGTGCTCGAGAGTGCGGATGTTACGACCCTCGCGGCCGATGATCCGGCCCTTCATGTCGTCGCTGGGCAAGGGCACTACCGAGACGGTAGCCTCGGAGATGACGTCGGAGGACATGCGCTGCATGGCGGTGGAGAGGATGTCGCGCGCCCGCTGAGAGGCGTCCTCCTTGAGCTCGGCCTCGATCTCGCGCACCTTCCGGTTGGCCTCATCGCGGACCTCGTGCTCGATCTCGCTCAGGAGGACCTCTCGTGCCTCCTGGGTGGTCAGGTTGGACAGGTGCTCGATCTCCTGGCGGCGCTGTTGCTCCAAGTCGGTCAGTTGGGTCCTGATGTTGTCGAGGTTCTTCTCCTTATTGGTCAAGGAGCGCTCTCGGCGTTCCAGGGACTCCAGCTTTCGGTCCAGGTTCTCCTCTTTGTGGATCAGGCGTCGCTCTAGACGCTGGACCTCATTACGTCTGTCTCGTAGCTCTCCCTCTGCCTGGCTACGCAGGCGGATGGCTTCTTCTTTGGCTTCCAGAAGTATCTCTTTTTGTCGTCGTTCGGCCTCACCAACGATACGGCTAGCCTTCATCTCGGCGCCGGCGGCGCGGCGGTCTTGTATTCGCTGCTGGATCCAGGCGCCGCCAAAAACGCCACCAATCAAAGCAATGAGGCCGACGATGGGTACAAGGAATTCTAAGCCCTCAGGCATCTTCACCTCACTTCCTGCTGACAGTTCGGGGCAGATTTCAACTTTAATTTGGCTACCACTTTCATGATACGTCTGGCCGTATTGAGGTGTCAAGGAAAGAGCAGCTTCGATCATATTTGAAAGAGGGATGGATAGGGGAACTCAATACATGGAATAGGAAATCATGAAGGAGAGAGTGCTCTTCGACTAGGAACGCTCTGAGTCTTGCTGCCGTTCGCGCCAGAGCCTTTCGACAATGGTGCGAACGGTGGGGTAGGGAAAACCGCGGCGGAGAAGGAAATCGCCCAGGCGACGACGGAAGAGGGGGTAGTCGTGCCCCTGGAGGTGACGGGCCTTCTTCTGGGCGGCGCGCAAGGCGGCGTCTTCCTCTGCCACGGGAGCGATGGCCTGGCGGGCGACCTCTCGCTCGATGCCTTTGGCCGAAAGCTCCTGCCAGAGGAGACGGCGGCCGCGAGGGCTGCTCTGGTCGCGCGTCTCCACCCAGAAGCGGGCGAAGGCGGCGTCGCTGAGGAGGCCCTGCTCGCGCAGGCGGGCGATGGTCTCTTGGACGACCTGTGGCGGCAGGCCGCGGCGGGCCAGGCGCTGGCGTATCTCCGCCTCGCTGCGGGGGCGATAGGCCAGCAGGCGAAGGGCAGCCTCGTGGGCCTGGTGCCTGACGTCGGCTTGGCGCAGGGAGTCAACCTGCTGGGGGCTCAAGGTATCGCCTTCGTGGAGCCCTGCCTCGGCCAGCAGCCCAAGGCTGAGCGAGAAGGCGAGGTGGCCATCGAGGTAGACGTTGGCCCGCCGGCGCCGCCGTTGCTTTTCGATGGCTGTGATCTGCATGGCGGTGGAGATGGGCGGTCTGCGGCGCCGCCGGGAGGACGGTCAGCCTACTCTGGCTCCGGCGGCTCCTCCGGTGCTGGGGCCAGGGCGGGGGAGGCTGCTTCGGCTTTGCGGCGGATCTCGGCCTCGATCTCTTCGGCCAGCTCGGGGTTGTCGCGCAGGAAGTCCTTGGCGTTCTCCCGTCCCTGCCCGAGGCGCTGGTTGCCGTAGCTGAAGAAGGCCCCCTGCTTGCTGATGATTCCCTTCTCTACGCTCAGGTCGATGATGTCACCCTCGCGGCTGATGCCCATGCTCTTGCCGGCGAACATGATGTCGAACTCAGCGGTGCGGAAGGGGGGCGCTACCTTGTTCTTGACGACCTTGGCCCGCACGCGGCTGCCCACGATCTGGTTGCTCTGCTTAATGCTCTCCGCTCGCCGCAGGTCGATGCGCACCGAGCTGTAGAACTTGAGGGCGCGGCCGCCGGGCGTTACCTCTGGGTTGCCGAAGAAGACGCCGATCTTCTCCCGAAGCTGGTTAATGAAGATGACGGCGGTGCGGGAGCGGCTAATAGCGGCGGACAGCTTGCGCAGGGCCTGGGACATGAGGCGGGCCTGGAGGCCGGGAAGGGAGTCGCCCATCTCACCCTCGATCTCTGCTCGAGGCACGAGGGCGGCCACGCTATCGACGACGATGACGTCGACGGCGTTGCTGCGCACGAGGGCCTCGGTGATCTCCAGGGCCTGCTCGCCGGTGTCCGGTTGGGAGATAAGCAGGTCATCCACCTTGACGCCCAACTGGGAAGCATAGGTGGGGTCGAGGGCATGCTCCACGTCGATGTAGGCGGCCAGCCCAGCTGTCTTCTGGGCCGCGGCGATGACATGGAGGGCGAGGGTGGACTTTCCGGTCATCTCCGGGCCGAAGATCTCGGTGACGCGGCCGCGGGGGATGCCGCCCACTCCCAGGGCCATATCCAGGGCGAGGGAGCCTGTGGGTACTACCTCCACCACAAGACGATGGGAGGCCTGACCCAGGCGCATGATAGCCCCCCGTCCAAACTGCTTCTCGATCTGACCTATCGCTAGGTCTAAGGCCCGATGCTTATCATCCGTACTCGTGTTACCTTCCTCCTTGCCAACGTTTGCCAAGCTATGATCGGCGAGCGGATCATAGCATGGGGCAGGGGGCAAAACAAGGGGCGATTGGCACTCTCAGGGACGGGGCAGGGCTTGCCGGAGTTGCAGGAAGGGTTCGCCGAAGCCGCCTAGCTCAGTTCGCGAACCAGTAGCTGCCCAATGATCTGGATGAGGATGATCGCCACCAGGGGGCTGATGTCGATCATGCCGATGCGGGGGATGACGTTGCGCATGGGCGCCAGAATGGGCTCGGTGACCTCGTAGAGGAGCGTCACGAGCGGGTTGCGAGGGTCGATGGGGAACCAGGAGAGGATCGCTCGGAAGAAGATGAGCGCCGTAAGGACCCAGGTCAAGATCTCGATGAAGGTGATTAGAGTTTCGATCCCTAGCCTCCCAGTTGCTTGGCTTTCTGGTAGGCGGCCATGATCGCCTCGGCGAAGGCTGCGCGGATGCCGGCCTCCTCCAGCGCGAGCAACCCCTCGGCGGTGGTGCCGCCGGGGGAGGTGACCATGTTGCGCAGGTCGGCTGGGTGCTTGCCGCTGGCCTGGGCATAGCGGGCCGAGCCCAGCAACGTCTGGAGAACTATGGGCGCGGCCATCTCGCGGCGCATGCCGATGTGGACGGCGGCGTCGGTGAGAGCCTCCATCATCAGGAAGATGAAGGCCGGCCCGCTGGCGCTGACGGCAGTGGCCATGTCGATGTACTTCTCGTCCTCGGCGTAGAGTTCCTGCCCCAAGGCGCCCAGGACTTTCCGCACTGACTGACGGCGCCGGCGGCTCACGGCCTCCGTGGCCGTCCAGACGGTCATTCCCTCGCCGATCTGGGCGGGGGTGTTGGGCATGGCCCGCACGATGGCCTCATGGCCGAGGGTATCGCGGATGGCGGCGGTGCTGATGCCAGCCATGATGGACAGCACTGTCTGGTCGGCCTTGAGGAGATCGCCTATCCCCTGAGCTGCGGTGGGAAACTCCTGGGGCTTCACCGCCAGGACGACGATGTCGCTGTCTTTGACAGCGGCGGCGCTGCTGTCCACGACCTTGACGCTGTAGGTGCGCTCGAGGTGCTGGCGGCGGCGGGCGACGATGTCGCAGACGGTGATATCGGTCGGCTGGGCGACGCCCTTGTCCAGCAGGGCGCTGATAATGGCCTCGCCCATGACGCCGCCGCCGATGAAGGCCAGCTTCATCTCAAACATACCTCTCGCCGAAGATGGCGCGGCCGATGCGCACCAGGGTGGCTCCCTCCTCGATGGCCACCTCGAAGTCGTCGGTCATGCCCATCGAGAGCTCGGGAAGGCCGAGGGCGTCGCGCAGTCGGCGCAGCTCTCGAAAGACGGGGCGCACCTCCTCGGGGTCGCTGACCAGGGGGGCGATGGTCATCAGGCCGCACACGTTCATGTGAGGCAGGCGAGCGACGGCTTCGGCGGTCTGAGGGACGTGCTCGGGGGACATGCCGAACTTGCTGGCCTCGCCGGCCACGTTCACCTCCAGCAGGACGGGTATGGGCCGCTCGGCGCGGCGGCTGAGTGCTTCGGCCAGACGGAGCGAATCCACGCTCTGGATTATATCAAAGAGGTCAAGGGCTGTTCTTGCCTTGTTGGTCTGCAAGTGACCCACCATGTGCCAGGTGACGGGCAGGTGACGCAGGGAGGGGATCTTGGCGGCCGCCTCCTGCACGCGGTTCTCGCCGATGTGGGCGATGCCGGCGGCTGCCGCCTCCTCGATGGCCTGGGCGGGGAAGGACTTGCTCACGGCCACGATGGTGACCTCGGTGGGGGAGCGGCCGGCGCGCTCTGCCGCTCGGGCCACGCGGTCGCTGACGAGGGCGAGTCTTTCGGCGATGGTGTTGTCAGGCATGGGCCTACACTCCGGGAGGGGGAGCACGGCGGGTCTCCCACCAGGCGAGGACGCCGATGACGGCGGCGACGGCGAGGATGGCGAGCAGGGCGAAGGCCGGGTGGATGGTGAAGAGGATGAAGACGCCGAACACGGCGAGAAGGACGGCGAGGAGAGCGAGGAGGGGCCAGAAGAGGATGCCGTAGACGATGCGGGTAAGCGTCCAGAACTCGGTCCAGAGGGAGGGGGGCTTAGGTCGCTGATACATGGCTATGGGCAGGCCTCCAGGCGCATGGTATCGCGAGAGGTAAGGGGAAGGGAAGGGGGCTAAGCACGAACGAGCGCCGGTGGGGCCGGCACCACCACCGCTCATCCACATAATAAACTATCGCGTTCGCGATGTCAATTATCCACACTTCGTATAGCCGCAAGCGCGGCAGACGAGGCATCCCTCCTGGTAGATCAGCACGGCGCCGCAGTCGGGGCAACCGAGACCGGAGCTCTCGGGCGTGACCGGCAGGCCGTTGTCGTCCTCCTTGAGCGCGGGGTTGTGGCTACCGGGCGCCGCCCCCGGCACGAACTTCAGCTCGAGCCAGCGGAAGATGTAGTCCAGCAGCGATGTCGCCTGCGGGATGTCGCGGTTGTTCGTGCGTCCATAGGGCTCGAAGCGGGTCTTTTTCAGCTTGCGGCTGAGGTCCTCGAGGGGCACGCCGTACTGCATGGAGACCGATGTGAGCAGGGCGACGGCGTCCACCAGGCCGGAGACTGTCGAGCCCTCCTTGGAGATATTGACGAATATCTCCCCCGGGCGGCCGTCCTCGTAGAGGCCGACGGTGAGATAGCCCTCCTGCTCGCCGACGGCGAACTTGTGGGTGATGGAGTGGCGCTCGTCGGGCAGGCGCTCGCGGTAGGGGCCGGGGCGTCTCTCGGCGGGGGCAGCCGGCTCGCCGTCCTGGGGCTCCTGCTCAGGGCCTTTGAGATTGAGGGTGGTGTGGGCCAGGACCTGCATGTCGCGGCAGCCGTCGCGGTAGACGGTGATGCCCTTGCAGCCCTCGCGGTAGGCGAGCCAGTAGGCATCGGCCACGTCCTGCTGGGTGGCCTCGAAGGGGAAGTTGATGGTCTTGGACACGGCGTTGTTGGTGTGGTGCTGGAAGGCGGCCTGCATGCGCACGTGCCACTCGGGGACGATGTCGTGGGCGGTGACGAACACCCTCTTCACCCACTCGGAGACCTCCTCGCGGTCGGCCAGGCGGCCGCCGGCGGCCAGGTGCTCGATCAGTTCGTCTGAGTAGAAGCCTTCGTCCTTGGCCACCTGGGTGAAGTGGCGGTTGACCTCGATCAGGCTGGTGCCGGTGCTGGGCTGCTTGGGGTCGAGGTAGTGGGTGCGCTGGAAGGCGAGGGCATACAGGGGCTCGATGCCGGAGGAGCAGTCGGAGATGATGGAGAGGGTGCCGGTGGGGGCGACGGTGGTGCGGGAGGCGTTGCGGTAGGGGGCTCCGTCGCCGTCGTCGGACGAGCGGTGGTAGACGCTGCCCTCCCAGGCGTGGAAGACGCCCCGCTCGACGCCGAGGGCGACGGAGGCCTGGTCGGCCTTCTCCTGGATGAACTCCATGATCTGCTCGCCCAGCTTGAGGGCCTGCTCGGAGTCGTAGGGGATGCGTAGCTGGAGGAGGAGGTCGTGGAAGCCCATCACGCCGAGGCCGACCTTGCGGGTGAGCCTGGTGGCCTCCTCGATCTCGGGGATGGGGTAGCGGTTGACGTCGATGACGTTGTCGAGGAAGCGGACGCAGAGGGGCACTGTCTTGGCCAGGCGATCCCAGTCGACCGCCCGGCGGCCGTCCTCCTCCTTGACGAACTTGGAGAGGTTGATCGAGCCGAGGTTGCAGGACTCGTAGGGCAGGAGGGGCTGCTCGCCGCAGGGGTTGGTGGCCTCGATCATGCCCAGGTTGGGGGTAGGGTTGTCGCGGTTGATGCGGTCGATGAAGACGATGCCGGGGTCGCCGTTGACCCAGGCGTTCTCGACCATCATCTGGAAGATGCGGCGGGCGCTGCGCTTGCCGACCACCTGGCCGGTGCGAGGGGTGAGCAGCTCGTAGTCGCGGTCATTCTCGACTGCCTCCATGAAGTTCTCGGTGACGGCCACGGAGATGTTGAAGTTGGTGAGGGTGACCATGTCGGCCTTCATGGTGATGAACCGCTCGATGTCGGGGTGGGTGACGGAGAGGATGGCCATGTTGGCGCCGCGACGGGTTCCGCCCTGCTTGATGGCCTCGGTGGCGGAGTCGAAGACCTTCATGAAGGACACAGGCCCCGAAGCCACGCCCATGGTGCTCTGGACGCGGTCGCCCTCGGGGCGGAGGCGGCTGAAGGAGAAGCCGGTGCCGCCGCCGCTCTGGTGGATGAGGGCCGTCTCCTTGATCGTCTCGAAGATGCCGGTCATGGAGTCCTCCACGGGGAGGACGAAGCAGGCCGATAGCTGTTGGAGGGGCCGGCCGGCGTTGCCCAGGGTG
>CP070630.1:1076294-1118059 GCA_020356025.1 Dehalococcoidia bacterium | reverse complement strand
CCAGGTCCATGTCGTGCTCGATGATGAAGAAGGTGATCCCCTTCTCATAGCACAACTCCTCGATGGCGGCCACCAGGCGCTTCATGAGGGTGGGGTTGACTCCTGCTCCCGGCTCGTCCAGGAGAACCAACTGGGGGTCGCACATGAGGGTGCGCGCCAGCTCCAGAAGCTTCTTCTGGCCCGAGGAGAGGTTTCCGGCGTACTCGTTGCGCAGCTCCCACAGGTTGACGAACTCCAGCACCTCCAGCGCCTTCTCCTGGATTGCTCGCTCCTGTCTGCGCACCAGGAAGGGCAGGAACCAGGGGCCCCAGAGCTTCTCGCCCAACTGCCCCCCAGGCGCCAGCATCAGATTTTCGAGGACGGTCATCGACTTCAGTTCCCGCGGCACCTGAAATGTGCGGACGATTCCCTTTCCAAACACTTGGTGAGGAGGAAGGCCGTCAATCCGCTCTCCCTGGAAGAAGATCCTGCCGGTGGTAGGTTTCAGGAAACCAGTGACTACGTTGAAAAGGGTAGTCTTGCCGGCGCCATTAGGCCCGATAAGGCCAGTGATTGTGCCCTCGGATACCTGGAGAGAACACTGGTTGAGGGCCTTCACTCCATCAAAGCTCTTGACTACTTCCTGCGCTTCCAGCAGTAGCGCCATCTTGATGCTCCCGACTAGGTTAGCATGGTTGCGAGTGCAATCGCTTGCCAGCCACAGTATACAAAACTTGGTTGTGTAACGCCATCGGGTTCGCCAGCCGAAGGCGATAAGGGGCGCCAAGGAGCGCCTTTCGCCGCCAATCAGCGCTATGCTATCATGATCTTGTGGTGGGGAGAGCTAAGCGTTGATTTTTGCCTATCTAGACCTTCTACAGGGCAGCCAAACGGCCTTTTTTGTTTTCTTTGGGGCGGTGGTAACCGCCTTGCTGGTGGGCATTTCGTTTCACGAGTTCAGCCACGCCTTTGCCGCCGACAGCCTGGGCGATCCGACCCCCCGCTACCGGGGACGCCTGACCCTTAATCCATTCGCCCATCTGGACCCACTGGGCACTATTCTTTTGTTCATGGCCGGATTCGGTTGGGGCAAGCCGGTGCCCGTGAATCCGAATCTCATGAGGAGCAGCAATCCCAAGACGGGCATGGCGACAACGGCGGCCGCGGGCCCCATTTCCAATCTGGTCATTGCGGGTGTCGCCGGCGTGCCCATTAAGATGGGCGTGGTTGACTGGCACACGCCCTTCTTTGCCATCAACAGGTCGTCGGACTACGTCAAGCAGGTGGTAGCCACCTGGGGCGTGTCGGACTATCTTGGGCTATACCTGGGATCGATCATCATATTCGGCATTATCCTGGCGCTATTCAACCTCACGCCTCTGTGGCCCCTGGACGGCTACTCCGTGGCTGTTGGCATCCTACCGCGCGATCTGTCGCTGGAGATGGAGCGGCTGCGGGCCTGGGGCCCTGGCATTCTCCTGCTGTTCATCTTTGGCATACCCATCCTCACGGGCGGCGCCCTGAACCCCTTCTTCGACCTGCTGCGGCCGGCGGTGAACGGGGTGGCCAGCTTGTTGACGGGCGTTGGTGATCCCAATGTCTTTGGCCAATAGCGCAGCCTACCGGATGCGCCAGCTATTCAGCTCTCTAGGGGCTGGCCTGAGGCCGCAAGAGCGGCAGATTGTCGGTGCCCATCTCGGGCAGGAGCAGCAGAGGCTGTTCTACGCCATGACGGCCCGAGATCAGCGGCACTGCCTGGACGTCTTCTATGCTCTCGAGGGACGAGGCTGCCAAGATGAGGAGGTGCTGCTGGCCGCTCTTCTGCACGATGTGGGCAAGGGGCCCATCCGCTTGTGGCATCGGGCAGCCTACGTCCTTCTGAAGGCGATATGGCCGCGCCTGCTGGCTCGCCTGCCCGAGCGCGAGGATCGGGGTTGGCGGCGGGCCATGGCCTCCTTACGGGATCATGCCGTCCGCGGTGCTGCCCTGGCGGAGGCTGCCGGTACGCCAGCGACAGTGGTCGAGCTTATTCGCCACCACGAGAGGGCCGACGCCAGCGACGGCCGGCTGGCCCTTCTGAGGGAGGTCGACAATTCCTGCTAGTCACTCTTGGGACAGATCACTGTGGAACGCATAACCATCATCGGTCTGGGCCTCATCGGTGGCTCCTTGGGACTGGCGCTGAAGGAGGCCAAGCTCACGGACATCGAGATCGTGGGCTACGACAAGGATACGCTGGCTGCTGGCGAGGCCCGGCGGCTGCGGGCCGTCGACAAGTCGGAGCGCAGCCTGCAGAAG
Organism: Dehalococcoidia bacterium; assembly: GCA_020356025.1. GTDB lineage: Bacteria > Chloroflexota > Dehalococcoidia > SM23-28-2 > SM23-28-2 > SM23-28-2. The sequence goes on along the minus strand of CP070630.1, from coordinate 1,115,782 downwards.
GCGGTGCGCGGCGCCAGGCTGGTTATCATCGCAACGCCCATCATGGCCACCCGCGGCGTGATGGAGGAGATAGCGGGCGAACTGCGAGAGAACTGCGTCGTCACCGACACCGCCAGCACCAAAGCCATCGTCATGGAGTGGGCCAGCCAGCTTCTGCCCGCCACGGTCAGCTTCGTGGGAGGGCACCCCATGGCCGGCAAGGAGACATCCGGCGTCCAGAATGCCGAGGCCAAGCTGTTCGCTGGCAAGCCCTACTGCGTCATCCCTGCGCCCGAAGCCAGCGAGGGGGCGATGCGGGTGGTCACCGGCATCGTCCAGCTTGTTGGCGCTCGGCCCTTCTTTATCGACGCCGATGAGCACGACCGCTATGTGGCGGCGGTGAGCCATCTCCCCCTTGTCCTGTCCAGCGCCTTGTTCACACTGGCGCGCGGAAGCCCCGCCTGGCCGGAGCTATCGTCCCTGGCCGGCAGTGGCTTCCTCGGTGCTACGCGCCTGGCCTCCACCGATGCCGAGCTCAGCCACGACATCTGCCTGACCAATCGGGAGGGTGTTCTTCACTGGCTGGATCGCATGGTGGAAGAACTGGGACGCTATCGAGAGTTGCTGCAAGAGGGGCAGGAAGAGGAGCTGTTCAAGACCTTCGCCAGGGCCCATTTGGATCGCGACGCCTACGTCACTGCTGGGCCGCCCGTCCGCGAGCCGGTGGCGGCGGAGGAGCTGCCTACCAGCGGCGAGCAACTGGCCGCGTTGCTGGTGGGCCAGCGCTTGGTGCGGCGGGTGAAGGACATAGGCAAGCTGCTGGAGGAGAAGCAGGAAAGAGGTCGCCGCCGAGGCGCGGAAGGTCGCGACTAGCCATGAGGAAGACGATCCACTCGCCACGCAGGCTTCGGGGAAGCATCGAGGCGCCGGGCGACAAGTCGATCTCACACCGGGCGGCCATTCTCAACGCTATCGCTCAGGGCGAGGCGGCGGTGGAGAACTTCCAGGGCGGTGCCGACTGCCTGGCCACGCTGCGCTGCCTGAGGGCCCTGGGTGTGAAGTGGGACTGGGATAGCCAGGGAACCCTGCGCATTCAAGGCGGCGGCAGGTTCGGCCTGAGGGAGAGCGCCGACGTGCTGAATGCCGCCAACTCCGGCACCACCATGCGTCTGCTGGCCGGTCTTCTGGCCGGCCAACCGTTCTTCTCGGTGCTGACCGGCGATGCTTCCCTGCGCTCGCGGCCGATGGAGCGAGTGGTGGAGCCGCTGCGGGCGATGGGGGCGCGCATCCAGGGACGGGCAGGGGGCGCTCGACCTCCCCTGGCCATCGAGGGCGGCTCTCTCCGGGGCATCCGCTATCGCCTGCCGGTGGCCAGCGCCCAGGTGAAATCGGCTCTCAGCTTGGCCGCGCTCTACGGGGAGGGCGAGACGGCCTTAGAGGAGCCAGCGGCCTCGCGCGATCACACTGAGCGGATGCTACGGGCCATGGAGGTCGAAGTCCTGAGCGAGGATGGCGGTGGCCTGCGGATATTGCCCCCGCAGCGGGAGTTGACGCCCCTCAGCCTGCGGGTGCCGGGCGACATCAGCGCGGCTGCCTTCTGGATGGTGGCGGCTGCGGTCCATCCCGATGCCGAGATCAGGCTCGTCGGCGTGGGCGTAAACCCCAGTCGCAGTGGCATCATCGACGCTCTGGTCGGCATGGGGGCCAGCATCATACTGGAAGAGGAGCGCATGTGGGGTTGCGAGCCGGTGGCCGACATCGTCGTTCGCTCCTCGTCGTTGCGGGGAACGGTCGTCGAGGGCTCTCTCATCCCGCGCCTGATCGACGAGATCCCGGTGCTGGCGGTGGCCGCCTGCCTGGCTGACGGCGAAACGGTTATGCGCGAGGCTGGCGAGCTGCGACTGAAGGAATCGGACCGCATTCGCACCACCGTCCTCGAGCTACGGCGGTTGGGGGCCAGCATTCAGGAGCAGCCGGACGGCATGGTCATCCAGGGCGTGGGCTGCCTGAAAGGCGGGGCGTGCGGTAGCCACGGCGACCATCGCCTGGCCATGACGCTGGCTGTGGCTGGGCTGCTGGCGCAGGGAGAGACAGTGGTGCGAGGTGCGGAGGCGTCATCTGTCTCGTATCCTGGTTTTTGGTCACATTTGGAGGAGCTTTCCTCCTATTAGGAGCGTTAGTAGGTAGAGAGCAATGTCAAGCATCGGGGAGGGGGAAGGGAGCGAATCATGACGACAGAGCTGTTGGCCGTAGGCTTCAGGAACTTCATAGCCCTCAATCGGGTGGTCGCCATTGTATCCGCGGGGTCGGCACCCATCCAACGACTGGTTCGCGAGGGCAAGAAGAAGGGGACGGTCGTCGACATAACCAGTGGGCGCCGCACCAAGGCGGCCATCTTTATGGACAATGGCCAGATCATTCTGGCCGCCATCACTCCCGAGACGATCAGCGGGCGGGTGGCGGCCGGCGCTCAGGAAGGTGTCTATGCCAGGGCCGGCCAGGAGGGGGAAGGCTAGGAGACCTCGCGTGCCGCGAGGCAGGACTGGCGCCGGAGGATCCTCGCGCCATCCCCTGCTGCTGGTGTTCTCGGGCCCCTCTGGAGTGGGGAAGGATTCCGTCCTGGCTCGTCTGAAGGCCAGAGGGGGGGAGTATCACTTCGCGGTCACCGCCACCACCCGCCCGCCGCGGCCCGGCGAGGTGGACGGCCGCGATTATCACTTCCTGACGCGCCAGCGCTTCGAAGGGATGCTGGCGGCGGGTGGGCTGATGGAGAACGCCATCGTCTACGATGAACACTACGGCGTCCCAAAGAGCCAGGTACGGGAGGCTCTGGCCCGCGGCCAGGACGTGGTCATGCGCACGGACATCCAGGGGGTGGCCACCATCAAAGGGGCAGTGCCCCAGGCAGTCACCATCTTCCTGGCGCCTGCGTCCATCGCCGAGCTGGAGGAGCGACTGCGCCGGCGCGGGGCCGACTCGGAGGAGCAGCTTCGCCTGCGGCTGGCCACGGCCCGCCGAGAGATGGACGCTGCCAGCCACTTCGACCACGTGGTGGTGAACGCGGAGGGCAAGCTGGAGGAGGCGGTGCTGGAGGTGGAGCGCATCATCGCCGCTGAGAAGGAGCGGCCCGAGAGGGAGCCAGTAGAGATACCCTGACGGGCTGCCGACGCCTGCTGTTGGAGCGGTCGCGAACAGCGCTTGACAGAGCCCAGGCGAAGTGCTATCGTTCTGGCTAACTTCATATCGCAGCGGCTGCGAACAGGACTAGTAGGTCGCGAAGCGGGGCTCAGAGAGCCAGGGCAAGGTGAGAGCCTGGCGTCAGCGCAGCGGCCGAATGGGCCTGGGAGCTGTCAACCGAACGCCCCGACTGGTTGGGGTCAGTAGGCTTGGCCGCAGGGGCAGCGTTATCAGAGCCCGGGGTATCGCTCATTGTGCACCGAACGATGGGCCGTACCTGCAACGAGATTCCGCCTGTGGCGGAAAGAAGGGTGGCACCGCGAGAGGAAGGCCCCTCGTCCCTTTGGGCGAGGGGTTTCTTAGTTGCTAGCTGGAGCCTGAGGCAAAGGAGGTATGATGCAGACCAAATTTCTTTTGGCCGAGAGTGATATTCCCCGCCAGTGGTACAACATCCTGCCCGACCTGCCCTGGCCGCCGCCGCCACCCATACACCCGGCTACTCACGAGCCGGTCGGGCCGGAGGCGCTGGCTCCCATCTTCCCCATGGCCCTGATCCAGCAGGAGGTAAGCACGGAGGGCTACGTTGACATCCCGGAGGAGGTGCTGGAGGTCTACAGGCTGTGGAGGCCCTCGCCTCTGCACCGGGCCCATCGGCTGGAGCGGGCTCTCGATACCCCCGCCCACATCTACTACAAGTGGGAGGGTGTGAGTCCTGCCGGCTCCCACAAGCCTAATACAGCGGTGGCTCAGGCGTACTTCAACAAGCAGGAGGGGGTGCGCTGTCTGACCACCGAGACGGGGGCCGGCCAGTGGGGTAGCGCTCTGGCTATGGGCTGTGCCTTCTTCGGCCTGGAGCTGAAAGTGTACATGGTGAAGGTGAGCTTCCATCAGAAGCCCTACCGCCGCATTCTCATGGAGACCTGGGGCGCCAAGGTGGTGCCCAGCCCCAGCAGCGACACGCAGGCCGGCAAGAACGTGCTGGCGCAGGACCCGGAGTCGCCGGGGAGCCTGGGCGTAGCCATCAGCGAGGCGGTGGAGGATGCCGTCGGCCGCGACGACACCAAGTACTCGCTGGGTAGCGTTCTCAACCACGTTCTTCTCCACCAGACGGTGGTAGGTCAGGAAGCGGTGAAGCAGATGGAGATGGCCGGCGAGTACCCCGACGTGGTCATCGGCTGCGTGGGCGGTGGCTCCAACTACGCTGGGCTGGCTCTGCCGTTCATGAGGGACAAGCTGGCCGGGCGCACCAAGACCCGGTTCATCGCTGTGGAGCCCGAGTCCTGTCCAAGCATCACCCGCGGCGAGTACGCCTACGACTTCGGAGATATCGCCGAGCAGACGCCCCTGTTGAAGATGCACACGCTGGGCCACACATTCATCCCGCCCGGCATCCACGCTGGCGGCCTGCGCTATCACGGCATGGCGCCCATCATCAGCCAGCTCTGCGCCGAGGGGGTGATGGAGGCTAAGGCCTTTCACCAGACCAAGGCTTTCGCTGGCGCTGTCCAGTTCGCCCAGACCGAGGGCATCGTTTCAGCGCCCGAGACCTCCCACGCGATCTGCTGTGCCATCGACGAGGCGTTGGCCGCCCGCGAGGCCGGCGAGAAGCGGGTGATCCTGTTCAACCACAGTGGCCACGGCCTTCTCGACCTGGCAGCCTACGAGGCTTTCCTGGCGGGCAAACTGGAGGACTACGCCTATCCGGCTGAGAAGGTGCGAGAGGCTATGACCCACGTGCCGAAGCTGTAGGGAAGGAGGCTGGTTCTGATGGGGTGGCTAAAGAATCGCAGAGAGAGATGTACTATCCAAGCCTAGCCGAGGTCAAGAAGCTAGCCGGCCGGGCAAACCTCGCGCCCATCTATCGCGAGGTGACGGGCGACCTGGAGACGCCGGTGTCGGCCTACCTGAAGGTGGCACAGGGCGATCACTCCTTCCTCCTGGAGAGTGTGGAGGGAGGCGAGCGCCTGGCCCGCTACAGCTTCATCGGCACCGAGCCCTATCGGGTGCTTCGCCTGGGACCGTATCCCGACCTCCGCCAGGGCTCCGATCCCCTGCGGGCCATCGAGGAGGAACTGGGTCGCTTCCACCTGGCGCCGGCCGAGGGCCTGCCGCGCTTCACCGGCGGCGCCGTCGGCTATCTGTCCTACGACGCGATTCGCCACTTCGAGCCGCAGGTGCCCATAGGGGAGAGCGAGGCACTGAACCTGCCGGAGGCAATCTTCATGTTCGTCGACACGATGCTGGTGTTCGACCACCTGAAGCACACCATCAAGGTGGTCAGCCACGCCCGCCTGGACGGCGACATCGACGCTGCCTACCGCCAAGCGGTGTGGCGCATCGACGACCTGGTTGAGCGGCTGGCGCGTCCCCTGCCGGCCGTGGCCTACCCTGTGGAGACTGAGCCCAGCCCAGGGGACCAGGCCGTGCGCTCGAACATGGGTCTGGAGGAGTACCTGCTGAAGGTGGAGCGCTGCCGCCAGTACATCATCGCCGGCGACATCATCCAGGTGGTGCTCTCCCAGCGCTTCTCTCGCCCCACCAGTGCCCATCCTCTCAGCATCTACCGCGCTCTGCGGGCGATAAACCCCTCGCCCTACATGTACTATCTCCAGACGGCCGACTGCCACATCGTTGGCGCCTCTCCGGAGATGCTGGTGCGAGTGGAGGACGGCGTCGTCTCTACCCACCCTATCGCTGGCACGCGGCCGCGTGGTCGCGATCCGGAGGAGGATAGGGCGCTGGAGGAGGACTTGCGGAGCGATGAGAAGGAGAGTGCGGAGCACATCATGCTCCTCGATCTGGGGCGCAACGACATCGGTCGGGTGAGCCAACCGGGGACGGTGCAGGCGAGCCAACTCATGGAGGTGGAGCGCTACTCCCACGTCATGCACCTGATCTCCCACGTGAGCGGCCGCCTGCGGCAGGGGATGAGCCAGTACGATGCCCTGCGGGCCTGCTTCCCCGCCGGAACCGTCTCGGGGGCGCCCAAGATCCGCGCTATGGAGATAATCGCCGAGCTAGAGGCCGACCGGCGGGGGCCCTACGCCGGAGCCGTGGGCTACTTCAGCTTCTCAGGCAACCTGGATACCGCCATCACCATCCGGACGCTGGTGGTGAAGGACGGGGTGGCCCACGTTCAGGCCGGCGGCGGCATCGTCTACGACAGCGTCCCTGAGCGTGAGCATGAGGAGTCCGTGAACAAGGCCAAGGCGGTGCTGGCGGCCATCAACCAGGCGGAGGCGGCGGAGGCGGAAGTACCGCGCGGCAGCCTGGGGTACTAGGGCCATGCTTCTCCTCATCGATAACTACGATAGCTTTACCTACAACCTCTACCAGTACCTGTGCGAGCTGGGGGCCGAGGTGCAGGTGGTGCGCAACGACAAGGCTACCATCGCCGACATCGAGGGGATGCGCCCGGAACGCATCGTCATATCGCCGGGGCCGTGCACGCCCAAGGAAGCGGGCATCAGCGTCGAAGTGGTTCGCCACTTCGCTGGCAAGCTGCCCACCCTGGGCGTTTGCCTGGGCCACCAGTGCGTGGGCGAGGCCTTCGGGGGGACGGTGGGCGGCGCCGGCGAGATCGTTCACGGCAAGATGTCCGTCATCCACCACGACGGCAAGGGCGTGCTCTCCTGCCTGGCCAACCCGTTTGAGGGCATCCGCTATCATTCGTTGGCCGTCCAGCGGGAGGGCCTGCCCGACTGCCTGGAGGTCACGGCCTGGACCGATCGGGAAGTTATAATGGGCCTACGTCACAAGCAACTGGCGGTGGAGGGAGTGCAGTTCCACCCGGAGTCGATCATGACGGCGGTGGGCAAGGACGTGCTGCAGAACTTCCTGAGCGTGACGTAGCTGGGAGACGCATCATGATCACTATCGACATCCACGCTCATCTAACCAGCAGCAGACACCTCGACCCGGAGAACCCGATCGATCTGGGATTCCTGGAGTCGATGAGCGGCCTACGTGTGGAGGAGGACTTTCCGGTTAACCTTCTCCTGTCGGAGATGGACAGGGGCGGCATACAGATAACGGTCATCCAGGGTCATGCGCCCAACTCCGGCGTCCTCAACGTCAACGACGACGTGGCCGCCATCGTTCGGGAGCATCCCGACCGCCTGGCCGCCTTCGCTGGCGTCAACCCCTTCGAGGGCAAGAAGGCCGTGGAGGAGCTGGAGCGCTGCGTCAAGGAGCTGGGCTTCAAAGGCTGCGGCGAGTTCGGTTACATGGACCTGCTGGACGAGCGCTGCATCCCCATCTATGAGAAGTGCATCGAGCTGGACGTGCCCATCCTCATTCACACCGGCTTCACCAACCCGACCGCTCCCCTGAAATACGGCAGCCCAGTGCCCCTGGACGAGGTGGCCATGATGTATCCTGACCTGAAGATCATCGCCGCCCACTGCGGCTTCCCCTGGTACATGGAACTGGCCAGCGTCCTGGGGCGGCGGCCCAATGTATACGTGGACGTGTCGGCGCTGGGGGTGGCGGCCATGCCGGACCTGATACGCATGCAAGTTATCTTTCCGTTCCTCAATCTGGGCACCGACCGCGTACTGTTTGGGTCGGACTTCCCGGTGGTGAGGCCGTCGCAGTACGCGCCCTACGTGCGGAAGCTGCGGCCGAATCTGCTGATGCGGCGGCTGATGGGGCTGCCGCGGCTGACTCAAGCCGACACCGATAAGATCATGGGCGGCAATGCCGCGCGACTGCTGAAGCTAGACACGACGGGAGCAACAAAATGATCCGCGAAGCCATCGATGCAATCGTTAATCAGGGGCGCTCCCTCAGCGAGCAGGAGGCGTCGGCTGTCATGGGGGAGATCATGGAGGGGGAGGCCACGCCTGCCCAACTGGGAGCCTTCCTGGTGGCCCTGCGCCTCAAGGGCGAGACGGCGGAGGAGATCGCCGGCATGGCGCGGGTGATGCGGGCCAAGGCCCTGCGGGTGCCCTTCGAGGGTGCGCCACTGCTCGACACCTGTGGCACCGGCGGCGACGGCATGGGGACGTTCAACGTATCGACCGCTGCCGCCTTCGTGGCGGCTGGCGCGGGCGCTGTCGTGGCCAAGCACGGAAATCGGGCCATGACCAGCCATTGCGGCTCGGCCGACGTGCTCGAGGCCCTGGGGGTGAAGATCGACCTGCCGCCGGAGGGGGTGGCTCACTGTCTGCGCGAGGTGGGGATCGGCTTCATGTTCGCGCCGACTTTCCATCCGGCGATGCGCTTCGCCGCCGGCCCGCGGCGGGAGATCGGCGTGCGCAGCGTGTTCAACATCCTGGGTCCGTTGACCAACCCGGCGGGGGCCAGGGCTCAGGTGCTGGGAGTGGCCGACGCCGCCATCGGCGAGAAGATGATCCAGGTGCTGGGTCGTCTGGGCTGTGGCCACGCCCTGGTGGTGCACGGCGAGGATGGCCTGGACGAGATGACCCTGGGCGGCCCGACGCTGGTCTACGAGCTCGTGGAGGGCGACATCCGTTCCTACCGGGTAACGCCGGCGGAGGTGGGCCTGCGCCAGGCCAGCGACAAAGCGGTGAAGGGCGGCTCGCCCGAGGAGAACGCCGCCGCCATGCGAGCCGTCTTCGACGGCGAGCAGGGGCCTCTGCGGGACATTGTCCTGCTGAACTCGGCGGCGGCCCTGGTAGCCGCCGACAAGGCCGCCAGCCTGACCGAGGGCGTTACTCTGGCTGCTCAGACAATCGATAGCGGCGCTGCCGGGAGGAAACTCGACCGTTTCATCGAGGAGACGACCAGCTTTGGCTAGTGAGCTTCCCGCCATCCTTGGCCGGATCGTGGCCGAGAAGCGCCAGGAACTGGAGCGCCGCCGTTGGGAGGAGCCGTTGGGTGTCCTGCGCACGCGGCTGGCTCAGGCGGCGCCGCCGACCAGGTCGCTGGCCGAGGCGCTGCGTGGCCCTTCGCTGGGACTTATCGCCGAGGTCAAGCGGGCATCGCCTTCGCGGGGCGTGCTGCGCGCCGATCTGGACCCGAAGGCTCTGGTTCGCACCTACGCTATTGGCGGCGCGGCGGCAATATCGGTGTTGACGGAGGAGCAGCACTTCCAGGGCAGTCTCGCTGACTTGGAGGCTGTTCGGGCAGTCCTGGACGGCCGCGGCGGCCCTCGCCAGCCCGTTTTGCGCAAGGACTTCCTGTTCGACGTGTATCACCTGTACGAGGCGCGGGTCTACGGCGCCGATGCGGTGCTTCTTATCGCCGCCGTCCTCAAGCCGCGGCTGCTGGCCAAGCTGCTTGCGCTGGCTCGAACGCTGGGCATGGAGTGCCTGGTGGAGGTGCACGACGAGCAGGAGCTGGAGCGGGCCCTGGCCGCCGACGCCCAGATCATCGGTATCAACAACCGCGACCTGCGGACGTTCGAGGTGGACCTGGCGGTGAGCGAGCGCCTGCGGCCGCTCATCCCCAATGGCAGGGTGGTGGTGGCCGAGAGCGGCATCCACACTCGGGCCGACGTGGAGCGACTGCAAGCGCTGGGCGTGAACGCCGTGCTCATCGGCGAGGCGCTGGTGACGGCGGAGGATCCGGCGGCCAAGATCGGGGAGCTATTCGAATGAACATTTGGGAACTGGCGATCCTCCGAGCGGTAAATGTGCTAGGCGGCGAAGCAGATCTACAGGACATATATCGCGAGCTTCCTCACTTTGTTCAGGCGGCCCCCAACCATCTGGCACCGACAAAGTGGGGAGGACGAGCCGCCTATCAGCACCAGGTTCGAAGTCACTTAACCAACTTGTGCCAGGCTGGGGACCTGATGAGGACGGCTAGAGGTCGATATGCCGTGACGCCAAGGGGAAGGCAAAGGATCGGCTGAGGCGCTGGTGACGACGGGGGATACGCGGGCCAAGATCGGGGAGCTATTCGGATAGAGGTGTCGCCTTGCAGGGTATTCATATCCAGTTTTTGCTACTGGGCCTCCAGGCAGATACGTGGCAAGCTATTGAGGCAATCGCTGTAAGCGTGGGAGTAGGCGTAGCCATCGTAGGGCTGGCCGCACTCGGGGTCGCCGTCTATCAGTTGAGGGAGGAGAGGAAGGCGCGGCAGTTGGAGGCTCTAACCTCCATCATGGAACAGTTGACCGCGGTGGCAGGCGTAGAGACGGGGCTGTGGCTTGAAACGCTGGACGCTGAGAGCGTGGCAAAACTGGCCGGGAGCGATCGAGAGAAGGCGCTCAGCATCGTATACGCCTACAACCGCGCGGGCTTCCTCCTCGATCAGGGGTTCATCTCTGCCAAACCCATCCTCAAGCTCTTTGGTCAGGGTGCGCTTAGATACTGGGAAAGACTTCTGCCCTTTATCAGACAGAGGCGCAACGAACCAGGACATGAACGCGAGGGTCTGCACTATCAAAGGTTATGTGACCGGGTTCGGGCCTGGATGGATTCAGCCGATTTCAGGAACGAGCTGCGGGAGGCTAGAAAGGTTCTCGGCCACGATGAGCGAGATCAACAGCAGCCGGAAGATAAACGCAAGGAGTGACCACTTGTCGTGGGCTGGCCCATGACGCGTACGAGTTGCAGGCCATGACACCGGCTTCCAGTCTCGTCAAGATTTGTGGCATCCGTGAGCCCCGCCACGCCGTAGCGGCGGCGGACGCCGGCGCCGATTTCGTCGGCGTCATTTTCGCCACCAGTCGGCGTCAGGTGAGCGTCGAGCAGGCGCAGGCCATTGCGCGCGCTCTGGGCACCAGCCAGGCGGCTGCTGAGGCACCGCCAGCCGACGCTGCGAGGGATGCGCGCTGGTTCCGCCGGTGGGCGCGGAGCATCGAGAACCTGCTGTGGCGCAAGCGTCCGCTGCTGGTGGGCGTCTTCGCCGATGCCGAGCCCGAGACGATAAACTCGATCGCTGACAGCTGCGGACTCGATCTGGTGCAGCTCAGCGGACACGAGGCCTGGGGGACGTGCCTGGAGATAGGCCGGCCAGTGATCAAGGCCATACGAGTGAGCGCTTCGGCGTCGGCTCGCAGCATTCTGGGGACGATGCGTCCGGGCACGGCCGCTCTCTGCCTGCTGGACAGCGACGTGGAAGGCGTCCTGGGTGGCAGCGGTCAGACCTTCGACTGGAAAGTGGCCCAAGGCGTAGCAGCCAGGCGGCCGATTATCCTGGCCGGTGGCCTGACGCCGGAGAACGTGGGCGAGGCGGTGCGTCAGGTACGGCCCTGGGCGGTGGACGTATCGAGCGGCGTGGAGACGGACGGGGTGAAGGACGTGGCCAAGCTCCGGGCGTTCATTGCTGCGGCCACAGGGGGTGACTCGCGATGAAGGGGAAGCAGGCCCTGCCTGACGCCAGCGGGCACTTCGGGCCCTTCGGCGGGCAGTTCGTGCCCGAGACGCTGATGACGGCCCTGGCCGAGCTGACGGAGGCCTACTACCAGGCGCGAGAGGACGAGTTCTTCCAGCGGGAGCTGGCGTCTCTCCTGCGCGACTACGCGGGTCGGCCCACGCCCCTCTACTTCGCCGAGAACCTCAGCGAGCGGGTGGGCGGCGCGCGCATCTACCTCAAGCGGGAGGATCTGGCGCACACCGGCTCTCACAAGATCAACAATGCCCTGGGCCAGGGGCTGCTGGCCAAGCGCATGGGCAAGCCGCGCGTGATCGCCGAGACGGGGGCCGGCCAGCACGGCGTGGCCGCCGCCACCGTCTGCGCTATGCTCGGCCTGGAGTGCGTGGTCTACATGGGCGAGGAGGACATCGCCCGCCAGGCTCTCAACGTCGTCCGCATGAAGCTCCTGGGGGCCGAGGTCATTCCGGTGACCAGCGGCAGCCGCACTCTCAAGGACGCCATCAACGAGGCCATCCGCGATTGGGTGACCAACGTCGACAACACTCACTACCTGCTGGGCAGCACTGTGGGCCCTCATCCCTACCCGATGATGGTGCGCGACTGGCAGTCGGTCATCGGCCGGGAGGCCCGCGAGCAGATCCTGGAGGCGGCCGGCCGCTTGCCAGACTGCGCCGTGGCCTGCGTGGGCGGCGGCTCCAACGCCATGGGGTTGTTCCATCCCTTCTATGGCGATGCCGACGTGCGCTTCATCGGGGTGGAGGCGGCGGGCGACGGCCTGGAGGGCGATCGTCACGCCGCCAGCCTGGTGCGAGGGCGCCCGGGCGTCCTCCACGGCTCCCATTCCTACCTTCTGCAGGACAAGTGGGGCCAGGTGCTGGAAACCCACAGCGTCTCGGCGGGGCTGGACTATCCCGGCGTGGGACCTGAGCACAGCTACTACAAGGAGACGGGCCGCGCGACGTACGTGGCGGTGACGGACAAGGAGGCGCTGGAAGGCTTCTGTCTCCTGTGTGAGACGGAGGGTATCCCGCCCGCCCTGGAGCCGGCGCACGCCATCGCCTATGTGGCCCAATTCGCCGCCACTCTGCCGCCCGATGCCATCATCGTGGTTTGCCTGTCCGGCCGCGGCGACAAGGACATGGAGGTGGTGGCGAAGGCGCTGGGACTCTAGGCGCCAGCAGCCCAATCTATTAGGCCCGCTTGCGCGCTATGAGGCTGGCCACCGCCTTGGGGCCGCGATCCCCCTGAACTGTGCCCTCATGGTAGAGGAGCGTCTCCAGGTCGGGGAACATCTCCCGCAGCTCGCCGGGATGCAGCAGGTGTTCGGAGCTCTTGGGGCCCCAGCCGAACTGGAGCTGGTCGACGGTGAAGGACTCGAACACCAGCACGCCGCCCGGCTTGAGGGAGGCGACGATCTGGGGAGCCAGGCTACGCTGGAGGTAGTAGAAGTTGACGATGAGGTCGTAATCGTTGGAGGGAAGGGGGGAGCGCTCCAGGTCGGCCACGAGAGCTTCGACAGACAGGCCGAGGCGCTCGGCCTTCTTGCGGCACTTCTCCACGGCCACCGTCGATAGGTCGATGCCTGTCACCCGAAAGCCCAGGGAAGCCAGGTAGAGAGCGTTGCGGCCTGTCCCCATGGCGATGTCCAGCGCCTTGCCGCCCTTGGGCAGAAGGGGCAGGTTCTCCACCAGGAGGCCGGCTGGCTCGTCGGGCATGGTTCGCCCCTGACGATAGCGCTCGTCCCACTCGTCGGCTGCGTCTCTCATTGCCTTCGCTCCGGCGAGAGCAGTGTACGGCAGGAGGGGGTTCACGTCCAATCATCCAATTTGCCAGCGATGGGCGCTCATGCTATTAATAGAACCAACCTATCGCTTTGGTGAGAAATGAACGATATGCTGGTTCAGCCGCAGCAAGATGTCCCGGGGCCGGGCCCGCGGGTGCCGTGGAGGCTACGTGACCTGGGGCTGGCTGGCGCCTGGGTGGTGGCGGTTGGCATCCTCACGATCATCGCGCTGGGTATCGTCTTCGCTGTCGTGGGGGATACCAATGACGACGCCGAGATAGCGGCCATCGTGGGTAGCGGCCTGGCCCTGGAGGTGGCTTTGCTAGGGGCGGCCGCCTGGTTCAGCGTACGGCGATACTCCTGCGGCTGGCAGGCGCTGGGCTTTCGCCGCGCGGTTCGCGGCGGCTGGTGGGTACCGGTGGTGGTGGTCCTGACGGCCTGGTTGACCCTCGCTGTCTATTTCCTCATCGTGGAACTGGCCGGGTTAGGAGAACTGGTGCCCGAGAGTACCCTGCCCGAGGACTTCTTCGACAACGCTGCGATAGTCGTGCTGGTGGGCGTGCTGGCCGTCGTGGCGGCACCCATTGCCGAGGAAACCTTCTTCCGTGGCTTCCTCTTCCCTGCGTTGCGAGTGCGCTGGGGGACCTTTTGGGCGGCCCTGGCCAGCGGACTACTGTTCGCCGCGCTCCACTTCAACCTGGGGAGCATAGTTCCTTTCACCGTGATCGGCATGCTCCTGGCCTGGGCGTACGTCTTCTCTGGTTCCCTCTGGCCTGCTATCGTGGCCCACTTCGTCTTCAATTCGGTGAGCTTCGGCGTAGCTGTGGCGACGGGAGGAGGGTCGTGAGCCGCATCGACCAGACGATGGCCCGTCTGCGGGAGGAGGGACAGGTCGGCCTGATCGCCTACGTTACGGTGGGCTACCCCGATGTCGACGCGACCCTGCGCCTGGTGCCCGCCTTGGCGGCTGGCGGCGCCGACATGGTGGAACTGGGTGTGCCGTTCAGCGATCCCCTGGCCGACGGCACCACCATCCAGCGGGCCAGCCACCATGCCCTCCAGCAGGGAGTGACGCCGGCCGTCTGTCTGGACGTGGTGAAGCAGCTCAGAGCGCGAGGACTTGCCATACCGCTTCTGCTTATGGGATACTACAACCCCATACTGGCGTACGGGATCGAAGAGTTCGCCCGCGATGTTGCTGGTGCCGGAGCTGACGGCCTGATCGGAGTGGATCTGCCGCCCGAGGAGGCCGCCGGCGTGCGAACCGCCTGCGCTGGCCGCGGGCTCGATTTGATTTATCTCGTGGCGCCAACCAGCAGCGATGAGCGGATCGCTCTGGTGGCGGGCCAGTCTAGTGGGTTTCTATATTGTGTCAGCCTGACAGGGGTCACCGGCGCTCGCGGGGAGCTACCGTCGGGGCTATCGCGGTTCCTGGCACGGGTGCGACGCCACACGTCGTTGCCGTTGGCTGTGGGCTTCGGCATCTCCAAGCGGGAGCACGTGGAGGCGGTAGCAGGCCTGGGGGCGGAGGCCGCTGTCATTGGTAGTGCCATTATCAATGTTATCGACCGCGCACCCGCCGAAGAGCGGGAGGAAAGGGTGAGGGAATATGTGGAGGTGGTTACTGGCCAACGGAAGGCCACGATCTAGGACGATCGGCGGCCTCCAGGCCGGGGTATTCGCTCCGCACTAGCCCGCCTGCTGGTAGGCGGGCCGGCCTGGCAGGCTCGTTTGCTGGGGAGGGAGGGGAAAGCCCTTCGGCATGCTGTGTCGAGGCATCCGCGGCGCTAGCACGGTGGAGGCCAACAGCCGCGAGGCCATCTTGGAGGCCACTGCCGAGCTGCTGGCGGCCATGGTGAAGGCCAACGGCATCAAGCCTGAGGATGTGGTCAGCGCCTTCTTTACCACCACGCCCGACCTGAACGCCGAGTTTCCCGCTCTGGCTGCTCGGGGACTGGGGTGGAATGATGTGCCCCTCCTTTGCGGACACGAGATGGCTGTGCCGGGGAGCCTGCCGATGTGCCTGCGTATTCTTGTGCACGTGAACACGGACAAGAGGGCCAACCAGATCGTGCACGTCTACCTGCGGGGGGCCAGGGTTCTAAGGCCGGACTTTCAGTTCGAGCCTGAAGACAAACCCTAGGGAGGCAATCCTATGATAGTGGTGATGAGAGTAGGCTCAACACAAAAGGAGATCGATGGGGTTCTAAAACGTCTGAAAGAGCTGGGTTTCAAGGGCAGCCTCTCCAGCGGCGTGGAGAGAACGGTCGTCGGGGTGGTAGGCCAAACCTATCCCGAGCTGGCCGACGAGCTGGCTGTGCTGGAGGGTGTGGCGGACGTAGTGCCGGTCAGCCGGCCCTACAAGCTGGCCAGCCGCGAGTTCAGGCCCGAGGACACGGTCATCAAGGTGGGCAACGTGGCCATCGGCGGTGGCAATATGGTGATCATGGCCGGCCAGTGCTCGGTGGACACCGAGGAGCAGATGATGGCCACTGCGCGGGTGGTGAAGGAGGCCGGCGGGCACATCCTACGCGGCGGCGCCTTCAAGCCACGCACCAATCCCTACGCCTTCCGCGGCCTGGGGGAGAAAGGGCTTCAGATCCTGGCGGCGGCCAGGGCGGAGACCGGCCTGCCGATCATCAGCGAGGTGATGGACCCGCGCGATGTGGAACTGGTAGCTCGTTACGCTGATATCCTTCAGGTCGGCAGTCGCAGCATGCAGAACTTCACTCTTCTGGACGAAGTAGGCCGTGCGGGCAAGCCGGTGATGCTGAAGCGAGGCATGTGGGCTCCTTTGCAGGAGTGGCTTCTGGCCGCTGAGTACGTCCTGGCTCAGGAGAACAGTGAGGTGATCCTCTGCGAGAGGGGCATTCGCACCTTCGAGACCAGCACCCGCTTCACGATGGACCTGAGCGCCATTCCCTTGGTCAAGCGGCTCAGCCATCTGCCGATCATCGGCGACCCGAGTCACGCCACCGGACACCGCTACCTGGTAGAGCCCATGGCCATGGCGTCTGTGGCTGCCGGCGCCGACGGCCTCATCGTGGAGCTGCACCCTAACCCCGATCGCGCCCTGTCCGATGGCGCTCAGTCGCTCACCTTCGATGGCTTCCGGCAGTTGATGGAGCGCGTGAGGGACGTGGCCAAGGCGGTGGGGAAGCCGCTGGCGGCAAACTAGGCGAAGACAGCAATCTGGGGGGGCCAGGGGACGGAGAAGGCAGGCGGACGTGTTCGAGCTGAAGCTTTCGGTCTTCCAGGGCCCCCTAGACCTTCTTCTCGATCTCATCGAGAGGGAGGAACTGGACATCACCGCCGTGTCGTTGGCTCAGGTCACCGACCAGTACTGGGCACACCTGCGCTCCGTTGAAGGGCAGGACGCCGAGGCCTTGGCCGAATTCATAGTTGTGGGGGCCAGGCTCCTCTACATAAAGTCACGAGCCCTCTTGCCCGAGCTGCGGCCCCGTGAGACAGAGGGCGAGAAGAAGGACGCGGGCGAGGCCCTGGCCCAGATGTTGGTGGAGTACAAGCGGTTCCGGGAGGCGGCGGGGGCCTTTCGCGATCTGGAGGAGCAAGGGCGGCGTGCCTACCCTCGTCTGGCTCCGGCATCGAAGGATTTCATCCTGCCGCCGGGGCTGAAGGGGGTGACTCTGGAGGGTTTGCTGAACATCTTCGAGGAGGCCCTCAGTCGGCAGCCCGCCGAGCCCGAGGAGGGCTCTATCGAGCGGGAGGCGGTGACGGTGGAGGAGAAGATGGCGGCGGTGATGGCGGCGGTGGCCAGCGGCTCCGGGCGAGTATCTTTCCGGGCTCTGGTCGAGGCCTGTACCTCCCGCATTGAGGTGATAGTTGTCTTTTTGGCCATCCTCGAGCTGATAAAGGCGGGCCAGCTAGTGGCCAGGCAGAGGGGCCGTTTCCGCGACATAATGATGATAGCGACGGAGGCGGCGACGGGCGTCTCACCTTGACCCCCCTGGGAGGCTGTGATAGTATCGCCAGCGCAAGTCGGTTTCGGGAAGCGGGAGGGTTTCGACCCTCCCTTTTTCGCAACGAGCAGGCGATGATTCAGGCGGCGAGAGGGAGCGCGGTCTCTCCATGAGTGAGAGCCCCATCCTGGCACGGGAGGAGCTCAGCCGGGCCGCCCTCGGGCGCGACACCGCCGTGGCCATCGGCGTGTTCGATGGCGTACATCGAGGCCATCACTATCTCATCGGTCGGATGGTGGAGCGAGGGCGCCGTGAGGATCTGGCCACTATGGTGGTCACCTTTCACCCCCATCCTCGTCTGGTGGTGCAGCCTCAGACTGCTCTCACCTACCTTTGTGGCCTGGAGGAGCGCATCGAGCTTCTGCGAGCGCTGGGAGTGGACAGCGTGGCCATCCTCACCTTCACGTCCGAGTTGGCCCAACTCTCCGCCCGCGAGTTCGTATCGCTGCTGGTGGAGGAGTTGCGGATGAAGCTGCTGGTGGTGGGGGCCGACTTCGCCCTGGGGCGTGGTCGCGAGGCGGATGCCCAGGCGCTCGAAGCCATAGGTGGAGAGATGGGCTTCGCCGTGGAGGAGGTAGGTCTTCTGACGGTCAGCGACGAGAAGGTGGGCTCCTCCGCTACACGCCTGGCTCTTGCCCGCGGCGACATGGAGACGGTGGCCAGCCTGCTAGGCCGTCCCTTCGACCTGCGAGGGCCCATCGTCCGGGGCGCTGAGCGAGGCAAGTCGCTGGGCTTTCCTACCGCCAACATCGCGCTCGGCCTCGACCGGGCCCTGCCCGCCTTCGGGGTCTACGTCACCCGCGCCTATTTGGGCGAGGGCATCTACCCAGCCGTGACCAACATCGGCCTGCGCCCCACCTTCGACGAAGACAAGACGACCGTCGAGACCTACATCCTGGACTTCGAGGGGGAGGTGCACGGCCACGAGCTACGCATCGAGCTGCTGCACCGTCTGCGGGGGGAGATGCGTTTTCCTAACGCGGACGCCCTCAAGGAGCAGATCGAGAAGGACATCGCCGCCGCAAGGGCCTACCTGTCATGAGCAAGCCTACTGTTAGGGTTCCCAAAGACGACGAGCTGCGCTGGATCCTCCGCCGCGCCGTGGCGGAGGCCATCCCTGAGGACGAGTTTGTGGAGGCCCTGCGCTCCGGCCGCTGCCTTCGCCTGAAGATGGGCTTTGACCCCAGTGCCCCCGATCTCACCATTGGGCACGCTGTGGGCTTGCGCAAGTTGCGCCAGCTCCAGGAGCTCGGTCACCAGGTGGTGGTCATCGTGGGCGACTGGACGGCTCGCATCGGCGACCCCAGCGGCCAGTCGCAGACGCGCCCCATGCTCACTGCCGAGGAGGTCAAAGACAACGCCGAGACCTATCTGCGCCAGTTCTTCTCGGTGGTGGACAGGAAGCGCACCGAGATCCGCTGGCAGAGCGAGTGGTTCGACAAGTTCGATCTGGAGACGGTGGTGCGCCTGGCCGCTCGCTTCACGGTGGCCCAGATGCTCCAGCGGCAGGAGTACTCTGAGCGATTCGCCGCTCACAAACCGATCGGCCTGCACGAGTTCCTCTACCCGCTGCTCCAGGCCTACGACTCGGTGGCCATCGAGGCCGACGTGGAGTTCGGCGGCACCGATCAGAAGTTCAACCTGCTGGTGGGCCGCGACCTCCAGGAGATGATGGGCCAGCGGCCACAGCAGTGCTTCCTGGTGCCGCTGCTGGTGGGCACCGACGGCAAGATGAAGATGAGCAAGAGTCTGGACAACTACATTGCCCTGGAGGACCCGTCTCAGGAGATGTACGGCAAGGTGATGTCGCTGCCCGATGACGTGATGATGGACTACTACGAGCTGGTGACGGACGTGCCTGACAAGGAGGTGGCGGAGATAGGGGAGGCCCTGCGCACGCGCTCGGTGAACCCGATGGAGCTGAAGATGCGCCTGGCGCGGGAGATCGTGGGCCAGTTTCACAGCGGCGAGGCGGCCCAAGCGGCGGCGGAGGAGTTCACGCGGGTGTTCCGGGAGCGGGAGCTGCCGGAGGAGGTGCCGATAGAGGTACCGTTGCACTTCAAAGGCGCATGCGAAGCCGAAGCAGGGATCGAGCTGCTGGTGATGAAGCATCTCGCGCTGTCACGGCGCGAGGTGAAACGCCTCGTGCGCCAGGGCGCCATCGAGGTGGGCGGCGTTCCTGTGACTGACCCCCTCGATTACCCGCCCGTGAGACCTGGCTCCATCATCAGGGTCGGCAAGCGGCGTTTCCTGCGCATCGTGGATGCCGACAAGCAAGACTAGCCACGCGTCGGCACGACAGCGGGATCAGAGGAGGAATTCATGGCCAAGGCCACCGTTCTCGTGTTCACCAACTGCGCAGACCCGGCGCGGGAGAAAGAGTTCAACGACTGGTACGACAACACCCACGTGCCGGACGTCCTGGAGACGCCGGGCTTCAAGAGCTGCATCCGCTATGAGATGATCGGTGACCCCGGCCCGGGACAGGGGAAGTTCCTGGCCATCTACGAGGTCGAGAGCGATGACCTGGCGTCCACTATGGCTGGCCTTCAGCAAAGGGTGGCCGAGTTGGCCGCTCAGGGGCGGATAATCGACTCCATCCGCTTGGTCTCGTTCACGCCCTGGCGGGAGCTCAGTCGGCGCTAGGCGGGGCTTGCAGGCCGTCTGACGCCACGCGCCGAAGGTGCAGTCATGGAAGACATACCGCCGGTGCGGCCTCGGGCCACAGGGCTTATGCGCGTCCTGGTGCGGACGCCTGTGCTTCTGTACCGGCTCGGCCTGGGTGGCCTCATCGGAAAGCACACGCTCCTTCTCACAACCACCGGCCGGCGCACGGGTCTGCCGCGGGTGGTGCCACTGGACTACCAGCAGGAGGGCGATACGCTTTACCTCATCGCCGAACAGGGGACCCGCTCCCCGTGGTACCGCAACCTAGTGGCCAACCCTGAGGTCGAGGTGCAGGTGGGGTCTCGCAAGGCGAGGGGCGTCGCCACTCCTCTCACCGACCCGCAGGAGAAGGCGCACGTCCTGAAGCTCTTCGTTCGGCGGTCAACCTCTATGGCGGAACGCTACTACGGCATCCCGCGTGGGACTTCGGATGAGGAACTGCTGCAGTTGGCGCCGCAGCGAGCGGTGGTGGCGGTGCGGCCTCTCGTCTCCTAGCCCTTTTTCTCCTCGGCCTGCTCGATGATGTGCTGGACGACGTGAGCGGGGACCTCTTCGTAGTGGCTGAACTGCATGGAGTAGCTGCCCCGACCCTGAGTCATCGAGCGTAGGTCGGCGGCATAGTGCTGCACCTCGGCCATGGGCGCCTGGGCCTCGATCACCGTGCGGGTGCCTTCGGGCGTCATTCCCATCACCTTGGCCCGCTTGCCGTTGAGGTCGCTGATGACGTCCCCCGTGTTGGCTTCGGGCACCGCGACCTGCAGGTTCATTATGGGCTCCAGGAGCACCGGATGAGCGTCCTGGGCTCCCTTCTTGAGGGCGGCGGCGGCGGCGATCTTGAAGGCGATATCTGAGGAGTCCACCGGGTGGTCCTTGCCGTCGAACAGGGTCGCCTTCATGTCGATGAGGGGGTAGCGGGCGAGCACACCCTCGTGCATGGCCTCGACTATGCCCTTCTCCACCGACGATATGTACTGCTTGGGCACTACGCCGCCGACAATGCGGTTCGTGAACTCGAAGCCGCTGCCGCGGGGCAATGGCTCCAGCTCGATGGCCACGCGGGCGTACTGGCCGTGGCCGCCGGTCTGCTTCTTGTGGGTGTACTCGGCTGAGGAACCGGCGGTGATGGTCTCCTTGTAGGGCACCTTGGGGGTGGTCATCTCCAGGTCCACGCCGAACTTGCGGCGTATCTTCTCTACTGCCACCTCCACGTGGGAATCGCCCAGGCCGGACATGATCGTCTCGCTGGTGTCCTGGCTGCGGGAGACCCGCAGAGTGGGGTCCTCCTCAGCGATGCGGGAGAGGGCGCTGCCCATCTTGTCCAGGTCGGCCTTGCTCTTGGGGTGAACGGCGCCGCTGAAGGCTGGTTCGGGGAAGGAGATGCCCGGCAGGATGATGGACTTCTCGCGGGTGGTCAGCGTGTCGCCGGTGCTGGTCTCGGCCAGCTTGGCCACGGCGCCGAGGTCGCCGGCCACCACCTGGCTGACCTGCTCCTGGCTCTTGCCTCGGATGAGATACAGGGGCCCGATGCGCTCGGCGCTGCCCTTGTTGGCATTCCAGGCCTGCGAATCAGCCTTGAGCGTGCCGGAATAGACGCGGAAGTAGGTGAGGCGACCGACGTAGGGGTCAGCCGTGGTCTTGAACACGAGGGCGGCAAGGGGGCCTTTAGCATCGGCCTTGATGGACTCACCGTCCTTCACCGCCACCGCCATGTCCGCCGGCGAGGGCACGTAGCTGCAGAGCGCGTCCATAAGCAGGGTCACCGCTACGTTCTTGGTGGCCGAGCCGGTGAGGACCGGAATGAGGGAGCCCTGACAGACCCCTGTCTTCAGGCCTTGTCGCAGCTCGTCCTCCGTGAGGTCTTCGCCTTCCAGGTACTTGGTGATGAGGGCATCGTCGGTCTCGGCGGCTGCTTCCACGAGCTTCTCCCGCAGGCTGGCCGCCTGCTCTATGAGTTCCTCGGGCACCTCCTGGGCCTCGCCCTTCTCGCCCACGTAGGCCTTCATGGTAAGGAGGTCGACCACGCCCCTGAAGTCGGCCTGGGCGCCCAGGGGTAGCTGGAAGGCCACGCACTTCTGGCCGAACATGCCTTGGAGCTGAGATAGCGTCTGGTGGAAGTCGGCGTTCTCCCGTTCCATGCGGTTGATGAACACCAGACGGGGCAGATTCTGTTCGTCGGCGTAGATCCACGCGTACTCGGTGCCGACCTGCACGCCGGAGGCGCCGCAGACTACGATGACGGCGGCATCTGCGGCCCGCACGCCGCACTTGACCTCGCCCACGAAGTCGGCGTAGCCGGGGGTGTCGAGGATGTTGAGCTTGTTACTCTGCCACTCGCAGGGCAGGACCGACAGGTTGACGCTGAAGCTGCGACGAACCTCATCAGGATCGAAATCGGAGGTGGTGTTGCCATCGTCCACACGGCCCAGACGGTTGATGGCCTTGGCGTTGAACAGCATCGCCTCCGAGAGCGATGTCTTGCCGGTGCTGCCGTGACCGGTGAGGGCCACATTGCGAATGTTCTCGGCGGCGTACTCCTTCATTGAGACGTTCTCCCTTCTGGCGTCCAGAGGCGATTGTAGCGCAAGGAGTGCTGGGGCGGCAAGGTGGCAGGCGACGTTCTAGGCGGTAAGGGCGAAGTCTTTGATGTGGAGCTCTAGGGCATCGTCGCTCCAGCGCTCGCTGGCCAGGGAGTAGACCACGTCTACCCGCTGGCCGGGCTCCACCGAGCGCTCGCCCATGCCGAAGGCGATGGCCGGCCAGGTGACACGCCCATCCTTCAGCTTCAGGCGCAGGTGCTGGCCGTTATTGCCGAGGAGGCGCGTCTCCGCTACGGAGACGCCGCGGCTGAGGAAAGTGGGCTCGGGGTTGCCCTGTCCGTAAGGCTGGAAGTACTGAAGCCAGCGGATGTCCTCGCCTCGCAGGTGGCCGAGGGGCAGCTCGGCGTCGACGGTCAGGGCCGGCGAAAGCTCTGTCCCCGCAAGTTCGCTGGCGGCTCGCTCCAGCAGGGCCTCCTTGAGGGCGGGCAGGTTGGCGTTGGCCACAGTGAAGCCAGCAGCGCGAGGGTGGCCGCCGTAGCGCACGAGCAGATGGGCCTGGCGGCGCAAGGCGTCCATGATGTCGAATTCGGGGATGCTGCGGCAGCTTCCCCGGCTCTCGCTTTGGCCGTTCTGGCAGACGATGGCGGGCCGGTAGCGCTCGTCCACCAGCCTGCTGGCGACCAGCCCCACAATGCCCTCGGAGATGTCCGGATGGCCAATAAAGACGAGGGGAGCTTGGGCGTCCTCGGCCGTGAGCAGTTCAGCCGCTGTGGCGAAGGCCTGCTCGGTCTGGCGCTGCCGTTCCTGGTTGAGAGCGTTGAGCTCTTGGGCGAGTTCGCCCGCCTCGCTCTCGTCCTGCGTCAGAAGGAGGCGGAGGCTTAGGTCGGCGTGGGCCAGGCGACCGGCGGCGTTGAGGCGGGGGCCCAGGGTGTAGGCGATGGCCTCGCTGTCCACACACTCGGGCCGCAGCCCTGCCGCTGCGATGAGGGCACTGAGGCCGGGCCGCTCCGCCGTGGCGATGGCTGCCAGGCCCTCTTTCACCAGATAGCGGTTCTCCCCCACGAGGGGGGCAAGGTCGGCCACTGTGCCGATGGCGACCAGGTCTAGGAAGCGCCGGGGCTGCCAGGCGCGAGCCAGGGCCTGATAAAGGGCAGCCATTGCCTCGTAGGTCACTCCCACCGACGCCAGCTCTCCGAGAGGGCTTTCCTGGCCTGCCTCTGGCAGAAGCTTGGGGTTGACCAGGGCGACGGCTGGCGGCAGCTCTGTCGGGATGGTGTGGTGGTCCAGGATGATGACATCCATGCCGAGGCGGACGGCGTGGTCCACCTCTTCGATTGAGCTGGTGCCGCAGTCGGCGGCCAGGAGCAGACTGGCCCCCCGCTCGCGGAGGGTGGTGATGGCGCCCACGTTCAGCCCGTAGCCTTCGCTGAAGCGATTGGGGATGTAGGCAGTGACATTCGCTCCCAGTTCTCTTAGCGCCTCGGTGAGGAGGGCGGCCGCTGTCACTCCGTCCACGTCGAAGTCGCCGAAGACGGCGATGCCTTCGCTGTCTCTGATGGCTGTCGAGAGTCGTTCCACCGCCTGCTCTACGCTCGGCAGGAGATGGGGGTCGTGTTCCGAGTGGGGTTCCAGGAAAAGGAAGCGGGCGGCCTCATCCTCGCTGCGCACGCCTCGACAGTAGAGGAGGTGGCGGATTAGCGGGGGGAAAGGGCCTTCGACCAGGGTCGGGGTCTGAGGTCGGACTAGCCAGCGCCTGCGGGATTCCATCCTAGCGGCCGCTCAGCTCTTTGATCACCTGGGGCAGCGCCGGCAGCAGGTCGCCAGCCAGAAGGCCGGCGTCCCCCAGCTCTGCCCGCACCTTCTCGCCCGCCCGGCCGTGCAGGTAGACGGCGAGGGAGGCGGCATCGAAAGGCTCCAAACCCTGGGCGACCAGCCCGGCGATGGCTCCCGCCAGGACGTCGCCGGTGCCGCCCGAGGCCAGCGCGGGGTTGGCGAAGGGGCTGACGCGGGCGCGGCCGTCTGGGGCGGCGACCACCGTGTGGGCTCCCTTGAGGATGACCGTCGTACCCCAGGCGCTCGCCTGGCCGACGGCCGTCTGGAGGCGGTCGGACTGGATGTCCGCGATGGGCAGGCCGGTGAGACGGGACATCTCTCCCGGGTGGGGGGTGACGATGGCTGGCACGGTGAGCTTCTGCCACCACTGGTCCCTGCCGGCCAGCGCGTTGAGGCCATCGGCGTCGATGACGACCGCCCGCAGGGTTTCGTCCTTCAGGCGGGGAAGCAGGGATTGTATGAACGCTTGTACATAGCCCATCTGGCCCAAGCCGCAGCCCACCAGGAGGGCGTTGTAGCCCTGGTCGAGGGCCTGAAGGACGTTGTGGACTGATTCGCCTGTCAGGAAGCCCTCGACATCGGGTAGGGGGAGGAGGGTGGATTCCACCAGCTTGGCAGCCATGATGGGGTAGATGCTACGGGCGCAGGCTAGGCTGACCATGCCCGCTCCGACGCGGCCGGCGCCGACGGCGGCCAGGTAGGCGGCGCCGATGTAATCGGTGGAGCCGGCCACCACCAGCACCTTGCCGAAGGTGCCCTTGTTGGCCTCTGGAGGCCTTGGCGGAAGCAGGGAGCGCGCCCAGGCGGCGGTCATGAGCTCGTAGGGCAGGTTCTCGCTCAGGGCGGGTGGTATGCCGATGTCCGCCACCTCGATGCGGCCGCAATACTGGGCGGCGGGCAGGGCGTGCAGGCCCACCTTGCTGTGAGCCAGCGCCACCGTCAACTCGGCGGGGACGCAGAGGGGGTCGACGGCGCCGGTATCGCAGTCGACGCCGCTGGGCAGGTCGACGGCCAGGATGTGGGGAGGGAGGGGCCGCTGGCGGGCGACGGCCAGACGCCTCATGATCTCGGCCAGCTCGCCGTCGATGGGCCGCATACGGCCGGTGCCGAGCAGGCCGTCGATGACCACATCCGCCCGCGAGAGCGTCTCTTCGAGGGCTTGGAAGCCATTGTCCTCTGCTGCAGTCTTCACGGGGATGTCGCGCTCTACCACCTGGCGGTAGACGTCGTCCTTCTCGGCGTCGCGGGGCTTGAGCATGTAGACGTCCACCTTGCTGCCCCAGTCGTGCAGGTGGCGAGCGGCCACCAGACCATCGCCGCCGTTGTTGCCGGGGCCAACCAGAACCAGGATGGCGCGTTCGGCGATCTCGCCCAGAAGCAGCCACACCTCCTGAGCGACGGCCAGGCCGGCGTTCTCCATGAGCTGGGGCACGGGCACGCCCGCATTGCGCTCCAGCTCCATCATCTGCTCGACGGTGACCAGCTTCACAGCAGCCCGCGCTCTTTGAGGATATCGATAAGCTTTTCTCGCCAGCCGTCGCGGTCGCTCTCGGCGTGGTGGGAGTCGGCGCTGGCCACCACGAAGGCGACGGCGTACTGGCGGGAATGGGACATGCTCAAGTCCAGCCCATCCAGGCCGATCTCCTTGGCGCGCTCCTGGGCGCGGCCGTGCAGGTAGACCAGCGGCTTGCCGCGGCGATTGAGCAGCACCTCGATCTCGCGCCAGGCGACGCCGCGAGCGCCGGTGCCCAGGGCCTTCATCACCGCCTCCTTGGCGGCGAAGCGAGCGGCCAGTTCAGGCGGGCGGCCGCGGCAGATGGCGGCCTCGATGGGGGTGTAGACGCGCTCGATGAAGCGCTGGCCGTGCCGCTCCAGAGCGGCGGCAACACGCTCCAGTTCGACGATATCGATGCCGACGGCGTAGGGGGACATGGTTGGCTTCATTGTACAGGCGAGAGCAAGAGGTGTAAATGTGCAGGGGAACAACCGTATAATCTCTTTACGCTCCAGGGGGTAGGGGCTATAATGAGCCTGCCCATGACGGCGCTCTGGCGGCGGGAGGCGGGCCGTGAACATTATCCGCGAGCCCAAGGTCTATCTGGTAGGTCGGCAGTCTGTCGACGATGCGGCCATCGATAGCTTCCTGTCCGAGTACGGCATGGCCTGGCAGACGGACACGGAGGTGGGGGCGGAGATGCTGGCGGAGGCCGCCGGCCGCCTCTGCTATCTGTCCTACGGCAAGGGGCGCAAGGACAACCGCCAGTACCTGGACAACATCATCGAGTCCAAGCACGGCAGTGTCCTGGAGCACGCCGTCTGGAACTTCATCATCGCCGGCGTGTCGCGCTCCTTGACCCACGAGCTGGTGCGCCATCGGGCTGGCTTCGGCTACAGCCAGCTCTCGCAGCGCTACGTGGACGAATCGACGGCCAACTTCATCGAGCCGGACGTCATCGCCGAGGACGAGCAGTTGCATGCACGCTGGCTACGGGCGATCAAGGCCGCGCACGAGGCGTACGCGGAGCTGGTGGAGGGGTTGGCGGCCAAGTACAAGGACGTGCCCGATCGCACCCAGCGGCGCAAGCTGGCCCGCCAGGCGGCTCGCAGCGTGCTGCCCAACGCCACCGAGACGATGATCTTCGTGACGGCGAACGGCCGCGCGTTGCGCCACTTCATCGAGATGCGGGCGAGCGAGTGGGCGGACGTGGAGATACGCAAGGTAGCGCTCCAGATACTGCGGATCATGCAGAAGGAAGCGCCGAGTATGTTCGGCGACTACGCGGTGGTCGAGCTGGCCGACGGCACGGAGGTGGCCCGCACGCCGCACGAGAAGGTGTAGGAAAGTGACTGGCGAGGATAGGCTCCCAACTTTTGACTTGGTGCTGAGCACTGGAGCTGAGGGCGGCTACGATGTCTCAGTCGCGTTCTGCAACGACGTCCAGCTGCGTTTGCCCATGGCCGAGACGCTTCAGGCGGAGGTGGCTGAGGCTGCGAAGGAGCTGGCAGAAGGGCTGTCGAAGCTGGGGCCGGAGGGTGAGCAGGCCCTGGAGGAGGCCCTGGGTGTCCTGCACTTCGCGGCGGGCTTTGAGGCTGGCGTGCTCATGCGGGCTGACGACGCGTGGCGCCAGCATCGGAGGAGGCAGTATCCCGAGGCCATCCTAGCGGCTCAGGAAGCGCTCGAGCTGAACGCCGAGGTCATATTCCTGGCGACCATC
Organism: Dehalococcoidia bacterium; assembly: GCA_020356025.1. Lineage (GTDB taxonomy): Bacteria > Chloroflexota > Dehalococcoidia > SM23-28-2 > SM23-28-2 > SM23-28-2. Next base: position 1,088,322 of record CP070630.1, on the reverse strand, counting down.
GGCGAATACCCGAAGGACAACATGATCGACGACCGGAAGTTCCGCGGCGAGCTGCGGAAGGTGATGGATCACATACCGCCCAACATCGACCCGCAGTCCGTAGTGAAGGCTCTGTTCGTGGCCAGATTCTGGGCGCCGTTCCACACGATGGCGAGGTACGAAATGGAGGGCCTGCAGATGGCGCCGCCGCAGCTATTCGGCGAGAAGGAGGCGCATCTGGCGCTGGACCACCTCTCCGAGGTGTTTACCTGCGGGCTGGACTTCCTGGAGCAGAAGCTGGCCTCGCTCCTGCCGGAACGTGAGCTCGCGCTCACGCGGCGGCTGTTCGAGCTGGGGCTGAGGGCGGTTCAGGGGCCCGCGGAGGTGGGTCAGGAGAGTGCAACACATGTCGAGTAGCATCATTGACGGCAAAGCGATAGCAGCGGACATCCGCGCGGAGGTGGCGGAGCGCGTCCGCCAGCTCAAGGAGGAGCGGGGCGTGATGCCCGCCCAGGCCTTCATCCTGGTGGGCGATAACCCCGCCTCCATCTCCTACGTGCGCGGCAAGGGCAACGCCTGCGAGGAGGCGGGCATCCAGTCGCAGACCATCCACCTGCCCGAGTCCACCTCCGAGGCGGAGCTGCTGGGGCTTATCGCCAAAATGAACGCCGACGCCAAGGTGCACGGCATGATCGTCCAGCTTCCTCTGCCGCTCCAGATCGATGAGCAGCGGGCCACCGCCGCCATCGCGCCCGAGAAGGACGTCGACGGCCTCCACCCGATGAACGTGGGTCGCCTGTTCAAGGGAGAGCCGTATCTCCTGCCCTGCACGCCGGCGGGCGTGGTCGAGATGCTCATCCGCTCCGGCCACCCGCCCGACGGTCAGCACGTGGTCATCTGCGGCCGCTCCAACCTAGTGGGCCGGCCGCTGGCGGCTATCCTCATCCAGAAGCGAGCGGGCGCCAACGCCACCGTCACCCTCTGCCACACCGGCACGAAGGACCTAGCCTACCACAGCCGCCAGGCGGACATCGTGGTGGCGGCTATGGGCAGGGCCAAGGCGATCACCGCCGACATGGTGCGCGAGGGGACGGTGGTCATCGACGTGGGGATCAACCGGGTGGAAGACGCCAGCCGCAAGAGCGGCTATCGCCTGGTGGGGGACGTGGACTTCGAGGCGGTGGCGGAGAAGGCGGCGGCGATCACCCCCGTGCCGGGCGGCGTCGGGCCGATGACGGTGGCCATGCTCCTGACGAACACGGTGAAGGCGGCGGATGCGCTGACGGCGCCTAGCGCCGAACCCTAGCATGGCTCTTGAGCAGGCTCAGAGCGAGATCGTGGCCAACCTGATGGCCTGGGGCCAGGTGGAGCCGCGGCGGATGTTCGGCTGCGACGCCTATCTGGTGAGGGGAAAGATGTTTGCATTTTTCCAGGACGAAGGTGTGGTTGTGAAGGTGCCTTCGCCGCAAAGGGAGCGGCTTCTGGAGGACACCAGGGTGAGCCCCTTCGTCCACCAGGGCAGGCGCTTCGGCGACTGGCTTCACCTGCGCCTGAGCGACCCGCAGGACGTCTCGCTGGCACTGCCGGCGATCGAGGAGAGCTATCGCTATGTGCAAGCGAGTCCGGCGCGAGGGAGGCGACCGCGGCGGTGACCGGCGCTCACACGGGTGCGGATATACAAGGAAACCAGATATGCTAGGCTGGCGAGCCAGTGGACAGTGCAAGGGAGGTAGCCAGCGATGACTGCGAAGGCCAAGCCTCGATTGCTGGTGCTGGGCGGTGGCTTCGGTGGCCTTGAGTCAGCTTTCTACTTGCGCTGGCGTCTAGGTGATCGAGCCGACATTACCCTCGTCTCGGAGCAGGAGCACTTTGTCTACAAACCCAACACCATCTACATCCCCTTCGGCCTCGATCCCAAAAAGCTCCGCATCGACCTCAGCCGGCCCACCAAGCGGCAAGGAATCGAGTTTGTGCAGGGTCGAGTGCAGGAGATCGACCCCACAGCCAAGAGCGTCCGCGTCGACAAACAGGGCCTCACCTACGACTTCCTGGTGGTCGCTACCGGTGCCGACATGCGGCCGGCGGAGGTGCCCGGCCTGGTCGAAAACGGCCTTTCCGTGTGGACGGAACAAGACATGCTGAAGCTGCGGGAGGCCTTCGAGAAGCTTGCCAGCAGCGCCGGCCCCGGCGAGCGCAAGAGGGTCATCTTCCTTCTCCCGCCCAACAACAAGTGCTCCGGCCCGCTCTACGAGATCGTCCTGATGCTCGAAACGTGGCTGAAGAGGAAGAAGGTGCGGGAGCACGTCGACATAATCTGGACGACCTTCGAAAAGGGCTACATACAGGTCTTCGGCCCGCGCCTTCACGAGGTCATCGGCGGCGAGTTCGATCGTCGCGGGATTGAGGGACGCACCGAGCACGTCGTCTCCGAGGTCGAGCCCGGGCAAATCACCTATGAGAACGGCGAGCGCCTGGCCTATGACTTTCTCATCTCGTTCCCGCCGTACGTGGCCGGGACGCGCTACTCGGCTCTTCCAGCAGACGATCGTGGCTTCCTCCGAACTGTGTTCGAGACGCGGCAGGTGGTCGAGCACCCCGAGGTCTACGCGGTTGGCGACACCGCCGACTTCCCCGTTAAGCAGGCGTTCGAGGCTTTCCTGCAAGCGGATACGGCCGCTGAGCATCTAGCGACGGAGGTCCTGGGCAAGAGCGGCGCCAAGCCCTTCGATCCCACGAGCATGTGCGTCATGGACATGCTGGACAAGGCCACCTTCGCCCAGGTGCCCTTGAGGCTTACCGGCCGCCCTGAGCTGCCCGTCGAGGTTCGACCGGAGGACATCGGCCGCTACAAGGTGGGCACGTCAGCGGCCTGGCGGGTGGGCAAGAAGATACTGGCCCTCTACCTTCCCTACCGCTTCAAGAGAGGGAAGCCGTTCCACGCTGGAGCCCCCTGGCGGGTGATGGAGGCGGGCCTGAAGCTGATGTCCAGAGTGCTGGCCAAGTAGGTTCGGAGTAGTTGGCCGTGGGCAGCCGACCTAAGGCCTAGCTGTCTGCCTTCCTAGTCGACGCCGTCGCGTGCCTCTTCTCGCTTCACTTCCGATCGGCTGTCTGATACCCTTGCCTGGGGAGGATCAGGCATGTCCACCGGCGCTCGCACCGGCGTGGCGAACCTGCCGCTGCACTACGGGGCGGCCCCCAGATGGCTCTTCGAGCGGATGACTGGGCTGGCCCGCCAGATCACCCTGGTCATCGTCGAGGAGTATGGGCCGCAGGAGGTGCTGGCCAAGCTGTCGGACCCGCTGTGGTTCCAGGCTTTCGGCTGCGTCCTCGGCTTCGACTGGCACTCCAGCGGTGTCACGACAACCGTCTGCGGCGCCCTCAAGGAGGGCCTGCGGGGGCTGGAGAAGGACTCGGGGCTGTTCGTGGCCGGCGGCAAGGGCAAGACCTCGCGTAAGACGCCGCAGGAACTTGAGCTGTTCGGCGAGCGCTACGGCTTCGAGCCGTCGGGCCTGGTCTACGCCTCGCGCATGGCGGCCAAGGTGGACTCGGCCGCTCTCCAGGACGGCTATCAGCTCTATCATCATACCTTCGTCTGGAGCGGCGACGGTGCCTGGACGGTGATCCAGCAGGGGATGAACGAGGCCACCCGCTGGGCCCGTCGCTACCACTGGCTGTCGTCGAGGGTGGATGACTTCGTCTGCGAGCCCCACAGTGCCATCTGCTCCGACGGCCGCGGGTCCGTGCTGAACATGGTGGCCCAAGAGAGCGATGAGTGCCGCGACCTGAGCGCCCGCCTGGCGGGCGAGAGGCCCGACAAGCTGGTGGGGGAGCTGAAGCGGCTGCAAACGCTCGAGCTGCCGGAACGCCATCACCTTGAGCCCAGCGACATCCATCCCGATAAGCTGGCCAAGATCTTCCTCAAGACCTACGAGCGCCAGCCCCAGGACTTCGAGCGCCTTCTGGGCATGGAGGGAGTGGGCGCCAAGACCATCCGCGCCCTGGCCCTCGTCTCGGAGCTGGTGTACGGAGCCAAGGCCAGCGTGCGCGATCCCGCCCGCTTCTCCTTCGCCCACGGCGGCAAGGACGGCCATCCCTATCCGGTCGATCGCCGCACCTACGACCGCTCCATCGAGGCCCTGCGGGCGGCGGTCGAGCGGGCCAAACTGGGACGGCGAGAGAAGCTGGAGGCGCTGCGGCGGCTGGCGGCTGTATAATGGGATTGCGATGGAAATACAGCAGCTTCATCCCTGGAACCTGGAGCCGCGTGACGCAATAGCCACCCAGAAGCGGCTGGCCTCCCAGGTCGTCCTGGAGGGCTCGCCTCAGGACGTGCGCACGGTGGCAGGGGCGGACATCGCCACTGCTGGCGGCAAGGGTTGCGGCGCCGTGGTCGTGCTCAGCTACCCCGACCTGCGGGTGCTGGAGAGCCAGGTGGTGGAGACAGAGCTAACCTTTCCCTACGTACCGGGGCTGCTGGCCTTCCGCGAGGTGCCGGTGCTGGCCGAGGCCTTCCAGCGGCTGTCTCTCAGACCCGATCTGCTCTTGGTGGATGGCCAGGGGCTGGCTCACCAGCGTCGGTTCGGAATCGCCTGCCACCTGGGGTTGCTGCTCGACCTGCCGACCGTCGGCTGCGCCAAGTCGCGTCTGGTGGGCGAGCACGGGCCTGTGGGCGAGGAGGCGGGCAGCCGCGTGGAGCTGCGCGATGGGCCGGAGATCATCGGCCTGGTGGTGCGCACGCGGACAGGAGTGACGCCGGTCTACGTTTCCGTGGGACATCGCATCGCTTTGGCGGAAGCGGCGGAATGGGTTCTTCGCCTCTGCCGGGGCTATCGCCTGCCGGAGCCCGCTCGTCTGGCTCACCAGGCGGCCGGCGGCCAGACTATAGCGGCGGCGCCGCAGCCCGCCGGTGAGCAGATGTCCTTGTTCTAGCAATCGAATCGCAAGGTGGTCGATGCTGCCATGCAAGAAGTAAGAGAGGTTCTCAAGCAGCTCTCCGAGCGCATCTTTCGCATAACGGAGAGCCTTTGACGTCGCCAGCCAAGAACGCGAGATAGGCACCCTCGAGAGTCGTTCCTCCCGGCCCGACTTCTGGGACGATCCGCAGCGAGCGCAGAAGGTGATGCGTCGCCTGGCGGAGGCCCGTGAGCAGGTGGAGACCTGGCGCGGGCTGGAGATCAAGGTGGGCGAGCTGTCCGATCTGCTGGAGCTGGCGGAGGCGGAGGGAGACGAGGCGATGGCGGCTGACGTGTCGGTTGAGGCTGAGGCGCTGGCGGCTCGACTGGACGAGCTGGAGCTGTCCCTGGCCCTCTCCGGCGCGTATGACCGTCGTGATGCCATCCTGGCCATCCACGCCGGCGCTGGCGGCACCGACTCCCAGGACTGGGCAGACATGCTGCTGCGCATGTACCTCCGCTGGGCGGAGAGCCACGGCTACCAGGCGCGTGTGCTGGACATGACGGTGGGAGAGGAAGCGGGGATCAAGAGCGCGATGGCTGAAGTGGCTGGCCCCAACGCTTTCGGCTACCTGCGGGCCGAGCGGGGCGTCCACCGCTTGGTGCGTCTCTCGCCCTTTGACTTCGCCCATGCCCGCCACACCTCCTTCGCTCTGGTGGAGGTGATGCCGGAGGTCGAAGACGTGGCGGAGGTGACGATCGACCCCGATGACCTGCGCATCGACGTCTTCCGGGCCAGTGGCCACGGCGGCCAGCACGTCCAGAAGAACGCCACGGCCGTCCGCATCACCCATGTCCCCAGCGGGATCGTGGTCTCCTGCCAGAACGAGCGGTCGCAGTATCGTAACAAAGATATCGCTATGAAGGTGCTCCAGGCGCGCCTGCTGGAGCGAGAGCTGGAGCGCCAGGCTGAGGAGAAGGATCGTCTCAAGGGGGAGCACGTCTCCGCCGCCTGGGGCAACCAGATCCGCAGCTACGTCCTCCATCCCTACAAGATGGTGAAGGACCATCGCACGGGCTACGAGACCAGCGACGCCGAGGCCGTCCTGGACGGCGAACTCGATGAGCTTCTGCGGGCCTATCAGAAGGCCACGCTGGGCAAGGACGAGGGATGAAAAGGTTTCTAGTCCTCCTGGGCCTGGCCGTTCTCTTCGTGGGGACGGTTGTCTCCCCTGTCGCCTCTGCCCAGAGTGCGATAGAGGTCACGGCCACAAATGTGGTGAACAGCTTCCCCGAGGAGGTGGTGTTCCGCCTCTCGGCCTACAGTCAGGCCACCATCGAGGAGGCGACCCTCCACTATCAGATCCTGCCGGACGGAGTCAAGGCCTACGGCCGGCCCGATCTCACTCCCGCCGAGCGCGTCCAGGTGGACTTCCATCTCAAGGCCAACGACCCGCCCCGCAGCTACCTGGCGCCCGGTGCTCAGATCGACTACTTCTGGGAGATCGAGGACGGCGCTGGCAATAAGCTGACCACGGAACCAGCTACCTTTGTCTATGAGGACATCCGCTTCGCCTGGGAGAGCGTTAGCGATGGCAACGTGACCGTCTACTGGTACGCTGGCAGCTCCTCTTCTGCCGTATCGTCCCTGGAGGTAGCCCGCGAGACGCTGGACGAGATGTCGGGGCTGTTGGGCGTAACCGTTGACTACCCGGTGAAGGTCTGGATTTACGATAGCTACCAGGACATGCTGCCCGCCCTGGTGCGGCGCAGCGAGGCCCACGCCCAGCGGGTGGTCGTTGCTGGCGAGCGGGTGTCGTCGGATACGATTCTCATGCAAGGCGAAGGGGATGATGACACCCTTCGCCACGAACTGACCCACATCGTGACCCACGTGGCGGGTGAGGGCCCCTACGGCTCCTTGCCTGCCTGGCTGGACGAGGGAACGGCCATGTACGGCCAGTCGGAGCCCGGCGCGGGCTTTACCTCGGCCCTGGACAAGGCTGTGGAGCGTGACAGCCTCCTCTCCGTCCGCTCGATGACCGCTCCCACCGGTGATGCCAGCAAGGTGACCCTCTTCTACGGCCAGGCCTGGAGCCTGGTGGACTTCCTGATTGAGACCCACGGGTCGGCGAAGTTCGCTGAGCTATATGCCATCTTCAAGGAGGGAAGCACCGTCGACAAGGCTCTCCTGAAGGTCTACGGCTTCGACCAGGGTGGCCTGGAGGACGCCTGGCGGGCCAGTCTGGGCCTGCCCCCGCGCGAAGGTTCCACGCCTGCCGCAGAGCAGGAGTCGGAGGTGCAGCCCACGCCCGCGGAGCAGACGGGTGAGGCGGAAGAGGCTGGCGAGGACGAGTTTCCCTGGGGCACGGCGGTGGGTCTGGCGGTCGCTGGCGGGGCCCTGGCGGGCGTGAGCCTTCTGGGGATAGCTGTGCTGACGGCTCGTCTGCGCAGGCGCTAGGGCAGGATGATCTTGCCGCCGCCGGCGGTGGCGCTGGACTCGGATATCGGAGTGACCGGCCCCCTCTCTGGAGCCGCAGTCGCCTCCGTCAGAGGCGCAGGCTGCAGCACCCTCTCGATGATGTCCACCAGGACGTCGTCGCGCACGGCACCGGAGAAACGGGTCTTGTCTTCGATGATAGTGGTGGGGACGGTGCGCACCTGGTGGCGCTGGCTCAGCTCTGGGAATTCATCTGCCTCAATGACCTCGGCTCTGATGTGAGTGCTTTCCAGGGCCGCCTGGTAGGCGAGGCGGGCCATCTGGGGAGAGTGGGGGCAGGCCGGCGTCACGAACACCTGAACGCGCACGTCCTTCTTTAGCTTGCGCAGCCTCCTGCGTGTTTCATCGCTCAGATAGCTGATGCCGCGCGAAATGTCCACGATGGTCTCGACGAGGGTGACGAACTCGTAGCCGCCGGGGAGGCCGTAGTACTTCAGCCAGCGCTCATCGCCGCCGTGGAGGACGATGGCTGGTATCCTCTCCACTCGGTACTGAGCGACCGCCTCCTTGTCGTCCTCGAAGATGTGCTGGCGCAGGCTGATCCCATCGGTGAGAGCAGCGAGCTCCTGCAGCATCTGTCGGGTAGGCTTGCAGTACTGGCAGGGCTGGCGGCCGGGGACGAGAACTGAGGTCTCCTTCTCGGTGAAGAAATCGATTCTGACGCGCCTGACCAGCTCGTGGCTGAACTTCTCTCGCAGAAACTCCTGCTCCCTAAGGGGTATCAACGGGCTCCTCCTTGGGCGTCTTGCGCCAGACAAGGTAGAGGCGCTGAAGGGCGGTGAGGTTGGCCAGGACAGCCAGGATCCAGAGGGCGATCCTCACCTGGTCTATCATGCAACCGACGCCGATGATGATCACTCTCTCGGCGCGAGTGAAGAGCCCTTCCTTTATCGGGATGCCCAGGATCTCGCCGCGAGCCCTGATGTAGCTCACCAGCATGGAGCCAGCCAGCGCTGCGAAGATCAGGACTGACTCCTCGCGGGCATCACGGTCGGTGTAGTAGTAGAGGAGGCCGAAGAGGACGGCCGCCTCTGAGACGCGGTCCATTACGGAGTCGAAGACGGCTCCGAAGCGGGTGACCTGGCCGGTGGCACGAGCCAGGGCGCCATCGAGGATGTCCAGCGCTCCTGCTGCCAGGACAACGATTCCGCCCGCCAGGAACTGGCCGCGGGCCAGCAGGGCGGCCGCTCCGGCGCTTCCCAGGACGCCCAGGAGGGTGAGAGCGTTGGGAGTGACGTGGGCCTTGGCCAGCAGGAAGACGATGGGGTCGGTGATGCGGCGAGGGACGGAGTGGGGCAGGAGAGAGAACATTCTTCCCCCTACGTGTCCTCAAGAGCCAGCGAGGCCCTTTTCTCTGCCACCCGCTTGTAGAAGGAGAGAACCTGCTGGGAGACGTGGTACCAATCGAAGCTCTGGGCCTTGATCTGGCCCATGCGGCCCATCTCCTCGCGGCGGTCAGGGTCGCTCAGGAGCTGAAGAAGGGCGTCGGCCAGGGCAGTTGTGTCGCGGCGAGGCACTAGCAGGCCCTCGGCCTGGTGGCCGACCACGTAGGCGAACCCCTCGATATCGGAAGCGACCACAGGGGTGCCGGCGGCCATGGCCTCCAGGAGGATGATGCCGAAGCTCTCGTTGCCGGTGTTGGGGGCGCAAAAGACATCGGCCGTCTTGTAGTAGCGGGGCAGGTCCTTCTCTGATACGTAGCCGGTGAATACCACGTCCTTCAGTCGCTCCCTCTGTACGAAGCCGTCACATGCCTGCCTCATGCCTCCATCGGGCCCGACGATGAGCAGGCGGGTATCGGGCATCCTGGCCTTGAGCTGGGCGTAGGCCTGTAGCAGATAGGGGAGCCCCTTGCGCTTCTCCAGGCGTCCCAGGAAGAGGATGTTCAGCTTGCCGTCTTTGTACTCGGCGAAGGGGGGGACGGGGGAAGCGAAGCGGTCGTACTTGACACCATTGGGAATGATCTCGTAGTCGTCGGGGAAGTAGCGACTGATCAAGCGCAGGGCAGCGGGTGACACGGCGATCTTGCCCTGGATCTTGTGCCACCAGACGCTTATGGCTGGGCGGAAGTAGGCGTACCAGCGTCGGCCCTCGTCCTTGGCGGCGTGGAAGGTGGCAACGGTTGTCACCTTGGAGCGGCGGAGAACCTGGAAGGGCAGGAGTGGCACGAAGGGCTCGTGGAGGTGGATGACATCGAAGCGCTCGCTGGCAAGCACTCGCTCCACCTTGGGCCCGAGGGTGAGGGAGAGGGTGATGTGGGCCACCGAGCCGCCAGCGGGGAGGCCGATGGAGCGCTCGCCGATGACGATGAGGCCGTCGCGGCGCAGGCCCTCTCTGCGGGAGGCCGGGGCAATGATACGGGCGTCGTGGCCCAGACGCGCGAAGTGGTCAGCCAGATGGCAGATGTGGTTGTTCGCGCCGCCGGGGACGGCGAAATCATACGGCGACACTAGCGCTATCTTCATCGCACAAACGGAAAGATGCGCTTCACAAAGCTCTTGATCGTGGGCCCCCAGCCCAGGGTGCGGGGGGTGACGGTGATGCCGCGCCACATCTGGCGCGCCACCTGCCCGGGGCCGATCTCCAGAAGGCTGGGTTGGTGGCCGCTGGCGGCTTTGCTCTGCTTGTCCAGGATGGCGCGGCGCAGGTCCTCGGCGGTGGAGCCGGGGAAGAGGGTGTAGGCGCTGCCCACTGTCACCAGGAAGTGGGCGTCGCTGCCTCCCACCTCGGCCAGGTGATATCGTTCCTGATTCAGCCTGATGGCCTTCTTCACACTCATGCGAGCGGCGAACGTTCCGTTGCCTACCTCTATGCCATCGAAGTATACGCCATTGTCGCCTGTTCTCATAATGCGCTCGATGGTTCGCTCGCCTAGGCTGCGGGTCAGCCAGGCCAGGGGATGGGGGATGATACAGAGGCCGCCCTGACTGTGCACGGCCTCCAGCACCTCCACCAGCGGTCGAAGGGCGGGCGGAGGCTCCTCTACGTACAGGGCCAGGAGATGGCCCTCCACGGCCGTCACCTCCACCGCCGTCACCACCTCGAAGCTGTAGCGCCCTTTGGCGCGGAGTTCGCGCGCGGCATGGGCTCCCTTGATGTTGTCGTGATCCGCGATGGCGATGACATCAAGGTCAGTCTTCTCCTCCACATAGTCCAGAAGTTCCTGGATCTCGGCCATGCCGTCGCCTATGGCGGTGTGGATGTGGAGGTCGGCCTTGCCCAGGTCTCCGCTGCGGCTCACGGCTCTTCGCCCTCCTCCGCATCCCACACCGTCTCCAGGACGGTCCATTGGCCGGGGTCGCGACGGAGGTGAGCCTCGAACCGTTCTAGGAGGCGCCGCACATTCGTCTTGAGGTCGGCCTGAGGGTCGCCGCTATTGACCAACTCCAGGGGTGGCTCCAGGAAGGCCTCGCAGGCGTTGCCGTTCTTGCGATATACGAAGATGGGGACGATGGTAGCGCCGGTGCGCGTAGCCAGCTCCACTACCCCCACCGGCATGCTGGTGGGGGTGCCGCAGAAGGGCACACGGATACTTTGCCCCTCGATATCGCGGTCGCACATGAGGCCCACTACGCCCCCCGCCTTGATCGAGCGTAGGAGGACCTTGATGCTGCCGATGCTGACCGGGAGGAAGGTGTGGCCCTTGTTGGCCCGCAGACCGTCGACGAGGCGGGAGAGGGCCGGCGGCTGGATGGGCTCCGTGAGCACGGTGACCTTGACGCCTTTGGCCAACAGGCCCTGGATGCCCAGCTCGGCGTTGCCAAAGTGGCCGCTGGTGATGATCACTCCCTTGCCGTTAGTGATCGCCGGCAGCATATTCTCGTCGAATCCGTGGTAGACCAGCTTCTGCTCGAAGAACTTGTCCAGGTTCAGGTAGGGCAGGTGGACTAGGTCAGCATAGGACTTGGCCCAGTTGCCGAAGACCTGGCGGGCCGCCCTGCGTAGCTCCTTTTTGGGCGTGTTCGGTCCCATGACGTGGCGCATGTTGTCCCACACGTTCTGGCGGAGGCGCCCGGCGAAGGTGTAGATCAGGAACGCTGCCACTGTGGCCAGGAGATAGAGGACGCGAGGGGGGAGCCGTCCCAGTAGACGGGCACATGCCAAGATCAAAAGGTACTTCCACATAAGGGCGAGCAGGTGCCGTCGGCACCGTCAGGGGCTATTCTTCCGGCCCCGGCGATGGCTGGGGCTCGATTATCCCTTCCTTTGGTTGGTCTTGGATGAACTGTTCCACCATCCGACGTGCTTCGTCATCGGTGAACTGCTTGGGAGGCGATTTCATGAAGTAGGCAGATGGCGCTTCCAGGGCGCCGGCGATGCCCCTATCGAGGGCCAGCTTGCAGCAGCGGATGGCATCGATGACCACCCCCGCTGAGTTGGGGCTGTCCCAGACCTCCAGCTTCACCTCTAGGTTCAAGGGCACGTTCCCGAAGGTTGTTCCCTCCATACGGATATGGCAGAACTTGCGGTCGAGCAGCCAGGGCACGTAGTCGCTGGGTCCCACGTGGATGTCGGCCTCGGGCAGCTCGTAGTCCAGCTGGGAGGCGACAGCGCTGGTCTTGGAGATCTTCTTGGACATTAGCCTCTCCCGCTCCAGCATGTTCAGGAAGTCGGTGTTGCCGCCGAAGTTGAGCTGGTAGGTGCGCTCCAGCCGGAC